>NZ_JAHBGE010000047.1:0-53735 GCF_018390635.1 Ancylobacter lacus | reverse complement strand
ACCCGCCGACCCGCCGACCCGCCGACCCGCCGACCCGCCGACCCGCCGACCCGCCGTCAGCCGCGCCGCTCGTGCGGGCGGGTCGCCGCCATGGCGGGGCGGGCGTCGAAGGCGGCGAACCACGGCGCGAGGCCGGGGTGGCGGCCGCGCCAGTCGAGGTCGGGAAAGCGGAAGTCGAGATAGCCCAGCGCGCAGCCGAAGGTGATGGTGCCGATGCTGGGGGCCTCCGGCAGCTCCGGCACCAGCGCCTCCATCCGCGCCAGCGCCCCGGCGATCTTGCCGAGCTGGATGTCGCGCCAGCCCTCCCAGCGCAGCGGCTCCGGCCGCAGGGTCGCCTCGTAGCGCGCCGCCAGCGCGGCGTCGAGCAGCCCGTCGCCGAGCGCCTGCTGGGTCAGGGCCGCCCAGCGCGCCGGGCCGGCGGCGGGGAACAGCCCGGGCGCCCCGCCGAGCCCCGCGAGGTATTCGCAGATCACCGGGCTGTCATAGAGCGCGGTGCCGTCCGCCAGCTCCAGCACCGGGATCTTGCCGAGCGGGTTGGCGTCCGTCAGCGCGGGGTCGCGCTGCAGCGGGCTCGCCGGGTTGAACACGGTCTCGATCGCGTCGGCGAGCCCGCTCTCATGGGCGACCACCATCACCTTGCGCACGAAAGGGGAGGTCGGGGCGTGGATCAGGCGCATGGCGGGTCTCCGGGGTGTGTGTCGTGGATCGGCGGACAGGGGGTGGGACGGGGCGTTGTCGGCGGCCGCTTATGCCGTTCCGTGGCGGCTTGTTTGACGCCACTCCCGTGTGAAGACAAGGCCGCCGAGAGCGCTCATCATGTCGTGTAAAAATGATAACAACGAGCCTGCCCGCCACTGCGGGTGGCAGACCGTGCCATGTGTTACGATCCGGTCCAAGGATTGCAATACGATGATTCGGTGGGCGGTCATGAGCGACGACGTCATGAGTCGGTTCTTCATCAATCGCGCGGAATTGCCTCCTCTTTTTCCGACGCACAAGCATTCACCGGATTTTTGGGAGCAGCTCGGCAGGACTGTCGCCTCTTTTGGTTTTCTCGAGGAAACCCTCGGCAGGGCTATCTACGCTCTGACCGGGACCCGGCGCTGCAATCTGAAGGAATTCGAGGCCGGGTATAAGGCCTGGTCTTCTCAGCTTGATCTGGCCCTGACCGGTAAACTTGGTCAACTTGCTGATTCTTTCGGCAGGGCGGCGCGGAAAAATCCGGAAAACGTCACCGAAAATGTCGATGAGATTGTAGAGCACATCAAGGCGGCCGCCCGCTTTCGCAACGTGCTTTGTCACGGTTCGTGGCGACCGCCCGACGAGCGCGGGGCATCGGTTCCGTTTTTTGTGCCTTATAATAAGGATGGACCGAAGGAAATATTTGATACCCCCATCGACTCGGAAGACCTGAAGCAGGTTCAGGCGAATGTTACCGAGATCATTTGTAGCATCATGGACACTGTGACTGCTATGGGTTGGCAATTTCCCGGCAGTTCAGGTCCGGGGAAGCTGATCTAGCCTGCCATGGCGGAGCTGTGAGATCGCGTGCGGAGGGGCTGGACGACCCCGGCATCTCTCGGCCTTCGGTCGGCAGCGGCCGCAAGAAGGACCCACAGCGCGTTCAAACTCTTGTTCCCTCCGGGCAACATTGACGCCCGCCGCCGGGCGCTCCCAAGGTGCGGCCGCCTGCCGCCTGCCGCCTGCCGCCTGCCGCCTGCCGCCTGCCGCTCGCGGGTGCGGCGCTGGCCGCAAGGGATGAGGAACCCGATGCCCAGCTTCGCCGAGCTGCTTCAGCAGGGTGCCGCCCATGCCTGGCTCTTCATTCCGAGCGCGATCCTGCTCGGCGCGCTGCACGGGCTGGAGCCCGGCCATTCCAAGACGCTGATGGCGGCGTTCATCGTCGCGGTGCGCGGCACCGTGGGGCAGGCGGTGCTGCTGGGGCTGGCCGCAACGGTGTCCCACACGGCGGTGGTCTGGGGCATCGCCCTCACCGGCATGTATCTGTGGCAGGGGCTCGACGTCGCGCAGGCCGAGCCCTGGCTGCAGATCGGCTCGGCGGTGATCATCCTTTCCATCGCCGGCTGGATGCTGTGGCGCACGGCGGCGGAGGCCCGCGCCGCGCACGATCACCACGATCACGACGCTCACGATCACCCCCACCCGGAGCCCGAGACGCGCGCGGTGGCGAGCGCAGGGGGGCGGCTCGTGCTCGAACTCCATGAAGACGCGTCCGGTGCGCGCTGGCGGCTGCGCCGGGCGGCAGGTCCGGCGCAGCCGGACGAGATAGCGCCGGGGGTGCCGGCGCAGCCGGACGAGATAGCGCCGGGGGTGCCGGCGCAGCCGGACGAGACGGCGCCGGGGGTGCCCGGCGGCGCGCCGGCGTGGCCGGGCTGGCCGGAGGTGCGGCTGGAGACCCGCCGGCCGGATGGTGCCCGGCAGGCCTTCGATTTCCAGCGGCACGGCGACCGTCTCGAATCGCGCGAGACGATCCCGGAGCCGCACGCCTTCGCCGTTCAGCTTACCCTTGGCAGCGGTGCCGCCGCCGAACGGCACGACCTTACCTTCACCGAGCCCGCCGACGGCCACCACCACGGCCACCACCACGGCCACGCCCATACCGAGGGACGGGAGATCGGCGACGGCGGCTGGCAGGACGCGCATGAGCGGGCCCATGCCGCCGATCTCCGCCGCCGCTTCGCCGGTGGGCAGGCCAGCACCGGGCAGATCGTGCTGTTCGGCCTCACCGGCGGGCTGATGCCGTGCCCGGCGGCGGTGACGGTGCTGCTGCTCTGCCTGCAGCTGCGCGCCTTCGCGCTGGGCAGCGTGCTGGTGCTGTGCTTTTCAATCGGCCTTGCCGTCACCATGGTGTCGGTCGGGGTGGTGGCGGCGCTCGGCGTGCGCCATGCCGGGGCGCGGTGGGCGTGGTTCGGCGGGCTGGCGCGGCGGGCGCCCTATGTGTCGGGCGTGCTCATCGCGCTGGTCGGGGTCTATGTCGGGGTGCAGGGCTTCCTCCACCTGCCGGCCTGAGACGCCGGGGGTGTTGATTTCCGCCGCCGGCCCGCGCCATTGCCGCCGCATTGCTGTATGAGACCGCGCTCCCCCACCCCCCGGGAGCGCTTCGGATGATCGCCTGCGGCCTCGATTTCGGCACCTCCAACACCACACTCGGCCTCGCCGGGGCGAATGGCCCGCGTCTCGCGGCGCTGGAGGGCGACGCCGTCACCGTGCCCAGCGCGCTGTTCTATGACCGCGACGGCCATGCCGAGATCGGCCGCGCCGCCATCGCCCGCTATGTCGACGGGCAGGACGGCCGGCTGCTGCGCTCCATCAAGTCGGTGCTCGGCAGCGCGCTGATCGAGGAGAAGACCCAGGTCGGCCGCAGCGCGATCGGCTTTCGCGAGGTGATCGCCGATTTTCTCCGCACGGTGAAAAGCCGGGCCGAGGCCGGCGAGGGCCGCGCCATCGAGGCGGTGGTGCTGGGCCGGCCGGTCTTTTTCGTCGACAATGACGCCGCCGCTAATGCCCGCGCCGAGGCGGTGCTGCGCGAGGTCGCCGCCACGGTCGGCTTCCGCGAGGTGTCGTGCCAGTTCGAGCCGATCGCCGCCGCCTTCGACTATGAGCAGCAGGTGCGGGCGGAAGAGATCGCGCTCATCGCCGATATCGGCGGCGGCACCTCGGATTTCTCGGTGGTGCGGCTGAGCCCGGAGCGCCACCGCGCGGCCGAGCGTGCCGCCGACATCCTCGCCAATGACGGCGTGCGGATCGGCGGCACCGATTTCGACCGCCATCTCAGCCTCGGCGAGCTGATGCCGCTGCTGGGCTACCGCAGCCCGATGAAGCGGCCCGGCCGCGACGTGCCGAGCGGCTATTTCCACGAGCTGGCGACCTGGTCGCGCATCAACCGGCTCTACACCGCCCGCACCCTGCGCGAACTGCAGGAGGTGCGCCGGGAGGCGGCCGAGCCGGAGCGGGTGGAACGCCTCATCCACGTGCTCGCCGAGCAGCGCGGCCACACCCTCGCCATGCAGGCGGAGGAGGCCAAGATCGCGCTCTCCTCGCGTCCCTCCACCACGGTCGATCTCGGCTGGTTGGAACCGGGGCTGGCGCGGGAGATCCTCGCCCCGGCGCTGGTGACCCACACCGCCGAGCTGGCGCGGCGCATCGCGGCGCGGGTGGAATCCTGCGTGCGCGCGGCGGGGCTCGGCCTTGCCGACATCGACGCGCTGTTCCTCACCGGCGGTTCCACCCGGCTGCCCCATGTCCGAGCCGCCATCGTCGCGGCGGCGCCGCAGGCCCGGCTGGTGGAGGGCGACACCTTCGGCTCGGTCGGCACCGGGCTCGCCATCGAGGCCGCCCGCCGCTACGGCGCCCGCGCCGCCTGAGGCCGGGCGAAACCTCCGGCGCGGAGCCGGCGGGCTTCCGCCGGGAAGGGAGCGGGCCGGAACGGGTCCGGCCGCGGCGCGTTGGCGCGTCGAGGTCCTGCGCGCAGGGAGCGTTCCGATGCCGAACCCGACCACCCGCCGCCACCATCACGCCGCCCGAAACCACGCCGCCGCCGCGCCGCTTATCGCGATGGCGCCCCGGCGCGGCGTTGCGCCGGCGGCGCTTCCCTCCACCCGGCACGGCGCCTTCCGGCTCCGGGCGGGAGAGGCCGGGCGGCGGCCGGCGCCGCTCACGGAAGCGCTCGGCCGGGCGACCCTGGCGGCGGCGGGCGTGCTGCTCGCGGTCGCGCTGGCGATCGGGCCGAGCCTCGCCCAGAGCGGTGGCGGGAGCGGCGGCAGCGGCACCGGCGGAGCGAGCGGCAGTGGTACCGGCGGCCCGACCGGCGCCGGCGCCACCGGCGGTTCCGGCCTCACCGCGCCGGACGCCGGCAACCCGGCGCTGCGCAACCCCTCCGCCAACACCCCGCGTCCCGGCCTCGCCACCCCGCCCGACGCCCCGGCGGTGCGGCGGCCCGACCCTGCGAATCCCGCTTCGCCCGGCGACATCGGCACCCCGCACACACCGGGCATGCCCGGCACCGGCGGCGCGGGCGACATCGGCACGCCCGGCCTGCCGGGAGCCGGCGGCGGCGCCACGCCGAGCGATCCGCCGGCCTGCGCCACGGCCGATTGCGGCACCCCCACCATCATGACGCCGCCCTGAGCGGCCACCGCATCCGCCGCGGCAAGGCCGGCGCCGGGCGCCTGCCGGCCCGGCCTCTGGGGACCGGGTGTCCTGCCCCGGGGTGGTTCCTGACGAGACGGGCTGCCGGGCCCGGGTCGTGAGTGCGGCCCGCCTCACCGGATTGTCAGACGGCATCGCGGCTCTTCCGGCCGGCCCTGGCGGAGAGGGCGGAACGCGCGGCGCGTTCGCGCCTTTCCCTATCGGGCGCCCCGGCTGCGGGCGACCCGGCCGCCGGCGCTCCCGCGCCGCCGGCCCTCGCCCCTCTCGGACCGGCCGGCTCTTCCGGTCATCACCGGACTCACCTCCGCATCAGGAGCATCACGATCATGCGCGCCATCCCACGTCCCCTCGGGGCGCCTGTCCGCCCCGTCCGCCGCCCCCCGCTTCGCCACGGCGGCGGCCTCGCGCTGGTCGGAGTCGCCGCGCTGCTGCTCGCCGGCTGCGGCGAGAGCGGGCCGACCCTGCCGGAATCCGCCGAATACGGCGCCAACCCCACCCTGCCCGAGCCGAAGGCGAGCTGGCTTCCCACCATCAAGGTCGCCGACGCGGTGGGCTGGCGGGACGGCGCGGCCCCGCGCCCGGCCGAGGGCTTCGCGGTCACCGCCTTCGCCCGCGACCTGAAGCACCCGCGCTGGCTCTACGAACTGCCCAATGGCGACGTCCTCGTCGCCGAGAGCGACGCCCCGCCCAAGCCCGAGGGGACGAGCGGGGGCCTGCGCGGCTGGGTGCAGGGGCTCTTCATGAAGAAGGCCGGCTCGCAGACCGAGAGCGCCAACCGCATCACCCTGCTGCGCGACGCCGATGGCGACGGGGTAGCGGAGACGAAGACCGTGTTCCTGTCCAACCTGTTCTCGCCCTTCGGCATGGCGCTGATCGGCGACCAGCTCTATGTCGCCAATGCCGATGCGGTGATGCGCTTTCCCTACACCGAGGGCGCGACCGGGATCACCGCCCCCGGCACCCGGCTCGCGGCGCTGCCGGCCGGGCGCAACCACCACTGGACCAAGAGCCTGCTCGCCAGCGCCGACGGCGCCCGGCTCTATGTCGGCGTCGGCTCCAACTCCAACGCCGCCGAGAACGGCATGGAGGAGGAGGAAAACCGCGCCGCCGTGCTGGAGATCGACGTCGCCAGCGGGGCGAGCCGGGTGTTCGCCGGCGGGCTGCGCAACCCGGTCGGCATCGACTGGAACCCCGCCAATGGCGAACTCTGGGTGTCGGTGAACGAGCGCGACGAGATCGGCAACCATCTGGTGCCGGACTACATGACCTCGGTGAAGGAGGGCGGCTTCTATGGCTGGCCCTATTCCTATTACGGATCGAACGTCGACGACCGGGTGAAGCCGCCGCGCCCCGAGCTGGTGGCGCGGGCGATCCGCCCGGACTACGCGCTGGGCGCCCACACCGCCTCGCTGGGCTTCACCTTTGTCGACAACCCCGCCTTCGGCGCGCGCTTCCAGGGCGGGGCGATCATCGGCCAGCACGGCTCGTGGAACCGTGAGCCGCCGGCGGGCTACCGGGTGATCTTCGTGCCGTTCGCCAATGGGCGGCCTTCCGGCATGCCGGAGGAACTGCTCACCGGCTTCCTCGACGGCGAGGGCAACGCGCAGGGCCGTCCGGTCGGGGTGCTGGTGGACCGGCGCGGCGGCCTGCTGGTGGCCGACGATGTCGGCAATGCGGTGTGGCGGGTGCGGGGGCAGACCCCGGCGGCGACCGCCCCGGCCGGGCCGGCGCCGTCCTCCGGCGGCTGACGCGCGCGGGTGGAGGCAAGCGGCTCACCGCCGCTTTCCCTTCCCCCGGGCCGGCTTTTCGGCGGCTCCCGGACAGGCCGCCTCCCGGTCGCAGCCCTGTCCCCGTGGTGTCGTATCGTCCGCTTTGCGTCGGCCGGAGCCCGCCCGTCGTCGCCGCTTCCGGCGCGGTGCCGCGCGGGGCTCTCCGCGCGCCGGAGAGGCGGCGCTCTCTGCGTCTTCGCGTGCCGCCTTGCCGTGCCGCCACGGGGCCGCGCCGGACCGCGCCGCCCGCCGCTTCCGGCGCCCGTGCCGGGGCGCGCCGGGCCTCGCCGGTCAGTCCGGCCGGGCGGCGGGCGCGGGACCCGCCGGCCGACCGGCATAGGCGGCGGCGTCCGCGTCGGTGGCCTGTTCCGGCAGGCGCCCGGCGATCACCTGCATCACCCGCTGGTAGGGCCCGCCGCCGCGCGCCTCCGCCTTCATCAGCCGGAGCTGATTGGCGAGATAGGCCGCGTCCTGGCCGCCGAGGCGGGGATAGGCCGGGTTGCGGGCGCTGGAGGGGCCGTGGCAGCCGGCACAGGCCGGCACGCCCTCGGCCGGCAGCCCGCGCGCGATGATCTCCAGCCCCCACGCGCCCGGGCCGGCGGCGGGGCCGCCGCCCCCTCCGGTTCCCGGCGCCGCCGTGGCGGTGGCCGGGCTCGCCGTCTCCGCGGCCGGCGGCGCCTCGCCGAGGCCCGGCAGGCCGGCGTAATAGCGGGCGAGGCGGGCGAGCTCGGCCTCCTCCAGCCCGTCGACGGCGAACTGCATGACGCCGCTCGCCCGCCGGCCGCTGGCGAAGGCGGCGAGGCTGGCGGCGAGATAGGCCTCGCTCTGCCCGGCCAGCACCGGGAAGGCGCCGCCGTCGCTGCCGCCGTCGCGCCCGTGGCAGCGCACGCAGCCGGCCAGCGCGGTGTCGGCGGTCGGCTCCGGCCCCTGCGGGCCGAGCGCGGCGCGGCGATAGGCGGCGTCGTCCATCGCCGGCAGCGCCTTCAGGAAGGCGACCATGTCCCACACCTCGTCTTCGCGGCCGAGCGCGATCCACGCCGGCATGCCGGTGTATTTCACCCCGTGGCGGACGATGCGGAACAGCTCGCGCGCGCCCCAGTGCTCGGCGACATGGGTGAGCGGGGGCGGCGGCGGCGTCATGCGGGCGGCGAGCAGCGGGGAGGGGCGTTCCGGCGCGCCATGGCAGAACACGCAGGCCGCTTCGAAATGGCCGGCGGCGCGGCGCACCCGCGCGGCCTCGTCGAGCCCGGCGGGCGGGGCCGGCTCCAGCAGCGCATAGGTGCGCACCGCGTTCCGCATCACCCAGTGCAGCGCGACATTGGTGACGGACCAGTGCCCGGACGAGGCGCCGATGTTCACCAGCCCCGCCCAGGCCACCAGCCCGCCGGCAAGGGCGAGGCCGGCGAGCCCATAAGCGAGGTGGCGCAGCCGGAGGCGACGGTCGAGCCCCTTCATCGCGCGGTCTCCCGGTCCGGTTCGGCGAACAGCACCCCCGCCATCAGCGCGACGCCGCCGGCGAGATAGACCGCGCCGCCCACCAGCAGCATCACGATGCCGCCCATCTGCTGGTCCGCCACCTGTTCCGCCACTTGTTCCGCCACCTGCGCGGCGGGGCCGGCGCCGTGCCCGCCATGGCCGTAGAGCGGCCGGCTGGCGAAGGCGATCAGCGCGCCGAGCAGGGTCATGTGCATGGAGGTGATCAGCAGGGCGAGCGCGCCGAGCAGCCGGCGGCCCTCCCGCTCCGCCGCGCCGAGGCAGGCGAGCCACAGCAGCAGCGCGGCGCCGAGGAAGCTCGCCTGTTCCAGCGCGAAGACCGCGCCGCTCGCCCGCGCCGCCTCGTGCAAGGCGGGCACGTGCCAGCTCCACACCGCGGCGAATTCCAGCATGGCGAGCGGCAGCGGCGCCAGCAGCGCGCCGTGGCGCGGGGTGGGGTCGAGCCGGCCGCCGGCAAGGCCCAGCGCCAGCAGCGGCGCCGCCAGCGCCACCACCCCCATATGCATCGCCATATGGGCGGTGAAGCCGTGATGCCCGGCGCCGCGCAGCGGCCCGGCCCACAGCAGGGCGAGCAGGGCGAGGCCGGCGAGGATGGCGGCCCGACGCCGCGTCCGTGCCGCCATCACCGGCAGTCCGACAGGAACACCGCCGGCAGGGCGCTGAACACCACCGCGACCGCGCTCAACCCGCACAGCAGCAGGGTGGCGAAGCCGAGGAAGCGCTGGCGGTCCTCGTCGGTGGGGGCGTCGTGCGGCGGTCGGTCGGCCCCCCTGCCCCAGTGCCGGTAGGCCTGCCTCCAGGCCAGCGCGATGAGGCCGAGGGCGAAGGCCGTCGCCACCCCGATCGCCACCCGCACCGGGCCGAGGGCGAACGGCGTCTCGCCGCAGGCCATCGCCGCCGCCACATAGGCGAACAGGAAGTGCAGCGCCCACACGGTGGGCGGCGTCAGCAGGGTCCAGAGAGTGGCGTCGTCGCGGCCATAGACCATCGCCGCCTCCTCAGCTCGCCAGGGGGAACAGCGCGACCACCGCCCCGGTGGTCAGCGCGGTGAGCGCGGCGAAGTGGCCGTAGAGCGTGACGTTGCGCAGGTCGATGTCGTGGGTCGGGGTCATTTTGCCGGCGAAGGAGCCGGCGAGGCAGTAGCCCTGCATCAGCACCCCCACCGCGTTGTGCACCGCCGCCCAGATGACCAGCACCCAGACGATGGCGTCATAGGCGTGGTGGGTGGGGTCGAGCCCGGTGCGCCAGGGGCCGAGCAGAAAGGCCGCCGCGCCCGCGAGGGAGAAGAGCATGGCGAGCGCCAGCGCGGCGCGGGCGCCCGCCACCCGGCCGGTGGCGTTGGCGGCGCGGGCGGCGAGCATCGCCCCCCAGCCGGCGAGGCCGGCCGCCACCGCGAGCAGCGGCCACAGCAGGCCCGGCCCTCCGGCATGGGCCGGGGGGAACACCGGGTGGATGGTCCAGTAGTAGAAATAGCCGAAGACGAGGCTGATGAAGGCGGTGCCGTCCCCGGTCATGGTGATGAACATCGCCCACCACCCCACCGAGGCGGCGCCGGAGGCATAAAGCGGCAGGGTGAGGCCCATGCCGGCGTCCTTTTCCGGCTTTTCCGGGATCACCGCGGTGCCGGTCCACAGCCACGCCAGTATGGCGCCGACCCCGGCGAGGCCGGAGAGGAGCGCGGCGATCCAGAAATGGAAGGTGCCGAGGATGAAGCAGCCGCCCACCAGCACCGCCGCCACCATCGGCCGGAAGCTGTCGCCGGGAACCCGCAGCACCTGGCGCGGCGTGGCGTCGAGCGGGTCGCTCACCAGCGTCTCGCGGCGGCCCTCGCGGGCGTCGGGCAGGTAGTAGGCGCCGGCGTCGATGCCCGCGAGCAGGCCCTCCTGCTGCCACAGCGGGTAGCGGCTGGAGACCGGCGGCACCGAGCGTATGCCCCACGGCTCGGTCGGGTCGCCCGCCACCCATTCCAGCGTGCCGGCGTTCCAGGGATTGCGCGGCGCCTTCGGCTTGCCCGGCCGCAGCACGTCCCACAGCAGCACCAGCACCCCCGCCGCCATGGTGAAGGCGCCGGCGGTGGAGACGAGGTTCAGCGTCTCCCAGCCGAGATTCTCGGGGTAGGTGAAGACCCTTCGCGGCATGCCGCGCAGGCCGGTGATGTGCATGGGCAGGAAGGCGATGTTGAAGCCGGCGAACATCAGCCAGAACGCCCAGCGCCCCAGCCGGGGCGAGAGCATGGTGCCGCAGACGAAGGGGTGGAAATAGTAGATGCCGGCCATGAGCGGGAAGAACATGCCCCCGATCAGGGTGTAGTGCAGGTGCGCCACCACGAAGTAGCTGTCATGGGCCTGCCAGTCGAACGGGGCCAGCGCCACCATCACCCCGGTGAGCCCGCCGAACACGAAGATGGCCAGCGCCCCGGTGGCGAACAGCATCGGCGTGCCGTAGACTGCGCGGCCCGCCAGCAGGGTGGCGACGAACACGAAGATCTGCACCCCGGTCGGGATCGCCACCGCTTCCGAGGCGGCGGAGAAGAAGCCCTGCGAGATCGCCGGCATCCCGATCGTGAACATGTGGTGGGCCCACAGGCCGAAGGAGAGGAAGCCGGTGCCCACCGCCGCCAGCACGATCCAGCCATAGCCGAGGATCGGCCGCCGGGCGAAGGTCGGCACGATCATCGCCAGCAGCGCGATGGACGGCAGGAAGATGATGTAGACCTCCGGGTGGCCGAAGATCCAGAACAGGTGCTGCCACAGCACCGGGTCGCCGCCCCGCGCCGCGTCGAAGAACGGCCAGTTCGCCAGCCGCTCCAGCTCGAACAGGATGTCGCCGGCGATCAGCGGGGGGAAGGCGAACAGGATCATGCCGCCCACGATCAGTACGTACCAGCCGTAGAGCGGCATCAGGTTGATGCGCATGCCGGGCGGCCGGCATTTCAGCACGCCGACGATCAGCTCCACCGCCGCGGCGATGGAGGCGATCTCGATGAAGGAGAGGCCGAGCAGCCAGATGTCGGTGCCGATGCCCGACAGCCGGGTGTCGGTGGTGAGCGGCGGGTACATGAACCAGCCGCCATCGGGCGCCGCGCCAAAGAAGATGGAGCCGGAGACGAAGCAGCCGCCGATCAGGAAGCACCAGTAGCCGAAGGCGGAGAGCCGCGGGAACGGCAGGTCCCGCGCCGCCAGCATCTGCGGCAGGATGAGGATGGCCACCGCCTCGAAGATCGGGACGGCGAACAGGAACATCATCACCGTGCCGTGCAGGGTGAAAAGCTGGTTGTAGGTGGCGGCGGAGACGAGGTCGTTCTCCGGCACCGCGAGCTGGGCCCGCATGATGAGCGCCAGCACCCCGGCGAAGAGGAAGAAGGCGAAGGCGGTGATGATGTACCAGAGCCCCACCACCTGGTTGTTGACGTTGGCGAAGTAGCGCCAGCCGCGCGACAGGTTCCACGCCGCGCGCAGCCGCTGGCGCTGGGCGGTGCGGCGGGCCTCGTCGCGGGCCGCGTCGCGGTCGAGGGTGGCGCCGCTCATTCGAGGCTCCCGAGATAGTCGGCAATGGCGGCGGCCTCGGCCGGCGGCAGCATGCCGAAGCCGGGCATGCGGGCGCCGGGCTTCAGCGTGTCGACCTCGGCGACGAAGCGCGCCCGCGAGGCGGCGTCGTTGGGCAGCAGGTCGGCGCCGAGGGAGAGCCGGCTGGCGAGATGGGTGAGGTCCGGCCCGATGGTGCCGGTGGCGGGCGTGCCGCGCACGGCGTGGCAGCCGCCGCAGCCATTGGCGAGGAAGGTCTCGTTCCCTGCCGGGCTCGCCTCCCGCGCCTGCTCCGCCAGCCAGGCGCGGAACGCCTCCGGCTCCATCACCACCACGGGAAAGGCCATGCGGGTGTGGGCGGGGCCGCAGAATTCGGCGCAGACGCCGCGAAAGGTGCCGGTGCGGGTGGCGCGCAGCGCCAGCCGGTTGCTGCGGCCGGGGATCATGTCGACCTTGCCGCCGAGCGCGGGAATCCAGAAGGAGTGGATGACGTCGGCCGCGTCGAGGCTGAATTCCACCCGCGCGCCCACCGGCACGCGCACCTCATTGGCGCTCACCACCGCCGGCCCGCCTTCGGGGCGGTAGGTCACGCGCCACCAGAACTGCTCACCCACCACCTCCACCCGCAGCTCGGCGGCGGGGTCGCGCAGCAGCGGCATCAGCCGCAGGCCATAGACCAGCAGGACGGACAGGATCAGGGTCGGCACCACCGCGCCGCCCCACAGCACCAGCCGCAGCCCGGCGCGCTCGCTGATCGGCCGCGTCTTGAACCGCAGCGCGAACACCGCCGCGCCGATGACCAGCGCCCAGATCACCGCCGCCCCGGCGAGCAGCACCCAGAACAGCCCGGCGATGGCCTCCGCCGCGTCGCCGGCCGGATCGAGCGCGGATTGCGGGCCGGAGCAGGCCGCCAGCGTGAGCGCGAGCGCCCCGGCGGCCGCGCGACGGGCCACGGCGACCCGGCCGGGCCTGCCGGCTGCGGCGGCGTGAACCGGCCTTCCCGTCAGCATGACGGAGCCGGGCCTGCCGGAGACAATGGCGCGGCAAGGCGCCGTGCGTGCTGCCACCTGTCCCCCGTTGCTGACCCAAGGTGATCCCGGTGGGGTAATGGGCGGGAGGGGGAGGGGTTCCCCCGGTTTCGTGCTGCCGCCCATCACGCCGGCGTGACGGGACGCGCGGCCCGCCTCGCGGCGGTCGACCGTTCAGCGCCAGCGGCCGGAAGGGCGAGCGGTCGCCGCCGGGTCAGGACAGCTCGTCGAGGGCGTTGCCGAGCGCGCTCTCGCCGCGCTCGGCGCCCTGCACCACGATCGACACCTCGGCGCCGGTCTTGATGGCGTTGGAGGCGGCGGCGACCGCGGCCTCGAAGGCGGCTTCCTTGGTGGCGTAGCCCATGCCGTCGGAGCCGCCATGGGAAACGATCCATTCCCCCTCGCGGCCGATCACTTCATAAATCTCGCTCTGCATGTGTCCTTCTCCGCTGCTGGGCGTTGTCGCACCAACCCGGCGCGCCGCCGCCGCGTTCCATCCCCGGAGGACAGCCGTGACCGCGACCGACCCGTTCGAGCTCCGCCGTTTCCTCGCCGCGCAGGACGGCGTCCACCCCGTGGCGCTGGGCGAGCTGCGCGCCGGGCGAAAGAAGACCCACTGGATGTGGTTCGTCTTTCCCCAGCTTCGCGGCCTCGGCAGCTCGCCCATGGCCGAGCGCTACGCCGTGCGCAGCCTGCAGGAGGCGCAGGCCTATCTCGCCCATCCCGTGCTGGGGGCGCGGCTCGCCGAGACGACCGAGGCGGTGCTGGCGCATGGGGGACGGCCGCCCTGCGCGGTGTTCGGCACCCCGGACGACCTCAAGTTCCGCTCCTCGATGACGCTGTTCGACCTCGCCTCCGGCGCGCCCGACAGCCCGTTCCGCCGCGCGCTCGCGCTGTGCTGGGACGGCGAGGCCGACGAGCGCACGCTGGCGCTGCTGAAGATGCCGGTATCGGCCTGACGCCGCGCCCCGCCGGCGGCACCGGAGTGCCGCTGCGTCACGCAGCCGTGACGCAGGGTGCGCCGGGCTGCCGCACTCGTGGCGCAAAGCCTGCCCAGCCTTCGGAAAAATCGTCGAAGGATCAATCCCATGGCCAATCCGAAGGGCTCGGCCCTGCGCGCGGGCGTGACCGGGCTCGACCGGCTCACCCGCACGACGCTCGCCGTGCTCGCGCTGGCGTCGGGCGTCTACACCTATCTCGGCGTGCGCGACCTGCTGGACGGCTCGCCGCTCATCACCTTCTTCGCCGCGCTGATCTATTCCGCCGCGGTCTCGGTGGCGATCTACGCCTTCTGGTCGTTCCTCATGCGGTTCCTGCCCCATGTGCGGGAGGTGTCGAGCCGGCTGTGGCTCGGCCTCGCCATGGCGCTGGGCTCGCTGATGATCGTCGCCATGTCGTCCTGGCTGAACGCGGCGGCGCTGGCGGGCTCGGCGGCGATCGAGCAGCACCTCGCGGTGACGCTGCAGAACTACACCCGCGACCTCGACGGCGCCCACACCCGCGCGCTCGGCGCCCAGAGCCTGCTGCCCGACATCCAGCTCGCCTCGACCCGCTTCGCCCGCCTCGCCGACGCCGAGCGTGGCGGCGCCCTCACCGGCACCGGCGGCTCGGGCACGGTGGTGCAGCTTCTCTCGCAGATGTCGAGCCAGCTCGACGACCTCGGCCGCGAGGTGGTGGCGAGCGGCGAGCGCACCCGCGCGCTCTACGCCGAGGGCAGCGCCCAGGTGGCGCGCATGCGCGAGCTGGTTTCCGGCCAGGGCGAGATCAAGGCGCGCTCGGATGCGTTCGGCGCCGAGGCGATGAAGCTGGTCGGCACCATCGCCTCGCTGGAGCAGACCTCGATGGCCCCGGCGGTGAAGCGGGCGGCGGACGACCTCGCCACCGGCTTCATCGCCCCCGCCGCCGACGGGCGCACCGCCGAGCTGGCGGGCCGGCAGAACGCGGTGGTCGGCAGCGTCGAGAAGGCGGTGGCGGCACAGGCGACCGCGCTCTCGCAGGCCGCCGACAAGATCGTCGGCAGCGGCCCGGTGGAGCCGGCCCGGTTCCAGCCGCTCTCCACCGCCGAGGCGGTGCTGCGCTATGCCGGCGATTTCCTGCCGAGCTGGGCCGGCGCCATCTCCATCGACCTGCTGCCGGCGGTGCTGGTGCTCATCCTGTGCGTGGTGCAGGCCGCCATCCGCCGCGAGGCCGAGCCGGCGGATGCGGAGACCCTGTCGGCGGGCCAGCTCCTCGTCGCGCTGCGGCTGGTGCGCGACATCGAGGGCGAGCGCGCCCTCGCCGGTCCCCTCCTGCCGGCGGCGGCGCCGGGCGAGGCCGTGGCGGTGGATGCCGGGCCGGCGGGGGCGGAGCCGGCCGGCGGCGGCAGCGTGACCCCGCTGGCGGCGGCGCGGCCGAAGAAGGAGTGAGGCCGATGGCGCCGGAGATGGCAGCCCCGCCCGGGCCGGAGCCGGCGGCGGCCCCGCCGGTGGCGCCGCTGTGGCGCCGGCGGGTCGGCGCCGATCCCGAGGCGGTGGCGCTGCAGGCGGTGTTCGCGCTGCTTCTCGGCCTCACCGTCGCCGTGCTCGGCTGGGACCTGATCGAGCGGCTGAGGGCGCCGGCCCCGCCGCCGATGGAAACCGCCATTCCCGGCGAGCGGCCGCGCATCGAGCCCTTCCTGCCCTCGATCCGCCGCGAGGTGGACCCCACCCGCACCGGCGGACCCGCCCGGGCCCCGGAGGAGCGGCTGCGCGCGGCGATGACGATCGAGCTGGGGCCGCAGGGCCGGCTGGAGATGACCGGCACCATCGTGCCCGGCACGGCGGAGCGGCTGCGCGCCGAGCTGGAGAAGCGCGGCGGCTACGCCACCCGGATCGTGCTGAACTCGCCGGGCGGGGTGGTGCAGGAGGCGCTGGCCATGGCCCGGCTTGTGCGCGAACGCGGGCTGGACAGCCGGGTTCCGGCCGGCGGGCTGTGCGCCTCGTCCTGCCCGCTGCTCTTCGCGGGCGGGGTGCGCCGGGTGGCGGAGGCCGGGGCGGCGATCGGCGTGCACCAGGTCTTCGCCGTGCCCGGTGCGGTGGCGGGGGTGGGCACGGGTGGCGCGGGCGAGGGCATGGCCCGGGCGCAGGCGGTCTCCGCCGAGGCGCAGCGCCACCTCCTCGCCATGGGCGTCGATGCGCGGGTGTGGATCCACGCCATGGAGACCCCGCCGCAGGAGCTGTTCTACTTCAGCCCGGCGGAACTGGTGGCGCTGAAGCTGGTGACGGCCGAAGCCACGGGCGCCTCCGCCGAGGCCGCCGCGGCGGAGCCGGCCCCGGCCCCGCGCCCGGCGGCGCGGCCGCGCTGAAAACCCGTCGCGCCGCCTCAGAGCAGCGCGATCAGCTCGGTGCGCTTGGCGGCGTATTCGCCGTCGGTGAGGAGGCCGCGGCGGTGGAGATCGGCCAGCCGCTCCAGCCGTGCGCCGATATCGAGTTCCCCGGCGGGCGCGGCGGCCGGGCGCTGGGCGGGAGGGGGAGAGGCCGGGGGAGGGGGAGACGCCGGGGTTTGCGGCACGGCCGGGGCCTCCGGGGCGTGCTGGAAGGCGGGGGCCGGCGGCGGCTCTTCCGCCCGATAGGGGGCGGGCGCGGGGTCCGCAGGCGCCGGCTGGAGGGGCGCCGGCTGCACGACGGGTGCGGGTTCGGGGTAAAGCGGTTCCGCGTGCGCGGCGGCCGGGCCGGTGCCACCGATGTCGACCCGGACCAGATCGCGCGGCCGTACCGTGCCGAACTGGCTGGTGAAGACGAGGTCCTGCCCGGCGGATTGCTGCTGCGACACCCCGCCGATGGAATGCTCGCCGGTGTCGTAGACGCTCAGCCGGTCGCCCTCGCGGATGGCGAGCCGCCGGGTGGCGGGGAACACCGCATAGGCCATCTGGTTCTGCGCGCCGGAGGAGGAGGGGCTGCCGAGTTCCGCCGGCCAGCCGCCGCCGCTGTTCCAGCCCATGGGCGGCTCCGGCGGCAGCCGGGCGACGAGGGCGGCGAGCTCGCCGCAGAGCTGGCCGACGCGGTAGGCGAGGCCCTGGTTGAACATGTCGCCGATCATCAGCATGCCGTTCGACCACTGCCCCATCCCGCCGAGATCGGGGTGGGAGAACTGCGCCATGCTGCCGCCGCTGCGGCGCAGCCCGGCGAACACCTCGCGCACCGCGTCGGGCGAGAAGCCGAGCTGCCCGGCGATCCGGGTCAGCGTGGCGTCGAGGTCGGTATCGGGGGCGGTCATGGGCGCCTTTCGGGGGCCGGAGGTTGTAAAGCGCCAGCATAGCCGCTTTCCGTGACGAACGGGCCGTGATTACGTCCCTGCATGGCTGCCGTGCGCGCTTCCGCCCGCGTCCCCCGCGCTGCTCGCCGCGCTCAGGGCGGCAGCAGCCGGGCGGCCGGGCGCTCGAACGAGGCCCGCCCCGCCTTGAAGCCGAGGATCGGCTCGGCGATCTCCGCCACCGCCTCGGCCGGGCCGGCGGCATCCAGCACCACGAGGTCGGCCGGGTTGCCGGGCGCGATGCCGTAGCCGGCAAGGCGCATCAGCCGCGCCGGCTGGCGGGTGACGAGGTCGAGGCACAGCGGGAAAGCGCCGGGGTCCACCTGCGCCGCATTGGCATAGAGATTGGCCATGCGCAGCAGCGAGCCGTCGCCGAACGGGGTGAAGGGGTTCAGCACATTGTTGGTGGCGATGGAGCCGGTGACGCCGCGCGCGGCCAGCAGGTGCAGCGGGGCGAGCCCGCGCGGCACCCGCCGGTCGGCCTCGCGGCCCATCAGGTAGAGATCGGTCGCCGGCAGCACGGTGAGGGCGACGCCGGCCCCCGCCATCCGGTCCGCCAGCGCGTCGCGCACCGCCGGGTCCATGGCGGAGAGCTTGGTGGCGTGACCGACCGCGACCCGCCCGCCATAGCCCGCCGCCTCGGTGTGGCGCAGGATGAGCTCGAGGTGGTTCCAACCGGGGTCGAGGTCGAAATCGACGTGGAAATCGAGGTCGACGTCGTGGCGCCGGGCGAGATCGAACAGCGCCGCGACATGGGCGGCGGGATCGGTGTCGGTGTAGGGGCAGCCGCCGAGCAGGTCCGCCCCGCCGGCCAGCGCCGCCTCCAGCAGTTCGGCGGTGCCGGGGTCGTTGGTGAGCCCCTCCTGCGGAAACACGCAGATGGAGAGGTCCAGCGCCCAGGCATAGTCGCGCCTGAGTGCCCGGATGGCCTCGAAGCTGCGCAGACCCACCCGCGGGTCGACCTCGACATGGGTCCGCATATGGGTGGTGCCCCGGGCGATTGCCTTCTCGATCACGCGGGCGCCGCGGCGGTGGACATCCTCCACCGTGAAATCGCGCTTCAGCGCCGAAACGGCGGCGATGGCCGCCTTGAGCCCGCCGGGCCCGCCCTGGAGATGGCCGCAGCGCCCGTTCAGGCAGGCCTTGTCGAGGTGGATGTGGCTGTCGACGAAGCCGGGGATGACGAGCCGCCCGCCCGCCGCGATCTCCCGCGCCGCTTCCGCCGCCTCGCCGGGGCGGGCGAGGCTGGCGATGCGGCCGCCGGAGACGAGGATGTCGACCGGCCCGTCATGACCCACGACCCGGGCGCCGCGCAGCGCCAGCTCGGCCGCGCTCATCGCGGCGTTCCGCGGCGGGGCCGGGAGGAGCCGGATGCCGCCAGCGGCGTTCCCGGCTGACAGCGTCCCCGCCGGCCGTCGCCGCGCGGGGCGGCGGGGGAGCCTTCCATGCAGACCGTCCTCATCCTGATCCTCATTCTCGTGCTGCTCGGTGGCGGCTTCCTCGGCCATCGCTGGCGCGGTCCGCGCGGCCTGTTCGGCGGCCTGCTGGCGGCGCTGGTGATCGTCTTCGTCATCCTCGGCATCGTCGGGCTGGTCCGCGACGAGGTCGTGGTCGGCCCGGGCGTGCCCTCCATCGTGGACGAGCCGGCCTCCCCGCCGTGAGGCCGGCGGCATCCCCGGCGGCCGGGAGGGCAGGTTGCCTCATTCCTCCCGCGCCGGCGCGGCGCCGGCAAGCCCGTCCAGCAGGTCGCGCACCCGGGCGGCGAGATCGGCATAGCCGAAGGGCTTGGTGATCAGCTCGACGCCCGGGTCGAGCCGGCCGTGGTGGACGATGGCGTTGCGGGCATAGCCGGTGGTGAACAGCACCTTGAGGCCCGGGCGCATCTTCCGGGCGCGTTCGGCGAGGTCCGCCCCGGTCATCCCGCCGGGCAGCACCACGTCGGTGAAGAGCAGGTCGATGCGGCCGGTGCGGTCGAGCAGCCGCAGCGCGGCGGCGCCGTCCTCCGCCTCCAGCACGCGATAGCCGAGCTCGCGCAGCACCTCCAGCGAATAGGAGCGCACCCCGGCATCGTCCTCGCAGACGAGGATGGTCTCGTCGCGGCTCGCCTCCGGCGCCGGGATGCCGGCGGGCTCGTCCTCCTCCGCCGTGCCGGGGCCGACGAAGCGCGGCAGATAGATCTTCACCGTCGAGCCGTGGCCGGGCTCGGAATAGATCTTCACATGCCCGCCGGACTGCTTGACGAAGCCATAGACCATGGAAAGGCCGAGCCCGGTGCCGCGTCCCACCTCCTTGGTGGTGAAGAAGGGCTCGAAGGCGCGGTTCAGCGTCGCCTCGTCCATGCCGCTGCCGGTGTCGGAGACGCAGACCACGACATACTGGCCCTGCGGCACCTCGGGGTGGCGGCCGGCATAGGCGCCGTCGATCATCGCGTTCGAGGTCTCGATGGTGAGCTTGCCGCCCTCCGGCATGGCGTCGCGGGCATTGATGGCGAGGTTGAGGATGGCGTTTTCGAGCTGGTTGGGGTCGGCCTCCACCGGCCACAGCCCGGAGGCCTGCACGGTCTCGATCTCGATGGTTTCGCCCAGCGTGCGGTGGAGCAGCTCCGACATGCCGGCGACAAGCCGGTTCGCGTCCACCTTCTTCGGCGCCAGCGGCTGCTGGCGGGCGAAGGCGAGCAGCCGCTGGGTGAGGGTGGCGGCGCGGCGCGCCCCGGTCATGGCGTTGTCGAGCGAACGCCGCAGCCGCGCCGGCTCCTCCGGCAGGTTGCGGGCGATGATCTCCAGATTGCCGGTGACGATCTGCAGCAGATTGTTGAAGTCATGGGCGATGCCGCCGGTGAGCTGGCCGACGGTCTCCATCTTCTGGGCGTGGCGCAGGGTCTCCTCGGCCTGGCGCAGCGCCTCGGCGGCCTCCCGCTCCAGGGTGACGTCGCGGGCGACGCAGTAGATCAGGTCGCCCTGCGGCGCCGCGCTCCAGGAGAACCAGCGGTAGCGGCCCTGGCGGTCGCGGAACCGGGTTTCGACCCGCGTCAGCGTGTCGCCGGCGGCGAGGCGGGCAATCTCCGCCTCGGCGCGCCCGATATCGTCGGGATGTTCCATCCAGCTCGGCCCGCGCCCGGTCAGCTCCTCGAGGCTCCAGCCGAGCAGGTCGGTCCAGGCCGGGCTGGCGCTGACCCAGCGGCCGTCGCCGTCCACCACGACGAAGGGGTCGCGCGAGAGCGTCCAGATGCGGTCGCGCTCCAGCGTGCGGGCGGCGACCTGTTCCTCGAGGCTGCGGTTCAGCCGCTGCTGGGCCTGGAACAGCCGGGCATTGTCGATGCCGATGGCGGCCTGCGCGGCGAGGCCGCGGGTCAGCCGCTCCGCCCGCTCGGTGAAGATGCCGGGCAGGGAATGGCCGAAGAACAGCCCGCCCATCACCTCGCCGGAGCGCGAGATCACCGGCACGGCGAGGTAGCTGCGCACGGCATCGCCGCCGCCCCGCGCGGCGGGGTCGCCGTCCGCCACGCGCGGGTCGAGGGTGAGGTCCTCGCAGCGCAGCGGGCCGCGGCCCTGGAAGGTGGCGGCCAGCAGCGCCGGCCCGAGCGGGCTCGGGAAATCCGACACGCCGGCGCCGCCGCAGCCATGGGCGAGGCCATCGCCGGGATTGTGCAGGAAGCTGCCGAACTCCGCCCCGGTGAGCGCCGCGTCGGCGGCGACCACGGTGCTCACCAGCCGGTCGAGGTCCAGCTCGGCCGCCACCTGCATCGCGGTGACGTTGAGAATCTCGAGCGCATGGGTCTCCTCGCGCAGGGCCCGGCTGGAGGCGGAGAGCGCGGCCTCCGCCGCCTTGTCGCGCGAGATGTCGCGGGCGGTGCCGATGAAGCGCACCGCCCGCCCGCCCGCGAACAGCGCCTTGCCGGTCGCCGCCACCCAGCGCTCCACCCCGTCGGAGAGGCCGACGGTGCGGTATTCCACCGCGAACCGGCCGCTGCCGGCGGGGTCCATCGCGGCCTCGACCGCGGCGAGTGTGGGGGCGAGGTCGTCCGGGTGCAGCCCGGCCTTGAAGCTGCCCTCGAAGGTGACGGGGGCCTCCGGCGCCAGGCCGAACAGCCGGCGGCACTGGTCGTCCCACAGCAGCGTGCCGTCGAGCGGGTCGTAGTCCCAGGTGCCGATCGCCGCCGACTGGGTGGCGAGGCGCAGCCGCTCCGCGCTGTCCTTCATCGCGATTTCGGCGCGGATGCGCTCGGTGGTCTCGTTGACGAGGCACAGCACGCCGCCGACGCTGCCGTCGTCGTCGGTGACCGCGGAATAGGAGATGTCGAAGAACACGTCCTCGCCGAAGCCGTGGCGCTCGATGTAGAAGCGCCGGTCCTTGGCGTAGAGCGTCTCGCCGGTGTCGCGGACATGGGCGAGCAGCGGGTGGAGATCGTCCCACAGCTCGGCCCAGCCCTCGCGGGCCGGCCGTCCGAAGGCGCGGGGATGCTTGTCGCCGATGGTGGGGCGGTAGGCGTCGTTGTAGAGCGCGCAGAAGTCGGGGCCCCAGAACAGCACGATCTGCGCGCGCGCCGGCAGGATGAGCCGCACCGCCTGTTCGAGCGCGGTCGACCAGCGCTCGCGCAGGCCGAGCGGGGAGCCCGACCAGTCGTGCCCCCGGATGAGGCGCTCCATCTCGCCGTCCCAGCCGAGGCCGCTTTGCCAGCCCTCGGTCCCGTCGAGCCGGCGCGACACGGTCGGGGATTCGGGCGGAAGTCGGCTCATCACGCGATCCTGGCTGCTGCGCGCCCCGAAAACCCGGCGCAGACCGCTAACACGGGGCGCCCGGGGCGGTTCGATCGCACCATGGAAATTTCTCCTTCACGCCGCCAGCGGCGCGGGCAGGCCCCAGTGCTGGCAGGCATGGGCCAGGATGTGGCGGGCGATCGGCATGGCGGAGGTCGCGGCGGGGGAGGGCGCGTTGCACACATGGATGGTGGCGGCGGTGCCCTCGATGAGAAAATCGTGCAGCAGCGTGCCGTCGCGCAGCACCGCCTGCGCCCGCACCCCGGCGCGGTAGGGCTGCAGGTCGTCCAGCGTCAGCTCCGGGCAGTAGCGCTGGCACAGCGCGAGGTAATGCCGCCGGCTGAGCGAATTGCGCATCTCGCCGAGGCCGGAGCGCAGGTTCCGCGCGATGGTGCGGCGAAAGCCGGGATAGGCCAGCATCTCGGCGAGGTCGCGCAGGCTGACGTCGCCGAAGCGGTAGCCCTCGCGGGCGAAGGCGAGCACCGCGTTCGGCCCGACCGTGACATAGCCGCCGATCATGCGGGTGAGGTGGACGCCGAGGAAGGGCAGCGCCGGGTCCGGCACGGGGTAGATGAGATGGCGCACGATATGGTCGCGCCGCTTGGCGAGGCGGTAATATTCGCCGCGAAACGGCACGATGCGGAAATCCGCGCGCACCCCGCACATCCGCGCCAGCCGGTCGGCCATCAGCCCGGCGCAGGCGACGAGGTGGCGGGCGCGGAAGCGCCCGCGCGTGGTCTCCACCGTGACGCCGCCGGCGGTCTCGGCGATGCCGGCGACCTCCGCCCCGGTGAGGATCGTCCCGCCGCGCCCGGTCAGTTCGCCGGCCATGGCCTCGGTCACGGCGCGGTAGTCGACGATGCCGCTGGACGGCACCAGGAAGCCGGCGACGCCGCGGATGTGGGGTTCGCGCCGGGCGAGCTCGGGCCCGTCCATCTCCTCGATGGCGAGGCCGTTGGCGCGGGCGCGGGCGGCGAGATCGGCCAGCCGCGGCAGCTCCGCCGGCTCGGTGGCGACGATGAGCTTGCCGCACTGGTCGAACGCGATGCCGTGTTCGCGGCAGAAGGCGAGCGTATCGGCGGAGCCCTCGCGGCAGAAGCGGGCCTTCAGGCTGCCGGGGGCGTAGTAGACGCCGGCATGGATGACGCCGCTGTTGCGGCCGGTCTGGTGGCAGGCCAGCGCCGGCTCCTTTTCCAGCACCCCGACCGTGAAGCCGGGAAAGGCCCGGGCGAAGGCGCGGGCGGTGGCGATGCCGACGATGCCGCCGCCCACCACGATCAGGTCGAAATCGCTCATGCGCACCTCGCCGGCCGGTCATGGAGCGTGCGCCCGCCCGCCGGGGCCGCGCGCTCGCCTTCACTGGGGGAGCGCCGTTGCCGGCCCGACCGCTTCGATCGGGCCGGCCGCACTCCGGGACGGGCCGCAGACTAGTGCCTCGCGCCGGGGCGCGCCATGGACCCAGAGTCGCGCCCCCGCCCGCTTCTTCCGGTCGCGCCTCGGGCCACGGTGCGGGATCGAGGGGCGGGCGGCGCCGGGGCGGGCGCAAGCCCGGCGCGCCGGACGCCGGCTCCGCTCTTGCCGGCGGCACGCTTCTGCATCCACCCTGCGGTGAATCGCATTCACAGGTGGCGGCGTTGGACAATCGCGCGGGCGAGATGATGATCTTCGTCGAGGCGGTGGAGCTTGGCAGCTTCTCCGCCGCCGGGCGCCGGCTCGGCATGTCGCCCTCGGCGGTGAGCAAGGCGATCGCCCGGATCGAGGACCGGCTCGGCACCCGGCTGATGATCCGCTCCACCCGGGCGCTGCACCTCACGGCGGAGGGCGAGGTCTATGCCGAGCGGGCGCGGCGGGTGCTCGGCGAGATCGAGGAAGCCGAGCGGGCCGTGGCGGCCGGGGCCCGGGCCGAGCCGCGCGGGCGGCTGCGGGTCAGCGCCTCGGTGGGCTTCGGCACGCGCTGCGTGGTGCCGCTGGTGCCGGAATTCCTCGCCCTCCACCCGCGGGTCGAGCTGGACCTCTCCCTCACCGACACGGTGATCGACCTGATCGACCAGCGCACCGATGTCGCGCTGCGCGCCGGGGCGCTGCGGGACTCGACGCTGAAGGCGCGCAAGATCCTGGAGAGCCCCCGCGTCATCGTCGCCGCGCCCGGCTATCTCGCCCGCCACGGCACGCCGGAGGTGCCGCAGGCGCTGGAGGGGCACAACTGCCTCAGCTTCAATTTCCGCCGCAGCCTCGATGGCTGGCCGTTCCGCGATCCCGCGAGCGGCGCCACCTGGACGCGGGAGGTGTTCGGCAACGTGCTGGTGGACAACGGCGTCACCCTGCGCCAGCTCTGCCTCGCCGGGCTGGGCATCGCCCGCATCGCCCGCTTCCATGTCGAGCCGGACCTGCGCGACGGCGCGCTGGTGCCGCTGCTGGAGCCCTTCAACCCGCAGGATCACGAGGCCGTGCACGCGCTCTATGTCGGCCACGAGCATCTCGCCGCCCGCATCCGCGCCTTCGTCGATTTCCTCGCCCTCCGCGTGGGTACCGGTGCCGTCCCCCGCTGACACGCGTGGAAAAGCGCGGCGGTATTTGCGCAGTGTCACGCCGGCCGGGGGCGGATTGGCCTATGGTCATGGGATGTGCGATTCGCCGGGTCCGGCAGTCCCGCCGGAACCGGCCCGCCGATCCGCCCGTTGAGCGTCACCGCCCCGTTTCTGGAGAGAGCCGACATGGACGACCGCGAGCAGCGCATACGCGAGAAAGCCTACCACCTCTGGGTCGCCGAGGGTTACCCGCATGGCCGGCACGAGCGGCACTGGGAACTGGCGAGCGAGCTGGTCGCCATCGAGGACAGCCAGCGCGACACGCTGCTGCCGATCGGCGAGGCCGGCGAGCCGGTCGAGCCGGTGGAGGCGCTGGAGAATGCCGGCGAATTTCCCACCACCACCGATCAGGGCGAGATGGTGATTCCCCACGCCCCCGAGCCGGAGGCCCCGGAGGCCGCGGCCGCGCCGGCGGAGAACGAGACCCTTGCCGCCGAGACCGCGCCGGCGGAGAACGAGCCGGTCAGCGCCATCGACACCATCGAGCGCACGCTGGAGGTGCCGAAGAAGCGCCGGCCCGCCGCCGCGGGCGGCAAGGACGCCAAGAAGAAGGGCGGCAAGAAGGCGGTTTCCCCGGTCGACGACAAGGCCGGCGCGATGGCGCCGTCCTCGGGTTCGGACCTCACCAACTCCTCGCGCTGAGAAGCCGGGCTCACGCGGTCCAGAGCGGCGGCGCGGGGCCGCAGACGGCACCGGCCGCCCCGGGGCGGCCGGCGCGTGGTCGCTGCGTCAGCGGCGGCCGCTGATGGCGTAGCCGGCGAGGAAGCCGAGCGCGGCCGCGATGGCGAGGCTCGGAATCGGGTCGGCGTTGCGTACCAGCGCCAGATTGCCGCGGGTGTAGAGCTGGCTGGCGCGCTCGCGGGCGCTGTCGAAGGTCTCGCGCGCCGCCTCGCCGGCCTCGCCGAGCTTCTTCGAGGCGGTGCTCGCCAGCTCCTCGGCGCGGGCGCCGGTGTTGCCGGTGTCGTTGTGCTGGCCGCCATTGGTGGCGGACTGGCTGCCGCCATTGCTGGCGGAACCGGCGGTGCTGCTGATATCGGACATGTTTTCCTCCATGGGCATGAAGTGCCTCGCGAGGGAAACGGCCGGCAGGGGATGCCGGTTCCGCTCAGCCTGCCGGCGGTGTCGCGTCTCCGGCGCCGAGCGCGCGCTGCATCAGCACGGAATCGATCCAGCGGCCGAACTTGAAGCCCACCGCGCCGAGCGTGCCGGCCGGGGCGAAGCCGTGGCGGCGGTGCAGGGCGATGGAGCCGGCATTGGCGCTGTCGCCGATGACCGCGATCATCTGGCGCCATGGCCCGGCCTCGCAGCGGGCGATGAGCGCGCCGAGCAGCGCCGAGCCGACGCCACGCCCGCCGAGGCCGTGCGCCACATAGACCGAGTCCTCAACCGTGAAGCGATAGGCCGGCCGCGGGCGATAGGCGGAGGCATAGCAATAGCCCGCCACCGCGCCGTCCAGCGTCGCCACCAGATAGGGCAGGCCCTGCGCGAGCACGGCGGCACGCCGCGCCGCCATCTCCTCCAGGGTGGGCGGCGCCGTCTCGAAGCTCGCCGTGCCGGTGAGGACGTGGTGGGCGTAGATGGAGTGGAGGGCGGGAAGGTCGGCGTCGCGCGCCTCCCGCACGAGGGGCGCGGAGGGCGCCGCGCCGGCCGGGACGGTTCGGGTGGGGCTGGCGCTGGCGGCGCGCGGCGGTGTCGTCATCGGTCTCTCGGGTACGGGCTGGGTCGGGCGGGCGACGGGGCCCGCCGAGCGATAGCCCATCCGGGCGCCGCCGTCGCCTCTCCCATGCCCCGCTGCGTCCGGTGTCGCTCCCGGAGGCTCCGCTGTCGCCCTCGCCTTCCGCGGGGGTACGCAAGCGCCGTGCAAGCTCGCCTCCCTAACCGTTAGGGAAACCGTGTCTGGCCCGGCACCCGTGAAGGGTGTTCCGGGCGGCGGAGCGCGATCACGTCAAGCGGAGCCTTCACAGTGAAATACGCCAATCTCTCGATGAGCTGGAAGGTGGTGAGCCTTCTCATAGCCCTGGGCCTGACCAGCCTGGGCGGCGCCTATTACAGCGCCACCGTCATGTCGGAGATCGACGCGGAGTATTCCGCGCTGATCGACGGGCCGCAGAAGGCGACCGTGCGGATCGCCCGGGCCGCCCGGGCGGCGGTGACGTTCGAGGCGCAGATGCTCTACGGCCTCATCCAGTCCGACCCGGTGCTGATCGCCAAGGCGACGGACGCCCAGAAGGACGCGGTCGCCCGCTTCGAGAAGCTGGCGGACGAAGCCAAGACGCTGGTCCCCGACCGCGCCACGGCCATCGACGCGATCAAGGCGCAGATGGCGACGGTGGTAGCGGAGAACTGCGCGAAGCTGGCCGAAATTGCCCAGCAGCCGCTGACGCTCGAGCTCATCAATGCCGCCTCCCAGGAAGCCCGCGAGCACTGCGTGCCCGCGCTGGACGCGGTGATCGCGGCGACCGTTTCATTCAACGACGCGGTGATCGACGAGGCGGCGGAGATCAGCGACGGGCTCACAGCCACCACGAACAATGTGCGCATGGTCTCCATCAGCAGCATCGCGGTGGCGACGCTGGTGGTCACGCTGATCGGCCTGTTCCTCGTCCGCCGCGGCATCGTCGCACCCATCCAGAATCTCATGGGCGTCATGAAGGGGCTGGGCGAGGGGAAGCTCGACGATGTCGTCGCCGGGACCGACCGGCGCGACGAGATCGGCGCCATGGCCAAGGGGCTGGAGGTGCTGCGTGGTCAGCTTCAGGCCGGCCGCGCCGCCCGCGAGGAGCAGCAGCGGCGCGAGGCGGTGGAGCGCGCCACCGTGGAGCGCCGGGCCAACCTCGCCCGCGACTTCGTCAACCGCATGAAGGACCTCGCCACCAGCTTCTCGCAGTCCTCGCGTGAAGTGGCCGAGGCCGCCCGCAACCTCTCCGCCTCCGCCGAGCAGACCTCGCAGCAGGCGCTGAACGTCTCGGCCTCGGCCGAGGAGGCCGCCAACAACGTGCAGACCGTCGCCGCGGCGTCGGAGGAGCTGGCGGCCTCGGTCCGCGAGATCTCCGGCCAGGTCGGCCACTCCGCCAATGTCGCCGACCGCGCCTTCCGCGAGGCGGAAGCCTCCAACCAGCGCATCGCCGAGCTCTCCAGCGCGGCGACCGACATCGGCGACGTCATCAACCTCATCAAGGGCATCGCCGACCAGACCAACCTGCTGGCGCTGAACGCCACCATCGAGGCGGCCCGTGCCGGCGAGGCCGGCAAGGGCTTCGCGGTGGTCGCCTCCGAGGTGAAGGAACTCGCCGCCCAGACCGCCAAGGCCACCTCCGACATCTCCGACAAGGTCAGCGAGATCCAGTCCGCCACCCGCGGCACGGTCAGCTCCATGGCGGAGATCATCCGGGTGGTCACCAACATCAAGGAAATCTCGGCGTCCATCTCCGGCGCCGTGGAAGAGCAGGGCGCCGCCACCGGCGAAATCGCCCAGAACTGCCAGCAGGCCTCCACCGGCACGCAGAACGTGACCGACAACATCACCGGCGTCAGCAAGGCGGCGGAGGTTACCGGCGCGGCCTCGACCCAGCTCCTCTCCCTCTCCCAGGGTCTCTCCACCCAGGCCAGCGACCTGCGCGGCATGGTGGAGAACTTCGTGAAGGAACTGAACGCGGCGTGACCGGCGGCGCCGGCCCCCGCACAGGGGCCGGCGCGCCACCCCCTCCGCTCCACCGGCGGCACCGCCGCCGGCTTCTTCCTGAACCCGGACCGGCGCGGTTTTCGCCCGTCTTGGGGCCGGACCTTCCCACCCGCAGGCCGGCCCCACCCACTTTCCTATCGGCTGCCGATGCGGGCCAGCGTGGCGCCGCACCAACCCCACAACCCGCCAGGCGTCGCCATGTCGTTCAAGAACTGGTCCATACTCGGGAAGATATCGCTCATCATCGGGCTGCTCGGCCTCTGCTCGACCGGCTGCACCCTGTTCGCCGGCCAGCGCTACAGCCACATGCAGGCCGCCTATACCGAGGTGATCGAGGGCGACGCCAAGGCTGCCGTGGCCCTCGCCCGGATGAACCGGCAGGTGGTGTGGACCGAGCGCTCGCTGTTCCACGCCATCGGCTCCACCTCGCAGGAGGAGAACCGGGCGGCGGAGCAGGAGCTGAAGACGGGCCTCGAGGAGCTGCGCGCCTATGCGGCGACCGCGGCGGAGAAGGCGCCCGACCACGCGGCCGCCATCGGCGACATCGCGGCCGCGGTCGACACCGCGGTCCAGCAGGCCTGCGGCCCCACCGTCAAGGTCGCCCTCGCCGCCGTCACCGCCGAGGACAATCGCCGCGCCGACCAGATGATGCGGACCGACTGCGAGCCCGCGCTCGACCAGGTGCGGCGCGAACTGGTGACCCTCACCGGCGACCTCACCCATGAGATGGAAGAGCGCGAGGCGGCGCTGCACCAGGAGGCGTCCGACACCCTGTTCGAGATGTATGCCGGCACCGCCATCGCGATCGGCGCCTGCCTGCTGCTGGCCTTCGTGGTGGCCCGGTTCGGCATCGTCACGCCGCTGGTGCGGATCGTCGACACCATGGCGACGCTCACCGCCGGCCGGTTCGAGACCGCCGTGGCCGGCACCGAGCGGGGCGACGAGGTCGGCCGGCTCGCCAACGGGCTGGAGCGCTTCCGCCGCGAGCTGATCGAGAACCAGCGCCTGCGGGAGCAGGCGGCGCTGGAAGAGAAGCGCGCCGCCGAGCGCCTGCGGGCCGAGAAGGAGAGCATCGCCAGCGAGTTCGAGCGGCGGATGGGCGCCCTCGCCGCCTCCTTCAACAGTTCCTCCACCGAAGTGGCGCAGGCGGCGAACAGCCTTTCCGCCGCCGCCGAGGAGACCACGCGCCAGGCCCACGCCGTCTCCCACGCCGCCGACGAGGCCTCGAGCAGCGTGCAGACCGTCGCCGCCTCGGCCGAGGAGATGTCCTCCTCGGTCCGCGAGATATCCCAGCAGGTCTCCCGCGCGACGGAGATCGCGGCCGCCGCCTCGGAGGAATCGAGCCGGACCCAGGCCCACATCGTGGCGCTGACCCAGGCCGCCGCGCAGATCGGCGAGGTGGTCGGCCTCATCACCACCATCGCCTCGCAGACCAACCTGCTGGCGCTCAACGCCACCATCGAGGCGGCGCGCGCGGGCGAGTCCGGCAAGGGTTTCGCGGTGGTGGCGCAGGAGGTGAAGCAGCTTGCCGGCCAGACCGCCAAGGCCACCGAGGAGATCGCCAGCAAGGTCGCGGAAATCCAGAACGCCACCGAGCGGTCGGTCACGTCCATCGACAACATCGTCGGCACCATCGGCCAGATCCGCGCCGCCTCCGCCGCCATCGCCTCGGCGGTCGAGGAGCAGGGCTCGGCGACGCAGGAGATCGCCTTCAACACCCAGCACGCCGCGCGCGGCACGGTGGTGGTGAACCAGAGCATCTCCGGCGTTGGCGAGGCGGCGGAGACCACCGGCGCCGCCTCGGTCCAGCTCCAGGGCCTGTCGCAGGCGCTCTCGAGCCAGGCCGCCGACCTCAACCGCGAGGTGCGCCGCTTCGTCGAGAGCCTGCGGGCGGCGTGATCCGTTGAAGAGCGGCCATCGCGGCACCCGCCGCCGCGGTGGCCTCAACCCGGCTCCGGGGCGGCGATGAAGCGGCCCCGCTGCTCACGGAACAGCGCCACCAGAAAGTCGTGGCACGCGGCGATGCGGGTGAGACCCCGGGTATCGGGATGGGCGAGCAGGTGGTAGCTGCGGCGGAACCCGACGCCGGGCAGGATGCGCACCAGCTCGGCAACGTCCCGCGCGGCGAAATCGTGCAGCACGCCGATGCCGACCCCCGCCCGCACCGCCGCCATCTGCCCGACCACGCCGGCGCAGCGGAACACCCGCCGCGCATGGGCCTCCAGCACATGGGCGTAGTCCAGCGAGGAGGCATAGGCGTAATCCTCCACCCCGGTGACGAGAAGATGCCCGCCGATCTCCTCGAGCGTGGCGGGCACGCCGTGGGCCCGGGCATATTCCCGCGCGGCATAGACGCCCAGCGTATAGTCGCCGAGCCGTGAGACGGTGAGCCGGCCTTCCGCCGGGACATCCAGCGCGATGGCGAGGTCGGCCTCCCGCTTCGAGAGCGAGAAGGCGCGGGGCAGCGGCACCAGCTCCACCACCAGATCGGGATGGCGCCGGGCGAAGCGGCCGAGTTCCGCCGCCAGCAGCAGGTTGCCGAGCCCGTCCGGCACGCCGAGCCGCACCGTGCCGGAGACCGAGGCCCCGGCGCTGCGGGTGGCGTCGGCGATGCCGAGCAGTTCCGCCTCCACCCGCTCGGCCGCGGGCAGCAGCCGCTCGCCGGCCTGGGTCGGCACCGAGCCGGTGGGGCGGCGGTCGAACAGGGGGGTGCCGAGCGCGGCCTCCAGCGCGTCGAGCCGGCGGGCGACGGTGGCGTGGTTCAGCCCCAGCCGCCGCGCCGCCGCCAGCATCTGCCCCTCACGCGCCACGGCGAGGAAGACGCGCAGCAGGTCCCAATCCATTATTCAAATTCCGCACAATGCTTGCGCCGAATGGGGCGTTGATGTGCGTAAAACGCTACAGCAGAAAGAGGCCTCCCAGCAAGCCGGCGGCCCCCGCCGCGCCGGCGCTCCCCGCGAGGTCGCTTCCATGGTCGAGAGCATCCCCCACTTCATCGGCGGCCGCCGCGTCGCCGGCACCGGCCGCACCGCGCCGGTCTTCAATCCCGCGACCGGCCGGCAGACTGGCGAGGTCGCGCTCGCCTCCGCCGCCGAGGTGCGCGAGGCGGTCAAGACCGCCGCCGCGGCCGCCGCGGGCTGGGGCGAAACCACCCCGCTGCGCCGCGCCCGCATTCTCAACCGGTTCCTGCGCATCCTCGAGGAGCGCACCGACCAGCTCGCCGCCGTCATCACCGCCGAGCATGGCAAGGTGCTGTCCGACGCGGTGGGCGAGATCCAGCGTGGCATGGAGGTGGTGGAATTCGCCACCGGCGCGCCGCAGCTTCTCAAGAGCGAGATGAGCGAGAGCGTCGGCACCCGGGTCGACTGCCACGCGCTGCGCCAGCCGCTCGGCGTCGTCGCCGGCATCACCCCGTTCAATTTCCCCGCCATGGTGCCGATGTGGATGTTCCCCGTCGCGCTGGCCTGCGGCAACGCCTTCGTCCTCAAGCCCTCGGAGCGCGATCCCTCGGCCGCGCTGCTGCTGGCGGAATGGCTGAAGGAGGCCGGCCTTCCCGACGGCGTGTTCACGGTCCTCAACGGCGACCGCGAGGCGGTGGAGGCGCTGCTGGCCGACCCGGACGTGCAGGCGGTGAGTTTCGTCGGCTCCACCCCGATCGCCCGCCACATCTACGAGACCGCGGCGAAGCACGGCAAGCGCTGCCAGGCGCTGGGCGGCGCCAAGAACCACATGATCGTCATGCCCGACGCCGACATGGACCAGGCGGTCGATGCGCTGATGGGCGCGGCCTATGGCTCGGCCGGCGAGCGCTGCATGGCCGTCTCGGTGGCGGTGCCGGTGGGCGAGAAAACCGCCGAGGCGCTGATCGAGAAGCTGGCGCCGCGGGTGCGGGCGCTCAAGGTCGGCCCCGGCACCGATCCCGAGGCGGAGATGGGCCCGCTGGTCACCCGCCAGCACCTCGACAAGGTGCGCTCCTATGTCGATGCCGGCGAGGCGGCGGGCGCCACCGTGGTGGTCGACGGCCGCGGCCTGAAGCTGCAGGGCTATGAGGACGGCTACTTCATCGGCGGCACGCTGTTCGACAACGTCACCCCGGAGATGAGCATCTACCGCGACGAGATCTTCGGCCCGGTGCTCGCCGTGGTGCGCGCGCCCGACTACGCGACCGCCGCCACGCTGATCAACGAGCACGAATTCGGCAACGGCACCGCCATCTTCACCCGCGACGGCGACGCGGCGCGCGAATTCGCCCATTCCATCAAGGTCGGCATGGTCGGCATCAATGTGCCGATCCCGGTGCCGGTGGCCTATCATTCCTTCGGCGGCTGGAAGGCCTCGCTGTTCGGCGACCACCACATGCACGGGCCGGAAGGCGTGCGCTTCTACACCCGGCTGAAGACCATCACCACGCGCTGGCCGACCGGCATCCGCGCCGGCGCCGAATTCGTGATGCCGACCCTGAAGTGAGGGCTGCGCGCGGCCGGGGCGGGGCAGGGCGCCCCGGCCGCGCGGAAGTGATCGAGGTAGCGCTGTACGAGCCGCCCCCTGTCATGGGAAAGGAACGGCAGCGGCGCGCGGCGCCGCGTGGCCGCGAGGGAACCGCCCATGGACCGCAGGAGCTTTCTTCCCCTCGCCGCCGGCCTGCTGGCGGCCCCGTTCGTTCTGCCGCGCCGTGCCGGCGCCCAGAACATCGACGCCCAGGCCATCCTCAAGGACCCGGAATCGCCGGTGGCCGGCAATCCGAAGGGCGATGTCACCATCGTCGCCTTCTTCGACTACCGCTGCGTCTACTGCAAGAAAGCCGAACCCGAGCTGGAGGCTCTCCTGAAGGAGGACCGGGGCATCCGCCTCGTCTACAAGGACTGGCCGATCCTCAGCAAGGAATCGGTCTATGGCGCGCAGATGGCGCTCGCCGCGCGCGAGCAGGGCAAGTACCAGATCGCCCATGACACGCTGATGGCCATGCCGGGCCGGCTGATGACCGACGAGCGCATGCGCGAGGCGCTGGCCGGCGCCGGCATCGACATGGCCCGGCTCGACGCCGACCTCAAGGCGAAGATCCGCACCATCGGCGCCCTGCTCCGGCGCAACAACGACCAGGCCACCTCGCTCGGCCTCGAAGGCACGCCGACCTTCCTCATCGGGCCGCTGCGCACGCCGGGCCTCGATCTCGACGGCTTCCGCCTGGCGGTGGCCGAGGCCCGCCACCGCCAGGCGGAGCCGTGATCCCGCCGGTCGGCGGATGGCGCCGCAGGGCGCCTGACAACCGGCCAGTGCCCCGCTGATCGCCCGAGCCGCGATCCGCCGCCACAGGGGGCCGGCCGGGTCGATGTGGCGAGGGCGGCCCTGCGGCGGAGCCGAGCGCGGCCGCGCCTCAGCCCAGCGCGCCGGCCGCCAGCGTCAGGATGATGATCTTGCGGGTCGAATCCGGCATCGCCTCGGGCGCGACGATGTCGGGCTGGAGCTTGGGGAAGCTGGCGCGCAGGCTGGCCATGAGCTTGTCGGCGATGGCCTTGGTCGCGGGGTGGTAGGAGATGGAGGAGGTCGGCGGCTCGAACAGCCCGTCATCCGAAATCCCGACGCTGAAGCCGAGGCCCTCCAGCGTCTTCTGCAGCCTGGTCAGCCGCTCGCCCGCGATGTTCTGTGCCGGCGCGAAGATGCGCACGGTATAGCCGGTGCCGAGCAGGGCGCCGGCCACCGGCGCCGCGCCGGCATCCGCGGCCGGCGTTGCCGCGTTCGCGGCCGCGGGGGCCTGGCTCGTCGGGTTCGGGGTGGCCGGGTTCGGCTGCGGCGCGGCCGGGGTGCTGACGGAAGGCGATGGGGCGGGGGCCATCGCCTCGCTCGCGCCGGAGGCTTCCGGCGTGAGCGAGGGCATCGAAAGCTCCGGCGCGGAAATGGCCGGGCCGGCGGGCGGTTCCCCGGAGGCCGCCGGGCCGGGCTGCGCGGCGGGCGGCGCGGCCGGGGGTGGAGAGGCTGCCGGCGGCGCCGCGTCGGCGGGTGCGGGGGCCGGGGGCGCGGCCGCGGCGGCGTCCAGCGCCGTCAGCGCGTCCCTCATCTCGGCCTGGGCGATGGCGAGCTGCTGAACCTCGGCATCGAGCTGCTGCACGCGATGGCCGAGATAGGTCGCCGCCGCCCCCAGCAGCAGCACGAGCGACAGCGCGGTGACCCCGAGGCCGATCCCCCAGGCGCCGGCGGCGCCGGGCCCGGCCGGGCGCGGCACGGGGCGCTCGGCAGGCCGGCGGCGCCCGCCTTCGGGCAAACGATCAGGCGAAGCGGGCATCATCCATCTCCCCGACAGGTACGGATGCAGCCGAATAGCATCAGAATGCCCCGCCGTGAGCCCCCTTCCGCCCGCCTGCCCGTCTCCTCCCCCGAACCGTCACGGTGGATCACGCACAAGCCCTGTTGCCGGCATCCCTGCCCTCGGCTATGAAGACGGCGTCTCTCCGGGCGGCCCACGCGCCGCCCGCGGGCACCCGTAGCTCAGCTGGATAGAGCGTTGCCCTCCGAAGGCAAAGGTCGCACGTTCGAATCGTGCCGGGTGCGCCAATGCTGCTTTTGATTGCGCCGGTTCTGAAGGACCTAAGGCGGTCAAAACGAGCGGTATCTAGTCTGAACCGCCCCGGGTTTGCCGGAGGCCAGATGGCTTGAGTCACGCAGGCATGGCGGGCGGTTCATCGCGGCAGGTCTGCTGATGCGTTGCGCTGCCAAAAGCCGGGAATGCCCTTAAATCGGTCGCAGCCCGCTTTACGAAATCTGCCAGAACTGCGCGATTTCTCGCGTGGAGGATACACCTACGGCCAGCATATGAGGGCCAGCCGATCCCAGATCATCCCCCACAGGCGCGCCGTGGCCCATGTCCCGCAACGTATTCACTTCCACAAGGGTATTGCCCTTCTCGTCGCACCAGCTCTGACGGGCGCGGATGCCGAGGGTTTCCGACCGGTCCGGCACCGCGCCGAGATCGTGAATGCCGCGCCACTGGGCGGAGATGTGATCGGCATTGGAGGGTGCAACCGTGTGGTCGGCGGCACCCTGCCATATCGTGATGCTGGGCCAGGGGCCGCCATGGCTGGAGGCCGACCGCAGGAGGACGAGAAGGTCCGCGTCAGAGGTCGCCCGCGATCCGCGCATGCAGTCGAGGGCTTCAGACACCGTCTTGGCCCCACCATAGGCCAGGCCCGCAATGACGGCGCCGCTCGCGAACACCTCGGGATAGGTTGCGAGCATGACCGCGGCCATGGCGCCACCTGCGGACAGGCCTGTGATGAAGATGCGATCACGGTCGAGATCGTGCCTCACGATCAGCGCCTCGATCATCTGGCGGATGGAATGCGCCTCACCGCCATCGCGGCGGATGTCGCCGGGCCGGAACCAGTTGAAGCAGCGATTGGGATTATTGGCCTGTTGCTGCTCCGGATAGAGCACCGCAAAGCCGGCCTCATCCGCCAGTCGCGACCAGCCCGCATGGTGATCGTACGCGGCGGCGGACTGAGTGCAGCCATGCAGGACCACCACCAGCGGAGCGTGGGGCGGACACGAGCCAGGCATGTGGTAATGCGCGCCCAATCCGCCGGGATTGGATCCGAAGTCGTCCAGCGCGGCAAGGCGCCCGACAGGGGCGGCGGCGCTCTCTTCCAGGGACATCCAGTAGCGCAGCCCGGACAGGTGCACGAAACGTTCGGCGAGGCTTTTCATCGGGGCATCCTTGTCGTGGAGCCCGCTGACGCGTGGAGCGGGATCGCTTGACCGATGGCTTTGCGCCACATGGGCAAAGATGGCCCGGCTCGCCAGGAGGCATGACTACACGGACAACGCCACGCGATTCAAAATGTTGCTGCGTCGCACAATAATGCTGGTGTTGATGTGACCGGCCCCGCGAGGGGCCGGTCGGTGCTGGCTTCAGAGCTCGATGCGCCGGGGCAGATGTCCGTTGTCGTCCCGCTGGCGCCCGCCTATCACGGCGGCGACACAGGCAATGAAGCCGCCGATCACCAGAGAGAGCGTGCCCAAGAGAGCGAAGGTGGCGCCGGCCTTGCGCGCCTTCTCCGCTGTCTCCTGAGCCTTCATCCGGGCGTCGTTGACGCGGGCGAGAACCCCGTCCACCCGAGCGGTGGCGTCGGCGGGGGAGAGTCCCGTCCTGCTGGCGACCAATTGGGAGAGATAGGCCTTGTCGTCCGCGGTGACCGCGCCTGAGAGGGCGCCCTCGGCGAGGATGCGCGAAGCCTGGGCTGCGGCGCCGCCATCGGTGTCTGCGGCGGGGTTCGCCTGCGCCGCCGTGCCCTCGCGGAACAGGAGGTCCACGAAGTAAGACGCGGGATTGGCGCCCCTGCTCGAGGGAGCATTGGCGGCCCCTGCCGAGGCCCCCATGGCGGCTCCGGACGCGACGTTCGATGCCGCCCGCATGCCGGTGCCGAGAACGCCGGACATGGCGCCGCCGATCAGCATGACGATCAGCAGGGTCGAAAGGGCCCAAGTGACCAGGCCATGTGCGCTGTCGCGGAAGAAGGTCTCATCGTGGGCATCTCCGCCGCGCCGGGGCCGCAGGCGCCCCGCCAGATAGCCGCCGGTGCCCGAGGAAAGCCATTGCACAATCACCAGCCAGATGGCCGTGGAGACGGCGAAGGTGGAAAGGCTGGTGCTCTCACTGGCCCAGGGCGAGACGATGGTGAGGCCGAGGCCGGAGCCCAGAAGCATCAGAACGAAGGTGAGCGCGGCCGCCGCGACAGCGCCCGCCACGACAGCCCCCCAATTCATCGAAGGGGCCCGTGCAGCAAGGGAAGCGGTCGCGGCGATGGCCGCTGGGTAGGTGGATGTCATCTGGGAGCTCCTAGCGAAGAAAAAGAACGAGGAGAATGATGATCGGGATCGGAATGCCGATCAGCCAAAGAAGAATTCCGCGACCCATGGTGAGCTCCTTTGTAGACTGCGTGCCCGGTGATTGATGATCGCGCCAACAGGTCAGATCATCCTGGCGCATATGCGGGCTGAACACGCCGCCACGTGCATCGGCGCCGTCGGGTGATGCCGGCAGATCGGACCGGAACAGAGGGAACCCGCTACGGGTGAAGGGCGTGGCTGTTCCGGCGCCCTGGCCAACGGTCTTCCAAGCGTTTGCTTTGCCATGGAAACAGTTCTGCAGGGCCTGACCGGGAGCGCAGAGTTTCACAGCGTAAGGGTTTGCAAAAAGCTCAATCCTCAAAGCGGATGCGCAGTTCCCGTTTATTTGGCATTGGTCGAATATATTTTCCGTTTGATTTTTGAGGGCGGATACAAAATTAATAAAAATGAACGTGTGTCATAAATTTATTGACTTTTTCGCGATTTTATTTAGGGTCTGCGATAGAACAATGGCTCGTGGCATGCGCCAACCTCAACGCGGCAGGTGGATCTGGGAGTGGACCCGGCCAACGCCGTTGCGAGGGCGCCGTCCCCGGAGGTCGCGAGCCGAGTGACCACCGCTCTGGCGTGCGCGGATGTCCGGGATTTCATTGCCATCAGGCAAGGCAAAGGGCGCGCCCCCATGTGGTGCAGGTCCCTCGCAGCGAACACGGATCAGTCGGGATGTCCTTTACGCACCCCGGCTGCCCACGCCTCACACGCCGCGGGTTCTCAGTTTGCCTCGGCTCTCCAAGGAGGAGACACATCGTGACAACATCTTTCCCCGCCCGTGCTGGTGCTTCCCGTTTTTCCGAACCCATGCGCCGCTTTTCCATCGGCCAGTCGGTCCGGCTCCTCAGCGGGTATGGCAACCCCGCGCAGAAGCTCGACGATGTTTACCGGATCACAGGTTTGATGCCGGCCTTGGGCGCCTCTTTTCAATACCGCCTGCGCCAGGACAGCGAGGCGTTCGAGCGGGTGGCGACGGAAGACAGCCTGGACCTGGTGCGGATCGAAGAGCCTGGCGAGGGCACGTCCCCGGCGCGGTCCGGGGGGCGGACCTGAGCATCGGGCTGTGACGCATCATGCGGATCGTGATCACGTTTTTTCGCATCCGGCCCGAAGACGGGGCGCACGCGCAGGTAGGCCGCGAAGTCGGTGTGGTGCGCAACCTTGATGAGGCGCTCACCTTGGCGAGCGTCCTCGCCCGGTCGCTCGACATGCCGCAGCGACCCGATGCCGTGACCATTTTCGACGAAGCCGGGCGCGAACTCCATTCCTGCGCCTTCGCTCTTCTCCTGCCGTCCCATGAAAGGCGCACGCCATGACGCTGGCATTTCCCAACCACAGCCGCAGTTTCGACAAGGCCCGCAACGCCGTCCGCTTTGCCGGCCATGACGGCATGTTTGAAATCCCGTTCCTCGTCGAGATGGGCGCGCTCGGGGCCTCCTCCGCAGCGGCGCACCTGACGGGCCTTGAGGAAGATGCCTGTCTCTCCGCCTTCGACCGGCGGCGCAACGCCGTCCACGCCGCGGCCTCCAAGGTCTATGCCGGCGGCCCGCGCCGTCCCTACTACGTTCTCACGGCGGCGGATATCCGATGACCCCTCCTCATGTCAGGATGTACCCGTGCTGATCCGATACGGTTACGAAATCACGCTGACCTGCCCGCAGCCAACCGCGCTTGTCTGCCTGCTGTCCCTCCACGATGAACGCGGGCCGGATATTCGATCGCCGGAAACCTTCTTCACCACCCCACCCGTGCCAAGCACGGTCTATCGGGACCTCTTCGGCAATCGGTGCCGCAGGCTGGTGGCGACGCCCGGCGACTTCATGATGTGGGGAGATGCCACGCTCGAGGACAGCGGCCTTCCCGCTCCGGCGATGACTGCCGCACGCGAGGTGCCCGTCCCCGAACTGCCGGATGACTGCCTCATCTATCTGCTGGGCAGCCGCTATTGCGAGACCGATCGCCTCAGCCAGATTGCGTGGGACATGTTCGGCGCGATTGCGCCGGGATGGGGCCGGGTGCAGGCGATCTGTGACTTCGTGCACACCCATATCCGCTTTGACTACATGCAGGCGCGCTCCACCCGGTCCGCATTCGAGGCGTTCGAGGAGGGCGTGGGCGTCTGCCGGGACTTCGCGCACCTCGCCCTGACCTTCTGCCGCTGCCTCAACATTCCCGCGCGCTATGTGAACGGGCATCTGGGAGACATCGGCGTGCCAGTGGTGGATCCCATGGATTTCAGCGCCTGGATCGAAGTCTATCTCGACGGTCGCTGGCATGCCTTCGATCCCCGCAACAACGTGCCGCGCATCGGCCGGATCGTCGTCGCCCGGGGCCGCGATGCGGCGGATATCCCGCTCATCAATTCCTTTGGCCCCCATGTGCTGAAATCCTTCCGGGTCTGGACCTATGAGGTGCCCTACGTGGCGGTCGTTCCGACGCCATGGGCCGCCCTTCCGGACGAACGACACTGATGAGCGAGGCGATGGGGCGCCTGCCCTCTGAGCCGGCCGACTGGATCACCCAAGCCTTCAAGCGGTTCATGAGCATCGAGGCCATGGCCGGTGCCATCCTGCTTGGCTGCACGGTGGTCGCCCTTGTTCTCGCCAATACGGGCCTGTCCGAAGCCGTGACCGGCTTCTGGGAGATGAAGATCGGCCTGCAGGCCGGCGGCGTCGAGGCGGTCCGCTCGCTCAAGCAGTGGATCAACGATGGGTTGATGACCCTCTTCTTCTTCCTGATCGCCCTTGAGCTGAAGCGTGAACTGGTGCTCGGCGAACTGCGCCAGCTGCGGGCCGCGGCACTGCCGCTCGCTGCGGCGATGGGCGGCATGGTGGTGCCGGTGGCGGTCTTTCTGCTGGTGATGCAGGGCGGGGTGGGGGCCGTCGGCTGGGGCACCGTGATGTCCACCGACACGGCCTTCGTCATCGGATGCCTGGCGCTGCTCGGCTCCCGTGTGCCGGAAACCCTGCGCCTCTTCATCCTTTCGCTGGCCATCTTTGATGACGTGGGCGCCATTCTTGTCGTAACCATCGGCTATAGCCATGGCCTCAACGTCATCGCGCTTGGTGCCGCAGGCTTAGGTCTCGCCGCAGTGTGGGGCGTGGCGCGGTTCGGGGTGCGGAGCTTGTTCGTTTATTTCGCGCTCGGCGGCTGTATTTGGCTGGCGTTCGACCTGTCGGGCGTCCATGCGACTCTCACCGGCGTGCTCCTCGGCCTCATGACGCCAGCGCGAAGCTGGGTCAGTGATCTCAGGCTGCACGCCATTCTGGACCGGGTGACGGCCTATCCCCCTGGCGAGCGCTGGGAGGCGGGGACCAGGGCGCGGGGCGATCTCCGGCGGGTCGGCGTTGCCGCCCGCGAAGCCCTGTCCCCGATCGAACGCCTCGAAATCCTGATGCACCCCTGGGTGGCTTTCATCATCATGCCCCTGTTCGCGCTCGCCAATGCCGGCACGTCATTCGGCACGGTCGGCTTCGACGCCACGCTCACCCTTGCCATTGTGGCGGCCTTCGCGATCGGAAAGCCCGCGGGCGTCCTTCTGTTCAGCTTCCTTGCGGTGCGCCTGCGGCTGGCCGTCCGCCCGTCGCAACTCAGCTGGGGCCTGATCGCGTCCGGCAGCCTGCTCACGGGCATCGGCTTCGCCATGGCCCTGTTCATCGCCGAACGGGCCTTCGCGCCGGCCCTGCAGGACACGGTCAAGCTCGGCATCCTCATCGCATCCAGCGTTTCGGCGGCGATGGGCCTTGCTGCTCTGGCTTAGGTTACAATGCCCCGAAGGGTGCCGCAAGGGCCGACGATTGGTCCCGTACCTCAACCTCGACGGACATGAAATCGAATGCGTCGCTCGTGCCGGCGAAACTGCCTGTCACCGGCATCACCTGGCGCATGGTGCGCCCCACTGCCACGGGGATTAGATTGGCACCGCCCACGCTGCGGTTGGTCGGATCGAACGTGATCCAGCCGGCGCCGGGAACATAGACTTCCGCCCAGGCATGGGTTGATCCAGCGCCCCCGCTGCCTGTCCCCTCCAGGGTGGGGTTGTGCATGTATCCGGAGACGACGCGTGCGCCAAAACCCAGGATCCGGACGGCTTCCACCAGCAGCAACGCCATGTCCCGGCACGATCCCCAACCGCGATCGAGCGTCTGGACGGGTGTCTGAGTGCCCTCGTCGTCCCGCTCCTGGTAAGAGATCCAGGCGGTCACCCCGCTATTGAGGTCCTTCAGCAGCGCCAGGGTGTCGGTGGAGGCGCCGCGCACGAAGGCTTGGCTCCAGGCCCGCAGCCGTCCAACGGGGTCATTGTATTGAGGGCTGGCCAAGGCGCCGAGGTCTGCCCATTCGTCCGCGCTGTAAACAAACGGGTAGGTGATCGCCGATGCAGCAACATCGAACACCGGCCATTCCACAGCGTCGAGCTCGATCTCGGCAAGGCTGTCGATCGACAAGTGGTCGGTGAAGTTCTGAAAGGTCGCGGTCGCAACCGCATTGCCGGATACGTCGTGTGCCCATGTGAGAGCGGCGCGCGGTTCAATGGACACCGTCATGGCGTTGAGGCGCAGCTCCCGAGATTCGCGCGGACGCACCATGAGGCGATGCGCGCCCAGGAGTACGGGACGGTGATAATGGTAGATCGTGCGATGATGGATGCTGAGCGTGATCACAGGCCTCTCCGTATTCGGGCAGATCGGCACGATCCGCGCCCCCGGGGGCGGACCGCCGAAAGTGGACGCCGCCCTGGAACGGGCACCGCACGGGCCTCTTCCTGCTCAGCTTCCGTTTCAAATTCTGCTTTCTTGGGGGGCGATCGCGCGCTTCTGGTGCGAGATTATTTCCCTTGTAATAATATAGTCCATCATCCATAATTACTAATGAAAATAAATATCGAAATTTATCTGAATTAAAAACCCGAACTGACTGTCATTTGACCGGCGTATCGCGTGGAGTTTCCAGGAATACGCCACATTTGGTGTCTGGGTTTTTGGTGCCTTATGTCTGACCGGGCGGTGTTTCCCCGACATGGGCGGCTGAGGCCGTGGATTTCGAAGCTCGGGGGACGATCCCTCGTCCGTGATGGCTAAGCCGATGCCCTTGGTGCTCGAGAGCGCACGGGCCAGGGGCGTTGAAATCGATACGTTAGGAGCGTGAGTCGCAACCCGCGCCGGCGGTGCGACTGCGCGCGACACCCGGATCGGCGGCGTCGATCCAATGGCCTGCGCCGTCGCCATCCCGGTCGCGGGATGGTCCTCGTCCTGAGTTCTCCAGCAACCCTAAATGTTGAGGTAATGACAATGGCTAAAGGCCAAGTGCGCGGCAACCGCGAAGCCAAGAAGCCGAAGAAAATCAAACCGCCCGTGGAGGCGTCCACGGCTGCGAAAGGCTCCGTGACTGCCATCGCGCTACCGAAGAAGAAGGGGTGACGGGCCACCATGGCCACCCGCACCAAAGAAATGACGGTCTCATTCCGTTACCCCTTTTCCCTCAAGGCCCTCCGGGAGGAGCAGCCTGCCGGCCGCTACCTTGTGGTGATTGATGAGGAGGACATCCCGAACATCAGCTTTCTCGCCTATCGACGCACCGCGACGATGCTGCATACGCCGGCCGTGGATGTGCAGGGCGCAAGCCAAGTGTTCGTGGTGAATTACGATGAACTGATGCAGGCCCTCGCAGCGGACGAGGGCAGATAGTTTTCACGGTCAATGAGGTGGTGGAATGAGCGTTGAACGCATTTGGGGCACGGTCTCCCTTCTCCGGTCTGCGGGGGCCCGGTCGCTCCAAGCTGGCCTTCGGGCATGACCGCGCGGGCCGAACGCTTTCCGAATCCGCTTCATTTCCTGTCCGCTGCCATCGGCCTGAACCCGAAACGTCCGCTCTGGGCGGATCAGCATCCGATCCGCGAGGAGTTGTTCGGCGCCGAGCGCCTGGAACAGCATGCCCGCAGCCTGGCGGCCGCTCAGCCCGTCACATCCCGTCCGCCCAAGGTGCCGCACCTGAACGGGCGCCTGAAGGAAAATGCCGCGGTTCTCCTCTCCGCGTATCGCAAAACGGCGGCGGATGCGGAAGGCGGGCGGTCAATCGCGCCTGCCGCTGAATGGCTCCTGGACAATTATCATCTGGTGGAAGAGCAGGTCCGTGAAATCCGCGATGACCTGCCCATCGGCTATTACCGGCAATTGCCCAAGCTCGCGGACGGCCCGCTCGCGGGCTATCCCCGTGTCATCGGCCTCGCCTGGGCCTATGTGGCGCATACGGACAGCTATTTCGACCCTGAGATGCTGCGACGCTTTCTTGCGGCGTACCAGCAGGTCGAGCCTCTGACTATCGGCGAATTGTGGGCCGTGGCCATCAGCCTGCGCATCGTTCTGGTGGAAAATTTGCGGCGCCTTGCGGACCAGATCACCGCCGGGCGCCAGTGGCGACACGAGGCCGACGTCCTGGCCAGTCAGCTGCTTGCCGCCGGCGAGGCCTCCGTGGCGCTTGACGCGGATTTCCTCACCCGGTCGTCGGAGCCGCTGGACGAGGTGTTCGCCGCGCAGCTGTCCAAGCGGCTGCGGGACCAGGATCCCCGCACCACCCCCGGCCTCGCCTGGCTGGAGGTCCGGCTCGCGGCGCAAGGCGCCTCGATGGAGAGCGTCGTTCAGCACGCTCAGCAGCGGCTCGGCGCGTCCAATGTCAGCGTGCGCAACGTCATCACCAGCATGCGCCTGATCTCCGACATCGACTGGGCCGATCTGTTCGAAAGCGTGAGCCTCGTCGACAGGCGCCTGCGGGCGGACAGTGCCTTTGCGGCGATGGATTTTCCGACACGCGACCTCTACCGGGGCGCAATCGAACAGCTTGCCCGCCATTCGCCGGTGACGGAGCTGGACGTCGCCGGCCTGGCCTTGGCGGCTGCGGCGGCCTCGCCCGCCGCCCTGGACGGCGTCTGTGAACCCGCCGGCGACCCCGGTCACCACCTCATCGGCCATGGCCGGGTGGCGTTCGAGGCCACGATCGGCTTTCGACCGCCGGCCAAGGCTCGGCTCACGCGCCTGAGCATCCGCCTGGGCATCATCGGCTATGTGGGGACCATCCTGGCCGTGACGCTCGGTCTCCTGGCCCTGGCGCTCTGGGCGGTTTCCGCGGCTGGCCTCTCCGGTATCTGGCTCGCCGTCTTCGGGATTGTGGGCCTGCTTCCGGCCAGCGAGGTGGCGACGGCGCTGGTGAACCGGGGCGTGGCGTGGCTGTTCGGCTGCGCCATCCTGCCGGGTCTCGAGCTTGCGGAGGGAGTTCCCGCCTCCCTGCGCACGCTGGTGGCGGTGCCGACCCTGCTGACCCATGCGGCGGATCTGGAAGAGCAGATCGAGCAACTCGAAGTCCACTATCTTTCAGGCGCCGCCGGCGACCTCACCTTTGCGCTGCTGTCGGATTTCCCGGATGCCGATGGCGAGGTCCTGCCGTCCGATGCCCCGCTGCTGGACCGGGCGGCGCAGGCGATCGCGCACCTCAACCAGCGCCATGGCCCCGGCCCGGCCGGCGACCGCTTTCTCCTGCTGCACCGGCATCGCCGCTTCAATCCGGGCGAAGGCAAATGGATGGGATGGGAGCGCAAGCGCGGCAAGCTGCATGAATTGAACCGCCTGCTGCGCGGCGCGCCGGATACCTCGTTCATGGCCATCGCCGGCCGTGCCCCCTGGGTGCCGGCGGAAGTGCGCTACGTGATCACGCTCGACGCCGATACACGGCTGCCGCGGGATGCGGCGCTGCGGCTCATCGGCAAGATGGCCCATCCCCTCAACCGGCCGATCTTCGACCCGGCCGCGCAGCGTGTGACGGGGGGCTATGGCATTCTCCAGCCGCGCGTCACACCCTCTTTGCCCATCGGACGCGAGGGGTCTTTCTACCAGCGGGTCATCTCCGGTGGCGATGGCATGGACCCTTATGCGGCAGCCGTTTCCGACGTCTATCAGGACCTCTTCGGCGAGGGCTCCTATACCGGCAAGGGTATCTATGAGGTGGACGCCTTCGAGGCGTCGCTTGCCCGGCGCATTCCGGACAACACGCTGCTCAGCCACGACCTTCTGGAGGGCATGTTCGCCCGCGCAGGATTGGCCTCGGACGTGGAGGTCGTGGAAGAATTTCCGTCCCGCTACGACGTGGTTGCCCGTCGGCAGCACCGCTGGATGCGCGGCGACTGGCAGCTTCTGCCCTGGCTGATCGGCGGGCGCACGGTGCCGGGCGTCGTGATGCCGGTGGGTCGCTGGAAGATGCTCGACAATCTGCGGCGCGCGCTGCTCGCTCCGTTCACGTTCCTTGCGCTTTGGCTGTGCTGGCTGTTTCCCCTGCCGGCCGCGCTCACCGGCACCGCGCTCCTGGTTTTCGCCCTTGCGGTGCCCGCCCTCCTGCCGGTTCTCTTCAACTTCATGCCGCCCCGCCCCGGCTTGCGCGTGCGCAGCCACTTTCTTCAGGTGCTGGACGACCTCAGGCTCGCCGCCTCGCAGACTCTTTTGTCCCTCGCCTTCCTGGCGGATCAGGCCTGGTCCGCGGGGGATGCGGCGGTTCGCACACTCGTGCGGCTGTTCGTGACGCGGCGACATCTGCTGGAATGGGCCACGGCGGCCACATTCTCGGCGGGGCCCCGCCTGACCCTGTCGGGCTTCTGCCGGCAAATGGCCGGGGGAATGGGGCTCGTGACGGTCGCGGCTGCGGCCGCGTTGTTCCTGGCGCCCGGCACATGGCCGCTGATCCTGCCCCTCGCGCTGCTCTGGCTCGCCGCGCCGGCCGTGGCCCTGGTGGTCAGCCGCTCGCCCAGCGTGCCCGTCCGCCTCGCCATCGGCCCGTCCGATGCAGCCGCCTTGCGGCTGATCGCCCGGCGCACCTGGCGCTATTTCGAGACATTCGTCACGCCCGACGACAACATGCTGCCCCCTGACAATTTCCAGGAAGTGCCACGGCCCGTCCTCGCGCATCGGACCTCGCCCACCAATATGGGCCTCTATCTGCTCTCGGCGGTGGCCGCGCGGGATTTCGGCTGGGCGGGGACGATCGAGACGCTCGAACGGCTGGAAGCCACATTCGCCACTTTGAAGAAGCTGCCCCGTTTCCGGGGACACTTCTTCAACTGGTACGGCACCCGGGATCTCGCGCCTCTGCCACCCGACTATGTCTCGTCGGTGGACAGCGGCAATCTTGCCGGACATCTCATCACGCTGGCCAATGCGTGCGAGGAATGGGTCCAGGCGCCGCTCGCCGCCGACGCCTTGCAAGGCATTGCCGACACCCTTGCGCTGGCGCGCTCGGCCTGTGCCGCGCTGCCGAGCGCGGGCAGCCCCTCTGCCCGGGCGCTGGAGGAGGTGCTTGCTGAAATCGATGGGCAGTTAACGGGCACCCAGACCGTGGAGGTGATGACACCCGTGCTGAAGCGCCTGGTGGACAAGGCGTCCCGGCTGGCGCTTCAGGTCGCGCCGGCGACGGGGGAGGATCCATCGGCGGATGTGGCTTTCTGGATCGAGGCCATCGGACGGGCGGTCAACAGCCATGACCAGGATCGCCTTCGCCTGCGTATGCCGGGCGTAAGTGAAGACACTCCCGCGCGGCTCACCGCGCTCGCCGCCACCGCCCGCGCCATGGCGCTGGAGATGGACTTCGCCTTCCTGCTGGATCCCGAGCGCAAGCTGCTGTCCATCGGCTATGCGCTGACCGAGAATGGCCTTGATCCGAGTTGCTATGACCTGCTGGCCTCCGAGGCCCGGCTTGCGAGCCTGTTCGCTATCGCCAAGGGGGACGCGCCCACACGCCACTGGTTCCGGCTCGGGCGCCTCGCCACGCCGCTGGGCAATGCGTCCGCTTTGATCTCCTGGTCGGGGTCGATGTTTGAATATCTCATGCCCTCGCTGGTAATGCGGGCACCGAGTGGCAGCCTGCTCGAACAGACCAGCCGCCTGGTGGTGGAGCGGCAGCAGGCCTATGGCCGGTCCCTTGGCGTGCCGTGGGGAATGTCCGAGTCCGCCTACAATGCGCGGGACATTGAATTTACTTACCAATATGGCAATTTCGGCGTCCCCGGGCTCGGCCTCAAGCGTGGCCTGGCCGAGAATATCGTCGTTGCGCCCTATGCGACGGGCCTGGCCAGCATGGTCTCGCCCGAGCACGCGGTCCGAAACTATGACCGCCTCACCGAGATGGGAGCGCGCGGGCGCTATGGCTTCTATGAAGCCCTCGACTTCACGCGCACCCGCGTGCCCGACGGCGAGGACGCCGCCATCGTCCGCAGCTTCATGGCCCACCACCAAGGCATGACCATTGTTGCCGTTGCCAATACGCTGCGGGACGGCGAAATGCGGAGCCGTTTTCACCGCGAGCCCATGATCCGCGCCAGCGAATTGCTCCTCCAGGAACGGTCACCGCGCGACGTCTTCATAGCCCGCCCGCGCGCGGAGGAGGTCCGTGCCGCCGCGGTGGTGGCCGGGGACGACTCAACCACCGTGCGCCACCTGACATTGCCCTTGTCAGGTCCGCCGGTAACGCATTTGCTCTCCAACGGAAGCTATACCGTCATGCTGACAGGAGCCGGCGGCGGCTACAGCCGCTGGCGCGACATTGCGGTGACACGCTGGCACGAGGACACCACCCGCGATGACAGGGGATCCTTCATCTTCCTGCGGGACCTGAGGCGCGGCACCTTATGGTCGCCCACCAGCCAACCGCAGGGTGGCGACGACGCGCATGGAGATGTCCTGTTCGGCGAGGACCATGCCGAGTTCATCCGCCAGGATGCCGGCCTCACCACCACCATGGATGTGATCGTCTCCGGTGAGCACAATGGCGAGGTGCGGCGGGTTTGCCTGACCAATACCGGTCGACGCGCGCGGGAGATCGAGCTGACCTCCTATGCCGAGCTGGTCCTCACGACACCCGCCATCGACACGGCCCACCCCGCCTTCGCCAAGATGTTCGTTCAGACCGAGCACCTGCCGGAATTCGGCGCCCTCGTCGCGACACGGCGTCCTCGCGCTCCGGGCGAACCGCGCATCTGGGCGGCGCACTTTATGGTGGTGGAAGGCGAGAGCGCTGGCGACCCGCAATACGAGACCGACCGCGCCCGCTTCATTGGCCGTGGTCGCACCGTTGCGACGGCCCGCGCCATCACGGACGGCGCGGCGCTCTCCCAGACGGTCGGCACGGTACTCGATCCCATCTTCTCGCTGCGCCAGAGCGTGCGCATCGCACCGGGCCGGAGCGCCCGCATCGCCTTCTGGACGGTGGTGGCGTCGACGCGCGAGGAACTGATGGGCCTCATCGACGCCCATCATGACCGCAATGCCTTCGACCGTGCCCGAACGCTGGCCTGGACGCAGGCGCAGGTACAGCTGCGCCACATCGACGTGGATCTGGCCGAGGCCTCGGATTTCCAGCGGCTCACCGCCCCGCTGCTTTGTATGGATCGCCGGTTCAGGTCCTCCTCCGAGATCATCCGGCGCGGTGCCGGGCCACAATCCGGTCTGTGGCAGCACGCCATCTCCGGCGACCTGCCGATCGTACTCATGCGCATTGATGAAATTGAGGATATCGCGCAGGTTCGGCAATTGCTGCGCGCCCGCGAATACTGGCGGATGAAGCGCCTCGCCATCGACATCGTGATCGTCAACGAGCGCGCGGCCTCCTATGTGCAGGACCTGCAGATTGCCATCGAAACGGCAGCACGGACCCAGGAGACCCGCCCGCCATTGGGCGACGCGCAGGTCTTGGGGGCCGTCCATGTGCTGCGCGCCGATCTCATGAGCATCGAGTCCCGCGACCTCCTTCAATCCGCCGCGCGCGTGGTGCTGCTGGCCCGGGGCGGGCCGCTGGCCGACCAGCTTGCCCGGATCGGCCGCGCATCCGGGGCGCTGCTGCCGCACCGGCCCGCGCAGCCCAGGCCGGCCCCTGCGAACGCGGCTCGCCCGCCGCCGGTGCTTGAGTATTTCAATGGGCTGGGCGGCTTCGACAAGGACGGGCGGGAATATGTCACCGTCCTTTCCAACGGCGACACAACCCCGGCGCCCTGGATCAACGTGATCGCCAATGAGGGCTTCGGCTTTCAGGTTTCGGCCGAGGGCAGCGGGTTCAGCTGGGCGGGCAACAGCCGCGAGAACCAGTTGACCCAGTGGTCGAACGATCCTGTCGTGGATCCACCCGGCGAGGCCTTCTATGTCCGCGACGAGGCCACGGGCGAGCTGTGGAGTCCCACGGCGCAGCCGCTGCGCGACTCAGGGACCTATGTGGCCCGGCACGGCTTCGGCTACAGCCGCTTTTCCCATGAGTCGAACGGCCTCGGCCTCGACCTGCTCCAGTTCGTGCCGCTGGACGACCCGATCAAGATTTCCCGCCTGACGCTCACCAACCTCTCCGGCCGGCCGCGGCGGCTCTCCGTCACCGCCTATGCGGATTGGGTCCTCGGCACGTCGCGCGGGGCGTCCGCCCCCTTCATTCTTACCGAGATCGATCCGCACAGCGGCGCGATGCTGGCGCGCAACCGCTGGAGCACGGCCTTCGGCTCCCGTGTCGCCTTTCTCGATCTTTGCGGGCGGCAGACCGCCTGGACAGCGGACCGCACCGAATTTCTGGGCCGTGGCGGCAGCCTTGCCGCGCCGCTCGGTCTTGCGAGCGGCCGGCCCCTATCCGGCATCACCGGCGCGGGCTTCGATCCCTGTGCCGCCCTTCAGACGGTCGTCGAGCTCGGCATTGGCGAAAGCATCGAGGTGGTCGCGTTCCTCGGGCAGGGCGCGTCCGTTGAGCAGACCCGCGCGTTGATCACCGCCTACCGTCAGGCCGACCTCGACGCGGTGTTGGCCGCGGTGACGGCGCACTGGACGCAGGTGCTCGGGACCGTGCAGGTGAAGACGCCGGACCGGGCCATGGACATCATGCTGAATGGCTGGCTGCTGTATCAGACACTCGCCTGCCGCATCACCGCGCGCTCCGGCTTCTATCAGGCCAGCGGCGCCTATGGCTTCCGCGACCAGTTGCAGGACGGCATGGCCCTGACGCTGGCCCTGCCCAAGGAGACCCGCGCCCATATCGTGCGTGCCGCCGGCCGGCAGTTCGTCGAAGGCGACGTCCAGCACTGGTGGCTGCCGCAAACGGGGCAGGGCGTGCGCACCGCCATCTCCGACGACGTGGTGTGGCTGGCGTTCGCCACCGCGACCTATATGGAGTCCACGGCGGATGCCTCGATTCTGGACGAGGTCGTTCCTTTTCTCGAAGGGCCGGCACTGCAACCGGGCCAGCACGACGCCTTCTTCCTGCCGATGCCCTCCGAGGAGCGCGCAACCCTGTTCGAGCACTGCGCGCGCGCTCTCGATCGCGCGGTGGCGCTCACCGGCGCGCTCGGCATGCCGCTCATGGGAACCGGCGACTGGAATGACGGCATGAACCGTGTCGGCGAGCAGGGGCAGGGGGAGAGCGTCTGGCTCGGCTGGCTGCTCATCCGCACCATCGAGATGTTCGCGCCGTGCGCCGAGGCGCGCGATCCCGCGCGCGCCCGCCGCTGGCGGGACCATGCGCAATCGGTGACCCGATCCATCGAGCGTTCCGCCTGGGATGGCGAATGGTATCGCCGCGCCACCTTCGACGACGGCACGTGGCTGGGCTCGAAACTCAACGCGGAATGCCGCATCGATTCCATCGCGCAATCCTGGGCCGTTCTCTCCGGGGCAGCGGATGGGTCGCGGGCCGAGGCCGCCATGGCCTCCCTCCAGCGCCACCTGGTCCGTGTGGAGGACGGGATCGCCCCCCTGTTCACGCCGCCCTTCGACCGGACGCCGCTCGATCCCGGCTATATCAAGGGCTACCCGCCGGGCCTGCGTGAGAATGGCGGGCAATATACTCACGCCGCCATGTGGGCTGTTCTGGCCTTCGCCAAGCTGGGGTCCGGCGACCGGGCGCACGCGCTGTTCTCGCTGCTCAATCCGATCAATCACGCCCGCACCGCTGAGGAGGCGGGGCGCTACAAGGTCGAGCCCTATGTGGTCGCGGCCGACGTCTATTCGGTGGCGCCCCATGTGGGCCGCGGCGGCTGGTCCTGGTACACGGGGTCGGCCGGCTGGATGCAGCGGGCCGGCATCGAGGGCCTGCTCGGCCTGAGGCGGCAGGGTGAGTGGCTTTTGGTGGAGCCGTGTATTCCCGCCACTTGGCCGGGCTTTTCCGCCACGGTGCGCCTGGACGGGACCGTGTGGCACATCGAAGTGCGGTCAGGACCGGCGGAGGGCGACGGGGCACCGGGCCTGGTGCTGGATGGCCGGCGCGGGCCACTGCCGGAAGGGCCGGTGCGCATTGCCCTCGATGGCCGGTCGCACGAGCTACTCGTGTGGCAGGGCACGCGATGAGCTGTCCCCCGCCCCCGCCCCGGCCCCCCGCGCACCAAGCTCAGCAATACGCGCGCACGTTGCGCCACCTCCAGAATACCGCCAGGATTTCAACCGATGTGCTAAGGTTCGGACCAGCCTCAGCCCGAGCTATGAACGGGGCCGGCGCCGCCGAGTGATGACACGCCCCGCGCGTTTTCGGCTCATGAAAGCGTAGGCTGTGACACTGGAACCGACTGCGCATTTCGAGGCGGCGAGCACCATTGCGGTCGTGGTCTCGTCGAACGAGCCGCTCTTGTTCCTGCACGCAGATCAGACGCTCATTGCCGCCAGCACGTCCTTCTGCCGCACCTTCCAGATCGATCCGGCGACGATCCCGGGTCGCCGGCTGAGCCAGCTGGGGCAAGGGGAGTGGGGCCTGCCCACGCTGGCTTCGCTTCTCAAGGTTGTGGCGGCGGGAGGCACCGGCATTGATGCCTATGAAATGGACCTTGTGCGGCCGGGCCAAAGCTCACGGCGCCTGGTGATCAATGCACGCCGGCTGGAAGATGGGGACATGGATCGAACCCGTCTGCTCATGGCCGTGAGCGACGTCACCGACGCACGCGCCGAGACGCGGCAGCGCGAAGACCTCGTGCGGGAGAAAGCGATCCTGCTGCAGGAAATCCAGCATCGGGTGGCGAACAGCCTCCAGATCATTGCCAGCGTGCTCATGCAGAGCGCCCGGCAGGTTCAGTCGGAGGAAGCGCGCGGGCACCTCCAGAACGCCCATTTCCGGGTCGTCTCCATCGCGGCGGTTCAGAAGCACCTCGCGGCCTCGGACACAGGGCAAGTTGAGCTTCGGAACTATTTTACCCAACTGTGCGAGAGCCTCGGCGCCTCAATGATTGCCGATCCGGCTCGGTTGTCGATCATCGTGTCGGCGGATGACAGCGCCGTCGAGGCGGCCAGCTCCATCAGCTTGGGGCTGATCGTCACGGAGCTGGTCATCAATGCGCTGAAGCATGCCTTTCCCGATCAGGCAAAGGGTCGGATCGGGATCGACTACCGTTCGTCCGGCAAGAACTGGACCCTGTCGGTGTCCGATGACGGCATCGGCCTGCGGAGCGGGACGGATGCACCCAAGGCGGGCCTTGGCTCCCGGATCGTCGAGGCGCTGACCCGAAATCTGGGCGCGACCCTCACCGTGAGCGATGCCCATCCTGGCGCCGTGATCACGATCCGCCACGCGGACGACGCCTCAGTGATTTAGCGGATGTCGAACCGCACGATGGCCTTGCCGCGTAGGTTCTTCGTCTTGAGCGTGGCTCGGGTTGTGCCGGCCATGATGTCTTTGAGGGCCTTGTTCATGTCCGCGTCAGTCAGGTCCTTCACACGCCGCGTGGTGTCGACACGCGGATTGTAGGTTCCCGTCGACCAGTCGAGCGCGCCCGGCGCCTTCCAGCGCATATCGCCGGTGCCGTTGCCGGCGATGCGCTGTACCGCCTTGACCAACTCGCGATTACAGATCCGGCGATACTTCTGGCGCGTTGCCACACGATACGACCGCAACGCCGTCAACGTCCTCGCGGCCGTCCGCGTCGCCGCGACCGTCAGCCACCGGTTATGAGTCTGGACCCTAGACGCTGACACGCTGCCCGGCTGTGCCTTTGTCATGCTCCCGGCGCTCCCGGCGCTCCCGGCGCTCGCGCCAGCCCGTGAGCCAGCCGGCATCGAGTTCGGGAACCGCGTCGAGCAGCCGCGCGGTCTCGGCGTCGAAGGGCGGGGCCAGCGCCTCGCGCGTCGGGCCCTGCCGAATGATGCGCCCGCGCGCCATGATCGCCACGGAATGGGCCAGCGCGCGCACGATGGCGATATCGTGGGTGATGAACAGGAGCGCGACGCCGGTCCGTGCCTGGAGCCGCGCGAGAAGATCGAGCACGCCTTCGGCGACCAGCGGATCGAGCGCCGAGGTCGGCTCGTCGCAGACGATCACATCCGGCTCGGCCGCCAGCGCGCGGGCGATGCAGACGCGCTGCTTCTGCCCGCCGGACAGCGCGGCGGGGTAGCGCGCGAGCAGGGCCGGATCGAGCTCGACCGCCTCCAGCAATGCCTCGACGCGCCGCTTCCGCGCCGCTCCGCCGCGCACGCGGTCGTAGAGCGCAAGCGGCCGGGCGAGCACGGTACCGACCGTCTGGCGGGGATTGAGTGCGGATTCCGACGTAACCGGCCACCTATTCCAATCATTATCCGGCCACCGTTC
>NZ_JAHBGE010000046.1 GCF_018390635.1 Ancylobacter lacus | reverse complement strand
GGCCAACACCGCCCTCACCCTCTCCGCCTCGGATTTCGTCTTCGCGGCGTGAGGCGCCGGACGAGGGGCGAGGCATGTGGCGGAGCGGTCACAGCCCTGACCTTTCAGGCGAAATCAGCGCCGACTCTGCCCCCTTTCCAAGTACCTCCTATTACCGATGCCGATTCTGAGGTAATTAGATAGCATTAAAGTATAGAACGCTGGCCGGCAGCGAGCGGCGAGCGTATGCATGGGGATCGAGAATGAATTTCACACGTTCCGGCAAGTTCACCCGGACCAGCACCACGACGAACACCACCACCAACGAGACGCTGTCGACCTACGGCTATTACGGTAGCTCGGTCATTTACACTGCCGACTCGTTCAAGATACTGTCCGGCAGCGACGCCAACGAAGCCTTCATCTACGATCTCACCCTCAGCGGCACCAACGCGCTGCGCTTCTCCGGCTTCATGCTCTTCGATGCCGGCGGCGGCGACGACATCATGGACTTCACTGTCCGTCCCGCCAATGCGGGGCATGAATACGA
>NZ_JAHBGE010000045.1 GCF_018390635.1 Ancylobacter lacus | reverse complement strand
GGAACGGTGGCCGGATAATGATTGGAATAGGTGGCCGGTTACGTCGGAATCCGCAACCCGATGGCGGAGGCGACCTTCCGGTCGGCGAAACTCTCTGCCGAGCTGTTCAAAACCCCCGCCGCACGGGCGGAGCTGCAGGCGTTTCGCGATCTCGCCGCCGCACGGGCGCGGCTGGTGTGGCCGCTGGCGGCGAGCGGTTTCCTCGGGGCCGAGCAGCGGCAGGAGGACCAGGTGGTCTCTGTCGTCTGGCGGTTCGAGGCGGGCTCTCTGGTGATGATGGTCAATCCTACCGATAGCCCGGCGAACGCGCATGGCCCGTTCGGTGCGGAGCGCCCGCCCGAAGCACCCGCGGCTTTCGTCGGCACCGTCGAGGCCGGCGTGCCCTGCCAGATTGATCCGTTCTCGGCCATGGTGTGGAGCGACGCCCGATGAATCGCTCCCGCCCGCTGCGCGCGACCTACCGGTTCCAGTTCCACCGGGGCTTCCCCTTCGCCGCCGCGGAGGCGCTGGCGCCCTACCTCGCCCGCCTCGGCATCAGCCACGCCTATGCCTCGCCGGTGTTTGCCGCCGTGCCCGGGTCGACGCACGGCTATGACATGACCGATCCCGCCCAGATCAGTCCCGATCTCGGCGGGGAGGCCGGTTTCCGCCGCATGGCCGGGGCGCTCGCGGCCGAGGGCATCGGGCTCATCCTCGACATCGTGCCCAACCACATGGCGGCCTCCAGCCACAACCCCTACTGGATGGAGGCCCTGGAATTCGGCCCTGACGGGCCGGCGGCCCGGCTGTTCGACATCGACTGGAGCGCCGGCCGGCTGTTGCTGCCGGTGCTCGGCGACAGCCTCAGCGACGCGCTGGCGGCCGGGCATGTTGCCCTCGCCGCGGACTGGACGCTGGGCCGGCTGGTGGCCGACACCTATGGCGAGAAGAGCTTTCCGCTCGCTCCCGGCACGGTCGCGGTCCTGCTGGGCGCCGCCGCGGAGCGAGCCGGCGCGGAGGCAGCGAGGCTGGAGCATGCGGCGCGGCTGTGGGCCGGCCTTGCGGGCGTCGCCGTCGATGCCGCGGCCATCGCAACGGCGCGTTCTACCTTGCAGGACCTCAACGCCACCGGCCGTGCGGCGGTGGAGGAGGCGCTGGCCGCAGCGCACCTGCCGGCGATCCTCGGCGACCAGCATTGGCGGCTGGCATGGTGGCGCATCGCCTCCGACGAACTCAACTACCGCCGCTTCTTCAACATCAACGACCTCGTCGGCGTGCGGGTCGAGGACCCGCAGGTCTTCGATCTGGTGCACCGCCTGCCGGTAGCGCTGGTGAAGGAGGGAGTGGTCGACGGCCTGCGCATCGACCACATCGACGGTCTTGTCGATCCCGCCGGCTATTGCCGTCGCCTGCGCGCAGCGGTGGGGGCGGGGGTGCCGCTTTTCGTCGAGAAGATTCTGGAACACGGCGAGCAGCTTCCGGCCGACTGGCCGATCGATGGCACCACCGGCTATGAGCGTCTCAACGACATCAACGGCCTGTTCGTCGATCCCGCCGGCTATGCCGAGCTGGATGCCCATCTGCGCGGCGCCAATCTCGTCGCCGGCAGCCCGGAACAGCGTCTCGCCGCTGCCAAGAAGGATGTGCTGGAGCGCAGCTTTCTCAACGAGATCAAGGCTCTTGCCGAGCTCGCCCATGATGCCCTCGCCGACGCCGTGGACGCCGCCGACATGAGCCCGGCGGCCCTGCGACGCGGGTTGATCGCCCTCGTCGCGCATTTCCCGGTCTATCGCTCCTACGCCACCACCCAGGGCCATGGCGAAGCCGACGTCGCGGTGTGGCAGGCGGCGCGCGCCGGGATCGAGGCGCAGGAGGACCCCCTCACGGTCAAGGCCGCGGCCCTGCTGCTCGACCACCTCGCCAACCCGCGGGACGAAGACGGCCATCGTTTCCGCACCCGCTTCCAGCAGCTCACCGGTCCAGCCATGGCCAAGGGGTTCGAGGACACGGAGCTGTACCGCAACCCGGCCCTGCTCTCCGTCAACGAGGTGGGCGGCGACCTCCGCCTCCCCGCGCGCGAGCCGGACGTGGTGCACACCCTTTTTGCCGAGCGGGCGCGGGTGGGGGCGATCGACCTCATTCCGCTTGCCACCCACGACACCAAGCGCGGGCCGGACACACGAGCCCGCCTCAACGCGCTGTCGCTGGCGCCGGAGGCCTTTCCCGATTTTCTCGGCTCCATCGACGCCTTCACCCGCCCTTTGCGTCGGGAGGGGGCGGGTGGGCCGATGCCGGACGACCTCGACGCCTGGATCGTCCATCAGACGCTTGTCGCGGCCTGGCCGATCTCGGCCGAGCGAATGGAAGGCTACCTCACCAAGGCGCTCCGCGAAGCCAAGCGCCACAGCAACTGGGAAACCCCCGACGAGGCTTACGAAGACGCGACCCTCGGCTTTGCCCGCAGCCTGATCGAGGCGCCGGAAGCCGAGCCCTACCGCGCCGCCCTCGCCCTGCTGATCGCCCGGCTGGCCGAGCCGACGCGGATTTTCGGGCTGGCGCAGACGCTGTTGCAACTGTCCCTGCCGGGCACCCCCGATATCTATCAGGGCACGGAGTTTCGCGACTTCTCTCTGGTCGATCCCGACAATCGCCGGCCGGTCGATTTCAATCAGCGTCTCGCCGCTCTCCAGGGGCCGCCGGACGGGGCGGAGCCGGAGGATGCCGCCAAGCTGGCGATCACCCGCGACGTGCTGGCCCTGCGGGGCGAACTCGCCTGCCTCGCGCCGTCCGGCGGTTACGAACCGCTGGCCTTCGGGCCGAGTCCGTGGCGCTGGTTCGGCTTTGTCCGCCGGTCGGCGCGGGATGCGCTGGCGGTGGTGGTGCCGACCCGCGTGCCAGTGGAGGTGGGTGCGCCGCCCCGGATCGATCTTGCGACCGACCTCGGTGCGGGCTGGCTGCGGCTCGATGGGACTTCCTGGCGGCCTGACGAGCCGGAACTCGACCCGGAGGAGCCCTGGCTGGTGCTGGTGCGCCGCTGACGTCCACCCGCGCGGGGACGTCGAGCGCCTCGTTCGGGTCGTGCCCTAGATGAAGTAGAGCCACGTCAGCAGGGCGAAGCACGGCAGCAGGAAGAAGCCGGACCAGGCCATGTAGCCGAAGAAGCTCGGCATCTTCACGCCGCGCGAGCGGGCGATGGCGAGCACCATGAAATTGGGTGCGTTGCCGATATAGGTCAGCGCGCCCATGAACACCGCGCCCGCCGAGATCGCCTCCAGCGTCAGCGCGTGGGTGGTCATCAGGTCGTTGGCGTCGCCGCCCGCGAGATTGAAGAAGACGAGATAGGTGGGGGCGTTATCGAGGAAGGCCGAGAGGATGCCGGTCAGCCAGAAATAGCCGGCCACGATCGGCTCGCCGGCCGGGTCGGTCACCAGCGCGACCAGTCCGGCGAGCGGACCGGCGGCGCCGGCCTTCAGGATGGCGATAACTGGGATGATGGTGAGGAAGATGGCCGCGAACAGCTTGGCCACCTCGCGGATCGGCTCCCAGTCAAAGCCGTTGCGCTCGCGGATGTAGGCGGGGGTGATGGCGAGGGAGACGCCGGCCAGCGCCAGCAGCAGCACGTCGCGGGCCAGCGAGGGCAGCTCCACATGGGTGCCGAACACGTCGAAGGCGATGCCCGGCTTCCACAGCGCGCTGAGCAGGATGGCGCCGATCACGCCGCCGAGCAGCGGCAGGTTGCGCCGGCCGCGCAGGCCGAGCGGCGGATCGGTCTGGGTGTCGGGCGTTGGGTCCGGCAGGTCCGGCAGCACCTCCTCGCGGGCGTGGAAATACCGGTCGAGCAGGTAGAACGCCGTCAGCAGGATCGCGACCAGCAGCAGCGTGTCGTGGGCGAGATGCTCGGTGGTCCAGAAGAAGCTGACACCCTTCAGGAAGCCGAGAAACAGCGGGGGGTCGCCGAGCGGGGTCAGCGATCCCCCGATGTTCGACACCAGGAAGATAAAGAATACCACGGTGTGGACGTTATGGCGGCGGTGATCGTTGGCCCGCAGCAGCGGCCGGATCAGCACCATCGAGGCGCCGGTGGTGCCGATGAGACTGGCCAGCGCCGCGCCGATGGCGAGAAAGCCGGTGTTCACCCCCGGGGTGCCGCGCAGGTTTCCCGTCAGCAGGATGCCGCCGGAAATGGTGAACAGGGTGAAGAGCAGGATGATGAAGGGGATGTATTCCAGCACCGCCGCGTGAGCGATTTCATAGACCGCCACATCGGGGCCGAAGGCGACGACGAAGGGCAGCGCGAAGGCCGCGCCCCAGAACAGGGCGACCTTGCCGTAATGGTGATGCCAGAACGTGCCGGCCACCAGCGGCATCAGCGCGATGGACAACAGCATGCCGGCAAAGGGCAGGCCCCAGAGCAGCGACAGCCCGGCGCCCCCGATTCCCGTCCCCGGCGTCGCCGCGTCAGCCGGTGCCGCCGCGGCGACGAGGAGGAGAGGTGGGAGCAGGAGGCGGACAAGATGCGAGGCGGCGCGGCGGATACGGGGATTCGTCGGGCGCGGCATGCACGCATCCTTCTGTTGCGACATGGGACGGCCTTGCTTGCCCCAGCGGAGGGGCGGTGTCGAGCAAAACCGGGCATTGGCGCCTCACGTCGCGGTGCGCTACACCGCAGCCTCTGCTGACGAGGAACGCCATGTCCCGTGCCGTCGCCGGTCCCGAGATCGAACGCCTGATCCAGCTCCTCGCCCGCGTGCCCGGGCTCGGCCCGCGCTCGGCCCGCCGCGCGGCGCTGCACCTCATCAAGAAGCGCGAGGCGCTGATGGCGCCGCTTGCCGGCGCCATGGGCGAGGCGCTGGCGCGGATCGAAACCTGCCGGGTCTGCGGCAATATCGACGTCCGCAACCCCTGCACGGTCTGCACCGATCCGACCCGGGATGCTTCTCTGCTCGTGGTGGTGGCGGATGTCGCCGATCTCTGGGCGCTGGAGCGCTCCGGGGCGCTGAATGCGCGCTACCACGTGCTCGGTGGCACGCTCTCCCCCCTCGACGGGGTGGGGCCCGACGACCTCAACCTCGAGTCGCTGGCCCGCCGGGCGGCGGAGCCGGGGGTCAGCGAGGTTTTGCTGGCGCTTGGCGCCACCGTGGATGGCCAGACCACGGCCCACTACATAACCGACCTGCTCCGCGAGAGCGGCGTGAAGGTCACCCGCCTCGCCCATGGCGTGCCGGTGGGCGGGGAACTCGACTATCTCGACGAGGGAACGCTGGCCGCCGCGTTCCGTGCCCGCTCGACCTTCTGAACAAGGGTGCTCAGCTCTTCGCGTCGGCGGCCAGCGCGCGGAAATGCCCCTTCGCCTGAAGGACGGCGAGCAGCAGCAGGCTCGGCACGGCGGTGAGCAGCGAGCCGGCGAAGAACCAGAACCACCCCAGCTCCGTCGCGACATAGCCGGCCGAGGCGGAGAGATAGGTGCGCCCCGTCGCCGCCAGCGCGGTGAGCAGGGCATATTGCGTCGCCGTGTGCAGCGGGTTGCGGCAGAGGGCGGAGAGATAGGCCACGAAGATCACCGTGCCGATCGCGCCGGTGAAGTTCTCGGCCACGATGGCGATCGAAAGGGCGCCGTAATCATGGCCCCGTGTGGCGAGCCAGGCGAAGGCGAGGTTCGAGCCGCTCTGGAGGATGGCGCCGATCCACAGCATGGTCACGAGCGGCACCGCCCGCGCCGCCATGCCCCCGACGATGCCGCCGACCAGCGTGGCGCCGAGCCCAAGCCCCTTCACGATGGCGGCGTAGTCGGTGCGGGTGAAGCCGAGATCGATCACGAAAGGCGCGGTCATGGCGCCGGCGAAGGCGTCGCAGAACTTGTACAGCACCACGAAGGCGAGGATGGCGATGGCCTGCCGCTGGCCGAGAAACTCGGTAAAGGCGCTGATCGCCGTGTGCAGCATCCGCTTCATGGGGGCCTCGGCGGCCTCGCGCCCGGCTGGCAGCGCCGGTTCGCCCGAGCACAACGCGGTGACGATGCCCAGCCCGATGCAGCCGGCCATGGCGAGGTAGCCCCAGCGCCAGGCCGATGCGGCATCGAGGCCGAAGCCCTCCTGCAGTCCGCTGACGAGGAACAGCGCTCCCGCGGTCGAGACCAGCATGCCCATCCGGTAGGCGAAGACATAGGCGGCTTGCCCGGCCGCCTGCTCGGATGCGTCAAGCCGCTCGATGCGGTAGGCGTCGATCACGATATCCTGCGTCGCGGAGGCTGCGGCCACCAGCAGGGCGGCGAGCGCGACCAGCCCCGGCGTGGCGCGCGGATCCACGCTCGCCAGCAGGCAGATGGCGCCTGCCAGCAGAAGCTGAGCGAACACCAGCCAGCCCCGACGCCGTCCCAGCCACCGCGTCAGCAGCGGCACCGGCAGTGCGTCCACCACCGGGGCCCAGAGAAACTTGATCGCGTAGGGCGTGCCCACCAGGGCGAACAGGCCGATGGTGGTGAGGTCGACGCCGGCCTCGCGCATCCAGATGAGGAACGTTGAGCTGGTCAGCGCCAGCGGCAGGCCGGAGGAAAAGCCGAGCAGCAGGATGGCGAGGACGCGTGGGCGCAGATACACCGCCAGTCCGGCGAGAAGGCCGCCGCCCGGCGCGGCATCGCCCGGTGCCGGCCCGCTCGATCGGGTGGTGTCGGTCATCGCGAATCGCCCGTCCGGTGCATCTCCGAATCCTGTAGCCGCTCCGGTCCGGCCTGTCGCCCCGCGAGCACTCCCTGCTTCGGCGCTCTCAAGCGTCTTGAGGACATCAGCCGCGCTCAGGCCGGGGGGCGGCGGGCCCTGTCCGGCTTCGCCGGCGCCGCCGGCGGGTCGAGGATCGGCACCACGTCGACCTCCACCCGCAGCTTCTGCCGGCCGGACCCCACCAGCACGCCGCCGACCGGCGCGACGTCGGAATAGTCCCGCCCCAGCGCGAGCACGACATGGTCGGTGGAGACCCGCAGGGCATTCGTGGGGTCGAGCCCCTGCCATCCGGACTGCGTCCCGCACCAGATGGCGAGCCAGGCATGGGTGGCGTCGGCGCCCTGGAGCCGTTCCTTGCCGGGTGGCGGCTCGGTGCGCAGGAAGCCGCTGACATAGGCGGCGGGCAGACCGAGGCCGCGCAGGCCGGCAATCATGATGTGGGCGAAGTCCTGGCAGACCCCGCGACGCATCGCGAAGGCTTCCTCGGGCGGCGTGGTCACCTCGGTTGCCTTGGAATCATAGGTGAATTCGCGGTGCAGCCGCTCCATCAGGTCCACCGCGCCGTCCAGAACCGCCCGCCCGGCGGGGAAGCTTTCGGCGGTCCAGACCGTGATCTCCTCGCATATGCGCACCAGCGGGCTCGGGAAGATGTGGTGCACGGGGGAATCCGGGCCGAGGTCGAGGCTTTCCGCAACACTCTGGCGGATCGCCTCCCAGGCCGGCGTCGCCTCAGGGTCCGGCAGGTCGGCGGGATCCACCTCGACGCGGGCTTGGGTGCGGACGGTGAAGCTGGTATGGGCGCTCTCGATGCGGATATGAGCGACGCGATTACCAAAGAAATCGAAGCTCTCGGTCCATTCCACCGGCTCCGGCTCCACCGTGAAGCGGCTCGCCACCACCCGCTGGCGTGGCCGGTCGACCGGCACCATGCGCACAACGTGGCGCGCCACCGGCACCGGATAGGCATAGCCATAGGCCGTGGTCTGGTGGATGTCGTACTTCACGCCAGCTGCTCCCAGGGCGTTTCCACAGGCGAACGGTGGATGAAATAGCGCTCGGAAATGTCGTTGGAGAGTTCCATGAGCTGGTGCTCGATCTTCAGGAGCCGCTCCCCATCGAAATCATCGGGCTCATGCGCCTTCATCGCCGCGGCGAGGCGGGCGGCGAGCCGCTCCTCGGGCTTGGGCGGCTCGTCGCCGCCATGGCCGGGCAGATCCTCGAGATGCTCGGCGATGCGGTCGATCTGGAAGGCGAGCGAGCGCGGGTTCACCGGGTCCAGCAGCACAAGGTCCACCACCGGCGCGTGGGCTTCCACCATCACATAGCGCGAGCGGTAGGTGATCTGGCTGTCGCACAGCTCCAGCAGCACGTCGAGCGTGCCGGCCTGGGTGGTCTCGCTGACCAGCGCCCGGGTGAAGCGGCAGGTGGCGATGGCACGCTCGATCCGGCGCCCGAGGTCAAGGAAGCGCCAGCCGGAGAGCCGGTTCATGTTTTCCGAGGCAAGGCCGGAAAACGCCGCCAGCGCCCGCAATGAGCGGTCGGCCCGCTCATAGACCTCCGGCTCGGCGGCGGCCAGCGGCACCGGCTCGCCCATGGCGACGGCGAGATCGGCGAGGGTCCGCCAGGCGTCCGGCGAAAGCCGGTCGCGGATGACCGATGCGGTGTTGCGGGCGGCCTCGATGAGGCCGGGAAGCGCGCCGCCGAGGTCGCGGCGGGTGAGGGCGGCGATGGCGAAGCGCGCCGGCCGGGCCCGGGACATGTCCGCAGGCACCGCCCCCCAGTTGTCGAGCAGGCCCAGCAGCCGGCCGACCGAGCCGCCGCCCCCCTCGGTCGAGGAGGACAGTCGTCCGGCCAGGGTGCGCACCAGCCGCAGCGTGGCCTCGGCGCGCTCGACATAGCGGCCGAGCCAGAAGAAATTGTCGGCCGCCCGGCTGGGCAGCGGCCCGGTCTGGCGCCGCACATCGACCCGGCCGACGGCGGGCAGCAGGGTCGTCTGCTCCACCGGGCCTTCATCCAGCACCCACACATCGGCGGAGCGCCCGCCGCGCTGCATGGTGACCGCGCGGGAATCGCTGCTGTCGGATACCCGGCAGAAACCGCCCGGCATCACCTGCCAGCCCTCTTCGGTCGCGGCGAGGAAGATACGCAGGATGAAGGGGCGAGGCTCCAGCCGCCCCTGGCGCCACACCGGCATGGTCGAGAGGTGCACCGCCTCCTGACCCACGAAATCCACGCCACGCGAGCGGATGGCGTGCTCCAGCTCGATCCGCTCCATCAGCTTCAGGTCGGCGCCCAGCCGCGCCCCCTGGGCCATCAGTCCCGGCATGGTGCGGCCGAAGGCGGGGGCCACGACGAGGTCGTCGAGCGCGCCGAGCACGGTCTCGCGCTCGGCCTGCTGCCCGCACCACCAGGTCGCGATGTTCGGTAGCCGCAGCGTCTCGCCCAGGACCTCAGGGCCGATCTTGGGCAGAAAGCTCATCATCGCCGGGGCCTCGACCAGCCCGGAGCCGAGCGCGTTGACCATTGCCACGCCGCCGGCGCGGACCGCCTGCACCAGCCCGGGCACGCCGAGCCGCGACCGGGAGTTCAGCTCCAGCGGGTCGGCGAAATCCGCGTCGAGGCGACGCAGCAGCACGTCCGCCCGCTTCAGTCCGGCGACGGTGCGGACATAGACCGCATTGTCGCGGACGGTGAGGTCCTCGCCCTCCAGCAGAACGAAGCCGAGATAGCGGGCGAGATAGGCGTGCTCGAAATAGGTTTCGTTGAGGGGGCCGGGGGTGAGCAGGCCGACCCGGCCTTCGCCGGAGCGGTCCAGCCGGGTGAGGCTGGCGCGCAGCGACTGGAAGAAGCCGGCCAGCCGCACGACATTGAGCGTGCGGGCGAGGTCCGGCAGGGCGCGGGCCACGGCGATGCGGTTTTCCAGCGCGTAGCCGGCGCCGGAGGGCGACTGGGTGCGGTCGGAGAGCACCCACCAGCGCCCGTCCGGCGCGCGGCCGAGATCGGCGGCGTAGAGCTTCAGGAAGCTGCCGCCATGGGGATCAACGCCCTTCAGCGGGCGGAGGAACTCCGGGCTTCCCGCCACCGCCGCCGCGGGCATGGCACCGGAGCGCACGAGCCCGCCCTCGCCATAGAGGTCGGCGAGCACCGCCTCCAGCAGTTGCGCGCGCTGGACCAGGCCGCGCGCGAGATCGCGCCACTCCGCCGCGCCGATGACGAGCGGCAGATGGGACAGCGGCCAAGGGCGCTCGCCGCCGCTGGGATCGTCATAGACGCGGTAGAACACGCCGGAGCGGTGAAGGTGGCGGTCGGCGGCGGTGAAGCGGCGCTCGACCTCCTCGGCGCCCATCTCCGCCAGAGCCGCGAGCATGGGGGTCCAGTGGTCGCGCGGCCGGCCTTCGGCGTCGACCATCTCGTCATACACGCCGGGCAGCGGGCGATAGCCGGCGAGCAGGGCCTCGACGGCTTCTGCCTCGAAGCGGCGCGCACGCGCCTGCTGATCGATGCTTCCCGGCATGTCCTGCACCAGTCCACCTTCGGGCTGCCTTTCCGGTAGCCCTGCCCAAACTAGACGCTCGATTGCGCCGCGCGAAAGCGCCCAGCGGCTGCATCCCGCAAAAATCGGGGGACGACGGGGCCGCCCGATCCCCTGCGGGGGAGCTGCCCGCCGGGGACGGGCGCCGCGACAGGCTGCGCCTTCAGGCTGTCGCGGGGCTTTTGCTGCCCGGTCCGGTTGCGGCTCAGATCCCTGTGGGACGGCGCAGGTCGAGCGTTGTCGGGAACTCGGCCGTCGGCTCTTCCGGCGGCACGAAGAGATAGCCCGGGGTGTGGCCATGGGCCTGGAAGCGGGCGAGGCGGCGCGCCTGCGCTTCATAGGAGTTCACCGGGAAGGTGTCGTAGTTGCGCCCGCCGGGATGGGCGACATGGTAGACGCAACCGCCGAGCGAGCGGTTCGACCACAGGTCGACGATGTCGAAGGTGAGCGGGGCCTGCACCGGAATGGTCGGGTGCAGCCCGGAGGCTGGCTGCCACGCCTTGTAGCGCACGCCCGCGACGTATTCACCGAACCGGCCGGTGGGCGTCAGCGGCAGGCGCCGGCCGTTGCAGGCGACGACGTGACGGGTGGGGTTGAGACCCTCGACCTTCACCTGAAGGCGTTCGACCGAGGAATCGACGTAGCGGACCGTGCCGCCGAGCGCGCCTTCCTCACCCATCACGTTCCAGGGCTCCAGGGCCTGGCGAATCTCCAGAGAGACCCCGCCATGCTCCACCTGGCCGTAATACGGGAAGCGGAACTCGCGCTGCGCCTCGAACCACAGCGGATCGACCCGATAGCCGGCGCGGCCGAGATCGGCGACGACGTCCATGAAGTCGGCCCAGACGAAGTGCGGCAGCATGAAGCGGTCGGCCAGCGCGGTGCCCCAGCGCACCAGCTTGCCCGCCTGCGGCTCGCGCCAGAACCAGGCGATCAGCGCGCGCAGCAGGAGCTGCTGGGCGAGGCTCATGCGCCAGTCCGGCGGCATCTCGAACGAGCGGAACTCGACGAGGCCGAGCCGGCCGGTCGGCCCGTCCGGCGAGAACAGCTTGTCGATGCAGATTTCGGAGCGATGGGTGTTGCCAGTGACATCCGTGAGCAGGTTGCGGAACAGCCGGTCCACCAGCCATGGCGGCGGCGGGTAGCCCTGGCCGGGCGACGGCACATTGGCCATCGCGATTTCCAGCTCATAGAGCGAATCGTGCCGGGCCTCGTCCACCCGCGGCGCCTGGCTGGTCGGGCCGATGAACAGGCCGGAGAACAGATAGGACAAGGCGGGGTGGCGCTGCCAGTAGGTGATGAGGCTCTTGAGCAGGTCGGGCCGGCGCAGGAACGGGCTGTCCGCGGGCATAGCACCGCCGACCACCACATGGTTGCCGCCTCCGGTACCGGTGTGGCGGCCGTCGACCATGAACTTCTCGGTTCCCAGCCGGGAGAGCCGCGCCTCCTCATAGAGGTCGCGGGTGATCTCGACACAGGTCTTCCAGTTCGAGGCGGGATGGACGTTCACCTCGATCACGCCGGGATCGGGTGCAACGCGGATGACGTTGAGCCGCGGGTCCACCGGGGGGGTGTAGCCCTCGATATGCACCGGCATCTTGAGGTCCGCCGCGGTGACCTCGACGGCGGCGAGCAGTTCGAGATAGTCCTCAAGGCGCTCGGTCGGCGGCATGAACACGCAGAGGCGGCCGTCGCGCGGCTCCACCGAGAGCGCGGTGCGTACGGCGCCGGTGCCGGTGAGAACCTGGCTGACCTGCTCGGAGGCAGGGTCGTCCGTGCCGGTGCGGCGGTAGAGCTGGTGCAGGGTCTCGGCGTCCGGCAGGTCCCCGCTGATGGTCATGGGGTCGGCGGGATTCACATAGGGGTAGGCGGCCGGCGGCACCCACGGCAGGGTCGCGAGCGGCAGCCGGTAGCCAACCGGCGAATCGCCCGGCACCAGGAACAGCCGGCCCCGGCGGAACTGCCATTTCTCGCTGACCCAGCCGCGCTTGGAGCGCGACTGCCAGCGCTGCACCGGCAGCACATAGCCGCTCGGCCGGCCGAGGCCACGCTCGAACACCCGCGCCATGCGGGCCCGGGCCTCCGGGTCCTCGATCTTGGAATCCAGCGGGTCGACATTGGCGGGCAAATCCGCCTCCTTGAGAATCCAGTGGGCGGGATCCTCGAAGGCCGGCTGGGCGAAATCGGCGGCGAGGCCGAGCCGGGTGGCGAGCGTGCTGGTGAAAGCCTCGGCCCCGGCGATGCTGGCGCTGGAATAGCTCTCCCGCGCGATCAGCTCGGGGTCGCGCCAGATCGGCTTGCCGTCCTTGCGCCAGTAGAGCGAGAAGGTCCAGCGCGGCAGGCTCTCGCCGGGATACCATTTGCCCTGGCCGTAATGCAGCATGCCGCCGGGTGCGAAGCGCTTGCGCAGGCGTCGAACCAGATCGTCGGCGCGCATGCGCTTGGTCGGGCCGACCGCGGAGGTGTTCCACTCCGCGCCCTGATAGTCGTCGATCGAGATGAAGGTGGGCTCGCCGCCCATGGTGAGGCGCACATCCTGCGCCGCGAGGTCCGCGTCCACCCGGTCGCCGAGCGCGTCCAGCGCCGCCCAGGCCTCGTCCGAGAAGGGCAGGGTCACGCGCGGCTTCTCGGCGACGCGGCGCACCTCCATCACGAAGTCGAACTCGGTCTTGGTTCCCTCGGCGGCGGCGTAGGAGCCGGTGATGGGCGCGGAGGACACATAGTTCGGGGTGGCGCAGAGCGGCAGGTGGCTCTCGCCGCAGAGCAGGCCGGAGGTGGGGTCGAGGCCGATCCAGCCGGCGCCGGGCAGGTAGACCTCGCACCAGGCGTGCAGGTCGGTGAAGTCCACCTCCGTGCCGGTGGGGCCGTCCAGCGCCTTCACGTCCGGCTTGAGCTGGATGAGATAGCCCGACACGAACCGCGCCGCGAGGCCAAGCCGGCGCAGGATCTGCACCAGAAGCCAGCCGGAATCGCGGCAGGAGCCGGCGGCGAGGGCCAGCGTCTCGTCCGGCTTCTGGACGCCGGGCTCCATGCGGATGAGGTAGCTGACATCCTGCTGGAGCTGCTGGTTGAGGTTCACGAGGAAGTCGACGGTGGCGACCTCGCCCTTCGGCCGCGCCTTCTCGACATAGGCGTCGAGCAGCGGCCCGCCTTCTTCCGCTTCGAGATAGGGGATCAGTTCCTTGGCGAGGTCGGCGGGATAGGCGAAGGGCAGCGTCTCCGCGAATTCCTCGATGAAGAAGTCGAACGGGTTGTAGACGGTCATGTCCGCGACGAGATCGACCTCGACGCGGAACTCCGTCGTCGGCTCCGGGAAGACGTAGCGCGCCATCCAGTTGCCGAAGGGGTCCTGCTGCCAGTTCACGAAGTGGTTCGAGGGCGTGACCTTCAGCGCGTAGCTCTTCACCGGGGTGCGGCAGTGCGGCGCCGGCCGGAGCCGGATGATCTGCGGGCCGAGCGTGACCGGCTTGTCGTACGTGTACGAGGTGACGTGGTGGAGGCTGGCAAAGATCGTCATGGACACCCACTGGAGACTGCTGGCAACGCCACGCGCAAAGTCTGACTTTAAGCGGGCGGCCGGCCGGGGACGAGCGCTCGTTTGCGCGGTCGGCACGGAAGATGACGCAGGATTCGTGCCGGGCGGCGGGGGGTGGCGGCATCGCCGCGACACCGCCCGCTGCGGCGGTGTGGCAGGGCACTGTGCCTAGTAGCGCCTAGAGAAACGCCGGCCGCTGCCTTCTATCTGGGCGCGGCCGGCGCGGGATCGTCGGGATGGCGGCTCGTCTCAGTGCGAGGGGTGCGGCGCGCCGGCCGGCGGATCGCGCGGCGGGGCGTTGCGCGGATCGGCCGCCTTCTTCGCCGCCTTGCGGGCGAGGCTCCATTCCTCGTAGCGCTGCAGCACCGTGTAGAAGGACGGCACGAACAGCACCGCAAGGCAGGTCGAGGCCAGCATGCCGCTGAAAACGGCGATGCCGATCGACTTGCGCGAATTGGCGCCGGCGCCCTCCGCGAACACCAGCGGCACCACGCCGAGGATGAAGGCGAAGGACGTCATCAGGATCGGGCGGAACCGGAGCCGCGCCGCCTCGGTCGCGGCCTCGGCGATCTCCATGCCCTCCGCCCGTTTCTCACGGGCGAACTCGACGATGAGGATGGCGTTCTTGGCCGACAGCGCGATCAGCAGGATCAGGCCGATCTGGGTGTAGAGGTTGTTGGCGACGCCGAGCCCGGTGAGCGCCCCCACCGTGCCGAGCAGCGCGAGCGGCACCGCGAGCAGGACGGCGAAGGGCTGGATCCAGCTCTCATACTGGCCGGCCAGCACGAAGTAGACCAGCAGGATGGCGAGGCCGAAGACGTAGTACACCTCGTTGCCGACGGCCTTCTCCTGATAGGACATCGCGCTCCACTCGTAGCCGGTGCCCGGCGGCAGCACGCTGCTGGCGACTTCGCCCATGATGTCGAGCGCCTGGCCGGAGCTGAAGCCGGGCGAGGAGCCTCCGACGACGGTCGCGGCGGGATAGAGATTGTAGAGCGTGATCAGCGAGGGGCCGAGCACCGGCTTGATCTCCGCCAGCGTGCCGATCGGCACCATGTCGCCCTTCGGCGTGCGGATATTGAGGTTCAGCACCTCAGCCGGGGTGCGGCGGAACTTCGCTTCCGCCTGCAGGTAGGCCTGGAAGGTCTGGCCGAACTGGTTGAACTGCGTGACGTAGCTCGAACCCACATAGCCCTGGATGGCGCTGAACACCTGTCCGACCGTGACGCCCAGCGTCTCCGCCTTGGTGCGGTTGATGGCGATGTAGAGCTGCGGCACCTCCGCCCGGAAGGTGGTGGTCAGGTGGGACAGCGCGGACTGGGTGGCGGCGTTCTTCGCCACCGTGTTGGTCAGGGCCTCAAGCTCGGGGAAGTCGAAGCTGCCGTCCTTCGACTCCACCATCATGTTGAAGCCGCTGGCGTTGCCGATGCCCTGGATTGGCGGCGGCGGCAGCACGAAGGTGGTGGCGCGGTCCACCTTCGCCATGGCCGCGGTCAGGGATTCCAGCATCTCGAGCAGGCCCTGGCCGGCCTTGTCGCGCTCGCCCCAGTCCTTGAGCATGACATAGGCCACGCCGGCGTTCGGCAGGGTGGCGTTGTTGTCGAGCAGCGAGACGCCCGAAATTGCGATGACGTTCTTCACGCCGGGGGTCTTGCTCGCCAGATCCGAGATCTGCGCCATGACGTCCTGGGTCCGCTGCAGCGACGCGCCGTCCGGAAGCTGCGCGCCGATCAGCATGTAGCCCTGGTCCTCGATCGGCAGGAAGCCGGTGGGCACCCGGGTGAGGCCCCAGATCGCGACGCCGATCAGCACCAGCGCCACGCTCACGGTGAGGTAGCTCACCCGCACCATGCGGCGGATGACCCCGGCATACCAGTGCTCGGCGCGGTCATAGACGGCGTTGAAGCCACGGTAGAAGAAATTCCGCTTCTCCGGCGGCACCGGCGGGCGCAGCCACAGCGCGCACTGTGTCGGCTTCAGGGTCATCGCGTTGATGGCCGAGATGAAGGCCGTCGCGGCGATGACGAGGGCGAACTGCTGGTACATCTGCCCGGTGAGCCCCGGCATGAAGGCGGCGGGGATGAACACCGACATCAGCACCAGCGTGATGCCGATGATGGGGCCGAACAGTTCGTCCATCGCCTTCTCGGCCGCCTCCCGGCCCGGCAACCCGCGCTCGATGTGGCGGGCGACGCCTTCCACGATGACGATGGCGTCGTCGACCACGATGCCGATGGCCAGCACGATGGCGAACAGCGTCGACAGGTTGACCGTGAAGCCCATCGCCGCCATGGCGGCGAAGGTGCCGATGATGGTGACGGGCACCGTCGTCGCCGGCACGAGCGTGGCGCGCCAGTCCTGCAGGAACACCAGGATGACGATGAGCACGAGGATGCCGGCTTCGAACAGGGTCTTGTAGACCTCGTTCACCGACGCGTTGACGAACACCGTGGTGTCGAACGGCACCTCATATTTGAGGCCGGGCGGGAAGTTCTTGGACAGCTCCTCCATCTTGGCGCGGACCTCGGTCGCGACCTGGAGCGAGTTGGCCTCCGGCAGCTGGTAGATGCCGAGCGCGGCGGCGGACTGTCCGTTATAGGTGAATATCTGGCTGTAGGTCTGGGCGCCGATCTCGACGCGCGCGACATCGCGCAGGCGGGTGATGCGCCCGCCGCCGGAATTGTCGACCTTCACGATGATGTTCTCGTAGTCGACCGCGTCGTTGAGGCGGCCGGAGACGTTCAGCGTGTACTGGAAATTCTGGCCCTTCGGCACTGGCGGCATGCCGATGACGCCGGAGGCGACTTCCTGGCTCTGCCGCTTGATGGCGTCCGAGATGTCGCTCGGCGTGAGGCCGCGCGCCTTGAGCTGGTCGGCGTCGAGCCAGATACGCATGGCGTATTGGCCGGAGCCGAACACGCCGACATTGCCGACGCCGGGCAGGCGGGCGATCTCGTCTTGGAGATTGATGATGCCGTAATTGGCGAGGAACAGGCTGTCATACCGGCCATCCGGCGAGAACAGCGTGACGAACTGAAGGATGGAGGTCGATTTCTTCTGGGTGGTGACGCCCTGCACCTGGACCGATTCCGGCAGCGAGGCCATCGCGATGGCCACACGGTTCTGCACCAGCACCTGGGCGAAGTCGGGGTCGGTGCCGATCGCGAAGGTGACGGTGAGGGTATAGGTGCCGTCGGAGGCGCTGGTCGACTGCATGTAGAGCATGCCCTCGACGCCGTTCACCTGCTGTTCGATCGGCAGTGCCACCGTGTCAACCAGGGTCCGGGCGCTGGCGCCGGGGTAGAGCGTCGTCACCTGCACCGTCGGCGGCACCACGTTCGGGTACTGCGCGATGGGCAGCTTCAGCAGCGCCACCGTACCGATGAGCACGAACACCAGCGCCAGGACGTTCGAGAGGACCGGCCGTTCGATGAAAAAGCGGGAGATCATTGCGGGCGTCCTGAATGCGCTCGTGCCAGAAGGCGGCAGGGTCAAGATCGACCGGCCCTTGGGCCGGTGGTGCAGGTCCTACGGGGCGGGCTTGGCGGCGGGAGCCGCTGCCTGGAGCTGCGGGTCGACTTTGGCGCCGGGAGCGGCACGCTGGATGCCGCCGACGATGACGCGATCACCGGGCTCGAGGCCGCTCTCGATCACCCGGTACTGGCCCTCGAGCTGACCGACCTTGACCACCTTCTGGACGACGACATTGTCGGCCCCCACCACCAGCACGTATTTGCCGAGCTGATTGGTGCCGATGGCGGTGTCGTCCACGAGCAGCGCATTCGGGGTCTTGATGGTCGGGATGCGGATGCGGACGAACAGGCCCGGCAGCAGCGCATAGGTCTTGTTGTCGAATATCGCGCGCACCTGCATGGTGCCGGTGGAAGGGTCGACCTCGGGCGAGATGTAGTCCAGCTGGCCCTTGTGCGGGAAGCCGTCCTCGTCCTGCAGGCCGATATCGACCTGGATGTCCTTGACGTCGCGCAGCGTGCGGCCGGTCTCGGCGAGGTGCTTCTTCACCTCGAGGACCTGATTTTCGCTGACGGTGAAATAGGTGTAGATCGGGTCGACCTGGACGATGGTGGCGAGGGTCGTCGGCGTGTTGTGGCCGACGAGCTGCCCGACATCGGCGAGATGGCGCGTCACGATGCCGTCGAACGGTGCGGTGACGGTGGTGTAGCCGAGGTTGATCTGGGCGATCTCGACATTCGCCTTGGCGGAATCGACGCTCGCCTTGGCCGAATCCATGCTGGCCTTGGCCTTGTCGACGACGGCCTGGGATGAGAAGTCCTGCTTGCCCAGCGTCGCCTGGCGGTTGTATTCGGTAACGGCGTTGGTGTACTGCGCGTTGGCGGAGGCCAGTGCCGCGTTCGCCCCGTCGAGATTGGCCTGATAGGTATCCTGCTGGATCAGGAAGAGGCGGTCGTTTTTCTTCGCGATGGCGCCGTCCTTGTAGTCGATGGACATCAGGAAGCCCTCGACACGGGCGACCAGATCCACGCTGTTGATGGCGGCGGTGTTGCCGGTGAACTCGAGGTAGCGTGTCACCTCTTCCTGCTGCGGCACCGCGACGGTCACCTGCGCGGGAGGCGGGGGCACATACTCGTTCTTTTCCTGGCAGGCCGCTGCCGCCAGGGCGAGGGCGAGAACCGCCGTGCCGCTCGTCAGACGGTGACCCGCCACCGGAAGACGCGCCTTCCAACTCATATCAAGTCCCCCAACCCTCTCTTGCCGCCGCCGGCAGAGCCTTGCCGGGCGAGCCCCGACGCGACGTAGCGACATTACCGACATTCCTAATCGCTAAAGGTAACGAAACCCAGCTTCCCGCTACAGGTGGCGCGGAAAATTCGTACCATTGTCCGAAAGGCCACACGGGTGCGCGTGCCGTTGGCGCGGTGGCGGTGTAGGTATGTGCGTGTGAAGGGCTTTCTTGCCCCGGGGGAGTGAGACATGGGTGCGATGCGACGGGTGTGGGCGGGTGTGGCGGTGGCGGCCGCGGTGCTGCTGGCCGGGGCGGGAGTGAGGCCGGCTCGGGCGGATGGGGCTACCCTGACCCAGGGCGATGTCTACACCGATGCGGTGGGCTCGGTGGTCGAGGTGTCGGTCCGCAACACCGGAACCGGCACCATCGCCTCGGCGGTGGTGACCTGCGCCTTCACCACGGCGGGCAAGCCGGCGGGTTCCGCCGGCACCACGATCTACAATGTGGTCTCGGGCACCAAGGGCACCGATCAGATCCATCTGATCGGGGTTCGCGCCGACAAGGCGGCCTGCTCGCTCGGCGCGGTATCCACCGCGAACTGAGCCGTGTGGCGCGCCCCCGGCCGTGGCGGCTCCGGCCCATGTCCGGCGCGCCCCTATGTACGGCCGGTCCTCGTGACATGGCGGCGGTCCTGCGGTCTCCGCCGGGGTTCCGGGCTCGGCTCGCGCGTGCCGCGGGCCAGATTGTCTTCCGGGATGAGCGAAGCTCCGGGAGCGGATGCTTGTGCAGGGCTGGGAATTGCGCGGCATGACAGCTTGTCAGGCGGCTGTGTTCGTTATATTCCCGCGCCTCTCTGGATTGTCCGCCGCCCCTTGCGACGGCGCGGCGTTTCAGGGCGGCGCGCCAGCGCTGCGGAGGGGTGGCCGAGTGGTTGAAGGCGCACGCCTGGAAAGTGTGTATACGGGAAACCGTATCGCGGGTTCGAATCCCGCTCCCTCCGCCATTTCAGCCGCAACCGGGCACGCCGAGGGTAGCCGTTTTCCCTCCTGAGAGGGCAGCCAGCGTTCGGAGCAGGTCTCCTTTCGATCCGATGATGCGGACTTCCTTGGCTCCGACCTCGACCCGCTGATCCGGGGCGCGCAAATGAACGCGCCGGTAGCCGCCGCCTTCGATGCGCATGCGCTTGCGGGCGATGTCGGCAAAACGCGCCACCATGGCCGGCGTGACAGCGTCCTCGCCGGAGGTGGCGAGAGAAGTTTGAGCGCGGGCAATATCGGCCTGCGCCTGGTCGCGGATCGCCTTCAGCCCGTCGATACGCTCTTTCAGCGACGGATCGGTGATGTCGGCGACGCCTGATTCGATGGCGTCATAGAGCCGGCGCAGCCGCTGGTCAGCCTCAGTGGCGCGCTTAGTGAGCTCGGCGATGTGCTCGCGGCGACGCTCAAGCCGCTCCTGGCGGTGACTGAGCATAGAAGCGAGGATCTCCTGCAGCCGCTCCGGCTGGAGTAAGCGCTGCTCAATGTGGCTCGCCACCAGCGTGTCGAGCGTTTCCATCGGGATGGCGCGGCCGGCACAGCCGGTTTCGCCCTGCCGTGCCTTGATCGAGCAGGCATAGTAGCGGTAGCGCCCGCTCTTACCGGTACGGATGGTCATGGCCCTGCCGCACTGCGCGTAATAGCAGATACCAGTCAGCAGCGTCGGGCCGCTCACCACGCGCGGGGGGACGATCTTGGGGTTGCGCGCCTGAAGCTGCCCCTGCACGGCGTCGAAGACCTTGGTGTCGATCAGCGCCGGCACAGCGACCACGACCACCTCGCTCTCGGGCTTCTTCTGCTTGCTCTTGGAGCGGCTGTTGAACTGGTGCTCGCCGACATAGGTGCGGCGGGTCAGCACCCTGTGAAGCGGACCGATGCCCCAGCGCCCCGCCCTCGCGGGTGTAGATCCGGTTGCGGTTGAGATGGCTGACGATGGCCTTCACGCCCATCGGGCCGGAACGGCCATCGCCATTCAGCGCGAGATCGAAGATCAGCCGCACCGTGTCGGCGTGGAGCGGATCGATCTCCAGCTTCTTCTTCACCTTGGCGCCGCGCTGCTCGGCCTCGACGACGCGATAGCCGATCGGCGGGCGAGCACCATTCCAGAAGCCCTGCCGGGCATTCTCCTTCTGCGCCCGCAGGACGTGCTTGGCGTTCTCCTTCGACTGGTACTCGTCGAACAGCGCCATGATCTGCCGCATCATGACGTGCATCGGGTCATCGCCCATCTCCTGGCTGATCGACACCAGTCGCACGCCATTGCGGGCAAGCTTCCTGACATAGAATGCCAGCTCGAAGTGATCGCGGAAGAAGCGCGAGAAGCTGTGCACCACCACGACATCGAATGGCGCCGGCCTCAGCGTGCCCGCCTCGATCATCCGCTGGAATTTGGGCCGGCGGTCATTTGTGGCCGAGGCACCCGGCTCGACATAAGTCTCGACGAGCTGATACCCGCGCGCCTGGCAATAGGCCTCGCCCTGCCGGCGCTGGTCGGGGATCGACACATCATGCTCGGCTTGCCGGGCTGTGGAGACGCGCAGGTACAAAGCGGCACGCCGCGGAGCGGTCATGGCGGAGCCTTTCGTGTCAGGCCGTCATTCCTCTTGGATCAGCTCCTCCAGAACATCCCCGAACCACGCCTTGAAGACAGCAATCTACACCTCTGTCACCGGAATGTATTCCGGCCAATCGTCGATGACGGTCATCGAGGTGGGATCTGGGTACGGCCGCGTCCTGCGGCGGGGCGGCCGCGTTTCGGCGTAGGTGTAGAGGTTGTCGGGCAAGCGGCCCGGCGCAAATCGATAGGCAGGGTATCGAGTGGGTGAATGTGAGCGTCCGGTCATTCCTAACACTGGCGCGACGGCGACCGATGCCCAACAGCCGATCTATGACCAGCGATACGCAGTACTCCCTTGACCCGAAACGGCCATCTCTGCACGCCCGTGCGAACGGCGACTTTGCGCCCCGATGTCGGTCATTGATCCAGCAACGGCCGCAGCCCAAAAGCGGACATTAGCGAGTCTCCGCGCCCGGTCTTGGTCTTTCACAATATGACCAGCACAAAGCAGGCGCGAAGCTTCAGCTGCCTCAACTTGGCAGGCCGAATTGCTGGCGCAGCGCCTTGTCGAACAGCTGCGCGGGCATGAGGCGACGCAGCAGGCTCACCTGCTTCGCCACCTTGCCAACGGGATAGCGCAGCCTGTGGCGCGACGCCGTGGCAGCCCGAAGCACCGCTTCCGCCACCTCTTCGGGCGTGACCGCCTTCGGCAGCGACTTCCGGATGAAGTCCTGCACCCAGGCGCGGCCGCCATCATACTCCGGCCTCTTGGCATCCGGCTCCAGCGCGCTCTGGTCGAAATTGCCGGTCACCGTTCCGGGCTCGATCAGGGCGACGCGGACATTGAAGGCACGGACTTCGTGATCGAGCGACTCGGAATAGCCCTCAACAGCGAACTTGGTTCCGGCATAATGGGCCGAATACGGCGCGGGGATGAACCCGAGCGCGCTGCTGAGATTGATGATGCGGCCCTGCGCGCGTTCCCGCATCGACGGTAGCACCGCGTTGATGACCCGGACAACGCCGAACAGATTGACGTCGTAAAGGCGCTGAACCTGCGCAACTGAGGATTCCTCGGCGCCTCCGAACATGCCGACGCCGGCATTGTTGACGAGAACGTCGATGCGCCCGGTGCGGGCGAGCACCTGCGACACGAGGGCGGCGACGGAGGTGTCATCCGTCACGTCGCAGGCCAGCATCGTGACCCCGCTCGGGGCGGTTCCACCCGGTTTGCGGCTGGTGCCGAAGACGGTGAAGCCGGCCCGCGCCAGGGTTTCGGCGCTCGCCCGGCCGATGCCGGACGACGCCCCCGTCACAAGAGCGGTTTTCGGAGAGTGTGAGGACATGGCTGCTGTTCCGGTTTGCGGGACGAGGGAACGGGTCCGCTATCGCGACCCAAAGAGTCACCGCCGGCCGGCGCCGCAGGGCCGGCCATGCGTCAGGGTGAGGCGACGCCGCCGTCACTTCAGCCTGAGGACGACCTTGCCTTTGGACCGTCCGGTATCGAGATAGCCCAAGGCCTCGTTGGTCGCGGCGAACGGGAAGACCCGGTCCATGATCGGGCGAATGGCCCCGCCCTCGATCAGCGCCGTGATCTGGCTCAACTGCCGGCCATTCGCCTGCATGAACAGGAAGGAATAGGCGAGCCCCCGGCCTTTCGCCTTCCGGCGAATGCCGAAGCTCAGAAGCCGCATGAGCTGCCGCAGGCCCCAGTTCAGCCCCTTCTGCCGGGCGAAATCGGGGTCCGGCGGGCCGGAGATGGACATCAGCTTTCCGCCGGGCTTCAGCACGCTCAGGGACTTCTGAAGCGTGTCGCCGCCGAGGCTGTTCAGGACGACATCGTAACCTGACAGGACTTTCTCGAAGTCCTGCGTCTTGTAGTCGATCACAACGTCGGCGCCGAGGCTTCGGACCAGATCCATATTGGCGGTGCTGGTGGTCGTCGCGACCGTCGCGCCGAGATGCTTGGCCAGTTGAATGGCGAATGTCCCAACGCCGCCCGAACCCGCGTGGATGAGGATCTTCTGTCCCTTGCGCAAATCGGCGCGGTCGACCAGGGCCTGCCAGGCCGTCAGCCCGACCAGGGGGATGGACGCCGCCTCCTCCATGGTCAGGTTCTTAGGCTTCAGCGCGAGATCATCCTCATGGATGGAAATCCGCTCCGCGAAGGTTCCGACCCGGCCATCGCGCGGGCGGGCATAGACCTCGTCCCCCGCCTTGAAGCGACGGACCTTCGCGCCAACCCGCGCGACCCGTCCCGCCATGTCGTGTCCCAGCACGAAAGGCGGGCGATACGGAAGAAGGGGCTTGAAGGCGCCATCCCGGATCTTGGAATCCAGAGGGTTCAGCCCGGCGGCGTGAATCTCGACCAGGACATCCTCATCACCCAATGAGGGCTCCGGCCTTTCGCCAAAGCGCAGGACGCCGCTCTTCTTGTACCTGTCGAGGATGAAGGCCTTCATGATGGTGCGCTCTCTGGTTTCCTGCGGATTGCCCGCCGCTGGTCGGAAGGACGGGACTGGCGCCGGCGCGCCGGGCCGTGGCGGGCAAAGGCTCAGTCGGCCGTCCGGTAGCGCGCGGCGGCGTGTTCCTGGCGGGTGTTCGGCAGCATGGCCTGACGCGCGGCCTGGAAGGCGTTCCACTGCTCCACATCGGGCAGCGGCGGGATCGTGACGGCCTCGCGGCGGTCGAACCCGACCAGCGCCGCGTCGACCAGCTCATTGACGTCCATCACCCCGGCCATGGCGTCGACGTCCGCGCCGACGTGACCCCAGATTTCGGTACGCGTGGCGGCGGGGAGCACGGCCTGAACATAGACGCCCTTCGGGCCGAGCTCGAGGCTGAGCCCCTGCGACAGGAACAGCACGAAGGCTTTCGTCGCCCCATAGACGGTCATGCCGAATTCCGGCGCCAGACCGACCACCGAGCCGATATTCACGATCGCACCATCGCCGGCCTGTGCCAGACGCGGCGCGATGGCGCTGGCCAGCCGCAGGACGGCGGTGGTGTTGAGGGCGAGCAGACGCGCGACGTCCTCGGTGCTCTGCTCGATGAAGCTGCCGCCAATGGCCGTTCCGGCATTGTTGATGAGGATGCCGATACGCACGTCGTCGCGCAGGCGGGCCTCGACGGCCGCGAGGTCGGCGGGCTGGGTCAGATCGGCCGTGACGATCTCGATCGCCACGCCGGTCTCTTCACGCAGGCGAGCCGCCAGCGCCTCCATGCGCGCCGTGTTGCGGGCAACCAGCACCAGATCATGCCCACGGCGGGCGAAACGCTCGGCATAAGCTGCGCCGATGCCGGTCGAAGCGCCGGTTATGAGAACGGAGGGGTGTGCGGCCATGGGTTGCTCTCTCTTCAATTCGTGGTCATATACATGATAATCATCATGTTTGCGTTTAAATATGATGATCGTCATGTAACTGTCAATGACGGGGGCGGAGGAATCTGAAATGAAGGTCAGCCGCGAGCAGATGGCGGAGAACCGCCGCCGCATCCTCGACGCCGCCAGCGTGCTGTTTCGCGACCGGGGGTTCGACGCGGTCAGCGTGGCCGAGGTGATGAAGGCCGCCGGGCTCACCCATGGCGGCTTCTATGGGCATTTCAGTTCAAAGGATGATCTGGTCGCGCAGACATTGGCCCATGTCCTCGCGGCGGACTCAGGCGGAAATGGCGATTTCAGCCATTATCTGAGTGCCTATCTATCGCCGCGCCATCGCGATAATCCGGCCGCGGGTTGCCCCACGGCGGGCCTCGCCGCCGCCATACGCCACCAGACCCCGGCGGCGCGCGCGGCGATGACGGAAGGGCTTCGCTCGCAGATCGCCCGTATCGAGACCGCGCTCCCGGAGGCGCCTCCGGAAGACCGGCGCCGCACCGCGATCGGAAGCTGGGCGGCGATGGTGGGCGCCGTCATCCTCGCCCGCGCCATTGATGACCCCGCTCTTTCGGACGAGATCCTGGAGCAGACACGCGCCTGGATCGATGCGGGGATCACGAACGGGTCAGACGTGTAATTCCGAGGCCTGCGAACGGAGTTGGATCGCACCCTCGGCGAGCAGTCGCGCACCCAGCAATTTGACACGGACTTCGAAGCGGAAGTTTCGAAGGTAGGCTATTGGTCAGTTTCGCCCTCGGCATTTCATCGGGGCGATACGTCTGCTTCTCGATTGAAGTCCCGAATAGCGGACTGAACCGCCCCGGCTTCACCGGAGGCCATTTGGTTTAAGTCATGTCGCGATTTTCTGCTCACCGAGCATGACGTAGTAGCGTTCCTCGGCTTCGGCCGGCGGGATGTTGCCGATAGGCGCCAGCCGCCGGCGATGGTTGAACCAGTCAACCCAGGCCAGCGTGGCGAACGCAACGGCCTCGAAGGAGCGCCAGGGACCCCGCCGATGAATGACCTGGGCCTTGTAGAGGCCATTGATCGTCTCGGCGAGGGCGTTGTCACAGCTGGCACCGACGCTGCCGACGGAGGGCTCGATGCCGGCCTCAGCCAGCCGTCCGGTGTTAGCGAATGCTCACATATTGCGAACCGCGGTCGCTATGGTGCACCAGGGCGCCGCGATGGGCGGGCCGTCGCTCGTGACGGGCCTGCTCCAGCGCATCCAGCACGAAGCTGGCATGCGCGGTCCGGCTCACCCGCCAGCCGACGATGCGGCGGGCATAGGCGTCGATCACAAAGGCGACGTAGACGAAGCCCGACCAGGTGCTGACATAGGTGAAATCGGACAGCCAAAGCTGGTTCGGCGCCGGCGTATGGAACACCCGGTTCACATCGAAGTTCTCGGCGAACACGCGCTCGATCTCGGGGCGCAGAACCTCGTCCCGTAGTGCCCGTGCCGAGCACGTCGACGGATCAAGCCTCCGGGCGACATGCCTCCGGGCGACATGGGCATGATAGATCGATGGGGCGATCGGCACTACCTTGCAGATCGGCTCGACCCCATACGCACCGCGATGATGATCGATGAACGCGATCATGGCTTCGAGCGGCGGTCGAGCTCCGCCAGGGCGAAATAAGCCGATGCCTTGCGCAGGATCTCGTTCGTCTGCCGCAGCTCGCGGTTCTCCCGCTCAAGGGCATTCAGCTTCGCAGACATATCCGTCGTCACGCCGGCCCGCTTGCCGGCATCGACCTCCGCCTTCTTCAGCCACTCATCCAGTGAGCGCGCCGCGCCGCCGATCTTCGCCGCAATCGACACCATCGCCTGCCAGCGCGAAGGGTGTTCAGCCTCGTGATCCAGCACCATCCGCACCGCCCGGGCCCACCTCAGGCGAGAACTTGTTCGTCCTCTTGCTCGTCATAGCCCCATCCTCTCAGGAGTTGGGGCCTCCGGCAAAGCCGGGCCGGCTCACTTCAGTCCCAACCGGGCAGCTCGCGCCGCCGATTTTTTCGGCCTGAGACGGCTTCCGGCGTTCCGGGCAGACCGCCGCCCGAACCGGTGGCGCGGTTTGCTTCGCGCGAACTGGTGTGTCGGCGCACCAGGCGGAGGTCGCGAGGGGGTGCGGCGAGGTCACCATCGGCCTGCCGGCGGTCGCGAATTGCCTCCTGGCCGTTGATCCGCTCTCCGGCATCACTCTGCGCCATCGGGTCCCGAGGCGATGGCGCCTTTGAAGGGGCACCGTCGCCGTCCCGTCGACGCTACCGCGGTCGGCCGTGGCTCCTTGCGCTCGTCTCCTCCCCCGCAAGGCGCGGGACGGCATCGCCATGCGTGCGGAAGAAGGCTTCCGGCGATGCGCCCGCGTGATCGGCGGGAAGCGAAGGCTTGCCGGATCGCCGGCAAGCGCCGGTCTGTAAGGTCATCTGGCGCATCGCGTGCCCGGACCTGCAGACCGCCCGGCGATGCCGCCGGGCTGATGACGTCGCGTGCCGTGTTCAGGGAAGGCCCCCGAATTCGACGGGACGGCTCACTTCAGCGACAAGGCAAGTCCGCTCAGATCGAGGCTGACGATGAGGCCCTTCTGCTCGCCGCCCAGCTCCAGAACGGCGCCGTTCTGGTTCGTCAGGACGACGACCTGGGCGCCCTTTCCGAGAGCGGCGCCGGCGCCACCCTGTGCATAGACGCCGGAAATGTCGGAGGGGCGTTTGATATTGCGGACCGTACCGTGCAGCCGCGTTTCCGACGCGCCGAAGGTCAGGCCATAGCTCAGCCCGCCCACCGAGAGCGGATATTTGCGGCCCTGAAACGTCAGCACGCCGTCTCCGGCCGATCCGCCGACCACGAAGCCGGCCTTGACGATGCGGATGGTGATTGAGCCGTCAGCGGCGCTCGCCATCGATACGGCGCCGATGAGCGCTGCCAATGCGAGAAGCCCGACCCTGAGTACCGACAAGATTTTCATCGACGACACCTTCCAAACCAGAGCGATGTGCCATGTTGCGCATCGTCAGATAACGCTCACTGTGGCGGTTCGTTGCCCAACAATCAACCGCAGGACGGTTAGCCTTTTCGGTGCGGCAGGGCGAATGCCGCGGGCGTTTTTCCCGCTCCGGCGGCGCCTCGCGGCATCCGCAAGCCGGCATCCCCGCGCGCGCCGGCCGGAAGGGAGCGGACCCGGTCCGAGCCGGGTGCGCGGTTCAGGCCGCCTGTTCCGCGGCGTGTTCTTCGAGCGCCTGTGCCGCGGTCACGGCGATGCGGATGGCGTGGTGGGTCACGTCCGGCAGGCCCATGAGTTCGCCCATGGTGCCGCGTGCGAGCGGGCCTGCGACCAGCAGCGTGGGGAGCGCGGTGCCGTCGGCGCCGATGACATGGCCGTCCGGCGTCACGTCGATGCCGAGCCGCAGGGCGTCGGGCCGGGCAAGGCCGTGGGCCTCCAGCGCCGCCAGCACCGGGTTGGTGGCGAACACCGAGCCGTGGGCGGGGCCGGTAGCGACGATCACGGCGTCGAAGGTCTCCTCCGTCCGGCCGCCGCGGCGACGCTCGCGCAGGTCGACCCGGATCGTCTCGCCCTCACGGCTGACGGCCTTGAGCGCGGCGGGGCGGATGGCGAGGGTGCCGGCGGCGATGCGTCGGTCCAGCACCGCCTCCACCTGTGGCGCGATGCGGAAGCGGTGCACGTCCCAGAACGGCCGCAGGTGCCGCAGCAGGCGCTGGCGCTCGGCAAGGGGAAGGGCACGCCAGATCGCGCCGCCCTGGAGGCGAACCTGATCAAGCACGCAGTGCCAGCTCTTGCCGGCCCGCTCCGCTTCGGCAACCGTGGAGCGGATGCGGCGCACGAGTTCGGCGGCCGTGCCGATGGGCGGGCTGGTGAAGTCACCGAACGGTTCATGCTGGGCGGCCGGATGACCCCGCGAGCGCAGGCCCCGCCGCGAGATGGCGAGGATGTGGCCGCGATGGCCCCGCGCGTCGAGGCTGGCGACGATGTCGGCCATGGTGAGGCCGCTGCCGATGATGAGCACCCGGTCATCCCGGCGGATGGGCTCGAAGCCATCCTCCTGCCAGGGGTCGCGGACATAGCGGGGATGGCCGCTCAGCGCCGCGTCGACCGCGCGGGGAGGCGAGGGGGCGGCGTGCGCGACCGCCAGCACGACGATATCGGCGCGGATGCGGGTGCCGTCGGAGGTGGTGACGACATAACCCTCGTCCTGCCGAACGATATCCTCGGCCTGGGCCCGAACATGCCGCAGGCGCGGCCCCAGCGCCGCCAGCGCCTGCGCGACATAGGCGCCGAACACGGCGCGCGAGGGGAAATTGCGCTCGCCGATGCGGGCGGCGGGATCGGCCTCCAGCGCGCCGGAGGCCTCCAGCCAGTCGTTGAAATGGTCCGGCGTGTCGGGAATCAGCGACATGCGCGTCGCCGGTACGTTGATGCGGTGAGCGGGGTCGGCCGCGCTATAGGCAAGCCCCCGCCCGAGTTCCTCGCGCGGCTCGACGATGACGATCTGGGCGAGGTCGGGCCGCTGGCGCAGCAGGTGCCAGGCGACCGCAGCCCCGGAGAAGCCGCCGCCGACGATGGCCACCCGCGTCTCGATCTGCCGGGTGACGCTGTCGGGGGCGGCGCCGTGCTCCGCGTCGGCCACCGCGCTCATGACTGCGCCGCGCGCACCGGGGGGCGGTAGTCATTGGCGATGGTCTCGCCGAACGGCCCGGTGTTCACCTTGCCGCTCGCCTGCACGATGCCGTGGTTGAGCTTGAGGCGCGGCAGCACCAGCTCGGCCACGCGGTAGGCCTCTTCGAGGTGCGGGTAGCCCGAGAAGATGAAGCTGTCGATGCCGAGATCGGCATATTCGCGGATGCGCTGGGCGACCGTCTCGCCCGAACCGACCAGCGCCGTTCCGGCGCCGCCACGCACCAGCCCGACGCCGGCCCAGAGGTTGGGGCTGACCTCCAGCTTGTCGCGGCGCCCGCCATGCAGGGCCGACATGCGGGCCTGGCCCACGGAATCCAGCCGGGAGAACACCTTCTGGGCAGCGTTGATGGTGTCGTCGTCGAGATGGCTGATGAGTTCCTCGGCCGCTTCCCACGCTTTGGCGTCGGTCTCACGGGCGATGACATGCAGGCGGATGCCGAAGCTCACCTTCCGCCCTTCGGCCTCGGCCAGTGCCCGCACCTCCTTGATCTTGGCCTCGACCGACGCCGGCGGCTCACCCCAGGTGAGATACTTGTCGACATGCTCGGCGGCGACCTTGTTGGCCGCTTCGGACGAGCCGCCGAAATAGAGCGCCGGACCGCCGTCCTGCTGTGGCGGGAACAGCAGGTGGGCATCCTCGACCTTGATGTGCTTGCCGTAATAGTTCACGTGCTCGCCGGCGAGGAGGCGCCGATAGACCTGCAGGAATTCGTCCGTGACCTCGTAGCGTTCGTCGTGATTGAGGAAGATGCCGTCGCCGGCATTCTCCACCGGATCGCCGCCGGTCACGATGTTGATGAGCAGGCGCCCGTCCGAGATGCGATCGAGCGTGGCCGTCATCCGGGCGTAGAGGGTGGGCGAGGCAAGGCCCGGGCGCACCGCCACGAGGTAGCGCAGCCGCTTGGTCACCGGCGCCAGCGCCGAGGCCACCAGCCAGGAGTCCTCGCAGCTCTTTCCGGTGGGGATCAGCACGCCGTAATAGCCAAGCCGGTCGGCCGCCTGCGCCACCTGGCGGAGATAGTCGATATCGACCTCTCGCGCCCCGATACCGGTGCCGAGGTAGCGCCCGTCGCCATGGGTAGGCAGGAACCACAGGACATTTAGGCCATCAGTGGAGGTGCCGGCGTGAGACATGATTGTTTTTCCTATTCTGCGGCGGCCGGCAGCGCCATCTGCTGGCGGGCCGGTCTCAGGACGTTCAGGATCTGGCGTTTGAGCGCTTCGGCTTCCGGCGTGCCGGTCGGGCGCGGCTGTGGACGCGGCCGCGCCGTCGGCACGGAGAGCATAGTGCCGATACGGCCGGGATGTGGTCTCATAACAACGATGCGGTCGGCCAGCGCCAGCGCCTCGTCGATGTCGTGGGTCACGAGGAGCAGCGTGGGCCGGCTGTCTTCCCACAGCGCCATGAGGTGTTCCTGCAGGTCGGCGCGGGTGAAGGCGTCGAGCGCGGAGAAGGGCTCGTCGAGCAACAGGACGCGGGGCCGGGCCACCAGCGCGCGGGCCAGCGCCACGCGCTGCGCCTGCCCGCCGGAGAGCTCGCGCGGCCAGCGCCCACCGTGGCCGGCGAGGCCGATGCGCTCCAGCGCGGTGGCGATGCGGGCCTCGCGCTCGGCGCGCGGCAGGTGGGCGATGCCGAAGCCGATGTTCTGCGCCACGGTGAGCCAGGCGAGCAGGCGCGGCTCCTGGAATACGATGCCGACCCCGGGGTGTGGGGCCGTGATGGCCTCACCGTCCAGCTCGATACGTCCGCCGCTCGGCCGGTCCAGCCCGGCGACGAGCCGCAGCAACGTGCTCTTGCCGCATCCCGAACCACCGACGATGGCGACGATCTCGCCGGCGCCCACATCCAGCGTCAGGTGGGCGAGGGCCTGTGTGCCGGTGGGGTAGGTGCGGGAAAGGCCGTCGAGTCGCAGCATGGCTCAGCCCTCCGCCGCGCGCTGAGCGGTGTCTTCCCAGCGCAGGAACGGAGCGCTCGCCGCCACCAGAAGCGCGTCGGTGAGCTTGCCCAGCACGGCGAACACCACGATGGCCGCCATGATCTGGGCGGGCTTGCCGAGCTGCTGGCCGTCGAGCAGCAGATAGCCCAGCCCCTCCGACGCCCCCATGAACTCGGCGGCGACCACGAACATCCAGCCGAGACCGAGCCCGGCGCGCAGCGCCACGACGTATTGCGGCAGCACGGCGGGCAGCAGGATGCGGCGGGCGAGCTGAAGCCGGGTGAGCCGGAAGCTGCGGCCGACCTCGATGATGCGGCGGTCGACCGAGAGGATGGCGCCGAGCGTGCCGAGATAGACCGGGAAGGCGACGCCGACGGCGATCAGCGCGACCTTCGATGTCTCGAAGATGCCGAGCCACAGGATGAAGAGCGGCACCCAGGCGATGGAGGGAATGGCACGCAGGCCCTGCAGCGTCGGGTCGAGCACGGTGCGGGCGAGGCCGGAGGCGCCGGCCAGCACGCTCAGCAGCGTGCCGGCCGCCACCCCGAGGGCAAAGCCCGCCGCGACCCGGGCAAGCGTGGCGCGGACATGCAGCGCGAGGTCGCCGGAACGAGCGAGCTCGGCCAGTGTGGCGAGAAGCGTGCTCGGCGCCGGCAGCAGGCGTCCCTGTGCCAGCCCGAGGCGGACGGCAAGCTCCCAGCCGAGCGCGGCGCCGACCGGCAGGGCGAGGCCGAGCAGCGCCCGCCGTCCGCCCGCGCCCAGCGCCCGCGGGAACACGCCCGGCCGCTGCGCGGCCCGAAGGCCGGGAGTCTCGATGAGTCCGTCCGCCGCGCTCATCTCACGGACCCGGCGGGAAATAGCGGGAATCGATCAGCAGATCGACGGTGGCCGGGACATCGACGTCCGCCGCGACCACGCCGGCCTGCTGCAGCGCCTTGCCGGACGCAACGATGGTCTGCTTCTGCGCATCGCCGATCGGGCCATAGCCGAGATCGGTGCGCTGGAGCTGGCGGGCGATGACCGGGGCGGGAAGCTTTGTCGCGCCTTCGAGCAGCACGGCGAGTTCGGCGGGGTTTTCGACCGCCCAACGCCGCGCCTTCTCATAGGCGGCGAGCACACGGCGGACGAGCTGCGGGTTCTCCTGCGCGAAGGCCTCGCGCACGTTCAGCACGCCCCAGCTGTTGGCGGCGGGGTCGCGGAAGAACAGCACCGCGCCATCCTCCAGTTCCGCGGCAGCCATGATCGGGTCGAGGCCGGCCCAGGCGTCCACATCGCCGCGCGTCAGCGCCAGCCGGCCGTCGGCGTGCTGGAGCAGCACGAAGCGCACATCCTTGTCGGTGAGGCCGTTCGCGGCAAGGGCCCGGATGAGGAAGATGTGCGGGTCGGTGCCGCGGGTGACGGCAACGCTCTTGCCCTTGAGATCGGCAACGCTCGTGATGCCGCTGTCCTTGCGGGTGACGAGCGCCGTCCATTCCGGCCGCGAATAGACATAGACCGACTTGATGGGATTGCCGTTGATGCGGCCCACCAGCGCCGCCGCACCGGCGGTCGAGCCGACGTCCAGCGAGCCGGCGTTGAGGAACTCCAGCGCCTTGTTGGAGCCGGCGGACTGCACCCAGCGGATGGCGATGCCGTCGCCGGCAAATTCCTGCTCCAGGAACTTCTTGTCCTTGAGCACAATGGAGACCGGATTGTAGGTCGCCCAGTCGACCCGGATCTCCGCCGGCGCCGCGGCGCGGGCCTGGCCGCCGGCAAACCCTGCCACCAGCGCGCCGGTCGCAAGGGCGGCGAAGCTGCGCCGGGAAAGCGGCCGGGTGGTGAGCGGCATCGGGTGCTCCATTGTTAAGCTCTATATTTCCGATAGATTAATAGCCCGCTTTGTGCAAGAGCTATGTCAACCACGAGCACCGTGGGCGCCGCGGCCTCGCCGCCGACGTCCGCCACCGATACCGAGGAAGCTGCGCATGACATTGCTGACCACCAGCAAAACGGCCCCGGGCGCACAGACCGGCAGCCTGCCCGCCACCGAGCCGCTGAAGATCGTCGGCCTGAGCGGGGGACTCTCCTCACCGTCCCGCACCCTGTCGCTGGTCGAGCTGGCGCTGGCGCGCATCAGCGCCGATGCCGAAGCGGCCGGGCTCGCCTCCACGACGCGGCTCATCGACATCGCCGCCCTCGACGGCATCGGCGCCCTGCGCAGCCGTCCCGCCAGCGAGGAGATCGAGGCAGCGCTGCAGGCGGTGGAAGGGGCGGATTTCCTCGTCGTCGGCTCGCCGGTCTACAAGGGTTCCTATTCCGGCCTGTTCAAGCATTTCGTCGATTTCCTCGACTATCGCGGCCTGATCGGCCTGCCGGTCGCCCTGCTCGCCACCGGCGGCAGCGAGCGCCACGCGCTGGTGATCGAGCATCAGCTTCGCCCGCTCTTCGCCTTCTTCCAGGCCCAGCCGCTCGGAACCGGCGCCTTCTTCACCGAGCGCGACTTCGCCAATGGCGCGGTCAGCGCCGGCGCGCCGCAGGAACGCTTCGAGCGGCTGGTGCACGAGGCGGTCCATGCCCTTGTCGCCCGCCGCCGGCACGCCCACCCGGCGATCGAAAGGGCCGCCTGAGATGTCGCTGGTGGAACGGAGCGCGTGGTTTCGCCCGGGCCGTGGCCAGGCGCGCTCCCCTTCGCGCGATCCGGCGGGCGGACGTTCCGGGCTGGCGCGGCTGGAGACCCGGCTCGCCGGCTGGGTTCTGCCGGTGCTGCTGGTCGCGAGCTGGGAAGTGCTGTCGCGCTGGGGCTATATCGCGCCCAACGTGCTGCCGGCGCCCTCCGCCGTGGCGCTCGCGGGCTGGCAGGCCCTGAAATCGGGCGAACTCGTCCACCACATGAGTGTGAGCACGGCACGCGCGCTCGCCGGCCTTCTGGTCGGCGGGGTGATCGGGCTCGTCTTCGGCATTGCCAACGGCCTTTCGTCGCTGTCGCACCGCTACACCGACACCACCTTGCAGATGGTGCGCAACGTGCCGCATCTCGCGCTGATTCCGCTGGTCATCCTGTGGTTCGGCATCGATGAGGAAGCCAAGCTCTTCCTCGTCGCGCTCGGCGTGTTCTTCCCGATCTACATCAACACGCTGCACGGCGTGCGCACGGTCGACCCCCAGCTCATCGAGATGGGCCGGGTGTACGGCATGACCCCGCTCACCCTGTTCCGCAAGGTGATCCTGCCGGGCGCGCTGCCCTCGATCTTCGTCGGGCTGCGCTTCGCGCTCGGCATCATGTGGCTGACGCTGATCGTCGCCGAGACCATCGCCGCCTCGGCCGGCCTCGGCTACATGGCGATGCAGGCGCGCGAGTTCCTGCTGGTGGATGTCGTTGTGCTGGCGATCCTCATCTACGCGCTGCTCGGCAAGCTCGCCGACGTGCTCACCGCGGCGCTGGAGCACCGGTGCCTGCAGTGGCACCCCGCCTTCCACACCCCCAAGAGCTGAGCGGAGCGACACCATGACCGCCTTCGCTTCCGTCGCGGCCGAGCCGGTGCCGTCCGCTGCCGGCACGCCGCACGGGCTTGACCTGAGGATCAACCGCCTCTCGCGTCAGTTTGGCGACAAGCGCGTGCTGGAGCGGCTGGATCTCACCATTCCCGCCGGGCAGTTCGTGGCCGTCATCGGCAAGAGCGGCTGCGGCAAGTCGACCCTGCTCCGTCTCATCGGGGGTCTCGACCAGCCGAGCGGCGGCGACATCGCCTTCGAGGGCCGCAACGGCCCGCCGGCGGACCGCGAGGCGATCCGCCTGATGTTCCAGGAGCCGCGGCTGCTGCCGTGGCAGCGGGTCGGGGCCAATGTCGAGGTCGGCCTGCCGGCGCGGACGCCACCGGCGGAGCGCGCCGCGCGGGCGCGGGCGCTTCTCGGCGAGGTGGGGCTTGCCGACCGGGCCGGGGAGTGGCCGGCGGTCCTATCGGGCGGGCAGAAGCAGCGTGTCGCGCTCGCCCGCGCGCTCGCCTCGCGGCCGCGCCTGCTGGCGCTGGACGAGCCGCTCGGCGCGCTCGACGCGCTGACCCGCATCGAGATGCAGGGGCTGATCGAGCGCATCTGGCTGGAACAGCGCTTCACCGCGCTGCTGGTGACCCACGACGTGGCCGAGGCGCTGGCGCTGGCCGACCGCGTCATCCTGCTCGACCAGGGCCGTATCGCCTTCGATCTCGACGTGCCGCTGCCCCGCCCCCGGCGCCGTGGCTCGGCCGAACTCGCGGCGCTGGAAGAGCGCCTTCTCACCCATCTGTTTGCCGGCTGACACAAGGAAGCCTCATGACCCACCTGTCCCGTCGCTCCGTGCTGGCCGCCGCGGCCGGCCTCGCCGCCAGCGTTTCCGCCCCCGCCCTGCGCCCGGCGCGCGCCGCCGCCGAGGTCCGGGTCGGCTATCAGAAATACGGCACGCTGGTGCTGCTGAAGGGGCGCGGCATCCTCGAGAAGAAGCTGGAGCCGCTCGGCCTCTCGGTGAAATGGGCGGAATTCGCCGCCGGCCCGCAGATGCTGGAAGCGCTCAACGCCGGCGCGATCGACATCGGCCAGACCGGCGAGGCGCCGCCGATCTTCGCGCAGGCCGCGAGCGACAACCTGGTCTACTTCGCCAATGAGCCGCCGGCGCCGAAGGGCGAGGCCATCCTGGTGCCCAAGGACAGCCCGATCACCTCGGTGGCGGAGCTGCGGGGGCGGACGGTCGGCCTCAACAAGGGCTCCAACGTGCATTTCCTGCTGGTGAAGGCGCTGGAGAAGGCCGGTGTGCCCTATTCCGCCATCACCACCAAGTTCCTGCCGCCGGCCGATGCCCGCGCCGCCTTCGAGAAGGGCGCGATCGACGCCTGGGCGATCTGGGATCCGTTCCAGGCGGCGGCGGAAGTGGCGATCAAGGCCCGTACCCTGACCACGGCCGAGGGCATCGTGCCGAACTATCAGTTCTATCTCGGCGCCCGCGGCTTCGCGAAGGCGAACCCCAAGGTGGTCGTCGAACTGATCGCCGCCATTCGCGAGACCGACGACTGGATCCAGAAGGACCCCGCGGCGGCGGTGGCGGAACTCGCGCCGTCGACCGGCATTCCCGCTCCCGTCCTCGCCATCGCGGTGGGCCGGCAGAGTTTCGGCGTCGCGCCGCTGACCGACAAGGTGATCGCGGACCAGCAGCTGGTGGCGGACACCTTCTTCGATCTCGGCCTGCTGCCGAGGAAGATCGTGGTGGCGGACGCGGTGGTACGGGTCGGCGGCTGAGAGCCGCCGCCCGGGCGCGGCTCAGATGTGGTACATCAGGTCGATGTCGGCATTCTCGGAAAACGCCTTCATGTCCTTGAGGGACATCCGGTCCAGAATCTCCGACATCGCGTCGCGCACCTTGGTCATGGTGATGCGCACCGCACAGGAGGCGACGTCCCGGCAATCCTGGCAGGGGGCGTAGGCGCTCTTGCTGGCGCAGCCGATCGGCGCCAGCGGGCCGTCCAGCACCCGGATGATGTGGCCGACGCGAATCTCGTCGATGGAGCGGGCCAGCGTGTACCCCCCGCCGGGCCCCTTGCGCGAGCGCAGCATGCCGGCGTTGCGCAGATCGAGCAGGATGGCGTCGAGGAACTTCTTCGGAATGTTGTTGGCGTCGGCGATCTCCTGACCTCCCAGACTGGTGCCCGGTGGTTGCTGCGCCAGGTACAGCATTGCCTTGAGGCCATACTTGCCCCGGTTCGTCAGCATGGATGGTCGGCCCTCACACCTCGCTCCTGCGCCAAGACCGCGGAGCATGTGCTTCTGATGTGCCAGCATCGCGGCATATGTTCAACTACGATGGCGCGAGACCTCGCCTCGGTCGGCCAACGTGGCGGCATCGCGTGCGGGGTCAGGCCACCGGGGGCGGGCGCAGGCCGGCAAACACATGGTCGGCCAGCGCCCCGGCCCAGGCGGGCGTCAGGGGCGCGTGCGGAACGAGGACACGGTACCAGATCGGGCCGTACAGGGCATCGATAACGACGTCGAGATCGAGGCCGGGCCTCAATTCGCCTTGAGACACGCCGCGGGCCAGCACGGTGCGCGCCTCTTCCCGCCGCGGCAGGACATAACCCTCCAGCAGCGCCTTCAGCGCTCCCGGATCGCCCTGGGCCTGCGCCACCAGAACCGCGATGGTGCGCCCCACCTTGCCGCCATAGACCTGCGCCACCGTCATCATCTGGCTGCGTATGTCGGCGCAGGCCGAGGCAGTGGAGGGATAGGCGATCTTCTGCGCGGTCTCGGCGAGAAAGCCGGCCATGGCGAGGGCGGCGCGGTTCGGCCACCAGCGGTAGATCGACGAGCGGGCCGCGCCTGAGCGGGCCGCCACCGCGTCGATCGTGAAGCCGGCGAGGCCCCGCTCTTCCAGCAGCTCGTTGGCGGCCTTGAGGATGGCGAGCCGGACTTCGTCCCCTTGAGGACGCCCGCGGCGGCGGGGCGACGCTGCACTACTCACGCGATATCGCCGGTTGACTGGGTGGCGCGAAAATAGCCCGCGAACCGTCGGCTTGACAATCGTTGGAACTCATTAAAACTACACAGTGTCGCTTTTGTCGGTGCCGGCCGCAGTCGTCGCGGATTCGACCGGCGCGGCTGCGTGCCGATGTCCTATCCTCCAACCCCAGAAGGTCTTCCCGATGTCAGGTGTGCTTTCCCCCGCGCAGATCGCCCATTTCAAGGCCGAAGGATTCCTGTCGCCCGTCCGGGCCATCAGTGCCGAAGAGGCGCTGGAGTATCGCAACCGGATCGAGGCTTTCGAGGCGCAGAGCGGCGAGGAGGTGAACAAGCGGCTCAAGATCAAGGCGCATCTCGCCTTTCCCTGGCTGGTGGCGCTGGCGCGGCACCCGCGCATCGTCTCGGCGGTGCAGGATATCCTCGGGCCGGATGTGATGCTTTTCGGCTCATCGGCCTTCGCCAAGAACGCGCATGATCCGCGCTTCGTCTCCTGGCATCAGGATTCCGCCTATTACGGACTCGACCCCCATGAGGAAGTGACGGTGTGGCTCGCCCTTTCGCGCGCGAGCGTCGAGAGCGGCTGCATGAAAGTCATACCGCGCAGCCATCTCGGGCCGGATCTCGTCCACGAGGAGACCTACGACACCAATAATCTGCTGGCCCGGGGGCAGAAGGTCGAGGTGGACGAAAGCCTTGCCGTCGACATGCCGCTGGAGCCCGGTGAGTTCTCCATGCACCACGAGCGGACGGTGCATGGTTCGCCGGCCAATCTGTCCGACGATCGCCGCATCGGCATCGCCTTTTTCTACATGCCCGCACATGCCCGCTCGACGCTGGGCCGCCGCTCCGCTCTGCTCGCGGGCGGCGAGGATCGCCACGGGCACTGGGACCGCGATCTCGAGCCGCGCTATGATCTCGACCCCGACAGCCTCGGCTTCCTCGAGGCGGTGTGGGCCACCTATCGCGACCAGAGCAAGACCACGCAGGCCGCCCGCGCGGGCTGATCGCCGGCGCCGCTCTTCCCGGAGCGGCGCCTCACCACCCGACCACACGTCAGAAGTGTACGCCGGCGCGAAACGCCCGCCCTCCCGTGTGCGTGGCAGGCGCGCCGACATGGGATGGACAGGGTGCCCTGCCGTTGCCAGACGGCGCCCTCGGCGTTCCGCGCGGCGGACGGCCGCGGGTGCGTGCAGATACAGAAAATGTAATCTAGAGTTGTATAAAAAGCCTCGCCATGCTACGCCCTTGAATGAAGGACCGAACAGAAATCGGCCTCAAAGGGGAGTGAAGCGCATGGCACAGTATGGCGGAATCCTGCTGCGGCAGAACCTTGACGATAAGGGTCTTATGCCCCGCACCGGGGGCTGGACCGCCAGCCCCGACATCATCGCGGCCGGCACTCAGCCGGTCCATGATCCGCAGGCGTACTTCGGCTCGGACACGAGCTATGCCTCCGATCCAACCCAGGAGGTTGTGAAGGAGGCGCCGAACTATATCTATGTCCGCGGCAAGAACGTGATCGGCGGCGATCCGCAGACCGGCACGGCCCGCGTCTTCGCTGCCCGGCAGTCGCTGTTCCTCTATCCCTCCCAGTGGCTGGAGAACCCGCTCACGACCTCGCGCGGCGAGACCGTTAGCGAGATCGCTTCCGTCGCAGCGAATACCGTCGGCGTGACGATCGATCCCTTCGTCTGGGTGCCGAAGGAGGTCAGCGAACATTACTGCCTCGTCGGCTTCATCTCGACGCCGGATTACCCCTTCGAGAAGCAGAAGCCGTCCAATGCGGTGACCTCGCTCAACGACCTCGCCGCGTGGATCGGTGCCAATGGCGGCACCGGCTGGCACAATGTGCAGTTCGCCAGTGGTCAGGCGGCGACGTTCACCAACTCCACGACCTACCCGGCCTCGTCGACCCCGGCCAAGATCCAGTTCGCCATCACCTGCATCAGCTGCCCGGTCGGCTCCCAGGTGTCGTTCTCGTGCGGCACCCCGCTGCCCGATGGCACCTACATCAACCTGCCGCCGACCACGATCACCAAGCCGAGCCAGATCGGCTTCGTGGTGGATTACGACGTGCCCGCCGGCTGGACCTCCCCGATCTACTATTCCTATTACGCCAACGGCAATCCGCCGGTGGACAGCAACTTCTCGGTGTCCATGAGCGCCTCGATCAAGTCGTCGACGCCGGGCAGCGAAGTCTTCGCCGCCTATGTCCAGCCGGCGCACGAGGTGTTCCCCGACCACATCGCTTTCGCCCCGGGCGGGCTGCGGCTCACCGCCCTGACCGACATGCCGGTGGACTATCTGATCCCCGTCGGCAGCGACATGACCAAGCTGCGCTGACGGACGCCCCCGGGGTCAAGGCTTTTCGGGGCTGTTTTTTTACAACCTTAAGTTGATATGCCTGACCCGGACGCGACCTGGGCGCGCGTTTCCAATGCTGTCGCACGGCCGGCCATGCCCGGCCGTGCGGACGCCACGCCGGTTGCCGGTTGCATGCCGGCGCCGCAGCCGACCTTGAGTGCCTTCGGTCGTGATGTCCAACGACGGAGCCTGCCGTGGCCGATCCCGTACCCATCCCCACCCCACTCTACCTCTCGCTCGATGGCATCGGGAAGCAGGGCGCGCGCTACGACACGGACGATTCCCCGAGCGACACCTATTACGGCTATCTCAGCGAGATCGAGAACGTCCAGCTCGAGAAGGGCGGCCCGGTCACCTATTCGCTCCAGTTCGAACTGGTGCCGTTCGAGTGGATCGAGGCCGCGGTAATGACGCTCGGCGACGATGTGCGCGAGCTGCCGCCGCCGGCCCCCGTCACCCTGCTGGTCTTTGACGACGCCCCCCTCGAGGAGCTGGCCCGCACGCTCGCCACAACGCCGGACGATATCGCGGAGGGCGACTGGTTCATCATCACCCTCTCAAAGGGCGTCGGCGCCACGCGGGCCGGCATCAGCTTCCCCGTTGTGCCCGGGGTGGTGAAGGCCATCGGCCGCAAGGTCCCGACCTTCGACTTCAGCCGGCTGCGCAAACGCTACCGGCCGAAACTGCGGATGAATGTCCGCAAGGTGCGCAAGCTGCTGGCCGCGGTGCAGCCCCGGGAGGTGGGTGTGATGGATGTCGGCCAGGCCTCCTGCAATCTCATCTACGACGAAAACGGCACGCCGCAGATCTACACCGATGTCGGTCTGCCAATGTTCTTCAATTTTGCCAGCCTGCCGCCGGTCAATATTCTCGGAAATGTCGAGGTGATCAATCCCGGGCCGTGCCTTGGCAACAATCCGCCGGGCATTCTCACCCATTTCCACTGGGACCACTATTCCATGCTGGCCTTCGCCAACAATCTGGCGGTGCTGCGCAATCGCGACTGGATCTTTCCGCCGCAGGTTGCCGGGCCCTTGGTTGCTGGCCTGATCGTCGCCATCAACGCCACGATGCTCGGGCAGGTCCACGTCTTTCCCGCCGGCCTCGGCGTCCTCGCGGCGGGCTATGTCACGATCATCGCCTGCCTGCCCGGCGCCGGCGTCGTTCCCGGGGACCTGAACAATACCGGCATCGCCGTGGTGGCCCACCTCGACACCGTGAACAACTGGCACATGCTGCTGCCCGGCGATGCCGCGTTCCAGTCGATCCCCGGCATCGCCGCCTATGGCGGCCTGCGATGGATGACGGCGACCCACCACGGTTCCGACACCAATCTCGCCCCGCCGCCGCTGCCGCTGCTGGCGTCCCCCATACCCGCGCCCAACGCCGTCAATGCCGGCCGGCTGGCCTATTCCTACGGCGTGAACGGCGGCGTGCCGGGCGGCGTGCACTGCTATGGCCATCCCCGCGCGGCTGCGGTCGCGGCCTATCCGGCGGCGGGCTGGGGGGTGGGCGTCGGGGTGGCGTCGACGGCGGAAACCGGCCCCAATTCGGGCATTGGCGGGCGCGGCAACATATTGATGGCGGACAATGTCATTCCGCCGCCCTGCGCCGTCGCCAACTGCCCGTTCCACGTCTTCCCAAAGAACCTCGTCTAGGCGGAGCGCGGGACCATGGCGGCGATCACCACATATGACGATCTGGTGGCCCTCGCCCGGGGGCTGGAGCCGGGCGATGTCGTCACCATCGGGCCGGACGAAGTCGCCCCGCAGATGGTTTCCGTCTTCGCCGAGCTGTCGCTGGCCCCGTCGGTGCGGGTGGCGAGCGCCAGCGTCGTCGAGGAGCCCGCCTCGGTCCGGGTGACGGGCACCGCCGCGCTGTTCGGGCTGCCGGATCTCGCGACCGTGCTCACCTTCGCCCCCGCGGGCGCCGAGCCTTCCGGCCCGTTCACGCTCGCCATCACCACCGATCCCGCCGGCGGGACCCAGTGGCAACTGGTGTCCGGCTTCGTCCTCGCCGACCCCTCGATCAGCTTCGCCCCCAGCCCGGCGGTGGAGGTGATCGTCGCCCGCATCGGCTGCAGCCTCGTCATCGGCACCAGCCACACCCTCACCCTGCCCATCTCCTGCGCCATCCCGACCTATCCGGGCCTGAGCTGGGTGCTGTCCGGCAGCTTCGAGGCCCAGCCGCTGACGGTCGACGCCTTCTCCGCGCTGGCCGGCGGGCTGGTGCTGTCGGACTATTTGCCGGCTCCGCTCGACACCCTTGCCCGGTTCGGCATGACCGCCGTCGAGGTCGCCTTCGACCCCGCCGAGACCAGGCTCGCCTATGTCGGCATGGAGATCGCCTATACCGACCCCTGGTCCGCCCTCGGCATCATCGATGTGCCGGCCGGCGGCGTGACGCTGAAGTTCCTGGTGGATTTCCGCAAGAGCGCGGAAACCTATGTCGAGCTGGTGGCGGCGTTCGACATCGCCTCGGTGCCGGTGAACATCGGCGCCCATTTCGCCCCCGACAACTTCTTCGTCTGGGGGCGGCTGCAGCAAGGCAGGACGGTCGCGATCGCCGATGTCTTCGCCCATTTCCATGTCACGCTGCCGGACGGCTTCCCCGGCATCGAGATCGGCACGCTCTCGCTGCTCGCCAACATCTCGGAGGGACAGTACAGCTTCGACCTCGTCGCCCGGATCGACGCCGGCAGTGCGCTGAAGGTCAACGACCTCACCATAAGCGTCTCGGTGGCGACACAGCCTGCGACCAAGGTCGACGCCGATTTCCACGCCACGCTGGTGATCGACCGCGACATCACCCTGTTCCTCGGCGCGACCTATGATGGCGGCGGCGGCGGGCTGACCCTGGCCGGCAGCGCCACCGACGTGCCCATCGGCAAGATGATCACCTACTGGGCGTCCGAATTCGGCATCGCCGAATCGCAGATCCCGGAGCCCATCCGCACGCTGGCGCTGAAGACGCTGACGACGCGCTACAACACCGCGACGGGCGACTTCCACTTCCTATGCGTCGGCGATTTCACCATCTACGACACGCCGGTGGAGGTCAGCTTCTCGGTCGACATCGTGCATCCCGCCTCGCCGCGGCTTGCAGCGCTGCCCGAGGAGGCCACGGTGCGCGGCTCCAAGGGCTACAGCGCCACCTTCGGTGGCACGGTGGTCTTTGCCGAAAACCAGTTCGACATCCGCTTCAACACCCGCGACACCGCCCAGAGCATCTTTGTCGCGGATTATCTGCGCAGCGGCGAGGGCACGGTGCGGCTGCACGACCTCGTCGCCTCGGTGTCGGAGGTGCTGGCGGCGCTGGTGCCGGAAGACATCTCGATCACGCTCAAGGTGGTCAAGTTCGCCTATCTCAAGCCGGCGCCCGGCGGGGGGGCGCCGCGGTCCAATCACTTCCTGTTCGGCGTCGAGCTTGGCGCCAGCATCGGCCTGAGCGACATTCCGCTGATCGGGGACAAGCTGCCGTCCGACCTCACCGTGTCGTTCGACCAGCTCCAGTTCGCCTATGCCAAGCCCGGCTTCGACAAGGACCAGGCGGCGGACGTCAACCAGCTGCTGCCGGCCGGTGTCGGCCCCATTCCGGCGGAGGGGCTGGTCGAGGGCGTGCTGGTCTCCTCGATCCTGAAGCTGGGCGACGCGGAAAAGACGCTGTCGCTGACGATCCCGACCGGGCCGGCGCCGGAGGCGCGCGCCGCCGACGCCGAGGCGGCGGGGCTGCCGCTGGCCGCGGGGGCCGAGCCCGGCCCGCAATCCGCGCCCGCCAGCCTGTCGATCAATGTCCAGAAGCAGTTCGGCCCGATCGGCATCCGCAAGCTCGGCCTGACCTACAAGAACAAGCGGCTGTTCGTGACCGGCGACGTCTCGCTCGATGCCGCCATCCTCAGCATCGGCCTGCTCGACCTCGGCATCGGCTCGAAGGTGGACGCGTTCGATCCCGCGGCTACCCTGTCGGGCCTCACCATCTCGGTCGAGCAGGGGCCGATCCGCGCCGCCGGCGGGCTCTACGGCACGATCGACCCGCTCGATTTCTACGGCGCCCTGCAGGTCAGCGTGCCCTCGCTGACGCTCGGCGCGCTGGGCGGCTATGCGCAGCTCGGCTCCGATCCCTCCTTCTTCATGTATGTGTCGGTCAACCGGCCGCTCTTCGGCTATCCCTTCTTCTTCCTCGACGGGATCGCCGGCGGCCTCGGCTTCAACCGGGATCTGCTGCTGCCGGACATCGACGGCGTGGCCGACTTTCCACTCGTCGCCTGGGCCACCGGAAAAAATCCGCCCGGTGCCAACCCCAATGGCGATATCGCCCGCCAGATCCAGTCCGTGACGGCGGGCCTCGCCGGGATCATCCCGCCCAGGGTCGGGCAGTACTGGGTCGCGGCCGGCATCAAGTTCTCCTCGTTCAAGGTGCTGGAGTCCTTCGCGCTGGTCACGGTGGTGTTCGGCACGGAGTTCAAGTTCGCGCTGCTCGGGCTGACCACGGCCAGCCTGCCGCCGCAGACCGGCCCCGGCGTGCCCGCGCTCGGCCATGTCGAGATGGCGCTGCGCGCCAGCTTCTCGCCGGTGACCGGGATATTGGAGATCGAGGCGAAGCTGACGCCGGCGTCCTACATCCTCGACCGCAACTGCATCCTGACCGGCGGTTTCGCCTACTACATGTGGTTCAAGGACAACCCCACGGGCGATCCGGCGGGCTACCATGCCGGCGACTTCGTCGTTACGCTGGGCGGCTACAACCCCGCCTATGCGGTGCCCGCCTTCTTCCCCAAGGTGCCCCGGCTCGGCTTCAACTGGCGGGTGGACAGTCATACCACCATCCAGGGCGGCATCTATTTCGCCCTCACGCCCTCGGCGCTGATGGCGGGCGGCGCCCTCGAGGCGGTGTGGCAGAGCGGCGATCTGCGCGCCTGGTTCACCGCCCACGCCGATTTCCTGCTGTCGTGGAAGCCCTTCTACTACAGCGCCAGCATCGGCCTCAGCATCGGGGCGTCCTACAAGCTCGATCTCTGGTTCACCTCGGTCACCATCTCGGTGCATGTGGGGGTGCAGCTCGACCTGTGGGGCCCGCCCTTCGGCGGCTCGATCGAGGTCGACCTGTCGGTCATCTCGTTCACCGTGTCGATCGGCAACCGCAACCGGCCGGCGCCGCAGCCGATCCCGTGGACGGAGTTCAAGACCTCGTTCCTGCCGCGCGCCGAGGCCGCCCCTGCCGGCCTGCTGGCGGCGCGCGCGGTGGTCGAGACCGACGCCTATTGCCTCGCCTCCGTCGCCTCCGGCCTCATCAAGGACCTGTCCGATCACAAGGCCGCGGCATCGGACCCGGACTGGGTGATCAGCCCCGAGACCCTCGAACTCGTCACCATGACGGCGCTGCCCAGCAAGGCGGCCCGTCTCGTCTCCGGCGGGCGGACCACGGCGCTGCCGGTCGGGGACGCCGGATTCGGCGTCGGTCCGGTGGGGGTAGCGATCGCCGATTTCGCCTCCGAGCACAGCATCACCGTGAACCGGCTGCTCGATGGCGCACCCGACCCCGCCTTCGACGTGACCGAGGCGGCCAGCATCAGCCTGACCACCTCCAACCTGCCCTCGGCGACCTGGGGCGGGAAGCTGGTGGTCAACCCCTCGATCGACCAGGTCAACAAGACGCCGGCCAACATCTCGAACCTCGCCGTGGGCTACAGCATCAAGGCGAAGGCCAAGGAGCCGGACCACACGCCGCTGCCGATCGACATCGCCATCCTGCAGCAGGACAGCGAGGGAACGGTCGACTTCGCCTGGCTCACGCCGACGATCCCGACCACCGACCCGTTCGACCAGGCCACCGCGATGCCGACCTTCCAGCGGACGCTGCTCACGGCCGCGCCGCGCCGGGCCGCGCTCATCGCCGCGCTGAACGCACCCGGGCTCAATCTCGGCATCGACCCTGACGTCGATGTCGCCGCGCTGGCGGCGAGCGCGGACACGGTGCTGCTGCACGCCCCGGTGCTGGCCTATCTCGGCGAGGAGCGGGCGCGGTGAGCGGGTGGCGAGGTGAATGAGGGGAGGGCGGGGATGAACGAGCAGGCGGCCATCATGGACGAGCCGGAGACCGGCACAATCACCTTCATAGAAAGCCACCGGCCGGCCCTCGCGGACGGCCTCTACCAGATCGAGGTCGCCCAGTCGGTCCGCAATACCAATGCGAACGCGCCGGCCGGCGCCGCCTTCGACGAGACCTATCGTTTCACCCGGCGCTTCCAGGTTGCGGGCGAACGTTTCGCGGTGAAGCCGAGCGAGATCGAAAGCTGCTTTCCCCCGCTCGCCAGCCAGGGCGAATACGCCAACGTCCTGCCGCACATCGTCTTCAACCGGCAGACCCTGCCCTGGGAGCGCACGGTCGGCGACGCCGCGCGGTCGAGCTGGTTGGCCCTGCTGGTGTTCGACGAGAACGACCCCCCGCCGAAGGTGGTGGAGGCGATGGTCGGGGACCTGACGCCGGCGCCGTTTCCCCATGCCGACAATGCCGCGCCCGCCCCGAGCTCGCTGCCGGCGACCGCCGTGTCCTATCCCGGCCTCACGCTGGCCTTCGGCGAGGTGCCATGGGACCCCTGCCGGGTGATCGACGTGCCGGTCGCCCTGTTCGCCGCGCTCGCCCCGGGGGCGGTCGACATGCCGTGGCTTTCCCACAGCCGCACCATCAGCAGCGCCGCGCCGCTGCGGTTCGCCGGCCTTGCCGACGACCAGACCCGGATCGAGACCTCGGTGGTGGTGGGAAACCGACTGCCGACGCCCGACAGCGAGGTCACCGTCCATCTCGTCTCGCTGGAGAACATGATCGGCTATCTCCCCGCCGGCGACGACTACACCCCGGCGGCGATCACACTGCCGGACGGCCAGCCGGCGCAGAGCGTGCGGCTCGTCACCCTGGCGAGCTGGTCCTATCGGTCGGTCGACCCGGAGGACACTTTCTCCGGCCTGCTCCTGAAGCTGGACCAGACCGACGGGCTGCGGGTGCTGGCCATCAAGGACGACGCGGCCAGCGCCTCCGATGCCGATGCCTATGTCGCCAATGCGCTGGCGCTCGGCTACACCCCCGTCGACCACCACACCCGGCAGGGCTGCCGCACCGTGTCATGGTACCGCGGGCCGTTCGTCCCCTTCGAGGTGCCGACCACGATCTTCGTTCCCGTACCGGACGGGACCGACGACACCCCGCCGATCCTCACCGCCGACGAGATCGTCGCCTACGACCCCGAGACCGGGATGATGGACGTGTCCTACGCCGCGGCGTGGCGGATCGGGCAGTTGCTGGCGCTGCAGGACAAGGGTTTCTCCGAGGCGCTGGTGCGCTGGAAGCGGCAGAACACCCGCAACGCCTTCGAGGCGTTCGAGCGGCGGGCGCTCGACAGCGCGTTCGCCTCCACGCTCGGCATGCGGCTGACCGGCACCGCGCGCAGCATCGGGCTCGATCTCCAGCACGCGGCGGCGAGCTTCGTCCTCACTCGGCTGCGGCGCCATCTCGTGCCGACGCCCCCGGCCGGCCCCGGCAGCGTGCAGGAGGGCGGCGAATGACACCCGCGCAGCACCCGCAGAGGGAGGACGACCCATGGCACGCCTGATGTCCGAGGCCGGCGGGCCGCGCGGCTTCGCCGCCTTCCTCGCCGATCGCGCCAATCTCGGCGCTTTCGTCCGGGGCAACGACCCCACCGTGACGCTCACCACCTGGCTCGAGCGGCTGCGCCGGCTGAACGGCGTGCCGTTCAACTACCTCGTGCCCAATGAGCGGATGCTGCCGAACGAATCGATCCGGTTCTTCAACGTCGATTTCAACTGGCTGTTCGCCCTGATCGAGGGGGCCTGCAGCATCGGCCAGTCGAGCGCGATGGACGATGCCATCCATACGCTGACCGTGCCCGCGCTGCGGGCAGGCGCCGGCCTGACCGCGACGACGCGGGAGGAGGCGCCCGACACCGCCTCGGGCTTCCTGCTGCGCAGCCAGGTCGTTGCCGGCTGGCCGAAGCTCGAGATCGTGGCCTATGACGCGGCCGGCGCCGAGCTGACCGACGTGCTGCGCCGGGAACGGGTGACGGAGTCGATCCTCCTCTTCGCGGTCAATGGACGGATCGCCCGGGTGATCATCCGGGAGCCGGCGATCGGGCTGCATTTCGGCATCGACATCGCCGGGGGAAAGCCGCTGCGCTACGTCACCGTGCCGCCGCAGGCGCCGGCGGGCACCCGGCCCGGCGACCAGATCGAAGGGGTTTCGGTCACGCCGGCCTATCGCGATGCCCGCCACCGCACCTTGCGCGTCGCCAGGCTCGCCGCCGACCTCGCCACCACCCTCCACGCCCGGCAGGCCGACAACGCGCAGGACGGCACGCCGCTGCCGTTCACCTCGGCCGAGTTCGCCCTGCAGCTCGTCGAGGGCACGCAGGAAGTGATCTTCCGCAACGCGTCGCAGAAGGACGAATGAGGCCATGGTCGCGCTGTCCGACACGCTGGTCGTGCCCATCGATCTGGCGGCCCTCTGCGTCGGCGAGACCGACGTCAACGGCTCCCCCACGCATCCCTACGGCACCGCGGATTTCTCCCGGCTGGCGCCGGATTTCGCGCTGCTGCCCTATGCGGCCGACGGGATCGCCCACAATCCGGGCCCCTATCTCAGCGCGAAGGCGCTGCCCCAGACCTTCCAGTCGGCGTCGACGCCGCTCGACGTGGGCATCCACCTGCACTGGGCGCTGCCCGCCGCGCTCAGCCACGGCGCCCAGAAGGACGATGGCAGCATCGGCTTTCCGCCGGCGCCGAACCGCTGGCTCGTGGTCCGCATCGCCACCAATGCGCAGGAGCCGCGCACGCCCGGAACCTGCCTGAAAGCCTGGGTGCTGGAGAGCGACCGGCTGTGGGACGGCACCCTTGCCGCCGACATGCCGGTGCAGAACCGGATGAGCCTCGACGTTCCCATCTCCCCCCGGCCGAACGTGCAGCCCAACATCTCGTGGCGGACGCTGGGCCGGGTGTTCGACCATGCCGGCTGGCGGGAGGATCCCGACGCGGACCGGGCGAGGCTCACCGCGCTCGGCTATGGCGAGGCCACCTATGCCGCGACCTATCAGCTCTGTCCGAATGTGTTCGGCTTCTGGGACACGCTCGCCGATCTCGACCCCGCGGCCTTTCCCCCGGACAGCACCCGCGTGTCCTATCTGCTTGCCGGCTGGTTCGCCGAGGCGGGAGACGATCCGCTGACGCGCATTCCCTACCCCGAGGGGGCGGACGCCCGGCAGAAGCTCGCGGCGATCGCCGCCGCCTATGGCTGGGTCTTCCCCCTCGAGGAGGGCGGCGAGGTGCCGGCGCGCACGGTCTATGCCTCTCTCCTCACCGACATTCCGTGGGACCGGCAGACCCACTACATCGAGAAGCGCGAGCCGGCCGCGGGCGGGCTGAAGATCGCGGTGGGCAACACCACGCCCGAGGCGCTCTCGGCGCTGATCGCCGCCGATCCCGATCTGGCCGGCGAGAAGAATGTCGAGCTCATCCTCAACGCGTTCCAGCTCGGCCTGCTGACGCGGCTGGAGCTGCCCGGCGGGCTGGTCGATCTGGAAGAGGCGCTGCACAAGAGCGCCTTTGCCGCCATCTCCGACAGCTCGCTGTGGCGGATCGATCCGGCCTCCGGCGTCAAGACCGAACCCGGCCGCGGCGGACCGCTGCTGTCGGAACTGCCGCCGGCAATCGGCGATGCCCTCAACGCGCTCAACCTCGCCCAGGCCGAACTCGACCGCCTGCGCCGGGATATCGCCAGCCTGCGGTCCCGCATCTTCGCGGACTGGGCCCGCTACATGCGGATCGCCTATCCCGTGCCGCCGACAGGGGGCGGCACCATCACCGCCAATGAGGCCCGGCAATTCATCACCAACGAGATCGCCGCGCTCAACACCCTGGTCGCGCAGCAGGGCGAGGCGGAGCAGGAGGTGGAGCGGCGGCGTGCCGAGTTGCACGCCGAGATCGGGCCGGATTACGCCTTGACCTCGACCGATGGCGCCCGCTTCCTCGGGCCCGCAGACCCGGTTCTGCTGTTCTCCGGCGCCGATGTCGACCCTTCGACCCGCTACGAGCCGCGCGGCCTGCGGGATGAGAATGGCGATCTGGTCTGCCGGGTCGGCACCCGGCTTCTGTCCGCCCTCGTCGCCCGGAACGGTGGCAGCGACTTCACCATCGGCGCCGATGCGCTGCCCTCGGTTCCCGCGAACCCCGCCCTTCCGTTCGGCGCGGCGGTCGCCGCCCTTCAGGGCGAGGCTTTTCTGGTCGATCCCGTGCAGTCCGCGGTGCTCGCGGCCGCGGTCGCCCGGCTGGGCGGGGCCGGCAACCCGGCGGTGGCGGATTTCGGCGCCTTCAGGGCGACGGTCGAGGCGGCGCAGGCGGGGCTCTATGGCGGCGTCAGGCCCGACACGGTGGTCTTCACCGGCACGCCGCCAAGTCTGGTGGCGTTCAAGCGGTGGTCGGCGCCGTGGATCCCCATCATCCTGCAATGGCAGACCGAGCATTACCCCAACGCCCTGCCGCCCTATCCCGCCGATTTCGTCACCGCGAACTACGGCTTCGACGCCGCCGGGGTCGACCTCGTCTTCAACGGCACCATCCCGGTCGACCCGGAGAATGTCCGCACCTATCAGGGCACCATCGTCCTCACCCACAACACCGATATCAACATCCGCCAGCAGATCGAGGACTTCATTGCGAACTTCCCCGATTCCGACATGGTGCCCGAGCTGAAGGAGATCCTCGCTCACCTGCACCTCGCGATGCAGGCGCAGGCTCTCAGCGGGTTCGATCAGGCGCTGCTGATGCTGGCGCGCGTTCTGCAGATGGAGGTGTCGGACCCGCTCGGCATCCTGCAGGGGCAGTTCTTCGCGAACTTCACCAATGTCACGGTGAAGAACGCCGTCCTGCGCCACAACATCGATACGCCGCTCGGCAACAACACCTTCTCGCCGCTGCGCAACGGCGGCTTCCGCATCGCCCGGGTGCGGATCGTCGACGCCTTCGGCCAGCCGCTCGACCTCGAAAGGCCGCCGGTCATCCGTGCGGCGAGTCTGGTTCCGCCGCAGGAGAGCGAGGAGCTCATCAACCTGCCACTGCGCATCACCCAGCCGGTGCGCTTCGCGTTCAACTGGCTGTCCGCCGGCAATGACGCGGTCGAGCTCAACAGCCACCCGGCGACGACCCCGGTGTGCGGCTGGGTGCTGTTCAACCGGCTCGATCAGGCCCTGATGATCTATGACGAGATCGGCACCGCGCTCGGCTCGCTCAACCTGCTCGGGCCGCTGTGGCAGGGCGCGCCGGGCAACCAGCAGGCCTACGGCAGGCCGATCGAGGAGGTCTTCGCCGACGCCAACCCGCATCTGCGCGCCTTTGCGCTGGGCCTTGCCGGCGCGGCCGACCCCAGGGCCTATCTCGCCGACATCCTCCGCACGATCGACCGCAGCCTCGGCTTCATCTCGCCGGACCAGAACCAGCCCTTCGACGCGCTGTCGGTGCTGATCGGCCGGCCGCTGGCGCTCGCCCGCGCAGTGCTGGACCTCGAGCCGCTCGGCCTGCCGGCGATGGACCAGAGCCTCGCCGCCTTTCGGGCCGCCATCGACGGCAAGGACCCGCTGCAGCGGGAGGATGGCGGCGCGCCGGCGGTTCGCGTGCCGGTCGTGCTGGGTGCCTTCGACGACGTCGACGACGGGCTGGTCGGCTATTTCATCGACGATGGGGCGGCGGCGGCCTACCACACCTTCTACGCCGAGGCGGCCGACCCCTCCTGGCGGCACGGCGTGGTGCCGCCCGCCTCAGACCAGATCACCCTGGCGACGAGCCGGGAGAGCCGCCCGGTGGTGGTGTCGATGCTGCTCGACCCCAATGCGCCGATCCACGCCCGCACCGGGCTGCTGCCGCTCGTCGAGCTCGGCATTCCCTCCTCGATGATCGCCGACGACCTCGCCCGCATCGCCGTCACCTTCCTCACCACCCCCGTGCTGACCTCCGGCCTGCCCCAGATGCCGGTTCCGGACGAGAGCGGCTATGTCTGGAAATGGGTGACGCAGGTGGCCGGCGCGGGAGAGTGGTCGGTCGAACCGGTCGTTGGCGGGACCGATGTCTCGCTGCTGCGCCAGCGGGCGCAGGAAGGCTGGCTGAAGCTCGAACATGCCCCCGACTCGCCGCGCGCGCGCCGCCGGCGGCCCCGAACCGCGTGAGGACCCGCCATGACCGATCCGGCCTCCATCACCTTCGCGCTCGCCAATGCCGGAACCGGCGAGCCGGTGATCTACGTCACCCAGGACACCAGCCTCAACCGGCTGCGCTTCACCCTCACCTATGGCGGCCCGGCGGCGGCCACCTTCCGGGGCGGCGCGCCGGTTCCCGAGGCGCAGATCACGCCGCAGGGCCCGACTTCGTTCTATTTCACCATCACCCCGGTGCTCTCGCCCGCCGAGTTCGCCGCGCTCAAGGTCACCCCGCCCGCAGGGTGGCGGGCGGTGAACCTCACCTCCTTCGCGCTGGCGCCGGTCGCCGACCTCACGGTGAGCCCCGGCGACAGCTTCGTCTTCGAGATCGACAATGTCGCCGCCGACGGCCAGCCGGGGCCGGGCTCGTTCAACGTCAGCAACTACAATGTGCCCGGCGTGATGGACAACGGCACCCAGCTCGCTTTGGCGCTGGAGCGGGTGCCCTCGCTGCACAAGCGGCTCGCCGATGTGCTGTCGCTGTCCTTCGTCAACGGCAACAGCGTCTATATCGACGCCGACGGCAAGGGCAGCATTCCCTCCAACACGCTGGTGCTGCGCCTCGACAACATATCGGGCAAGCCGCTGGTGCCCGCCGGCACGCCCTGGACGAAGACGCCGGTCTTCTTCCTGAGCTTCGTCTCGGCGACGGCCAAGCCGGGCTATGGCGCCCTCACCACCGTCGACCGGCTGAAGAACGTGCGTGCCGCGCCGGCGGCGGACTACGGCACGAAATGGGTGGTGGACGACCAGTCGGCCGCGACGCCGCCCTACTGGGCGCTCTATCCCAGGAGCCCGGAAATCCTCGGCGCGGGCGCCTCCGCGCTCATGGATTTCCGGATCACCGACATCGTCACCGACTTCTGGCCTTCCGGCACCAACCTTCAGATCCAGTCGTCCGAGATTCCCGGCTATGACGACGGGGTGCAGGCGCTGGTGATCGACAAGCGCTCGCCGACGCTGGCGATCCAGGATTTCAGCGCCGAGGCCAATAATGTGGTGTCGGGAACCCCGGTCGCGCTCAACTGGCGGACCTTCGTGGCCAATCGCTGCGAACTGAGCCCGGTGGACGGGCAGACCGTCGCCGTGCCGGTGCAGTCCGCCGGGACCTACAAGGTCTCGCCGGCGGTGACGACGACCTACACGCTGACCGCCTATGACGACGCCGGCGGCCGGCGCACCAGCCAGCCGCTCACCATCTATGTCCAGCCGGTCCGCTTCACCCGGCAGCTCGTCGCCACCCCGGCGACCGGCATCCACTATGGCGACCGGGTCGCGCTGTCCTGGGCGACGTCCTCGGCGACGTCCTGCTCCGTCGCGCCGCCGCTGGATGGGCAGAGCCAGGTGCCGCCCTCGTCGGACGGCACCATCGTGCACCCAGCCGCCACGGTGCAGTACACGCTGACGGCGCAGGGGCAGAACGGGCCGGTGCACAGCACGCTCACCCTCGTCCCCATTCCCAACGGATGGCGAAAGGTGGCGGATGCCGGGCTGTGGAACTCGATGGGCCGCCCCGTGCTGCTGCCCGATTTCCACGACCGCCTCTGGTTCCTCGCCGGCGGCTCGGGCGACGGGCAGAGCGCGGTGTTCCGCAGCATCGACGGCTTCGTCTGGGAATACGCCACCAACCAGGCAGCCTACTCCCCGCGCGGCGAGGCGGCGGGCTGCGTGTTCGATGGCCGGATGTGGCTCACCGGGGGCCGCACCCGCGACCGCGTGGTGAACGAGGTCTGGGCCTCGTCCGATGGCGTGAACTGGACGCAGATGCCCGCCGCCGGCCACTGGTCGCCCCGCAGCCGCCACGGCTGTCTCGCCTTCGGCGGGAGGATCTGGGTCATGGGCGGGGCGGGCGCGGATGGCAGCCCTCTCGCCGATGTGTGGAGTTCGGTCGACGGGGTCACCTGGAATCAGGTGACCGCGGAGGCGCCGTGGACGGCGCGCAGCAGCTTCGGCACCGCGGTGTTCGGCGGCGCGATGGTGGTCGTCGCCGGAAGCTCCGCCGCGGGGCCGCTCGCCGACATATGGGGCAGTGTGGACGGGCGGTACTGGGCCGGGGTCGGCAGCACCGTGCCCTGGCCCGCCCGCCGGAGCCCGAACGTCAATGTGGTCGACGGCCGGCTCTACGTGGTCGGCGGCATCGGCCGCGACGGCATGGCGATATCGGACAGCAACATATTGAAGGCGGACGGGCGCTGGGGCCTTGGCCTCGGCCCCGGCTGGAGCGGCGACACGCTCGATCTCGCCTCGGCGGCGTTCCTCGGGGCGCAGTGGTTCGCCGGCGGGACTCTCGGCGGCCAGGCCAACCGCACGGTCTGGGGCTTCGGCTGACGCGGATGCCGCGCCCGCCCGGCGCTCGCGCCGCGGGGCCGGCCGCTTTCACCCCCGCTCAGCGGGCGATGTCCTGAGTGACCTCGACCCGGTTGCGGCCCGCCGCCTTGGCGCGGAAAAGCGCGAGATCGGCGGCGGTGATGAGCTGCTCCACCGAGACGAAGGCGCTGGGCGTGACCGAGGCGACGCCGATACTGATGGAGAGATGGCCGTCGCCCTGCGTAATGGCAAAGTCCCGCACGGCTTGCCGCAGCCGCTCGGCCACGGTCCTCGCGCCTTCCAGCGGCGTGTCGAGCAGGACGACGACGAATTCCTCGCCACCGAAACGGGCGGCGAGATCGCCCGGGCGGTTGGCGCCGATGCGGATGGCGTTTGCGACCTGCCGAAGAACCTCGTCGCCGGCGAGGTGGCCATAGGTGTCGTTGTAGTTCTTGAAATTGTCGACGTCGATCATCAGCACCGAAAGCGGCTTGCCGGCGTTCAGCGCCCGGCGCCATTCGGCCCGCACATACTCGTCGAAATAGCGCCGGTTGCCGAGGTCGGTCAGGCCGTCGACCCGTGTCAGCCGCTCCAGCTCGAGATTGGCCTTGATCAGCAACCGCTGGCTTTCGCGCAGCGCGGCATAGGCGACCTCGCGCTGGACATGGTCGATATAGGCGCGGGTGTGGTAGCGAATCCGCGCGATCAGCTCGATGCGGTCGGGCAGCTTCACCAGATAGTCGTTCGCCCCCGCCGAGAAGGCGGCGCTCTTGATCGCGGGCTCGTCCTTGGCGGAGAGGACGATGACCGGCACGGTCTGGGTGCTGGGCGTCTCGCGGTAGCGCTTCACCAGCGAAAGCCCGTCTATGCCGGGCATGACGAGGTCCTGGAGAATGACGGTCGGCTTCAGTTCCTCCGCGACGCGAATGGCATCCAGCCCATTGGTGCAGTAGTGCAGGTCGATGTCGGTTTCGGTCGCCAGCGCGCGGCGCACGGCTTCGCAGATGAGCACCTGATCGTCGACCAGCAGCACCATCGAGGGGTAGGCATCGGCCGTGGGAGGGGCCGGGGGTATGGACGCAAAGTCGCCGGTCATGCGCCTGCCTGTTGTTGAGGGGCCGCAAAGGTCTCGATGAGACGCCTCGCAATCCGGTCAAGGGGCAAAATCTCCACCGCCGCACCGAGAGCGGCCGCCGCTTTTGGCATGCCATATACCGCCGAACTCTCTTTGTCCTGCGCAATGGTGAGGTGGTGGGCGTCCCTCAGCATCTTCAACCCGCTCGCGCCGTCGCGGCCCATGCCGGTCAGCAGCACCGCCACGATCTCGCCCGGCCATCGCCGGGCGCTCTCGAAGAAGACGTCGACCGAAGGGCGGTAGGGGTAGTCGCGCGGCTGGGGGACATAGGTCAGCGTGCCGCCGGCGGAAAGCGCGAGATGATCGCGCGAGGCCGCGATCAGCACCGTGCCGGCCTCCGGCGTATCGCCCTCCCGCGCGGGGCGCACCCGCAGCGCCGTCTGGTTGCTGAGCCATGAGGCGAAGCCCGGCACGAATTCCTCGTCGAGATGCTGCACCACGACGATCGCGGCCGGGAAGGTGGCCGGCAGCCCCGCCAGCACCGCCGCGACCGCGGCGGGACCGCCCGCCGATGCGCCGATGGCGAGCAGCGGCAGGCCGGAGGCACGGCTCGCCATCGGCCGAACCGCCCGTGGCGCCGGGTGCTCGCCGACCAGCTTGCCGATCGTCGCGATTTTGCCGAGCAGGGTGAGCGAGCCGGCCTTGAGATCGGCGCCCGGACCTGCCGTCGGGATGTCGACCGCGTCGAGCGCGCCATGGCCCATGGCCTCGTACACGCCGGGGACGTTGCCATCGACACTCGCCGTCACCAGCAGGATCGGGCAGGGCGTCGCCGCCATGATCTGGCGGGTTGCCTCCACCCCGTCCATCTCCGGCATGACGAGGTCCATCAGCACGAGATCGGGCAGATCGCGCCGGCAGGCCTCGACCGCCTCGCGTCCGTTCGCCGCGACCCAGGCAAGCTGGTGTTCCGGGGCGGAGCCGATGACGCGCCGCAGCAGCTCCGTTGCCATCTCCAGATCGTTGACGATCGCGATGCGCATCAGTGTTCCGGCCTTGCTGGCGGCGAGACGGCGGTGGAGGGGCCGATCAGGTCGGTGACGGCCTCGGTGAGGGCCGCGTCGTGGAAGCTCCCCTTGGTGAGGTAGTAGTCGGCGCCGGCGTCGAGGCCCCGGCGCCTGTCCTCCTCACGGTCCTTGTAGGACACGATCATGACCGGCACGTTCCGCAGGCGCGGGTCGCGCTTCATCAGGGTCACCATCTCGATCCCATCCATCCGGGGCATGTCGACATCCGTTATCACCAGATCATAGGCGCCGGAGCGGATGGCGTTCCAGCCGTCCATCCCGTCGACCGCGACATCGACCTCGTAGCCGTTCTGGTCGAGCAGCTTGCGCTCGAGTTCGCGGACCGTCAGGGAATCGTCGACCACCAGGATGCGTTTGCGACGCTCCTCGGCCGGGCCTTGCGCGCGGGCGGTCTCGGCACGCAGCGCGTCGGCCATCGCCAGCTTGTCGGCCGAGCGCAGCAGGTCCTCGATATCGACGATGAGCACCGGCGAGCCGTCCTCCATCAGCGCCGCGGCGCTGATGTTGCGGATCTTGCCGAGACGGGTGTCGAGCGGGCGCACCACCAGTTCGCGCTCGCCCAGGAAGCGGTCGACCGCGAACCCATAGGCGCCGGTGCCTTCGCCCGCCACGGCCACCGCGATCTCGCCCTCGCCGAGGCTGCCGGTTCCCTGCCCCAGCACCTCGCCCGCGGCGACGAGCGCGACGCGCTGGCCTTCGAGGGCGAAATGGGCCCGGCCCTGCAGCTGTTCGATCGCCTGCGGCGCCAGCCGGAGCGTGCGGAAGAGGCCCGCGAGCGGGAGCGCGTACGCTTCGCCCGCGATCTCCACCAGCAGGGTGCGGATGACGGAGAGGGTGAGCGGCAGATCGAGCTGGAAGCGCGTGCCGAGGCCCGCCTGCGTGCTGATGGCGACATGCCCGCGCACCTGCCGGGCCATGGCCTGCACCGCGTCGAGCCCGACGCCGCGGCCGGAGACGTCGCTGACGCTGCCCTTCATCGAGAAGCCGGGGAGAAAGAGGAATTCGAGCAGTTCCGCCTCGCTCAGCCGCGCCGCGGTGTCCTGCGCGGTGAGGTGCCGCTCCAGCACGATGCGGCGGAGCCGGTCCAGATCGACGCCGCGCCCGTCGTCCGCAACCACGATCTGGAGCTGGCCGGCACGGTGGCTCGCCTCCAGCAGGATGACGCCTTCCTCCGGCTTGCCGGCCGCCCGCCGCTCCTCCGGCGCCTCCAGCCCGTGATCGATGGCATTGCGCAGGAGGTGGCCGAGCGGGGCGTCGAGCTGGTCGAGGATGTCGCGGTCGATGCCGGTGGCGCCGCCCACGATCTCCAGCCGCGCCTTCTTGCCCAGCGCCCGGCTGAAGTCGCGCACCATCCGCGCATAGCCGCGCACGCCATCCTCGAAGGGCCGCATCCGGCTTTCCAGCGTCTCCGCGTAGAGCCGGTTGGCGAGATCGGTGCCGCGCCGGTCCAGCGCCTCCACCTCCTCCAGCCGCTGGGCCAGTTCGATGCGGACCTGCTCCAGGGCGGCCGCGGCGGCGGCGAGCGCGTGCCCGGCGCCCGGTGCGGCGTCGGGCGCAAGCGCGGCGCGGGCGGCATCGAGCGCCCGGGCGATGTCGCCATGGTGCCGCTTGAGCCGGGTCAGGCTGTCGGCGAAGGGGCCGAGCCGGCGGGCCTCGATGAGCGATTCCCCGGCGAGGCCGAGCAGCCGGGTCATGCTCTGGGCGCCGATGCGGATCATCCGGTCGCCGCCCGGCACGGGGGCCTCGGACGCGGCGGGCGCGGGATCGGCCGGTGGCGCGGGACCCGCCGGTGGCGGCTCCAGGGATATGAGCGGCGCCGTTTCCGCCGCCGCTTCGGCCGGCGGCTGCGGGGCGGGCGGTTGCGGTTCGGCGTCCGCCGGCCCCTGTTCGATCGCCAGCAGGAAGCTCGCGATCCGTGCCTCCAGCGCGGAAGGCTCGGGCGGCGGTTCGGTCGCGATCAGGCCGAGAAGGTCCACACCCTTCAGCAGCGCGTCGATGCGGCCGTGCCGCAGCACGAGGCGGCCCGCCTGGGCCGCGACCAGGCATTCCTCCATGGCGTGGGCGACCCGGACAGCGGGCATGAGCTCGATGATGCGGGCGGCGCCCTTCAGCGAATGGGCGGCGCGCATCGCGGCTTCGAGGTGCTCGGCCGCGGTGGGGTTGCGCTCGAGCGCCAGCAGGCTCGCGGTCAGTTCCAGCGACTGGGTGTCCAGCTCGGCCCGGAACAGGTCGAGCATGGAGAACTGGCTGAGGTCCGGGGGGCTCATGAGATGCCGCGGTCCAACGCGTCGAGCACGAGTCGGGCGTCAAGTTCCCCGACGGTGGTTCCGTTCCAGGCGATGATGGCGGCGGCGAAGGCGCTCGACGCCTTGCCCACCGTTGCCGGCAGGTCGAGCACGTCCTTGGCCGCGGCGGTGTGAAGCCCGTGCACCTCGTCGGCGGCGAAGGCCGTGCGGTGGCCGCCGCCGCCGATCACCACCAGGCGTGGGAAGGCGGGCGTCCGCTCGCCGGCCGGCCGGCTGCGCCGCGGGCCGATCCCGAGCAGGGTGGCGAGCGAGACCTGGACCAGCAGCTCGCCCCGCACATTGACGATGCCGAGAACCAGGGCGTTGTCCCGGTGCGGCAGGCTGTGCACCGGACGCGGCTCGGTGATCTCCTGCACCACCTCCGCCGGCAGCGCCAGCCACTCGTCGGCGAGGCGGAACACCAGCACGCGGCGCTCGCGGGCGGCCTCGGCGACGGGGACGTCCTCATCCATGCGCCGGGCGAAATGGCGGGTCCATTCCTCGCGGTAGCCGGGCGGCAGGGGCCGGTCGAGCAGCCGGCCGGCCGCCCCCGCCGCGGGTGCGCCCGTCCCGCCCTCCGCTCCGGCGGTGGCGTTGCCGTCGATCGCCATGGGCCGCGCCGGGCCCGGTCCGTGCGGGCTCATCGGCCGGCCCTCTTCTCGATGCGCTGCAGCCGGTCGTCGAGCGCGGCGGCGGCGTCGGCCGCGCCCTGGCGCCGCAGCAGCAGCGCGAGGTGGGCGAGGGCCTCGCGGTGATCGGCGGCGAGATAGAGCGCCTTGCGGTAGCTCTTCTCCGCTTCGGCGGCATCGCCGGTAGCGTCGCAGACGAGGCCGAGGAGATAGAAGGCCTGTGCCGAGGGGCCATGGGCCTGCATGTGCCGGGACGCGGCATCGCGGGCCTCGGCGAGGCGTCCCTCATTGGCGGCCTGTTCGATCGCGGCGAGGCTGATCTGCCCGGCATCCGCGCGCGCCACGGCCGCGGCCGGGACCGGTGCGACCTGCGCGCCCGCAGCGGACGCGAAGGCGCCGCGGGGGAGGGGCGCCCGTCCCGGGGCTGCGACCGGCCGCAGGCGCCGCGGGGGCAGCGGGCGTGGCGCCGCCGCCGCCGGCACGGGCGCCCGCGGGACCGCCGCGCCGCGCGGCGCCATGTTTTCCTCGGCCTTCACGAAGGCGAAGGCCATCGGTGCCCGGACCGGCGCGAAGCCATGGAGCCGGGGCAGGCTGGCTTCGGCCGGACCCACCAGCAGCAGGCCATCGCGGCCGAGCAGCCGGTACAGCCGCTGCAGCGCGCGCTGCTGCCGGTCCCGGTCGAAATAGATCAGCAGGTTGCGGCAGAAGATGACGTCGTAGGGGACGGCCGCCTCCATCTCGAACAGGTTGCCGTACCGATAGCGGATGCGCTGGGTTATCTCCGGCCGGGGGCGATGGCCGTCGGGCACGGGCTCGAAATAGCGGTCGCGATAGGCGAGCGCGGTTCCGCGAAAGGAGTTGCGGCCATACACCCCGCGTTCCGCCTCGGCGATGTTGCGGGTCGAGACATCGACCGCGTCGACCGTGAAATCGGACGGCGCGAAGCCGGCGTCGAGCATCGCCATGGCGAGGGAGCAGGGCTCCTCGCCGGTGGAGCAGGGCAGGCTGAGCAGGCGCAGCGGCCGGCGCGTGGCCGGAAGCGTGGCGAGCCGCTCCGTCATCGCCGCAAACGCCTTGGGGTCGCGAAAGAACCAGGTCTCCGGCACCACCACCGCGTTGACGAGCTGCTGAAGCTCCTCGGCGCTCGCCGCCAGCAGCCGGGCGTAATCGGCCATGTCCGGGGTGGCTGACGCGGCCATGCGCTGGCGCACGGCGTAATGCAGGGCGGAGCGGCCGACGCTCTCCCAGTCGAGGCCGATCGCCTCCCGCAGCTGCGCCCCGATCTGCTCCAGCGTCACGGCGGGGCTCCGGCGGGCTGGAACAGCATGGCCCGCAGCTCGGGCGTCAGCAGCGCGCTCGCCCGCACCCACTGGACGAGGCCCTCCTCATCCGCCGCGACGGGGCCGAGATAGGCGGGCGTTCCCGCCTCGACGCCGGTGGCGACGAAATCGGCGGGGTCGCGCTCGATCGTGCCGGTCGCCTGCTCCGCGCAGAGGGCGAGGGTTTCCGTGCGGCCGGCCTCATCGGCATAGCGCACGAGGATGACGCGCGAGCTCATCATGCCGGCGGTCGGCCGGCCGGTGGCCAGCAGGCAGACGTCGATCAGCGGCACGGCGCGGCCGTGATAGTCGAGAAGCCCCAGCACGGCGGGCGGCAGGCCCGGCACGGCCTTGGCCTCGAGCAGCGGCAGCACCCGCTCGACCTGGGCCGCATCGAGCACATAGCGGTCGGCACCGATGCGGAAGCTCAGGAACAGCATGGTGTCGCCCGCGCGCTCATGCCCGGAGCCTGAACCGCGAGATCGAGCTGCGCAAGCCGGAGGACACCTGGTTCAGCTCGTCGATGGCGGCGGTGGACTGCTGGAGCGACTCCACCGTCTGCTGCGCCGCCTCGCTGAGCTGGGACAGCGCCTCGCTGATCTGCTCCGCGCCGGTGGCCTGGGCCTGCATCCCCTCATTGGCGAGTTCGAAACGCGGCACCAGACCCTGCACCTGATGGATGATCTGCGAGAGCTGGCCGCCGACCTCCTGCACGTCGAGCATGCCGCGGCGGACCTCCTCCGAGAACTTGTCCATGCCCATGACGCCGGCGGCCACCGCCGACTGGATGTCCTTCACCATCTGCTCGATATCGTAGGTCGAGGCGGCGGTCTGGTCGGCGAGGCGCCGGATCTCGGTGGCGACGACGGCGAAGCCGCGGCCATACTGCCCGGCCTTTTCCGCCTCGATGGCGGCGTTCAGCGACAGGATGTTGGTCTGGTCCGCCACCTTGGTGATGGTGGTGACCATCTGGTTGATGTTGCCGGCCTTCTCGCTGAGCACGGCGAGCCGGGAGTTGATCGCGGCGGCGGCCTCCATCACGTGGCGCATGGTGGCCTCCATCCGCGCCAGCCCGGTCTGGCCGCCGCCGGCCAGCGTCGCGGCGTGCTCGGCGACGTTCGAGACCTCGCCCATCGTGCGGACCAGCTCGTTCGAGGTGGCGGCGATCTCCTTGGCGGTGGCGCCGATCTCGGTCGTGGTCGCGGCGATCTCGCTGGCCGTCGCCTGCTGCTCCTTGGAGGTGGCGGCGATCTCGGTGATCGAGGTGTTGACCTGGATGCCGGATTTCTGGATGTGGCCGATGAGGGTGGTGAGCTCGTTCGCCATCGCGTTGAAGCCGTCCGCCAGCGTGCCGAATTCGTCGCGGGCGGGCAGGGCGAGCCGCTCGGAGAAGTCGCCGGTGCGCATCAGCTGCACGATGGCCATGAGCCGCGCGAGCGGCACGGCCACCGCCCGGAACAGCAGATAGCCGCACAGGACGGACAGGCCCAGCGCGATCACGAACCCGGCCAGAAGCCCGATCTCGGCCATTCCCACCACGCTGACGATGGTCTGCGTCGACCGGGTCGCCTGCTTCTGGTTGAACGCGACCGTCTCGGCGAGCTGGGCGCGGATGCGGGTGAACTGCGGCTCCATCTGGCTGCGAATGGCGTCGCGAAGGTCGGTGCCGGAGCGCGGCAGGATGGCCTCCTCGGTGGCGACATAGGCGTCCGTGGCGTTGCGAAGCGCCTCGAACGCGCGTCGGTCCGCCTCGGTGTCGAGCGTCGCCTCATACTCGTCGATGAGACCATCGAGGGTCGCCCGGTTGCGGCGGATGAGCTCCAGCGTCTGGTCGCGGCCGGTCGAGGTCTCCTCCAGCGCGAGGGCCCGCAGCAGGCTGTGCGCCTCGGTCCACACCGCCATCATGCGCAGGCTCGCGGAGAGCGCCGGCACGGTCTGGTTCTCGACCATGTCCGCTTCCCGCTCGGTCACCACGAAGCCGTAATAGGCCACGCCCGCCACGCCGGAGAGAACCACGAGCATGGCCAGGAAGCTCGCCAGGATGCGCTGGCGTATGGTCACATTGGTCATCGGTCCCGCTTCGCGATGGGAACAGGTGGGGCGCGGGTCAGGCGGTCCGCCCCGGAAGGTTGGGCGGCGTCATGCCGACGCGACGTCAAGGCTAAGCGCCATTCGTTTCAACTTGGTTGAGCGCCGTCCCGCCGTCCCGCCGCGATGGGCGAAGCGCCTAGCGGCCGGGTGAAGCCGGGGCTGCCGCGCCTCCGGCCGGCCAGGTGGACAGCGCCTGCTCGGCGACCGCCTCCAGCATCGCGCGGCCGACGCCGGCCTTGGCCTGCACGGCGATGCCGTGGGACACCGCCATCACGAACGCCGCGAGAGCCTCGGGGCTCGCTCCCGGTGGCAGGTCGCCCTCCGCCTTCGCCCGTTCGAGGCGCTGACGCAGGCGTTCCTGCCCGGCGGCGCGGAAATCGATCAGCGCCTGCCGCACGGGCTCGGCCTCGTCGGGGCCTGCGAGCGCCCCGTTTATGGCGAGGCACCCGGTGTGCTCGCCATAGCGCGTATTGAGGTCGACGACGCCGTGCAGGATGCGGCCCGCGACCTCCCGTGCGGTGGGCAGCTCCAGCGCGGCGGGGAAATAATCGAGGTAGCGCTCGACATAGCGCTCGAGCGCGGACCGGAACAGCGCCTCCTTGTTGCCGAAGGCGGCATAGAGGGCCGGCCGCTCCACGCCCGCCGCCGCGGTGAGGTCGGCGTAGGAGGTGCCCTCGTAACCCTTTCGCCAGAACACGCAGAGCATGGCGTCGAGCGCCTTCTCCACGTCGAATGCGCGCGGACGTCCCATCACCCTGGTTCGGTCTGTTTCATAACGTCTATTATGAATCGCTTGACAGCCTCTGTCCAGATTGCCTACCCATGTTTCATAACGGTTGTTATGAAACTGGTACCGGCCCTGCCTGTGGTGGCGCGGCGCCCCGACGACGAAGGGAAGGCCTCTCATGTCGAACAATCTGAAGGGCAAGGTCGCGCTGGTGACCGGCGGCTCCCGTGGCCTCGGCGCCGCCACCGCGGCCGCGCTGGCCGACCAGGGCGCCGATGTCGCGATCAGCTATGTCGCCTCGGCCGACAAGGCGGAGGCGGTGGTCGCGGCGCTGCGGGCGAAGGGCGTGCGGGCCCACGCCTTTCGGAGCGACCAGGCCGACACGGCGGCCGCACGGCCGCTGATCGAGCAGGTGGTGGCTCATTTCGGCACGCTGGACATCCTCGTGAACAACGCCGCGATCGCGGTGCAGGGCCTCACGGACGATCCCGCGCTCGATACGGCGAGCCTCGACCGCCAGTGGCAGATCAACGTCCTGGGGGCGGTGGCGACCACCCGGGCGGCGGCGCCGGTGCTGCCGGAGGGCGGCCGCATCATCTTCATCGGCTCCGGCCTCGGCAGCCGCGTGCCGTTCGCCGGCGTGGCGGACTATGCCGGCACCAAGGCGGCCATCGTCGGCTATGCCAGGGGCGTGCAGCGCGATCTCGGCCCGCGCAACATCACCGTCTCGGTGGTGCAGCCCGGCATCATGCCGACCGACATGGCGGCGGCCGCGGCGGAGCAATTGCCGCCGGCGATCATGGATCTGCACGCCATCCGCCGCATCGCCACGCTGGAGGAAGTGGCCGCGGCCGTCTGCTTCCTCGCCGGCCCGCATGCCGGCTACATGGCCGGCGCCGTACTCGATGTGGCGGGAGGCTTCCAGGTCTGAGCGGAAGCCGCCCGCTCCCGGGGACGGCAGCGGGGGCGACGGGGGTCGTCATGGCGCATCGTTCGCCGGCATGGCGGGCGGCGTGCCGTCCGGCCATCGGCAAGGCGCGGCGCTTCCGGCCCCTCCGCGTCCGAAGACGCCCCGCCCGGGGTTTGCCGGGCGGGGGGGTCAGCGGAGGCCGCGGCGGGCCTGGAT
>NZ_JAHBGE010000044.1:374768-506854 GCF_018390635.1 Ancylobacter lacus | reverse complement strand
GAATGCTGGCCGGATGACGATTGGAAACCCGGCCGGATGAACGTCGGAATCTGCAAATCGGCAAAGGGTCCGGCCTCGGGCTGGCCCAGGTCTATGGCTTTGCCAAGCAATCGGGCGGCGGCGTCACCATCGAGACCACGCTCGGTGAGGGCACCATCGTCCGCGTCTACCTGCCGCGCGCAGCCGGACGCCTGCTTCCGGCGGCACCGGATGCGGCTGCGGCATCTCCCGAAGCACCTGCGCATCACCGAACGATCCTGCTGGTCGATGACGACCGAGCGGTGCGGGACGTCACCTCCGCACTTCTGGTCGAGCTTGGCTATGGTGTGGTTGCAGCCGGCAGCGGCGAGGAAGCGCTCGCCCTGCTGCGCCGGGACGAGCCGGTGGATCTCCTGATGGTGGACTACGCCATGCCCGGCATGAATGGCGCCGAGGTTGCCCGCGCCGCGGCAGAGCTGCGGCCCGGGCTGCCCACCTTGTTCATCACCGGCTATGCCGACCTCAAGGCGCTGCGCGAGATCGGCGAGGACCGCGTCGTGCGCAAGCCGTTCCAGGACGATGAGCTGCCGCGGCGGCTGGCCGAAGCCTTCCGACAGGGCCCTTCGAACATCGTCCGTCTGCGCCGTATCTGACACGGGTCTGAGCGATTGATCCGTGCGGACTGATCCGGGCGCGAAAGGGGTGCGTATCGCCTGCACCGACCTGAAGACGGACGCCGCCATGATCGCCTACGGCATTGCCTATCTCGTCACCGGCCTCGTCTTTCTGGGGCTCGACGCGGTCTGGCTCGGCACCATGACCGGCCTGCTCTATCGGCCGCTGCTGGGCCATCTGCTGGCGAGCGAGGTCGATCTGGCAGCGGCGGCGGCGTTCTACCTTCTCTACATCGCCGGGGTTGTCCTGTTCGCGGTGCATCCGGGACTCGAGAACGGGCGGGCGACCACGTCACTTCTTCTAGGGGCCGCTCTCGGCCTGCTGGCTTATGGCACGTATGACCTAACCAATCAGGCAACGCTTCGCGACTGGCCGCTTGCCGTCACCCTCGCCGATCTGTGCTGGGGCAGCTTCGTCACGGGCTGCGCTGCGATGGCGGGCCAGTTCGCCGCCTCGGCGACCCAGCGTTGGGCGACGGGAGCCTGATCATGTGATCCCCGGGGGATGGAAGTCACGCCCATCCCCCCACTCGACCGGGCCGACGCACCTCTCAGCGTCGGCCCGGATTTTTCAGGCCGGCCGCAGCCGATAGTGGCTGACCCCCCACTCTTCACCGCCGGCATGGCCGAACAGACCCGCCGTGGCGAGATAGAAGATGCGCCAGCGCCGCGCCCATATGTCGGCGTCGCGCCCATAAACCTGCCGCAGCACCTCATCGACGGCCGTTCGGTTGGCATCGAAGTGCGCCAGCCAGTCCATCGCGGTGCGGGCATAATGTCGCCCGTTCCAGTTCCACTCCTGCTCCACCGCGAACAGGTCAGGAAAATGCCGGATGAGGCCGCGGCTCGGCATGATGCCGCCGGTGAAGAAATGCTGGGCAATCCAGTCGCCCTGGTCACCATGGTCGAACCGGTAGGGCTGGCTGCGGTGGGAGAAGACGTGCAGGAAAAGCCGCCCGTCCGGCTCCAGCCAGCCGCGCACGCGTTCCAGCAGGCCGCGCCAGTTCGCCATATGCTCGAACATCTCGACCGAAACGACGCGGTCGAAGCGGGAGTGCGGGGCAAAATCGTTCATGTCGGCGGTGATGACGCGGACGTTGCCGAGGCCGCGCCGCTGCGCTTCCGCCTCGATATGCCGCCGCTGCGGCGCCGAATTCGAGACGGCGGTAATGGCCGCGCTTGGAAAACGCTCGGCCATGAACAGGGTCAGCGATCCCCAGCCGCAGCCAAGTTCGAGTATGCGCTGGCCGTCGGCGAGGTCGGCATGTGCGACCGTCAGCTCCAGGGCGCGCAGCTCGGCGTCGGCGAGCGTCGAGCCTTCGTCGTCATAGAAGCAGCAGGAATATTTGCGGCGTGGGCCAAGCGTGAGCTCGAAAAACGCCGGAGGCAGCTCGTAATGCTGCTCATTGGCGCGATCGGCGTGCTCCGCGATGGCGAAGGCCGCCATTTCCGCGGCGAACCGCGCCTCGCTCGCCTCCGTCAGGCGGGCCAGCTCACGGCGGGTGCGCCCGACCAGCGCGGAGATGCCGAGCCGGGTCAACGGGTCAGGAAGCGGGGTGCGTTCCGCCAGGCGGCCGGCTAGGGCGATGACACTCATGCGTCACGATCTCCCGGGTTTCGATGGGGGCAGGCCGGGCCAGAAGGCGTTGACCCGGCGTTGATAGGCGCGAAAGGCCTCGCCGCGCGAGCGCAGCATGTGAGCCTCGGTCGGGGGAATGCCGGAGGCGTGAACGAGCAGCACATACATCAGCGCTGGCCCGATAAGCGCAGCATAACCAAGGGGATATACGCCGCCGAGATCGATCGCGATCACCGCCAGGGCGAGCCAACCCAGCCATTCGAAGAAATAATTGGGGTGTCGGCTGAGGCCCCACAGCCCGACATCGCACACCTTCCGCCGGTTGGCGGGGTCGGCGCGGAACCGGGCGAGCTGCCGGTCGGCAAGACCGGCGCCGAGGATGGCGAGCGCCAGCATTGCCCCGCCGAGCCAGTCGCCCGGCCGACCGAACGGCAGGGGATTGCGTGCCGCCACCAGCACGGCGAGCACCAGCAGAAGCCCCGCAACCGCTTGAATCTGCAGGAAAATGAACAGCCTCAGTCGGGCCTGCCGGCCCCAGGCGCGCAGCAGCTCGGCATAGCGCGGATCGTCCTTGCCATTGAGGCTGCGGCGCAGGATGTGGGAACCCAGCCGCAGCGACCACAGCGCCGCCAGTCCCGCCACCAGCCACTGCCGCCCGCTGGTACCGTGCGGCCCCGCCGGCACCAGCGCCGCTCCCGCCCCGGCGAGGCCCACGGCGAAGCTCCACACGGTATCGACCCAGCCATGGTTCCGGCTGCGGACCGCCAGAGCCCAGGCCAACATCATGCAAATGCTAAGAAAAATGGCGCAGGCGAAAAAGAGGTGGGCGTTGCTCATGGGAGGCCGGGCGGGTTGGAGAGGGGGCGAATGAACGCCGTCATGTCGTCGAGGACGGGGGCTACAAGGTATAATGATGGGGAGAGGGCGCCGAGCAGGGTTCGGTGGTCGGCCCACCGATAGACCCGGTGCTCCACCCCTACGCCGTGTGCGCGGAGGCGGGCGGCGAGGCGCGTGCTGTTGCCGGGGTCCACCGTGACGTCTCGCGCCCCGGCGGCGAGGAAGGCGGGCGGGCCGCCGCCGTCGACGAAGCGGATTGGCTGGGTTGCTTCAAGTCCTTGATCCGTCGTGAAGATATCGCGCAGCGTTGGGCTCGTCAGCGGCAGGAAATCATAAGGTCCGGCGAGCCCCGCCAGCGCGGAGAGGTGGCGCGCGGGGTCGAGCCCGACTGCCCCGAGCCAGCGCCGGTCATAGCTCAGCATGGCCGCGATATGGGCCCCGGCGGAGTGACCGATCAGTGCGGTGAGGTGGACGATGTGTCCGATCACCTCGGGATGGCCATGCACGAAGGCCACCGCCCGGGCAGCGTCTTCCAGAAAGGCGGGAAACCGCACCTGCGGGTAGAGCCGGTAGTTTGGAACAACCGTCAGGAAGCCCCGGCCGGCCAGCGCCGCGCCGACGAAGCGGTACATCGCCTTGTCGCCCTCCTCCCAGCTTCCGCCGTGGAAGAACACCGCGACCGGCTCCGCCCCGGTGGCGCCCGCCGGGCGGTAGAGGTCGAGCCGGTGGCGCGGGTCGGGGCCATAGGCGATATCGGCGATCCGCTCGTGGCCGCCGAGGTCGGCGAGCCGGTTCAGCACCGCGAGCGGGGACAGCCGCAGGGCCATGCTTGCGCCTCCCGACAGCAGCGCGCCTGCCGCGAGCGCCGCGACCACGCCGCGGCGCCCGATGGTCACAGACGCAGGAAGGGCTGGATCAGGCGGCCAATCGACCCGGTGAAGAGAACCCCGCCCTCCAGCGCGGTGAGGCAGATGCAGGGTCCGTCCGGGTCGACCACCGGCTGGTGCTCCACCTCCGCGCCCATCTCGGTGAGGTCGCCCGGCTGGTACCGGCCGAAGGCGTCGGAGAAGGAGCCGGACAGGATCTGGGTGAACTCCAGCCCGGAATGGCCGTGCTCGGGCAGCCGGCGGCCGGGAGCCACCCGCAGCAGCAGCAGCGAGGCCTTGGGGTCCTCCGGCAGGGTCAGCGCGCTGGCGCGCACGCCGAAGCCGGCCCAGCGCCAGGGCCCCATCGCGCAGTCGCGCAGCGGCGCGGGCAGCACGATGCCGTCCGGCAGCAGCGGCGGCGCGGTGCGCGCGGCACCGTGCGCCGGCGTCGAGCTCCCCTCAAGGGAAGTCGCGCGTCCCGCCGGGCCGGCGTCGATCGCGGCCAGCGCCCGCGCCAGCGCATGCGGCACCACCGGCACCGGGCTCATCCCGTCGAGCACCGCGCCGCCGACCGCCTCGAACACCCGCACGCGCTCGCGGCAGGCGGGGCAACCGTGCAGATGCGTGGCCACCACCCGGCCCGGGGCCGGCGCCAGCCGACCGGCGGCGTAGCGCAGCAGGGTCTCGTCGCTGGGGTGATGTCTGATCGTCATTTCTGCTCGTCCAGCAGCGTGCGGAGCCGGTTCAGGGCGAGGCGCACGCGCGATTTCACCGTTCCGAGCGGCAGACCCAGTTCACTGGCGATCTCGGAGTGGGCTTTGTCGTTGAAGAAGGAGAGGCGCACCACGGCGGCCTGCTCGGCGGAAAGTCCCTGCAGGGCGCGCCGCACCTCGGCCTCGCGCTCTGCGGCCATGAAAAGCTGCTCGCCGTCCGGGGACTCGTCGGCCTCTTCCGGGATCGCCTCGTCGGAAACGAACACCCCGCGGTCGCGGCGCAGATGGTCGATCCGCAGGTTTCGGCAGATGGTGAAGATCCACGTAGACGCCCCCGCCCGCTCGGGGTCGAAATAGGACGCCTTGCGCCAGACCGCGAGCATGGTCTCCTGCGCGATTTCCTCCGCCGCGCCGGGCGGCATTCCCGATTTCAGCAGGAACGCCTTCAGGCGCGGGGCGAAATGCTTGAACAGGTGGGCAAAGGCCTGGCGGTCGCCAGTGGCGGCGATCGCCAGTATCAGGCGGTCAAGCTCGGCACCCGCCGGTATCGCGGCATCGTCAAGCATGTGCGTCAAACGTCCTTCCCGCCGCTTCGATGGCGCGAAGGATCTTGGCAATTGAGGAGCGGGGAACAGTGACGCATTCATGCAGCCTTCTACGACGGGCACTTCGCGGTGGATCACGCCGCGAAGGTGATCCGGCTCAATGCCGCAGGCGTACATCCTAGCGCAGGCTCGAAGACCTCTCCAACGCCGGTATCCACATGAACGGCCTTCCGAACAACCCCTCTTCCGACCGTCCGAAGCGGATTGCCGTGATCGGAAGCGGGATTTCCGGGCTCTCCGCGGCCTGGCTGCTCGCGGGCCGGCACGAGGTGACGCTGTTCGAGGCGGACAACCGGCTGGGCGGCCACAGCAACACCGTGCAGGCCTATGGCTTTCCGGTCGACACCGGCTTCATCGTCCACAACCGGGCGACCTATCCCAATCTGGTCGCGCTGTTCGACCATCTCGGCGTCGCGACGCGGCCGACCGAGATGTCCTTCGCGGTGTCGATGGATGGCGGGCGGCTGGAATATTCCGGCTCCGGCCTGGCCGGGCTGTTCGCGCAGCGCCGCAACATCGCCTCGTCCCGCTTCTGGGCGATGCTCACCGACCTGCTGCGCTTCTACCGCAGCGCGCCGCGCGACCTGCCCCGTCTCGGCGACATCAGCCTTGCCGCCTATCTCGACCAAAACGGCTATGGCGAGGCGTTCCGCGAGGACCACCTCTTCCCCATGGCGGCGGCGATCTGGTCCACCCCGACGGCGCAGATCGGCACCTATCCCGCCGCCTCCTTCATCCGGTTCTGCGCCAATCACGGGCTGCTCAAGCTGGTCGGCCGCCCGGTGTGGCGCACGGTAGAGGGCGGCAGCCGCGCCTATGTCGAGCGGCTGCGCCAGCACTTCCGCGGGCAGGTGGCGACGGGGCACCGGGTGGTGCAGGTGGAGCCCCGCCCCCGCGGCGTCCGGGTGCGGACCGGCGAGGGCGGCGAACAGATGTTCGACGATGTCGTCCTTGCCACCCATGCCGACCAGGCGCTGGCGATGATCGCGGCGCCGACGGTGGAAGAGGCCCGCCTGCTCGGCGCCTTCGGCTACAGCCGTAACGAGGCGGTGCTGCACGGCGATGACCGCCACATGCCGCAGAACCGGGCGGCCTGGGCGGCGTGGAACTATCTGAGCGAGGGGCGCGGCCCCTCCCGCAAGCTCTCCGTGACCTACTGGATGAACGCGCTGCAGGGCCTGCCGCCGCAGTTTCCCCTGTTCGTGACGCTGAACCCGCTCGCGCCACCGAACCCTTCCACCGTGGTGAGCCGGCATGTCTATGAGCACCCGGTCTTCGATGCCGGGGCGATGGCGGCCCAGCGCGAGCTGTGGCGGCTGCAGGGCGTGCGGAACCTGTGGTTCTGCGGCGCCTATTTCGGCGCCGGCTTCCACGAGGACGGGCTGCAGGCCGGCCTCGCGGTCGCCGAGGCGATCAGCGGGGTGCGCCGCCCGTGGACGGTGGCGGAGGAATCCGGCCGCATCCATCTCGGCCCCTCCGCCGCGTTCACCCCGCTGAAGGTGGCGGCCTGATGCCAGCCGCCGCGGCCGATTCCGCGCCCGCCGATACCGCCGCCGAGGTCGCCGTGCCGCCGGCGCCGCCCGCGCTTTATGTCGGCCGGGTCCTGCATCTGCGGCTGCGACCGCGCCGGCACCGGCTGAGCTACCGGGTGTTCTCGCTGCTGATCGACCTCGACGACCTCGCCCGGGCGCGCCGGGGCTCCGGCCTCGCCGGGCTGCGGCTGCTCTCGCGCGACCGCTTCAACCTCGCCAGCCTGCGCGACCGCGACTATGGCGACGGCTCCGGCACGCCGCTCAAGGCGCAGGTCGAAGCCCATCTGCTCGCGGCCGGGCTGGAGCCGGACGGCGGCGCGGTGACGCTGCTCACCATGCCGCGCATCCTCGGCTACGGCTTCAACCCGCTCAACGTCTATTTCTGCCACCGCCGCGACGGCCGGCTGGCGGCCATCCTCTATGAGGTCAACAACACCTTCGGCCAGCGCCATTCCTACCTCGCCGCGGTCGACCCCGACGCCGCGCCGGGTGCGCCCATCCGGCAGAGCGCGGAGAAGTGCTTCTATGTCTCGCCCTTCATGGACATGGCGCTGAGCTACGGCTTCCGGGTGCTGCCGCCCGCCGAGCGGCTGGTGATCTCCATCGCGGTGCGGGACGGCGAGGGCCTGCTGCTCAGCGCCGTGCACGAGGCCCGCCGCGAAAGGCTGACCGATCGCGCCCTGATGTGGGCCTCGCTGGTCTGTCCGTTGCTTACCGTTAAGGTAATTGCGGCGATACATTGGGAAGCCCTGCTGATCTGGGCGAAGGGAATCGGCCTGCGGGCGCGGCCGGCTCCGCCCGGCCATGCCGTCAGCGTCTCCCCCGCCCACCGCTCCTGAGGACCCCCGCGGATGACGATGAACAGCAACAGCACCGGGCCGATGGCGGACAGCGCGTTCCCCGGCCACGCGCGCCGCAGCCGGATCGGCGAGGCCATGCTGCAGCGGGTTCTCTCCAGCATCGAGATCGGCCGCCTCACGGTGGTGACGCCGGGCGGCCAGCGTCTCACCCGGCGCGGCGCCCTCGCCGGCCCCGAGGCGACGCTGGAGCTGCACCGCTGGCGGGCGCTGCGCCGCCTCATCTCGGCCGGCGACATCGGCTTCGCTCGGGCCTATGCCGATGGCGACTGGTCGAGCCCCGACCTCGCCGCGCTGCTCGAACTCGCCGCCCACAACGTGCCCCATGTGGAGAAGGCGCTCGGCGCGCTGCTGCCGGTGCGGGTGTGGAACCGGCTGCGCCACGGCGTGCGCGGCAATTCCCGGCGTGGCAGCCGGCGCAACATCGCCTTCCACTACGACCTCGGCAACGAGTTCTACCGGCTCTGGCTGGATGCCGGCATGTCCTATTCCTCCGCGCTCTACAGCCGGCCCGGCCAGAGCCTCGAGGAGGCGCAGGAGGCCAAGCTCGACCGCGCGGTGGAGCTGCTGGAGCTGAAGGGCGGCGAGAGCGTGCTCGAGATCGGCTGCGGCTGGGGCGCGCTCGCCGCCGCCATCGCCCGCCGCGGCGCCACCGTCACCGGCCTGACGCTCTCGCGCGAGCAGCTCGCCTGGGCGCAGGCGATGCTGGCGGCGGAGAGCCTCACCGGTCGGGTACGGCTGCGCTACGAGGATTACCGCGACACCACGGGGCAGTTCGACCGCATCGTCTCGGTGGAGATGATCGAGGCGGTTGGGGAGCGGTACTGGCCGACCTATTTCCGGACGCTGCGCGACCGGCTGAAGGCCGGCGGCACCGCCGTGCTGCAGGTCATCACCATCGCCGAGGACCGTTTCGAAGGCTACCGCCGCAACACCGACTTCATCCAGCAGTTCATCTTTCCCGGCGGCATGCTGCCGACCCGCACCATCCTCGCCGAACAGGCGCGGCGGGCCGGGCTGGAGCTGGCGGACAGCCAGTGCTTCGGCGAGAGCTACGCCCGCACCCTGCACGAATGGCGGCGGCGCTTCCTGCTGACCTGGCCGCAGGCGTCGCGGCTGGGGTTTCCCGACGAGTTCCGCCGGCTGTGGGAGTACTATTTCTGCTACTGCGAGGGCGGCTTCCGCGCCGGCGCCATCGACGTCGGCTTCTACACGCTGAAGGGCTGAGCCCGACGCGGCCGCCCAGCGAGGGGCACCGCCGGGCGCCTCACTCCACCCGCCGCCAGCTCACGCTCCGGCACAGAAGGTCGCCCAGCACGCAGCCCCGAGTGACGAGCCGGGTCGGGGCGACCGTCATCTCCATGGAAAACGTCATCTTGCGCTTGGGGTCGTAGGCGGTGCCGCCGAGCGTGTCGGCGTCCCGGGCCGCCACCCGCATCACCAGAAGGTCGCCCACCGCCTCGCCGCCGCTGGTGTCGCCGATCCACAGATTGGTGGCGCACAGGCTCGGCCCGCACGGGGCGACGCGCACCCGGGCATTGCCGTCGTCGCGCAGCCAGACACCCTTGGCCTGCGCCGCCGGATCGGCGGCGGCCGGCGCGGGCCTGCCGAGCGAAAACACCAGCAGGGCGGCGCAGAAGGCCGGCGGCAGCGCCCGGTGCGGGACGGCGCGGCGGCGCGAGGGAACGCGTGCAGGGGTCGGGGTCCGGGTCATGGCAGGCCTCCGCGGGAGCAGCGATGCCCTGCCTTACGCAGCGGGGGTCCCGGTGGATCTGCCGGCCACGCGCCCGAGCCTCCGCTCAGGGCGCCTCGGCTCAGAGCGCCGCGCCGGCCTGCTGGCGTTCGGCATCGCGCTGGAGCGCGCCGAGCGCCTCGGACTCCGCCATCGGGCGGCCATAGCGGAAGCCCTGGCCGCAGACACAGCCCAGCTCGATCAGCATCCGCTCCTGCTCCGGCGTCTCCACCCCCTCGGCGATGACGTCGAGACCGAGCTCCGCGCCCATGGAGAGCATGGCGCGGGCGATGGCGGTGTCGCGGGGGCTGGTGGCGAGGTCCGTGACGAAGCTGCGGTCGATCTTCAGGGTGGTGAGGGGGAAGCGCTTCAGCGCGCTGAGCGAGGCATAGCCGGTGCCGAAATCGTCCAGCGCCACCCGCACCCCGGCGTGGCGGAGCATGGTGATCTGCGCCATCGCCACCTCGTCATAGTCGAGCATGACGCCTTCGGTCACCTCGATCTCGACGCTGCCGGGATCGAGATGGTGGCGGCGGATGGCCTCCAGCACCTCGGCGCCGAAGGTGCCGCCGCGGAACTGGGCGGGAAAGATGTTGATGCCGACGCGGACATCGCCGATGCCCGCCGCCCGCCACGCCTCCAGCCGGGCGCAGGCCTCGTTCATCACCCAGCGCCCCACCGGCAGCGCCAGCACGCTGCCCGCCAGCACCTCGACGAAGGCGGCGGGGGTGAGGACGCCGCGCCGGGGGTGGTTCCAGCGGATCAGCGCCTCCATGCCGAAGATGCGGCCGCGGTCAAGCGCGACCTGCGGCTGGTAGTACAGCTCGAATTCGCCGCGGTGCAGCCCGCGCAGCAGTTCGTCCTGCAGGGCACGCTGGGCCCGGGCGGCGTCGCGCATGGCGGGCTCGAACAGGCGCCAGTTGCGCCCGCCGCCTTCCTTGGCGCGGTACAGCGCGAAGTCCGCGCTGGCGATCAGTTCCTCGACGTCGCTGGCGTGTTCCGGCGCGCAGGCGCAGCCGATGCTCACCCCGAGCTGGAACACCAGCCCCTCCGTGACGAAGGGCGAGACGAAGGCGCGCAGCACCGCCTGCGCCGCCAGCGTGGCAACGGTGAAATCCGGGCCGCCGCTGTCGGGCAGCAGCACCGCGAACTCGTCGCCACCGAACCGGGCCACCACAGCGTCGGACGGCAGGGCGGCGGCAATGCGCACCGCCACGGCCTGCAGCACGGTGTCCCCCACCCCATGGCCCTGGGTGTCGTTGACCTCCTTGAAGCCGTCGAGGTCGAGCAGCAGCACGGCGGGATTGCCGCTCCGTTCCATGAACGCGCCGAGCAGATCCTCGAAACGGCGGCGGTTCTTCAGCCCGGTGAGCGGGTCGTGATTTGCGAGCCGCAGCAGCCGCATGTCGCGCTGACGACGCAGCGAGATGTCGCGGATGATGGCGCCCATGCCCACCTCGCCATCGTGGCGGCGCCAGACCGAGAGCGACAGCTCCATCGGAAACTCGGTGCGGTCGCGCCGGAGGCCGGTGACCTCGAGGGTGCGCCCACTGAGCCGGCTCTGCCCGCCGGCCGAGACCCGGGCCATGGCGGCGCTGTGCGCCTCCCGCATCCGCTCCGGCATGATCATCACGCAGTCGCGCCCGATCATCTCGTCCGGGCCGTAGCCGAAGATGTGCGAGGCGGCCCGGTTGACGAAAAGGATGATGCCCTTCGCATTGGTCGCGATCATGGCGAGGTCGGTGGCGTTGCCGAACGCCATCATCGACTGGCGGACGATCTCGCTGCGCAGCAGTTCGAGGTGTTCCATGACCAGCGCCGCCAGCCGGACGAGGATGCCGGCATCGGCCTCGGTGAAATCCCCGCGCGGCGCGGTGTCGCCCACGCAGAGCGCGCCGATGCGGTGGCCATGGGCGGAGATGAGCGGAGCGCCGGCATAGAACCGCAGCCGGGTGCCGATCTGCTCCATGTCGCGGAAGCGGGGATCGCGGTCGATATCCGGCACGACGAGCGGAACGTCGCCCTGAACGGTATGGCTGCAGAAGGAGGACGAGCGCGGGGTTTCCTTGATGTCCACCCCGGTGCGGGACACCAGCCACTGGCGGTCGCGCTCGACGAAGGAAACCCAGGCCCTGGGCATGCCGAAGATATCGGCGGCGAGGCGGGTGATCTCCTCCAGCGTCGACGACCCCTCGACCCCGGCCACGTTGAACGCCTGCAAGGCCTCCAGCCGAGCCTCCTCGGTCGGGATGTCGGTCTTCGCCTGCGTACCACCTGCCATCCGGATCGTCCCCTCTTCTGACGATAGGCACGTTATTCATTGAAAGAAAAGGCTTTTTTCACCTTTCTCATTGGTGCGCCGCAACCGCTTCGCGCATCAAGGTACCGCCGGCAATCGCCGCTGGCAGGGCCGGGCTCAGGCCCCGGCGGGCGACCACCGCCTCACCAGCGCCGCCATGTCCGGCCGCGGCCGTTCGCCGGGCATCTGGCGGGCCGTGCCCATGTGCACCAGGCCGGCGACCTGCTCGCCCGCCTCCACGCCGAGCACGGCGAGGGCGAGCGGATGGGTCGCCGCCCATCCCGTCACCCATGTGCCGGAGAAACCTTGCGCGTGGATGGCGTGCAGCAGGTTCATGCAGACGGCGCCGGCCGAAAGCTCCTGCTCGAAGACGGGAATGCGGGTCGAGCGATCCGGCCGGCTGACGACCGCCACCACGACGGGCGCATGGGTGAAGAGGCGGCCCATGATGGCCGCGAACTTCTCCCGCCGGGCTTCCTCCATGTCGGGGTGAGCGAGCCGGTAGGCGGCGGCGAGCCGGGCGCTGGCCTGCCCGCGCGCCTCCCCTTCCAGCACGATGAAGCGCCACGGCACCAGCAGCGCGTGGTCCGGCGTGCGGGCGGCCACCGCCAGCAGGCGATCGAGCTGCGCCGGGTCCGGCCCCGGCGCACCGAGATCGGTGAACGCCACCGAGCGGCGGCTTTCGAGGAAGGCCAGCGGATCCCGCGGCGGGGTGGCGGCATTGTGGGATGCGGACATGGGGTTTCCCGATGGAGACGCCCGCCAGATACACCCGCCGTGCCGCCGTGTCGCTGGAGTGGGCGCGTGGCGGCCGGCGCATCGGCGGGCGATGCGGCCGCAGGACCGGCGGCCGGACAGCCCGGAGAAAGGGAGCGCCGGGCGGCCGATGCATTTGGTCGACCATATAATTGCCTGTACAACAGGCCGGCAATCGGCGGCGCCCTGGGCCCGCACCGGAGGAAACATGAGCAACGACGCCATCATCGACGTGCGTGACAACCCGCAGGCCAGCCGCTTCGAGACCACGATCGAGGGTCACACCGCCTTCGCCCAGTACATACTGGCCGACGGCCTCATCATCTTCACCCACACCGAGGTTCCTCCGGAGCTCGGCGGGCGCGGCATTGCCACCCAGCTCGTCGAGGCCGGGCTGCACACCGCCCGCCAGCGCGGCCTGTCCGTGCTGCCGCGCTGCTCGGTGTTCGGCCGCTACATGCTGAAGCACCCGGAGACGCACGACCTGCTCGGCGATTCCATCAAGGACACGCTCGGCATTCCGCGCTGACGGCGCCGCGCCGCATGCCCGCCAGCGGGGAAGCCTCTGCAAGCGTGGCCGCCGCGCCACGGCACCGGGCGAAATCCGCCGCGCCGGCCGGCGCGGTGGAGCGCGGGGCCGGTGGAGGCGGCGTTCATACCGTTCATTAACGCCGTTCTGGCTATGCCTAGAGGGTAAGGCGCGGGGCCCGGAGGGGTCCCGACGACATCACTTCTGGCACGGTCGATCGGCACATGCGGCACCCCGGGGATACCACCCAACCGTTCGAATTCTCCACCGATGCGGGCATGCCCGCGCCGGGCGCGATGCCCGGCCCGGTGCGGCCGGCCCGGCCGGTGCCGCGCACCAACCCGCTGCCCGGCGCACGGCCGCCGGGCACGCCGGCACCGGCGCCGGCCAAGCACGTCGCCGCCTACCACAACGACCAGGTGACGGCGCGCAGCCTGCTCGGCCGGCCGGAACAGCCGGCCGGCACCATGCCGCCGCTCTCCGCGCCGCTGCTGGCGGCCCCGCCGGCGCCTTCCGATGGCGGCGCGCCGGCGCCGAGCCACTCCACCGTGGCGCTTGCCCCGGCGCAGGGGCCGCAGCGCCCCAGCCGCGCCACCCCGGCGCCGGCGCGCCCGCCGCCGCCGCGGCCGGGGCGGACCCCGCGCGCCGCCGCGCCGGCGCCGGAGGCCGATCCCTTCATGCCGAGCTGGCTGCGGCCCTTCACGCTGCCGACCAATGTGAACACCCGCTTCACCCGAACGCCGGACTATCTGCTGCGCCCGCAGCAGGTGGCGGCGGTGGCGGAGCCTGAGGGGGCCAGCGGGCCCGCCGACGCCCTGTCGAAGGAGGCGCCCGCCGGTCCGCCGGTGGGCAGCGCCGACCCCGCCCATCCGCTGCACGCGCTGCGGCCGCCGCCGCTCATCGTGCCCCGCAGCGGCGCGTGGGGACGCGGCCACCGCGCATCGGCCCCGGAGGCCGGCTCGCCGGAAGCCGGCGCCGAGGCCGCCAGCGAGCCCGAACCGGCCCCCGGCGCCGCCGCGCCCGAGCCGCAGACGCCCGTGCTTCTCGCCCCGCTCCCGGACGTGCCGGGCGCCGGGAGCCTGCCTGCGGCTGTCGCCGCTGTCGTCGCGCCGGTTGCCGACGCGACGCCGGTGACGGTGGCGCAGGCCCCGCGCATCGACGACACCGCTGCCGCACAGGCCGTCGTGGCGCCCGTCGCTTCGGTGGCGGCCGTCTTCGCCGCGCCGGCCGCGGTTGCTCCGGCCGAGACGCCGGCCCTGCCGGTCGCCGCTCCTGTGGTGGCCGCTCCTGTGGTGGCGCCTGTCGCTGCGGCACCCGCCCCCGTGTCCCCGGCCGCCGCCGCGCGCGGCGCCGGCGGGCCGCCGGCCAATGTGCGCCGCATCGCCGAGCTGATCCGGCTCGACTGGGAGGCGCCGCCGGTCGCGGCGCCGGTGGTCGGGCTGGAGGAGGACGACGCCGACGCCCCGCTGGTGCAGGACGAGATCGCCCCGGCGGTGGAGAGCGACGCCCTGCCTGCCGGCCATGAGGACGGTTTCGCCGCCGATGCCGGCTTCACCGGGCTGCCGGTGGCGGGCGCGGATGTGCGCTATTCCTTCGCCTGGCCGGTCTTCGTGCCGCCGCAGGAGGCGGCCCCCTCCCCGGCCGCCATCGCCCCCGCCGCGCCCGCGCCGGTGGCGAGCGTCGCCGCGCCGGCGGCTCCGCTCCCCGCGCAGCCCGAACCGCAGCCGGAAGCCCTGCCGGAGCCCGTCGCCCCGTCGCCGGCCCCCGCCCTGCATGTGGCGGCGGATGGCTATGAGTTCCCGCCGATCGAGCTGCTGGCCGAGCCGCCGCAGAGCGAGCCGGATTTCGAACTCTCCGAGGAGTTCCTCGAGCGCAACTCGGTGAAGCTGCAGCAGGTGTTGCACGATTTCGGCGTGCGCGGCGAGATCATCGACGCCAATCCCGGCCCGGTGGTGACGCTGTACGAGCTGGAGCCGGCCCCCGGCATCAAGTCGAGCCGGGTCACCGGCCTGTCCGCCGACATCGCCCGCTCGATGAGCGCGATCTCGACCCGGGTCGCCGTGGTCGAGGGCCGCAACGTCATCGGCATCGAGCTGCCCAACCAGCGGCGCGAAACGGTGTGGCTGCGCGAGATGCTGGCGAGCCACGAGTTCGAGGCCACCGCCGCCAGGTCGAAGCTCGCCATCGCGCTGGGCAAGACCATCGGCGGGGAGCCGGTGATCGTCGACCTCGCCCGCATGCCGCACCTGCTGGTCGCCGGCACCACCGGCTCGGGCAAGTCGGTCGCCATCAACACCATGATCCTCAGCCTGCTCTACCGCCACCGGCCGGAGCAGTGCCGCCTGATCATGATCGACCCGAAGATGCTGGAGCTCTCGGTCTATGAGGGCATTCCCCACCTGCTGACCCCGGTGGTGACCGATCCCAAGAAGGCCATCATCGCGCTGAAATGGGCGGTGCGGGAGATGGAGGAGCGCTACAAGAAGATGTCGCGCCTCGCCGTGCGCAACATCGACGGCTTCAACGCCCGCGTCGCCGAGGCCCGCGCCAAAGGCGAGATCATCACCCGCACGGTGCAGACCGGATTCGACCGCGAAACCGGCCAGATGCAGGAGGAGGAGGAGATCATGGATCTCGCCGCCCTGCCCTACATCGTGGTGGTGGTGGACGAGATGGCCGACCTGATGATGGTCGCCGGCAAGGAGATCGAAGGCGCGATCCAGCGCCTCGCCCAGATGGCGCGCGCCGCCGGCATCCACATCATCATGGCCACCCAGCGCCCCTCGGTCGATGTCATCACCGGCACGATCAAGGCCAATTTCCCCACCCGCATCTCGTTCCAGGTGACCTCGAAGATCGACAGCCGCACCATCCTCGGCGAGATGGGCGCCGAGCAGCTGCTTGGCCAGGGCGACATGCTCTATATGGCGGGCGGCGGCCGCATCTCCCGCGTGCACGGCCCCTTCGTCTCCGACCACGAGGTGGAGAAGGTGGTGCAGCACCTCAAGCGCCAGGGCCGGCCCGACTACATCGAGGCCGTGACCGCCGAGGAAGGCGAGGAGATCGAGGAGGCCGAGGACGCCGCGGTGTTCGACAAATCCGCCATGGGCGAGGAGCCCGGCGATCTCTACGACCAGGCGGTGGCGGTGGTGATGCGCGACCGCAAGGCCTCCACCAGCTACATCCAGCGCCGGCTGCAGATCGGCTACAACCGCGCCGCCTCGATCATGGAGCGGATGGAGAACGAAGGTCTGGTCGGCCCGGCCAACCACGCCGGCAAGCGCGAGATCCTCGCCAGCCGCTGAGCCGGCCGCCCCGGGATGACGACGAACGGCCGGGCTCGCCCGGCCGTTCGCTTTTGCGCCACCGCGCCCGGCCCGCGAGGGAGCGACGCAGCGCCCAGCGGACGATGTCGCGCGGGAACGGGTTTCGATCCACGCCCCCGTGAGGGAGCGACCGCCGGATTTCCAACATGCTGACAAGAAACGCCGAAAGGACGCGGTTGCGCGAACCCTCGCTGGCGGAGCGGCGCGGCGGTGTGTTGGGTGGCTGGCGGCGAAGGTGAAGCCGGGCAAGGGGTTGCGCGTGCGCGAAGGGGCCGGGCTGCGGATGTGCGCTTGAGATTCGCGTGGGGCGCTCGAGGTTCGCGCGGGGGACCGCCCGCCAGCCCCGCCACCGGGGACCGGCCCGCGCCACCGGGCGCCGCGCTGTGCCGGCGCGGTGCGGCGGTGCGGACACCGGGCGACGCCGGCGGCCGGCCGCATGGAGGGGCCCGAACCGCGATCGCGGCCCGGCCCGTGGCCTCAGGCCGGCGCCATCGACCACATCGCCACCGCCACGATCAGCACGGCGCCGGCCAGCATCCAGATGGCGCGCCAGCGCTTGGCCGCGGATTTGGCCGAGGAACGGATGCCGTCGCCCGCCAGCACCCCGGACGCGCCGCCGCCCGGCGCGACCGCCCCCGGCGGGTGCGCCTCGCCGGAATAGCCGCGCGTGCTCTCATCCGTCACCGCCGGGCCTCGGCGGGCATCGCCCCCCGCCTCGACGCGACGGGCATGGGCGATGGCCTCCGGGGAAGCCGGCGTGCCGGCCGCCTCGTCGTCGGTGCCCAGCGGCGCGGCGGCGGGATCGGGAAACGGTACCTTGTCTCCGGTGAGACCACGGTCGATGTCGTGGCGCAGGCGGTCAACGGTCGGCATGCTCGGCTCCTGTCTGCCCGGAAGGCGGCCGCGTCACGGCCTCGGGACGCTTGTCCATTCCCGTCGCGGGCTCGCGACGCGGTTGCGTGCGGCGCGCGGCGCCGCGACGCTCGATCATCTTCTCCAGCGGGTTGGCCACCGCCAGCAGCCCCAGCGTGATGCCGAGCCCGGTCGCGATCAGCACCCAGCTCGCCAGCGCCGCGGCGATGCCGAGCGCGGCCGTCACCCACACCGTCGCCGCAGTGGTGAGGCCGTGGACCTCCATCGCGTCACGGTCGCGCAGCACCACGCCGGCGCCCAGGAAGCCGATGCCGGTGAGCACCCCCTGCACGATGCCCTGCACCACGCGGCTCATGGCGTCGGGGCGGTCGGCCAGATCGCCGACCCGGATCGCCGCCAGCGACACCAGCGCCGCGCCCATGCACACCAGCCCCAGCGTGCGCATGCCGGTCGGCTTGCCGCGCAGGTCGCGGTTGACGCCGATCACCATGCCGATGAGGGCGGCGGCGGTCAGGCGGACGAGCGCGTCGGTGTCCTTGCCGGTGAGGTCGAGCACGGTGGTGTCCCCGGCCGGAGGTGCCGGCCTCCGCTGAGCAACCCCGCGTGGGCGCCGAAGTTCCCCAGCGTCCGGTGCCCCGGCGGGCGGCGGGATGCGGCGCGCCCGCGGCCGGGCTATGCGTACACGCCCCTTTCGCCCGCGCCGCCGGAGGATTAGGTGAGGGCCAGCCGTTCCACAGCCCAGCCGTTCCAGAACCAAGGACACCGCCCATGCTGACCGCCACCTATCCCGACGTCTCGCTCTTCATCGACGGCACCTGGCGCACCGGCGCCCGCAGCGAGCCGGTGCTGAACCCCGCCACCGGCGAGACGATCGGCACCGTGGCCCATGCCGGCACCGCCGATCTCGACGAGGCGCTGGACGCCGCCGAGCGGGCCTTCCGAAGCTGGAGCCGGGTGTCCCCGCACGAGCGCTACAAGCTGATGCGCAAGGCCGCCGAGCTGCTGCGCGAGCGGCACGAGAACATCTCGCGCATCATGACGATGGAGCAGGGCAAGCCGATCGCCGAAGCCCGCATCGAGACGCTGGCGGCCGCCGACATCATCGACTGGATGGCCGAGGAAGGCCGCCGCCAGTATGGCCGGCTGATCCCCGCCCGCGCCGAGGGCGTGCAGCAGATCGTCCACCGCGAGCCGGTCGGCCCGGTCGCCGCCTTCACCCCGTGGAACTTCCCGATCAACCAGGCGGTGCGCAAGGTTTCCGCCGCCATCGCCGCCGGCTGCTCGGTGATCCTGAAGGGGCCGGAGGAGACCCCGGCGAGCTGCGCCGCGCTCATCAAGTGCTATGAGGATGCCGGGCTGCCGGCCGGCGTGGTGAACCTCGTCTTCGGCGTGCCGGCGGAAATCTCGAACTACCTCATCCCCCACCCGGTGATCCGCAAGGTCACGTTCACCGGCTCGACCCCGGTGGGCAAGCAGCTCGCCGCGCTGGCCGGCGCCCACATGAAGCGCGTCACCATGGAGCTGGGCGGCCACGCCCCGGCGGTGGTGTTCGAGGATGCAGACCTCGACCACGCCATCAAGCTGCTCTCGAGCGCCAAGTTCCGCAATGCCGGACAGGTCTGCGTCTCCCCCACCCGCTTCCTCGTCCATGAGAACGTCTATGAGCGCTTCGTCGACGGCTTCACCGAGGCGGTGAAGAAGGTGAAGGTGGGCAACGGCCTCGACGAGAGCGTGCGGATGGGCCCGCTCGCCAATTCCCGCCGGGTCGACGCCATGGAGGCGCTGACCGCCGACGCGGTGCAGCAGGGCGCCACCCTCCTGACCGGCGGCAACCGCATCGGCAATAACGGCTATTTCTTCGAGCCGACCGTGCTGACCGGGGTGCCGCTCTCCGCCCGCATCATGAACGAGGAGCCGTTCGGCCCGGTGGTGCCGATCGCCTCCTTCTCCTCCTCCGAGGCGCTGTTCGCCGAGGCCAACCGGCTGCCCTGGGGCCTCGCCGCCTATGCCTATACCCGCTCCGGCACCACGGCGGACGAGTTCAGCCGCCGGGTCGAGAGCGGCATGATCTCCATCAACCACCACGGCCTCGCTTTGCCCGAGGTGCCGTTCGGCGGGGTGAAGGATTCCGGCTACGGCTCGGAAGGCGGCACCGAGGCGATGGACGCCTATGTGAACACCAAGTTCGTGACCCAGTACGCGGTCTGAGCCGCTGGTCCTCCTGCCGCCGGGGCGACGGCCCCGGCGACGGCCCCGGCCCCGCCACCATTCCCGCCGGGACCATGGCCCCGGCGTGCTCCCGGCGATGATGCCGCCATCTGTGCCCCCCGCCGGCGCCCTGATCGCCAGCGGCCGGGCGCGCCGGCCTTGATGGCGGCGGCCGACTCCCCTCATGCTGCCGGCCCCCGAACCCCGCGGTGCCCATGAGCGATGCCGAAGCCCCCGCCCTGCCGCCGCCGCGCGAAAAACTCTCCGCCCGTGAAGCCCGGCGCGTGGCGCTGGCGGCGCAGGGCTTCGGCAGCGGCCATGCCGGGGCGGGCCGGGTCGCGGAGCCCGCCGGCCACCCTGCCATGCGCCGCATGGTGGAACGGCTCGGCCTGCTGCAGATCGATTCCGTCAACGTGCTGGTGCGCTCGCACTATCTCCCGCTGTTCTCCCGGCTCGGCCCCTACCCCGTGGAGCGGCTCGACGCCGCCACCCGGGGCCGGCGGCGGACGCTGTTCGAATATTGGGGCCACGAGGCCTCGCTGCTGCCGGTGACGCTGTACCCGCTGATGCGCTGGCGGATGGAGCGGGCGGCGCGCGGCGAGGGCATCTATGGCGGCCTCGCCCGCTTCGCCCGCGAGCGGCCGGACTATGTCCGCGCCGTGCTGGAGGAGGTGCGCGCCCGCGGCCCGCTCGCCGCCGGCGAGCTCACCGAAGGCGGCCGGGTCGACGGCGGCAAGGGCGAAGGCGGCTGGTGGGGCTGGAGCGCGGGCAAGCAGGCGCTGGAATATCTGTTCTGGGCCGGCGCGGTGACCACCGCCGAGCGGCGCGGCTTCGAGCGGCTCTACGACCTGCCGGAGCGGGTGCTGCCGGCCGACGCTCTCGCCGCGCCGGTACCGGGCCCGGCGGAGGCGCAGCGCCGGCTGCTGCTCGGCGCCGCCCGGGCGCTCGGCGTCGCCAGCGAGCCGTGCCTGCGCGATTATTATCGGCTCGACGCCGCCGAATCCAGGGCCCGTGTGGCCGAGCTGGTGGAGGATGGCGCGCTGCTGCCGGTGGCGGTGGAAGGGTGGAGCCGCCCCGGCTATCTCGCCGCCGACGCCCGCATCCCGCGCCGGATCGCGGCACGGGCGCTGCTCTCGCCGTTCGACTCGCTGGTGTTCGAGCGGCGCCGCACCCACGAGCTGTTCGGCTTCCACTACCGCCTCGCCTTCTACACCCCGGCCGACCAGCGCGCGCATGGCTACTACGTCATGCCCTTCCTGCTCGGCGACCGGCTGGTGGCGCGGGTCGACGTGAAGGCGGAGCGCGCCGCCGGGGTGCTCGCCGTGCCGGCGGCGCATCTGGAAGCCGACGCCGCCGCCGGGCCGGTGGCCGAGGCGCTGGCCGCCGAGCTGCGGCTGCTGGCGGGCTGGCTGGGGCTCGGCGGGGTGCGGGCCGGCGAGAAGGGCGACCTCGCCGCGCCGCTCCGGGCGGCGCTGGGCGAGGGGTCGTCGGGCTGAGCCGGAACGCGCGCCTCGACGCCGGCGCATAACCGCCGCGGCTAGCGGAAGCCGCCCTCGGCCGGGGTCTCGCTCCATATCCACGGGCCGGCGAGCGGACCGCGCGCCCGCGCCCATCGAGCGGCATTGGCGCGCTCGTTCCGGCGAAGGGTCGTATCCGTGCGGGCGATGTCCGGTCATGAGGCCCCCGGGACGTGCAGCGCGGTTGAGGGCCTGCCGGCCGTCACAGACGCGGCCACATCCCGGCGCTCCAACGCCCAGAAGCCCCGCCTCCCACGCCCGCCTCTTGAGGCCGCACGTCGCCGCCGGGCTTCGGCGCTTGGCGCGGGCGGGGAAATCGACTACGCCGGCACCAGCTTTGTGACAGTTCGGCGACAATGGATTTCACCGTATTCCTGGCGGTCATCGCCGCGGCGGCGATGCACGCCGGCTGGAACGCCATCCTCAAGATACGGCTGGACCCCTTCCTCGCCGTGGTGCTGGTGAATGCGGCCTGCGGCGTCATCGCGCTGCCGGCGGCGCTGTGGCTGGGGCCGCCGGCGCTCCATGTGTGGCCGTGGATCGGCGCCTCCATCGCCATCCACCTGTTCTACTACCTCACCCTGAGCGGGGCCTATCGGCTGGCCGACATGGGGCAGGTCTACCCGGTGGCACGCGGCAGCGCGCCGCTGATGACGACGCTGATCTCGCTCGCCGTGCTGGGCGAGCCGATCGACGCTCAGGGCTTCGCCGGGGTGGCGCTGCTCGCGGTCGGCATCGTCGCCATTGCGTGGCGGGGACAGGGCACCCGGTTCGACCCGAAGGCGCTGCGGCTGGCGCTGGCCTGCGGCGCCAGCATCACCGCCTATACGCTGGTGGACGGGCTGGGCGCCCGGGCGACGGGCAACCCGCATGTCTATTCCGCCTGGCTGTTCGTGATGGACAGCGCGCTCATCACCCTGTTCGGTCTGGTGTGGAAGGGGCCGGCGGCGCTGCGGCCGGCGCTCGCCTTCGTCGGGCCCGGCCTTGCCGGCGGGGCGATGTCGCTGTCGGCCTACTGGATCTCGATCTGGGCGATGACGCGGGCGCCGATCGGGCTGGTGGCGGCGGTGCGGGAATCGAGCGTGCTGTTCGGGGCGGTGATCGCCGTCGTCGTGCTGCACGAGCCGCTGCGGGCAAACCGCCTCGTCGCCGCGGCGCTGATCGTCGGCGGGCTGGTGCTCATCAAGCTGCACTGACCCCGCTCGCAGGCGCGCCGCGGCTGTGCTTCCCTGTCGCCCATGAGCCGATCCGTTCCGAATCAGGGTGCCCGGCCGCCGGCGGATGCCGCCGCGGCGCGCAAGGCCGCCGCCATCCGCAAGGCCCATGCGAGCCTCGAGGCCGCACACGCCGCCGCCCGCGACACCCCCCTGCCCGGCGTGCCGGAGGGCGCCTTCGCCGCGCCGCTGGAACGGCTGAAGCGCGGCACCCCGGTGGTCATGGTGCTCGGCGGCGCGGGCACCGGGAAGACCACCTTCCTCCAGGCGGTGCGGCGGCTCGGTGAGGGCAAGCAGGCCTTCCTCGCCCCCACCGGCGTGGCCGCGCTCCAGCTCGGCGGGCAGACCATCCATTCCTTCTTCGGCCTGCCGCCGCGCCTCATCGACCCCGCCGAGGCCAAGCCCAAGGCGCAGCGCCGGGCGGTGATGAAGCGGCTGGAGCGGCTGGTCATCGACGAGATTTCCATGGTGCGGGCCGACGTGCTGGACGCGGTGGACCGCTGCCTGCGCCTCGCCCGCGAGGACCCCCGCCCGTTCGGCGGGGTGCAGATGGTGCTGGTGGGCGATTTCCTGCAGCTGCCGCCGGTGGTGCCCACGGTGGAGCGGGAGATGCTGGGCCGGCTCGGCTATGACGGCCCCTTCGCCTTCGACGCCCAGGTGCTGCGCGAGGCGGAGGTGGACCGGCTGGCCTTCACCCAGGTGTACCGCCAGGTCGACACCACCTTCATTGCCCATCTCGCCAATCTGCGCGGCGGCCGGCAGGTGGCGGAGGCGGTGGAGGCAATCAACGCCGCCTGCCACCGCGAGCATCGCGACGGCCGGGTGCCGGTGGTGCTGGCGCCCACAAATGCCCGGGTGGACGCCTACAACCAGCGCGGCATGGACGCGCTGCACGATGCCGGCCGCTCCTATGGCGGGGTGAGCGAGGGGGAATTCGACCTCCAGAACGACCGCCTGCCGGTGCCGGAGGCGCTGACCCTGAAGGTCGGCGCCCGGGTGATGGCGGTGCGCAACGACCCGGCGCGGCAATGGGTGAACGGCTCGGTCGGCACGGTGGTGGGGCTCTCGCCGACCAGCGCCTATGTGCGCTTCGACGCCACCGGCCAGCTCTGCGAGATCGAGGCGACGAGCTGGGAGCGCATCCGCTACGACTGGGACGAAACCGGCGGCAAGATCGCCACCAAGGTGGTCGGCTCCTATTCCCAGCTTCCGCTGGTGCCGGCCTGGGCGGTGACGGTGCACAAGGCGCAGGGCCTGACCCTTGACGATGTGCGGATCGACTTCGACGCCGGCACCTTCGCCGCCGGACAGGCCTATGTCGCGCTCTCCCGCGCCCGCTCGCTGGCCGGCCTCTCGCTGGCACGGCCGCTGCGCATCGCCGACATCCGGGTCGACCGCCGCGTCGCCGGCTTCACCCAGGCCTTCGAGCGCGAGGCCGCGGAGAGCGAATAACGTAGACCTTATGTGAAACCTCGGTTTCCACAACCGACGCTTTACATTGATCCATCATCCCGGTAGATTAAGCCGATCTTCACGGGATGCTCGCCATGCGCTCCACCCTTGCCCGCTATCGCGACCGGATCCTGTTCGCGCTCGCCTATGGCATCATCGCGGCGACGGTGGTGTTCGGACACCCGTTCTCCGGCCGGCTGGAAATGCCGTCCCAGCCCGCCGCCAGCACCGTCGCTGCCGAGTGAGCGGGCCGCGCCCGACGCCGCCCGCCCTTCCCTTTTCATCCCGCGCGTAAACGGCTGCGCCGCTCTCAGACCGCACAAGCGGCCGCGCCGCTCAGAAGAAGGCCTGATGCCCGGTGATGGCGCGGCCGAGGATCAGCGCGTGGATGTCGTGGGTGCCCTCATAGGTGTTCACCGTTTCGAGGTTCACCATGTGGCGCATCACCGGGTATTCCGCCGAGATGCCGTTGCCGCCATGCATGTCGCGGGCGAGCCGGGCGATGTCGAGCGCCTTGCCGCAATTGTTGCGCTTCATGATGGAGATGGCCTCCGGCGGCAGCCGGCCTTCCTCGAACAGCCGGCCGATGCGCAGCGCGCCCTGCAGGCCGAGCCCGATCTCGGTGAGCATGTCCGCCAGCTTCTTCTGCACGAGCTGGGTGGCGGCCAGCGGCTTGTCGAACTGCTTGCGGTCGAGCGTGTAGCTGCGGGCGGCGTGGAAGCAGGCCTCCGCCGCGCCCATCACGCCCCAGGCGATGCCGTAGCGGGCGCGGTTGAGGCAGCCGAACGGACCCTTGAGGCCGGCGACGTTGGGCAGCAGCGCGCTCTCCGGCACCTCGACGCCATCCATCACGATCTCGCCGGTGATGGAGGCGCGCAGGCTCAGCTTGTTCTCGATCTTCGGGGTGGAGAGCCCCTTCATGCCGCGCTCCAGCACGAAGCCGCGAATGGCGTCGCCATGCGCGGCCGACTTCGCCCACACCACCATGACGTCGGCGATCGGCGCGTTGGTGATCCACATCTTGGCGCCGGTCAGGCGGTAGCCGCCGTCGATCTTCTCGGCGCGGGTGCGCATGCCGGCGGGATCGGAGCCGGCGTCGGGCTCGGTGAGGCCGAAGCAGCCGACGATCTCGCCGGTGGCGAGACGCGGCAGGTAGGCCCGGCGCTGGCTCTCGTCGCCATAGGCATAGATCGGGTGCATCACCAGCGAGGACTGCACGCTCATCGCCGAGCGGTAGCCCGAATCGACCCGTTCCACCTCACGGGCGACGAGGCCATAGGCGACATAGCCGAGGCCGGCGCCGCCATATTCCTCCGGGATGGTGGGGCCGAGCAGGCCGAGCGCGCCCATCTCGGTCATGATCTCGCGGTCGAAACGCTCGTCGCGGTAGGCGCTGGCGACGCGGGGGGCGAGCTGCTCCTGAGCATAGTCGCGCGCGGTGTCGCGGACCATGCGCTCCTCTTCGGTGAGCTGCCCGTCAAGGTCGAACGGATCGGCCCAGTCGAAGGGCGGCACGCTGCGGGCGGAACGTTCCGGGCTCGCGGCGGCGGAGGGGCTGGCGGTCATGTCGCGGTCTCCCGGCGGATGCCGCGTCGTGGGCGCGGCTGTTGTTGGCTGCCGCGGTTGTAGCCGATCGCCGGCATCGGTGCAGCCCCCTCGGGCCGCCCGCCCGCCTTGCGGGGTTGCCGGTAATCGGGCCGGAACGGCGCGGCTTTAAGACTTTTGTCGGGGGCAGACATATTATTGCGCTGCGACGACGTCCGTGTTTCAGTCGTCAGGGTTGATGCTCCCGCCGGTTAAAACCTGGCCTAAGCCACCGCGGGATCGTCGTTAGAGGGGAATCCGCACATGTCGTTCCTGAAGGCGAAGTTCGCCGCCGCCGCGATTCTGTCGGTGCTGGCGGTGCCGGCCTACGCAAACACCCTGGTCTACTGCTCCGAAGGCAGCCCGGAGAACTTCACCCCGGCCCTGAACACCACCGGCACCAGCTTCGACGCCGCGCGCCCGGTCTACAACCAGCTCGTCGAGTTCGAGCGCGGCACCACCAAGGTGGTCCCCGGTCTCGCCGAGAGCTGGACCGTGAGCCCCGACGGCAAGGAGATCGTCTTCAAACTGCGCAAGGGCGTGAAGTTCCACTCCGGCGTGAACGGCTTCACCCCGACCCGCGACTTCAACGCCGACGACGTGCTGTTCTCCTTCGAGCGCCAGTGGAAGCCGGACAACCCGTATTTCAAGGTGACCGGCGGCGCCTATGACTACTTCAACGACATGAGCATGCCCGACCTGCTCAAGAGCATCGACAAGGTCGACGACTACACGGTGAAGTTCACGCTCAACGAGCCGAACGCGCCGATGCTCGCCAATCTCGCGATGGACTTCGGCACCATCCATTCCAAGGAATATGCCGACTTCCTGCTGAAGAAGGGCACGCCCGAGCAGTTCGACCAGATTCCCGTCGGCACCGGGCCGTTCAGCTTCGTCGCCTACCAGAAGGACGCGGTGATCCGCTACAAGGCCTTCCCGGCCTATTACGAGGGCAAGGCCAAGATCGACAATCTGGTCTTCGCCATCACCCCGGACCCCACCGCCCGCTACGCCAAGGTGAAGAAGGGCGAGTGCCACGTGATGATCGCGCCGAACCCGGCCGACATCACCGCGATGAAGACCGACCCGGCCATCAACCTGCTCTCGCAGCCGGGCCTCAACATCGCCTACTGGGCCTTCAACGTGCAGAAGCCGCCCTTCGACAAGAAGGAGGTCCGCCAGGCCTTCAACATGGCGATCGACAAGGCCGCGATCATCAAGGACGTCTACCAGGGCGCCGGCCAGGCCGCGATCAACCCGATCCCGCCGACCATCTGGTCCTACAACACCGCGGTGAAGGACTACGCCTACGATCCCGAGAAGGCCAAGAAGATGCTGGCCGACGCCGGGGTGACCACGCCGCTCGACATCGACCTGTGGTGGATGCCGGTGCAGCGGCCCTACAACCCCAACGCCAAGCGTATCGCCGAGATGATGCAGGCCGACCTCGCCAAGATCGGCGTGAACGCCAAGCTGGTGTCCTATGAGTGGGGCGAATACCGCAAGCGCATGCAGCAGGGCGAGCACATCACCGGCCAGCTCGGCTGGACCGGCGACAATGGCGACCCCGACAACTTCTTCTTCCTGCTCGGCTGCCCCGCCGCCCGCCAGGGTGGCCAGAACCTCGCCAAGTGGTGCAACAAGGAGTTCGACGACCTCATCAACAAGGCCCGGGTCTCCTCCGACCTCGCCGAGCGCACCAAGCTCTACGAGCAGGCCCAGGTGATCGTGAAGGAGGAGGCGCCGTGGTTCACCATCGCCCACTCCGTGGTCTATGAGCCCATCCGCAAGGAAGTGGTGGACTACAAGGTCAGCCCGTTCGGCCGCCACGAGTTCTACGGCGTCGAGCTGAAGTGACCGCGGCCGGCGCCGGCGGAGAGGGAGCGCTCCGCCGGCGCCGTGCCTTATCGAAACGCCGCCGGCCGCCGCCGCGCTGGAGAGCGTGACGGGAACGCCGGCCGGCGGGTTGCGACCCTATGCCGTCCCATGCCGTGCACGGCCGCCGCCGTGCCGGTCCGACGCCACGAACACCGATCCGCAAAGCCGCACCGCTGCGTCGTCCCGGCATGGTCGCCTGCCGGGCGCCGGGGCCGGCCGAGGCGCATCGCCACCCGGGATGACCATGCTCCGTTTCGTGATCCGCCGCGTCGCGCTGACGCTGCCGACCTTCGTGGCGCTGATGTTCGTCACCTTCATCGCGGTCCGGCTGGTGCCGGGCGACCCGATCGAGGTGCGCACCGGCGAGCGCGGGATCTCGCCCGAGCGCCTCGCCCAGTTCCGCCACGAGCTCGGGCTCGACCGCCCGGTGTGGCAGCAGTTCCTCGATTACGCCAACGGGCTGGTCCATGGCGATTTCGGCGTCTCCATCGTGACCAAGACGCCGGTCCTGCACGAATTCCTCACGCTGTTTCCGGCAACGCTGGAACTCTCGCTCTGCGCGCTGCTGCTGGCCGTGGTCATCGGCGTGCCGGTCGGCGTGCTGGCGGCGGTGAAGCGGGGCGGCGTGCTCGACCATGCGGTGATGGCGGTGGCGCTGACCGGCTATTCCATGCCGATCTTCTGGTGGGGCCTTCTGCTCATCATGCTGGTGTCGGAGAGCTGGGGCCTCACCCCGGTCTCGGGCCGTGTCGACCTCATCAACTACTATTTCGAGCCGGTCACCGGCTTCATGCTGATCGACAGCCTGCTGTCGGACCAGGAAGGCGCGTTCTGGTCGGCGGCGCAGCACCTGATCCTGCCCTCGATCGTGCTCGGCACCATTCCGCTGGCGGTGATCGCCCGCATGACCCGGTCATCCATGCTGGAGGTGCTGAGCGAGGACTATGTCCGCACCGCGCGGGCCAAGGGTCTCTCGCCGCTGCGGGTGGTGGGGCTGCACGCGCTGCGCAACGCGCTGATCCCGGTCGTCACGGTCATCGGCCTGCAGACCGGCACGCTGCTCGCGGGCGCGGTGCTGACGGAGCACATCTTCGCCTGGCCCGGCGTGGGCAAGTGGCTGATCGAATCGATCGCCCGGCGCGACTACCCCGCCCTGCAGGGCGGCATCATGCTCATCTCCGGCATCGTCATTGTGGTGAACCTGCTGGTCGACCTCGCCTATGTCGCCATCAACCCGAGGATCCGCCATGGTTGATGCGCGCACCCCCGCCCCGCTGCCCGCCCACACCCCCTCGCTGGCCGACGAGCGGGTGAACACCGACGACACCGTCGATGCCTCGGGCATGATCCTGCCGCTGGAGGCGGATGCCGGGGCTTCTCCGGTGGAGAGCGTGCCGGCGGAACGCTCCGCCCTCGCCAGCTTCTGGGCCGCCTTCCGGGAGAACCGCGGCGCAGTGGCCGGGCTCGCGGTGGTGGTGGCCATCGCCCTGCTGGCGGTGTTCGCGCCGCTGGTCGCCCCCCATGTGCCGACCGAGCAGTTCCGCGCCCATGTGCAGCAGCCGCCGGTGTGGGCGGCGGGCGGAAGCTGGGCCTTCCCGCTCGGCACCGACGCGCTCGGCCGCGACCTGCTCTCGCGGCTGATCTATGGCGCGCGCATCTCGCTCGGCATCGGCATTTCGGTGATGCTGGTGTCGGTCGCGGTCGGCATCGTGCTCGGCCTCGCCGCCGCTTTCCTGCGCGGCCTCGTCGACACGGTGGTGATGCGGGTGATGGACGTCATCACCGCCATTCCCAGCCTCGTGCTGGCGATCCTGGTGGTGGCGGTGCTGGGGCCGAGCCTGCTCAACACCATCGTGGCGGTGACGGTGGTCTACCTGCCCCGCTATGTCCGCATCGTGCGGGCGGCGGCCCTGTCGGAACTGTCGAAGGAATATGTGGTGGCGGCGCAGGTCGCCGGCGTCGGCCGGCTGCGGCTGATGTTCGTCACCGTGCTGCCGAACTGCCTCGCCCCGCTCATCGTGCAGGCCGCGCTCGGCGTTTCCGACGCCATTCTGGAGGCGGCGGCGCTGGGCTTCCTCGGCCTCGGTGCCCAGCCGCCGACGCCGGAATGGGGCGCCATGCTGGCCGACAGCCGCGAGTTCATCCGCGCCGCGCCCTGGATCGTCACCCTGCCCGGCCTCGCCATCCTCATCACCGTGGTGGCGATCAACCTGATGGGCGACGGCCTGCGCGACGCGCTCGACCCGAAGCTGCGGCGGAGCTGACCGCGATGGCCGCCCCGCGCCCGCCCACGCCGGACGACCCGCGCCAAGGAACGGTGCCGTCTTTCCTGCGCTGGGCGCGGCGGACGACGCGGCGCCTGTGGGACGACAGCCCGGAATGGTACCGTGCCGCCGCGGTGGTGATCGCCGGCCTCTTCCTGGCACTGGTGGTCCTGTTCGCCTTGCTCACCGCGCTCGGCCTGTCCCGCGACACGGCGACCGCGTGGGGCGCGCTGTTCGTGGCCGGCACGACGCTCGCCACCTTCTTCCTCGGCCGGCTGGCGCAGGAGCTGGAGCGGCGCGACCAGCGCGCGGAGGCGCGCATCGATCTCGCCATCGCGCTCTATGCCGAGATTTCGTCGAACCTGCGCCAGCAGCGCCGGGCGCTCACCGCCGCCAGCGTGAGGAAGAAGATCGCGGCCGAATTCGAGGAGCCGCAGCCGCCCGCCGACACCGACGCCGCCCCGCCCGGCCCCGCCGCCAAGGCCGACACGTCCGATCCGATCTTCGCCCAGGCGGTCGAGCACTATGACCGCATCCCGCACGACCGCATCTTCGACGTGGTGCGGTACTACAATCTGAACGGCATGCTGAACACCTCCGGCGACGCGGTCGGCGCCGGGGCGCTGAAGGGCCTGTCGAAGGGCAAGAAGGCGCAGCTTCTGGCGGGCTACTACGAACTCGCCAATGCGACGGACAGCGCCGGCATGGCGGCGCTGGCGAGGCTGCGCCAGTTCGTCGAAGCCCCGGAGGGGCCGCGACGCGCGGTCTGGCTGCCGCCGCTGGAGGCGCCCGCGTTCGAATTCAGGGTGACGGACTTCGCGGCTCTCACCGTGGCGCTGGCCGACACGCCGCCGGACAGCGCGACAACGGCGCGCACGGCCACCGGCTCCCCGGCGCCGGAGAGCGCTGCGGCGACTACCGACCCACCACGATCGGGAGAATAGGGCCTCGCATGAGAACCTCCTGTGTGAAGCAGCCTTCCACGTCATCCTCCATATAGCACGAGAGGTCCCGGATTTCATGACCCTCCTCTCCATCCGCAACCTCACCGTCTCCTTCGCCACCTCGCGCGGGCCGTTCCGCGCGGTGGACGGGGTGGACCTCGATGTCGCCGCGGGCGAGCTGGTCGCCATCGTCGGGGAGTCCGGCTCGGGCAAATCGGTCGCCATGCTGGCGGTGATGGGCCTGCTGCCGTGGACTGCGACCGTGACCGCCGACCGGCTGATGTTCGACGGCAAGGACCTCGCCGCGATGACCCCGCGCGAGCGGCGCCGGATCATCGGGCGCGACCTCGCCATGATCTTCCAGGAGCCGATGTCGAGCCTCAACCCCTGCTTCACCGTGGGCTTCCAGATCGGCGAGGCGCTGAAGACCCATCTCGGCCTCGGCCGGGCGGCACGGCGGGACCGCGCCATCGCGCTGCTGAACGAGGTCGGCATCCCCGAGCCCGAGCGGCGGCTCCGGGCCTTCCCCCACCAGCTCTCCGGCGGCATGAGCCAGCGCGTGATGATCGCGATGGCGCTGGCCTGCCGGCCCAAGCTCATCATCGCCGACGAGCCCACCACCGCGCTCGACGTCACCATCCAGGCCCAGATCCTCGACCTGCTGGTGCGGCTGCAGCGCGAGAACGGGGTGGGGCTGGTGCTCATCACCCACGACATGGGAGTGGTGGCGGAAACCTCGCAGCGGGTCTGCGTGCACTATGCCGGCCAGCAGGTGGAGATGCAGCCGACCGAGGGCCTGTTCCGCGACCCGCACCACCCCTACACCGCCGCCCTGCTCGCCGCGCTGCCGGAGCGGGCGAGCGGGCGCCTGCTGCCCTCCATCCCCGGCGTGGTGCCGGGCCTCGCCGACCGGCCCAAGGGCTGCCTCTTCTCCCCGCGCTGCCGCTTCGCCACCGAGCGCTGCCGCACCGTGCCGCCGCCGCGCGCCGGCGCCGAGCTTGGGCTCGCGCTGTGCCACACCCCGCTGGTCCAGGGCGTGCCGCAGCGCGCCCCGGCCGCGGCCTAGGAGACGACGATGACCCAGCCCGTGCTCGAGGCGGTGAACCTCGCCCAGTCCTATGAGGTCTCCCGCGGCTTCCTCTCCGCCCCCGCGACCGTGAAGGCGGTGGCCGGCATCAGCTTCCGCCTCGCCCCGCGCTCGACGCTGGCGGTGGTGGGGGAATCCGGCTCCGGCAAGTCGACGCTGGCCCGCATGCTGACGATGATCGAGGCGCCGGGCGCGGGCTCGCTCTTCCTCAACGGGGTCGACGTCGCCGAGGCCGATGCCGCCACCCGCCGCCGCTACCGTGGCGAGGTGCAGATGGTGTTCCAGAACCCCTATGGCTCGCTGAACCCGCGCCAGACCATCGGTGCCGCCATCGAGGAGCCGCTGCTGGTCAACACCCCGCTGCCCGCGGCGGAGCGGCGCGCCCGCGCCCTCGACATGATGGCGCGGGTCGGGCTGCGGCCGGAGCACCATGGCCGCTACCCCCACATGTTCTCCGGCGGCCAGCGCCAGCGCATCGCCATCGCCCGCGCGCTGGTGCTGAAGCCGAAGATCCTGGTGCTGGACGAGCCGGTCTCGGCGCTGGACGTCTCGGTGCGGGCGCAGGTGCTGAACCTGCTGGTGGAACTGCAGGAGGGCCTCGGCGTCGCCTATGTCTTCGTCAGCCACGACCTCGGCGTGGTGCGCCACATGGCCGACGAGGTGATGGTGATGTATCTCGGCCGCGCCGTGGAGCATGGCCCGCGCGACGCCATCTTCAGCGCGGCCAAGCACCCCTACACCCGCGCCCTGATGTCGGCGACGCCGATGGCCGACCCCGGCGCGAAGAAGGACCGCATCGTGCTGGAAGGGGAACTGCCCTCCCCGTTCAACCCGCCGACCGGCTGCCCCTTCAACCCGCGCTGCCCGCTGGTGATGGCGCGCTGCCGCAGCGAGATGCCTCCGCTGGAGACCAAGGCCGGCCGCCTCGTCGCCTGCTGGGCGGCGCAGGACACACCCGGCCCCACCCCGATGCGGCGCGAGGCGGCGGCGGCCTGAGGCGCGGCCGGCGCCGCGCCGGCCAGTGACGGCACCCGCGCCGGCCCTGACGGCACACCCAGCCGGCTCAACGCATGGAAAAATTCACCGGCACGGTGAAGGTGAACGGCCCGCCCGCCACCTCCGGCGGCGCCGGCGGGAAGGGCGAGGCCCGCCGCACCATGGCCAGCGCCTCCTCGTCCAGCGAGCCGCTGCCGGAGCCGCCGACCAGCCGCGCGCCCAGCACCCGGCCGCTGCGGTCGATGGTGAAGGCGACGCGGGGCTGGCCCTGCTCCCCCCGCGCCCGCGCCTCGCCGGGATAGCGCTTGTTACGGTTGAGGTGGGCCAGCAGCCGGCTGCGCCAGCTCGCGGCGGTGGCGCGGGCGGAGGAACTGACGCCGGCATTCGGCGCAGCGGCGACATCGGCCCGCGGCGCGTCGATCGAGGCGGCGGCGGAGGTGCGCGGCGCCGGCGGCTTGTCGGCGATCACCTTGGGCTTCTGCTTCGGCTTCTGCGCCGGCTTGGGCCGCGGCTTCGGCCGTTCAACGGGCTTCTCCTCCGGCGCCTCCCTCGGCGGCGTCAGTTCGGCGGCGAGCGGCATGGGCGGGGGCAGCGGCACCTCGATGTTCTCCGCCGGGGTGGGATCCACCTTGGGCAGCGGCTCCTCCACCGGCGGGGTCGGCTCGGGCGGCGGGGCATCCTCGGCCTCGGCCAGCGGGTCCGGCGGCACCTCCTCCGGCGCCTCGTCGGCCTGCTCCATCTGCGGGCCAGGCGGCAGCTCCACCGGCTCGGCGGCGGGCGCCACCGGCAGTTCCGCCAGCTCGATCATGATGGGGGCGGAGGCCTCCGCCGGCATCTCCAGCGGCCGGCTGCCGAGATAGCCGACCACGCCGGCGTGGAGCCCGAGGATCACCACCCCGCAGCCGAGCCAGCGCCCGCCCTCGGCCAGCCGATGGCGCCGGCCCTCCGCCTGCAGCAGCAGGACGCTCATGGCGCCGCCGGGGCGGGACTGCCCGGGCTGGCGGCAGCGGCCGGCGCGCCGGGCACGGCCTCCAGCCCGACCAGCGCGATCTTGAGATAGCCGGCCCCGCGCAGCAGATTCATCACCTCCATCAGGTCGCCATACGGCACCGCCTTGTCGGCGCGCAGGAAGATGCGGGTGTCCCTGTTGCCGGCGGTGGCGGCGGCGAGGGCGGCGGCGAGGCCATCGCGCGGCACGTCCTCATTGCCCAGCGCGAGGCCGAGGTCGCCCTTCACGGTGAAATAGACCGGCTTGTCCGGCCGCGGGTGCGGTTGGGCGGTGGAGGCCGGCAGATCGACCGCCACATCGACGGTGGAAAGCGGCGCCGCCACCATGAAAATGATGAGCAGCACGAGAATGACGTCGATGAAGGGGGTGACGTTGATCTCGTGGTTTTCCGGCAGGTCGTCGCCATCCCCGGTGTGGAGCTTCGCGGCCATGGGTGGGCTCCTTGCTGTGCCGGCCTATTCCGCCGCGGCGGCGCGTAGCCGCTTCTGCACGGCCTGCGCCGTGGTCTCGCGCGCGTCGCGCTCGCGGACCTCGCGCTCCTGCCGCGCCGTCTCTTGCCGCGCCGTGTCCTGCCGCGCCGCGCGCGCCACATCGCGGCGGTCGAGGTCGCGCGAGAGCAGGCGGAGCATCTCGGCGGAGGTGTCGCCGAGCAGCGCGCGATAGCCCGACACCTGCCGGCTGAAATGGTTGTAGATGATCACCGCCGGAATGGCGGCGACGAGGCCGATGGCGGTGGCGAGCAGCGCCTCGGCGATGCCCGGCGCCACCACGGCGAGGTTGGTGGTCTGGGTTTTCGCGATGCCGATGAAGGAATTCATGATGCCCCACACCGTGCCGAACAGGCCGACAAAGGGTGCGGTGGCGCCGATCGTCGCGAGAATGCCGGTGCCGCGGGTGATGCGCCGGCCGGCGCCGGCCTCGATGCGGCCGAGCGAGATGGCGACGCGCTCCTTGATGCCCTCGGCCGGCAGCTCGCCGGAGCGCTGAAGCTCCAGCTCCGTCACCCGCACCATGGCGGTCGCCGGTCCGGCGGCCTCGCCGGTGGCGCGATGGCCGGCCTCCAGCGTGGCCGAGGCCAGCAGGCCGCGCAGCGCCCGGCGCAGGCGGCGCGAGGCGACCATCAGTTCGAGCGACTTGGCGAGCCAGATGGTCCAGGTGACGACCGAGGCGAAGGCGAGGCCGAGCATGACCGCCTTCACCACCCAGTCCGCCGCCATGAACATGCCCCAGGGCGACAGATCATGCGGCAGGGCGATGCCGGGTGTCGCAGCGGCGGGCGCCGGCTCCATCGGCATCGCCGCATCGGCCGGGGCCGGCGCAACCTCCCCGGCGGACCCGGGCGCGGCAGCCGCAGCAGGCGTGGCCGGCACGGAAAGCGCGGGGGGCGCGACGACCTCGGGCGGCACGGAGGCTCCCGGCGTAGCCACCGGGGCGGGCGCGACCGGCCGTGTGGCGGCCGGGGCCGCCGGCGCGGGCGGCTCCGCCTGCGCCAGCGCGACCTGCCCCAGCCCGATCAGCGCCGCCACGGCGAGGATCGCGAGGCCGGGCAAAGGCGAGGAGACGAGCCGCGAGGGCCGGCGGAGCTTGCGCATGAGGATATCCCGTTCCGGGCGTCCGGTGCGCGATCGCGTGCATCAGCGGGCAGCAGGTCGTGCACCGGCACTGTCCAAGTGTCGTGCATCCTTAAACCCGTCCGCCGGGCTGCGACAATATAAAATGCCAGGATTCGATAAATGTAGAATCGTTGAAAAGAACAGAACCTCGCCAAGTACTACATTTTAATTCTTCCAATCATGAGGAAGACTGTTCCTCGGTAAGGATGACCTTTCCGGGATTGAGCAATCCCATGGGATCCATCGCCTGCTTCAGCCGGTGCATCAGCTCCAGCGCAAGCGGATCGGCGTAGTGGGCGAGTTCGTCGCGCTTCAGCCGGCCAATGCCGTGCTCGGCGGCGATGGAGCCGTCCATGTCGGCCACGATGTCGTGGACGATGCGGTTGAAATCCTCCCACAGCGCGAGGAAGGCGGCCTTGTCCATGCCCACCGGCTGGCTGAGGTTGAAATGGATGTTGCCGTCGCCGACATGGCCGAAGGGGCACGGCCGCAGGCCCGGCAGCCGGGCCTCCACCGCCGGCAGCGCCCGCTCCAGGAATTCCGGCACACGGGACACCGGCACCGAGACGTCGTGCTTCACCGAGCCGCCCTCGTGCTTCTGCGCCTCCGACATGTCCTCGCGCAGCCGCCACAGCGCCGCCGCCTGCGCCTCGCTGGCGGCGATCGTGGCGTCCAGCACCTCGCCCGCCTCGAAGGCGGCGCCGAGCCCGGCCTCCATCAGCGCGCCGAGATCGAAGGCGCGGGTCGGCGCCGACAGCTCGGCCAGCACATACCAGGGATACGCCGCGCCGAGCGGGCGCACCGTGCCGCTCATGTGCTTCAGCACGGTTTCCAGCCCGAAGCTCGCCATCAGCTCGAAGGTGGTGAGGGCGTCGCCGGCCTCCTCGCGCAGGCGCTTCATCAGCGCCAGCGCCGCGCGCGGGTCCGGCACGCCGGCGAAGGCGGTGACCCGCTGGGCCGGCCGCGGGAACAGCTTGAGCACGGCGGCGGTGATGATGCCGAGCGTGCCTTCCGTGCCGAGAAAGAGCTGGCGCAGGTCGTAGCCCGCATTGTTCTTGCGCAGGCGCTTCAGCCCGTTCCACACCCGCCCGTCCGCCAGCACCACCTCCAGCCCGAGCACCAGCTCCTTGGCGTTGCCATAGCGCAGCACGGCGGTGCCGCCGGCATTGGTGGCAAGGTTGCCGCCGATGCGGCAGGAACCCTGCGAGGCGATGTGGAGCGGGAACAGGCAGCCCTCGCCCTCGGCGGCGCGGTGGATGTCCTCCAGGATGCAGCCGGCCTCGACCGTCATGGTCATGTCCACCGGGTCCACCGCGCGGATGCGGTCGAGCCGGGTCAGCGACAGCAGCACCTCGCCGAACGGCATCTGCCCGCCGACAAGGCCGGTATTGCCGCCCTGCGGCACGATCGGCACGCCCGCCTCCGCGCAGGCCGCCACAACGAAGGCCACCTCCTCGGTGGAGCCCGGCTTCACCACCGCCGGGGTGCGCCCGGCATAGAGCCCCCGCTCCTCCCGCAGGTGCAGGGCGATGTCCTCCGGCGCGGTGAGCACATGCGCCGGGCCAAGGCGGGCGGCAAGGCGGGCGACAAGCCCCTCGACCGCGCGCATCGCATCGGGCGCAGGGGCGGCAGGCGCAGCGGCGGGCACGGCAGACATGGGGGCATCCGGCATTCGTGGCGACAGGGTTGCGCAGCTTAGGGCCAGCGCGGGCCGAAGTCAGGTGCGCAGGGGAGTTTACGCCGGCGGCCGGGCGGGGAACGATGGGGCCCCCACCGCTTCCGAGGCAGCCATGTCGCTCATCCTCTACACCACCCTCGGCGTCGCCGATCTCGCCCGCGCCACCACCTTCTACGATGCGCTGCTGGCGCCGCTCGGCCATGCCCGCCGCGGCGACGCCGTGCCCGGCTTCGAAGGCTATGGCGCCGACTATGACGACGGGGTCAGCCTGTGGCTGTGCCAGCCCTTCGACGGTGGGGCGCCCTCGGGCGGCAATGGCACCATGGTCGCGTTCCGCGCCCCGGACAGCGCCGCGGTGGACGCCTTCCACCGCACGGCGCTGGCCCTTGGCGGCCGGGATGAGGGCGCGCCCGGCCTGCGGCCGCACTACGGCCCCGGCTTCTATGCCGCCTATGTCCGCGACCCCGACGGCAACAAGCTCGCCTGCGTGTTCCACCGCCACGGGGAAAGCTGAAGGGCGCTCCCCGGCGCGGCCGGAGGCACCACGCGACGGGCGCGGAGGCGTGTTTCCGGGCGCTGCCGCCCGGCCGCCGCGCGCGCCCCCTTGCCCCGGCGCGGCTTTGCCCCTATCCCCCCGCCATGGCTCCTCCCCTTCTGCTTCTCCAGAACATCGCCCTCACCTTCGGCGGCACGCCGCTGCTCGAATCGGCGGAGCTTTCCGTCTCGCAGGGCGAGCGGCTCGGCCTCGTCGGCCGCAACGGCTCGGGCAAGTCGACGCTGCTGAAGATCGCGGCCGGCCTCGTATCACAGGACAGCGGCACCCGCTTCGCCCAGCCCGGGGCCACGGTGCGCTACCTCCCCCAGGAGCCCGACCTTTCCGGCTTCGCCACGACGCTGGCCTATGTCGAGGCGGGCATGGGGCCGGGCGACCCGGAATACCGCGCGCTCTACCTGCTGAACGAGCTCGGCCTCACCGGCGAGGAAAACCCGGCCAACCTCTCCGGCGGCGAGGCCCGCCGCGCGGCGCTGGCCCGCGTGCTGGCGCCCGAGCCCGACATCCTGCTGCTCGACGAGCCGACCAACCATCTCGACCTGCCCGCCATCGAATGGCTGGAGAGCGAGATCACCTCGATGCGCTCGGCGCTGGTGCTCATCAGCCATGACCGCCGCTTCCTGCAGGACCTGACCCGCGCCACCGTGTGGCTCGACCGCGGCCGCACCAAGCGGATGGAGCGCGGCTTCGCCTTCTTCGAGGAGTGGCGCGACCAGGTGCTGGAGGAGGAGGAGCGCGACCAGCAGAAGCTCGCCCGCAAGATCGTCGCGGAAGAGCACTGGATGCGCTACGGCGTCACCGCCCGGCGCAAGCGCAACATGCGCCGCGTCGGCGAGCTGGCGGATCTGCGCGCCCAGTTCCGCGACCACCGCCGCGCGGTCGGCACCATCGCCGTCACCGCCACCGAGGCCGATGTCTCCGGCAAGCTGGTGATGGAAGCCGAGCACATCGCCAAGAGCTATGGCGACCGCGTCATCGTGCGCGATCTCTCCATCCGCATCCAGCGCGGCGATCGCATCGGCATCGTCGGGCCGAACGGCGCGGGCAAGACCACGCTGCTGAAGATGCTCACCGGCGAACTCGCCCCCGACAGCGGCAAGGCCAAGCTCGGCACCAATATCGAGATGGCGACGCTGGACCAGCGCCGCGCCGCGCTCGACCCCAATCGCTCGGTGCGCGACACGCTGACCGACGGGCGCGGCGACCAGGTGTTCATCGGCGGCAACCCGCGCCATGTCATCGGCTACATGAAGGACTTCCTGTTCACCCCCGAACAGGCCGGCACCGCGGTGTCGAAGCTCTCGGGCGGGGAGCGCGGCCGGCTGCTGCTGGCCTGCGCGCTTGCCCAGGCCTCCAACCTGATGGTGCTGGACGAGCCGACCAACGACCTCGACCTCGAAACGCTCGACCTGCTGGAAGAGATGATCGACGACTACGCCGGGACCGTGCTGCTGGTGAGCCACGACCGCGACTTCCTCGACCGCACCGTCACCGCCATCATCGCCTTCGAGGGCGACGGCAACTGGACGGTCTATGCCGGCGGCTATTCCGACATGGTGGCCCAGCGCGGCCATGGGGTGAAGGCCCGGGCGATCGAGGAGAAGGCCGAGCGGGCGGACAAGCCGGCCCCGGCGAGCGCTCCCGCCGCCAGGCCGGCGTCCCGGCGCAAGCTCTCCTTCAAGGAGAAGCACGCGCTGGAGCAGCTTCCCAAGCGCATCGCCCAGCTCGAATCCGACGTCGCCCGGCTCGGCAACACGCTGCACACGCCGAACTTCTACACCCGTGATCCCGCCGGCTTCCAGAAGGCGACCGCCGAGCTGACCCGCACCCAGGCCGAGCTCGCCAAGGCCGAGGAGGAATGGCTGGCGCTGGAGATGCTGCGCGAGGAGCTGGAGGGGTGAGGCCGCTCATCCCCATCGCCTCGCCCGACGATCCGCGCATCGACGCCTACCACGCCATCCGCGAGCGCGACCTCGTCGGGCGGGCCGGCCGCTTCATCGTCGAAGGCCGCACCGTGCTCGACGTCGCGCTGTCGCCGCGCAACCGCTTTCCGCTCGATTCGCTGCTGCTGGCGGAAAGCCGGGTCGAAGCGCTGGCCCCGCTGCTGGCGCAGGCGCCGCAGGACCTGCCGGTCTACACCGCCGGGCAGGCCGTGCTCGACGGCATCACCGGCTTCCACATCCACCGCGGGCTACTCGGCATCGGCCGGCGCGGCGCGGAGGCCGACGCCGACGCCCTGCTGGCCGGGTTGCCGGCGGCGGCGACCCTGCTCGTGGTCTCGGGCGTCTCCAACCACGACAATATCGGCGGCATCTTCCGCAACGCAGCGGCCTTCGGCGTCGATGCCGTGCTGCTCGACACCGCCTCCTGCGATCCGCTCTACCGCAAGGCGATCCGGGTATCGGTCGGCGGGGCGCTGATGGTGCCGTTCGCCCGCGGCGGCGCGGTCGACGCGCTGCTCGATCTCGTGGTGGCGCATGGCTTCACCCCGCTGGCCCTGACGCCCGCGGGCACGCAGGCCCTGTCCGACTGCCGCCCCCCGGCCCGCACCGCCCTGCTGCTCGGTGCGGAAGGGCCGGGCCTGCCGGCGCGCATCATGGAGCGGGCCCTGACGGTGCGCATTCCGATGCGGGGCCATTTCGATTCGCTGAACGTCGCCACCGCGGCCGGCATCGCTCTGCATCATGTGACTGCAATCCACGCGGGATGAGCGTATGATCCGATGGTCAGCGCCCGGCGATCAACGACCGGCGGCGAGGCACCGGAGGACGTCATGCACTACGCCAAGGCCGTTCTGGCCAGCTCTATCCTGGCTCTCACCCTGTTCGCCGGGGTCGGGACCGCCGCCGCCGGCGAGGAAGCCGCCTCCGGCCAGACCTGGCAGGAACTGAAGCCGGACGTGTTCGGCGACCGGCCCATCGCCGACAAGAGCCCGCTGCTGACACTGACCGCCCCCACCCGGGCCGAGGACGCCGCCATGGTGCCGGTCGACGTCGTGGTGGCGCTTCCGGCCGGCGACAGCCGCACGGTGAAGAAGCTCACCCTTATCGTCGACGAGAACCCCGCCCCCGTCGCCGCCACCTTCAGCTTCGGCGGCGAGCGGCGCGACCTCAGCCTCGGCACCCGGCTGCGGGTCAACTCCTATTCCTATATCCGCGCCGTCGCCGAGCTTTCCGACGGCTCGCTGCAGATGACGGAGCGCTTCGTGAAGGCCTCGGGCGGCTGCTCCGCCCCGGCGATGAAGGACGAGGAAGCCGCGCTGCGGAACATCGGCCAGATGAAGCTGAAAGTGGTGGAGAACGGCCAGCAGGGCGACGCCACCCAGGCCACCCGGCTCTCGCGGGTGCAGCTCATGATCCGCCACCCCAACTATTCCGGGCTGCAGATGGACCAGGTGACCCGGCTCTATATCCCCGCGCAATATGTCGACCGCATCGAGGTGAAGCAGGGCGACGAGCTGATCCTCTCCATGACCGGCGGCATCTCGCTGAGCGAGGACCCTGCCCTGCAGTTCTCCTACGAGCCCACCGGCAAGCAGATCCGGGTCGATGCCGCCGACACCACCGGGCGCAACTTCGAGAGCGAACTGAAGCCGGGGAGCTGACGCGCAAGGCGCGCGCCGCGCGCCCGCGACGGGGTGGATGTGGGGCACCCCGCGCGGCGGGCGCGGCGCGCCCGGCCGCGTCCGGCCGGCGCTCAGTAGAAGCAGGTGACTTCTGCCTCCGCCTGCGCCCGGCGCAGATCGGCCACCATGTCGCGGAACATGCCGGTGGCGCGGAACACCTCGGCCTGCTGCCCCGCCACCTGCCCGACCGAGAGGATGGTCTCCGCCTCGACATATTTCTCATAGGGCAGGATGGTCGCGATGGTGTCGATGGAGCAGGAGCACTTCTCCAGCGACAGCCGGGTCTGGCCATTGGCGGCCATACAGGCGAAGACATAGTCCGCCCGGGCGACGGTGGGATAGTCGTTCACCAGCCCTGCCGGCATGGTGACCTGCTGCGCCGGCCGGCTCACCCCCACCGGCAGCGGCTGGCCGGTGGCGGGGTTTGTGGTCGCCAGCGTCGCCGGCGAGGGCGAAGACGACGCCGCTGACGAGGCGCTCGCGCCGCTGTCGCCGGTTCCCGTGGCGGCCGTCTGCGCCAGCGCGCCCCCGGAACTGCCGAGCACCAGCGCGCCAGCGACGATGAGACCCGCGATCCTGCGCATGGACGTTCTCCCTGTTGCTGCCGTCCTTCGCGCCGCCGGGGCGCGGGCGGCGTTTCGTGTTACGGCGCCGGGGCTGCGGTGGTGCTGCCGGAGAGCGTCACCACCGTTTCGATCATCGCGCCGGACTTGTCGGCCTTGGGGGTGACCACCTTCACCTCATAGAGCCCGCCGGGCACCGCCTCGGAGAAGACGAAGCTGTAGCGGCGATTGGCGATCTCCAGCAGCTGCTCCTTGTGCGGGTCGGTGGCGAAGGGCGCGATGTCCAGCTTCCAGGCCGGCACGTCCTTGCCGGCGTAGGAAATGCGGATGTCCTCCGCCGTGCCGTTCATCAGTGCCTCCTTCATCCGGTTGCGGATGTAGAAGGGGCTGCCCTTGGTGAGCTGGGCGATCTCCTTCGCCTCCCGCTCCAGCAGCACGAGCGCCAGCGGATTGCCGAGCGCGACCGGGAAGGGCCCGGCCTCGCGATGCTGGCTTCCCCGGAAGATGTCGACATCGGCGACCCGCTTGGCGGCGTCCTCCGGCGCGGCTTCGATCTTCATCTCCATCTTCTCGTCGAAGCTCTCGCCGAGCGAGGGGTCTGAGGTGGTGTGGCGGTAGCTGTAGGAAAGCGTCGTTCCCGCCGGCAGGGCCGCGAGGAAGGGGGTCTCGAAGAACAGCGCGGCGCCGGTCGGCGCGGCCAGGGCCGCCGCGCCGGAGAGGGAGACGCTGGCCACCACGGCGAGACGGGCGAGAAGGCGACGCATGACGTGAGCTCCGGTCGGCACGTCACGAAGCCCGGTCGGGCTGCAGGTAACGGCGATAGTCGAAAGGCTGCTCCTGCCGGGCGGCGTCCTCCTCGGCGAGCGCGAGAAGATGGGCGTGGAGCGGGGACTTATGGCAGGCGGGATCGGTCTCGGCGGCGTCCCCGGCAATAGCCATCGCCTGGCAGCGGCAGCCGCCCCAGTCGATTTCCTTGCGCTCGCAGCCCTGGCACAGCGGCGGCATCCAGTCCGTGCCGCGATAGGCGTTGAAAGCCGGCGAATCCTGCCAGATCTCCGGCAGGCTGTGGTCCCGCACGTTCCAGAAGTCGAGGCCGGGAATGGTCTCGGCGGCGTGGCAGGGCAGCACCTTGCCGGAGGGGGTGACGTTGAGCGACTGCTTGCCCCAGCCATTCATGCAGGGCTTGGGGTATTTGGCGTAATAATCCGGCACCACCGCGTCGATGGTGAGCACGCCGCGCAGCCGCTCGCGCGCCTTCTCGACGATCTCCAGCGCCCAGAACACCTGCTCGCGGGTCGGCATCAGCGCCGCCCGGTTGCGCAGCGCCCAGCCGTAATATTGCGAATGGGCGATCTCCACCCGCTTGGCGCCGAGCGTCAGCGCCAGCTCGATGAAATCCGGGATCTGGTGGATATTGGCCCGGTGAACCACCGAATTGACGGTGAGCGGCAGGCCGAGGCGCCGCACCTGCGCGGCGAAGGCGAGCTTGCGCTCATGGGCGCCACGGAAATTCGAGACGAGATCGGTGGTCGCCGCGTCCGCCCCCTGGAACGAGAGCTGGACGTGGTCGACGCCGGCGTCGGAGATCGCCTGCAGCCGCTCCGGGGTGATGCCGACGCCGGCGGTGATGAGGTTGGTGTAGAGCCCCACCTTGACGCAGTGCCGGATCATCTCCTCAAGGTCGCGCCGGGAGGTGGGCTCGCCGCCGGACAGATGCACCTGCAGCACCCCGAGCCGCGCCGCCTCGGAGAACACCCGCAGCCAGGTCTGCGTGTCGAGCTCGGCGTTGCGGCGGTCCAGCTCGACCGGGTTCGAGCAATAGGGGCACTGCAGCGGGCAGCGGTGGGTCAGCTCCGCCAGCATGCCGTAGGGCGGCGGCACCGGCGGGCGGGCCAGCGGCGCGGCACCGGTGTCCGGAAGGGTCGCCACGTTCATGTCGCCACCTCCACCATGCCCTTCAAGGCCAGATTGGCCAGGAAGGCGTCCACATCGCCCGCCACCCGCTCGCGGTCGATGGCGAAGGCGAGAATCAGGTCGTCGACGATCGCGTCGATGGTGCGGGCGCCATCCACCCGCCGCAGAATCTCCACCGCCACCGGATCGGGATGCAGCACGCGCTCGGGCGCGAGCAGCACCCACTGCCCGCGCGCCTCGTCATGGCGCAGCCGCACCCCGCGGGCGAGCCGCGGGATGCCGGCGGGGGCGAGTGCGGGCGCCACTCAGGCGCCCTCTCGGGTCGGCGGCGAGGCCGCGCTCGGCACGAACGCTCCGGGATAGGCCATCTTCGGCTCCACATAGGCGAAATACAGTGCGTCGAGTTGCACCCACAGCACGTCGCACTTGAACTCCAGCGCCCGGATTGCCGCATCCTGCTGTTCCGGGGTACGGGCGTGGCGCTTCACATAGTCCAGCGCGAAATCGGCATCGCGCGGCGCCTCGGTCAGGCGCTTGTCGAAATAGGCCAGCGTCTCCTTGGAGACGAAATCATAGTTCTTCAGCATGCCGGCGACACGCTCGCCGATGATGCCGGGCGAGAACATCTCCGTGAGCGAGGAGGCGATGGCTTCCAGCAGGGACTTCTCGCGCACGAAATGGACATAGGCGTCCACCGCGAAGCGGGTGGCCGGCAGCAGGCCGTGCAGCGAGGTGACATAGTCGCGGTCGAGGCCGAGGCCGTCGGTCAGCTTGATCCAGCGGGCGATGCCCCCCTCGCCTTCCCGGTCGCCGTCATGGTCGATGATGCGCTGGCGCCAGGCCCGGCGCAGCTCCGGCTCCTCCATCCGGGCGAGGATGGACGAATCCTTCACAGGGATCATCGCCTGGTAGTAATAGCGGTTCAGCGCCCAGGCCTGGACCTGGCCGAAATCCAGCTCGCCATTATGCAGCAGCTTATGAAACGGGTGAAGGCTGTGGTACCGGCGCTTGCCGACGTCCCGCAGCCGCGCTTCCAGCTCTTCCGGCGAAAGCAATGTTGTCATGGCGTGATCTCCATCCCATCTTCGGCAACTTCCCAACCCGCAGCTTCGACTGCGAGGCGCTCCGGCGATCCTTCGACAAGCGCCGGATTGGTGTTGTTTATGTGTACGAAGATCTTCCGTTTTACTTTGATCTGAGACAAGGCCGCAAGCGAACCCTCGGGGCCGGACATCGCCATGTGGCCCATGCGCGCGCCGGTCTTGGTGCCCACCCCGGCGGCCACCATCTCGTCGTCGCGCCAGACCGTGCCGTCGAACAGAACGGCGTCGGCGCCTTCAAGACGGGCGCGCAGCGCCTCGGTCATGACCGCGCAGCCGGGAATGAACAGCACCCGCGCCGCGCCGTCGCTCAGCTCGACCCCGACCGTCTGCTCGCCCTCGACCGTGGTGGCCACCGCGCCGGAGGCTTCGATCTCGCCACGCTCCAGATAGAGCGCGATCTTGCCGGGCACCGGGAAAATCTCGGCGGTGATGCCGGCGACCACCTCGAACGGGTCGCCAAAGCCGACCGTGCGCCGCTCCACATGCTCGGGCGCCAGAACATCGAACGCGCTGTTGGCGGCCAGCACGCCATGAATGGCGGCAGTGGCATGCAGCCGGAAAGGCTGCGATTCCCGCAGGCTCAGCAGGCCGGCGATGTGGTCGATATCGGCATTGGTGAGAAGAACGGAGGCCACCGGCGAATGTCGGCGGCCATTACGCGGATGCAGGGCCGGGACGGCCTGAATCTGGTGCAGGATCTCGGGCGCGCAATTGACCAGTGCCCAGCGCTCGCCGTCCACGCTGACCGCGACGGATGTCTGGGTCCGCCGCCGAACACGCGGATCACCCTCCCAGGCGAGCGCGCACACCGGGCAACGGCAGTTCCATTGGGGAAATCCCCCGCCGGCTGCCGAGCCGAGCACGAGAAGACGCAGGCGGGGCGTGGAAGCGGGCATGATGCCTTACCAAACGCCCCGCCTCACGCCTCAGAAGTCGGCGGGCATATAGGCGTTGACTTCCATGCCGACGCAGACTTCGACGATGCAGGGGGTCGACCAGGCCATTGTGCTTCCTCCGGTTTGAATGTCTCAGGACCTTACTAAGAAGATCATAAGAGACTGATATCGCCATCGAATTTAATGGGCGACAGTTTTACATTGGTCATTCCGACCGTTCGCGTCAAGAACACCGATGTAATTCTTTTAGGTCCACATTATGCCAGATGCCAATACCGCAGCGCACAAACAACGTGGTGCCGCAGCCTAGGCTACCGGGGCTTCGAACATGAAGCCGCGGCCGCGAACGGTGACGATGAGCTGCTCGCCGCTGCCGACGACCTCGGCCAGCTTGTGGCGGAGATAGCCGACATAGACATCCACCACGTTGAGGGACGCTCCGCCATGACCCGCCCACAGCGCCGCGAAGATGTCGCCGCGGGCCAGCGGCTCTCCGGCGTGGCGCATCAGCAGCGCCAGAAGCTCGACTTCCCGCTCGGTGAGGCGAACCTTCGCATCCCCGACATGGGCCTGGCGGACATCGAGATCAAGGGTCAGGGGGCCGACCGTGAGCTGGCGCACCTCCTCCTCGCCGGTGCTGCGGCGGAGCGCCTGCACCTTCACCCGCGCCAGCAGCTCCTCGAAGGCGAACGGCTTCACGATGTAGTCATCCGCCCCCGCCAGCAGCCCTTCGGTGCGCTCGGTGACGCTGGAACGGGCCGACAGCATGATGATCGGCGCGGTCTGGCCGGCGGCGCGGAGCGCCTTGCACACCTCGATGCCGGAGCGCCCCGGCAGCATCACATCGAGGATGATCGCCTCCAGCGCCTTGCCGTTGGCGGCCTTCAGCGCCTGCTCGCCATCGCCCACCAGCTCGACCTGATAGCTCTCCGAGGAGAAGCCGCGCCGCAGCAGCGAGCCGATATCGGCGTCGTCCTCGACGATCAGGATGGTCATTGGGCAGCCTCCAGCGTGGCATGCGGGATGAGGGCGGGCAGCCGCACCGAGACGCAGGTTCCGGGCACCGGCCCGCCGGGCGCCCCCTCCGCCGCGGCCTCCTGGGCGGTGCGGCTTTCGACGGCGATGGTGCCGCCGTGGCGCTCCACCACCCATTTCGCGAGCGCGAGACCGATGCCGAAGCCGCTGCCCTGACGGGTACCCGAAGCCCCCCTCCAGAACCTTTCGAAGACGTGCGGCAGCTCGTCGCGGGCGATGCCGTCGCCCTCGTCACGCACCGTGATCAGCGCCTCGGCGCCCTCCAGCCCGGCGGTGAGCCGGATGGTGGAACCGGCGGCGGAGTGGCGCAGGGCATTGGCGACCAGCCCCTCCAGCACCTGGCGCAGCCATTCCCGGTCCGCCTCCACCGCGAGGCCCGGCTCGTCCGCCACCGCGAGCGTGATGCCGCGCGCCCGCGCCAGCGGGGCGGTGTCGTCCACCACATCCCCCAGCAGCGTGCCGACCGCGACTTCCCGGCGCTCCAGTTCGATCTGGCCGCTTTCGGAGCGGGCGATCCGCAGCAGGTCCTCGACCCGGCGGTGCAGCCGGCGGGCGCGCGACTGGATGACGACCAGCGCGGCGCGCAGGTCCTCCGGCGTCGGGGTGCCGCGCAGCGTGATCTCCGCCTCGCCGAGAATCACCGTCAGCGGGGTGCGCAGTTCGTGGCTGACATCGGTGAAGAAGCGGCGGCGGGACTGGTCCACCAGCTCAAGCCGTTCATTGGCACCGCGCAGCTCGGCGGTTCGGGCGTCGACGATCTCCTGCAGCCGGCGCTGGTCGGCCATCAGCCGCGCCTCGCGGCGGGCGAGGTGCAGCGCCATGCGGTTGAAGCGGGCCATGGCGAGGCTGAGCTCGTCATGCCCGGTCACGGTGAGGCGGGTGTCGGTGCGCCCGCGGGAAATCTCGGAGGCCGCGGCGGAGACCTCCGCCACCCGGTTGATGAGGGAACGCCCAAGCCGATGATAGACCAGCGCGGAAAGCACCAGCGCGAACAGCACGCCGGCGAGGCTCCAGCGGATAGTGCGCTCCCGCAGCTCGCGCACCGCGGCCTGCGCGCTCTGCGCCTCGGTCCGCTCCTCCTCCATGGCAAGGCCCAGCGGCGGGCCGAAGCCGGCGGCGAACACGTCGAGCGCCACCCGCACCCCGATCTGGCGCTGGGGCGAGATCATCGCCGACTGGACCTGGCGGTCCAGCACCTCGAACTGCGCCCGCAGCCGGGCCAGCGTGCGGCTGCGGGCCGCCATCAAGGTCTGCGGCTCCTCGCCGGACAGCCGCATGACATCCCGGCGCAGCGTTTCCTCGAAGCGCTGGAACGATTCCCGCGCCCGGTCGCGGGCTTTCGGCAGGTTGCCCAGCCCGTCCGGCTGCTGCGACGCCTGCAGCGCGATCAGCGCGTAGTCGCCGATGCGGCCGGACAGGCTGGAGAGCAGTTCCAGCCGCGTCTGCGCCGAGGCAAGACGGTCGACCTCCGCATTGGCGCGGCCGAGCACGCCGATGAGCGCCGCCGCCGACACCGCCGTGACCAGCACGGCGACCGCCAGCAGCAGCGCCATGCGGCCCCGCAAGGAAGAAAGATAGTTGCGCAGCATGCGAACGCGGTCCCGCCCCGCCTCCCCGGCGGGAGGCGATGATTTCACGTCCCGCCCGGCCGCGCACGCTGCACCGCAGCACGAAACGGCCGGCTGGAGGAGGCGGGCGGCCGGGGCGGGCTCAGCCCGAGACCGCCTTCTTGCCGTCGTTCACATAGTCGATGCACTCGTCATATTCCTTCTCGCCCAGCTCCCGCTCCGCGCCTTTCAGCGCCTTCTTGATCTTGTCGAGCGTGGCCTTGGGCGGATTCTTGGCGGCCTCGGCCTTCAGGAACGTGATGCCGTCGCTGCACTGCTTGGCGTCGTCGGCGAAGGCCGCCGTTCCGAGGCCGAGAACGAGGACGGCGGCGGCCGTGGCGAGCGTGCGTGTCATGGGTTTCCTCCGGTGCCCGGCTTCGCCGGTGCGCGTGATGTCCGGCGATGCCGGTGTCGGACGCCCGCGCCCGGCGCCATGACCGGGGGAGCCGGGCGCGCCAGGCAGGGCCTTTTCGGGATGTCGGCGGGGCACCGCGCGGGCGCCGGCACGGCGGCCGGCTCCTGCCGTGCCCCCTCAGGTCACTTCACGGTCAGGGTGCCGACCATGCCCTTCTCTTCGAGGCCCTCGATCCACCATTTGAAGGTGCCGGTGCGGATCGGCACGAACTCGACCGAGATCGTGCCGGCATCGTCGAACTCGAGGTGATGCGGCGCGCCGTAGGGATGTATTTCCAGATGATTGACGACGATCTGGTTGAGCCAGACGTTCCGGAAGAACTCCGGCGCCATGAACTTGTATTCCTTGCCGCCATTCGAGGTGATGTTCAGGCGGTAGGACTTGCCGCCCTCCATGGTGATGTCCTTCACCGGAACGGCGAAGTCATTGCCATTGGTGTCGCCGAGCACGATTTCCGGCAGGTCCTGCCGTCCCTTGGCGAGGTCGATGGCGTGCGAGGGCGCGCCGAACATCAGGGCGGCGCCCAGCAGGGCCGTGAAGATCAGGCCCGTGCGAAGACGGTGATGGCCTCTCGTCATGCGCTTCTCCTTGGCGTCTGTCGGCGTCTTGTCTGACGTCTTGCCGGTGGACGGCGCGCGATCCCGGGCAAACACCGGGAACATGCCGTTCCACGCCGGGAATTATTCCCGACAAAAGCCTAGGTGGACCGTAATATCGTGTCTAGCGAATTGATTCTTATGAATATTTTATCATTTCCGGGCGGATCGCGCGCGAGAGGCGCACGCCGCTGCGGAAGACCCGCGCCACAGGCCGGCGCGGCCCGGCCCGGCGCGGCACCGGGTCGCGGGCGGCAGGGAGTCGGGGCCGGACCGGCCACCGCTCCGTCAGGATCCATGACCGGGGACGCGACACGAAGTCCCGAGAGGGTGGGATCAGATGTCCTTGCCGGCGTCGCCCGGCCGGCCGCAGCGCCACCGCGTGACCCGCCATTTGGGGTGGCTTTCGGACCATTCCGCAATGATGGGCTGGGCACCCATCAGGCACTGCACCGGCAGGCCGACCTGCTCGATGTTGAGGGAGACCGCCTCCTCCTTGCATACGCCGGGAGAGGCAATCAGGCAGATAGACAGGATAAGCTCCATGGCTGGATCCTTTTAGAGTGGACCTGGCTACCCGAGCGTTCTTCCCTAGACGAACGGATGAGAGCAATTGGTATGCCAAGCCGCCACCCCCGTTACGGCGCGGCGGGGGCGCCGGATCGACCGTCCCCGCGGGTTTCGGGCCGGGCGGGGCGGGACTCCATGACGGCACTGCAACATGGAAAGCCGAGCGCCGGTTAAGGAATAGGCGCGCGCTCCGGCCGCATGACTACCGCGTGACCACCGCGCCAAGCCGCGGCCGAACGTCGCGAAGCCGTTCCGATACCGCCGGGGGGCGCCGCCGGGGCTTCATCGAAACCGTGAAGAACGCCGACAAAAGCAGCGCTCGCAACGAAGATTCCCTTGCAGGGAGCCGTGAACCGGAACTAGTCTCCCGCCCGTGACGTGTCGGTCGAGCTATCGGGCCAACCGGTTTGGTGCTTCAAACGCTGCAACAAAGATAGCCGGGACATCAAAGAGAGACGCTTCCTGTCTCTTGAGTGTGCAACCCCGTTTGGGAGGATTTAGATGGCCAAGATCAACAAGGTTCTGATCGGTGAGTCGCTCGTGGGCGACGGCAACGAAGTCGCGCATATCGACCTCATCATCGGACCGCGCGGCAGCGCGGCCGAGAGCGCGTTCGTGAACGCCCTCACCAACAACAAGGACGGCTTCACGTCGCTGCTCGCGGTCGTGACCCCGAACCTGCTCGCCAAGCCGAACACCATCCTGTTCAACAAGGTAACCATCAAGGACGCCCGTCAGGCCGTCCAGATGTTTGGCCCCGCCCAGTATGCGGTGGCGAAGGCCGTTGTCGACAGCGTGGCTGACGGCACCATCCCGGAAGACGAAGCCGACGACCTGTTCATCTCGGTCGGCGTGTTCATCCACTGGGAAGCCGCAGACGACGCGAAGATCCAGCAGTTCAACTACGAGGCGACCAAGGAAGCCCTGAAGCGCGCCGTCAACGGCGAGCCCAAGGCGAAGGACGTCCTCGCGCAGGCCTCCTCCGCGAAGCACCCCTTCGCGGCGTAGATCCGAAGCAACCCTGGGCAGAAAACACCTCCGCCCGCGGCCCCGCCGAAGGGTCTGCTCCAGCGGTTAGCGGCGATCTTTCTCAACAAGTGAGGGCGCATCCGCCCTCGCTTCCGGAAGGAGCGTGGGCGGCCTCGCCGCCTTCGTCGAAGCCGACTCCCAAAGGCCCGGAACCCCGTGTTCCGGGCCTTTTTCATGGCCATCGGCAGCCTCAGGCCGGTTCCGGGAAAAAGCGCCGCCGTCCGCTCAGGGCGCCAGCAGGTCGCCGCGCAGCGCCTCGCCCGCCGCGCCCCGCCGGGCGGCGAGGTCGAGATCGACGGCGAGGTCGCGCCGGATCCGCGCCGGCGGTCCGTCCAGCCGCACGATGCGGCTGCCCAGCTCCACCGCCTCGCGGGTGTCGTGGGTGACGAAGAGCACCGTCGCCGGCCGCCGCGCCAGCAGCCGGCGCAGCAGATCACGCAGCCGGGCCGCGCCGGCCTCGTCCAGCGAGACGAAGGGCTCGTCCATCAGCAGCAGGTCCGGCGCCAGCGCGAAGGCCCGCGCCAGCGCCACCCGGCGCTGCTGGCCGAGCGAGAGCCGCTCGGGATAGGCCTGCGCCTGATCGGCCAGCCCCACCTCCTCCAGCATGGCACGGGCCGCCGCCCGCGCCGCCGCGTCCTCGCCGAGCGGCAGCGCCACATTTTCCTCCACGGTGCGCCAGGGCAGCAGGCGCGGGCTCTGGAAGGCATAGGCGATGCGCGGCGGGCCGGCAGTGCCGAAGCCGATCCGGCCGTCATAGTCGCGGTCGAGCCCGGCGATCATGTTGAGCAGCGTCGTCTTGCCGAGCCCGGAGGGCGCCAGCAGCACCACGAAGGAGAACGGCGCCACCGCAAGGGCGAAATCGCGGTAGAGCACGCGCTCGCCCCCCGCCGGGCCGGGAAAGCGCTTGGCGCGGATGAGAACATCGACTGCCGTCATCGCCGCCAGCGGCCGGCGTGCCGCTCCCAGGGCTGAATGATGCCGATCTCGATGATCTGGACCACCACCGTGAAGGCCAGCGCATAGGCCAGCACGGTGGCGACGTCGAAAAGCTGGAACGCGGTCTGCAGTTCGAAGCCCACCCCATTTGAGCGGCCGAGCAGTTCCACCACCAGCACGATCTTCCAGGTGAGGGCGAGGCCGGAGCGGGCGGCCGCGGCGAAGAAGGGGGCGAGCTGCGGCAGCACCACGTGGCGCAGCGTGCGGCCGCGGCCGAAGCGGAACACCCGGGCCATCTCGTCGAGATCGCGCGAGAGCGCCGCCGCCCCCTCGCGCAGCGTGACCGCGACATTGGGAATCTTGTTGATCGACACCGCCGTCACCGCCGCCGCCTCGGTGAGCCCGAACCAGACATAGCAGAGGATGATGATGACCAGCGCCGGCAGGTTCAGCAGCACGATGAGCCACGGCCCGAACACCCGGTCCAGCGCCGGAGAGCGGCCGAGCAGGATGCCGATTGCCGCGCCGATCGCCATGGCGATGGCGAAGCTGGCGGCGACGCGGCCCAGCGTGATGGCGACGTTGCGCGGCAGGGTGCCGGTCTCGCTGGCGCGCAGGAAGGCGTGCAGCACCGCCATCGGCCCCGGCAGCAGCGGCGAGGCGACGATCAGCGCCGCCACCTGCCACAGGCCCACCAGCAGCACCAGCGAGCCGAGCGTCACGGCGAGCCGGCCGGCGGCGCGGCGGGGGCCGCCGGTCGCGAGGGAGTGCGGTGCCGCCGCGGGCTGCGGCAGGTCGTCCCGCGCCGCTTCGGCCATGGCCTCACACCTTGAGCGGCGCGAACAGCGCGGGATCGAAGCCGGGCTTCGGCCCCACCAGCTCGGCCCCGCCGACGCGGGCCAGCACCTCATAGAGCCGGGCGCAGGCGGCAAGCTCCGCCTCGCCGAAGCCGCCGGGAATGCCGGCGCGGAAATAATCCCGCAGCTTCACGAACTCGGCGTCATCGGCGGCCTGCATCAGCGGACGCAGCCGCTCCCACGCGGTCTCGGAGGTCGCCAGCACCCGGTTCGCCGCCGCGGCGGCCTGGAAGAAGCCGGCCAGCGCCGCCCCCTTCTCCGCCTCGATGCCGCCGCGCCAGACGAAGCCGACCAGCGGCGGGGTCGGCGAAATGCCGAGCCCGGCGATGACGTCCTTGACGTCGAGCAAGCGCTGGAAGCCGGCGGCGTCCAGCCGGGCGGCGAAGGGCCAGAAGGTCAGCGCGGCGTCCACCCGGCCGAGCGCGAGCTGCTGGTTGACCAGCGGCGGCGCGCCATACACCGCCTCGGCGGCGGTGGCGAGGTCGATGCCGGCGCGCTCCTGGGCATAAGCCCGCAGCAGCAGCCAGCTCTTGTCGAGCGCCCCGCCCGCCACCCCGATCTTGCGTCCGGCGAGGTCGGAGAGGCTGCGCACCGGCCCCTTGGCCGCCACCATCAGCGCGCCCAGCGCGTTGGAGAACGGCGCGAAGCGGAAATCGCGGCCCTCATTGCGCAGCCGCAGGGCCCACAGCCAGTCGGTCACGATGAGATCGACGTCGCCCGCCTGCAGCGCCACCGTGGTGGCCTGGCCGGAGGCGAAATCGACCGTTTCCAGCCGCAGGTCGAGCCGGGCGGCAAGGCCTTCCGCGGTGATGGTCTCGACGAGCCAGTTCAGCGTGCCGAACTTCAGCGAGCCGATGCGCAGCGCCGGGGTGCCGGCCGCCGCCGCGAGGCCGCCCAGCGCCGGCAGCAGCGTGGCGCCGGCGGCGCCGGCGAGAAAGGAGCGGCGGCGCAGCCCGGCGGCGCGGTTCGCCACGGAGAGGACAGGAGGGGTCATGGTCGGCATCACGGATTGGCCTGCACCGCCGCCTTGCCGGTCAAGGGCGGGTCGAGCAGCCGGTTGCGCACGAGGTAGGAGACGCCGCGAACCCAGGATTCATCGGTGTTGTTGCGGATGTCGGCGCTGCCGGCCCGCAGCACCTTGCCGGTCGCGACATCGCGGAGCTGGAAATTGATGTTGAGGATGAGGTTGGACACCTTCTGCACCAGCCCGACCACTTCGATGTCGGCGCCGGCCGCGCGGGCGATCGGCAGCTCGCAGCTGTTGCAGTTGCGGAAGGGCGATTCCCGCTCGATCGCCGCCTTCTGCGGGGCGAGATCGACCACGTCGTAGCCGGCGGCGGCGAGCCGCTGGCGCATCTCCGTGGTGATCAGGCCGAGGCGCTGGTTCTGCGCGTCGACGGTGGAAGGCGTGTGGTCGCCGCTGGTGTCCAGCATCTCGAAGTCGAACACCGCCACCCGCGTCGCCGCCCCGGCCCCGGCCGGGCCGGCGAACAGGGCCGGCAGCACCAGCGCAGCGGCCAGCGCAAGCGCGGAGAGCCGGGGCAGACGGCGCATAGGGGTCATCGGCGGGCCTCCCGGCCGTGTTGTCTCGTTGCCGGGATCATACCCGTCCCCCCGACCCCGGCAAGACACGAGGTTCACTTTCCCGTCAGCACCGGGCTGAACTTCACGCGACCTGCGGGAATAATTCCCGCTTATTAAATTCTTATACGATCTCATCTGTTGAACACTTTCTGACGTTTGCTAATCTTCTTCGAGAAATAACGTCAGGTCAGGCCGAAATGACGCCAGACCGGCAAAGAAACGAACGGGACGGACGCCCATGAGACGGATGGTTCACGCGGCGGCGCTTGCCGCCGCGATGGCGGTGACGGTCGCCTCCACCGCCACCTTCGCGCCGGCACTGGCGCAGGAACAGGCTCCCGCGGCCTCCCCCGCCGCGAAGCCGGCCGCCGCGCCTGAACAGACGTTCCGCATCGGGGTGGTGCGGCAGGTGCCGCCGCAGCCGCCATGGATCGCCCCCCTCAGCGCCCCGCCGGAGGACCTCGGCGTCGCCGGCGCCGAGCTGGGCATCCGCGACAGCCTCGCCAGCGGGCGCTTCCTCAAGCTGGACTACACCCTCGCCACCGAGATCGTGCCGACCGAGGGCGACCCGCTGGCGGCCGCGCAGAAGCTGGTGGACGGCGGTGTCACCTTCCTGCTGCTCGACGTGCCGGCGGATCAGCTGCTGCGCATCGCCGACGCGCTGAAGGACAGGGACGTGCTTCTCATCAATGCCGGCGCCCCTGACGACAGTCTGCGCCAGCAGGACTGCCGCGCCAATGTGTTCCACGTCGCGCCCAACCGCGCCATGCTCACCGACGCGCTCGCGCAGTTCCTGATGACCAAGCGCTGGCGCAACTGGTTCCTGATGATCGGGCGCACCGAGGGCGACCGCCTCTACGCCGAGGCGGTGCGCAACTCGGCGAAGAAGTTCGGCGCCAAGATCGTCGCGGAGAAGACGTGGGACTACGGGCCCGACGCCCGCGCCACCGCACAGTCGGAAGTGCCGCGCGCCACCCAGGTCGGCGAGTACGACATCCTCATCACCGCCGACGAGCTCGGCGAATTCGGCGACATCCTGCCCTACAACACCTGGCTCGCCCGCCCCACCGCCGGCACCCATGGCCTGATGCCGCTCTCCTGGCACCCCACCATGGAGAACTGGGGCGCCTCCCAGCTCCAGAGCCGGTTCTTCAAGCAGCACCAGCGGCTGATGCAGCCGCTGGATTTCCAGATGTGGGCCGGCGTGTTCGCCATCGGCTCCGCCGGCATGAAGACCCGCTCCAGCGAGACCGCCAAGGTCCGGGCGCAGCTTCTCGCGCCGGACTACGACCTGCCGGTGTTCAAGGGCGTCGCCGCCAGCTTCCGCCCTTGGGACCACCAGCTTCGCCAGCCGATCCTGCTGACCCACGCCACCAACACCGTCACCCTCTCGCCGCAGCAGGGCTACCTGCACCAGCGCACGCCGCTGGACACGCTGGGCTTCGACCAGCCCGAAAGCCGCTGCAAGCTCAACTGACACGCCGCCGCACGCTGAACTGACCCGCCGCCGCACGCCGAACCGATCCCGGCAGAAGCACCGGAAACACCCGACATCCGCCGCTCCGCCGACGACGCGGCATTCAAGGAGGACACGATGACACGCCGTACCACGCTCAGCGCCGGCCTTGCCCTCGCCGGGCTGCTGGTTGCGCTGGAGGCCGCCCCGGCGCTGGCCGATGGCCGCGCCTTCGTCTCCAACGAGCGCGATCACACGGTCAGCGTGGTCGACCTGACCAGCATGACGCTCATCGAGACCATCAAGACCGGCCGCCGCCCCCGCGGCATCACCGCGAGCCCCGATGGCAAGCTCATCTATCTCTGCGCTTCCGACGACAACCGGGTCGAGGTCTATGACGCGCAGACCTTCAAGCTGGTGAAGACCCTGCGCTCCGGGCCCGACCCCGAGCTGTTCGTGCTCGCCCCCTCGGGCAACCCGCTCTACATCGCCAATGAAGACGACAACATGGTCACCGCGGTGAACGTGGAGAACAACGAGCTGGTCGCCGAAATCCCGGTGGGGGTGGAGCCGGAGGGCATGGGCGTGAGCCCGGATGGCCGCTACCTCGTCAACACCTCCGAAACCACCAACATGGCCCACGTCATCGACACCAAAACCAATGAGGTGGTCGAGAATGTGCTGGTGGATTCCCGGCCGCGCTACGCCCAGTTCAACCATGATGGCAAGCAGCTCTGGGTGTCGTCCGAGGTCGGCGGCACCGTCGCGGTGATCGACCCCGCCAACTGGAAGATCATCAAGAAGATCAGCTTCGCCATTCCCGGGGTGAACAAGGACGCCATCCAGCCGGTCGGCATCCGCATCACCAAGGATGGCTCCAAGGCCTTCATCGCGCTGGGCCCGGCGAACCGGGTCGCGGTGGTCGACACCAGGACGCTGGAGGTGGAGAAGTATCTGCTGGTCGGCCAGCGGGTCTGGCAGCTCGCCTTCAGCCCGGACGAGAAGCTGCTGATCTCCACCAACGGCAATTCCAACGACATCTCGGTCATCGACGTCGCCTCGGAGAAGGTGACGAAGTCGATCGCCGTCGGCCGCCTGCCCTGGGGCGTCGTCGTGGTGCCGTGATCGCGGCGGCCGGTGCCCCCTGGCCCGGCCCTGCCTGCCGCCCGCGCCCGCCCGTCGACGCCGCCTTGCCGGCCGGCGGGGCGGGCGCCATCTTCCCGAGAAGGCCCATGCGGACGCCGCCCATGCAGACCGACCTCGCCGGCACCCAGCGCTCCGCCCTGCGTCCGCCCGAAGGCCCCCCGGCGCTGGCAGTGGAGAACGTCACCCACCGCTTCGGCGAGCGCACCGCGCTGGACGATGTGAGCCTCACCGTGCCGCGCGGCAGCTTCACCGCGCTGCTCGGCCCCAACGGCGCCGGCAAGACCACGCTGTTCTCGCTCATCACCCGGCTCTACGACAACCGCAGCGGGGCCATCCGGGTGCTCGGCCACAATGTGCGGGGCGAGCCGGCGGCGGCGCTGTCGCGGCTCGGCGTGGTGTTCCAGGCCCGCACGCTCGACCTCGACCTCACCGTGCAGCAGAACCTGCTCTACCACGCCACGCTGCACGGCATCGGCTTTCGCCGGGCCCGACAGCGGGCGCTGGAGGTGCTCGCCAGCGTCGGCCTCGCCGACCGGGCGAAGGACAAGGTGCGCCAGCTCTCCGGCGGCCAGATGCGGCGGGTGGAGATCGCCCGCGCGCTGATGCACCGGCCGGAGCTGCTGCTGCTCGACGAGCCCACGGTGGGGCTCGACATCGGCTCGCGCGCCGCCCTGGTGGAGGAGGTGCGCCGCCTCATCGCCAGCGAGGGCATCGGCGTGCTGTGGGCCACCCACATCATCGAGGAGATCCGCCCCGGCGACCGCATCGTGGTGCTGCACAAGGGCCGCATCCGGGCGGAGGGCTCGCATGAGAGCCTGCTCGCCGGCGGCGCGCCGGACCTTTCCAGCGCCTTCCTCGCGCTGGTGGGCGAGGCCCCCTCCCCGTCCGCCACCAGCGTCGGAGGCGAGCCATGAGCTTCCTGCCCGAAACCGGCCCCCGGCGCCTGCCGCTGCGCGGCTATGCCGTGTGCATGGCCGGCATCTGCTGGCGCGAGGCGCTGCGCTTCCTCAACCAGCGCGGCCGCTTCCTCTCCGCGCTGGTGCGCCCGCTGGTGTGGCTGTTCATCTTCGCCGCCGGCTTCCGCTCGGTGCTGGGGGTCTCGATCATCCCGCCCTACGACACCTATATCCTCTACGAGGTCTATGTCGCGCCGGGGCTGATCGCGATGATCCAGCTCTTCAACGGGCTGCAATCCTCGCTCTCCATGGTCTATGACCGCGAGGTCGGGGCGATGCGCATCCTGCTGGTGAGCCCCTATCCCCGCTGGTTCCTGCTGCTCTCGAAGCTGGTGGCGGGCATCTGCGTCTCCCTGCTGCAGGTCTATGCCTTCCTCGCCATCGCCTGGTTCTGGGAGGTGGAGGCACCGCCGGTGGGCTATCTCACCATCCTGCCGGCGCTGCTGCTGAGCGGGCTGATGCTGGGGGCGATGGGGCTGCTGATGTCCTCGCTGTTCCGCCAGCTCGAGAACTTCGCCAGCGTGATGAACTTCGTCATCTTCCCGATGTTCTTCACCTCCTCGGCGCTCTACCCGCTGTGGAAGGTGCAGGAGAGCAGCCTGCCGCTCTACTACCTCTGCCGGTTCAACCCCTTCACCTATGCGGTGGAGCTGATCCGCTTCGCCCTCTACGGCCAGTTCGATCCGATCTCGGCGCTGGTGGTCGCGGCTTGCGCCGCCGTCTTCCTGATCGCCGCCATCATCGCCTATGATCCCTCTGCCGGACTGATGGGCCGCCGCGGCGGACCCGACGCGGCCAAATGACAAGAACTGCCCCGGAGACGCCCATGCCTGCCTTCGCCCGCCACGCGCGCCGCCGCGCGCTCGCCAGCCCTGCGCCCCCGTCCGCATTCGACCCGCCTGCGCGTGCGCGCGGGCCCGCCTCCGGCCTGTCCGCGAGCCGGCCCGGTCCGCATCTTCTCGCCCTCGCCCTCTTCGCGCCGCTGCTGCTGGCCGCCCCGGGCGCGCAGGCCGCCGCGCCCACAGGCAGCCTGTGGCCCTGCATCCAGCCGCGGGTGGACAATCTCGCCGCCGCGCAGATGTGGGACGGCCCGCCGGTCGAGGGGCTGGCCTGGCGCGACGATGCCCGCGTCGCCGATCTGGTGCCGGTGCTCGCCGCCCGCCGCACCCCGCTCGAGGACGCCGACAAGCTGGTGGAGAGCTTCGCCCGCGAGGCCGGCCCGGACAAGAACCAGCGACTCACCTTGCTGTTCGCCGGGGTGTTCGACCAGATCAACAGCCTGCGCAGCCGCATCCTTGCCGGCATCGAGCGCTACGCCCAGCATCAGATCGACCTCTCCACCCGCATCAAGGACGAGAGCCTGAAGCTGGCGCAGGCGAAGAAGGCCGCGGCCAACGACGCCGACAAGGCCAAGGCCGCCGAGCTGGAGAAGGAGATCCTGTGGGACACCCGGATCTACGACACCCGCAGCCAGTCGGTCACCGCGGTGTGCGAGAGCCCGGTGATTCTGGAACAGCGCGCCTTCGCGCTGGCCCGCACGATTCGCGGCGCGATGGACTGAGGGCTCAGGCGGCGCGCGGCCCCAGCCGCGCCAGCCGCCGGCCGATGTGCAGCACGATGGCGGCGTGCAGCGCCAGCGCGAGGCCGAGCCCGGCAAGGTGCGCCGCCGCGCCGGCGGCGGCGCCGACCTCCCACAGCGTCACCCCGCCAAGCGGCAGGAACACCAGCAGCGCGGTGGCGAGGCCGGGATTATACGCCCGCAGCCGCAGCCCGGCGGCGAGGTGGATGACCCCGTTCACCAGCATCGCATAGGGCGCCACCAGCCCTGCCGCCGGGCCGGCCAGCAGCGCGGCGTAGAACGCGGCGAGGTTCAGCCCCCACACCAGCGGCAGGTTGATGACCAGAACCGCGGCGACGCTGAGCCCGTCCCGGCCGCCGAACAGGCGGGTGTTCACGAAGGCGCGGAAGCGGTCGCCCGCATGCTCCTCGACCTGATGCACCATATAGGCGGGGCTGTGCAGCAGGATGAGGAACGCCGCCGCCGGCACCACACCCGCCAGAGCGGGCGCCAGCGCCAGCAGCGCCGCCGCCATGAAGCCGGCACCGGCCACCCAATGGCTGGCCAGCCAGTCGAGCCGGACCAGCCGGCGCCCTGTCGATCCCATCAAAGAGCCCTCCCCCCGCAGCGCGCGCGACGCCCTCGCCCGCCGGTGCGCGCCCATCTCAGCACAAGGCGCGCCGGCGGGGACATTTGACAGGCGAGCGCATGGCGGCGGCCTTGCCGAAGGGGTGCGCCGCCGGCCGGCGGAATGCGCGCCATCGGCGCGCCGGCAAGGGCAACCCGGCATCGGCAACGCGGCACGGGCAACGCGGCACGGGCAACGCGGAATCAGCAACCCCGCATGGGCCGCGTCGGCGGAGAGCGGGCGGCCCCCTTCCTCGCGAGGCCGGCCCGACGCGGCCGAATCGGCCGACCCACCCCGGCTAGGGCCGGGGCGTCGCCCGCTCCAGCGGCAGCCCGGCGGCGGCCCAGCCGTCGCTGCCGGCGGGATACCAGATCACCGCGGTGTAGCCATAGGTGAGGGCGCGCCGCGCCGCATTCCACGACATCCAGCAATCGGTGAGGCAGTAGAACAGCAGCGGCGCCTCGCGCCGGCCGCCGGTGATCTCCTCGAGGCTGCGGCGGAAATAGCCGTCCATCTCCGCATTCAGCACGCCATAGCCGACATTGGCGAGCCAGACGCTGCCGGGAATGTCGTCGCGCGGCTTGTCCCGCCACACCGTGCCGGGCGCGAGATTGGCCGGCTTCACATCGCGCGGCAGCACGTCGACGAACAGCGCGCCCTTCTGCCGCCACAGCGCCTCGGCGGCGGGAGTATCGACCACCCGGGCGCCCTTCAGCGTCGGCGGGGTGGGCGCCTTGAAGTTCTCCATCCGGTAGTCGTCCGGCTCGGCCACCGCGCCGTCGGCGGCATGGGCCGGGGCCAGCGCCAGCAGCAGCAGGGCAAGGCCGGCCATGGCGAGCCAGGCGAGCCGGGTGAGCGGCGAGCCGGCCCCGGCGGCAGCCTCGCCCCCGTGGCGGACGGCAGCGGCTACCGGCCGGGCGCGGCCCGCTGCGGCAGCGGTGCGTTCCGCGCTGCCGGCGCGGCGGCTCGGTTCAGCGCCGGCCCATCCCAGCGTCGTGGCGGCCGCGCGGCGGGCCTGCAGGGCGGTGGCAAGACCAAGCCGCAGAGCGGCATCCGCCGGACCCCGCCCGGCCAGCGGGTTGGCGAGGGGCAGCGTCGGCAGGTGGACGCAGGCGGTGCGAACGCCGAGGGCGTGAGCCCCCGCCCGGCGCAGGGTGGCCGCACGCATCAGCAGGGGACGGGCGGCGTCGGTGGTCGGGTGGGCGTTCATGGCTCCTCCTCCTCGCTCGCGCGCCGGCGGCGCGGCACCCCGCCGCCGCGGCTCGTTCGCCCCGGGCCACCGCCCGCAGGGGCTCCCGGCACAGCGGCCGGCGGACGCGGCGGGTCGGACCCAAGCCGCGCGGGGCAGATCATAACCGCCGCGCCGGCCGGGGCGGACACGCCGCGCGGACGGCACACGCCATCCGCGCGGGACGCGACCGGAACGGCGGCCGATCCCCGGCCCCGGCGTGCCGCCGGGAGCGGCTCAGTTCACCGGCGGGATCGGCTCGTTGCGGTCGTTCAGCAACGGCACGCCGTAGCCCTGCAGGATCGTGTTGATCTCGCTTTGGTTGGCGCTGATGAAGTCGTTGAGCTGATGCTTCCAGTTCAGCTCGCCGGGCCGGATGCCGAAGGTGATGCGGTAGACCATCTGCGGGTCGCCGCGCTCCTTCACCAGCGGCACCACCGCCAGCGGCGCCTCCGAACGCTTGGCGAAATAGCCGCCGATCGGCCCCCACAGGATGCCCGCGTCGATGGCGCCGGAATTGATGTCGGCGATCATCTTCTCCGCCGGGCTTTCGTAACGGCGGTCGACCATCAGCGCATAGGGGCGGGCGAAGCCCATCAGCCCGTTGCGCTGGAGCAGGTCTCCCGGCGGCGAACCGGCGACGACGCCGATGTGCATCCCCTTCAGCCGGGGGTCGCTGAGCGCGTCCACCCCGTCCAGCGGGCCGTCCTTGCGGTAGATCAGCGTCCAGGCGGATTTGTAATAGGGATTGGTGTTGAGCACCGGATCGGCGCCCGCGACATACCCCATCACGATGTCGCACCGCTTGGCGCCGAGCGTCATGCGGTAGAAGCCGGTGGCCTGGGGAAACCAGGTGTAGTCGACCGCCAGCCCGAGCTTGCGGCCCAGCAGCTCCGCCACCTTGTTCTCGAAGCCCTCGCCCTTCTCGTCGGTGAAGGGCATGTTGGCGGGATCGGCACACACGCGCAGCGTGGAGCGATCGACGAGATCCGACACCTGCGCGCGGGCCGGGACCAGCCCGGCCGGCAGCAGGAGCACGAGGCCGAGCAGCGCCGCGCGAGCGGCGCCGGCCCGGCGCCGCGGATCAGTTAGACCGGCCGAAGCACTGGTTTTCATTGGCCCCATACGCCTTCGTCTTGTCCTCGCGCTTGGAGGGACGCTCCCGGCCGAGTGCGCCGTCGGCACGTGCCTTGAGGTAGATGTAGAGGTCGTCGAGGTAGCACATCACGTTCAGGTTCTCGCCGAAGGCGGGCATGACCTGGTCGGCGGTGCCGTGGCCGATGTTGCGCTTGCCGTTCACCACGGTCTCGGTGAACTGCTCATAGGTCATGGTCTTGAGCGAGTTGGCGAGGGCGGGGGCGTAGGACGAGCCCATGCCGTCCGGGCCGTGGCAGACATGGCATTCCGCGTGATAGCGGCGGTAGCCGGAATAGGTGTACCAGTCCATCGTCCCGTCCGGGGCGATATGATAGGTCGGGGTCCCGTCGGGCAGGGTGTACTTGCCGAGATCGTCCTTGGTCGCGGCCTGGCCGCCGACCGTCTTCGCCCCATCCGGCGACACTGCCGCGGCGCCGGTCGCGGCGGGAGCGGGCTGTTCCTGGGCCTTCGCGCCGGCGGCGGGAAGGATGAGGCAGGCGGCGAGCAGGGCGGCCGGCACGATCCGGAGCCGGCGCGTCTGCACCGAGCTGAGGATCGACCGTCCGAAGGCGTCGTTCGTCATGGGGTCACTCCCGGGGGGCACCAGGCCACAGTTGGAATCGAGGTCCGCGGCGGGCAAACCCGCGCACGGCCTGGAACAATTCTAAGAATCTTATAAAGGGCGGCTTCTCGATATGGCGGGGCCTGGCGCACCGGTGTCCGATGGCCAGGCCCCGTCAGTTGCGTCCGTCAGGGGAGGAGCCGCCCGTTGCGGGCAGGCGGCGGGCCCCGTGGGTTCCGTGAAGATCCAGGCGCCGCCCGGCGGGACCGGGCGGCGGGAGAGGCCCGTCAGTTCGGCAGGCTGAAGACGGTGAGCTGGCCGCCGAGGTTGGTGTAGTTGCTGAGAGCGGCATAGCCACCCACCGCACCCAGACCCGCGTTCGGATCGGTCAGGCCCGCGGCGAGGCCGATGCCCGCCCAGCCGCCGACACCGGAGAGCACGGCAATGTACTGCTTGCCCTTGTGCTCATAGGTGGTGACGTTGCCGATGATGCCCGAGGGGGTCTTGAACTTGTACAGTTCCTTGCCCGTCTTGGCGTCAACGGCCTTCAGGTAGCCTTCCAGCGTGCCGTAGAAGACCACGTCGCCGGCGGTGGCGAGCGCGCCCGACCACACCGAGAACGGCTCCTTCAGCGACCAGACGATCTTGCCCTTGGTGTTGTCCCAGGCGATGAAGTTACCCATGCCGCCATGGCTGTTCGGCGCGGGATACATCGACAGGGTGGCACCGACATAGGGCTGACCCGCGGTGTAGCTGACGCGGAACGGCTCGTAGTCCATGCAGACGTGGTTGGTCGGGACGTAGAACAGGCCGGTCTTGGGCGAGAAGGACGCCGGCTGCTGGTCCTTGGAGCCGAGAGCCGCCGGGCAGATGCCCTTGGTGTTCACGTCCTCGCCCTGCTGCTGGGTCGAATACTGCGACACGACCAGCGGACGACCATAGGTCGGGCTGTTCTTGTCCATGTCGACCTTGGTGGCCCAGTTCACCGCCGGATCGTACTTCTCGGCGACGAGCAGCTCGCCGGTCACGCGATCGAGCGTATAGCCGAAGCCGTTACGGTCGAAGTGGGTGAGCAGCTTGCGGGGCGCACCGTTGAACTGCTGATCCGTGAGGATCATCTCGTTGATACCGTCATAGTCCCACTCGTCGTGGGGGGTCATCTGGTAGACCCACTTGGCGACGCCGGTGTCGGCGTCGCGCGCCCACACGGTCATCGACCACTTGTTGTCACCCGGGCGCTGGGCCGGGTTCCAGGTCGAGGGGTTGCCGGAGCCGTAATACACCAGGTTGGTTTCCGGGTCGTAGGAATACCAGCCCCAGGTGCAGCCGCCGCCGATCTTCCACTGATCGCCTTCCCAGGTCTTCAGCGAGGAGTCCTTGCCGACCGGCTTGCCGAGCGAGGTGGTCTTCTCCGGGTCGACCAGGATGTCGCTGTCCGGGCCCATGGAGTAGCCGCGCCACACCTGCTTGCCGGTCTTGCTGTCGTAGGCGGTCACGTGGCAGCGCACGCCGAACTCGCCGCCCGAGATGCCGACGATGACCTTGTCCTTCACCGGCAGCACGGTGGCGGTGTTGGTTTCGCCCTTGGTCGGGTCGCCGTTCACCACCGACCACTTCTTCTCGCCGGTCTTGGCGTCGAGAGCGACCAGGGTGGTGTCAGCCTGATGCAGGTAGATCAGCCCGTTGGAATAGGCGAGACCGCGGTTCACGGTATCGCAGCACATCACCGGGATGACGTTGGGGTCCTGCTTGGGCTCGTACTTCCAGATGATCCGGCCGTCGTCGTTGAGATCGAGGGCGTAGACGATATTCGGGAAGGGCGTGTGGACGTACATCACGTCGCCGATGATGAGCGGGCCGCCCTCATGGCCGCGGAGCACGCCGGTGGAGAAGCTCCAGGCTACCTGGAGTTTGCCCACATTGGCCGCCGTGATCTGATCGAGCTTGGAATACCGGGTGTTGGCGTAATCCCCGGTCTGGATACCCCACTGCTTGGGGTCCTTTATGATGCTGATGAGCCCATCATTGGCCGCGGCGGGCCAAGCATAGGCGGCAGTCGCCAGAAGCACAGCCGCATAAGCAAGCTTGCGCATTATCTATCTCCTCCTGAACGCGTTCCTCCGGGCGCAGCCGACAGTATACCGCCGTCCCGCGTCGGTTTATTTTTGTCGTTTGACGTTCATCTTCAGCAGCGTGTCACGACCGACTGGGGGAGAAGCAGCCGGACTTCACGGGGGCCATCCTGCCCCAAGCTGGTCTACGAACCGAATTCCGGGACGTTTTCGCCTCGAAAAACGTTGAAGCCGAAGATGTAGGGACCCTAGACCGATTTTTAGCAGCGCGCAATAAGAACGAAGGCCGCTTTGTTCTCTTATTATGATTTTGCTGCAGTTGCGAATTGACATTTTGTATACCAGAGAGATTTACTGCGAAATCACTCCGTTCCCGCTGCGTTATCCTCATTGTGCAGCTGCGCTGCCGCCTCACTCCCACTCCAGTTCATGATAGGCGGCGATGGCGTTGCGGGACGCGAATTCGTCGAAAAGCGCCCAGCCGGCGGCCTGAGCGCGCCCGGCCTCGGCCGCCGCCTGCCCCATGGGAACCCCGCCTGCGATCAGGCGCCGCACGTCGTCGCGCAGCGCCTCCAGATAGGCGCGCTCCGGGCCGGCGGCATCCGGCCAGCTCACCCGGGCCGGGCCGTGGCCGGGAATCACCCCCGCCGCGGCGCGCGATTCCAGCGTGTCGAGCTGGCCGATCCAGCCGAGCAGGCTGCCGTCGAGCGTCGGCACATGGCCGACGAACAGCAGGTCGCCCAGGAACCACAGCCCGGTGGCGCCGTCGCGCACGGAAAGGTCGTTGTCGGTGTGCGCGGTGGGGTGAGCCTCCAGCTCCAGCGCGCGCCCGCCGAGATCGAGCGTCAGCGTGGTTTCCACCAGAAGGTCCGGCAGCACGATGCGGGTGCCCTCCGCCTCCGGGCCGAGCAGGCGTTCGGCCTGGGCGAGATAGGTGTCGGCCCGCACCGAGAGCGCGCGCGGCAGCTTGCGATGGCCAACGAATCGCACCCCCTCCCCGGCAAAGGCGGAATTGCCGAGCACGTGGTCGGGGTGCATGTGGGTGTTGATGACGTAGCGCAGCGGCCGATCGGTCACCCGCGCCGCCGCCTCGCGCAGCCGCGCCCCGGCGAGATGGCTGTTGCCGGTGTCGATGATGGCGGCGGCCTCACCGCCGACCACCACGGCCATGTTGGCGATCGCCCCGCCATTGGCCGGCCCCACCAGCTCATAGGGAGCGCGGTAGACATGGATGCCGGGGCCGACCTCCTCCAGCACCATGCCCTCCGGCTGGGCAGCGAAGGCGCAGCCGCAGGGCGAGGCGAAGCGCTCCGCCGCCAGTGCCCCGGTGGCAACGGCGGCGAAGGCCAGAGCCGCGCGGCGGCTGATGGGCGGCAGCATCCGGGGCATGTCGCCTCCGAGCACACAAACAGGCACAGCGACAAGGCGGGGAGGAAGCAGCGGCACTCCCGTGCCCCGCCTCGCACGGGGCGCAGCAGGGGACGGCCTTGGGCGGCCGCGCGCCATCCGCGCCGCCGCAGCCACAAATCAGGCGCCGGCGTTCCGGCCGCCCGCGCCGGGGGCGAGGCCCCTCATGCCCTCAGAGCCGGGGGATCGCCCCCGGCACGGAAGGCCGCCAGCCCTCAGGGCTTCTTGGCGCCGGTCTCGTCATACTGGCCGAGGAAGGCGATCAGGTCGGCGCGGTCGGTGTCCTTCGGAATGCCCGCGAACACCATCTTCACGCCGGGCATGAAGCCCTTCGGGTTGGCGAGGTACTGGGTCAGGATGTCGGCGGTCCACACATCGCCCTTGGCGTTGTGCTCCTTCAGCGTGTCGGAATAGGCGAAATCCGGAACCGCGCCCATCTTGCGGCCGACGATGCCGTTCAGTTCCGGGCCGACCTTGTTCTTGGCGCCCTCGCCGATGGCATGGCAGGCCATGCACTTCTTGAAGACCGTGGCACCCTTGGTCGGGTCGCCGTCGGCCAGCGCGACGGTGGTGCCGAGGGCGAACAGAGCGGAGGCGAGCAGAATGCGGTTCATCGGATCCTTCCTAGGGCAGGTTCGTTGCGTGGCGCCGTCAGCCGCGGCGCTTGAAACCGGGCGCACCATAGCGCCAGTGTTAGAACGATCCTAGACGGCGAAAGGTCCAAGATCGCGGCATCGCCGCCAACTGTGCCTGCTTTCCCACGGGCCTGAACGGTTTCGAAGGTGCGTCATGGCGTCACGAGGCCGATTTTCAGCCAAATCGGACGTGTTTTCCCGCCCCGCCGCGTCGCACCCCCGCCCCGCCCGCGATATGAGGACGCAATGCCCCTGATCCCCCACGCCACGCGCGGCCCCGGTATCGAGGTTGTGAAGCTCGGCGGCAGCCTGATGGGCAGCGGCGGGGTGCACCCCGGGCTGCGCCCGCTGCTCGCCGCCCTCGCCCGCGCCGGCGCGCCGCGTGTGGTGGTCGGCGGCGGCGGCGCGCTGGCGGATGCGGTGCGGGCGCTGCAGCCGCGGCTCGACCTTTCCGAGCGGGCGGCGCACGAGATGGCGATCCTGGCGATGGAACAGACCGCGGTGGCGCTGGCCGATCTCGCCCCCGGCCTCGCCCCCGCCGCGGACGAGGCGGCCATCGCCGCCGCCCATGCCGCCGGCCGGGCGGCGCTGTGGCGGCCGGCGGCGCTGGCGCTGGCGGCCGAGGTGCCGGCGAGCTGGGAGGTGACTTCCGACAGCCTCGCCGCCTGGCTCGCGGTGCGGCTCGGGGCGGCCCGCCTCACCCTGGTGAAGACGGCGCGCGTCGAATTGCCCGACGGGCCGGCGGAGGACTGGGCGGCGGCCGGGCTGGTTGATACCTATCTGCCGGTCGTCACGCGGAATTTCGCGGGCACGCTGCGCGCGCTCTCCATCGGCGACGCGCTGGCGCATTATGCGGCCGACGCCGCGTCATAACGGAACAGCCATGTCGAAAGCGTCAGACACCAAGGCCCACCCCCCCCGCTGGAGCTGGGCGCTCACCGGGTCGGGCCATTTCTTCACCGAATCGATCGAGCTGATCCAGCAGCTCGACGCGGTGGACCTGTTCGTCTCGCGCGCCGCCGACGAGGTGCTGCGCATGTACAAGCAGACCCTGCCCGCCGGCACCCGCCTGTTCAAGGAGACCACCGCGAGCTCGGCGCCGGTGGGGCGGTTCTACGAGGGGCTCTACCACACCCTCATCGTCTCGCCGGCCTCGGCGAACACGGTGGCGAAATGCGTCTACGGCATTTCCGACACGCTGGTGACGAACTGCTTCGCCCAGGCCGGCAAGTGCCGGGTGCACTGCATCGTTTTCGCCTGCGACACCGCCCCCGAGATGATCACCACCGCGCCGAAAGGCCCGGTGCCGGTCTATCCCCGCCGCATCGACCTCGAGAACACCGCGCGGCTGAAGGAATTCGACGACACCACCGTGGTCGAATCGGTGGAGGAGCTGCGCGCCGCCATTGCCGCGCGCCAGCTCGCCCTCGCCGGCCGGGACCCCGGCTGATGGCGGAGGGAGACGGCGCCGGCCCGCCGCGGGAGAAGGTGGCCTTCGTCACCGGCTCGCTGGCGGAGCCGCGTCTCAGCCGCATCGCCGAGGAGCTGGCCGACGAGCGGCTGGAGCCGGTCGTCGTCAATGTCGGCGTCAAGGTGGCGGCGCTGATGACGCCGGAGATCGTCGAGCGCCGGCTGAAGCTGCCGGCCGGCACCGACCGGGTGCTGCTGCCCGGCCGCTTCAAGGGCGATATCGAGCGGCTCGCCGCCTTCTTCGGCGTGCCCTTCGCCCGCGGGCCGGAAGAAATGGCCGACCTGCCGGACTATTTCGGCCAGCAGCGCCGCGCCGTCGACCTCAGCCGGCAGGATACGGCGATTTTCGCGGAGATCGTCGACGCCACCGTGCTGGATGTGCCGGGCATCCTGGCCAAGGCCCGCGCCCTCGCCGCCGACGGGGCGGACGTGATCGACCTCGGCTGCCTGCCCGCCACCCCCTTTCCCCACATGGAGGCGGCCATCGCCGCGCTCCACGCCGAGGGGCTGAAGGTCAGCGTCGATTCGCTGGAGCCGGAGGAGCTGGTGCGCGCCACCCGCGCCGGGGCGGATTTCCTGCTCAGCCTCAACGAGGCCACGCTCGACATCGTGGACGAGGGCCCGGCGGTGCCGGTGCTGATTCCCACCCGGCCTTCCGACCTCGATTCGCTGCTCAGGGCCATCGCCGGCTGCCGGGCGAAGGGGCGGGCCTTCTATGCCGACCCCATCCTGGAGCCGATCCATTTCGGCTTCACCGCCTCGATCGAGCGCTACGCGGAGTTGCGCCGGCGCGAGCCGGACATCCCGATCCTGATGGGCATCGGCAATGTCACCGAGCTGACCGACGCCGACACCACCGGCATCAACGCCATTCTCATGGGCATCATCTCCGAGCTGCGGCTCAACGCGGTGCTGGCGGTGCAGGTGAGCCCGCATTGCCGCACGGCGGTGCGCGAATTCGACCGCGCCCGGCGCGAATTCTTCGCCGCCCGCGAGGCCGGTGCGCTGCCGCAGGGCTTCGGCGGCGGGCTGATGGCGCTGCGCGAGCGCAAGCCCTACGCCACCACGCCGGAGGATGTGTCCCGGCTGGCCGGCGAGGTGCGCGACCGCAACTTCCGCATCGACGTGACCGAAGCCGGCGTGCACATCTACAACCGCGACGGCCACCACCGCGCCACCGACCCGTTCGACCTGTTCCCGAAGCTCGGGGTGGAGAATGACGGCTCCCACGCCTTCTATCTCGGCGTGGAGCTGGCGCGGGCGGAAATCGCGCATCTGCTCGGCAAGCGCTACGCGCAGGACGAGCCGTTGCGCTGGGGCGTCGCCGGGGCCACCGCCGCCAGCGCCGAGGAGGCTCACCGTTTGACATTCAAGGACGCGGGCTCGACGCTCCGCGCCGCACGCAGGAAGGCCGAAGAGACGTGATCCGCGAGACCATCGTCACCACCCGCTCGGCGGCGGGGGACTCCCACATCGCGCCCATGGGGGCGACGGTGATCGAGGGCGGCTATCTCCTGCAGCCCTTCCGCCCCTCGCGCACGCTGGACAATCTGGCCGCCACCGGGGTGGCGGCGGTGAATTTCACCGACGATGCCCGGATGTTCGCCGGCTGCGTCACCCGGCGCTGGACCGATTTCGCCCTCGCCCCGGCCCGCGAGATCGACTGCCCGCGGCTCGGCGCCGCCCTCGCCCATGACGAGGTGGTGGTGGAGCGCCACGAGGACGACGGCCAGCGGGCGAAGTTCTTCTGCCGCGTGGTCGCCAGCGCCAACCACGCCCCGTTCAAGGGGCTGAACCGCGCCCGCGCCGCGGTGCTGGAAGGCGCCGTGCTGGTGAGCCGGCTGTCCCTGCTGCCGGACGAGAAGATCGACCGCGAGATGGCCTATCTCGCCATCGCGATCGAGAAGACCGCCGGCGAGGAAGAATGGGAGGCCTGGCACTGGCTGAAGGAAGCGGTGGCCGAGCATCGCCGGAGGCGGGCCTCGTGAGCGCGCGCAACCGCCTGCTGGCGAGCGTCGCCGACCTCGCCGAGATGGAGGTCGCCCGGCTCGGCGGCGCCGACATCGTCGACCTCAAGCAGCCCGCCTTCGGTGCGCTCGGCGCGTGGGGAGCGGACGCGCTCACCGCCGCGGTGACGCTGTGGTCGGCCTGGGGCGACACCCGGCCGATGCTGAGCGCCACCGCCGGCGACCAGCCCATGGTGCCCGCCATCCTGCGGGAGGCCGCCACCGGCATCGCCCGCACCGGCGTGCCGATGGTGAAGGTCGGCATCTTCGACTCGCCCCGCGCCGCCGACTGCATCGACGCGCTGGCCCCGCTCGCCGCGACCACCCGGCTGGTCGCGGTGCTGTTCGCCGACCAGTCGCCGGATTTCGGGCTGATCCCCCTGCTCGGCCGCTGCGGCTTCGCCGGGGTGATGCTGGACACCGCCGACAAGCGGCTCGGCCGGCTGACGCTGCATCTTGACGCGCTGACCCTGTCGCAGTTCGTCGGCGAGGCCCGCCGCCACGGCCTGCTCACCGGCCTCGCCGGCTCGCTGCAGGTCGACGACATCGCCCCGCTGGCGGCGATCGGGGCGGACTATCTCGGCTTTCGCGGCGCGCTGTGCCGCGGCGGGCGCACCGGGGCTCTGGACCCCGCCCGGCTGCTGCAGGTGCGCACCCGCCTCGCCACCACCCCGGAGGGCGAGGCACGGGATTAGGCCCCGGCCCGCCGGCCTCCTCCCGCCCCTCCCCGCCCCCTCCCCTTGCAAAAGCGCAGGGGTTGCCGCGCGGCGATGCCGACGGCGCCGGCTTTGCGCGGGCGGCGGGACCGCCTAGATCAGGCGGCAACGGCGCCCGGGCGCGCACCCGTCCGCGCACCCGTCCGCCGCACCCTGGGAGGCTTCCATGGAACTGGGCGTCTACACCTTCGCCGATATCGGCACCGATCCCGCCACCGGGCGGGCCATGCTGCCCTCGAAGCGGCTGGCGAACCTGATGGAGGAAATCGAGCTGGCCGACCAGGTCGGGCTCGACGTGTTCGGCCTCGGCGAGCATCACCGCGCCGACTACGCCCTCTCCACCCCCGCCGTCGTGCTGGCCGCCGCCGCCTCCCGCACCCGTTCCATCCACCTCACCAGCGCGGTGACGGTGCTCTCCTCCGACGACCCGGTGCGGGTTTTCCAGGAGTTCACCACGCTGGACCTCCTCTCCGGCGGGCGCGCCGAGATCATGGTGGGGCGCGGCTCCTTCATCGAATCCTTCCCGCTGTTCGGCTACGACCTCAACGACTATGACGAGCTCTTCTCCGAGAAGCTGGAGCTGCTGCTGAAGCTGCGCGCGGCCGGGCTTGCCCAGGCGCCGGTGAGCTGGCAGGGCCGCCACCGCGCCGGGCTCGATAACGTCATGGTCTACCCGCAGCCGGAGCGCGAGCTGCCGGTGTGGATCGCGGTCGGCGGCACGCCGCAGTCGGTGGCGCGGGCGGGGGCGCTCGGCCTGCCGCTCGCCATCGCCATCATCGGCGGCCAGCCCCGCCGCTTCGCCGGGCTGGCGGAGCTGTACCGCGAGGCCGGGCGCCGGGCGGGGCAGGACCCGGCGCGGCTGAAGCTCTCCATCAACAGCCACGGCTTCGTCGGCGAATCGGCGCGGGAGGCGGCCGACGCGCTGTTCCCCGCCTATGCCGAGGTGATGGGCCGGATCGGCCGCGAGCGCGGCTGGCCGCCGCTGAGCCGCGCCCAGTTCGACGCCGGCACCGGGCCGGAGGGCCACCTGCTGCTCGGCACCCCGGAACAGGTCGCCGAGAAGATCGTGGCCCAGCACGGCTTCTTCCGCCACGACCGCTTCATGCTGCAGTCGAGCCTCGGCCCGGTGCCGCACCGCGAGGCGCTGCGCTCGATCGAGCTGTTCGGCACCCGGGTGGCGCCGCTGGTGCGGCGCGCGCTCGGCACGCCGGCGGCTTCCGCACCGTGATACCCGCCCCGCGCGAGACGCCGCGCCGCCACACGTGACACAACCTCGGCTTGACAGCACCGCCGCCCGGGTTCAGTGAACGCGCATGACGGCACGGCCTCCCGGCGGGAGGCCACCGTTTCCCCAGACCGAAAAGCCCCCCAACCCCGATGTCCAGCGACAGTACCAGTCGATTGTCCCGGCCGCAGGCCGCGGGCGCAGCGCTCCGGGTGTCAGGGCAGACCTGAGGCCTCGGCTCGCCGCCTCCCGCCGCCACGGGCGGGACGGAAGGAGAGCCGAGATGGAAGAGATCCGGGACCCGGAGGACAACCTCCGCGAGCGCGACGAGCCGGTGGACGCGGCCGCCCTTGCCGCCGAGCTGGCCGAGGAACACCCCGCCGACATCGCCGAAGCCCTCGACGAGCAGGAGCCGGAGACCGCCTCCGCCGTGCTCGCCAGCCTGCCGCACGAGCGCCAGGTCGAGGTGCTCGACCTGCCGGACTTCGAGCTGTCCAGCGACCTCATCGAGGCACTGCCGGTCGAGGAGGCGGTGCACCTCGTCGCCGCCATGTCCGCCGACCGCGCCGCCGACCTGTTCCGCTGGATGGAGGAGCCGGCGCGCTCCCACCTGTTCGCCCGGCTGCCGCCGGAGACCCAGGCCGAGCTCTCGCGCCTGCTGTCCTACCCCCCGCACACCGCCGGCAGCCTGATGACGACCGAGTTCGTCACCGTGCCGTCGAGCTGGACGGTGGGCGACACCCTCGCCCATATCCGCGCGATCGAGCGCACCCGCGAGACCATCTACGCCATCTATGTGCTCGATCCCGTCAGCCACCGCCTGCTGAAGGCGGTGACGCTGCGCCGCCTCATCATCGCCGACCCGCAGCAGCCGATTCTCTGGGCCGCGCCCTCGCACGACCCGATCACCGCCGACCCGCTGATGGACCGCGAGGAGGTGGCGCGGCTCATCTCGAAATACGACCTGCTCGCCGTGCCGGTGGTGGACGCCAGCGGGCATGTGCTCGGCATCGTCACCGTCGACGACATGATCGACGTGATGATCGAGGAGACCACCGAGGACGTGCAGAAGTTCGGCGGCATGGAGGCGCTGGACGAACCCTATATGGAGATCGGCTTCTTCAGCATGCTGAAGAAGCGGGCGGGCTGGCTGTGCGTGCTGTTCATCGGCGAGATGCTGACCGCCAGCGCCATGCAGCACTTCGAGGACGAGCTGGAGAAGGCGATCGTGCTGACGCTGTTCATCCCGCTCATCATGAGCTCGGGCGGCAATTCAGGTTCGCAGGCGACCTCGCTCATCATCCGCGCGCTGGCGCTGCGGGAGGTGGAGCTGTCCGACTGGTGGCGGGTGGCGCTGCGGGAAATTCCCGCCGGCCTCGCGCTGGGCAGCATCCTCGGCCTGCTCGGCATGGTGCGGCTGGTGGTGTGGCAGCAGATCGGGATCTTCGACTACGGCCCGCACTGGGTGCTGGTGGCCTGCACCATCGGCGCGGCGCTGGTCGGCATCGTCACCTTCGGCTCGTTTGTCGGCTCGATGCTGCCCTTCATCCTGCGCCGGCTCGGCTTCGACCCCGCCAGCGCCTCGGCGCCCTTCGTGGCGACGCTGGTGGACGTCACCGGCCTCGTCATCTATTTCAGCGTCGCGCTCGCCATCCTCGGCGGCACGCTGCTGTAGGCCCGGCCATGAAGGCCCGGCGGCGCCGGGCCTTTCTCCTCAAAGACGGGGCGGGGCCCAGCCGCGCCGTTGCCCGTCACACCACCAGCACCTCGCCCTGCCCGCCCATCAGCGTGTCGCCGACGAGGCGGCGGGCGTGGGTGGCGGCGCCGATGAAGGCGCCCAGCTCGGGCACCCGGCGGCTCATCAGCCGCAGGGCGACGAGGTCGTGGCTGCCGGTGTCGGCGAAGCCCGCCGGCAGTTCCGGCACCGCATGGGTGAAGACCGTGCCGCGCTTCATGCCGCGGCCGAGGCGCGGGCCGATGCTGCCGCCCACCGCGACGGTGCCGGCGATCATGTCGGTCGCCAGCCCCTCGCCGGCGTCGCCCGCCACCACGATCAGCCCGCCGCGCTGGCGCTCGCCGAGCAGGGCGCCGGCGGAGCCGTGGATGGCGAGCACACCGCCCGACATGCCGCGCCGCGAGCCGGAGGAGGCAGCGCCGGCATGGTCGCCGGCCGCCCCGTTCAGCTCGATGCGCCCGCCCGACATCTCCGCGCCGAGATAGGCCCCGGCCGCGCCGGAGATGCGCAGCACCCCGCCGCTCATGCCGAGCCCGGCCCAGGCGCCGACCACGCCGTCGACGATGATCTCGCCCGAAGCCAGCCCGGCGCCGACATGGTCCAGCCGCTCGTCGCCGATCTCGATCAGCAGCACGCCGTCCGGCCCGCCCTCGACGAAGAACAGCTCCGCCAGCGCCACCCGGCCGCCGCCATAGGGCACGGCGAGCTGCTCGGCCTCGCGCAGCGACAGCGTGGCGAGGGCGGCGGGCGTCACGCCGGAAAGGTCGGCCCGGGCCGCCAGCGGCGCCCGCGGCTTGAGGTGAAGTCCGGCCATCACAGAGCCTCCGTCACGAGGGGGGAGCCCGCCATGATCTCGCGCAGCTTGAAGTGGAAGGGGCCGAGATTGCCGCCGTAATTGCCGGCGTCGATGGCGATCACCCCGCCCGCCGCGCCGATGCGGCACACCGCCTCGATGCCGGCGCGGGTGCAGGCCGCCACCGCATCGAAGCTCACCCCGTCGATCACGATCTCCATCACCGAGCCGACCTCGGGGGTCAGCGCGCTGTCCACCGTGCCGTAGAGCGTGGGGCAGTAATGGTGGTTGGTGGAGGCGAACAGGCCCTTGTACTTCGAGCCGACCTTGGAGCCGGAGCGCACCACGCCGCCCGGGAAGGGCAGGATGTTGCCCTCCACCTGCGACATCGCCGCCACCGCTGCCTCGGCCGCCGCCAGCGCCTCGCCGCGGGAGCGGGCGAGAATGAGGAAATTGCCGCCGCCGACGCCTTCCACCGAGCCGGTGTCCTCGTCGCAGACGAACTCGCCCTCCATCACCGGCACGCGCCAGAAGCGCTTGCTGTCGATCTTCTTGGAAATCTGGTGGCCGTCGCCGAAATAGCGGATGGTCTTGGCCAGCGGCACCCGCTTGCCGGTCTCGATGCCGGCGAAGCAGGCGGTGGTCGGGCAGGTGAGCACGCACTGGCCGAGCCGCAGCGGCACCACCTTCTTCAGCGAGCCGAAATCCATCGCGAAGATGAGGATGGAAACGCCGGGGCGCCCGTCGGGCGTTTCCTCGGCGGGAACGACGCGCTCCACCGCGGCCTCGCAGCCGCAGCCGATGACCGAGGTGGCGAAGCCCGTCGTGGTGCGGCCGGCGATCAGCGCCCATTCCGGCGTGTCGGCGGTGATGATCAGCCGGGTGCCGACCATGGGAAAGGCTTCGGCGAAGCTGTCGCGGATGTCGACGCCGTTGATGATCATCGGGCGGATTCCGTCGCGGCCCCGTGGCGGGGCGCGGGCTGGGAGAGGAAAACGGGGCGCGGGCTCACAGGCTCGTCCCCTCGCATGTCAGGATGGTCGGCCCGGCGCCGCCGCGCAGCTCGCCGTCGGCGATGCGGAAATGCTTCGCCTTCAGCCCCACCGCCTCGTCGAACCAGCGCTCCATGTCCTTTTCGATGCCGCGGTCGAATTCCGGCCGGGCGACATGGGTGGTGCCGGCGACGGTCTCGACGATCTCGCCGTCCTTCACCACCAGCCGGCCGTTCTTGAAGACGTAGCGGGCCCTGGAGAACATCTTCTCCCGGTCGGAATCCTCGGTGTGCACCACGACGTCGCCGACCCCGCCGGGGGCGAGGTGGCCCTTGTCGGTGAGGCCGAGGATGCGGGCGGGGGCGGCGCGGGTGAGGATCGCCATCTCCTCCAGCGTGTATTCGCGGGTGATGCTTTCGAGGATGGTGTGGCTGCGCGCCGCCTTGTGCAGGGTGGCGAGCTGGGCGTTGCGGAAATCCCGGTCCATCAGCAGCCGCATCAGGTGGGGATAGGTGGTGAAGGGGCCGCCATTGGGGTGGTCGGTGGTGAGGAAGATCCGCCAGGGGTCCTCCACCAGCAGGAACAGCTCCAGCCCGATCGCCCATTGCAGCGCGTTGACGAAGTTGCGGTCGCGGTATTCGAACGGCACCACGCCGCAGGCGGCGTCCAGCTCGATATCCATGCCGATCGACTTTTTCGGCGAGGCGAAGGCGCGGTTGCGGTACTGCGACATGTAGTCGGCCGAGGCGGTGATGGTCTGGCCGAACATGACCTGCCCCACATCCACCGAGATGTTGGGGTGGGCGTTCACCATCTCGGCGATGCGCGCGGCCGAGGAGGAGAAGCGGCGGTCGCCCTCGGTGCCGTAGGAATGGAACTGGAGATGCGTCAGGTGCAGCCGGCGCCCCTCGGCGGCGAGGATGGTGGCGAGGGTCGTCTCGTCATTGCCGGGAATGCCGAGATTGCAGCCGTGCAGGTGGATCGGGTGCGGCAGGCCGAGCTCGGTCACCGCCCGGATCAGCGTCTGCAGCACGGTGCGCGGGGTCACGCCGTAATGGGGATTGCCCTCGTCGAGGTTCATCCGCCGGGCGTTGAACTTGAAGGCGTTGATGCCGCCGGGATTGACGATCTTGATGGCGAAGGCCTGGGTGGCCTCGATCATCCAGCCGACATAGGCGTTGATCTGCTCCTGCTGCGCGCCCGCCGCCATCAGCCGCAGCAGATAGTCGTCATTGCCGAGCACGAGATAGGCGCCGGTGTCGAGATTGGGGATGTCCGCCATCTCGAGATGGGCGCCACGGGCATTGGCGCCCACCATGGCCGGCTCGAACACGGTGGTGTAGCCAAGCTCGGAATAGCGGCAGCCGGTGGCGTGGGCGCTGGGCGAGGCCCGCCCGCCGCCGCAGCCGCAGAAGGCGCCGGGCAGCTCGGGGTAGGCCCGGCGGTCCTCCTGCATCAGCAGGCGGGCGAGGTTCATCTTGCCGCCGGCGATGTGGCTGTGCAGGTCGATGCCGCCGGCCAGCACGATGTCGCCGCCGAGGTCGTATTCCTCGGCGGGCAGGTCGGTCGGGGTCACCAGCCGCCCGTCATGGATCTCGACGGTGCGGGTGGCGCCGGTCGCCACCCCGTTCTCGCCCGTGGTCGGGTCGAGCACCCGCCCGCCGGTCAGCCGAACTCTCATGGCGCGTCTCCTGCAACAAGGCGCACAGCCTCGGCGACGCTGGGCAGCGTCGCGACGCGCAAGGCGCCGAGCGGCAGGCTCACGATGGAATCCATGCGGTACACCGTTCCGGCATGGTCGATGCCGGGGGTGCCCACGGGAATGAAGACCTCCGGCGGCCGCGCGAAGCGCGTCTCCGGATGGGCGAAGGCGATGACCTTGCCGGCGAAGTCGGGCGGCGGCTCCGGCCGGAAGGCGGAGACCCACACCAGCACGTCGGCATCCTTCAGCGCCGCCTCGGTGGAGAACAGCGCGGGGTCGTGCTCCGACACCTGGCCGCGGATGGCGGTGCGCAGGGGATAGCCGAGCCGCCACAGCAGAAGCTGGTTCACCCCGATGATGTTGTCGCGGCCGCCGAGCGGGAAGACACCGGCGCGGGTGGTGAGGTTCAGCGCGTCGACCAGCGCGGTGGCGCGCTCGGCGATGAGCGCGCCGTCCGCCAGCGTCGCCCCGTTCCAGGTGACGACGGCATAGGCCGCCCCGGTGAGGGCGGCGGCCGCCGCCGCGAGGTCCGCCGCCGCGACGCCGCCGACCGTTCCGCCCGGCAGGGTGCGGCCGCGGGCGAGCCCGACGATCGCCTCCAGCGCCGCCACGAGGTCGTCGGCCGGCAGGTGCACGGTCTCGGCGCCGCCGAGCTGGGCACGGGCCTTCTCGCCCGGCGCCTCGCCGAGGAAGATCACCTTGCGGGAGCCGGCGAAGAGCGGGGACGCCGGCAGCAGCCGCTCGAACAGCCGGCCGAAGCTCGCGGTGGGGTCTTCCCCCACCACCAGCAGCACGTCGCAGCGGTTGCGGACCTCGGCGAGGGTGGTGGCGAGCCAGCCGGTGCGCTGGACCGCGGCATAGTTGCGGAACAGCCCCTCGGAAGCGGCGTGGTCGAGCACCCCGCCGAAGCGGGCGGCAAGCTCCAGCACCGCGCGGCCGCCGTCGATGTCGACGCCGAGCCCGGCGAAGAGCGGGGCGCGGGCGGCGGCGAGAATCGCCCGCGCCGCCGCGACCGCATCGGCCTCACTGGTCACCTCACCATACTGACTGCACTGCGGCTCGCGGGCGTCCGCGCGCCGCAGGAACAGCCGCGCCGCCTCCGGGCAGACGGTATCCCGCGCCCGCACGGCGCTGCCGTCGGTCTCGATCGTCAGGTCGTCGCAGCCGAGGCCGCAAAACCCGCAGACGACATCCCGGACGATGTGGGGAGCGCTCTCAATCTCGGTCATGGCGGTCAATCATACTTGATGTAAGCAAAGCGCAGATCCCCGCGCGGTGTTCCCTCGAGCGCGCTGCCCGGCTCCTCGCCCGGCTGCCAACCCACGACATCTTCTATCTTTTTCGCGAGCTGGAAATCCCGCTCGGTAATGCCCTTCACGTCGTGCGAGATGAGCCGCACCTCGACCCAGGCATAGGAGGCTGTGATGTCGGGATGGTGCCAGGCTGCCTCGGCGAGGTGGCCGACGGCGTTGATCACCATCAGCGTGCCTTTCCAGCTCGAGGTGCGCCAGGTTCGGCGGATCCAGCCATCCTCCAGCCGCCACTTCGGCAGCTCGGCCGCGAGACGGGCGGCTATCTCCTCGTCGCTGAACGTCTTTTTGGGATCGACCGCCACGGCGCCACCTCCTCCCACGGGTCCTCGCCCGTTCTGGCGCGGGCGGAGTCGAGGGATTCGGTAGCACGGCGTCCGCCGCCACCGCAAACGCCGTGACCGTGCCGCCCGGCGACCGCTTGTCCCCGCAACCGCGCTGGCCTTACCATGGCGGTGAGGAAACGCCCGTGAACAACACAAGACTTCCATTCGACGCGGCCCGCGACGAAGGCGGCCCCACCGCGGTGCGCATCAGCGCGCCGGGCCGCCTGCATCTTGGATTTCTCGACCTCTCCGGCACGCTCGGCCGCCGCTTCGGCAGCCTCGGCGTGACGCTGGAGCGGCCGGCGACCATCGTGTGCCTGCAGAAGGCCGACCGGCTGGAGGCCAGCGGGCCGGATGCCGACCGGGCGCTGGCGGCGGTCGAAAAAGCCGCACGTGCGTTCGGGCTCGACCCGGCGGTGCGGGTGACGGTGGAAGCGGCGCTGCCGCCCCATGCCGGGCTCGGCTCGGGCACCCAGCTCGGCCTCGCCGTCGCCACCGCCCTCGCCATCCTGCGCGGTCGCGACCTGTCCGCCCGCGACCTCGGCCAGGCGCTGGCACGCGGCGCCCGCTCGTCCATCGGAATCGGCGCCTTCACCCAGGGCGGCGTAATCCTCGACGGCGGCAAGGCGGTGGGCACCGGGGCGGGCGACGCCCCCCCGCCGATCCTCTCCCGGCTCGCCTTTCCGGAGGACTGGCGTATCCTGCTGGTCTACGATCACGCCCATCGCGGCCTCAGCGGCAGCGCCGAGGTGCAGGCAATGGAGCAGCTCCCTCCCTTCGCCGACACCCTCGCTGGCCACCTCGCCCGCCTCACCGTCATGAAGGCGCTGCCGGCGCTGGCGGAAGGGCAGGTGCGACATTTCGGCGAAGCCGTGGGGGAAATGCAGAGATTGCTCGGTGACCACTATGCGGGCGCACAGGGTGGCCGCTATACGAGCCCCGATGTCGCCGAGGTCATGGAGTGGATCGAGGCGGCCGGCGTTTGCGGCGTCGGCCAGAGCTCCTGGGGTCCCACCGGTTTCGCCATCGTCGGCTCGCCCGACGAGGCGGAGCGACTGATCGGCGAGGCGCGCGTCCGTTTCGGCGCGTTGTCTCACCTGGCTTTCGACTGCGTTCGCGGCAGCAACGCCGGCGCGCGGATCGAACGGCTTGCCTGCTACGCGCAGCGCTGAGCGGCGGTTTGGCGAAAGCCCGCGTCGCTATCCTTCTCCCGCCAACGAGGCCGCAACGGCCCGAACCTACCTAGGAGAATGAAACGACATGGCGGACAAAGCTCCGATCCTCCACATCGTCACGCCGCTTTCCCACGTCAGCCCGTTCGACGTGAACATGGCGGTCGACGCCGGATACGCCACCATCCTCCCCTATTCCCGCGTGAAGCTGGAGGAGATGATGGACCTGACGCAGGACATGATGTTCTCGCGTCCGCCCGACCACGCCTCCCGCACCGGCCTGTTCATCGGCGGCAAGGACGCCAGCCTTGCCCTCGACATGGCCAAGGAAGCCAGCAACGCGCTGTTCCCCCCGTTCCAGATCTCGGTCTTCGTCGACCCGGCGGGTTCCTTCACCACCGCTGCGGCGATGATCGCCAAGGTCGAGGAGAAGATCGCCGGCCGCCGCGAAGGCGGGCTGAAGGGCGCCAAGCTGCAGGTCTATGGCGCGACCGGCGTCGTCGGCGGCATCGCGGCGGTGATCGCGGCGCAGGCCGGCGCCGATGTCACGCTGGTGAGTCATCGCGACCTCGACGGCGTCCGCCTGAAGGCGGCGGACTTCAAGGTGCGCTTCGGCGTCGATCTCTCGAGCGCAACCGCGCGCAACGACGCGGAGAAGCACGCCATCCTGCCGGAGGCCGAAATCGTGCTCGCCTGCGGCAAGGCCGGCGTCCAGATCCTGACCGAGGATCACCTCGCCTCCGCCAGCCGGCTGCTGGTGGCCGCCGACGTCAACGCCGTTCCCCCGCCGGGCATCGCCGGTGTGGAAGCCCATGACGATGGCAAGCCGATCAGCGGCCAGGCGGTGGGCATCGGCGCGCTGGCCATCGGCCATGTGAAGTACCGGGTCCAGCACGAGCTGCTGAAGCAGATGCGCGTCACGGATACGGCGCTGAATATCGGGTTCGAGGATGCCTTCAGGCTTGCAAGGTCGCTCCTCGCCGCGTGAGGCTCCGGCACCGGACAGCCTTCCCACCCTCGTCGTCGCGGGCATCTCTGCCCGCGGCCTCGCGGCTGCGGCGCGCCGCGCGGGATACCGTCCGATCGCGCTGGATCTGTTCTGCGACCAGGACACACGGGAACTCGCTGCGGACGCCGCCCTGGTGCGTCGCCGGGGCGGGTTTTCGTTCGACTCCGATGATTTCATGGCGCAGCTCACGGCCCGTGCCGCGCCGGGACTTCCGGTCGTGCTCGGCTCGGGTTTCGAGGAGGCGCCCGATCTCGTCGCGCGTATCGCGCGGGACTTCGACGTCGTGGGCAACGGACCGGACCAGCTTTACCGTCTCAAGGACCCGGTCGCCCTCACCACCCTGCTCGCCTCGCTCGCCATCCCACATCCTCGGCTCTTCCCGGACGGAGCACCGGCAGGCACGGCGGCGCTGGAAAAGCGGATCGGCGGTTCCGGCGGCTGGCATGTGACACCGGCGGAGCGGGCCCGCGGGCCGGGCTGGTACCTGCAGGAGCGCCTCCCCGGCGATCCCGTCTCCGCGCTGTTCCTGGGCGACGGCACGCGGGCGCGGCTGCTCGGCTTCTCCCGGCAATGGGCGAGCCCAACGGCCGGGGCGCCGTTCCGCTACGGCGGCGCTGCCGGGCCCATCGCCGTGCCGGAGGTAATCACGCGCGAGGTGACCCAGGCGCTCGACGCGCTGGTTGCCGCCGCCGGTACGGTGGGCCTGATGAGCGCCGACCTGCTGCTCACGGCGCAGGGCTGGAACCTGATCGAGATCAACCCCCGGCCCGGCGCCACGCTGGACATCTTCGACCATGCCCCGCTGCCGCCGCTGCTCCGGCTTCATCTCGACGCCTGCGGCGGCAGGCTGCCGGATATCGCGCCCTTGATGCCCCGTCCGGGCCGCCCCGCCCATGCCGCCGCCGTACTCTATGCCCCGCAGGCGATCGGGATTGGCCACGATCCGCTGCCCGCCTGGACCGTCGACCGGCCCGCGCCGGGCACGCGCATCGAGGCGAACGACCCGCTCTGTACCGTGCGCGCCTCGGCCGACACCGCCGAGGCGGCGCGCACCGCCGTAACCGAACAGATGGACGAACTGTGGCGTGCGCTCCGGCGCAGCCGCCGCACCGCCGCAGCCCAGGAGACCTGACCCATGAGCGACCCCCGCCCGAGCGTAGCCGCGCTTTCCGCGCCTCTCATCGACGCCCTCGTCGCCCAGGCCGGCCCGCTTCGGCTCGGCGTGAGCCGCAGCCCCTGCGGCGCCCGCATCATCGATGCCGGCATCGCGGCACGGGGCGGCATCGAAGCCGGCCGGCGCATCGCCGAGATCTGCCTCGGCGGCCTCGGCTCGGTAGGCATCGCGACCAGCGGGCGCTTCGCACGCTGGGGCACCATGGTGACGGTCACGACCGCCGACCCGGTCCTCGCCTGTCTCGGCAGCCAATATGCCGGCTGGAGCTTGTCCGAAGGTGATTTCTTCGCCCTCGGCTCGGGTCCCGGCCGCGCGCTCTGGGCGAAGGAGAAGCTGTTCGAGGAACTTGCCTACAAGGACAGCGCCGACCATGCCGGGCTGGTACTGGAAGTGGACAAGACACCGCCCGACAGCCTCGTCGCCCGCATCGCCGAGGAATGCGGCATCGCGCCGGAGAAGCTGACCCTCATCCTCACCCCCACCAGCAGCCTCGCCGGCACCGTGCAGATCGTGGCGCGCGTGCTGGAGGTCGCCCTGCACAAGACGCATGCCCTGCATTTCCCGCTCGACCGCGTCGTCGACGGCATCGGCAGCTCGCCGCTGCCCCCGCCGGCACCGGACTTCGTCGCCGCCATGGGCCGCACCAACGACGCCACGCTCTATGGCGGCGACGTCCAGCTCTTCGTCACCGGCCCGGAAAGCGAAGCCCGCGAGCTCGCCGAGGGGCTGCCAAGCTCGTCCTCGCGCGACCATGGCCGCACCTTTGCCGAGATCTTCACCGCCTATAAGGGCGATTTCTATGCCATGGACCCGATGCTGTTCAGCCCGGCCCGGGTCACGGTGACGGCGCTGGAGACGGGGCGCAGCTTCACCTTCGGCGCCTTCCACGACGACATACTGGAACGGTCCTTCGCATGAGCCATTCGCCCCTCGAGCGCCGCGCCGACACCGTCGTCATCTTCACCGAGGATGCCGACTGGCACACCCGCACCCTGCGCCGCGCCATCGAGCGCGAAGGCCTCGACGTGCTGGTGCTCTCGCTGAACGACTGCGGCTTCGCGATCGGCGAGACCCCGCACGGCCTGCTCATTCCCGGCCTCGACGGCCGGCTGCCCGCCGCTGCCTTCATCCGGGTGATCGCCAAGGGCACGACCGAGCAGATCACCATGCGGCTCGGCGTGCTGCATGCGCTGCGTGAACTGGGGGTTAAGGTTATGAACGACGCCCGCGCCATCGAGCGCTGCGTCGACAAGAGCATGACCAGCTTTCTCATCGGCCGGGCCGGCCTGCCGACGCCGCGCACCTTCGTCCGCGAGGATCGCGCCGCCATGCAGGCGCTGGTCGACGAGGCGCCGGCCGACAGCGTGCTGAAGCCGCTGTTCGGCGCCCAGGGCAAGGGTATCCGCCGCATCGAGCCGCGGCAGCCCCTGCCGGAGCCGGAGAAGGTCGGCGGGGTCTATTATCTGCAGGACTTCGTCGAGGGCCGCCAGAGCGGGGGCATGTACCAGGACTGGCGCGTCTATGTCGTGGGCGGCCGGGCGGTCGCGGCGATGATCCGCCGCTCGGAGCGCTGGATCACCAATATTCATCAGGGCGCTGCCGGCGAGCCGGCGCCGATCGACGGCATCGCCGCCGCCTATGCCGTGCGCGCCACTGCGGCGGTAGGCGCCGACTATGCCGGGGTCGACCTCATCGAGGATGCCGCGGGCGGCTTTTCCGTGCTGGAGGTCAATTCCATGCCGGCGTGGAAGGGCCTCCAGCGCACCACCGAGATCGACGTCGCCGCCACGATGGCCCGCCACCTCGCGACGACCCTCAACCGCGCGCCAGCCGCGTGAGCCGACCGATCGCGCCCATGGACGCCGCCGCGATCGAGACCCGCTTCCTTGCCTCCTGCCATGAGGAGCTGGACGCGCTGAAAGCGGGGAACGTCCATCGCTTCAGCGCCGGGCATGGCATGGAGGTCGCGCATTTCCAGGCGGCGGCTGCGGCCGCGGCACCCCGGCTCTGCACGCCGGGCGCCCGCGTCGGCGAGCGGATCGAGGCGGCGGTGGAGGCCTCCGTCGCGGCCACCGGCCTCAACACCAATCTCGGCATCCTGCTGCTGTGCGCGCCCCTCGCCGCCGCGGCCGAACGGGGCGGCGCGCTGCGGCCGGCTCTCCGGGCGGTTCTCGACGGGCTCTCCCGGGAGGATGCCGCCGCAGCGTTCCGCGCCATCACCCGCGCCAATCCCGGCGGGCTCGGCCGCGCCGCCGAGCACGACGTGGCCGCCCCGCCCAGCATCACGCTGCGCGAAGCGATGGCGGTGGCGGCGGAGCGCGACCGGATCGCCCGGCAATATGCCGGCGGGTTCGACGACATCTTCGAGATCGGGTTGCCCCGCCTCACCGCCGTGCCCGTCGACGCGCGCGCGGAAGCTGCGCATCTGCGCTTCATGGCGGCCTTTCCCGACAGCCATATCCTGCGGAAGTTCGGGCCAGAGGTTGCCCGCGAGGTGCAGGCCGAGGCGGCGCAGATCGAGATGACCGTGCCGTGGCACAGCCCGGCGGAGCAGCGACGCGCGCCGCTCGCCGCCTTCGACGTGGCGCTAAAGCGGCGGGGGCTCAATCCCGGCACCAGCGCCGACCTCACCGTCGCCAGCCTGTTCGCCGCGCGTCTTGACGGGCTGATCAGCCCATGAAGCGCCGCAGCGTCGCCGCGTCCAGCCGCCCGTCGTGAAGCGCGCTCGCGAGCAGCACCCCGGCGGCGCCGGCCTCCGCAAGGCGGTCGAGATCGGCTGCCGTGCGCACGCCGCCGGCGGCATGAACCCGGCGCGCGCCGGCCTTAGCCAGCACCTGCGCCAGCCGGGCGTGATCGGGGCCCTCCTGCGAGCCGACCCGCGCCAGCGTCATCACGATCAGCTCCGCCGGCCAGAGGGCGGTCGCCTCGTGGACCTCTTCGGGGCCCATCCGGCCGGAAGCATCGTGGTCGAGCGACAGAATCACGCCTTCTTCCGCCAGCACGGAACGCGCCGCCGCGATGTCCGCCAGCGCCTCGGTGCCGACCACGGGCTGCCCCAGCCCCTCGGCCCGGCGCCGGGAGATGCGGGCCGGCGTCGCCTCGCCCGCGTCGACCAGAAGCCTCAGCCCGGGGAAGCGACCTCGCAGCGCGCCGATGACATCATCGTGCCCGCCCGTGCCGCGGATGGCGTCGAGATCGGCGATGTAGAGCGTGCGGAAGGGAGCCAGCCCCAGCAGCGCCGCCGCCACGTCCATCGGTTCGGCTCCCGTACAGAGCGGGGTCTCGATCGGGCGGTAGGCGTGCCGTTCGCCACGGCGGGCGTGCACGACGACCCCTCCCATCAGGTCGAGCACAGGTATAAGTTCCACGCCCTTGTTCCCTCTCCTGAATGGATGATCCGATGCTCGTCTTCGTGTGCGAGACGGTGACCGGCGGTGGCTTTGCCGGCCCCGAGCTGCCGGCCTCCCTGATAGCCGAAGGCGCACTGATGCGCGATGCGCTGATTGGCGATCTGGAGGACCTGCCCGGGGTACGGGTGGTCACGACACACGACGACCGTCTGCCGCCCCCGCCGCGCGGGCAGAGCCGGCCGGTGAAGGCCGGCCCCGCCGCCTGGGAAATGTGGGCCGAGCTTGCGGCCGAGGCGCATTGCTGCTGGCCGATCGCACCGGAAACCGGGGGTGAACTCGCTGCGCTGGTGGCGCTGATGCGCACCGTGAACGCGCGCGTCATCGCCTGCGACGCGGCGACGCTGGAGATCGGTGCGAGCAAGCTGGCGACGTCGCAACGCCTCGCGGCGGCCGGCGTGCCGGTGGTGCCGACCTGGCGGGCGGGCGAAGTGCCGGCGGATCATCCCGGCCCCTTCGTCGTGAAACCGGACGACGGTGCCGGTACCCTCCTCACCTTCGTCGTCGCCACGCCGCCCCGGCCGAGCTTCACCGGCGGCGTGGTCCAGCCGCTGGTCGAGGGCGAGGCCTGGAGCCTGTGCGCGCTGTGCCAGGGCGGGCGCAGCCATGTGCTCAGCGTCAACCGGCAGAATGTGGTCCGCACCGAGGACCGCTTCATGTTCCACGGCGTCACCGTGGGGGTAGAGCCTCCCGATTCGCGCCTCGAAGCCCTCACCGCGCAGATCTTCGCCGCCCTGCCCGGCCTGCATGGCCTCATCGGCATCGACTACATCGAAACACCCAAGGGACCTGTCGTGCTGGAAATCAATCCGCGGCTGACGACCTCCTATGTCGGGCTGCACCGCGCCCTCGCCATCAATCCGCTGGCCTTCGTCGCCGAGCTCATCCGCGACGGCGCGGTGCCTGACCTGCCGCATCTGCCGCTCCCCCGGCCGGTCGAGGTGACGCTGTGAAGGGCGTCGTCCGGCTGGGCTGGGATGTCGGCGGCGCCCATGTAAAGCTGGCCGCCTTCGGCAAGGATGGCCGGCTTAAGGCGATCCGGATCGCGCCCTGCCCGGTCTGGCGGGGGGAGGAGCATCTTGCCGGGGCGCTGCGCACGCTGCGGGCCGAATTCGAACCCGGCGTCGCGTCCGCCGTCACCATGACCGCAGAGGTCGCCGACCTCTGGCCGGACCGGCATGCCGGCGTCGTCGGCACCACCGCCCTGCTGATGCGCGAGCTGGCCGGAGGGCCGCTGGCGATCTTCGCCGGGCCGGAAGGCTTCGTGCCGCCGGAGACCGCCGCCGCCCATTCCGCCACCATCGCCTCGGCGAACTGGTACGCCACCGCCGCCGTGCTTGGCCACCTGCTGCCGGAGGGTGTGCTGCTCGATATCGGCTCGACCACCACCGACATCATTCCCTTCGGCGAGGGTCGGGTGGCGGCGCGCGGCTTCACCGATGCCGAGCGGCTGGCCAATAACGAACTCATCTATACCGGCGTGGTCCGCACGCCGGTGATGGCAATGGCGGCAGAAGCCCCCTTCGCTGGAAGGTGGACCCCGCTCGCCGCCGAACTGTTCGCCACCAGCGCGGATGTCCACCGCCTCACCGGCGAGCTGGCCGAGGAAGCCGACCTGCATCCGACCGCCGATGGAGGACCCAAGACCCAAGAAGCGAGCGCCAGGCGGCTGCTGCGCATGGTGGCGCAGGATCTTTCGCCCGCCACCCAGCCACGGGCGGTGCGGCTGGCGCGGCATCTGGCGGAGGCGCAGACCGGACGAATCAGCGCCGCGCTCGACTGCGTGCTGTCGGCCATCGCCTTCGAGCCGGAGCTGATCGTCGGCGCCGGCGTTGGCCGCTTTCTCGCCCGAAAGCTCGCCGAGCGACGCGACCTGACCTATCTCGATCTCGGCGAGGTGCTCACCGATGATGCCGCGCTGGGCCGGGATGCGGCGGACTGCGCGCCCGCCGTCGCGGTCGGCCTGCTGTCCGCCGCCCTGTCTTCCTGATATCCTGAGCGAGTATTCCTGAATGTCTGACCGTGTCTTCCTTCGCGGAATCGAGCTTTTCGCCCATCACGGCCTTTACCCGGAAGAAGCCAAGCTGGGGCAGCGCTTCGTCGTCGACATCGACTGGTGGCTGGATGCTCATCCCGCCGCCTCGCATGACGATTACGACGAGACGGTGGGCTACCAGGAGGTGTTCGAGACGGTGACGCGCGTATCCGGGGAGCGTCGCTTTCACATTCTCGAGGCGTTCGCCGAGGCCATAGCCGCGGCCGTTCTGGCGCGGTTCGCCCGGGTGGAAAAGGTGCGCGTCGAGGTGCACAAGCCGGGTGCCCCGATCGCCGGGGTGTTCCGCGACGTCGGCGTCGAGATCATCCGAAGCCGGAGCTGACGAACGGCGGGAGGCGCGGACAGCTCAGTTCTTCGCCCCCTTGCGCCGCACCACCGGCGGGTCTTCGCTGCCGTCGGCCTCACTCGGCAGGCGCAGGCCCGGCGACACGGGCTTCGGCAGGAATTCCGATCCGCGACGGGCGAGAAATTCGTTGAGTGCCAGAGCCGGCGGGGTCAACCGCTTGGCCGAGCGCTTCACCACGAACCACTGCCGGACCACGGGCAGCCCCTCGACGTCCAGCAACGCCAGACGGCCATTCGCGACCTCGTGCGCAACCGTATGCGCGGAGATGAAGGAGAGCCCGAGCCCGGCCATGACCGCCTGCTTGATGGTCTCGTTCGAGCCGATCTCCATGCCGATCCGGGTTGAAACGCCCGCCTCCTGAAAGAAGCGTTCCATGAGGTTGCGCGTGCCGGAGCCCGGCTCGCGAACCAGAAAGGTCGAGCCGGCGAGGTCCGCCGCGACGATCCGCCGCCCCAGCAGCGGGTGGGTGACCGGGGCGATGATGACATGGGGATGGGCGCCGAGCAGGGCCTTGTCGACCTCGATGTCGACCGGCGGGCGCCCCATGATGGCGACGTCAATGGCGTCGTTGCGCAGGGCGGCGACGATGTCCTCGCGATTGCCAACCACCAGCGCCACGTCGACGCCCGGGTGCAGCCGGGCAAACACGCCGAGCGCATTGGGCGCGAAATACTTCGCGGTGGACACGATGCCGACCGAGACGCGCCCGGCATCAAGCCCTTTCATGGCGTCCAGCGCAGCATTGCAGTCGGCAAGCGCGCGCTCCATGCGGGCGACGGCGGCCAGAACCTCGCGGCCGGCATCGCTGGGCTGGAAGCGATCGCCGGCGCGATCCAGCAGCGGCAGGCCGAGTTGTTCCTCGAGCAGTTGCACCTGCATCGTCACCGCCGGCGGCGTGACGTTCAGCACCTTGGCCGCGGCCGTGACCGTGCCGGTCTCGATCACGGCGGCAAGCGCCCGAAGCTGCTTCAGCGTGACGTTCCGCATGGGCGCTACCTTCAGTCGAATTTAAAATTTACAAAAGAATATTCGAATTTCCTTACGCCGCCAAGTCAGGCACAGTAGCGTCAATAAAAGGCGTCCGCCGCTTCGGGTCCCCTCCCGAAGGCTCACGGAAACGACACGCCAGAAGGTCAAAGACCTCCACATCTGGGGAAACGCCGTGACACACACAACATTGCAGGACCACCTGTCGAGGTGGGCCGGTGCCGACTCCCTGCGCCAGGGAGTTGCTGAGACCGTTCAGGCTCTGGCCGGCGCCGCCGTCACTATCGCCGAGCTCATCGCCGCTGGCCCGCTGGCCGGCGCGATGGCCAAGGTGCGCGGTTATCATGAGGACGGCGACAGCCAGAAGGAACTGGACGCCGTCGCCGACCGCCTCGTCGCCGACGCGCTGCGCCTGGCGCCCGTCGCGGTGCTGGGTTCCGAGGAGGCCGACGAGCCTCTGGCGCTCTCGCCCAACGGCACGCTCGCCGTGGCGGTCGACCCGTTGGACGGCTCGTCCAACATCGACACCAACATCTCGGTCGGCACGATCTTCTCGATCCTGCCGCACAACGGCCCGAACTCGCTGCTGCAGCCGGGCAACCGCCAGCTCGCCGCCGGCTTCTTCGTCTACGGTCCCCAGACCAGCCTGGTGATGACCGCGGGCGACGGCACGCAGGTCTTCGTGTTCGACCGCGTCTCGCGCAAGTTCGTGCTGGCGCATGAGCGGGTCGTCATTCCGGCCGAGACCGCCGAATATGCGATCAACGGCTCCAACCTGCGGCACTGGGACGGCGCCATCCGCAGCTATGTCGAGGACTGCCAGGCCGGCGCCGAGGGCCCGCGCGGCAAGGACTTCAACACCCGCTGGGTCGCCTCGATGGTGGCGGAAGCCTACCGCATCCTGATGCGCAGCGGCGTCTATCTCTACCCCGGCGACGCCCGCAAGGGCTATGCCAACGGCCGGCTGCGGTTGGTCTACGAGGCCAACCCGATCGCCTTCGTCGTCGAGCAGGCGGATGGACGCGCGACCGACGGCCACCGGCGCATTCTGGAGATCATCCCGAGCAAGCTGCACCAGCGCATCCCGCTCGTGTTCGGCTCGCGCGCGGAGGTCGAGCGTATCGCCCGCTACCAGATCAACTCCGCCGGCCTTCCCGAGCGCTCGCCGCTGTTCGGCAAGCGCGGCCTGCTGCGGGCCTGAGGGGACCGGTTTCATGTCGATCCATCATCCAATCATCTCCGTCACCGGCTCGTCCGGTGCGGGCACGACCTCGGTGCGCCGCATCTTCGAGCAGATCTTCCGCCGCGAGGAGGTTGTCGCCGCTTACATCGAGGGCGACGCCTTCCATCGCTACGACCGCTTCGAGATGAAGCGCGTCATGTCCGAGGAGGCTTCGCGCGGCAACAACCACTACAGCCACTTCGGGCCGGACTCGAACCTGTTCGAAGAGCTGGAGGAGACGTTCCGCTCCTACGCCGCAACCGGCACCGGCCGCACCCGGCACTATATCCACGACGACAAGGAGGCGCAGGAATTCGGCAGCCCGCCCGGCACCTTCACCGGGTGGGAAATGATCCCCTCGCCGACCGACCTTCTGTTCTATGAAGGCCTGCACGGCGCGGTCATCAGCGGCAATGTCGACGTCGCCCGATACGCCGACCTGAAGATCGGCGTCGTCCCTGTCATCAATCTCGAATGGATTCAGAAGATCCATCGCGACCGCGCCCATCGCGGCTATTCGACGGAGGCGGTGACCGACACCATCCTGCGCCGCATGCCGGATTACGTGAACTATATCTGCCCGCAATTCGCGCAGACCGACATCAACTTCCAGCGCGTGCCGACGGTCGACACCTCGAATCCGTTCATCGCCCGCTGGATCCCGACGGCCGACGAATCGATCGTGGTCATCCGCTTCAAGAGCCCCCGCGGCATCGACTTCCCCTACCTGCTCTCGATGATCCAGGGCAGCTGGATGTCCCGGGCCAATTCCATCGTGATCCCGGGCGGCAAGCTCGACATCGCGATGCAACTGATCCTGACGCCGATGATCCTGAATCTCGTCGAAAAGAAGCGGCGCGCCGCGTGAGCCCGGAGGACACCATGCTGACCAAGACCACCGTTCCGGTCCTGTGCCCGCAGGACGGCGCAACCGAAATCCCTTACGGCGACATGGCCAATGCGCTGCGCGCCCTCACCATGGACGCCGTCGAGAAGGCGAAGTCCGGCCATCCCGGCATGCCCATGGGCATGGCCGACGCTGCCACCGTGCTCTTCACCCGCTTCATGAAGATCGACCCGACCCGGCCCGACTGGGCAGACCGCGACCGCTTCGTGCTCTCGGCTGGCCATGGTTCGATGCTGCTCTACTCGATCCACCATCTGCTCGGCTATGCCGACATGGACATCGAGCAGATCAAGCGGTTCCGGCAGTTCGGGTCCTCGACGGCGGGCCATCCCGAATATGGCCACACGCTCGGGGTCGAGACCACCACCGGCCCGCTGGGCCAGGGCCTCACCACCGCGGTCGGCATGGCGCTGGCCGAGCGGATGATGAATGCCCGTTACGGCGACGAGATCGTTGATCACTTCACCTATGTGATCGCCGGTGACGGCTGCCTGATGGAGGGCATAAGCCACGAGGCCATCGACCTCGCCGGGCACCTGAAGCTCGGCAAGCTGATCGTGCTGTGGGACGACAACGGCATTTCCATCGACGGCGCGACCTCTATCTCGACCTCGATGGATCAGCTCGGGCGCTTCGAGGCGGCGGGCTGGGACGTGTTCCGCATCGACGGCCACGCTCATCACGCGCTGATCGACGCCATCGCCAAGGCGCGCAATTCCAAGCGCCCGTCGCTGATCGCCTGCCGCACCACCATCGGCTACGGCGCGCCGACCAAGGCCGGCTCCGAGGCGGTGCATGGCGCGCCGCTTGGCGCCGCCGAGATCGAAGGTGCGCGCGACCGGCTCGGCTGGCACTACCCGCCCTTCGAGGTGCCCACCGGCATCCGCGCCGCCTGGCAGAAGATCGCCGAGCGCGGCCGCCTCGCCCGCGAAGCCTGGGAGGACCGCCTCGCCATCTCGGAAAAGCGCGATGCCTTCCGCGCCGCCCTCTCGGGCACGCTGCCGGCCGCCTTCGACGAGGCCCTGCTCGCCCATAAGCGCACCCTTTCCGAGACGGCGCCGAAGGTCGCCACCCGGAAGTCCTCGGAAATGGCGCTCGGCGTCATCAACACCGCCACCGAACTGACCGTCGGCGGCTCGGCCGATCTCACCCACTCGAACCTGACCATCACCAAGGGCCTCGGTTCGGTGACGCCGGGCAAGTTCGGCGGGCGCTACATCCACTACGGCATCCGCGAGCATGCGATGAGCGCTGTGATGAACGGCATCGCGCTGCACAAGGGCTTCATCCCCTATGGCGGCACCTTCATGGTGTTCTCCGACTATGCGCGTGGCGGCATCCGGCTCTCCGCCCTCATGGGCCAGCGCGTCGTCTATGTGCTGACCCACGATTCGATCGGCCTCGGCGAGGACGGGCCGACCCACCAGCCGATCGAGCATCTGGCCATGCTGCGGGCGACGCCGAACCTCAACGTGTTCCGCCCGGCCGACGCGGTCGAGACGCTGGAAGCCTGGCAGCTCGCGCTGCAGTCGGAGGCCACGCCCTCGGTTCTGGCGCTTTCCCGCCAGAACCTGCAGACCTTCCGCACCGAGCACACCGACGAGAACCTCACCGCCCGGGGTGCCTATGTCGTGCGCAAGCCGGCCCGCCGGCGCGACGTCACGCTGATCGGCACCGGTTCGGAAGTCGAGATCGCGCTGAAGGCGGCGGATCTGCTGGCCGCACGCGGCGTCGATGCCGCGGTGGTCTCGATGCCGTGCTGGGAGCTGTTCGAGCAGCAGAGCGACGAGTATCGCCGGCAGGTTCTCGGCACCGCCCCCCGCGTCGCGGTGGAAGCGGCGGCCCGCATGGGCTGGGACCGCTGGATCGGCGAGCGCGGCCGCTTCGTCGGCATGCTGGGCTTCGGCGCCTCGGCGCCCGCCCCCGAACTCTACGCCCATTTCGGCATCACCCCCGAAGGGGTCGTCGATGCCACCTGCGAACTGCTGACCTGCGCCTGAGGAGACAGAACATGGCCCGCATCACCCTTCGCCAGCTCCTCGACCATGCGGCCGAGCAGGGCTACGGCGTCCCCGCCTTCAACATCAACAACATGGAGCAGGGCCTCGCGATCATGGAGGCGGCCCATGCGGTCGATGCTCCGGTGATCATGCAGGCAAGCCGCGGCGCCCGCTCCTATGCCAACGACATCATGCTCGCCAAGATGATCGAGGCACTGTCGGAGATGTATCCGCACATTCCGCTGTGCATGCATCAGGACCACGGGAACAACGAGGCGACCTGCCTCTCGGCGATCCAGCACGGCTTCACCTCGGTGATGATGGACGGCTCGCTGAAGGAAGACGCCAAGACCCCGGCGGACTACGACTACAACGTCGCCATCACCCGCCGCGTCGTCGACGCCGCGCACTGGGTGGGGGCCTCGGTCGAGGGCGAACTCGGCGTGCTCGGCTCGCTCGAGCACGGTGCCGGGGAGCAGGAGGACGGCCACGGCGCCGAGGGAGCGCTCTCCCACGACCAGCTGCTGACCGACCCCGACCAGGCCGTGGACTTCGTCGCCCGCACCAAGGTGGACGCCCTCGCAATCGCGATGGGCACCTCGCACGGCGCCTACAAGTTCTCCCGCAAGCCGGATGGCGACATCCTCGCCATGAACGTGATCGAGGAAATCCACCGCCGCCTGCCGAGCGTCCATCTCGTGATGCACGGCTCCTCCTCGGTGCCGCAGGCGCTGCAGGACCTCTTCAACGCCTCCGGCGGCGAGATGCCCCAGACCTGGGGCGTGCCGGTGGAGGAGATCGTCCGCGGCATCCGCCACGGCGTGCGGAAGGTGAACATCGACACCGACTGCCGCCTCGCCATGACCGCCCAGTTCCGCAAGGTCGCTCAAGCCAACAAGGCCGAATTCGACCCGCGGAAATTCCTCAAGCCCGCCATGGACGCGATGCGTGACCTGTGCCGGGAACGGTTCGAGCAGTTCGGCACCGCCGGGCAGGCCTCGAAGATCAAGGTCCTGCCGCTCGCGGCGATGGCCAAGCGCTATGCCAGCGGCGCGCTCGATCCGGTGATCGGCGGCACGCGCGCAGCAGCGGAATGAGCTGATCCCCTCCCGAGCGAGGGGCACCAACGAACGACATGAAACGCCGAAAGCAGACCGAGGCGCCAGCGTGGCTGAGCGTCAACGGGAAAGCCATGGGAGCTGAATGATGACCACCACCGCCCTCGAGACCAAGACCGCCGAGAAGAAGCGCGACCGCTACAGCGCCGGCGTGATGGAATACCGGAAGATGGGCTACTGGCAGCCCGACTACGAGCCGAAGGACACGGACGTCATCGCGCTGTTCCGCGTCACTCCCCAGGACGGCGTCGATCCGATCGAAGCCTCGGCGGCGGTCGCCGGTGAAAGCTCGACCGCGACCTGGACGGTGGTCTGGACCGACCGCCTGACCGCCTGCGACAAGTACCGCGCCAAGTGCTACCGGGTCGACCCGGTGCCGAACACCCCCGGCTCCTGGTTCGCCTACATCGCCTATGATCTCGACCTGTTCGAGAACGGCTCGATCGCCAACCTCTCGGCGTCGATCATCGGCAATGTCTTCGGGTTCAAGCCGCTCAAGGCCCTGCGCCTCGAGGACATGCGGCTGCCGGTCGCCTATGTGAAGACCTTCGACGGCCCCGCCACCGGCATCGTCGTGGAGCGCGAGCGGCTCGACAAGTTCGGCCGCCCGCTGCTGGGCGCCACGGTGAAGCCGAAGCTCGGCCTCTCCGGCCGCAACTATGGCCGCGTGGTTTATGAGGCGCTCAAGGGCGGCCTCGACTTCACCAAGGACGACGAGAACATCAACTCGCAGCCCTTCATGCACTGGCGCGAGCGCTTCCTCTACTGCATGGAGGCGGTGAACAAGGCGCAGGCCGCCACCGGCGAGGTGAAGGGCACCTACCTCAACGTGACCGCCGGCACGATGGAGGACATGTACGAGCGCGCCGAGTTCGCCAAGCAGCTCGGCTCCAACATCATCATGATCGATCTGGTGATCGGTTACACCGCCATCCAGTCAATGTCGAAGTGGGCGCGCAGGAACGACATGATCCTGCATCTGCACCGTGCAGGCCACTCGACCTACACCCGGCAGAAGTCGCATGGCGTGTCGTTCCGCGTCATCACCAAGTGGATGCGCCTCGCCGGCGTCGACCACATTCACGCCGGTACCGTGGTCGGCAAGCTCGAAGGCGACCCCTACACCACCAAGGGCTATTACGACCTGTGCCGTGAGGATTTCGTGCCGCAGAACCTGGCGCACGGCATCTTCTTCGACCAGCCCTGGGCCTCGACCCGCAAGCTGATGCCGGTGGCCTCGGGCGGCATCCATGCCGGCCAGATGCACCAGCTCATCGACCTGCTGGGCGAGGACGTGGTGCTGCAGTTCGGCGGCGGCACCATCGGTCACCCGATGGGCATCCAGGCCGGCGCGCAGGCCAACCGCGTCGCGCTCGAGGCGATGATCTTCGCCCGCAACGAAGGCCGCGACATCCTGAGCGAAGGCCCGGAAATCCTGAAGGCCGCTGCCCGCCACTGCATGCCGCTGAAGCAGGCGCTCGATACGTGGAAGGACGTCACGTTCAACTACACCTCGACCGACACGCCCGACTTCGTGCCGCAAGTCACCGCGGCCGAATGATCCCGGCCTCCCGGATCGCCATCGCGATCCGGGACCGCCAGCCCGAGCGACATCTCACCTGCAACCGAACCCCGACGTGGCGACCGCCCTTCCGGGGATGACGAGAGCGAGACACCACCATGCGTATCACCCAGGGCGCCTTTTCCTTCCTGCCCGACCTCACCGACGAGCAGATCGCCAAGCAGATCCAGTACTGCATCGACAAGGGCTGGGCCGTGAACATCGAGTTCACCGACGACCCGCACCCGCGCAACACCTACTGGGAAATGTGGGGCATGCCGATGTTCGACGTGAAGGACGCCGCCGGTGTGCTGTTCGAGCTGAACGAGTGCCGCAAGACCTATGGCGGCCGCAACTACATCCGCGTCACCGCGTTCGACTCCACCCACACCTGGGAGTCGGTGCGGCTTTCCTTCATCACCGACCGCCCCGCCGAGGAGCCCGGCTTCGCGCTCGACCGCCAGGAAGTGGATGGCCGCAACGTGCGCTACACCACCCGCTCCTATGCCGCGATGTCCCGCCCGGAGGGCGCCCGCTACTGAGGCGGCGGGGCGCGCTTCCCCGGCGCCCTTCCCTTCATGACCCCCACTGGTTCGCTCGCCGACCCGTTCCTCCCCGGCAGCGAACGGACCGGTCCGGGAAACCGCGCCCCGGACCGGTCCTTTTTCTTCACCCACGGGAGCCGATGACATGGACGCCCCCACCAAGACCACCAGCGACGCCGTCGACCTGCAGGCGGAATTCACCGCATCGGGACTGGCGGATGTGTTCGACGAACTCGACCGTGATCTGGTCGGCCTCGTGCCCGTCAAGCTGAGGCTGCGCGAGATTGCCGCGCTCCTGCTCGTCGACCGCGCCCGGGCGCGGTTCGGGCTCTCCGCCATCAGCCCGACGCTGCATATGAGCTTCACCGGCAACCCCGGCACCGGCAAGACGACCGTTGCGCTGCGCATGGCCGAAATCCTTCATCGGCTCGGCTATGTCCGCAAAGGTCATCTGGTCACGGTCACCCGTGACGACCTCGTCGGCCAGTACATCGGCCACACCGCGCCAAAGACCAAGGAAATCCTCAAGAAGGCGATGGGCGGTGTGCTGTTCATCGACGAGGCTTACTACCTCTACCGTCCCGAGAATGAGCGGGACTATGGTCAGGAGGCCATCGAGATCCTTTTGCAGGTGATGGAAAACCAGCGCGATGACCTCGTCGTCATCCTCGCCGGCTATGGCGACCGGATGGAGCGCTTCTTCACCGCCAATCCCGGCTTCCGTTCGCGCGTCGCCCACCATATCGATTTCCCGGACTATTCAGAACGGGAGCTCTACGCCATTGGCGGCCGCATTCTCGACGGAATGAACTACACGCTGAGCCCGGAGGCGGAGGAAGCACTCACCCGTTATATCGCCATCCGTGCGAAGCAGCCGCACTTCGCCAATGGCCGCTCGATCCGCAACGCGCTGGACCGCGCCCGGCTGCGCCAGGCCAACCGGCTGTTCGCCAGCGGCCGCCCGGTGACGGTCGAGGACCTCACCACCATCGCCGCCGAGGATATCCTCGCCAGCCGGGTGTTCTCCGGCGGCATCGACAGCTACCCGCCGATCCGCACGGAGAGTGCCGCATGACCTTCCCCCTGATCGCCCCCTCGATGCTGGCCAGCGACTTCTCCCGCCTCGGCGAGGAGGTGCGCGATGTCGTGGCCGCCGGCGCCGACTGGATCCACCTCGACGTGATGGACGGCCATTTCGTGCCGAACATCACCTTCGGACCGGACGTCATCAAGGCGCTGCGCCGCCACACCGACAAGGTGTTCGACGTGCATCTGATGATCGCGCCGGTGGAGCCTTATCTCGAAGCCTTCGCCAAGGCCGGCGCCGACATCATCACCGTTCAGGCGGAAGCCACCGACCATCTCGACCGCTGCCTGCAGGTCATCCGCGGGCTGGGCAAGAAGGCGGGCGTGGCGCTGAACCCTGCGACGCCGGAAAGCGTCGTCGCCTATGTGCTCGACAAGGTGGATCTCATCCTGCCCATGACGGTCAATCCCGGCTTCGGCGGGCAGGCCTTCATCGGCGACGTGCTGCCTAAGGTGGAGCGTCTGCGCGCCATGATCGGCAACCGGCCGATCCATCTGGAGATCGACGGCGGCGTCAATCCGGAGACCGGGGCGCGCTGCGTCGCGGCCGGGGCCGACGTGCTGGTGGCAGGCTCGGCGGTGTTCAAGGGCGGCATCGAAGGTTATCGCGCCAACATCGCCGCCATCCGTTCCGCCGGCGAGCAGGCCGGGAAAAAGGCGGCCTGACCATGCGGGCGGAGGGCATCATCTTCGACGTCGACGGCACCCTTGCCGAGACGGAGGAGGTGCACCGGCAGGCGTTCAACGAGACCTTCGCCCGCTTCGGCCTCGGCTGGAACTGGGACCGGACTCTTTATCGCCGGCTCCTGGACGTGACGGGCGGCAAGGAGCGTATCCGCGCCTTCGTGGCGGGCGACGACCCGCCGGATGGCGACCGGGCGCTGGACATGGTCGCCGAACTCCATGCCGCGAAGAATACGCGTTACGCCGAACTGGTGGCCGGGGGTGCGGCCCGGCTGCGGCCGGGCATCGCCCGCCTGATCGAGGAGGCCCGGTCGAGCGGGGTTCGCCTCGCCATCGCGACGACGACCAGCCTTCCCAATGTCGAGGCGCTGCTGGATGCGGCTTTGGGCCCCGGGGCGGCGCGCCTGTTCGACGTGATCGGCGCCGGAGATGTGGTGCCGGCCAAAAAGCCGGCGCCCGACATCTACCGTTACGTCCTCGATGAGCTGCGCATGCCCACCTTCGCCTGTGTCGCGGTGGAGGACTCCCGGAACGGTCTCGATGCGGCCCGGGCCGCCGGTCTCCCGACGCTGGTGACACCGAGCCTCTACACCCGGCACCAGACCTTTCCCGGGGCCATGGCGGTGGTGCCGGACCTTGAGACACCCCCCGTCTCGCTCGCCACCCTCGCCAAATGGCGCTCGGCCGACAGCGGGTGGTGACGCCGGCCCCCCGTGGCAGCACGATCAGCCGCCGCTGCGGCGCTCCTGCGTCACCGGAACCGGCACCAGCGCGCCAACGGCGCGCGGCGTGCGGCCGCGCGGCACCTCGAACCGCTTCGCCAACCGGCCGAAACGGCCGCGCCACGGCTGTTCCACCACCCGATAGGTCAGCGAGGCCAGCGCCAGCGTCGCCAGCAGCACCGCGGCGAGCAGAAGAACCCAGGCTGCGGGATGACCGAGATCGTAGAGCTGCTTGGCGTGGCCGTTGACCAGCACCTCCTGCCGCAGCGAAGTGCCCGTCACCTGCCCATAGAGCCACAGGCCATAGCCGGCGAGCAGCAGCACCGGCATGTGCACCATGTAGATGGAATAGGACCAGCACCCGAGCGCGCGCAGCGGCGCGACCTTCAGCAGGCGCGAGAGGGTGCCACCCTCCCGGGCGAACACCAGCACCGCTCCGCCGAACACCAGCGGCGCCAGCAGGCTCGTCACCCGCACCTCGTCCGGCCCGTCGCCCGCCATCACCACGAACACCGCCACCACGACCAGCGCGGCGATCTCGACCAGCCCCGCCGCCGGCAGCGGCTTGCCGCGCATGGCGGCATGCACGTGCTGCACCACCACCCCTGCGAAGAAGCCGGCGATGCAGCGCACGAGGCCGAAATCGGCGGTCGAGTTCATATAAGCCGGCGCCGCCAGCAGCAGGACCAGCAGTGCCGCGACGACCAGAACCAGCGCAGCGCCGAGCAGCCGGCGCCCGGCGAGCGCCGCCACCAGCGCGAACAGGATGTAGGTGTAAAACTCCGAGCCGATGCTCCAGGCCGGGCTGTTCCAGGCATTGCCATAGAGCCCCACCGAATTCAGCAGCACGGCGTGCAACAGCAGCGCCAGAAGCGAGTAGTTTCCCTGATCCGCCCGGGCCGCGAAGGTCTCGGGGTGGAGCCCGATCACGTTCATCGCCATGACGCCCAGCATCATGGCGAAGAGCACGGCGCCGTGAAGCGGCCAGAGCCGGCCGAACCGTCGCAGGATGAAACCACCGATCGCGCGCGGGCTGTCGAGCCGGTGGCGATAGGCGTGGGCGACGACGAAGCCGGACAGGACAAAGAAAAAGTCCACAAAGAGATATGCGTTCTCGATAAACGCGTTCCTGAGATGTTCGGCGTTTATGATAAAACAGAAATGATAGATGACGACGAGAAGGGCACAAAGACCGCGCCAGGAATCAAGTGCTTCAAACCGTTCAGGAGCGAGCCTCATCGACGTTGCCCTGTCTACCGTCGCCATGATTTTGCCGCTCGTCGCACGATGCAGCGTCTGCCTAACGGCTGTTGCTGCGACAGGTTCCACGACTGGGGGGAAGCACGCGGTGAGACGGCACCTCGGATCGCCGCAAAACGGCCGGCCCACGCGCCACCGCCCCGCCGCGCACGGGGGAAGAGCAGACCGAGCCCAACAGCCAATGTTGCAAGCTGATCGGCGCGTGCTCTAAGGGTCAGGAGATGCCGTGGGAGTGAGCCGATGCCGCGCCAAGCCGAGCCCCAACCCGTCCGCCTCGTCGACTACCGCCCGCCGGACTGGCTGGTCGACACGGTACATCTCGACGTGCGGCTGGACCCGGCCCAGACCCGCATTCGCTGCCGGCTCGGCCTGCGGCCCAATCCCGCGGGGCGGCCGGACGCCCCGCTGATCCTCGACGGCGACGAGCTCACGCTGGAGCGCCTGACGCTCGACGGTGCCGATCTCCCTGCCGGCGCCTACGACGCCTCCCCTTCGCGCCTCACCCTCCACGCCCCGCCGCGGCGGCCGCTGTCGCTGGAGGTCGAGACAGTGGTCGACCCCTCCGCCAACACAAAGCTCATGGGCCTGTATCGCTCCAGCGGAACCTACTGCACCCAGTGCGAGGCCGAGGGCTTCCGCCGCATAACCTATTTCCCAGACCGGCCCGACGTGCTCGCGGTCTACACCACCCGCATCGAGGCGGAGATGGAAGACGCCCCGGTGCTGCTCGGCAACGGCAATCCGGTCGAGGCCGGTCCCATCCCCGGCACCAGCCGGCATTATGCGGTCTGGCACGATCCGTGGCCGAAGCCGTGCTATCTCTTCGCCCTCGTCGGCGGCCGGCTGGACCGCATCACCGAGCCCTTCGTCACCGCCTCCGGCCGCACCGTCGAGCTCGGCATCTATGTCGAAGCCGGCAAGGCCGACCGCACCGCCTATGCGATGGATTCGCTTAAGCGCTCGATGCGCTGGGACGAGGAAGCCTTCGGGTGCGAATACGACCTCGATGTCTTCAACATCGTGGCCGTCGCCGACTTCAACATGGGCGCGATGGAGAACAAGGGCCTCAACGTCTTCAACGACAAATACGTGCTGGCCAGCCCGGAAACCGCGACCGACGCCGACTACGCCAATATCGAGACGATCATCGCCCACGAATATTTCCACAACTGGACCGGTAACCGCATCACCTGCCGGGACTGGTTCCAGCTCTGCCTCAAGGAGGGCCTCACCGTCTTCCGCGACCAGGAGTTTTCCTCCGACCAGCGTTCCCGCCCGGTCAAGCGCATTGCCGATGTGCGCCTGCTGAAGAGCCACCAGTTCCCCGAGGATGGCGGCCCGCTGGCGCACCCGGTGCGGCCGGACACCTATCGGGAGATCAACAACTTCTACACCGCCACCGTCTATGAGAAGGGCGCCGAGGTGGTGCGGATGCTGAAGACCCTGCTCGGGCCGCAGGGCTTCCGCGCCGGCATGGATCTCTATTTCGAGCGCCACGACGGCGACGCCGCCACGGTCGAAGATTTCCTCGCCTGTTTCGCCGACGCGACCGGCACGGACCTGACCCAGTTCGCCCTGTGGTACGCTCAGGCCGGCACGCCGGAGGTGAAGGTCGACACGAGCTGGGACGCCGAGCGCGGCATCTTCGAGCTGCTCGTCACCCAGAACGTGCCGCCCACCCCGGGCCAGCCCGTCAAGAAGCCGATGGTCATCCCGCTGTCGGTCGGCCTGGTCGGGCCGGACGGCGCCGACCTTCCGGCTGTGCCGGAAGAGGGTAGCGCCGGAGCCGCCGCGCCCGGCGTCCTGGTGCTGCGGGAGCCGGCGCGCCGCTTCGCCTTCCACGGCATGACCGCCCGGCCGGTGGCATCGTTGAACCGCGGCTTCTCCGCGCCGGTGCGGCTTTCGAGCGACCTCAGCGCCAACGACCTGATGTTCCTCGCCCGGCATGACAGCGACCCGTTCAACCGCTTCGACGCCGCCCAGACGCTCGCGCTCGGTCACCTCGTCGCCGCGACCCTCGCGGTGCGGGCCGGCATAAAGCCATCGGAGCCCGGCTCCCTCATCGAGGCGGCCTCCTCGGCGCTGGCGGACACGTCGCTTGATCCGGCCTTCGTCGCCCAGGCGCTGGCGGTGCCTTCCGAAAGCGACATCTCCCGGGAGATCGGCCGCGACGTCGACCCGGACGCCGTGCATGCCGCCCGCCGCAGCCTGCGCCGGGCGCTCGGCGCCGCCCTCGCGCCCGTCCTCGTCTCCACCTATGAACGACTCGCCATTCCCGGCCCCTACTCGCCCGATGCCGCTTCCGCCGGGCGCCGCGCGCTCAAGAACACCTGCCTCGACCTGCTCGCGGAAGCGCACGCCGGCGACGGCATTGCCCGCGCCGAAGCGCTTTACCGCGCCGCCGACAACATGACGGACCGCTTCTTCGCCCTCTCCATCCTCGCCCACACCGCTCCGGTGGAGCGCGAGCCGGCGCTGGCCGACTTCTACGAGCGCTATCGCAACGATCCGCTGGTCATCGACAAGTGGCTGGCGCTGCAGGCGCAGATCGCCGAGCCGCAGACGCTGGAGCGGGTGCGGGGCCTCACCGCCCACCCGGCCTTCTCGATGGGCAATCCCAACCGGGTGCGGTCGCTGATCGGCAGCTTCGCGACGGCCAACCTCACCCAGATGCACCGGCCGGACGGCGCCGGCCACGCCTTCGTCGCCGACACCGTGCTGACGCTCGACCGCCGCAACCCTCAGGTCGCCGCCCGCATGCTGGCCGCGTTCAAGAGCTGGCGCTCGCTGGAGCCGGTCCGCCGCGCCTCCGCCGAGGCGGCGCTGAACCGCATCGCCGGGCAGGAGGGATTGTCGCCCGACGTCTCGGACATCGTCACACGGTCGCTGGCCGGCTGACCGGGTGACGGCGCCGCCGCAACCCGGCGCGGGAGCTCCCGCAGGAGCCCCCGCCGCGACGGCAGCCTCAGTACTCGATGACGCCATCCAGCGCGTAGTGCTTGATGGTCTTGCGGTTGGCGATCAGCTGGTCGACCGTCGGCTCGCCCTTGAGAGCCCGGTCGATCGCGATCTTCATCGCCTCATACTGGGTGCGATACAGGTCGGCCTGATCGAGGTTGGGGTCTTCCGCGCAGCGCGGATCGAGCCACACCATCACGATCATGCAGATCTCGTCCGCCAGCTCCTTCGGCAGGATGCCCTCGGCGAGACAGTCGACGATGGCGTCGCCGATCGCGCCCTGCACCACGCCGCCCAGGAGATTGACGTATTCCGCGCTCTGGATGGTGACCTTGGTGGTCATCATCGTGGCGGGCCGCACCATCTGGTTGAGATCGCGCACCACGAACATGCGGGTGTGCCCCTGGACCTGACCCATCATGGCCGCGAAGGCATGGCCGGCCGGGCCGCGGACGGAGCCGATCAGCACCTCGGGCATGGCGTCGGTGTACTGCCCTTCGGCGGCCAGAACGGTGGCTTCACCGGTGCGGAACCAGATGTCGGACATGAGCTGCTCTCCTGATGGGACCCTGCGCATAGCATCCCGTTCCGCGCCTCGTCCACCGACCGAGGCGCGTCATTCGCGCATGGCGCACTGCAAAAAAATCTGCAGCGCGCTCCCCCTGACGCAACCCCTTGATCGCACGGGGATGACGACTCCGGGAGGGCTGTGGGTCGTTACCAGATCCTTAACTTGACTCCCCTAGGACTCTGGACACGCACCCTGCGATTCGATTCAAATCGGTCCGATTCGGAGAGATGCGGCACGTCCCTCCGTTCGTATCGGGGCATTCAGGACTTTGAGGGGGGAGCCAGCGATGGCACGCGCCAACGCTGCTGACGCGTCCGCGCGCGTCCAGGCCATGAGAGGCCTGGCACGCTCGGTAGCCAAGCCCGCCTATCAAAGGCTGGTGGAGGCAGAGCCGTTTCTGCGGCGCGCGGTTCCAGCGCTGATCGTCGCCTTCATCGCCATCGTCGCGGTCGCGTCGGTGGTACAGATTCGCGCCTATCGCACCCAGGCGCTCGCCGACGCCAAGGACCAGCTCGGCCTGTTCGCCCTCGCGACCGCCAATGGCATCTCCGTCGCCAACTTCCCCGCCGCGGCCGCCACCATGCTGCGCGAGGGCCTGCCGCCCCGCGCCGGCGAGGCCGGCCGACGCTATGCCGTGGCCGATCGCAATGGACGCATCCTCGCCACCGATGACGGCGCCCCGGAGAGCGCGGAGGCCGCAGCGGCGCTGCTGGCAAGCTCGCAAGCTCTCGTCGTGTTTGCTGAAAATGCGGGCGTGCTCGACGTCACCTTGCCCGACGGCACCCCCGCCATCGCCACCGTGCGCAATCTGGGACCCGCCCCCGGGCAGCTCCTCGCGGTCCAGCCCATCGGTGCGGCGCTGGCGAACTGGCGGTCCGACACGATCCTCACCGTCACGCTGCTCACCACCACCGGCGGCGTGCTGCTGATCCTCGGCTTCGCCTTCCATTGGCAGGCAAGCCGCGCCCGCGAGGCGGACGGCATCTACGACACGGTGCGCGAGCGGATCGACACCGCGCTGAACCGCGGGCGATGCGGCCTGTGGGACTGGGACATGGGGCGCGGCCGGATGTTCTGGTCGGACTCCATGTTCGAGATGCTCGGCCACGACCCCCGCGACGAACTCATTTCCTTCGGCGAGGTCGCCTCCCTCGTCCATCCCGACGACGTCAGCCTCTACGACATCGCCAAGGAGATCGCCGACAAGCCGGGCCGCAGCATCGACCGGGTGTTCCGCATGAAGAACGCGGCCGGCGAATGGCTCTGGCTGCGCGCGCGCTGCGAGGTGGTGCCGCAGGCCAATGGCGAGGCGCCGCATCTTGTCGGCATCGCCGTCGACGTCACCGAGGAGCGCCGTCTGGCGGAACGCACCGCCACCGCGGATATGCGGCTGCGCGACGCCATCGAAAGCATTTCCGAGTCCTTCGTGCTGTGGGACAGCGCGAACAACCTCGTCATGTGCAACTCGAAGTTCCAGACGCTCTACAACCTGCCCGACGACCGCGTCGTGCCCGGCACACCGTTCGAGACCGTCGCGGCCCTCGCCCGCCAGCCGGTGGTCCGCATCCCGCTGAAGTCGGAAGACCGGCCGGAGGAAGGCGCGCGTTCGTTCGAGGCGCAGATCGAGGGCGGCCGCTGGCTGAAGGTGGCGGAACGCCGGACCAAGGATGGCGGCTTCGTCTCGGTGGGCACGGACATCACCGCGCTGAAGCGTCACGAGGAGCGGCTGATGGAGAGCGAGAAGCGCCTGATGGCGCTGGTCGCCGACCTGCGCAAATCGCAGCAGACGCTCGAATTCCAGGCGCAGCAGCTCGCCGAGCTGGCGCAGAACTACGCCGACGAGAAAACCCGGGCCGAGCAGGCCAACCGGGCCAAGTCCGAATTCCTCGCCAATATGAGCCATGAGCTGCGCACCCCGCTCAACGCCATCATCGGCTTCTCCGAACTGATGGAGAGCGGACTGTTCGGCCCGCTCGGCTCCGACAAGTACAACGAGTACTGCCGCGACATCCGCGACAGCGGGCGCTACCTGCTCGACGTCATCAACGACATCCTCGACATGTCCCGCATCGAGGCCGGCCGCGTGCGGCTGGCGCTGCAGCTGACCCGGCTCGACGAGGTGCTGAAGGACGCGCTGCGCGTCATGTCGGTACGGGCCGAGGAGAAGCGCATCGCCGTCGTGTCCGAGATCGAGGGCGAGGTGAAGATCGAGGCGGACAAGCGGGCGCTGAAGCAGATCACGCTGAACCTGCTGTCGAACGCCATCAAGTTCACCCCCGAGAATGGCCGCATCGCGGTGCGGGCCCGGCTCTCGAACCAGTCGGCCCTGCTGGTCATCGAGGATTCCGGCATCGGCATCCCCCGCGCGGCGCTGGTGAAGATCGGCAAGCCGTTCGAGCAGGTGGAAAGCCAGTTCACCAAGACCCACAAGGGCTCCGGGCTGGGGCTCGCCATCGCCAAGTCGCTGGTCGAGCTGCATGGCGGCACGATGCGGATCCGCTCCTCGGAAGGCGCGGGAACCACGGTCGTGATCCGCATGCCGATCTCGGCCCGGCCCGGCCGGCACCCGCGGGCGCTTGACGTCGACGCGGCGGAGTAACCCGCTCAGGCCCGCCGCCGCCGGCGGACGGGAGCGTCCACGATCAGCAGCCGTTCGAACACCGCGCGCACCTGCCGCTGGGTTTCGAACAGATGGGCCTCCAGCGTCGCGAAATCCGGCAGCGCACCCGCCCGCGCCAGAAGCCGGCGCAGGGCCGGGCTGGCCCCGGCGGGATCGAACGGGCCGGAGACGGACAGGCGCAGGATCTGCGTGAGGTCGTGCATCAGCCGGCAGGCATCGCCCAGCATCTGCCCGTCATGGGCATCCAGCAGCCCGACGCGGGCCGCTGCGGCAATCACCCGCGCGGTCGAGGTGTCCACGATCTCGGGATGGGTGGCGGCATGGGCGAGCACGAGGAACTGGGCGAGGAACTCGACGTCGATCAGCCCGCCCGCGGCGTATTTCAGGTCCCACGGCTCGGCTTCGCCCTTTTCGTCAGCGATGGCCCGGCGCATGTCGACAATGTCGGCGGCAAGGCGCGCCGGATCGCGCCGGCGCCGCAGCACCTGCGCGATCGCCGCCTCCACCGCCGCGCGGAAGGCCGGCGGTGCCCACACCACCCGCGCCCGGGTCAGCGCCATGTGCTCCCAGGTCCAGGCCTCCTGCGACTGGTAGGCGACGAAGCCCGGCAGCCGGGTCGCGACCGGGCCGGAACGCCCGGAAGGACGCAGCCTCAGATCGACCTCGTAGAGCTGGCCGGCATTGGTCGGCGTGCTCAGCGCGCTGATGAGACGCTGGGTCAGCCGGGCGAAATACTGGGCACCGTAGAGCGGGCGGGCGCCGTTCGATTCCGGGGCGGCCTCGTCGAAATCGTAGAGCACGATCAGGTCGAGATCGGAGCCGGCGGTCATCTCCCGCCCGCCGAGCTTGCCCATGGCCAGCACCGCCACCGCCGCGCCGCGGATGGTGCCGTGCGCCTCCTCGAAGCGGGCCCGCACCGCGGCGCCGAGGCCGCGGATGATGATGTCGGCGAGGCGGGCGAAGGCTTCCCCGGCCTGCGCCGCCGGCAGGGTGCCGGAGAGAATCCGCACCCCGATCAGCACATGGTGCTCCTGCCGGAAGCGGCGGGCCCGGTCGAGCAGGTCCTCCTCGTCCTCCGCCCCGGCGAGCAGCCGCGCCAGCCGCTCCTCCAGCGCCGGCCGATCCGGCAGGGCGCCGAAGAAGGCGGGATCGAGCAGCGCGTCGATCAGGCTCGGGCGGTGCGCCAGCATCTCGCCGAGCCGCGGGGCGGTGCCGAGAATGGTGGCGAGCAGACGCACGAGGTCGGGATGGCGGACCAGCGCCGAGAGCAGCCGCAGTCCCTCGGGAAGCTCCTGGAAGAAGCGGTCGGCCGCCCGCAGCGCGCCATCCGGGTCGCCGCCGCGCGCGATGGCGTCGAGCAGCAGCGGCACGAGGCCGGCGAGATGCTCGCGCGCCGCCGGCGTCTTCAGCGAGTGGTAGCGCCCCGCCAGCCAGCCGCGCACCAGCGCGCTGGCCGCCACCGGCTCGGCATAGCCGAGGCGGTGCAGCGTCGCGAGCGTCTCGCGATCGTCGGCGGCAGCGGGAAATTCCAGCCGCCCCTCCACCGCCGCGCGGGGCGGGGCGTCCTCGAACAGGCCGGCATAGTGCTCCTGCACACGCAACAGATGCGGCATCAGGGCCGCGGTGAAGGAGGCGAGGTCCGGATATCCCATGAAGCGGACGAACCGCTCCAGAGCCTCGCCCTCCTCCGGCAGCGCATGGGTCTGCGCATCCGCCACCATCTGCAGCCGATGCTCGACGCGGCGCAGGTAGCGATAGGCCTCCGTCAGCTCGTCCCGGGCCGCCGCGCCGATCCAGCCGGCCCCGGCGAGCAGGGCCAGCGCCTCGAGCGTCTGCGGCGTGCGCAGGCGCGGCTCGCGGCCGCCGGCGATCAGCTGCTGGGTCTGGGCGAAAAACTCGATTTCGCGGATGCCGCCGCGCCCGAGCTTCACATTGTGGCCTTCCACCGCGATGGAGGCATGGCCGCGAAAGGCGTGGATCTCCTGCTTCATCGCGTGGACATCCGCCAGCGCGGCGTAATCCAGCGAGCGGCGCCAGACAAAGGGGGCAAGCCGCCGCAGGAACTGGTGGCCCAGCGCGAGGTCTCCGGCGACGGGCCGGGCCTTGATGTAGGCCGCGCGCTCCCAGGTCGCGCCCTCGCGTTCGTAATAGTCCAGCGCCGCCTCGGTGGAGAGCGCGATCTGGGTGGAGGCGGGGTCCGGCCGCAGCCGGAGGTCCACCCGGGCGACATAGCCGTCGGCGGTGCGCTCCTGCAGCAGCTTCACGAGCTGGCGGGTGAGCCGCACGAAGAAGGGCGCGGCCTCCGCCCCCTCGGCGAGCGGCGCCCGCTCGGCGTCGTAGAGCACGATCAGGTCTATGTCGGAGGAATAGTTGAGTTCGCCGGCGCCATGCTTGCCCATGGCAAGCACGACATAGCCGGCGTCTTCGCCATCGGGCCGCAGGGTGCCCGCCGCCCGCGCCTGCCGCAGCAGATAGGCGACCGCCGCGGAAACGGCGAGATCGGCACTTGCGGTGAGCGCGCCGGTGACCGCCTCGAGGTTGAACACCCCGCCAATGTCGGCCAGCGCCACGGTGAGCGCGGTTTCCGCGCGCAGCGCGCGCAGGGCCCGCATCACCGTCTCCTCATCCGCGGCCTCCTCCACCCGCCGTCGCGCCACGTCGCGGGCGGCGGCGAGGACGGCGCTTGGCTCGTCGCCCAGCACGCGGAGCAGCCGAGCCGGGTCGAGGCGGATCAGGTCGGTCAGGAACGGGGCATTCTCGGCGACGCCTTCCAGCAGGCGCCGCACCGGCGGGGTGGCCCTGAACAGGGCGGCGAACCCGGCACGGGTGGCGGTGTCGCCGCCGGCCAGGGCGTCCTTCAGCAGCCGGGCCGCCTGCCGGGGATGAAGCACGGCCGGGGCTTGCCTCACCCGGGCGGCGAGCGAGCCGGAGGCCGGCACCCCGGAAGCGTCCCCGGCCGTCGCCGAAGGCGCCGCGCCATCCCGCTTCCGTGCCTCTGCCGTCCCGGATCGCCGCCGCTCTGCCATCGATTCCCCTCGCCTCATGTTACAATAATAAGGCACATTGCTTAAAAACTGTGCCTTATCTCGCAAACGATGGGCAGCGCGGATCGGTTCACCCGGCAGGGTTCTCCAACGGCAGGAGGATCACGACGCGCAGTCCCGGCGCATTGTCCTCAAGGACGATGCTGCCGCCATGGAGGTGCACCACCGCCGCCACCAGCGACAGGCCGAGGCCGGAGCCCGGGCGCGAACGGCTCGCCTCCAGCCGCACGAAGCGCTCCAGCACCCGGACCCGGTCCGCCTCGGGAATGCCGGCACCCTGGTCGGCGACGACGATGCGGGCCTGTTCGCCCACCCGCTCCGCCACCACCCGAACGGTGCGCGAAACGCCATCGGGCGTATCGGGACAGCAGTACTTGATGGCGTTGTCGACGAGATTGGAGAGCGCCTGGCCGATCAGCTCGCGCACGCCGCGCACCATCAGCGGCCCCTCGGCCTCGACCACGAAGCCGAGCCCCTTCTCCTCCGCCAGCGGCTCGTACAGCTCGGCGACGCTGGAGGCCGTCTCCGCGAGGTCGAACGGCACCATGCCCGCCCGGGCCTGCCCCGCCTCCGCCCGCGCGATCATCAGCAGCGCGTTGAAGATGCGGATCAGGTTGTCGGACTCCTCGATGGTCTGCTCGGTGGCGGCGCGCCACTGGGCATCGGTTGTGGCGGTCCGCAGGGCATCCTCGGCGCGGTTGCGCAGCCGCGTCAGTGGGGTCTTGAGGTCGTGGGCGACATTGTCCGTCACCTGCTTCAACCCCGCCATCAGCGCCTCGATGCGCTCCAGCATGGCGTTGAGGCTGAGGGCGAGGCGGTCGAACTCGTCGCCGGTCCCCGCCACGGCGAGCCGGCCGGAGAGATCGCCGGTCATGATGGTCTCGGAGGTCGCCGTCATCTGGTCGATGCGCTTCAGCACCCGGCGGGTGACGAACAGCCCGCCCGCGACCCCCATCAGCACCAGCACGACGAGGCCCCACAGCGCCGGACGGATGATGATGCGGCGCAGTTCCTCGCGCTCGACCACGTCCCGCCCGATCAGGAGGCGGAACTCGCCGGGAAGGAAGACGACCTTCACCAGCGCCCGGCTGGTGTGCCCGCCCGATTCCTCCGAGCGGACATAGTCGATCTCCTTCCAGCCCTCGCTGTCCATGAAGCTCAGCGGCAGGTTCAGCACGTTGCCGGCGAGGTTCTCGCCGGTGAAGGTGGTGAGGAGATAGAGCCCGGCGCCCGGCTGGCGGGAGCGGCGGCCGACGATGCTCGCCAGCCGGTTGATGCCGCCGACGCGGTACTGTTCCGCGAGGATCTGCGCCTCGTTCTCGATCGCCTCGGTGGCCTGGCTGATGACGAGGCGCTGGGTGTGCCAGCCGAGATAGGCGATGACCGACGCCGCGAAGATGGCGAAGGCGACGAGATAGGCCGCGATCAGCTTGAACGCGGTGGTCCGCAGCAGCCTACCGAGCGCCGTCACGGATGACATACCCGGCGCCGCGCACCGTATGGAGCAGCGGGGGCTCGAAACCCTTGTCGATCTTGGAGCGCAGCCGCGAGACGTGGACGTCGATCACGTTGGTCTGCGGGTCGAAATGATAGTCCCACACATTCTCCAGCAGCATGGTGCGGGTCACCACCTGCCCCGCATGGCGCATGAGATATTCCAGCAGGCGGAATTCCCGAGGCTGAAGCACGATCTCCTGCCCGGCGCGGGTGACGCGGTGGGCGAGACGGTCGAGTTCGAGATCGCCGACCCGGTACAGCGTGTCGGTGGCCTGCGGGCCGCCGCGCCGCACCAGCGCCTCGACCCGGGCCAGCAGCTCGGAAAAGGCATAGGGCTTCGGCAGGTAATCGTCGCCGCCGGCCCGCAGCCCGGTCACCCGGTCGTCGACCTGGCCGAGCGCGGAAAGGATGATGGTCGGGGTCTTGTCGCCGCGCGCCCGCAGCTCGGCGATCAGCGCGAGGCCGTCGCGGCGGGGCAGCATGCGGTCGACGATGAGCGCGTCGTAGCCGCCACCCAGCGCCAGCGTCAGGCCCTCGTCGCCGTCCGCCGCGTGATCGACGACGTAGCCGGCCTCGCGGAAGGCCTTGCGCAGGTAATCGGCAGCGGCGCGGTCATCCTCGACGACGAGCAGGCGCATGATGTCTTCTTCGGCGTTCCGTTTTACACCGCCACGCCCGAACGCGAGATCGTCGAGGGTGAGGGTCGAAAAGGCGGGTTCCTGGGTCATGACCATGTACGCCATTTTCGCCGGGCCGCCTATCGGGGGCGGAACGACCCGCGCTGGGGTTTTCAACAGCGGCACGGGGAGCCCCTGAGGGACTCCCCGCGCGCCATCGGACCGACCGCAGCCTTCTGGGGGCGACGGGACAGGGAGCGGCCGGAACCGACCGACGGGCTGCAGGCAAGGGGCAAAGCCGCAGCCCGAGGATCAGGGCCGACCGGAGGGGGAATCCGGTCGGCGGGGGCCGGCCGCCGCCGGGGGAAGCGGCGGCCGGGAGGACAGGGCCGGAGGTCGGCCACCGAGGCCGGGATCAGCCGTTCGACTTGCCGAGCGAGATCGCGACGAAGCGCGTGCCCTGGTCGGACTTCACCCGCATCAGCACCGCCTTGCGGTTCTCCTTGCGGGCCTCGGCGAGGCCGGCGCGGACGTCGGCGGGGGTCGAGACCGGCTTGCCGGCGACGTCGAGGATCACGTCGCCTTCCTTCAGGCCGCGATCGGCGGCCGGGCCGTCGGGATCGACCTGGGTGACGACCACGCCCTCATTGCCGGCGCCGGCGACACCCTTGGCGGGCGCCAGCGAGAGGCCGAGGCGCGGCACGTCGCGGTCGGCCTTCTGCTCGGCGCCGCCGCGCTCGCCACCCTCGTTGGAGGCGACATCGGTCGGCAGCTGCTCCAGCGTCACCGCCACGGTGGTCGGCTTGCCGTCGCGCAGCACGCTGAGCTGCACCGTGGTGCCCGGCTTCTTCTGCGCGATCTTCCGCGACATCTCGCGGGCGTCCTTCACCGCGTCGCCGTCGATGGCGGTCACGACGTCGCCCGCCTTGAGGCCGGCCTTGTCGCCCGGGGTGCCGGGCTGGACCTGGGCCACCAGAGCGCCGCGGGCGTCGTTGATGCCGAGAGCCTCGGCGACCTCGTCGCTGACCGGCTGGATCTGTACCCCGACATAGCCGCGGGCCACCGATCCACCGGACTTCAGCGCGTCGACCACCTGCGAGACGGTCTCGGAGGGGATGGCGAAGGCGATGCCGACATTGCCGCCCGAGGGCGAGACGATGGCGGTGTTCACGCCGATGACCTCGCCATTGAGGCCGAAGGTCGGGCCACCGGAATTGCCGCGGTTGATCGGGGCGTCGATCTGCAGGAAGTCGTCATAGGGGCCCGAGCCGATGTCGCGGCCACGGGCGGAGACGATGCCCGCGGTGACGGTGCCGCCGAGGCCGAAGGGATTGCCGACCGCGACCACCCAGTCGCCGACGCGGGGGGCGGAGGAAGCGAGCTTCACCCACGGGAAGTCCGCCTTGCCGTCCACCTTCAGCAGGGCGACGTCGGTGCGCGGATCGGTGCCCACCACCTTGGCGGTGTAGGTCTTGCCGTCGGTGGTGGTGATGTCGACCTCGGAGGCGTTGTCGACCACGTGGTTGTTGGTCACGACATAGCCGTCGGCCGAGATGAAGAAGCCCGAGCCCTGGCCGACGACACGGCCATGGCCGCCGCGCGGGCCACGCTCGCCGCCGGGCGCGCCGGGGCCGCCGGGGCCGAAGCCGAAGCGGCGCATGAAGCGCTCGATCTGCGGGGGCACGTTCTGCGGGCCGGCCTCGTCGTCATTCGAGGCCATCTGCTCCGGCTCGTCCTTCTTCACCTTCACGCTGACCACCGCGGGCGAAACCTTCTCGACGATGTCGGCGAAGGAGAAGGTGCCGGTCGGCTGGCTGGTGGTGATCTGGGCGAGCGCCGGGGTGATGGCTTCGGGCAGGACCAGGGCGCCGACCGCGCCGCCGGCGAGGGCCAGGGTGAAGACACCGGCCAAGAGCCGGTTGCGGCTGCGACGCAGCGTGGAGGAGGTCTCGGTCGCGGGGGTCTGCGAAGTGGCGTTGCGCGGCATGGGGTGGTCCTCGTTGGTCACTGGCTGCCATCGGTTTCAAGCAGCGTTGACGAGGACACTAGGGAGGCGCGCCTTAACGCAGTCTGGCGGGGGGGTTAAACTTTTGTAAGGTCGCGCGCCGGTTCGGTCGGCTCGGAATCAGGAGCGCCCGCGGCGGCGTCCGACGCCACGAGGGCGCGCAGGCGCGCCTCTTCTTCCCCGCTCAGCGGCACGGTGGCCGAGGGCATCCGCCGCCGGGCCAGAACGATGATGCCGATGCCGCCCGCCGCCAGCACGAGGAAGGGGGCGATCCACAGCACGACGTTGGCGCCGTGCAGGGTGGGCCGCATCAGCACGAACTCGCCATAGCGGTCGACCAGATAGTCCAGCACCTGCTGGTCGCTGTCGCCGGCCTTCAGCCGCTCCCGCACCAGCACCCGGAGATCGCGGGCGAGCGGGGCGTCGGAATCGTCGATCGACTGGTTCTGGCACACCATGCAGCGCAGCTCTTTCGAGAGCACGCGCGCGCGCGCTTCCAGCGCCGGGTCGGCGAGGACCTCGTCGGGCTGCACCGCAAGGGCGGGCGGCACGGCGGACAGGCCGACGCCCGCCAGCCACGCCAGCAAAGCGAGACGGCGGAGCAGGCCGCGGCGATGGGGCATCATGCGCATGGCCGCCTCACTCCGCCGGGCTCGGGGCCGGCACGCGACGCGCCTTCGCCGGTCGCGGCGCCCCCACCCGCAGCCGGCGGTCGGAGAGCGAGAGCACGCCGCCCAGCGCCATGACCACCGCCCCGAGCCAGATCAGCGTGACCAGCGGCTTCCAGTAGGCGCGGATGCCGATGCCGCCATTGGCGAGCTCATCGCCGAGGCTGACATAGAGCTGGCCGAAGCCGAAGGTGCGGATGCCCGCCTCGGTGGTCGGCATGTTGCGGGCGAGGAACAGGCGCTTGGAGGAGGTGACGGTCCCGCGCTCGACCCCGCCCTCGCGGATGCGGAAGACGCCCGCCACGTCGCGGTAATTCGGGCCGGTGCGCGGCTCCATCCGCTCCAGCGTCAGCTCGTAGCGGCCGACCGAGATGGTGCCGCCCGGCTGGATGCCGGCGATGCGCTCCGAGCTCCAGCTCGTCTCCGCGACGATGCCGAGCAGGCAGATGCCGATGCCGGCATGGGCGAGCGCGGTGCCGAAGGCCGCGCGCGGCAGCCCGCGCAGCCGCGCCCAGGCGGTTGCCGCCGGCACGCGGCCGACCCCGGCCCGCTCGGCGAGATCGGCCACCGCCCCCAGCATGACGAAGGCGGCGAGCCCCACCCCGACCGGCGCCAGCGCCGGCCCGCCATGTTCGGCATAGGCGACGCCCAGCCCGATCACGATGGCGAGGCCACAGGCCAGCATCAGCCGCTGGGCGACGCCGGCGATGTCGCCGCGCTTCCACGCCAGCAGCGGGCCGAACGGCATGACGGCGACCACCGGGAGCATCAGGGCGCCGACCGTGAGGTTGAAATAGGGCGGCCCCACGGTGATCTTGGCGCCGTTCCACGCCTCCAGCGCCAGCGGGTAGAGCGTGCCGACGAACACCGCCGCCGCCGCCGCGGTGAGCAGCAGGTTGTTGAGCACCAGCGCCCCCTCGCGCGAGACCGGGGCGAAGATGCCGCCCTGCCGCAGCAGCGGCGCGCGCAGCGCGAACAGGAACAGCGAGCCGCCGATGAAGGCGACCAGAATGGCGAGGATGAACACTCCGCGGCGGGGATCGGTGGCGAAGGCGTGCACCGAGGTCAGCACGCCCGACCGCACGAGGAAGGTGCCGAGCAGCGACAGCGAGAAGGCGAGGATCGCCAGCAGCACCGTCCACACCTTCAGCGCGTCGCGCTTCTCCATCACCACGGCGGAATGGATCAGCGCGGTGCCGGCGAACCAGGGCATCAGCGAGGCGTTCTCGACCGGGTCCCAGAACCACCAGCCGCCCCAGCCCAGCTCGTAATAGGCCCAGTAGGAGCCCATCGCGATGCCGACGGTGAGGAAGGCCCAGGCCGCCAGCGCCCAGGGCCGCACCCAGCGCGCCCAGGCGGCGTCGATGCGCCCGTCCAGCAGCGCCGCGACGGCGAAGGCGAAGGTGATGGAGAAGCCGACATAGCCGAGATAGAGCAGCGGCGGGTGAACCGCGAGGCCGATGTCCTGCAGGATCGGGTTGAGGTCCTGCCCCTCCACCGGCGCCGGGCTCACCCGCAGGAAGGGGTTCGAGGTCAAGAGGATGAACAGCAGGAAGGCGACCCCGATCGAGCCCTGCACGCCCAGCACATTGGCCTTCAGCCGGGCCGGCAGATTGGTGCCGAACAGCGCCACCATCGCCCCGAACAGCGCCAGCACCAGCACCCAGAGCAGCATCGAGCCCTCATGGTTCCCCCAGGTGCTGGTGACCTTGTAGAGCAGCGGCATGTCGGAGTGGGAGTTCTGGTAGACGTTCAGCACCGAGAAGTCGGACTGCACATAGGCCGCCACCAGCGCGGCGAAGGACAGGCTGACGAAACCGGCGAAGGCCACCGCGAGGGTGGGACCCACCCGCATCAGCGCCGCGTCGTTGGCCCGCGCGCCCCAGATCGGCAGCACGGTCTGCAGCAGCGCCACGGCGAGCGCGAGGACGAGGGCGTAATGGCCGGTCTCGGGGATCATGGCGTTCGCCTCACTGTGCGCTGCTGGTGGGACCCGGCACGGCGGGAGGCGTGGCGGGAGGCGTGGCACGCGCGGGAACGCCGCCCTCCCCTTCCTGCCAGACGCCCTGCTTCTTCAGTGCCTCGACCACTTCCTTCGGCATGTATTTCTCGTCGTGCTTGGCGAGAACGGTGTCGGCGCGGAAGCCGCCATCCGGCTCGAGCGTGCCCTCGGCGACCACGCCCTGCCCCTCACGGAACAGATCGGGCAGGATGCCGACATAGGACACCGGCACGTCGGCGCCGCCATCCGTCACCACGAAGCGCACATGGGTGCCGTCCTGCCGGTCCACCGAGCCGGCCTTGACGAGGCCGCCGAGCCGCAGGCGGGTGCCCGGCGCGGGGTGCTGGGCGGCGATGTCGCTGGGCGAGCGGAAGAACACGATGGTGTCGGAAAGCGCAAACAGCACCAGCCCCGCGGCGATGCCGAGCACGCCGAGCGCGCAGGAGATCAGCAGCAGGCGGCGGCTCTTGCGGGTCATGGTCAGCTCCCCAGTCCCAGTTCCTGCGTCAGCGCGTCGATGCGCTGGGTGGCGGCGGGGTCGGCGGTGAAGGCCCGGCGGGCATCGCCGGCAGCCGCCTTCGCCTTTTCCGGCTCGCCGAGCACGTTCCACGCCCGCACCAGCCGCAGCCAGCCCTCGAGGTCGTCGCCATTGGCCTGAAGCCGGGTCGCGAGCCGCTCCACCATGCCACGCACCATGGCGGCGCGCTGCTCCGGCGTCATCGCCGCGGCATTGGCGACATCCGCCGCGTCCGGCCCCGGCGCCGGCGGCGCGGAAGCGCCCGCCGCGGCGGGAGGCGCGCCGGCGGGCGGCGTGGCGGCGGGCGGCTGGCCCGCCGGGGCCTCGGCGTCCGTGCTGGCGAGCCGGTCGAGCGCGGCCTTCACCATGGGCAGCCACGGCGCGTCGGCGGGGGCGCCGGCGACCAGCCGGCTCCAGCGGTCGATCGCGTCCTGGCGGCGGCCGTCCTGCGCGGCGCCGAGCCCGAGATAATAATTGGCCTTCACCGACGTGGGATCGAGCGCCAGCGCCCGCTCGAACGCCTTCTGCGCGTCGGCGGTGACGACACCGCCGGCCAGCGCGGTTTCCGCTTCGCCGAGCCCGGTCTCGCGCGGCGCGCTGGGGCCGAGCAGCCGGATCGCGGTCTCCCACGCCCGCACCGCGTCCTCCAGCCGGCCGACGCGGTAATAGATCGGCGCGACCACCTCATAGCCCCGGCCGTCATCGGGATTGGCTTCCAGATGGCTCTCCACCCGGCGCACCAGCACCGCGATGTCGGCGGTGGCGGGATCGGCCGAGAGCCGGGCCGACAGCGGCTGGCCGGGCAGATCGGGCGAGCCGAGGCCGACATAGAGCCCGCCAGCGATCGCCGGCACGCCCACCAGCGCCACCACGGCGGCGATGCGTCGGCGGCGGTCCGAGGCGGTGGCGACGGTGCCTCTTCCTTCGTCGGCGGCGCGCAGCATGCGGCGGGCGATCTCGGTGCGGGCCGCCTCGCCCTCGCGCGCACCGATCAGCCCGGCGCTGCGGTCGCGCTCGATCTCGTCGAGCTGGTCGCGATAGACCGCGAGATCAGCCTGCCGCTCGTCGGCGCCCGCCAGCGCCGCCCCGGTGCGCAACGGCCAGAGCACCGCCAGCACGGCGGCGCCGGTCATCACCGCGAAGATCAACCACAGCGTCATCGATGTCCCTCTGATGGGCTGAGGTAGCCGACCGCGCGTCCCGCGCCAATCGCCAAGGGCGCCGCACCGGCCGCCGCAGTGTCACAGTGGCGCGAGCGCGGCGTCCGCTGCGGGGAAGCGCCGCACCCCGGAACGAAAACCCCGGCCGCGAGGGGGCCGGGGTTCGCATCCTGCGGTACCGCGCCGGGTCGGCCCCGGCGGCGCGAGGCGGGAATCAGCCCTGAACCGGGGTCCAGGTGCCGTCCGGATTGCGGCAGGCGGTGCCGCGGGCGGTCTGCGGCTGGCCGTTGATGTAGATGGTGTGGGTGAACTCGCGGCAGCGCGGCGACGGGCCGCGGGCATAGGCCGGGCCGGCGACGATGGTGCCGTAATTGCCGCTGTCGCCGCGCCAGCTCACCGGGGCGCCGGGGGCGCCGCTCTCCAGCGCCTGCTGCTCGGCCTGGGCGGCGCGGTTGCGGTCTTCCTGGTCGAGCGCGTTGCCGATCATGCCGCCGATGAGGCCGCCGACGCCGGCACCGATCAGCGTGCTGGTGGCGGTGTGGCCGGCGAGCTGGCCGATGACGCCGCCGGTGATGGCGCCGATCGCCGCGCCGCCGGTGGTCTTCGGACCCATGGTGGAATTGGTGGACGAGCAGCCGGCGAGGGCAACGCCGACGAGACCGACGGCAACGAACTGATAGGCGCGCATGAAAAGCCTTTCCCCAACGGGCGGTATGTCGTGTCACCCTGGCACAAAGCCGACGATTCGGGCGAAACCTTGGCTGGCGGCCCTCACGCCGCCGGAAGCCGCACGATACAGCGCAGCCCGCCAAAGGGCGAGGTTGCCAGCGTGAACCGGCCGCCATAGATGCCGACCAGCTCGCTGACGATGGACAGGCCGAGCCCGGAGCCCGGCATGGTCTCGTCCAGCCGCTTGCCGCGCTTCAGCGCCTCAACCCGCTGTTCCTCGGTGAGGCCGGGGCCGTCATCGTCGATGATCACCTCGAAGAAGGCCCGTTCCCCCAGCCCGGCGGGCGGCAGGCTCACCGCCACCTCGACCAGCGAGCGGGCCCATTTGCAGCCATTGTCGATGAGATTGCCGAGCACCTCCTCGAGGTCCTGCCGCTCGCCGCGGAAGCGGACGCCGGCGGCGACCTCGGTTTCCACCTCGATGCCGCGGCCGCGGTGAATCTTGCCCAGCGTGCGGGCGAGCGCCTCCACGATCGGCGCCACCTCCTCCACCGTCGCCACGACCTGTACCCGCGCCGCCATGCGGGCGCGGTCGAGATGGTGGGCCACCTGCGCCGCCATGATGCCGGCCTGCTCGTCCACCTTGGCGGCGAGCGGATCGACCCCGACGCTCTTGGCCGCCTCGTTGCGCAGCACCGCGATGGGCGTCTTCAGCGCGTGGGCGAGATTGCCGACATGCATGCGGGCCCGCTCCACGATCTCGCGGTTGCTGTCGATCAGCGCGTTGACCTCGCCGACCAGCGGCGCGATCTCGACGGGAAAGCGGCCGTCCAGCTTCTCGGCGGTGCCGGCCCGCACCGCGGCGAGACCGGCGCGCATGCGCTTGAGCGGGCGCAGGCCGAACCGCACCTGAAACAGCAGGGTGAGGAGGAAGGCGGCGGCGAGCACCGCGAAGGTGAGGGCGAGCGCGGTGTTGAAGCCGGCCGCCTCCTCCTGGATTTCCGCCGAATCCGCCGCCACCGCGACGACATAGCGCCCGTCCTCGCCGAGATCGACCAGCCGCTCGATCAGCCGCAGGTGCTGGCCGGCGGGTCCTTCGGCATAGCCTTCGCGCAGGCCGCTGACATCGGCCGGCGAACCCTGGTCCAGCAGCAGCGGAAGGTTGCCCTCCGGCAGCGAGCGCGCGGTCTTGTACTGCCGGGCCGGTCCGTCGATGCGGGTGATCTGCCAGTACCAGCCCGAGAGCGGGAAATCGAACACCGGGTCGCCCAGCGTGGTCGGCTCCGGCATGGTCCGCGCCGGGGCGTTGGCGACATCGGCGACGATGGTCTTGAGGTAGACGTCCAGCCGGCGGTCAAAGGCGCGCTCCACCGCCTCGCGGTAGATCGAGGCGAGCGCCAGCGCCACCACGAGCAGCACCGCCACCATGACCACGGTGGCGGAGACGAACAGGCGTACCGCGAGCGAACCGGGGCGCATCCGGGGTCAGCGCGAACCGTCCGGCACCGCCAGGAGATAGCCGAGGCCGCGCACGGTCTGGATCACGTCGATGCCGAGCTTCTTGCGCAGCCGGCCGACGAACACCTCGATGGTGTTGGAATCGCGGTCGAAATCCTGGTCGTAGAGATGCTCGACCAGCTCGGTGCGGGACACCACACGGCCGGCATGGTGCATGAGATAGGCCAGCAGGCGGTATTCGTGCGAGGTGAGCTTCACCGGCCGGCCGTCGACGCTCACCCGGCCGGAGCGGGTGTCGAGCGCCACCGGCCCGCAGGAAAGCTCGCTGGCGGCATGGCCGGTGGCCCGGCGCAGCAGCGCCCGCACCCGCGCCAGCACCTCCTCCATGTGGAATGGCTTGGCGACATAGTCGTCGGCGCCGGCATCGAAGCCCTGCACCTTGTCGCTCCAGCGGTCACGGGCGGTGAGGATGAGCACCGGCATCTTGCGCCCGTCCCGCCGCCAGGATTCCAGCACGGAAAGCCCGTCGAGCTTGGGCAGGCCGATGTCGAGCACCACCGCGTCATAGGGCTCGTTCTCGCCGAGATAGTGGCCCTCCTCGCCGTCGAAGGCGCGATCGACGGCATAGCCCGCATCGGTCAGCGCCTCATAGATCTGGCGGTTGAGATCGGGATCGTCCTCCACGACGAGCAGGCGCACGTGCTTTCCCCCACAGATCACCGAAAATGCCGACGGGAGAATGCCACCGCGCGCGGCGGATGTCAGGTCGGGGCGGGATACCACGACGCGGCGCCCCCGCCCGCCGCCTCAGCGGCAAGCTGGTGAAGGCCAACCGAGATGGTGACGAAGTGCGGCCGCCGGGGCGGCCTCGCCAGCCGGCTGCCGCTCAACCCGCTGAAACTGGCGAGCCGCACGGCGGGAGGCAGGAGGGCAAGACCGCTCACCTCCCAGAAGCCGAAGCAGGGTGTGTCGGGATCCGCCGGGTCGAGCGTCGTGTAAGGGCGCACCGAGGGATCGGGGTGCAGCCCGCGCCGCTTGTCCGCTGGCACGAATCCCGCGAAAGTGGAACAGAAGATGCGCCCGGCCAGTCCATCGGGATCACCGTAACCGGAGGTCGCAACGACGAAGACGTCGATGCCGGCTCCGTATTCCTGCGCGAGATCGGGAAAGAAGTCGGTATCACGGGTGCCGAAGGCCACCCGCCCCCGCTCCGCGCATACGGCAAGGGCCGAGGTCAGGTGGACCGCCGGTACCGGGGCCAGCACCGCGCGCATCACGAACCTCCACCTTCTACCAAGGGTTTGCCGGCGAAGGCTTGCAGCTTCGGGTCGCCCGGGCAAGGGTCGCGGCCGGGCCACAGCCCCTGCGCGACGCGAGGCCGCGCCTCGCGGACGGACAGCCATATGGGTGTGTTTCCGCAATGACGAGGCGGCGGGAACCCCCGCACGGCCTGACGGCGGAATTCCCTTGCCTGGGTCGCGCGCCGCCGCCACCGGAAGGACGGCCGCGGATGCCCTCCGCCTCACGCCAGCCCGGCCTCCTGCCGCGCCTTCTGCCAGACCCCGACCAGCGTGGTGGCCGCTCCCAGCAGGGAGAGCGCGACGAAGAGATGCTGGAGAAGCGCGGAAGCGCTGGCGAAGGGCAGCAGCTGCTCCGCCGCCTCTGTCGCGCCGGTGCCCACCAGCCCGGCCAGCGTCGCCGCCGCGCCGTGGCCGGCCAGCCCGTCGACCTTCGGCGCCGGGACCGGCTCGACATATTGCGAGGCCACGAAGGCGCCCTTCGCCCATAGCCCAGCTTCGGCCGCCCGGCGGTTGGCGAGGCCGGGCAGCGCCTTGCCGCCGGCCCTGGTCCATTTGGCCAGCTCCCGCGGCACCGCGCCATGATCGCCCGCATTGAGCTTCTTCAGCAGCGTGGACCGGGCGAAGTTTGCCGGCCCGACATTGTAGACGAAGGACACCAGAGCCGCGAACTGGTTGTCGGTCAGCGGCACCGTGACCGCCGCCTCCACCGCCGTCTCGAACCGGGCGAGATCGCGGCGCAGCAGCTCGGCGGCCTCCGGTTCGGTGAGGGTGAGGCCGGGACGGACGGCGGGCGGACCGGCGGCGTCGGTGTGACCATAGCCGATGCTCCAGATCCCGGCGGGATCGCGATAGGCGGTGAGGCGCAGCCCCTCCCATTGCCGGATAAGGGCGAGACCTTCCTCATTGACATGGCGCGCCATGGGTAGCTCCGCAGCGATGATGGAAAAGAAACCGGCGCGCTCGGGCGAGCCGAGCCGCGCGGCAGGCATCCCCCCTCGGCCGGGACGGCGGGGCCCACGCCCCGCGCCGGGGCGTGGCGACGGTCCGCCGCGGCGTAACAAGGGCAGGTAAGGAAACACGAACGGGACGTTCGTTCGAACGGCCCGGCACCGCGAGCGATGCCGCGCCCCAGCCAACCCGCCGGATCGCGCCACAGCCACGGCGAAGGAAGGGGCCGCCATGGGCCGCGACCTCGCCAGGCCGGCAGCTCCGACGCCAGCCTTACAGCCCGGCGGCGACCAGCCGGTCAGCCATGGCCTTGTGACCCGGCGTGGTGGGGTGGACACCGTCATCGGTGTTGCGGGTCCCGAAAAGCGCCGTGGCACCGGAAAGCGTCGCCGTCGCCGCCGACGACAGGGTCACGGTGGTCGCATTGACGACGGCCGAAATCTGCACCGGCGAGGACATCGCCCCCGAAACCCAGATGCGCTTCCACTGGTCGCCCGCCGCGAAGGCCGCGGTTGCCGAGGTGAGCGTGGTCGAGCCGATGGCGGTCACGGCGTCGGTCACCGTCCGCAGGTCGAAGGGCGGCTTCCACTTGCCGGTGGCGAGGTCCTCGACCGCCGCAGCGCTGTCCACCACTTTCGCCAGTGGGTGCCCCGTCTCTCCGGCGCGGATCGCGGTCGTGGACCCCACAGGCGCCGCCGCGCCAGCGATGATCGGGGCGCCGTCCCTCAGCCAGACGTTAACGCCCGACCGAACACCCTCCGAGCTGCTGAGCGTCTGCCCGGCAAGCGTCATCCAGCCATCGGCGGCCGCGGCCGGGCGCGGCGTCAGGGTCGTCTGCCACACAGGGATGCCCTGCGACGACACCAACCCCCAAAGAGTGATGTAGTCCGCCTGCATCTGGGCTGTGGTGCGACCCGCTCCAGGGTCGTTGACGCCGTGCTGGCAGATAAAGAGAGTCGCCGCCTGGCTGATGATCTGCCCGCGCATCGTGAAGTTCAATGCCGCCTGCTGCAGCCGTTCGCCCGGCCTGGAGACGCGGACCCAGCCATAGCGGTTGTTGATGGCGCGCACGATGAAGCCGCCGTCATTGCCGGCGGAGATGTCCTGGTCTCCCTGTCCCGTGGCAATGGAGTCGCCAACGAAGGCCACCGAACGGGTACCGACAGCGGGATTGCCGAAAACGGCGCTCGGTCCGTACGAGGTGGTGGAGAGATTGGCGATGGTGCCGCTGGTGGTGAGATCGCTGCTCAGCGTGCGACCGCCTCCGCTCATACCGAGGATGTTGGTGGACGCGGTGGAGCCCACCGCATAGCCGAGCGGCCATTTCATTCCGACGCCGGCGACGCTGACATAGGTGCGCGTCCAGAACTGGGTTCCCGGCGGTATGGCGATCATGATGTCGTCGCTGTCCAGCACCTGCCCGCCGGTCAGGGTGACGCTGCCCGCCCCAGACCACGTCACCGGCGTGAAGGTCCCCGCGGGATATTCGATCGACGCCTTGACGGCGATCGCATTCGGCCCTGCCACCTCGGAAGGGGTCGTGGTGTCAAGGTAGCCGTTGAAATAGCGCAACCGCATCCGGCCGCCATGCGCCACCGTCATGTAGTGCGGGCGGCGATAAGTGGCGGAGATGTCCGAGCCGGTGGTGGTGTAGAGGCCGCTGTGGTTGGCGTCGGCAATGGTGGCGACCGCCTTCCAGCCCGAAACCACCGCGAAGCTGTAGGCCACCGGCAGGACGCGGGCATGGACCTTGTAGGAGTTGCCGACCGGCGTCGAGAGCGTCGCGGTCCACACGCCGGCGCTGTTCGCGGTGGTCGTCAGCGTGGTCGCGGTACCGCCGGAGCTGACCACCACGACCTCGACCGGGGCGCCGGGCGGAGCCGACCCGGTCAGGGTCGGCGTGGTGTCGGTGGTCAATCCATCCACCACCACCGTGTCGCCGGAGACACCGCTGACCGGGGCGGCGAGAAGCTGGCGCCAGCTGGTGTTGTCGGTGCCGTCGACGAGCTGGTAGGCGATGCCCTCGCTCGCCACGAACACCACCATGCCGACGGCACGGCGGCGGTCCGGCAGGGCGTTCCGGACGGCAAGATCGGCGACGGTCTTCCAGCCGCCGACATGCAGCGCCGTGATGGCGGCGGACAACGCGCTGTCGCTCTCCCCGGGGGAGACGATGTCGATGGTGGCCATGTCAGGCGGTCTCCAGGGTGAGACGCTGCGTGCCGAGCGTCAGGAAGCTGCCCGCGAGCAGCAGGCCGCCATAGCCGTCGACGGAGGCGCCGGCCGGGCTCTGGTGGGTGGCGAGACCGAGATCGATCCCGAGCGAGAGGGGCATCCGAGCCTCCTTGGGTGACGGCTCAGACCGGGCCGACGCCGACGCCGGCGCCAGCGCCCGTCAGCCTCTCCGGCTCGACCCGGGGCAGGATCGCGCCGGCCGGCGCATCGGCGGACGACCTGATGATGGCGGTGCCGGAAGGGGCGGTCGGGAAGGCGTCGGAAGCGGGGGCGGAAAGGCTGGCAAGGCAGGAGAGTTCGCTCATCTGGTTATCCCTGGCGTTGTCCGGCCGAACCGGCGGAACGTCGCACAATTCCTGATTGCATGTCGGGGCGGCCGCGCCGGTTCGACGGCGGGCCCGCCGGGGGACCGGCCGCGAAGGGGGCGCGGCCTCAGTCGATGGTGTGGATCGTCAGGCCCGCCGTGGTGCCGGTGCTGAACACGCGGCGCACGAGGAACGGCAGCACGCTCGCCTGGCCCGCCGGCAGCGGCAGCGTCAGCGGCGCATCGTCCTCATTCGCGATCGGCAGCAGCCGCACGCTCGCCGTCGCCCCGGCGGGGACGAAGACGAGCAGGCGGGCATAGCGGGGCAGGTCCTCGGTGTCGCTCGGGCTCACCGGGGCGCCGCTGCGCCCGAGGCTGACCGGCGAGACCGAGACGCCCTGCCAAGGGTCCTTGCGGGGGTCGTAGGGCATCGGAATCTCCTGAGGGAATGAGTCGGCGGCACCCGCGGGCCGACCGGCCGGCGGCACGGGCGCGGTGGGACCGTTCACGCGGACGGCGCCTCGAAGGCGAGGAAGCTGAGGGCGAGCCGCACGCGGCCCCCGGTGAAGCCGCCGCCCGCCGCCGTCACCAGCAGCGGCGTCGCGGCGTAGAAGGCGCGCGGCCCGATCACGCCGATATTGGTGCTGCCGGCGGCGATGCCGAGGCTGCTGCCGAACATGCCGGGCTCGCCGGCAATGCCGACACCGTAGGAAGCCGCGCCGGTGATGGCGGCCACCGTCCGGCTCGCCACCGCGAGCACGAGCGCGCGCTCGGGAATGGCGAGGCCCGCCGCCGTGGCGGCGCCGGCCAGCGTCACCTCGGCTTCCGCGACCCGCAGCGCCACCGCCCCGCCGAGCGGCCCCGCCGCCAGCGTGTCGCGCCACGCCGTGCCGTCATGGACGAGGGTGAGCCGCTCGGCGGCGACATGGGCCCGCCAGCCGGCCCGGGGCAGGAGAAAGCGCCAGCCGTCGCCGTCGAACAGCGCGATCGTCCCGGCCCGGCCGGCGAAGGCCCCGCCCGCGCCCGCCGCCACCAGATGGCGGTCGCCGGCGGCGGGGGCCTCGGGCGGCACGGTACGGTCGCGGTCGAGCACGGCGAGCTGGGTCAGCGCGTCGAGGGCGACCAGCGCCTCGTTATGGGTGACGTGCTTCTGCGCCTGGGCGGCGGCGAGCAGCGGCAGGCCGAGCAGCGGGGTGGTGTCGGTCATGGCGGATCCTTCGACATCGCCTCGCGCCGGGTCAGGTCGCGAGCGTCACGGCGAGCGCGGCGCCCGCTCCCGCCACCGGCGAGAGCTGGGCGATGCGCAGCGACAGGTTCGGTTGCGGGGCGCCGAAATCGGCGATCTCCTCGGCCGCGGCGTAGAGCAGCGTCGGCGCCGCGGTCTCGATCCGGCGCAGGGTCGCGCCGCCGGGGCCGAGAATGTCGACGCGGTAGGCCTCGGCGGTCTCGCCGAGCGGAACGTCGGCGCCATCCCAGCCGTCGCCGCCGAGCCGGGTGCGGCGGGTCCAGCCGAGCCGCACGCCCTCCCCGCCGCGCCGCGCGCGGGCCTGCACCGGGGCGAAGGGCAGCAGCGCCCGGGCGCTCACCGTGCCGTCCAGCGCGGTGACGGCGGTGTCGCCATGGTCGCGGTCGGCCCGGCCGACCCGCAGCGCCAGCGCCCGGCCGACGAGGTCGGTGCCGGCCGCAACCGTGGCGAGATTGCCGTCGAGCCGCACGAAGCGGCTGCCGGAAGGCCACGGCGCGGCGGCGCGCGCCTCGGTGCCGAGCTGGCCGCGCAGCAGGCCGGAGAGCCGCCAGCGCCGCGCGCCCACCAGCTCGGCGTCGGTGAACTGGATCACCTCCACCGTGCCGTCGGGGTCGAGGAGCGCCGCCGCATTGGCGCCGCCCAGCACCGCCTCGGCGCTGGCACCGGCGAGTAGCCCGCCGAACAGCTCGACCTCCAGGCTCGCCGCGCGCTGCCAGCGCCAGAGCGGGCCGGCGGCGAGGCCGGACGCCGTCAGTCCCATCACCGAGGGCGCGGCCAGCGTCGCCGCCCGCTCGAAGCTCGCCCCGTCCACCGCCCGCCACACCGCCAGCCGGCCCGGCCAGGGCGCGGCGAAGGCCGCGACATGAGCGAGCGGCAGCGGATCGGCGGAGGCCAGCGCCGGCAGCGCCAGCAGCCACGCTTCCGGCGGCCCGGACGGCGCGGGCGCGGCGACGGCGCCGCGGCCGCTGCCGCGCACCGCGACATCGAACACCGCGGGGTCGACGCTGCGCGCGGTGACGGCGCGGCTCTCCGCGTCCTCGATGCCGGTGATCTCCAGCAGCCGGCTGCGGCCGTCGCGCTCCAACCGCACGATGTCGCCCGGCTCCAGCGCCAGCCGCGAGGGCGGCAGCGCGAAGCTTGCCGTCTCCCGGGTCGCCCACAGGTCCTGCAGCCACATCTCGGCGGCGGCCTGCATCACCCCCTGATGGGTGACGACGGCGAGGTCGGCGCCGGCCTCCTCCCGCGCCGCCCCGGCGAGGCGGCGGGAGGCGCAGGCCGCCTGCCGGTAGTCCGCCAGCGCGTCGAGAAAGCCGAGCGTCACCGCCCGCGGCAGTTCGCTCTCGGCGCCGCGCACCAGCCGGAGCGCGGGGTCGCTGCCCGCCGCCACGAGGTCGTCATCGGTCAGGCTCGCGACCGGGGGGCCGCCGCGCGCCATGACCACCAGCGCGCCGTCGCGCTCGGTGAGGTCGAAGGCGAAGGCGCGGGCGAGCGGTTCCAGCGCCGCCCGCACGCTGGTGGGGCGGTCGACGACATAGCCGTCTACCACCCCGCGCAGCCCCCGCGCCGACAGGGCGACGCCGGAATCGGCGGCGAGGGTCCGCACCAGCTCCTCCAGCGGCGCGGCGCCGAGCCGCCCGCCGAGCCAGTGGCCGGACCACCAGTTCGCCCCGTCCGCCCACACCTCCTGTGCCAGCGGGAAGGCCGGCCAGGGCCGCGCGTCCCAGGTCCAGCAGAACAGCGCGGCCGGGTCGGCCATCCGGCCGCCGGGCAGGCCGGGCGCGGGCGGGTTCACCCCGTCGGTGGCGAAGGCATCGAAGCTCGCTTCGAGGTGGCGGCGCTGGATCAGGTCGTCGCGCGCGCCGTTCGAGAAGGGCGGCAGCCCGTTCTCGACCGATTTCGGGTCGGGAAAGGTGCTGGGCCGGTTGGCGCCCTTGTCCACCGCGGCGCAGCCGATCTCGGTGAGGCGCACCGGCTTGGAACCGGGCACCCAGCCGGTCGGGGCCGGCTGCCGCACCCCGGCCACCCGCTCGTGATGGGCATTGCTCCACCAGCCCGCGAGGTCCTTGGCCCGGAACACCCAGGGCTCGCCATAGGCGCCGTCGGTGATCGGCAGGCGCTGCTGGGCGAGCCGGCCGGCCTCGTCGGCATAGTACCAGTCATAGCCCTCGCCGCCCGCGACATTGGCCGCGAGATAGGCGCGGTCATGGATGGCGGGCGCCAGCGCGGCGTCGAGATGGCCGCTGCCGTCGCGCCAGTCGGCGAGCGGGGGATACCAGTCGATGCCGACCGCGTCGATCGCCGGGCAGGCCCAGAGCGGGTCGAGCGGGAAGCGCAGCTCCGCCCCGCCCTCGCGGACATGGGCGCCATATTCGGTCCAGTCCGCCGCGTAGGTCACCACCGTGCCCGCCCCGACCATCGCCTTGACGTCGGTGGCCAGCGCCACGAGCTGGGCGGTGGCGGGATAGACGCCGGGGCCGGAACGCACCCGGGTGAGCGCGGCCATCTCCGAGCCGATGATGAGGCTCTCCACCCCGCCGGCCAGCGCGGCGAGCTTGGCGTAGTGCAGCACCATGCGGCGCAGGCTCCATTCCGCCGGCCCGGCATAGGCCGGCAGCCCGCCGGAGACGCCGAAATCGCCCGGCACGGCGCGGCCGAACAGCGCCGCCACCTGCGCCCCCGCCGCCGCGGTGCCGTCCGGCGAGCCCGCCTGCCCCGGCGCGGGGTGGCAGGTGATGCGGCCGCGCCAGGGATAGGCCGGCTGCGCGCCCGCCCCGCTCCACGGGTCCGGCAGGGTGTTGCCTGCGGGAATGTCCATCATCACGAAGGGATAGAGCGTCACCTTCAGCCCACGCGCCTTCAGGGCGGCGATGAGGTTCAGCACCGCCGCGTCGGACGGGGTGCCGCCATAGGCGGCGGCGCCGTCGTAGCGGCTGACCAGATGCGCGGTGGCGCGGTCCTGCCCGGCCACCCGCCAGGGCGCGAGCACCCCGTTGGCCCGGGTGGTCTTGTCGCGGCGGTCGACCCCGGGGCGCACGGTGCAGGCGCCGGCGCGCAGGTCGTCGCCGAACCACGCCACCACCAGCGCCACCCGCTCCAGAGAGGGGCAGGCGGCCAGCATCTGGTCGAGCGCGGTTTCCACATCGGTGTCGGCGGTGGTGACGTGGCGGTTTTCCGCCTCGTAGCTGCCGGCCCCGGCGGCGCGCACCACCTCGCGGGTGTCGTAGCCGAACTCGGTGGCGCCGGGGATCAGCGTCAGCGCGCGGATGCGCGGTTCGAGATCGCCGATGACCCGCTCCACCTCCACGCTCACCTGCGGCAGGCGGTTGCCGTAATCGGCGAGCGGCAGCCGCTCGAACACGACATAGGCGAGGCCGCGATAGGCCGGGGCGTTGCCCGCGCCCTCCACCGCCTCGATCAGCCCGTCCGGCGCCTGGGTCGCGCCGCCATGGTGCAGCCGCACGGTGAGGCCCTGCTGGTCCAGCTCGTCGCCATCCACCCAGATCCGGCCGATCCGGCTGATCGGCCCCTCGCACAGCCCCACGGCGAAGGAGGCGTAATAGCTGTAGGTCGTCGTCGTCGTGGAACCGCCGCCGAGGGCGGAGCCCTTGCCGCCGGAGGACTGTGTGGCGGTGGAGACCACCTCCTCCACGTCCCGCGCCCAGATCACCTGGCCGGACAGCCGGGCGCGGCCGTAGAGCCGCGGCATCGCCGCGCCCTCGGTGGAGGTCATGTTCTGCATGTCGCCGAGGCGGGGACCTTGCCGGGCGGTGTTGCCGCTGCCGCCGAGCAGCGCGTTGTCGAGGATCGCGCCGCCGAGGCCGCCGGCCGCGCGCCCCGCCAGCGCCCCGACCGGGCCGAACAGCGCGCCGCCGAGCGACGCGCCGGCCGCGCCGAGCAGGAGTGTCGCCATGGTCGTTCTCCGTTGCGGGGGGATCAGGCGCCGGGGAAGGCGAAGGCGAAGGCCAGCCGCCGGCGCCACCACGGCGCGAGACTCACCTCGGCGACGGCGGCGCCGTCATGGGCGTGGACCATGCGGTTCGGCGCGGTGAGGATCGCGGCGTGCTTGGCCGGCAGGTGCGCCCGCCAGCGGAACAGCAGCACGTCGCCCGGCGCCGCCGCCTCCGGCGCCACCGGCACGAGGTGGCGCAGCCCGGCCGCGGCGAGCTGCTCGGCGCGGGTGGCTTCGGCCCAGTCGGGAGCATAGGCCGGCAGCGGCTCCGGCTCGGCGCCGATCACCGCCCGCCACACCCCGCGCACCAGCCCGAGGCAGTCGGCGCCCTCGCCCTTCAGCGAGGCGCGGTGGAGATAGGGCGTGCCGATCCAGCCCCGCGCCTCCGCCACCAGCGCCGCGCGGAGGGACGCGGAGACGGCGGGAACGGGCGAAGCCGCCGGCGGGCGCACGGGGTCGCCGGCCATGGCTCAGCCCCCCGCCCGCGCGACCTTCAGCACCCGGTCATTGCCCGGCATGTGCGGAAAGCCGCGGAAATTGACGCTGTTGCCGAAGCGGTCACGGCAGGTGGCGAAGCTCTTGTCGCAGCCGGCGGTGACGCGGAACGCATCCTCCGCCGCCAGCGGCTCGGGCGGGCGCTGCCACAGCTCCAGCCGCGCCACGCCGGCGTCGAGCCGGTGGACCTTCACCTCGGTGGCGAAGCCGGCGCAGGCGCCGCCGGTGAAGACCAGCCGCCCCTGGGTGAACACGCCGGAGGCGAAGCCTTCCAGCCCGGTGGCGCGAAAGCCGCCCTCCCCGTCCGGCTGCACCACCCGGCCGAAGCCGGTGCGGCCGGGCGCGGCGAGATCGACGCCGCAGCGGGCATCGCCGAGATCGGCGTCGCAGCCGGCGGTGAAGCGGCGGCCGCGGGTCTCGTTGAGCCGGTCGGCCTGTGAGCGCAGCTCGGCGGCGAAGACGCCGTCCTCCCGGCGCACCTCGCCGATGCTCCCGCGCCGTAGCCGCACGAAGCTGGCGGGGTTCGACCAGTCCACCAGCAGCAGCTCGGCCTCGGCGCCGTCGACCCGGCCGGCGGCGAGATCGGCCTCGCTCAGCGCGTCCGCGGAGAGCGCGGCGGAAAGCTCCGAGCCGTCCACCGCGAAACCGAGCGCGGCGCGACTTTCCGTGCCGGCGACGCCGCCAGCGGCGCGGAACAGGGTGCCGTCCACCGTGAGGTCCTCGTCATGTTCGGTGAGGCCGAGCACCACCCCGTCGGTGCGGGTCAGCCGCCAGCAGCGCGCCAGCGTGGTGGCGCCGGTGGCGAGCCCGGCGGCGAAGGCAGGCGGCAGCGTCCTCACGGGCGTATCTCCAGAATGGGAATGCGGGGAATCTCGCCGGCCTCGAAGGCGGAGAGGTTCACCTCGAGAAAATCGGTGTCGAACCGCACCGGCACGTCGAACAGGAAGCCCGCCGTCACCGCCGCGCCCGGCGGCGGCAGGTGGCCGGGGGCGAAGCGCACCACGCCCTCGGCGGGATCGAGGGAGAAGGCGCCCGGCGCCGCCTCGGCCCCGCCCACCGCCACCCGCACCGTGCCGGCGACCGGCTTGGCGATGGGGCGGCGGTAGGGCGCGTGGGCGCCGCCATAGGTCTTGGCCAGCGCGAAGGCGGCGGTGGCGCCGTCGCCAACGCCCAGCACCTGGTCCAGCGGCCCCGGCGCCATCCCCGGCGCGGCGGAGCCGTGGTCGAGCCGGTCGCGCCAGCGGAAGCCATAGAGCCGGCCGCGCCGCTCCTCGAAGAAGGCGACCACGGCGGCGAGCTGGGGCAGCGAGCGCACGCCATAGCCGGCATCCCAGCGCCGGCGGGAATGGGCGAGCCGGGTGTTGCGCTCCTCGCGCCCGGTGGCGGTGGTGACGATCTCGGTGACGCGCTCCGGCCCGCCCGCCGCGCCCAGCGCGACGTCGAGCGGAAACAGCGCCTCGTGAAAGGCGGCCATGGCGGCTCCTCAAGGGCGGGCGGTGGAACGGAGGGACGGCGAAGGGCCGGGCGTGGCCGGCATGTGGCGGACCGGAGCGGCCGGCGGCCGTTTCCGGCGGAACGCCGCGCCGCCCTCACAGCCCGCGCTGGCCGCACGCGGCGGCCGG
>NZ_JAHBGE010000044.1:369745-374670 GCF_018390635.1 Ancylobacter lacus | reverse complement strand
GGTTCCGGCGGAATACCGCGCCGCCCTTACAGCCCGCGCTGGCCGCGCGCGGCGGCCGGTTCCGGCGGAATACCGCGCCGCCCTTACAGCCCGCGCTGGCCGCGCGCGGCGGCGCGGGCGACGAGGCCGGAGAGATAGGCGTCGGAGCGGCGGAACGAGGCGGCGTCCGGCGTCGCGACATTGACGGTGACGTTCATCGCCCGCCCTCCGCCCCCGGCGCCGACGCCGAGCCGGCCATCAGCGCCGCGCCGCAGCGGCAGCACCGCCTCCGGGCCGCGCTCACCCATCAGCCCGAGCGCGCCGTCCATCGGGAAATAGGTCGGCGCCGCCACCACCCCGCCATTGGCGAAGGGCGTGACCCGGCCGGCGAGGCCGGCGGCGAACACCCCGCCGGTGGCGAAGCCGGAAGTCTGCCCCAGCACGTCGCCGAGCAGGCCGGTGAGGCTCTGCTGCACCGGGCGCAGCGCGACATCGAGCGCCAGCGCCGAGAGCCGCTGGCCGAGCGCCGCCATCACGTCGCCGGCGTCGCGGCCCTTCACCACCGCGGCGCTGAGCGCGTCGCCCAGCGAGCGGCCGAAGCCGCGGGCCAGCCGCTCGGTGTCGGCGATCTCGCGGCGAAAGGCGGTAGTGTCGGCGGTGATCTCGACATCGAGCGAGGTGGTCTCGGCCATGAGGGCCTCCTGTGCAAAGGGATGGCGGGGCGCCGGGGGAGAAGGCGCCCCGCCGCGCCCCGGCGCCGCGGGGGAGCGGCGGCACGGCGCGGGGCGAGCGCAGAGCCCCCCGCCGGTGCGGCGGGGGGCCGAAAGGATCGGTCGGCAGCGCCGGCCAGCTCAGGCCGGGTCGGCCGGGCGCGGCGGGTGTGCCGGCGCGTCGGGGAACCGCGCCATCAGCGCGGCGAGCCCGGCCCGGTCGAGCCGGGGGCGCGGCGGGCCGAGCCCGGCCCGCATGGCGGCGGCCAGCTCGCGCGGCGTCATCCGCCAGAAGCCGTCGGGGGCGAGGCGCAGATGGCCGAAGCCGAACGCCATCGCCTCCTCCCAGGGAAAGGCGGCCACCCCCTGGCTTCCGCCCGCCGCAGCCGGCCGACGCGGGGCGACAGGCTCCCCAGCGGCCCGGCCCCCGCCCTCCCGAGCGTCTACGCCCGCCCCGCCGCCTGAACCGGCGGCGGTCACGCCGGCGGCGCCGGCCGTGGTCCGGGGGGCGGCGGCGGGAGGGGCGGCGCGGCCGGGAAAGGGCGCGCGGGCGCCCCCGCCGCCGCCTCCCCCGCGCCCTCGGCCGGGGCGCCGAAGGTGGCGCCGATCAGCGCGCCCACCAGCCGGGCATAGCCGGTGGCGCCGCCGGGCACGGTCATCGCCGCCACCTCGGCGTCGGTCACCGCCTCGCCCGCCCCGCGCAGGCCGGCGGCGAGAATGCGCAGCGCGTCGCGGGCGGAGAGCCGGCCGCGCTCGAACCGCTCGGCCAGCGCCAGCAGGTCCTCGGCGCCGAACGCCTCCTCCAGCTCGGCAAGGGCGCCGAGGGTGAGGACCAGCGTGCGCACCCGCCCGCCCATTTCGGCGGCGATCTCGCCGCGATGCCGGTTGGCCATGGGCATCTCCTCAGAACGCGGCGAAGGTCAGGGCGCCGGCGCTTTCCAGCGCCAGGGTGAAGCTCACCTCGCGGTCGTGCTCGGCGGCGATCTCCAGGCTGGAGAGCACGAACAGGCCCTCGATCGTGCCGAAATCCGGCACCACCCATTGCGCCGGCAGCGCCGTGCCCTCGAAGAAGGCCCGGCGCATCAGCGCGTCCGACGCGGCGTCCTTGAACACGCCGGAGCCGGAGACCGAGGCGCGCTTGAGCCCGGCCCCGGCCAGCAGCTCGCGCCAGTGCCCGGCGCTCTCGGCGCTGGTGACGTCCACCGGCTCGGCGTTGAAGGCGATCTGCCGGGAGCGCAGCCCGGCCACGGTGACGAAGGCGGTGCCGTCGTGAATCTTGAGAAGCAGCTCGCTGCCCTTCTGCGCGGCCATGGCGCGGCCCCTTTCCCGTTAAGCGTGGATTAACCCTGCGCCGGTACCCTGTTGCGAGGGTCCGGCCCGCGCCGCGGCATCCCGCCACCGCCGCAAGCTCATGTTCCGATTCAGGAAATCGTCGCAAGTGAGCTGAGAAGGCGCTTTAGCCGGGCGATAAATGCGGAGTCGGCGGAATCGCTTAGCCGGCTTTTCTCAGACCGTCGTGCCGCTTCAATCGGTTTCGAGCACGGCGCGGAACCGGATCAGCGCGTGGTAGAGCGTGCCGCCGGCCTCGCGGCGGATATCGGCCGAGGACAGCCGCAGATTCACCAGCCGGCAGCCTTCCAGCACCAGCGCCGCGTCGTGCAGCACCTGCTGCACCGCCTCCGCTACGGCATGGACCTCGCCATGCCCGCCCTGGCGCGACCAGGCGTGCAAGGTGAGGCGGTGCTCCTGGCCGCGCTCGGTGGCGGTGGACCAGTCGGCGATCTGCGCCTCGCCCAGCGTGACATAGGGAAAGGCCGGGGTCGGCGGCGGCAGATCGTGCACCCGAGGCCCGCCGAGCAGCGCCAGCAGCACGGTGTCGGCGCTCAGCGCCGCGTGCACCGCCCGGCGCAGCGCGAGCGCCGGGGCGGCGATCGGCGCCGGGCTCATGGCGCCGGCACCGGGCCGGACCCCGCGCCCGGCGTGCGGCCGGCCACACCGGCGGCGGCCGGCGTGACCGGCGGGGTGGCGGCCGCCCGCAGGCGGCGCAGCAGCGGGTCGAGGCCCTTCAGGCGGGCCGCGAAGACAGGACCGGATGACATTGATCGCAGACTCCTTTTGCCGGCTCAGGACGCCGTTGGCCGCGCGGCGGCCGCGCCGCACCGGGGTATCGATGGCCGCCGCTCAGGGCTGTTCCTCGCGGCAGCGGCACTGCAGCAGGCGGCCGCGGCCGTCGGGGTCGATCACGCTCTCCACGGTGAGGCGGCGGGTGCCGAGGCGGAGCTGGTCGCCCGGCTCCAGCGAGGCGGGGGCGCGCACCGTCACCAGATGCTGCGCCAGCGCCACCGGCCGGTCGGCGACCTCGGCGGGCGCGGCGGTGGTTTCGAGCGCGCCCCACAGCCGGTCGATGGCGACGAAGCGGCGGGTGACGCCGCCCATGCCGTCCGCGGTCTCCACCGGCGTCTCGTGCACGAGACGATGGCGGAAGGCGCCGATGCCGCTCACAGCCGCGCCACCCGCCACGGCGCCACAAGGGTGTCGAGGCTGGCGGGAAAGGCGCTGGCGGCGGCGGGCACGTCGCGATGCTCGTAGAAATGCGCCAGCACCAGCCGCACCGCCGCCACCAGCGGGGCGGGCACATCCGCCGCGCCGGGGCCGTGGCCGGCCCGGAGGTCGATGCGGATGCCGCCGGGGCGCCGCGCCGGGGCCGGCACCGCGCCGGGCTCGACCCGGATCAGCCCCGGCAGCCGGGCGCCATCGAGCCGCAGCGCGGCGAGCGGCACCGCCACCTCCCCGCCCTCGGCATCCAGCACGTGGGCGGCGAGGATCGCGCGCGCCGGGTTCACCGGCACCCGCAGCAGCCCGGAGGCCGGCCAGGCATCGCGCACCACGCGCCACTGCTGGTCGATGAGGACGCGCCGGGTCAGCGCCTCCACGGTGGCGCGGGCGGCGGTGACGAGCGCGGCGACCAGCGCGTCCTCGGCGTCGTGGTCGATGCGCAGGAACGCCTTGGCCTCGGCGAGCGTCAGCGGCTCGGCGGCGGGGCCGGCAAGAAGCAGGGCGGGCATAGTGGGCTCCGTGGTGGGGGCGGAACGGCGGCGCCGGGCCGCGCGCGGTGGAGGGGCGGTCGCCCGGCCGTGTCCGCGCGGTTGACCGCACGGGCCGGGGCGGCGAGAAGGGGGCGGAGGAGAGCCCGATGAGAGCCCCGCGCCGCACCCTGTCCGCCTGTCTGCTGTGGCTCGCCGCCGGCCTCGGCGCCGTCCTTGGCACCGCCCCGCCCGCCGCCGCCATCGTGGGCGGCCAGCCGGCGGGCGGCACCCTCGCCGCGCAGACGGTGATGATCGTCTCGACCCGCGGCGCGGTGTGCACCGGGGTGGTGCTCAGCGCCTCGGTGGTGCTCACCGCGGCGCATTGCGTGCAGCCCAAGGCGGACTACGCGGTCGCCGTGATCGAGCCGGACGGGCCGCACATCCTGCCGGCCAGCCGGGTGGCGCTGCACCCGGGCTTCGATCCCGATTCCTTCAGCACCCGCCGGCCGACGCCCGATCTCGCGCTGCTCCAGCTCGCCGGGCCGCTGCCGGCGCGCTTCGTGCCGGCCCGGCTCTCGGCCGACCCCGCGCTTCCGGCGCGCGGCACCAGCTTCACCCTCGCCGGCTTCGGCGTGGTGCGCGACGGCAAAGGCACGTCCGCCGGCACGCTGCGCACGGTGAGCCTGCCGATGGTCGGCACCACCGGCGGGATCATGATCCGGCTGTCGCGCGGTTCGGCGGCGGGCGGCTGCACCGGCGACAGCGGCGGCCCGGCGCTGGCCGATGGGGTGGTGACCGGCATCATCGGCTGGTCCACCGCCGGCGGCGGCGCCCGCGGCTGCGGCGGCGTCACCGGCGCGACCCTGGTCGGCCCGCAGCGCGGCTGGATCGACGGGGTCGCCCGGGCGATGGGCGCGGCGCTGGACTAGCGGCCGATCGGCGGCGAAGGCGAATCCGCAGATCCGTCCCTACATAGGTGGCAGGGCACGCCGCATCCCGCCCGGCCGCGATGCCGGCCGCTGGGGCGCGCGCCAGCCGGAGGCGCCGTTTCGGGCGGGTGTTACACCGCTCACGCAGAAGTTCCTTGCAGCAATGCAAAATATGCTGCGCTGCTTCACAATTGGCAATGCGACGTCGCCAGACCTACCTTCACTCCAACGAAACGGCGCGGCCGACACCGACCGCCGCCCCGATCTGGAGACACCATCAT
>NZ_JAHBGE010000044.1:0-369650 GCF_018390635.1 Ancylobacter lacus | reverse complement strand
ACCATGAACAAGATCATCCTCACCACCGCCGTCCTGCTGAGCCTCGGCACCGTTGCCGCCAGCGCCGCGGATGGCCGCGACAAGAGCCTCTACACCGCCCCGGTCACCCAGCAGCAGCAGGTCACCGAAGGCCGCAACGCCGCGACCGTCCCGGCCGCCCCGCTCGCTTCCGACGCCTACATCAACCAGCAGGTCGAGGCGAACGCCCGCTCCACGCACTGAGCCCGCGCCGCCCGACATCAGCCGGCGCCCCGCGTGAGAGCGCCGGTCCTTCAGGAGAGACCATCATGAACAAGATCATCCTCACCACCGCCGTCCTGCTGAGCCTCGGCACCGTCGCCGCGAACGCTTCCGGCGGCCGCGACGCCAGCCTCTACCGTGCGCCGAACACCCAGCAGCAGCAGGTCGTGACCGAGGGCCGCAACGCCGCGACCGCGACCGTGCCGGCTCCGGCGGCCTCGGACGCCTACATCAACCAGCAGATCGAGCAGAACGCCCGCTCGACCCGCTGAGCCCGGCATCGGCTGAGCCCGGCATCCGCTGAGCCCGGCACCGCCGGTCACCGACCCGAAGGGGCGCCGCCGCAAGGCCGGCGCCCCTTTTGGCGCCGGCCACCCGCCGGCCGCCTCATGCGGCGAATTTCAGCAGCTTGATGGCGTCGAAGTCCTGCACGCCGCCGCCCACCCGCTTGGTGGTGTAGAACAGCACATAGGGCTTGGCCGAATAGGGATCGCGCAGCACCCGCACCCCGGCGCGGTCCACCACGAGATAGCCGCGGCGGAAATCGCCGAAGGCGACGGACAGGCTGTTCGCCGCGATGTTCGGCATCTCCTCGGCCTCGTAGACCGGGAAGTTCATCAGGCTCGGCGCCGCGCCGGGCAGCGCGGGCGGGCTCCACAGATACTGGCCGTTCTCGTCCTTCAGCTTGCGCACCGCCGCCTGGGTGCGGCGGTTCATCACGAAGGCGCCGTTCTGGCGGTAGCCGGCCTTCAGCGCGTAGACGAGGTCGACCAGCGGGTCGGCCGGGCTGGCATGGGGGAAATCCCCGGCCGCGCCGGTGGCGACGAAGCCGAGCCGGCCCCAGCTCCAGCCCGTCTCGGCGACGCTGTCATAGGCGAGGAAGCCCTTCGGCTTGCCCGCGCCGTCGCCGGTGACGAAGGCCGCGCCCTCCTGGGCGGCGAAGGCGGCCTCCACCTCGCCGGCCAGCCAGGCGTCGATATCGACGGCGGCGTCGTCCAGCAGGGTCTGGGTGGCGGCCGGCATGGCGTAGATCTCCAGCGCCGGAAAGGTCAGCTCGTCCAGCACCGGGCTCGCGGTCTGGCCGCGCGCGGCGGTCTCCGCCACCCAGCCCACCGCGGGGCCGGAGGTCATGAACGGCTTGCGGTAGGTGCCGGCCGAAATCACCCGCACATCGGCCAGCGCCCGGATGGGCGAGAGCGCGGCGAGCCGTTTGCCGATCTCGCGCTCGGTTTCCGCCGGCACGACATAGCCGCCATCGGTGGCGACGCCGGCCGACATCGCCTTGGCCTCCAGCCGCTTCAGCCCGGCCGCCTCGCCATGGCGGACATAGGCGTCGAACGCCGCCTTGTGCTCGCGGGCGGCGAGCGGGCCGGCGGGATCGCCGCCCTCGCCCCGCCCGCCCAGCGCCGGGCGGCGGGCCTTGAGCAGCAGCTCGTCGATCAGCGCCTTCTGGCCGTCCAGCGCGGCGTTGAGGCGCTCCACCTTGTCGGCGGTCACCGCGTCGACGCCGCGCCGCTCGATCTCGCCGAGCCGGCGGTCATTGGTGTCCCTGAACGCCTCGAAGGCGGCCATGAACTCCTCGAACGCCGCCGCCACCTCCGGGCCATGGCCGGTGTGGGCCTTGATGTCGAGCCCCTTAACGTCGGGCGCCGGGGCGGCCGGCGCCTCGGCGTCCGGCGGGGCGAAGCGGGGAACGCGGCGGTCCTCGGGGCCGGCGCCGGGGGCGGCCGGGGCGAGAGGTTCCAGGTCGGTGTGCTGCATCGCGGTGTCCTGCATGTGAGGGGCGGCCGGGCGAGGCGCCGCGGGCCCGGGCCGGCGGGAGCCTCGCGCCGGGCGCGTCAGAAGGTCGGCGCCGGAACGGGGCGTCCGGCCGGCGGGGCGACGAGGCGCCGCGCGCCGCGCCGGAGGGCGGCGGCAAGGCCGCCCTGCTTCACCTCGCCGATGCGCGCCTCGGGCTGCATCGGAAAGGTGACGATGGAAATCTCCCAGAGATCGATGCGCGAGAGCCGGCGCACCCGGCTGCGCGGCTCGGTGGTGCCCTCCACCGCGCGAAAGCCGATGGAAAGCCCGTCCAGCGCCCCGGCGCGCAGCAGCGCCAGCACCTCGCGGGCCCGCGCCACCTCCTGGGTGATGCGGCCGCGCACCAGCAGGCCGGTGGCGTCCTCCGCGAGGTCCAGCCACACCCCGATCGGCTCGGCCGGGTCGTGCTGGAACAGCATGCGCACCCCCCCAGTGCCGCGCTCCGCCAGCGAGCGGGCGAAGGCGCCGGGCAGGATGAGGTCGCGGCCCAGATCGACCCGGTTGAACAGTGCGGCGTAGCCCCGGAAGGTGCCGTCCGCCTCCACCGGCGCCAGCGCGCCGGGCAGCGCCTTCACCGCGAGTCCCGCCGGGAGCAGCGCCTCGCGCCGCGGCAGAGGCGGCCTCATGCGCCGCCTCCCTCGCCCGGCGCGCGGGTGTGGGCGGCACGCTCCAGCCGGTCGAGGGTGCGGCCGAAGCGGCGGAAGATCTCGGGGGCCTCGCCGGCGCGGCTCGGCGCGGGCAGGCGCGGCGGCAGGGCGCTGAGCCCGCCGGGCAGGAAGGACCGGATACGGGGGATGCGGGTCAAGGTTCGTCTCCGAAGCGGGCGTTGAAACGCGCGATCTCGCGCACGAAATCGTCGAAGCGGCGGGCCGCCGCGGTGAGTTCGCCCACCGCGCGCCAGGCCAGCGCCGAGGCCGCCAGCGCCCAGACCAGCAGGGCGAGATGGGCAAGGTCGCCCCGCGCCGCGAAAATCTCGATGAGCCTGTCCATGGGTCTCTCCGGCACCCCTCAGCCCGGCGTGCGCGCGGCGGCCGGCACCGGCGGCCCGGCTCAGCCGAGGCCGTAGCCGACCGCCTGGCGCTTCTCGTCGGCGGTGAGGAAATCGGCCTCGGTGACGCGGCGCCACAGCGATTCCCGCTCCGGCGCCAGCGCCTCCACCGCGTCGAGATCGGGCACGAGCTGCAGCCGCCCGCCGCCCCAGGCCGGCGCCAGCCAGCCCGCCAGCGCCTCGCCGATGCGCCGGGCCATGGGCAGCGCGGTCTGCCGCCAGAACACCCGGTTGGCCTCGGCGTAATTGGCATAGGTGGCGTCGCCGGGAATGCCGAGCATCATCGGCGGCACCCCGAAGGCGAGCGCGATCTCGCGCGCGGCGGCGTTCTTGGCCTCCAGGAAGTCCATTTCCTTCGGCGTCAGCGAGAGCGGGCGCCAGTCCAGCCCGCCTTCCAGCAGCAGCGGCCGGCCGGCATTGCCGGCACCGGAGAAGTTCGATTCCAGCTCCTCGCGCAGCCGCTCGAACTGCTCCTCGGACAGATTGCCCGCCCCGCCATAGACCAGCGCGCCGGAAGGCCGCGCGGCGTTGTCGAGCAGCGCCTTGTTCCAGGCGCTGGCGGCGTTGTGGAGATCGAGCGCCATCTGCGCCGCCTCCAGCGGCGGGGCGCCGTAATGGTCGTCCAGCGGGTTGAACAGCGCGATGTGCAGGATGGGCGGGGGCGAACCCTGCTGGAGGAAGCGCACCGTGCGCCCGCCCAGCGTGTAGTCATAGGCTTCCGCCCAGCCATCGGCGCCCGGCACCACCCGCATGCGGTCGGGCCGCAGGGCGTAGAGCTCGCGCACCTCCCCGCCCAGCGCCACCGCCTCGACATAGGCGTTGCCGGCGAGCATCAGGTGGCCGGCCAGCGCCTCCAGCAGTTCCGGGCCGGTGCCGCGCGGGTTGGGCCGGGCGAGCAGCGCGAGCAGGGGGTGGTCGACATGCTCGCGCCCGCCCTCATGGAGCAGGAACGACACCTGCCCCACCGCCTCGGCCACCAGCCGCACGCAGCGCTGCGCCACCGGGTTGCGGCCATAGCCCTCGCGCGCCAGCGCGGCATAGTCGAGCGGGGTCCAGCGCGGCCGGTGGCCGGCGACCAGCGCCACCAGCGCCGCCGCCCGCGAGGCCTTGGCCTCGGGCGGGGCGGCGGGCGGGCGGCGGCGAAGGGCGTAAGGCAGGAAACGGCGCATCGCTCACCTCGAACGCGAAAGGCCGGCGCGCGGCCGGCCGGAGGAAGGGGACGACTCGGGGCCGGCGGGGTCGGGAACGGATGTCGGCCACGGCGGCCGACCCTGGGGCCGAAGGGGCGCCGGACGGGCTCGCCACGCCGACACCAACGCGCGGCCCGGCGTGCGGGCGCGAGGACCCGTGCGACGGCCGACCATGGGACCGGGGGGCCGGAAGACGGAACCGTCGGCACGAAGCCGGCGTGGCGCCGGCCGGAGGGGACGCCGGCCGGAGCGCCGCCCCCCTCACATCCGCCGCACCCGCGGGCTTGGCTCGTCCTTGCCGAGCGCCAGCGCGGTGACGGCCCAGACCAGCGCGTCGAGCCGGTCCGGCGAGCGGCCGCCGGAGAGGCCGTCGCTGGCGAAATCGCACATCTCGTCCTCCAGCGCGGGAAAGGTGCCGGCGTGGCGGACCCGGCCGCGCTCATAGAGCGCGGCGACCGGTTCCGCCCGGAGCCACTTGCCCCGGCTCGCCCGCACCTCAGTGACGGGCACGGCGGGGTCGATCCCGGCGAGGATGGTGCGCACCATCTCCCCGCCCTGGTTCACCTCCACCACCACGCGGTCGGCGTCGAGCCGGTGGTGCAGCGCGACCACCCGCGCGCCCCAGCCGGCCGGGGTGAGGCCCTGCGCGCTCTCGTCGGCCAGCACATGCACCACGCCCTCGCGGTCGAGCCCGGCGGCGACGAGGCCGCAGGCATCCGCCCCCTTGCGCGAGGAAGCCGGCGGATCGACCGCGACGACGATGCGGACCAGCGGCGGGGCGGCCGCCTCGCGGCCGGTCTCGATCAGCGCCCGGCTCCACAGCGCGTCGGGCCGGTCGTCGATCAGCTCGCCGTCCAGCTCCTGGCGGCCGAGCCGGGTGCCGGCATAGCGCCCGACCACGGTGCGCAGGAAGCTGGGGGCGAGGTGCACCGCGTTCTCGGCGGTGGCGATGCGGGTGACGGCGCAGAGCGGGTCGGCCAGCAGCCGGCGGATCAGCGCGGTGGGGCGCGGGGTGGTCGTCACCATCTGGCGCGGCCGCTCGCCGAGGCGCAGGCCGAACTGCAGCATGTCGAAGGCGGCCTCGGCATAGCGCCACTTGGCCAGCTCGTCGCACCAGGCGGCGTCGAACTGCGGGCCGCGCAGGCTTTCCGGGTCGTCGGCGGAAAAGCCCTGGGCGATCGCGCCATTCGGCCATTCCAGCCGGCGGCGGGTGGGCTCCCAGCGCGGGCGCTGGTGGCGGGGGTGCACCGCCATCAGGCCGGAGACGCCCTCCACCATCACCTCGCGCATGTCGGACAGGCTGTCCGCCACCAGCGCGATGCGCCCGGCCGGCCGGTCCGTCGCGGCGGGGTCGCCCAGCGCGAGGCCGCGCACCCATTCCGCGCCGGCGCGGGTCTTGCCGGCGCCGCGCCCGCCGAGCAGCAGCCAGGTGGTCCAGTCCCTTCCGTCCGCGGCGGCGGGCGGCGGCTTCTGCGTCGGCCGGCCGACCAGCGACCAGCAGTGCAGCAGCCATTCGACGACAGCGGGGTCGAGGCCGGCGACCAGCCTATCCAGCCTCCCGCTCCGCGAGCACGCGCTCAAGAGCGCGAGCAAGTTCGCGTCGGTAGGAATCGACGTCGCGGACTTCGTCGGCATCCTCGTCCTCCTCCGGTCCCTCGGCCCGCTCGAGCGCGGCGAGCTCGCGCAGCGAGCGCACCAGAAGCCCCAGCGTGCGGGCCGCGCGCTCGGCGTCGGCGACGCGCACCGCGCCGGCATTGAGCCCGGCGCGGGCGATGAGCCGCTCCACCGCGGCGATCTCGCCCTCGATCCGCTTCACCAGCCGGGCGACGAGGTCGCGGCGGCTGGTGGCGGGGTCGGCGAGCCGCTCCGGCCCTGCCGCCGGAGCGGCCGGGCACCCGGCGGAACCAGCGGAGGCCGGGGCGGCCGGGCCTGCCGCGCCCGGGTCCGCCCCGGCCGGATTCGCGGACACCCCGCCCGGGACGGCGGGGGCGCCGGCTTGCGCCGGCGGAATGCGGTGAACCCGGCGGGTCCAGCCCCAGTGCCGGATGCGCAGGTTGAGCGTGCTCTTGCAGATGCCGAGAAGGTCGGCGATCTGCTGCACGGGCACACTGGTGTGCTCGTAGAGGCGCCGCGCCTCTTCCACGGCGTCGGGCGAAACCGCGCGGGCGGGAATGGACATGTCAGGGCGTCTCCCGGCTTCGGGTCAGGTCGGGTTCTGGAACGGGGGGCGCCCACCGAGGCGAAGGCCGGAGGCCGCGGCCAGCGCCGCCGTCCGAACCCATTTCTGGAGCATGTCGAAAACCTAGCGGACCAGCGTCACGCTGTCAAGGATTTTTATCCTACAATCCTGAGCTTTCGCCGGGCGGCCGCGCACGGCGCTGCCGCGCCGGAGCTCCCCTTGCCCGCCCCGCGGCGATGCTATATCTGTCTGAATATACCTCTGATCGGAATCCCGGACCCGATGACCGCGCCGCCTCCACACCCTGCAGCGTCCCGCCGGCCGGCGCCGGTCCGGGGCGCCGTGGCGGCCCTCGCGCTGGCGGTTCTCCTCGCCGGGACGGCTCTGCCCCCGCCGGCCGGCGCCGCCGACCCCGCCCCGCCCATCGCCGTGCAGCTGAACGGCGCGTCGCGGCCGGGCCTCAGCCGCGCCGCGGTGGAGGCGCTGCCGGCGAAGGAGATCACCGTCGCCTTCCAGACCGAGAAGGGGGAAGAGCGCGCCCGCTACACCGGCGCCCTGCTGTGGGACGCGCTCGCCGCCGCCGGGCTGGTCGCCACCCAGGGCAAGCACCCGGAACTGCACCAGTTTGCCGTCATCACCGGCAGCGACGGCTATTTCGTCGTCGTCTCGCTCGGCGAGATCGCGCCGGACTTCGGCGCGGTGCCGATGCTGCTGGCCTATGCCCGCGACGGCGCGCCGCTGCCGCCGGAACAGGGCCTGCGGCTGGTGGTGCCCGGCGACAGCCGCGGCGCCCGCAGCGTGCGCACCCTCGCCCGCCTCGACATCCTCACCCTCGGAGCCACCCCATGAAACTCAGTGCCCGCAACGTGCTTCCCGGAACCGTCGTCTCCGTCACCAAGGGGGCCACCACCTCCCATGTCCGCATCGACATCGGCGGCGGCCGCGTCGTCACCTCCTCCATCACCAACGAGGCGGCGGACGAACTCGGGCTGAAGGAAGGCGCCGCCGCCTATGCCGTGATCAAGGCCTCCGACGTGCTGGTCGCGATCGACTGAGGCCGCCGCAACCGGCCCGGCCGCCGCGCCGGTTGCATCACCCGCCTCGCGCCCGGGCACGGATTGCGATCCTATGAGCCGGCCTCCTCGCCCAGCAGGGCGCGGAGCGCCTGCTCCACCACCTCCCGGCGCACCGGCGCGGGCGGGGCGGCGCCGCGCTGGAGCAGGCTGCGGTGCAGCAGGTCGGGCACCACCAGATCGTGGAACTGGCGGGCGAACACCTCCGGGCAGAGCCCGCGCCCGACCAGCGCCTCCGCCACCGGGTCGCCCGCCGCCAGCCGCGTGCGCACCAGCCGCTCGACGATGGCGCGGGTGGCCTGCGGCCCCTCGGCGTACCAGAGCGGCCCGAGCGCCGGAAACCGGCCGGGATCGCCGATCACGAGGCGGTAGATGCCGAGATGGCGCGGCACCAGCAGGGTTTCGAGCAGGGTGGCGCCGAGCTGCGCCAGCCCCGCCCGCAGCGGCATCGCCTCCAGCCGCAGCGCCCGGAGCGGAAGCTGGATCTCGCGGCAAAGCTCCTCCACCACCGCGAGGAAAAGCCCCTCCTTGCCGCCGAAGAAGCCGTAGACATTGGTTTTCGAGCCGCCGGCGCGGGCGATGACGGCGTCGAGGCTGGTGCCCTCATAGCCGCGTTCGAGAAACAGTTCCGCCGCCGCGGCGCGCAGCGCGGCGCAGGTGGCCGCGCCGCGCCCGGTGCGCCGGTGGGCCGGGCGCAGCCCCGTCGTCCTCTCCCCGCAGCGCCCGGAGGGCGGGACGGGGGACTCCGGCGGCGGTTCCGGCCCGTCCGGCGCCATGGCTCAGGCCGTCGCGAGCAGGCGGATGTCGTGCAGCAGCGCGTGCACCGCGCCGAGGGTGAAGTCGAGCGCCGCCTTGTCGGTGAGCTTGCCGCCCGTCACCTTCTCGCCGACCGAGGCGATGGCGACATGGGGATAGGCCACCGGCCGGGCGCCGGCCCCGATCAGCGCCTCGCGCACCGGCGCCTGCGCCCGCACGCCGCCGGTGGTGCCGGGCGAGGAGGTGACGATGAGGGTCGGCTTGCCCTTGATCGCGCCCTTGGCGTAGGGCCGCGAGGCCCAGTCGATCGCGTTCTTCACCACGCCGGGAATGCTGAAATTATATTCCGGCGAGACGAGGATGACCCCGTCCGCCGCGGCGATGGCCGCGCGCAGCGCCACCACGCCCTCGGGCGGGGTCGCGGTGTCGAGGTCCTGGTTGTAGAGCGGCACGTCGTTCAGCGTGAACACGGTGACGTCGGCGGTGCCGGCCAGCGCGTCCTTCAGCCCCTCGGCGATGGCGGTGCTGAACGCGCCGGCGCGCAGGCTGCCGGAAAGGGCGAGGATCTTCGGGGTGCTCATGGGAGTGTCCTTGGCGTCGCAGGGGGATAGAAGATACCCCACGGTATCATCGTCGCCGGACGATTGATACCGGGCAGTATCATTCATCGCCGCCCCCGACACGCGGCGTGCGGGTCGCGCCGGTCCCCGAGGGCGGGACGGCCTCCGGCCCACCGCCGCCTCCAGCCGGCATTACGCCGTCCCCTGCCCCTTGAATATGCTAGGCATCGGCGCCCCGTTCGGCGGCGGCCGGCGTGGTGGAGAGGCAGGCGAAAGACATGGCGTTCGATGTCGCACAGTTCCGGTCCGAGACGCCCGGCGTCGCTCACCGCGTCCACCTCAACAATGCCGGCGCCGGGTTGATGCCGCAGCCCGTGCTCGATGCCGTGGTCGGCCACCTGCGCCGCGAAGCCGAGATCGGGGGGTACGAGGCGGCCGGCGAGGCGGCTCCCCGGCTCGACGGCGTCTATGACAGCGTGGCGCGGCTGCTCGGGGCCGGGCGCGACGAGATTGCGCTCACCGAGAACGCGACGGTCGCGTGGCAGCTCGCCTTCTACGCCATGGCCTTCCAGCCGGGGGACCGGATCCTGACGGCGCGGGCGGAATATGCCGCGAACTACGTCGCCTTCCTTCAGGTCGCCCGGCGGACCGGGGCGGTGATCGAGGTCGTTCCCGACGATGGCGACGGCATGCTCGACCCCGAGGCTCTCGAACGCATGATCGACGGCCGCGTCCGGCTGATCGCCATCACCTGGGTGCCGACGAATGGCGGCCTCCGCAACCCCGCCGCTGCGGTCGGAGAGATCGCGCGCCGCCACGGCGTGACCTATCTGCTCGATGCCTGCCAGGCGGTCGGCCAGATGCCGACGCGCGTCGATGACCTTCGATGCGACGTGCTGACCGCGACGGGCCGCAAGTTCCTGCGCGGACCGCGCGGCACCGGCTTCCTCTACGTTCGGCGGGACCTGCTGCGCCGCCTTGAGCCGCCGATGCTCGACCATTTCGCGGCGCCCTGGGTCGCCGCGGACCGCTACGAGCTGCGTCCCGACGCGCGACGCTTCGAGACCTGGGAGAACAGCTACGCGACCCGCCTCGGCCTCGGCCGTGCGGTGGACTATGCGCTGGACATCGGTCTCGACCGGATCGAGGCGCGCTGCCGCGCGCTGTCGGCGCGACTGCGCGACTGCGCGACGGCCTGAAGGCCGCCGGCGTCACGGTCCACGACCTCGGACGCGATCCCGCGGCCATCGTGACCTTCTCGGTCAGGAACCGGGAGGCGGCCGGCGTGCAGGAGACGCTCGCCCTCGCCGGCATCAATGTCAGCGTCTCCGCCCCCTCCAGCACGCGTCTGGACGCCGAGGCCCGCGGCCTGCCTCCGCTCGTGCGGGCCTCGCCGCACTACTACAACACCGAAGACGACATCGATCGCCTCGTGTCGGTCGTGGCCGCGCTGGTGCCGTAAGCCTCTCGGCCCGGGCAATGCGCCGTCCGCCTTGCTGCCGCGCCCCCTGCGGCGGCGTCCCGCCGCGGCGGGGCCCGCGCGCCCCGCTCGCCGCCGTCCGCGCGGCATGCTACCAAGAAGGGCCGACGAAGGAGCCCGACCCCCTTGATCCTGACCGATCGCGACATTCGCGACGCCCTGGCGGAAGGCCAGCTCAGCATCACGCCGCCGCCGCCCGACGAGGCCTATGCCCCGAACGGGGTGGACCTCACGCTCGATGCCCGCATGACGCTCTACCGCGACCCCGCCCCCGGCGAGGACCCGGTGATCGACCCGGCCCGGCCCGGCTACAATTTCCGCGACGCGATCGCCTCGATGGCCGACGACATCGAGATCGGGCCGGAGGGCTTCGTGCTCGCCCCCGGCCGGCTGGTGCTGGGGTGGACCAGCGAGCGGGTCGACCTCCAGCCGCTCGCCCGGCTGGCGGCGCGGGTGGAGGGCAAGAGCTCGCTCGCCCGGATCGGCCTCATCGTCCACCTCACCGCACCCACCATCCACGCCGGCTCCACCGGGCGCATCCAGCTCGAGATCATCAATCTCGGCCCCCGGCCGATCCGGCTGCGGGCGGGCATGAAGGTGTGCCAGCTCATTCTGGAGCAGACCCTGGGCGTGCCGCAGAACGCCTATCGCGGCCAGTTCGCCGGCCAGCGGGCGGCGGGGTAATCTTTTGCGATCAAGACGTTAGGGCTCAGCCGGCGATGAGGGTCGAGCGGCTCAGCCGGCGCACCGCCAGCCCGATCCGCGCCTCGTCGCGCCGCGACGCCTCGACCGCCGCGCCGGTGTAGCGCATGTGTTCGAGGATCGCCCGCTCCGCCGCCTCCGGCTCCCCGGCAATCACCGCGCGGCCGAACGCCTGGTGCTGCGCCAGCAGCGCCGCGCGAAAGTCGGGCTGCGAGAAGAGCTTGATACGGTTGAAGAAAATGTCCCGCCGCAGCATCTCGGAAAAGGCCCGCATCACGTGCAGGATGACGAGGTTGTGGGAGGCCTCGTAGACCAGCCGGTGCAGCTCGATATCGGCTTCCGCCTCCTGGGTCGCGTCCTCGGCGGCATGGGCGGCCTCCATCGCCTCGAGGCAGCGCGCGATCGCCTCCCGCTCCGGCCCGGTGGCCCGCTCCGCCGCCGCCACCACCGCCGCCGCCTCCACCGCCGCCCGGAACTCGAAATAGTCGCCCGTCACCCGCTCGCTGGACTGCAGCAGCCCGGCCAGCGGATCGGTGAGCGGGGCGAGAAACTGCGTCACCCGCGCGCCCTCCCGCCCGGTGACAAGAAGCCCTCGGTTTTCAAGCAGTTGCAGGGCATCGCGCAGCGAAGGGCGGGAGACCTCCAGCCGCTCGGCGAGGTCGCGTTCGCTGGCCAGCTTCTCGCCCGGGCGCAAGACGCCTTCGAGGATCATGCGCTCGATATGCTCGGCAATGGTCTCGGCGAGCTTTCGCGTCCGCAGCGGCTCGATCATGGCGGCTCCCGGCTGGTAATCGCGCGATTTATGCGCCAGCGGGGGGCCGGGTTCAACCAAGGAATAAGACGCTGACCGATTGACACCTTTGGTAAACAAACCTTACCACTCACAGGCCCGTTACCGTTGGCGCAGACCACGGAGCGGCCCGGCGGCAGCACACGGCCTGCGCGCCCACGAGACACGAAGACGGAGGTCCAACTCCGCGCTCGCACCCCGGGGGAGATACGCCAGTGAACTGGAACCAGGTCTACGACCCGTTCGGCAGCCTCGCGCTGTCGACGCTCTTTGCCGCCATCCCGATCGTCATCATGCTGGTCGGGCTCGGCTTTCTGCACATGAGGGCGCATGTCGCCGCCTTCTCCGGCCTCGTCGCCGCCTTCGTCGTCGCGGTGATGGTGTTCGGCATGCCGGCGCAGAAGGCCGGGCTCGCCGCCGGCCTGGGCGCCGCCTACGGCCTGATGCCGATCGGCTGGATCGTGCTCAACATCATCTTCCTGCACCAGCTCACCGAGGCCAACGGCTCGTTCCAGGTGCTGCAGCGCTCGATCGCCGGCATCACCAGCGACCGCCGGCTGCAGCTCCTGCTGATCGCCTTCTCCTTCGGCGCCTTCTTCGAGGGCGCGGCGGGCTTCGGCACGCCGGTGGCGGTGACGGCGGCGCTGCTGATCGGGCTGGGCTTCTCCCCGCTCGCCGCCTCCGGCCTGTCGCTGATCGCCAACACCGCGCCGGTCGCCTATGGCGCGCTGGGAACGCCGGTCATCGCGCTGTCCGCCGTGACCGGGCTCGACCTGCTCGATCTCTCGGCGATGATCGGGCGGCAATTGCCGTTCTTCTCGCTGATCGTGCCGTTCTGGCTGATCTGGGCGTTCGCCGGCTTCCGCGGCATGATCCAGATCTGGCCGGCGATCCTGGTATGCGGCGTCTCCTTCGCGGTCCCGCAGTTCCTGGTGTCGAACTATCACGGCCCCTGGCTGGTCGACGTGGTGGCCGCGCTGATCTCGATGCTCTGCCTGGTCGGCTTCCTGCGGGTGTGGAAACCGAAGACGGTGTGGACCTCCACCGCGCTGAAGGGCCGCGCCGGCGGCGACGGCTCGGAGGGGCGCTCGACCACCGGGGGGATCGACATCGGCGGCGCCGCTCCCGAGCGGGGCGCGGTGATCCGGGCCTGGCTGCCCTGGGGCATCCTCACGGTGTTCGTGTTCCTGTGCGGCATTCCCTACATCAAGGCGTCGCTGGACGGCATCCATATCGTGAAGGTGCCGATCGAGGGCCTGCACAACCTCGTCTACAAGATGCCGCCGGTGGTGGCGGAGGCCCATGCCGAACCGGCGGTGTTCACCTTCAACTGGCTGTCCATGACCGGCTCGGGCATCTTCGTCGCGGCGATCGTCGCGGGCCTCGCCATGGGCTTCTCGCCGCTGCGGCTGGTGCAGATCTATGGCCGCACCTTCTGGCGGGTGCGCTTCTCGCTCGCCACCATCGCCATCATGCTGGCGCTGGGCTTCCTCACCCGGTTCTCCGGGCTCGATGCCACGCTCGGCCTCGCCTTCGCCACCACCGGGCCGTTCTACCCGCTGTTCGGCACGCTGCTCGGCTGGCTCGGCGTGGCGCTCACCGGCTCGGACACCGCGTCCAACGTGCTGTTCGGCGGCCTGCAGAAGATCACCGCGCAGCAGCTCGGACTCTCCCCGCTGCTGATGTCGGCGGCGAATTCCTCCGGCGGCGTCATGGGCAAGATGATCGACGCGCAGTCGATCGTTGTGGCCTCCACCGCGACGGGATGGCAGAACAGCGAAGGCACGATCCTGCGCTACGTGTTCTTCCACTCCATTGCCCTCGCGGTCATGGTGGGCCTGCTCGTGACGCTGCAGGCCCACGTGCCGCCCTTCACCGCGCTCGTGATCCACTGAGCGGCGGCGGCCGGCGACGGCCGCACCGGGGACGACGACCCGACGACGGGGGAGGCCCACGGGCCTCCGTTTCCACAGGTGGGGCAACGCCCTGCCTTATCCCGCACGAGGCCCCGGCCTCGCCGAAAACCCGCGCGGCCCCCGCCGCGCCAGCAGCACGGCAGGAGGACAGGCCCGCATGCGCACCGTGACCAACATCCAGGATCTGCGCGCCATCGCGCAGCGCAAGGTGCCGCGCGCCATCTTCCACTACGCCGACCGCGGCTCCTATGACGAGGCGACGCTGAAGGCCAACAAGGCCGAGCTCGCCGCCATCCCGCTGCGCCAGCGGGTGATGATCGACGTCTCCAACCGCTCGCTGGCCACCACCATGGTGGGCGAGCCGGTGTCCATGCCGCTCGCCATCGCACCGACCGGCCTTACCGGCCTGTTCCATGGCGACGGCGAAATCCACGGCTGCCGTGCCGCCCACGCCGCCGGCATTCCCTTCACCCTCTCCACCATGTCGATCTGCTCGATCGAGGACGTGGCCGGGGCGGTGTCGAAGCCATTCTGGTTCCAGCTCTACGTCATGCGCGACCGCGGTTTCTCCGCCTCGCTGGTGGAGCGGGCCAAGGCGGCGAAATGCTCGGCGCTGGTGCTGACGCTGGACCTGCAGATACAGGGCCAGCGCCACATGGACATCAAGAACGGCCTCTCGGTGCCGCCGAAGCTCACCCTCGCCAACGCCATCGACATCGCCACCAAGCCGGTCTGGGCGGCCAAAGTGCTGATGGGCAAGCGCCACTCCTTCGGCAACCTCGCCGAGCGGGTGCCGGGCGGCGACAGCCTCACCACGCTGTCGCAGTGGATCGCCGGGCAGTTCGACCCCTCGCTGAGCTGGAAGGATGTGGAGTGGATCCGCTCGATCTGGCCGGGCAAGCTCATCCTCAAGGGCATTCTCGACGTCGAGGACGCCAGGATCGCCGCGGCCACCGGCTGCGACGCGGTGGTGGTGTCGAATCATGGCGGCCGCCAGCTCGACGGCGCCCGCGCCTCCATTTCGGCATTGCCCAAGGTGGTCGAGGCGATCGGCGACCGCACCGAAATCCTGTTCGACGGCGGCGTGACCTCCGGGCAGGACATCATGAAGGCGCTGGCCTTCGGCGCGAAGGGCTGCCTGATGGGCAAGGCCTTCCTGTGGTCGCTGGCGGCGGGCGGGCAGGCCGGCGTGGCCAAGGCCATCGACATCATGCGCAAGGAGCTCGACGTCTCGATGGCCCTCACCGGCACACGGGACGTGAAGGACATCGACCGCTCGGTGCTCGGCTGAGCCGCACAGCGCCGACCCGGGCCGGCGGCTGAAACGCCGCCGCCCGGCGGGTCAGCCCGCCGGGCCGGGATCGGGAGCGGCCAGCGCCTGCGCCAGTACGGCGAGGGCCTGCGGGCCGGTCTGCGCCACGTTGAAGCGCATCATCGCCGCCGCGCTGCGGGCGAGGCTGAAGGCGTTGCCGGGCGCCAGCACCACCCCCTGCCGCAGCGCCGCCTGCGCCACCGCAGCCGCGTCGCGCGCCTCCGGCAGGTGACACCAGAGATAGAAGCCGCCGCGCGGCTCGATCCATGGCCGCACGCCGAGGCCGGCGAGCGCCCCGGCGACTTCGCGGCGGCGGCGGGCGAGCCGGCTGCGCAGCCCGGCGAGGTGCTTGCGGTAGCTGCCGTCGCTCAGGGTCGCCAGCACGATCTCGGCGGCGAGCGGGCCCGGCCCGCCGAAATGGGTGGCCACCTGCAGGTCGACCAGCGGCTCGATCAGGTCCGGCCGGGCGGCGATGTAGCCGCAGCGGATCGACGCCGAGAGCGTCTTGGAGAAGCTGCCGATCCGCACCACCCGCGCCAGCCCGTCCAGCGCCGCCAGCCTCGGCGAGGGTTCCGGCTCGAAATCGGCGAAGATCTCGTCCTCCACCACGGTGAGGTCGTGCGCCGCCGCCAGCATGAGCAGCCGGTGCGCGGTGTGGGGGGAGAGCGTGGCTCCGGTGGGGTTATGCAGCGCGGCGTTGGTGACGTAGAGCCGCGGCCGGTGGGTCGCCAGCGCCTCGGCGAAACGCGAAAGGTCGGGGCCGGCCGGCGTATGGGGCACGCTGACGATGCGCGCCCGGTTCGCCCGCAGCACCGCGAGATAATTGAAATAGCAGGGATCATCCACCAGCACGGCATCGCCGGGCTGCAGCAGGAGCCGGCAGACGAGGTCGAAGGCCTGGGTGCCGGAGGCGGTGAGCAGGACCTGGTCGGGCGCGACGTCGAGGCCCTCGCCGGCGAACTGCCGCACCAGCAGCCGGCGCAGCGCCGGCGCGCCGCGGCTGGCGCCATAGTCCGTCAGCACGGCATCGCCCGTCCGACCCAGGCCGCGCAGCGCCCGGCGGATCGCCGCCGTCGGCATCCAGTCGGCGGGCAACCAGCCGCAACCGGGACGCAGCATGCCGGGGGCGGAATCGAGCGACTGCCGCGAGACCCAGAACGGGTCGACCTCCCGGTCGGGCGGCGGGGCCTCCACCGGCGGCGGCGCCGCCACCGTCCCCGCAACGAAGAAGCCGGAGCCCGGCCGCGCGCGGATCAGCCCTTCGGCGACCAGCCGGTCATAAGCCTCCACCACGGTCGAGGGCGACACCCCCATCAGACCGGCGAAGCGGCGGATGGAGGGCAGCTTCTCGCCGACGGTGAGGGCGCGGCTGGCGATGCGGCGGCGAATCTCGGCCATCACCGCCCCGGTGCGCGGCGCCGCGCTGCCAGCTCCGGCGGGCAAGGCCCGGGAGGGGACGCCGCCCGCCCCCGCAGCCGCCGGCCGGGGCCGCTGCGCAACATCCGGTGCGGCAGCCGGGACCGGCGTGGCGGGCTCGCGCGGCATCGGCCCGTGCGTGGTTGAACCCTGCCGGCTGTCATGAGCCGCAAGGGCCTCGGGTGGGGCGGGCAACTGTATGGCTCCTGTGATACCCACTGTTCGGCTCCACCGTAGGGGAGCATCACTGTTTCCGCCACCCCGCCCGCGCTACACGCCGCGCCACAGGCTGGCCCCGCGGGCCGGCGGCGGGAGGCACGGCATGCGGCACGGAGCGGAAGGGTGGGGCAGCGGGCTGCTCGGCGTCATCATCTTCAGCGGCTCGCTGCCGGCGACCCGCGTCGCGGTGGGCGGCTTCAGCCCGGTGTTCCTCACCTCGGCGCGGGCGGTCATCGCCGGGCTGCTCGGGGCGGCGCTGCTGCTGGCGCTCCGGCAGAAGCGGCCGTCCCGGGCCGACCTGCCGTCGCTGGCGGCGGTCGCGCTGGGGGTGGTGGTCGGCTTTCCCCCGCTCACGGCGCTGGCGCTACGGCAGATCACGGCGGCGCATTCGGTGGTGTTCATCGGCACGCTGCCGCTGGCCACCGCGCTGTTCGGCGTCCTGCGCGGCGGCGAGCGGCCACGGCCCGCCTTCTGGCTGTTCTCGGCCGCCGGGGCCGCCTGCGTCGCCGGCTTCGCCCTCGGCCGCGGCGGCAGCGCCTCGCCGGCCGGCGACGCGCTGATGGTGGCGGCGATCCTGCTCTGCGGCTACGGCTATGCGGAAGGCGCCCGGCTCTCCCGCCGGCTCGGCGGCTGGCAGGTGATCTCCTGGGCGCTGGTGCTGGCGCTGCCGGTGATGACGGTGCTGGCGCTCGCCACCCTGCCGCCGGCGGCCGGCCCGATCGGCCTGCCGGCCTGGCTCGGCCTCGGCTATGTCTCGGTGTTCAGCATGCTGGTCGGCTTCGTGTTCTGGTATCGCGGCCTCGCGCTGGGCGGCATTGCCGGGGTCGGCCAGCTCCAGCTCCTGCAGCCCTTCTTCGGGCTGGCGCTGGCGGCGCTGCTGCTCGGCGAGCCGGTGGCGTGGAGCATGGTCGCGGCGGCGGGGCTGGTGGTGCTCTGCGTCGCCGGGGCGAAACGCTTCGCCTGAAGGGCCGGGGTGCGGAGCCGTGCCCCTCTCCGTCAGTCCTCCAGCTCCTTCTTCAGCAGGCGATACTCCGGCGAGAATGTCAGGTCGTAGACCTTCCCGTCCGCGCAGCGGGCGTCGTCGATGTCGAAATGGCCGTCATCGTCATAGGTCCAGCGTCCGCCGTCGCAGTTCTGGGCCTTCATCGCCTCGTCCAGCTTCGCGCGTTCCGCATCGGTGACCGGGCGGTCGTCATCGGCGAGGGCCGGCGCGGTCGACAGGGCGAGAGCGGCACATATCAGCGCAACACGCATGGTCATCGCTCCCGAAGCCGCTTCATCGGCAATGCGGTATATTATGACCATCACGACCCCGCGGCAACGGCGGACAGGCCGCCGCCCGTGCCCTCTCCGCCTCTAGCGGCCGGTGGCGCGGCCCCGCGGCCGGGCGGGGGCGGCGGCAGGATCGGCGGCGGGGCGCACCGCGCGCACCGCGCCCTTGGGCAGGCGCAGCGGCCAGCGCACCATGTGGTCGAGATAATCCGCCATCGGCAGCTCGTCCTCCATCGCCGCGACCCGGCCGCGCACCGAGACGCCGGCGGCGTGCACGCTCTCGCGGTCGCCGGAGACGAGGTGATGCCACCAGTAGAGGTCCCGCCCCTCGGCGACGAGGCGATAGGCGCAGGAAGGCGGCAGCCAGCCGATGGAGCGCACCACCTCCGGCGTCAGCCGCACGCAGTCCGGCACATGGGCCTGCCGGTTGGGGTAGTCGCGGCAGGCGCAGGTGAAGTCGTTCAGCAGCTTGCAGCCGATGTCGGTGTAGGCGATGGCGTCGCTGTCCTCGTCCTGCAGCTTGACGAGGCAGCAGCGGCCGCAGCCGTCGCACAGGCTCTCCCACTCGGCGGAATCCATCTCCTCGAGCGGCTTGGTCTTCCAGAAGGGCATCGGGTCGTGCTGCGTCATCGCCCCTAGATAGCGGCGACCGACCCCGATGGCGAGCCCGGCGGCGCGCAAGGAACCGCCCGTGCCGGCGGAACGCGCGCGGGGCGCCCGCCGCGCGGGTCTCGCGCCGCCGCCGCCGCTTCGCTATAAGGGCGCGGGTGGCGGCAGGGAGACGACGGCGTGAACGAGCGTCCGCAGGATGAAGCTGCGCCCCCGGATGCAGCGGCCCCCCCGGGCCGGAGCCCCGCGCCCGCGCGCGTGCCGGAGCCCCGCGCCCGCGCCGGCGGCTGGCGCCGCTTCCGGCAGATCCTGCTCGCGATCGATTCGTGGATCGACAGCGCGATCTTCTCCTCCGGCTCGCGGCTGCGCGGGGCGATCGAGAGCTACGCCGCCTTCACCGAGCGCTTCAACCTGCAGGGCCCGGCGCGCTGGGGGGCGAGCCTCGCCTCGGAACTCACCACCTGGGGCACGGTCGGCGCGGTGCTGATGCTGGCGCTCGCCCTGCCCGCCTTCCACGAGACCTCGGCCGACTGGCTGAAGCGGGCCGAGCTTTCCGTGGTCTTCCAGGACCGCTACGGCAACGTGATCGGCGAACGCGGCATCCGCCACAACGACACCGTGCCGCTGGACGAGTTTCCCGACCACCTCATCAAGGCCGTGCTCGCCACCGAGGACCGCCGCTTCTACGAGCATTTCGGCATCGACATCGCCGGCACGCTGCGCGCCGTGGTGTCGAATGCGCGGGCCGGCGGCGTGGTGCAGGGCGGCTCCTCGCTCACCCAGCAGCTCGCCAAGAACCTGTTCCTCTCCAACGAGCGCACGCTGGAACGCAAGATCAAGGAAGCCTTCCTGGCGCTCTGGCTGGAGTTCCACCTCACCAAGAACCAGATCCTGAAGCTCTATCTCGACCGCGCCTATATGGGCGGCGGCACCTTCGGGGTGGACGCCGCGGCGCAGTATTACTTCGGCAAGTCGGTGCGCGACGTCAGCCTCGCGGAAGCGGCGATGCTGGCGGGCCTGTTCAAGGCCCCCTCCAAATACGCCCCCCACGTCAACCTGCCGGCGGCGCGCGGGCGCGCCAGCGTGGTGCTGGACAATCTGGTCGATGCCGGCTTCATGACCGAAGGCCAGGTGTTCGGCGCCCGCCGCAACCCCGCCACCCCGGTCGACCGCAAGCAGGACGACGTGCCGGAATATTATCTCGACTTCGCCTTCAACCAGGTGAAGGCCATCGTCGACACCCTGCCCAAGACCTATGCCGAACGCTCCTTCATGGTGCGCACCGCGCTCGACCCCAACATCCAGAAGGCCGCCGACACCGCCATCCGCGACAGCATCCGCCAGTTCGGCAAGGATTACGGCGCCACCCAGTCCGCTATGGTGGTGCTGGAGCCGAACGGCGCGCTCCGCGCCATGGTGGGCGGCACCGACTATGGCGAGAGCCAGTTCAACCGCGCCACCGACGCGCTGCGCCAGCCCGGCTCGTCCTTCAAGCCCTATGTCTACACCGCCGCGCTGATGACCGGGAAATACACCCCCGACACCATGGTGGTGGACGGGCCCATCTGCATCGGCAACTGGTGCCCGCAGAATTACGGCCGCTCCTATGCCGGGCGCATCCCGCTGATCACCGCGCTCACCCGCTCGCTGAACACGGTGGCGGTGAAGCTGGCGGAGGCGATCGGGCGCGGGCGCATCGTCGATCTCGCCCACGCCATGGGGGTGAAGAGCGAGCTGAAGATCACCCGCGCCCTGCCGCTCGGCGCCGCCGAGGTGACGGTGCTGGATCAGGCGACCGGCTATGCCGTGTTCGCCAATGACGGCATGTCGGTGGACCCCCACGCCGTGGTGGAGATGCGCACCCCGGCGGGCGAGCCGGTGTGGAGCTTCGACCGCGACGGGCCCAAGCCCCACCGCGTCATCCCCCACGACATCATCGCGGAAATCGTGCCGATGCTGAACAGCGTGGTGGAGAACGGCACCGGCCGCCGGGCGATGCTGCCGGGCGTGAAGGTGGCGGGCAAGACCGGCACCACCAATGCCTATCGCGACGCGTGGTTCGTCGGCTTCACCGGCAATTATGTCGGCGCGATCTGGTTCGGCAATGACGACTACACCTCCACCAAGAAGATGACCGGCGGCTCGCTGCCGGCGATGACGTGGCAGAAGGTCATGGCCTTCGCCCATCAGGGCATCGACCTCAAGCCGCCGCCGAGCCTGGAGGGCCTGCCGGTGCCGAAGCTGGACGGCGCGGTGGCCGAGGCGACTCCGCTCGCCATCGAGGGCGTCAAGCGGCCCATCACCCTGTCGCCGCGCACCGCCGAGCGCCTGCTGCACATCGAGAGCGCCATGCAGGAGGCCGCCCGCACCCCGCTGCCCGGCGGGCCGCAGCCCACCGCCTCGGTCGACCCGGCGGCGCTGGAGGCGGGCGCCGGCCCGCCCGCCCCCGCACCCGCCTATTAGCGCCGATCCCTCCTCCGTCCGCAGCCCGAGCCCGCCGTGCGCAGTTCCCATCTCATCGCCAGCCTCGCCATCGGCGCCGTCGTCGGCCTCGGCCTCACCTGGCTGACGACCGCGAACGGCTATGGTCCGGGGGTGGTCCATGCCGGGGCGTGGCGGGCCTGGCCGAAATCCGGCACCGCCGACGCCGACCCCTATTCGCGCGCGGCGCTGACCCGGCTCGGCACCCTGCCGCTCGAACTGGCGGACGGGCTCGCCTTCGTCGCCGCCACGGACGACGCCGGCCGCCCGCTCGATCCGCGCTGCGACATCCGCCTTCACGGCCGGCTGCCGCAGGCGCGCTACTGGACGCTGACCGCCACCGACACCCGGGGCCGACTGATCGCCAATGCCGCCGACCGCCACGGCTTCACCAGCGCGGAGGCGGTGTGGAACGGCGACGGCACGCTCGACATCGTGCTCAGCCCGCAGGCGCGGCCGGGCAACTGGCTGCCCACCGCCGGCAGCGACCGGCTGGCCCTCGCGCTGCGGCTCTACGACACCCCGGTCGGCATCGCCAACCGCAACGACGATCCGCCGGACATGCCCGCCATCGTCACGGAGCGCTGCCCGTGAGAATGCCGCTGCGCCGCCGCACCCGCCTCGCCGAGCCGCCGCGCTCGCGCATCGCCCGCCTTGTCATCACCGTCGCGGTGGGGCTGGTGCTGGGCGGGCTGGTGCATCTCGTCTCGGTGCTCAGCATGCCCTTCCTCGCCGAGCGGGACGCCTTCGCCCGGCTGTCGGCCATCGCCACGGTGAACACGGTGGCGCCGATGGACGACCCCTCCCCGGCCGGCGCGGTGCTGCCGGCCAGCGACCCCGCCTTCGTCACCGCGGTCTGCCTCTACGACCTGTCGGACGGGCCGCTGAAGCTCACGCTGCCGCCGACCCAGGACTACACCTCGGTGTCGTTCTACACCCGCCACGGCCTCGCCTTCTACGCCATCAACGACCGCGCCGCCGGCCGCGAGGTCATCGAACTCGACCTGATGAACGCACGGCAGAAGGCCGCGCTGCCGGAAAATGACGAGGTCACCGCCGCCGACCGGCTGATCGTGGAGTCGCCCACCGACGAGGGCATCGTGCTGATGCGCGCGCTGGTCGGCACGCCCTCGGCGCGCGAGGAGGTGCGGCGGCGGCTGGGGGATGCGCGCTGCGCGCCGCTGGCGAACTGAGGCCGGCCACGGCCATGGCGCCTCGGTCCGGCGGTAGGCTCGGGCCTGATCCGGCCGGCTCCCCGACAGCGGAACGGCGAACCCGTCCCGACATGGAACCGGAAACGCGCCTCCGGCGGCCTGCGATGGCCAATCGGCGCGGGCTCTAGCTGGGCCGGAGGCCGGGCTCGGCCGGCACCGGGGCGGCCGGCACCGGGGCGGCGGGCAGGGCGGACCGCGGCGGCGGCTCCGGCCGGGCGACCCGCACCACGGGCAGGATCACGATTTCGGCCTGCCGGCCAGCCGGTCCCGATGCCCCCGCCTTGCGCAGGCCGGGACGGCGATAGGAAGAAAGCGGCACTACGGAACCCATATCCGTCCTCCGTCCTTCGGTCCTGTCGGGACCATCTCCATTGGGCGCCCGACATGGTTAATCCGTTGCTAACGTTCCCCCGGTAGCTTTCGTGACGCCGTCCGCCGGCGGCGCCAACCCTGGTCGAACATGCCCCACACCTCTCCCTCAGCCCGGTGGACCGCCCTGCGCGCGGCCCGCGACGCCGGACAGGACACCCGCCCCGCGCTGCTGCGCCTGCTCGCCCGGCGCTTCGTCGAGGAAGCCCCGCGCGATGCCGCCGGCCGGGAGCGCTTCGCCCGGCTGATGCTGCGGCTGGTCCCGGCGGCCGACGCCGCGAGCCTTGCCGAAGCGGTGGCCGTGCTCGCCCCGCGCCGCGACCTGCCGCAGGAGGTGGCGCTCGCCCTCGCCCGCGCCCCGATCGAGATTTCCGAGCCCATGCTGCGCCTTTCCCCGGTGCTGGGCGAGTCCCATCTGCGCGCGCTCGCGGAAAGCGGCTCGCCGGCCCATGCCGCCGCCATCGCCGCCGCCATCGCGGCGCGGCGCGACGTGCCGGCCTCGCTGGCGCGGCACCTCGCCGAAACGCTGCACCAGGCCCGCAGCGAGGCGGGCACCGAGCCGGCCCGGCTGCACGCCCCGGCGGCCGAGGCCGAGCCGCCACGCCCGGCCCGCTATCTCGCCGCCGGCCCCGCCGAGCGCGCCGCGATCCTCGACCATCTGGTGCGGCTGCCGCCGCTGCCGATGACCGAGCGGGTGCCGCATCTGGGCTCGGCCCTGCTGGAGCGGCTGCGCCAGTCGCTCGACGAGGGCCGCGCCGAGGAGGTGACGACGCTGCTCTCCCTCGCCCTGCGGGCGCCGCGCCCGGTGGCGCAGGAGATCGCCGCCGACCGCACCGGCGAGGCGCTGGTGGTGGCCGCCCGCGCCCTCGGCCTGCCGTTCGAGCTGGCCTCGCGGCTGGTCTTCCTGCTGCACCCGCAGCTCGTGCCCTCCGCCGAGCGGGTGCGGGCGCTGGCGGAACTGCACGAGACCCTGCCGGACGGCCACGCCCAGCACATCGCCGCCACCTGGCGGGAGTCCCGCCGGGCCCGCCCCGCCGCCGAGGCGCCGTCCACGGCACCCTCGATGCGCGGCTTCGGCGAGCCCCGGCGGGCGGCCGACACCACCCCGGCGGCGGAGCGGACGCGCCGGCTCGGCTGATCAGCCCCCGGCCAGATCGAGGAAGGAGCGGCCCTCGCGGTCCTCGATCTCGATGAGCCAGAGGTCGGAATCATAGCCGGCCTCGCGGGCCATGCGGGCCTCGATCTCGGCTTCCGGGGTGCCGGGCGGCAGCAGCGCCTCGAAGCGGCGTTCGCCCGGCTCCGCCTCCAGCGAGGCCAGAGCGGGACCGTAGAGGGCGGCGGTACCGTCCGGCTGCGTCACCTTGACGAAGATCGCACCGGCGTCCTCGGCGCCGCGCCGGCGCATCATGGCGAAGGCCCCGGCGCCGTTGGCGCGCCGGATCAGCGCCGACACCCAGATTCCGCTTTTCAGCCGCATGGCGCGCCTACTGGATGGAGAAGCCACCGACCGCGTTCAGCTCGCGCACCAGCCGGTCGCTGACCTGCCCGGTGATCGGCAGGCGGCGGTCGCGCTCGAAGCGCTTGATCGCCTCGTCGGTCATCGCCCCGGTCTGGCCGTCGATGCGCAGCGGGCCGTAGCCGAGCTTGGCGAGCGCCTTCTGCACCTCCATCACCCGCGGCGTCACCGCGACATTGGCCGGCGGGCGCATCGCCGCAGCGCCGGAGGTGAGGGCGGCGGTCGGCCCGGCCGGCGCCGGCGCGGCGGGCGACTGGGGCGCCCCGGCCGCCGGCGCGGCCGCGGCCGGCTTGGGCTTGGGCGGGGCCGGCGGCTTGCTGGGCGGCAGCGGCGTCGCCGCCGGCGCGGCCGGCGCGGCCGGCTCGGCCGGGTCCTCCGGCAGCGGGGAGCGGGCGGCGGCGGGAGCAGCGGCAGGCAGCGGCGCCGGGGCGGCGGCCGGCGGGGCCGCCACGGTGCGCGGCAACGTGCCCGGCCGGGTGCCGGTCTGCATCGCCAGCGCGTTGAACAGGACAGCGCCCGCCCCCGCCAGCAGCAGCGCGGTCACGAACGCATCGGAACGCCGCGTCGGCAGCAGGCCGCCCAGCGAGCCGCCCCGGCTGCGCTGGAACTCGATGTCATCCTCGGAAAGCTCGGCGACCAAAGCTCGGGGCATGGCGGACTCACGCGCTCAAGCGGGGGGATTTCGGGGCGGCGGGACGCAGCGGCAGGCGGGCAAGGCTCGGCGCCGGCTTCGGTTCGGGCAAGGTGGCCTCCATCGGCAGGCGCACCCGCACGGTGGTGCCGGCGCCCAGCCGGCTCTCGATCTCCACCCGGCCGCCCAGCAGCGCCGCCAGCCCCTTTACCACGGAAAGGCCGAGCCCGGTGCCCTCCTGCCCGCCCGTGGCGCGGGCCTGGAAGAAGGGCTGGCCGAGCCGGCCCATATCCGCCTCGGCGATGCCGATGCCGGTATCGGCGACGCAGAGCACCAGCTCGCCCGGCGCGGCCTCGGCCTTCAGCGCCACCTCGCCGCCCGGTGGGGTGAACTTGATGGCGTTGGCGATGAGGTTGAGCAGAATCTGCTTGAGCGCCCGGCGGTCGAGCCGCACCGCCGCCGGGGCGGCGGCGAGGTCGGCGGCGAGGCGCAGGCCCTTCTCCTCGGCCTTCAGCGCCATCATGGAGCGGCAGCCCTCGGCCAGCGGGCGGGGATCGAAGCTCTCGATCTGCAGGTCGGCGAGCCCGCTCTCGATGCGCGAGAGGTCGAGAATGCCGTTCACCACCCCCAGCAGATGCTGGCCGCTGTCGTGGATCAGGCGAGCGTATTCGGCGCGGCGCTCCGCCGGCACCCGGCTTTCCTCGCCGCTCGCCAGCACCTCGGAAAAGCCGATAATGGCGTTGAGCGGCGTGCGCAGCTCGTGGCTCATCGCCGCGAGGAAGCGGGTCTTGGCGAGGTCGGCCCGCTCCGCGGTCTCCCGCGCGCCGGCCAGCGCCAGCTCGTTGCGCTTGCGCTCGGAGACGTCGCGCATCACCGCCACCACGCCGGGGCCGGCGCCGCCGGCATCGGCGTCGATCAGCCGTGCCCGCATCTCCACCCAGATGAAGCCGCCTGCCGCGCCGGGCGGGCCGCGCCGCACCCGGAACTCGGCGGCGCCGGTGCCGCGGCAGGCGGCCTCCGACAGGGCGGTGCGGTAGGCGGGGCGGTCGGCGACGTGGACCCGCTCGAACAGGCCCTCGCCGACCAGCGTCTCCGGCGCGCCGCCGAGCAGCGCCTGCGCCGCCGGGGAGGCGAACTCCACCGCGCCGGCGGGGCTGTGCCGGGTCAGCAGGTCGCTCATGTTCTGGGCCAGCAGGTCGTAGCGGGCCTCGTGCAGGCGGCTGAGACGCTCGCCGGTGACGGCGATGTGGGTGGCGCCGGCCGCCAGCGCCGCCGCATAGGCCACCGCCGCCAGAAAGCTGAGGAAGCGCAGCGCCTGCATGTCCAGCGTCGCGATCTCGCCGAGCGGCGGCACCCCGGCCGTGGAGGCGGCGAACAGCACCGTGCCCACCGCCGCCGCCATCAGCGCCGCGGCGGCGACAACCCGGCGCGAACCGGTGAGCGCGGCCTCCAGCGGCACCACCAGCAGCCAGGGCAGCACGAAGGAATCGAGCCCGCCGCTGACCCAGCCGATCGCGGCGACGAGGCCGGCCACGGTCAGCGCCGAAAGCAGGTGGGCGCGCTCCAGATTGCCGCTGCGCGACAGCGACAGCGCGATGGCGATCGGCGCGAGCAGCCAGGCGAAGGCGACCAGCTCCACCGGTCCCGGCGCGCCATTGACACCGAGGAACATCGGCACCGCCGCGAGCGCGCACACCCCGCCCGCCAGCCGCGAGGCGATGAAGCCCCGGTGCCGGGCGGCAAGCAGCGCGTGCCCCCGCACCGAGGGGTGCACGAGCCCGTCCAGGAAGGTGTCCAGCGCGGCGATCAAGGGTCCCATACCGGCTCCGGCGGCGCCACGACGCACCGCCCTCATTCCCGCCATGGTGACACGGCGCGTTAAGCGAACCCTTAACGCGCAGGCCCGGCAGCCCCCCGGCGCAAGCCCGGCGCAAGCTCCCCGCGGCGGGACGACAGCCCCGCGCAAGCCTGCGGAGTCCCGGCGGGCGCCGCAGGGTTAAGGCGGCGTTTCCCAAACCGGCCGAATTTGGCGGATCGCGCAACCGGATAAGCAACCCGTTGCGGCTATCTTCATTGCCAAGGCATCGAAACAGGTGTCGATCGCAACGACGAGGCAGGCGTCATGCTGTTCCTTCTGCGAACCGCATTCTGGCTGACGGTGGTGCTGATGCTGCTGCCGGCGCTGCCCGATTCCGGGCCGCGGCCCCATGCCGGTGTAACCCCCGCCACCCCGGCCTCCGCCGCCGGCACGGGCGCGGCACCCTCCGGCCTCGCCGCCGCGCAGGTGGACAGCCTCGACGCCCTCAGCCTCGCCAGCGCCGCGGTGTCGGACGCCACCGGCTTCTGCGCCCGCCAGCCCCGGGCCTGCGAGGTCGGCGGCCAGCTGCTGGAGCTGGTGAGCGAGCGCGCGGGCGAAGGCGCCCGCCGGGTGTTCGACTACGTCACCAGCCAGATCGCCAGCGAGAAGCGCAAGGCGGCCGAGCGCGCGGCCGACGGTTCGACCGAGGGCACGCTGACCCATGACGATCTCGGCCCGGCCTGGCGGGGCGAGCCCCGCCCGGCCACGCTTCCCGCCGCCGCCCCCGCGGTGACGCCCGGCGCCGCCTCCGCCACGCCGCCCAGCCCGGCGCCCGGTGCGGCGTCGGGGGACCACCTCGCCCCGCCGCGCCCGCCCAAACGGCCAGCCTGAACGCGGCCGGCCCGAGCGCGGCCGCCCACCCTCGCCGCGGCGCGGCGTTGCGCCGTGGGCGCGCAACGCCCTATATCCGCACCGACCCTTCCTGCTTTCGGGCGTGCCGCGCCGCCGGCCGCCGTCGAGGTGCGCATGTCGATCGACACGATCATCGAGGATTTCGAGCTGCTGGACAGCTGGGACGACCGCTACCGCTACCTCATCGAGCTCGGCCGCCGGCTGCCGCCCTTCCCGGAGGCGCTGCGCACCGAGGCGACCAAGGTGCAGGGCTGCGCCAGCCAGGTCTGGCTGGTGAGCCACCCCACCGCGGACGAGAGCGGCCGGCTGAGCTTCGAGGGCGATTCCGACGCGCACATCGTGCGCGGCCTCGTCGCCATCCTGCTCGCGCTCTATTCCGGCCGCACGGCGGGGGAGATCCTCGCCATCGACCCCGGCGCGACCTTCGAGCGGATCGGGCTGCGCGACCACCTGACGCCGCAGCGCTCCAACGGGCTGCGCTCGATGGTGGAGCGCATCCGCGCCGACGCCCGGCGGGCGCAGGCCGGCGTCCCGGGCTGACGCGCCCGGGCCGGTCACGCGACCAGCCGCGACGCCCCAACGCCACCGCGCCGCGCGCACCCGGGCGACCTCGGCGCTAGATTCCCGATGCCGCGCCGGTCTCGCCCGCCGCGCCCAGATGCTCCGCCGCGCCCGACGGCTCCGGCCCGGCCGGCGCGCTCCAGCCGGTGATGCCACGGCTGACCGGCCCCACCGCCCGCGCCTGCAGCCCGTAATGCCGGGCGAGCCGCTCCAGCGCCAGCGTCAGCACCACCTTGCCGGCCCGGGCGGGCCAGCCATGCTCCTGCTCGACCGTCTCCAGCCCCTTCAGGAAGCAGCACACATCCAGCAGCACCCCGGCGAATTCCGGCCCCACCGCCTTCATGGCGTGGGTGACGCGCTGGCGGGCGGCGACCACGCTCTCGCCGGGGTCCAGCGCGCCGGGCGCGGCTCGGGCGCCGCGGGTGCCGCCGGTCCCGCTCCAGTCGGCGGTCACGCGCGGCATCATCTGGCCGCGGGTGAAATCCGCCCGCAGCCTTTCCCCGGCGAGGAACTGGTGCGGCTCGATGAGCGGGCGCCCGTCCCGGCCCCGCCGGCGCGCCAGCCAGGCGAGCGGGCTCTCGGCGGCATCGGTCCTCACCGCCGGCTCGGGCGGCGGCGCGGGGCGGGAGGCGGAGGCGCGGGCAGACGGCATGGAAGGACTCCGGGTGAGAGGTGCACGGGCGGCGGCCCCGACCCCGCGGCCAGAGCCGGCTCCGCGCCGGCACCGCGTCGGGACGGGCGGACAGCAACAGGCTATCAGTCCTTTTAATAGGATTAAACACTTAGTTCAATCCCATTGCCCCCTTCCACTCCTTGTCCCCAACGAACCATTCCCTTCATCGAACCTCGGAGAAACCGAGTACCAGCATGAAGTCCGACAAGAGCTCTGGACAAGAGGCCATGGATTATAGGATTTTCATCTCTGTTGATCCTATCATCCTGGAGTCGTCATGCCGCCCCTCACGGTTCCCGTCCATTGCCGAGGTCGCCTGCGGGCCTGCCGCGCCCATGACCCGGCCACCCTCGTCGCGGCGCGGATGGAGACGCTGAAGCCCTTCATCGGCAGCACGCCGGAGGACCGCCGCACGGCGCTGGCGCGGCTGCTGCGGGAGGAGCGGCGGGCGGCGCTCACCGGCGCCGGCTACGACGCCGTGCGCCATGCCGCGCTGCGGCGGCTGCTGCGCGACATGCCGTGAGGGCGCGAGGAGCCCGAAACGACGACGGCCGCCGCGCCCGGTGGCGCGGCGGCCGTGCATCATTCTGGAGAAAGCCGGCGTCGCGGGCGCGGCCGGGCCACGGCCACACCGCGAAAGGCGGCCTCAGCGCCCCGTGCGGCGGCGCTGCTGGCCGAGGCCCATCTGCTTGGCCAGCGCCGAGCGGGCGGCGGCGTAGTTCGGCGCCACCATGGGGTAATCCGCCGGCAGGCCCCACTTCTCGCGGTATTCTTCCGGCGTCATGTTGTACTGCGTGCGCAGGTGCCGCTTCAGCGACTTGAACTTCTTGCCGTCCTCGAGGCAGACGATGAACTCGGGCGACACCGACTTCTTCGGCGGCACCGCCGGCTTCAGCGGCTCGGGCTCCGGCTCGGCCTCGCCCCGGCTGAGCCGGGCAAGGGCGCCATGCACGTCGGCAAGCAGGGCCGGCAGGTCGTTCGCCGCCACAGAATTCCTGCTCACATAGGCAGAGACAATGTCTGCCGCGAGTTCGATATAGCTTTCGTTTTCTGCGGAGTCGCTCATGGTCCGATCTTCAGCGTGCGTGGTGACCGCGTGACTTGACAGGGGTGCAACAAAATTCCCACCCATTGACATTCGACCATCAATTTCTGGCAGGAAACCCACAAACGGCTTGATAGATTTATTCTGAACGGATCGCAAGATTTTTCAGATGCAATTCCCGTTCAACTGAACGTCGGCTGGCATTTTTCACGCCAGAATGACGGCCGTGCGAAGCTTCGGCTCAACATGGCACGATACAACAAGCGTGCCAGCGACTTGAACGGGGCGAGCCTTGCGGCGGCGGGGGCGCTTGACTATGTGCACGGAAAATTCTCCCGAGGAAAACGAACCATGACCGACGCCCTCCACCGCCCCAAGGTCGTGAAGACCGACGCCGAGTGGCGCGCCCAGCTCACCCCGGAACAGTACGAGGTCACCCGCGGCCACGGCACGGAGTGCGCCTTCTCCGGCCCGCATCTCGGCCAGAAGGAGCCCGGGCTCTACAGCTGCGTGTGCTGCGACGCCCCGCTGTTCCGCTCCAACGCCAAGTTCGAATCCGGCACCGGCTGGCCGAGCTTCTTCCAGCCGGTCTCGCGCGAGGCGGTGGTGGGCATCGAGGACCGTTCCTACGGCATGCGCCGGGTCGAGGTGCGCTGCGCCACCTGCGACGCCCATCTCGGCCATGTCTTCCCCGACGGGCCGAAGCCCACCGGCATGCGCTTCTGCATCAACGGCGTCGCCCTCAGCTTCACCGCCGACGAGGTGCCGGCGTGAACGAGCAGGCCCCCGCCCACGCCCCGCTGGTGCGCAGCTTCCACGGCCAGACCCTGGTCGACCCCCATGCCTGGCTGCGCGCCGACAACTGGCGCGAGGTGATGCACGATCCCGCCGTGCTGGCGCCCGACATCCGCGCCTTCCTGGAGGCGGAAAACGCGGCGGCGCAGGCCTGGTTCGCTCCCCATGCCGAGCTGCGCAGCCGGCTGGTCGCCGAGATGCGCGGCCGCATCAAGGAGGACGACAGTTCGGTGCCGGCGCCGGACGGGCCGTTCGCCTACTACACCCGCTTCCGCGAGGGCGGCCAGCACCCGCTGGTCTGCCGCCGGCCGAGCGCGGGCGGCGAGGAGGCGGTGCTGCTGGATGGCGACGCGCTCGCCGCCGGCACCGCCTATTTCCACTTCGGCGAGGCCCGCCACGCCCCCGACCACACCCGGCTGGCCTGGTCGGTGGACGACACCGGCTCGGAATATTTCACCCTGCGCATCCGCGACCTCGCGACCGGCGCCGACCTGCCGGACCTCATCGGCGAGACCACCGGCGGGCTGGTCTGGGGCGGGGATGGCCGCCACCTCTATTACGTCCGCCAGGACGCCGAGCACCGGCCGAGCTTCGTCTTCCGCCACATCCTCGGCACCGACCCGGCGACCGACACGCTGGTCTATGAGGAGCCGGACAAGGGCTTCTTCGTCTCGCTGGGGCAGACCCAGTCCGGCCGTTTCGGCCTCATCGAGTGCGGCGACCACGAGACCAGCGAGGTCCACCTGCTCGACCTCGCCGACCCCGCCGCGGCGCCGCGCCTCGTCGAGCCGCGCCGGGAGGGGCTGCGCTACGGCGTCGAGCATCACCCCGCGCTCGACGGGGTGGAGAGCCTCGTCATCGAGACCAATGCCGACGACGCCGAGGACTTCAAGCTGGTGGTCGCCCCGCTCGCCACCCCCGGCCGGGCGAACTGGCGCGACCTGGTGCCCCACCGGCCGGGCCGGCTGATCCTCTCCCACACCGCGCTGCGCGACCATCTGGTGCGGCTGGAGCGGGAGGACGGCCTGCCGCGCATCGTGGTGCGCGAGATCGCGACCGGCGCCGAGCACCCCGTCGCCTTCGCCGAGGAGGCCTATTCGCTCGGCCTCGACGCCGGCTTCGGCTTCGACAAGACCACCATCCGCTTCAGCTATTCCTCCATGACCACCCCCGCCGAGGTGTGGGATTACGACATGGCGAGCGGCGAGCGGGTGCTGCGCAAGCGGCAGGAGGTGCCCTCGGGCCACGATCCCGCCCGCTATGTCACCCGCCGGGTGCTGGCCACCGCGACCGATGGCGAGACCGTGCCGGTGTCGCTGCTGTTCTCCCGCGACACCCCGCTGGACGGCACCGCGCCCTGCCTGCTCTATGGCTATGGCGCCTATGGCATCTCGATTCCGGCCGGCTTCTCCACCGCGCGGCTCTCGCTGGTCGACCGCGGCTTCGTCTTCGCCATCGCCCATATCCGCGGCGGCACCGAGAAGGGCTGGCGCTGGTACCGCACCGGCAAGCTGGCGGACAAGGTGAACAGCTTCACCGATTTCATCGACGTCGCCGAGCATCTGGTGGCGGCGAAGATCATCGCGCCCGACCGCATCGTCGCCCATGGCGGCTCCGCCGGCGGCATGCTGATGGGCGCGGTGGCGAACATGCGGCCGGATCTGTTCGCCGGCATCGTGGCGGAGGTGCCCTTCGTCGACGTGCTGAACACGATGCTCGACGACACCCTGCCGCTCACCCCGCCGGAATGGCCGGAATGGGGCAACCCGATCGTGGACGCGGAGGCGTTCCGCCGCATCCGCTCCTATTCGCCCTACGACAATGTCGAGGCCACCGCCTACCCCGCCATCCTGGCGCTGGCCGGCCTCACCGATCCCCGGGTGACCTATTGGGAACCGGCGAAATGGGTGGCCCGGCTGCGGGAGCTGCGCACCAACGACGCCCCGCTGCTGCTGCGCACCAACATGGAAGCGGGCCATGGCGGCGCCGCCGGCCGGTTCGACCGGCTGGAGGAGACCGCGCTCATCTACGCCTTCGCCATCGCCATCGCCCGGGCCTGAGCGCGAAGCCGGCACCCGGCGAGGCCGGGCGTCCGGCCCGCCGGGGCGGCACGGGAGGGTGAACGGCCCGCCGAGGCGGGCTGCCCGGCTCACTCGGCGCGGGCGGCGCCGGTGACGTGGTCGCGCAGTTCCTGGATCGAGGCGAAGCGGATCACGCCGTCCGGCAGTTCCGCCTCGATCGAGCCATCGGAGTAGAGCGAATAGGCCATGCCGCCGATGATGCCGGACTTCAGCACCACCAGGCCCGTCTCCTCCCCGGCCTCCTCCGCCGGCTCCGGCGCGGCGGCCTCGGCCGGCTCCGGGGCATGGGCGACAGGCTCGGGGGCCGCCGCCGGCGCGAACGGATCGGCCGGCTCGTGCCGCCCGGCATCGAAGCCGCCCGTCGACGCGAAGGGATCGGCGGGCTCGTAGCCGGCCGGCTCCTCGTCCGGTGCCACGTCCGGCTCGGCCTCGGGCTCGGCAGGGCTCCCGCCGAGGACTCCGGCGAAGGGATCGCCCGACACATCCGGGGCGGGCCGGCGCGGCGCGGGCGCGGACGGCGGCTCGACCGCCGCCGGGGCGGGTTCCAGCGCCGGCGCGGCCGGGGCCGGCGCGTCCGCGGGCGCGGCATCCCGGGAAGCGGCACCGGGGGAAGCCGGCGCGTCCGTCACCGGCGCGGCGGCCGGTGCGGGGTCGCGGCGGCGGAACCAGGACGGCAGCTCCGGCCGGGGGCCCGGGCGGGCTTCCGCCACCGGCTCCGGCGCGGGGGCGGCATCGGCCGCCGGCTCGGGCGGCGCCACATCGAGCCATGGCGCGTCCGGCCGGGGGGCGTCGGGACGGGGCGCTTCCGGCCGCAGCGGCCGGGAGAAGGGCGGCGGCGCCGGCCGCACCCGCGACGGCTCCACCAGAGGCAGGTCCGCCCCGGCGGCCGGGGCGGCGCGCGCGGGCTCCGGCGTGCGCTCGGGCGCCCGCAGGAAGTCCGGCATGCGGGGCTCGGAACGGGGAGCCTCGGCGCGGGCCGAATCGCGCGGCGGCTCCGCGCGCGGCGGCGGCACCGGCTCGCGGGCGGGGAAATCGGGGATCAGCCGCTCCTGAGGCGGCGGCGCGACCGGCTCGGGGGAACGGGCCGGCTCGGGCGCACGGGGCGCGGCGCCACGGCCGGAGGTCTCGGCCACGCGGCTCTCGGCCACCCAGTCGGCCTCCGCGCGCGGCTCCGGCGGGGCGGCACGCGGCGGCGGGGGCTCAGACCTCGGCGCCGGCCGGGGCGCGGGCTCCGGCTCGTCCTCCGCTTCGGCCTCGGCGCGGGTTTCGCGCTCGGCCTCGTCGGCGACGGCCTCGACCTCGCCGATATAGTCCCCCTCCTCCGGCTCGAAATGGACCGCGCCTTCCAGCCGCATCTCGATCCGCACCAGCGCCCGCAGGATGAAGCCGAGCCCCATCAGCACCAGGCCACCGACGAAGGCAAAGCCGCCCACCACGATGAGCGCGTTGCCGAAGGTCGACTGGTAGACCGCGAAGCCGTTGAAGCCGAAGGCGGCGCCGACCAGCGCGATGGCGATGCCGAGGCCGATGATCACCGCGCTCATGAGAGCCCCCGGCCGTCCAGCCGCGGCGCGCGACCCACGCCCCCGGCGACATCTCGACGCGCCACGCGCGTCCCGCGGCGCCCGGCGCTGCCCCTGTCCACCATTCTACCCTCGTCCATTCTCAAGGCCCGGCCGGCGATTGCGGCTGAGCCGGGGCTTCGGTGCCCGATTATGTATGAAAATCGCAACATATGTGGCTTTTGGTTGTCCGTCACCGCGGAGAGACTTATCTAGTCTCGCGCCGCCCCGATGGTGCCAGCCGGAACCGCCGGGGACGCCTCGTTCCGAGGGTCAGCCGCCGGGCGGTACGGCCACTCTTATTTGCGGAGAAAGCTTCGATGTCGTTCACGCTTCCCGACCTGCCCTATTCCTACGATGCGCTCGCCCCCTACATGTCGCGCGAGACCCTCGAATTCCACCACGACAAGCACCACCTCGCCTATGTCAACAATGGCAACAACCTGTTGAAGGGCACGGAATTCGAGGGCAAGTCCCTCGAGGAGATCGTGAAGGGGTCTTACGGCAAGAATGCCGGTCTCTTCAACAATGCCGGCCAGCACTACAACCACCTGCACTTCTGGAACTGGCTGAAGCCGAATGGCGGCGGCGCCATCCCCGGCGAGCTTGAGAAGAAGATCGTCGAGGACTTCGGCTCGGTCGACAAGTTCAAGGAAGACTTCATCCAGGCCGGCGTCACCCAGTTCGGCTCGGGCTGGGCCTGGCTGGCGGTGAAGGACGGCAAGCTCATCGTCGCCAAGACCCCGAACGGCGAGAGCCCGCTGGTCACCGGCGCCACCCCGATCCTCGGCGTCGATGTGTGGGAGCACTCCTACTACATCGACTACCGCAACCGTCGTCCCGACTACCTCAAGGCGTTCGTCGAGAACCTCGTGAACTGGGACTACGTCGCCGAGCTCTATTCCAAGGCCTGATCCGACCGACAGCGGCCCGCCACGGCGGGGCCGCCACGGCCTCTCGCGCCGCCGCCCCCCGGGACGGCGGCGCTTTTCATGCGCGGGGCCCCACCGGAGAGGGCCGCGCGCCCGCGCCCTCAGCCGCCCGGCCCGCCCGAGCTGCGCGGCCGCCAGCCGCGCGGCGCCGGGGGATAGCCCTTGGTGCAGTAGTCGTTCCAGAACTCGAACTGCCAGGCCGAGCGCCACTGGTACAGCCAGCTCTCGCATTCCGCCTTGCTGCGGAAGCAGCCCTCCACCGTCTTGCCCTCGATGAAATCGAAGTTCCACGGGCTCTGGCGGCGGCCGGTGAAATGGCCGTACCACAGCTCCGGCGCCGGGGTCTGGCGGGCCATGGCCTCGCAGTTTCCGCCGGGATAGGTGCCGGTGGCTGTCTGGGCCGCCGCCGGCCCGCCCGCCCCCAGCGCCAAAGCGAGGGCGAGCGCCCCCGCCGATGCCGCGAGCCGCGCGGCGCGAACGATCCTCATGGCGTCCTCCCTGGGCACCCCGGTTCGTCCGGACGCGCCTCGATCCGCATATAGCGCCGGGACGACCCGGGGGCGAGGCCCTCAGATCCAGCGAATCCACCGCATCAGCGCCGCCATGCCGACGCCCATGGCCACCACCATCGCGGTCACGATCCAGAAGCCGGAGGGACTCTCCGCCGCCGGGATGCCGCCGACATTCATGCCCAGCAGGCCGGTGACGAGGGTGAGCGGGGCGAACACCGCCGTCACCCCGGCCAGAATCAGCATGGAGCGGTTCATCTGCTCGGCGCGGCGCTCCACCATCTGGTCGTGGATCACCGCCGCCCGGTCGCGCACCGAATCGAGCTCCTCGGCGAAGCGCGTCACCCGGTCGGCGGCCTCGCGCAGGCGGTGGCGGTCGCGGGCGGCGAGCCAGTCGGCGTCCTCCAGGGCGAAATGGTTCAGCGCCTCGCGCTGGGGGGCGATGTAGCGCCGCAGGATGATGGCGATGCGCCGCACCTCCGACACTTTGGGGCCGAGCGAGGTGAGCATGGCGTCCATCACCAGCTCCTCCAGCTCGTCGGCCTGCTCGGCCAGGGTGTTCACCACCGTGTCCATGCGCTCCACCAGCCGCATCGAGGTGTCGGCGATGAATTCGCCCGGCGTGCGCGGCATCCGGCCACGGGCGAAGGCGTCCTCGAGGTCGGCCAGCGCCGAGAGCTGGCGCTTGCGCACCGAGATGATGCGGTGCGGCTCCACCCAGATGCGCAGCGAGTGCATCTCGTCGGGCAGCGAATAGGGCATCAGGTTGATGCCGCGCAGGTTGAGGAAGGCGCCGTGCTCGAACAGCGCGCAGCGCGGCCGGGTCTCCTCGGCCACCAGCGAATCGGCGATGCCGGGGTCGACCCCCGCCTCGTGCAGCAGCCAGGGCTGCTGGCGTCCCTGCAGAAGCTGGAGATGGACCCAGATGAAGCCCTTCGCGGTGCGCTCCTGCGCCCGGATTTCCCGCCAGCCGATGCGGCGGCCGCCGCCCTCGCCGTCGAAGGCCCAGGCCGTCACCAGCCCGTCTATGTCGTGATCGGCCACGCGCGCTCCCCATCCTGCTGCGGGGAGATGGATTCCCGCGCTTGATGACAGTTTCGCAACAGCCGGGCGGGCAAAGCCGCCTTACGCAGGGTCCGTGCCGCCGGACACCCGCAGAATCCCGCTGCGGTCGAGCCGCGCCAGCGCGTCCGCCACCCTCACCCCGCCGACGCGCAGCTCCGGCGCCAGCTCGGCCAGCGGCACCAGCGCGAAGGCCCGCTCCATCATCCGCGGGTGCGGGATTTCCAGATCGGGCTCGGCCACCACGTCCTCGCCATACACCAGTATGTCGATATCGATGGTGCGCGGGCCGAAGCGCACCTCCTTGGTGCGGTCGCGGCCGAAGGCGTGCTCGACGCCGAGCACCATGTGCAGCAGCTCGCGGGCGGAAAGCTCGGTCTCCACCGCCACCACCATGTTGAGATAGGGTCCCTGCGGCACCGGCCCCCAGGGCGGGGTCTCATAGAGCGAGGACCGCGCCACGATCTTCAGCCCGATCCGGGCGATGAGGCCGACCGCCTTCGCCATGGTGCCGGCACGGTCGCCGAGATTGGAGCCGAGGCAGAGATAGGCGGTGCGCTTTTCCACCGCGCGCGGGCGCCGGACGAAGAATTCAGGCGGCACGGAGAATCGCCTCCGTCACCCGGGCGGCCTGCACATGGGCGGCGACGTCGTGCACCCGGATGATGGCGCAGCCGGCGGCGATGCCGAGCACGTTGGAGGCGATGGTTCCCGGCAGCCGCTCCGCCGGAGAGGCCGACACCACCTTGCCGATCAGCGACTTGCGCGAGGTGCCGAGCAGCAGCGGGAAGCCGAGCCGGCCGATCTCCCGCAGCGCCGCCAGCGCCTCGAGATTCTGCTCGAAGGTCTTGCCGAAGCCGATGCCGGGGTCGAGCGCGATGCGGTCCGGCCGGATGCCGGCGCGGGCGGCCCGCTCCAGCGCGTTCTCGAAGAAGGCGAGGATGTCCGCCACGATGTCGACGCCGGGGTCGACCGTGGCGCGGTTGTGCATGGCGACCACGCCGGCGTCGTAGGCCGCCGCCACCCGCGCCATGTCGGGATCGCCCATCAGCCCCCAGATGTCGTTGACGATGGCGGCGCCCGCCTCCAGCGCCGCCTCGGCGACGCGGGCCTTCTGGGTGTCGATCGAGATCGGCACCAGGAGCTGGCGGGAGATCGCCTCGATCACCGGCAGCACGCGGGCAAGCTCCTCCTCCTCCGCCACCGGGGTGTGGCCGGGACGGGTCGATTCGCCGCCGATGTCGAGAATGTCCGCCCCTTCGGCGACCAGCCGGCGCGCACTGGCGGCGGCGTCCTCCACCGCGAAGTTGCGCCCGCCGTCGGAGAAGGAATCCGGCGTGATGTTGAGGATGCCCATCACCAGCGTACGGTCGGCATAGGACAGCGTCAGCCCGCGGGCATCCATCAGGCGGTCCGCCGGAGGGGTCAGGGCTGTGGCGTGGAGATGGGAGGCGGACATACGGCGGGAATCCCGTTCACTCTGCCTCCAAATTGCGCGGCTGGGCGGGGAAGGCAAGAGCGGGCGGGTTCCAACTGCATCCAGTCTCGGCACCAAGGCGGAATGGACGGGTTGCGCGGCGCCCGCCCGCTGCGCTCTATAGGCACGCGGGAGAGGCCGCGCGGCACGCCGCGCCCCTGTCCCGGTGCGGCGGAGGATTCCATGGGCGGCGATAGCGAGGGCAAGATCCTCGTCGGCAGGAGCGCGGCAAAGCCGGAAGTTCTCGCGCTGAAGCTGGCGAACCGGCACGGCCTCGTCACCGGCGCCACCGGCACCGGCAAGACGGTGACGCTGCAGACGCTGGCGGAAGGCTTCTCCCGCGCCGGCGTTCCCGTCTTCGCCGCCGACATCAAGGGCGACCTCGCCGGCCTCGCCATGCCGGGCGAGGGGCCGGAGTGGATTCGCGCGCGCTGCGCCGAGATCGGCCTCACCTACGCCGCCGACAGCTTTCCGGTGACGTTCTGGGACCTGTTCGGCGAACAGGGCCACCCGGTGCGCGCCACCGTCACCGACATGGGCCCGCTGATGCTCGCCCGCATCCTCGGCCTCAACGAGGTGCAGGAGGGCGTGCTCAACGTCGCCTTCCGGGTGGCGGACGAGCGCGGCCTGCCGCTGCTCGACCTGAAGGACATCCGGGCGATGCTCGCCTTCCTTTCGGAGAACGCCGCCGCCCTCACCCGCACCTATGGCAATGTCGCCCCCGCCACGGTGGGCGCCATCCAGCGCCAGCTCCTCGTGCTGGAGAACCAGGGCGCGGGCGCCTTCTTCGGCGAGACCGCGCTCGACATCGCCGACCTGATGCGGGTGGACCGCGCCTCGGGCTACGGCACCATCAATCTTCTGGCCGCCGACCGGCTGATGCAGGCGCCGCGGCTCTATTCCTCCTTCCTGCTGTGGCTGCTGTCCGAGCTGTTCGAGAAGCTGCCGGAAATCGGCGACCCGGAGAAGCCGAAGCTGGTGTTCTTCTTCGACGAGGCGCACCTGCTGTTCGACGGCGCGCCGAAGCCGCTGCTGCAGAAGATCGAGCAGGTGGTGCGGCTCATCCGCTCCAAGGGGGTCGGGGTCTACTTCGTCACCCAGAACCCGCTCGACGTGCCCGACACCGTGCTGGGCCAGCTCGGCAACCGGGTGCAGCACGCGCTGCGCGCCTTCACCCCACGCGACCAGAAGGCGGTGAAGGCGGCGGCGGAGACATTCCGCGACAATCCCGCCCTCGACGAGGCCGTGGTCATCACCCAGCTCGGCAAGGGCGAGGCGCTGGTCTCGCTGCTGGAAGGCAACGGCGTGCCCTCCATGGTCGAGCGCGCCCTCATCGCCCCGCCCTCGGCCCGGGTCGGCACCCTGCCGCCGGACGAGCGCGCCGCGATCATCGCCCGCAGCCCGCTGGGGGCGACCTATGCCGAGCCGGTGGACCGGGACTCCGCCTTCGAGATGCTGGCGCGGCAGGTGCAGGACACCGCCCCGGCCGACGCCCCGCCGGTGGAGCCGGAGGCCGGCGGCGGCGGCTGGCTCGACGGCGTGCTGGGCGGCATCCTCGGCGGCGGCGGCTCCGGCCGCGGCCGCATGGGGCTCGGCGAGCAGGTCGCCCGGCAGGTCGCCCGCGAGGTCACCAACCAGGTGACCAAGGCCATTCTGCGCAACGTGCTGGGAGGCCGCAGCCGGCGCTAGCCGCGCCCGGGCCGGCGCGGGCCGGCCGGGGCGGCGCTGCCTCCCGACGACATGCCACGGCACCCCTCACCTTCTCCCGACCGCTTCGGCCCCCGGCCGAGCCCTGCCGAACAAGGACACGATCCCATGGCCGACGCCACCCCTGGTCACGACGCCGAACCCGCCGAACTGAAGGCCGTGCTGGCCGCCATCGACGCCGATCTCGAGGCCAGCCTCGAGCGCCTCTTCACCTTCCTGCGCATCCCCTCCATCTCCACCGACCCCGCCTACAAGGCGGCGTGCCGCGAGGCCGGGCAGTGGCTGGTGGACGACCTCGCCGGGCTCGGCCTCGCTGGCGGCCTGAACGAGACACCCGGCCACCCCATCGTCACCGCCCGCAGCGATTTCGGCGCGCCGCGCCGGGTGATGTTCTACGGCCATTACGACGTGCAGCCGGTCGACCCGCTGGAGCTGTGGAACACGCCGCCCTTCGAGCCCACCATCGTGACCGCCGAGGACGGCACGAAGCGGATCGTCGCCCGCGGCTCCGCCGACGACAAGGGCCAGATCATGACCTTCGTCGAGGCCTGCCGCGCCTTTCTCAAGGTCACCGGCAAGCTGCCGGTGGAGGTGACGCTGATGCTGGAGGGCGAGGAGGAATCCGGCTCGCTCAACCTGCCGCCCTTCGTCGCCGCCAATGCCCCGGCGCTGGCCGCCGACCTCGCCCTCGTCTGCGACACCGGCATGTGGGACGCCGCGACCCCGGCCATCACCGTCTCGCTGCGCGGGCTGATGCACGAGGAATTCGTGGTCCACTGCGCCGACCGCGACCTGCATTCCGGCTATTACGGCGGGGCGGCGCAGAACCCGCTCCACGTCATCGCGAAGATCATCGCCGATGTGCACGGCCCGGACGGGCGCGTCACCATCCCCGGCTTCTACGACGAGGTGCGCGAGACCCCGGACGAGGTGAAGGCGCAGTGGGCGACGCTCGGCCTGACGCCGGAGAACTTCCTCGGGCCCATCGGCCTCGCCGTGCCCTCGGGCGAGCAGGACCGCATGCTGGTGGAGCTGGTGTCCTCGCGCCCGACCTTCGAGGTCAACGGCATGTGGGGCGGCTATATCGGCGCCGGCAGCAAGACCGTGATCCCCGCCATCGCCACCGCGAAGATCTCCTGCCGGCTGGTCGCCGACCAGGACCCGGTGAAGGTGCGCGAGGCGGTGCGCGCCTTCATCCGCGCCCGCATCCCGTCGGACTGCTCGGTGGAGTTCCTTGGCGGGGAAGGCAGCCGCGCCGTCGCCGTGGCCCATGACAGCCCGGACCTCAAGAAGGCGGCGGCGGCGCTGGGCGCGGAATGGGGCACCCCGCCCGTCACCATCGGCGAGGGCGGCTCCATCCCCATCGTCGGGCACTTCAAGAAGGTGCTGGGGCAGGACACGCTGCTGGTCGGCTTCTCGCTCGACGACGACCGCATCCATTCGCCCAACGAGAAATACGACCTCACCTCCTTCCACAAGGGCATCCGCAGCTGGGCGCGGATTCTCCACGCGCTGGCGTGACACGGGCGGGCTGCCCGAGGGCGACCGAGAGCGCGGCGCTCTCCCGCGCGCGACGGGGCGTGCGGCGGGGGCGACCGGCGACGAGGGGCGCGCGACGACGAGCGGGGACGCGGCGAGCGCACCCGCCGCCGGGACGCCACCGGCCACCCCGCCGGACGGTATGAAAGAACCTTGGGCGCGCCACCCGCCGGCGACCGGCGCGGCCGGGGACGGGGGAGCCGATGGCGCGGGCGACGCCTCACGCCGCCACCAGCCGCCCGGCGGGCGGAGGGGTGACGGCAGCGACGGCGCGGCAGCGGTCGGGTTCGGCGGCGACCGGGTTCGGCGGAGCCGACGAGGACGGCGCCAAGGAGGCGGATCGGGCGCCCGGCGGGGCACCAGCTCCGGCGCCCCTGCCGCGCGGAGAGCGTCGTGCCGGCCAATCGGTCCCACCGCACCGGGAGGGACGGTGAATGGACACATCGTCCACCTCACCGCACTGACCCTCCACCCGTCATCCGCCGTCGCGGCTGCGGCTCATTGTGCATTCATGCAAGGTCAGCGGTATCCCGCGCCGCGACCGGGCGAAACGGAACGGGGCCGGGCCGCGCGGCGAGCCCTTGTTCCAACATGACGACGCCCCCGCCCGGCAAACGGGCGGGGGCGCCAAACCGGCCTGAGTCGAGGCGGCCTCCGGGTCGGGGCGGCGCGGCGCTGGCGGGCGGCGGGCCTCACATGCGGACGGCGCCCTGCCCCAACCCGTTGTTTCGCGTCATATTTTCCGGTCGAAGGCGCGGCTCCAGTCGTCCACCTGACGGGTCGCCTCGTCCTTGGCGATGCCGTAGCGCTCCTGCAGGATGCCTTCCAGCTCCTGGCGCTTGCCGTTGAGGCGGTCGAGATCGTCGTCGGTAAGTTTGCCCCACTGCTGGCGAACCTGCCCTTTCACCTGCTTCCAGTTACCTTCGATGCGGTCCCAGTTCATAGCTGTCTCCTGCTGAAGGGCCCCGCCTCGTCAGGCGGAAGCCCGGCTGCTAACATCGGGGGATCAACGCAGAAGCGCCGGATTCGATCCCTTGCGAGCCTCGCCAAAGGTAGCCGGACGCCGTTCCCGCCCCCGTACCGGGAAAGGCTTCAGCCAAAAAATCCCTTATCTCTCAAGGCATTCGCTCTCATGAGCGCACGCCCCGCACCCTCTGTCGCCGAGCTGGCGGAGGGCATCGCCGCCGGCTCGCGCAGCGCCCTCGCCCGGGCGATCACCCGCATCGAGTCGCGCCGTCCCGAGCACCGTGAGGAGGCGGAGGAGCTGCTCCGGCGCGTGCTGCCGCGCAGCGGCGGGGCGATCCGGGTCGGCATCACCGGCGTGCCGGGTGTCGGCAAGTCCACCACCATCGACACGCTCGGCATGCAGCTGATCGGGCGCGGCCACCGCGTCGCGGTGCTGGCGGTCGACCCCTCCTCCTCCCGCACCGGCGGCTCCATCCTCGGCGACAAGACGCGCATGGCCCGGCTCGCCGCGGAACCCCGCGCCTTCGTGCGCCCCTCCCCTTCCGCCGGCACCCTCGGCGGTGTGGCCGCCCGCACCCGCGAGACGCTGCTGCTCTGCGAGGCCGCGGGATTCGATGTGGTGCTGGTGGAAACGGTCGGCGTCGGCCAGTCGGAAACCGCGGTCGCCGAGATGACCGACACCTTCCTGGTGCTGATGCTGCCGGGCGCCGGCGACGAATTGCAGGGCATCAAGAAGGGGATACTGGAGCTCGCCGACATCGTGGCGGTGAACAAGGCGGACGGCGGCACCCTCGACCGCGCCCGCGCCGCCGCCGCCGAATACGCCGCGGCGATGCATGTGCTCGGCGCCGATGGACCGGATGGCGCGGTGCCGGTGCTGACCTGCTCGGGCCTCACCGGCGAGGGCCTCGATGCGGTGTGGGACGCGGTTGTGGCGCACCGCGCGCGGGGCCTTGCCCGCGGCGCCTTTGCCGAGCGGCGGCGGCGCCAGCAGGTGCGCTGGATGTGGTCGCTGCTGGATGAAAGGCTGCGGGCGCATCTGCGCAGCGATCCCCGCTTGCGCGCCGAGGTGCCTGCGCTTGAAAATGCGGTTGGCGAGGGCACAATGACCCCCTCCATCGCCGCGGAACGGCTCGCGGCGCTGCTGCGTCTCTGTCCGTACTAAATTGCCGCCCTATATCAAAAGACAGGGTCTGGGTGGGCGAATGCCTCTAATCCTGTCGGCACTTTGGAACGAACGGTCCGGTACGCCCGGGCCCATCAGAAACTGGAAACGATGTCAGAATCCGCCCGCTCCTTGGAAGGCAGCCGCATCTTTATTCTGGAAGACGAATCGCTCGTGTCGATGATGATCGAGGCGATGGTGGAGGAACTCGGCGGCGTCGTGCTGGCGTCCCACACGCAGCTCCAGCCGGCGATGGAGTTTATCGCCGATCGCCACACGGAGATCGACGTCGCCGTGCTGGACGTCAATCTCGGCGGCACCCGCAGCTATCCCGTCGCCGACGCCCTGCGCAGCCGGGGCGCGCCCTTCGTGTTCTCCACCGGCTACGACGACGGCGCCATCCCGCCGGAATGGCTGGAATATCCCCGCGTGCGCAAGCCCTTCCAGCTCGACGAGCTGGCCGACGCGCTGAAGGCGGCCCTCGGCACCGCGGGCTGAGCCGGATCCATGAAGCGGCCGCGCGTCCTCATCACGGGGTTCGGCCGCTTTCCCGGCGCGCCGGTCAATCCCAGCGCCGCCCTCGCGCTGCGGCTGGCGCGGTCGCGGCGGCCTGGACCGGCCGGGGCGGATGTCACAGGGCTCGTGCTGCCGACCGAGTGGGCGCAGGCGCAGTCTTTTCCCGACATTCTCGACCGATACGCGCCCGACATCGTCTTGATGATCGGCCTCGCCGCCCGCCGCAGCGCGCTTTGCCTCGAAATACGGGCCCGGAATGGCGCCGGCGGCCGTCCCGACGTGGTGCGGCGACGGCCCGGGCCGGGCCGTCTGCAGCCCGGCGGGCCACCCGCCATCGGCTGCCGCGCAGCGCCGATGCCGCTGCTGGCCGCCCTGCGCGGTGCGGGCCTGCCGGCGCGGCTGTCGCGCGACGCGGGCGGCTATGTCTGCAACGCGCTGGCGCTGCGGGCCTATCTCTGGGCGGCGAAACAGGCGGGCCGCCGCGCGATCTTCGTGCACATTCCCCGCCCCCGGCCGGGTCTCGATCTCGCGCGGATGGCGCGCGGGCTGGAAGGCGTGCTCGCCGCGCTCATGGCGCAGGCGCGGGCGGCGATACCGTGATGGGGATGGCGCTGTAATAGGCGGCGAGAGCGGCGATGTCGCCGTCGCTCAGATCCTTGCTGACGAGGCTCATCATCTCGTTGCGGCGCGCGCCGGAGCGGAAGTCCTCCAGCGCCTTGACGAGATAGAACTCGACCTGTCCGGCCAGATTGGGCGCCTCGGGGTGCTTCGACAGGCCGTCGAGCCCATGGCACACCGCACATTGCGCCGCCGCCCTGGCACGTCCGGCGGCGGCGTCCTGGGCGGCGCAGGGTTGCAACGAAAGCACCAGCGCACAGCCGGCGAAGATCAGGCGGAGTGTCGGCAGGCTTTTCATCAGCAGATATTTCCCGGAAAGGCCGCCACGGCCGCGCGGACCGTGGCGGAAGCTGCGCTGCGCTCAGTTGCTGCCGTAGGAGATGCGGTAGATCGCCCCCGACGTGTCGTCCGATACCAGGAGCGAGCCGTCATTGAGCTGCGCCACCGAGGCCGGACGGCCGAGATATTCACCATTGGCGGTGAGCCAGCCCTCCGCGAACGGCTCCGTGCCCGCCGCGGTGCCATCGTCATTGAGGTGGGTGAACATCACCCGGGCGCCGACCGGCTTGGTACGGTTCCACGAGCCATGCTGCACGGAGAAGATGCCGCCGCGGTATTTCGCCGGAAACTGCGCGCCGGTGTAGAAGGTCATGCCGAGATCGGCGGCGTGGGCCACCATCTCCACCTGTGGCTTCACCGAATCCGCCGGCGGCGTCTGGTCCTTGTATTCGGCGGTGCGGACGGAGCCGCCGCCGAAATAGGGAAAGCCGAAGGTCTGGCCCGGCTTCTCCGCGCGGTTCAGCTCGCCCGGCGGGATGTCGTCGCCCATGCCGTCCACCTGATTGTCGGTGAACCAGAGCGTCTTGTCCTTGGGGTTGAAATCCATGCCAACGGAATTGCGGACGCCCCAGGCATAGACCTCGCGATTCTTGCCGTCGCGATCCATACGGACGATGCCGCCGATGCCCTGCTTCTGGAACAGGTCGAATTTCTCCGGCGGGAACACGTTGAACGGCTGGCCGAGCGTTATGTACAGCTTGTCGTCCGGGCCGATGCGGCACACCCGCGCGGTGTGATTATAGGATTCTTCCGACCGCGGGATCAGGTCGCCCTGCTTGACCACCTGGAAGGCGGCGACATCCGGCCCCTCGTAGAAGAACTCCGCCGCCGGGAACAGCAGAACGCGGTTCTGCTCGGCGACGAAGAGGAAGCCGTCCTTCGAGAAGCACACGCCGTGAGGCAGCTTGAACTGCACCGAGGGCGCGAAGACCTTCACCTCGTCGGCGACGCGGTCCTTGTCGCGATCCGTCACCGCCCAGACCTTCGACTTCCGGGTGCCGACGAAGACGACGCCGGTCGTGGGCCCGACCGCCATTTCCCGGGCATCCGGCACGATCGCGTACAGCGCGATCTTGAAGCCGTCGGGCAGCTTGATGCCGGACAGCGTCTTGTTGAAGGCGTCGACGCGCGGGCCGGTCTGCGGCACCGTCTCCATCTCCATGGAGGCGCCGGTGGTCTGGAAATTGGAGAGTTTCTCCATGTTGTCCGTCGCCTGCGCGGCAGCGCCGGTCACGGCGGCGGCGGAGAACAGCATGGTCGTGGCGAGCAGCGAAGCTGCCGGACGCCAGTGGCGCCGGTTCAAACGCATCTTCTTCCTCCCAGGTGCCCAGGCCTCGAACGGGCCGGTTGACGGTGCGGACGCTAGCACAGTGCGCGGAAACGTTAAGGCAGCTTACGTCACCATTCCGGATTTTTTATTCACCAGGACAGAGATTTCGCAAGAACGTGCCAGCCTGATACTACAAATTGTTATTCATTATTCCACGATTTCCGACACGGACACTTGGCTCTGTTACGGCGTTGCAGCACCGCCTCCGCGTCGCAACATCCCCGCACACCGCCCGGAATTCCTGCTAAAGGAAACCCGCCATCCGCGTCGGGATTCAGCCGTGACCATCTACCTGCCGATCGCCGAACTGCCCGTGAACATCTTCACGCTGCTGGCCATGGGGATCGCGGTCGGCTTCATCTCCGGCATGTTCGGCGTGGGCGGCGGCTTCCTGATGACGCCCCTGCTGATCTTCCTGGGGGTGGCGCCGGCCGTGGCGGTCGCCAGCGTCAGCACCCACATGGCGGCTTCCTCGCTCTCCGGCGCCCTGAGCTATTCGCGGAAGGGCCATGTCGACTTCCGGCTCGGCGGCATGCTGCTGATCGGCGGCCTCACCGGCACGCTGGGCGGCGTGCTGGCCTTCATGGCGCTGCGCCGGCTGGGCCAGCTCGATCTCTTCATCGCGATGTCCTACATCACCCTGCTCGGCACCATCGGCACGCTGATGGTGAGCGAAAGCCTGCGGGCCCTGCTGCGGAACTGGCGCGGCGAGCCGGTGCGGCTGCGGCGGCCGGGCGCGCATCCCTGGTTCCTGCGGCTGCCGCTGAAGATGCGGTTCCGCCAATCGCGCATCTATGTCTCCGCCATTCCGGTGGTGGGCATCGGCTTTGCCATCGGCTTTCTGGGCTCGCTGATGGGTATCGGCGGCGGCTTCATCCTCGTGCCCGCGCTGATCTACCTGCTGCGGGTGCCGACCCTCACCTCGGTGGGAACCTCGCTGCTGCTGACGCTGTGCACAATGCTCACCGCTATCGTGCTGCATTCGGTGCTGAACCAGACGGTCGATGCCGTGCTCGGCCTCGTGCTCATGGTCGGCGGCACCATCGGGGCGCAGTTCGGGGTGCGGGCGGGCCAGTCGATGCGGGCGGAGAACCTGCGGCTGCTGCTGGGGCTGCTGGTGCTGTGCGTCGGTGCCCGGGTCGCGATTGACCAGGTCGTGCGGCCGGCCGATCTCTACACCGTCAAGATCGACGAGAGCGCCCGATGAGGCGGCCCGCCCCCCTCGTTGCGTGGCTGGCGCTGGCCGCGCTGTTCGCGCTGGCCGGCCCCGCCGGGGCGCGCGAGGTGGTGCTGTCGCTCTCCAAGGAGCGGGTGACCATCACCTCGAACTTCGCCGGCGAGGATGTCGCCCTGTTCGGCGTCATCGAACGCGACGGCGAGGCGGAGCATGCGGGCTCCTACGACGTCATCGTCACCGCCCGCGGGCCGGACCAGAGCTTCGTCACCTGGCGCAAGGCGCGCCGGCTGGGGCTCTGGATGAATGTGGAGAGCCGCTCCTTCCTCTCCGCGCCGTCCTACCTCGCCGTGCTCAGCAACCGCGCCCCGGCGCAGATCGCGGAAGCCGAGACGCTGCGCACCGAGCAGGCCGGCCTCGCCAATAACCGCCTGCTGCAGCGGGTCGGCGGCGATTATGCCGATGTCGTGCCGGAAGATCCGTTCCGGCAGGCCTTTCTCCGGGTGAAGCAGCAGCAGGGCCTCTATTTCGAGCGGAACGCGGCGGTCTCCTTCATCGCGCCGCATGTCTTCCGCGTGGCGATCCCGATTCCGGGGCAGGCCCCGGTGGGCCGCTATCACGTCGTCGCCAAGGTGTTCGCCGGCGGCGAGCTGGTCGGCAGCCGCACGGTGGAACTCGAAGTCGCCAAGGTCGACTTCGAGCAGGCGGTCGCGCAGGCTGGCCGTGGCTCTATGGCCTGGCCTCGGCACTCGGGGCGCTGGCGGTCGGTTTCGTCGCCAGCGTCGTGTTCCGCAAGGACTGAGCGCGCTTCACAGCGCGGCGGGCGGCACCAAAGCCACGCCGGCCGCCTCCAGCGCCGCCGCCGCGCGCAGGGCGAGATCCTCGCGCCAGAACGGCGCGATGAGCTGCACCGCGATCGGCAGCGTTTCCGGTCCGGGGATCGGCGCCGCCACCACCGGCAGGCCGATGAAGGAGATCGGCTGGGTGTAGATGCCGATATTGGGCCGCACCAGCATCTCCCGCCCATCGAGCACGAAGGTCTTCTGCCCGAGGCGGGGCGCCGGCACCGGGCTCGCGGGGGCGATGAGCACGTCCCAGTGCTCGAACAGCGCGCTGGCCTGAGCCGCAAACCAGCGGCGGAACTTCTGCGCCTGCACGATCCACGCGCCCGGCAGCACCGATCCGGCCAGCAGCCGCTCGCGCACCGCGGGGTCGAACTCCGCCGGGCGCGTGCGCAGACGCTCGGCGTGCAGCGCGGCGCCTTCCGCCATGGAAATGAGATAGGCCGCGGCGCGGGCGCGCTCGACCTCCGGCAGCTCGACCGTCTCGGTGGCGCCCAGCGCGCGGGCGGCCTGCGCCACGGCGGCGTAGGCCTGCGGCATGCCCTGCCGGGCGAACCAGCCGCCCAGCACCGCCACCCGAAGCCCGTCCGCGCCCGCGGCGAGCGTGGGCAGCGTCGGCTCGACCGGCCGCCCGGCAAGGGCCGGATCGTCGCCATCCGGGCCCTGCAGGGCGTCGTAGGCCAGCGCGAGGTCTGCCGCGCTGCGGGCGAAGGGGCCGAGATGGTCGAGGCTCGCGACAAAGGGGAAGGTCCGGGCGCGGGACAGACGGCCATAGGTCGGCTTCAGCCCGAACGTGCCGCAGAACGACGACGGCACCCGGATCGAGCCGTTGGTGTCGGAGCCCAGCGCCAGCGGCACCTGCCGCCCCCCGACCGCCGCCCCCGACCCGCCGGACGAGCCGCCCGACATGTGGCCGGGGTCGATGGGATTGCGGGAGGGACCGTCGTGCAGGTTCTCGCCGGTGAAGTCATAGGCATATTCGCCCATGTTCAGCGCGCCCATGCAGACCGCGCCGGCGCCGACCAGCCGCTCCACCAGGGTCGAATCCCGTGCTGCCGGGGGATGGTCGCGGTTGATGCGCGAACCCGCGAGCGTCGGCAGCCCGGCGAGATCGAACAGGTTCTTCACCGCGAAAGGCACGCCAGCGAGCGGGCCGAGCGGCAGGCCGGCGGCGCGGGCCCGGTCCACCGCGTCGGCCTCGCGGCGGGCGCGCTCGGCGGTGACGGCGGTAAAAGCGTTGAGCGTGGCCTCGGTCGCCGCGATGCGGGCAAGGCTCGCCTCCACGATGGACCGGGCGCTCACGGTGCCGGCGCGCACAGCGGCGGCGATCTCTCCGGCAGTGCCGGCGGCAAGACGGGCGGGATCGAGGGCGGCGGAAGGGGTGGTGCTCATGGCACGCGCACCGCGGCGGGACGATACACCGGCGCGGGCTCGGCCTCGTCACCTAGGGGGAAGGCCAGCAGCGTGCGCGCCAGGGCAGCGGCGATGTCGAAATGCATCACCACGCGTGGGCGCAGCTCCGGCTCGACCGGCAGGTCGACCAGCGTCAACGCCGCATCGACATAGGCCGCAAGCCCGGCGGAATTCTCATCGTCCATGGCACCCTCGCAAGTGGCGATTTCAGCCCATTGCATACATGAAGCATGCCACTGCCCACGGAACGGACATGGTCCCGTTCCGATCGACACGTTCAAAAGGGAGGAGAAGGGGGGCGTGGTACAGCTGGGTGGGCTCGAACCACCGACCTCCGGTTCCACAGACCGGCGCTCTAACCAACTGAGCTACAGCTGCATGTGAGATGGCGCGGAACCTACTTGCCTCGCCTGCGCTTTGCAAGGCCAGTTCGCACACTGCCAACAGGCCTGTTCGGGCCAGATGCGGGAGACCCGCCCACGCCCGGCAGCGACGGCGGGTGGCGGAAACGGGCCGGTCCTGCGACCGACCCGCGAGGGCGGCGGTACGTGCGACTGCCTACCACTGATAGCGCACGCCGGTGAGCGCCGTACCGGAGGTATAGTCGCCATTGAAGGTGACGCTGCCGTTTACGAAGCCGTTCCAGCCCGTGCCTTTCCCGAACCAGTTGATTCTGGCCCCGACCTCGCCGAAGGCGCCGTCGAAATCGTCCGTCGAGGTGAAGGGGCTGCCGGGATTGCTGATGGTGACGGAGTTGTCGCCCTCGAACTCGTACCACAGCCGGCCGGTGAGCGAGGCTTCGAGCCAGTAGCGGTCGTTCTCATAGACCCGTCCACCCAGGCGCCCGCCAAGGCTGCCGCGCAGGCTCTCGCCGTCGTTGAAGCGCACGATCGTGCCTTCCAGCCCGTTCAGGTCGTCGATCCGGGTGCTGACATAGGACAGCGTCGCCACCGGCTCGATGAAATACGTCTCCTGAAGGGTGAAGCGATAGCCGGTGTCGATGGTGAAGCCGAGCGAGGTGACGTCCGTGGTTTCGCCGGAGTAGCCCACCGGACCCAGCGAGGGGACGCTGTAGTCCAGCTCCAATATGTCGGCCTTGAACAGGCCGTCGACGAAGAAGCCCCCCTTCAGATAGGTGGCGTAGACGCCGACGGTGCCGCCGGAATAATCCCCGCTGGTCGCGCTGCTGTTGAAATCCAGGGACGAGGCGACATAGCCGCCCATGACGCCGAAGATGAAGGCACTGTCGCCGGCGGTCTTGCCGAAATCGGCGCCGGCGATGAAGCCGTAGGTGTCCTGATCGTAGCCGGTGTCGAAGCTGTAGCCGGTCGAGCCGGCGCCGGAATAGCTGCTGGTGGAATCCCACGAGGCCCAGCTGCCGATCGCCTTGCCCCACACGCCGGGCGTTACGCTGTCGGGGACGGCGCGCGGGGGCGCCTTGGTGACGAGGCCCTGCTCCTTGGTGACGAGGGTGGTGGCCGGGCCCACCGGCTGCGGCGCCATCAGGTAGGAACGCAGGTCGGCCTGACGGTCGAGCCACACGCCGGAGGTTTCGTACCAGATCGTCTGAGCGCCGGTGATGAACATCGGCAGCTCGAACGCCTCCTGGTCGGGCAGACCCACCAGATACTGACCGAGACCGCCGTCGGGGTTCGGCTGCACCGCGAGATCGTAGAAGAACAGGCCCTTGTCGATCACCCCGCCGAACGTCGAACTGTAGTTGGGTGAACTGGAGCTCAGGACGAAGTCGCCGGCCTGCGTCTGGCCGTTCTGCACGGCCACGACGAGGATGCCGCCCGGATTATAGGCGCCGGCGCCTCGGGCGTTGACGTCGTTCACGTAAAGGCTCGTCACGCCCGAGGTCGCCGCGCCGGAGACCGGATTGCCGCCGGCATCGAGGCCGCCGACGACCAGTTGATCCGAGGTTGAGCCGGGCCCGCCGAGCCAGGCATCCACGCCGAGCGTGCTGTTGCCCTGCCCGGCGAAGGTGCCGCTGACATAGGTGCGGTCGCGGGTGGCGGCGGAAGACAGCGTGTCGCCGTCGATCATGGTCAGCGTGCCAGCACCGACGCCGCTCGGATCGCCGTTCACGAAGCTCTCCAGCCCGGAAAAGCCGGTGCTCTCGGCAACGCCGCCCCGCAGCGCGGTGACGAGGCGGCCGGCATTGGCGAGCGTGTCGGAACCCACGCCGAAGTCGTTCGCGCCGACGCTCGCCCAATTGCCGGAGCTCGCGTTGCCGAAGCTGTCATCGCCGCCCGAGAGGGCGACCAGCCCGTACAGCGTGCCATCATTCGCGACGACGACCGGCCCGCCGGTGGCGTTGAGCGCGAGGGCGCCTGCGGCGGCCACGACGTCGTTGTTGGCGGAGCCGGACCCGTCGGCGGTCCAGGCGGTCACCCGCGCGCCGGCGCCGATGGTGATGGAGGCGCCGGCCTCGCTGGCGACGGAGATGACGGCGTCGGCCGCACTCTGGCCGGAGCCGGAGACGATGGCGCCGTTGCCGACGTTCACCGTGGCGGTCTCGGCGCTGACGATGCGCAGGGCGCTGCCGACGCCGTTCTGGTCGAGGTCGCCGCGCACCGTTGCGAAATCCGAGACGGTGAGGCCGACCATGCCCGTGCCCGCGGCCAGGATGCCGTCGGCATTGGCGGCGACGATGCTTTCGAGCCCGGTGGCGACGAACACATCACTGCCGGCGCCTATAAGGTTGGACGCCGAGATGCCGGTGCCGCCCGCCACGATCTGGCTGAAGAAGCCCGTCGTCACCGCGATGGTGCCGGCCCCGCCGTCCGTCTTCGCGGCGAGGATGCCGGTGGCGCCGGCCGTCAGGGTGGTGCCGAAGCCGGTGCCCACCACCACGTCGCCGTCCTGCCCGCTCCCCTCGGCCACCACAGCACTCGCACCCGCGGCAATGTCGTTGTCGAGGAAGAGGTTGATGGTCCCCGCGCCGGACTGCTTGTCGGCGATCACGCCGTTGGCGCCGGCTGCGATGGCGCCGCGCGTGGTGACGGTGATGTTGCCGTCGCCGCCGAGCTGGTCGATGTCGATGCCGTCCCCGGCCGCCACGATCGCGCCGGTGGCGCTGACGATCACCGCATCGGCCCCGGCACCGTTGCCCGCCTTGTTGATGGAGATGCCATCGTCGCCGGCATTGATGATGCCGTTGCCGGTGGTGGAGATGGACACCAGCCCGTCACCGAGGGCGAAGGCGAGGATGCCGTCGTCGCCGGTCGCCACCGTGCCGAGCCCACCGACCGCGCCGTCGACCTCCACCGAGACGTTGCCCGGCCCTGCCTTCACCGCCAGCACGCCGACGCCGTCCGACTGCACCGCGCCACCGGCATTGACGTTGATGACCACGGCACCGCTGCCGACATTGGCCCCGAGCAGGCCGAGGGTGGTTGCCTGCACGACGGCATTGGCGTCGAGCGTGGCGGTACCGCTGCCGATCGTCACCGCCGCGCCGCCCACCGCTGGCGGATCGATGGCGCCGTTGATGGTGACGGAGGCGTTGCCGCCCACCGCGAGCGCACCGACCCCGACATAGCCGCCATCCACCGAGACCTTGCCAGTGCTGGTCACGGTCGCGTCGCCGCCGAGATTGACGCCCACCACGCCGGCGAGGCCCGCGGTTACGGCGCTGTTCGCCGTGACGGTGACGGTGCCGCCGGCCCCTATCGCCGATGCCAGCACGCCGACGCCGCCGGCGGCGCTGACAGCGCCATTTGCGACGACGTCGACGGCCGCACCGTCGCCGATCTGCAGCGCCGCGACGCCCAGGACATTGCCGCTGACGGCGCCGTTGGTGGTCACCTCCAGCACGCCGTCGCCGCCGAGGCCGATGGCGGCCACACCCGCGCCCTCGGCCGACGACACGGCGCCGCTGGTGACGAGGGCGAGCGCATTGGCGTCGCCGATCGACAGGGCGCCGACGCCGAGATACCGGCCTTCAACCGCCGCGTCGGCCAGGATGTCGAGGGTGTTTCCCGAGCCCACGGCGAGGCCCAGCACCCCGAGCCCGTCCGTGGCGGCCACCGCCCCCTGCGTGCGGATGTCGAGCGCGCCGCCGTCGCCGACCAGAACGCCCGCGATACCGGCCCATCCGGCGCTTACAGAGCCGGTGTTGCCAACCTCCACCGTAGAGCCGTCGCCCACCGCCAGACCGAGCACGCCGATGCCGGCGACATCCGACAGGCTGCCGGCATTGTCGACGCGGACCGCGCCCCCGGCGGCCGTGCTGATGGCGACCCCCGCAATACCGACAAAGGCGTTGCGGATGTCCCCACTGTTGTCGACCGCGACATCATTGCCGCCGCCGATCCCGAGGCCGAGCGCGCCGACCGCGAAATCGGAGATATCGCCGGCATTGGTGACCACGACGTCGGGGTCGGCCGAGGCGCTGGCGTCGCCGATCTTCACCGCGCCGAACCCGAGGAGCGGGAGGGCGCCCGACGAGGAGAAGACCTCGCCGCCATTGTCGACCACGGCCCGACCGTCGCCCACATTGAGCGCGATGACGCCGATCAGGTCGGCGTCGACCGAACTCGTTGCGGACGTGGTGGCGCTAGCGGTGCCGGCGCCGAGGGCAAGGGCGCCGACCCCGATCAGCGGGGGATCGATGATGCCGTCGAGCACGGCGCTTGCGCTCCCGCCATTGGCAGCAAGGGCGCCGACGCCGATGAGACCGCCGCCCGCCACCTCGATGCGGCCATTCGCGGCGACGCTGGCATCGCCATTGGTATTGAAGCCCAGCACGCCGCCCGCCGTGCCGAACACATCGCCGGTGACAACCTCGACCGTATTGCCGCCGACGCCGCCATTGTCGATGGACCCGGCGAGAACGCCAAAGCCGCCCTGGCCTTCCACCCGCCCCCCGGTGGTGTCGACGGACACGCTGTTTCCGCCATTGCCGAGGGCAAGGGCGAGGATGCCCGAGCCGGCGGTACCCGTCACGTCGCCACGGGTGTCGACCGATACCGTGGCCCGGCCATCGCCGAGCAGCCAGGACGACGGGTCCTGCGGATCGAAGGCGGAGGGATCGCCGCCGACACTCGCGGCGATGGCGACCGCGCCGGCATCGCTGCCGGTGATCACGCCGCTGCCGGCGATGGAAGCCGTCGCGTCCTGCGGGGTGCCCGCAAGCGAGCCCGAAACCGCCATCGCGGCCACGCCGAATCCGTCATTGCCGGCGATCGAGCCGCCATTCACCACGACCTCGACCGACGTCGCGGTATCGAGGCCGAAGGCCGAGGCGGCAAGTCCGTTCTGCGCGCCCGTGACCGTGGTGCCGCTGGTCGTCACCCGGGCGGTGCCGCCGAGCCCCAGCACCCCGAGCGCCGTGGCCGAGATGCCATCGCCGCCCGCGCCGGTGACACCTCCTCCGGTGAGCGTCAGGTCAACCGTGGGGCCGAGCAGATCAATGCCGTCGTCGCCGCCGGTGACGACGGTGTCGGTGGCGGTGACATCGAGCCCGCCGAGGCCCCGGACATGGATGCCGTCGCCGCTGATGCCCCGCACGGTGCCGCCGGTCAGATCGAGCGTGGTGGCCCCACCCCCGGTAGTGATGCCGTTGAGCCCGCCCTGCACGGTGGTGTCGGCGAGAGTGATGCCATTATCGGCCGAAACCGCAGAAATGCCGTTCCCGCTCGTGCCGGTGACCGCGCCTCCGGTCTGATTCACCTGGGTGCTGCCGCCGGCGGAAAGGTCGAGACCGTCATTTCCGCCGAGGAAGGTGGCGCCGGTCCCGGTCACCGAGGCGCGGACCAGCGCATTCGCGGTCACCGCATCGTCGCCGCCCTCGATGGTGCCGCCGGTCACGGTCACGCTCGTGGTCGAACCCTGGATATTGATGCCGTCGCCATTCGTCGAGGTCACCCGGCCGCCGCCGCTGTAGCTGGCCGAACCGGCCGCTAAGATATCGACGGCGTTGACGTTACCCGTGCCGTTGGCGTTGGCGATGCTTCCCGCATTGTTGACGACCGCCCCGACGCCTCCGGTGGTCGAGGTGCCGCGGCCAGAGACCGCGGCGCCGCCCGCGACATTGGTGGTGGCGGTGAACAACGACACGCAGTTCCGGGTGACGTTGGTGGTCGCCGTGCTCGAATTGAAGTCACACTGGGCGCTGGCCGGCGTCGGGCCGAACAGCATGGCGACCGAAAGACCCATGGCCAGCGTGCCAGCAATCGCCGTCGATCCCAGCAGTCTTCGCCGCTGCCCGCTCAAACCTTCCGAAAGGTAATAAGATCCATCCGCCGCCAGCTCGTGGCGTCGCCCAGTCTTGGACATTCCTCATCCCCACCATTTATTTCGAAAGATGGAGTTTTTAGACATCCATCTGTCGTTGAACGCTTTTCCAGCGCAATGAACGCTAACAAAGCATTCCTGGGGGAACAATGGGACGCCACATTCCCAAGAGGTAACGGGGAATAGTCTACGAAGGGGAAGCTCAGTATTTGCGTGAGCGGAGACGTTGGTGTCGCCACACTTTGTCCAGAGAGTGGGCAAAAATGACACACGCCGCCTGCAAAATAGGCAACATGGTAGGGTGGGCCTTCCCGTGCGGGTTGCCGTCAGAGCCCGCGTCGAATCAAAAGCGCCGCATCGTCGGGCGGACGATGCGGCGTCACCCGAGATAGGCGAACTCAGTGGGCGAGCAGGAGGGGCACCGTCATGCGCTCCAGCATGTCGCGCGTCACCCCGCCGAGCACGAACTCGCGCAGCCGGGAATGGCCGTAGCCGCCCATGACCAGCAGGTCGATGTGGCGGGCGGCGACTTCCTTGAGGAGGGTGTCGACGATGCCGTCATCGCCTTCCGGCACGAGCCGCCGCAGTTCGACATTCTTCTCGTGGCGGGCGAGATGCCGGGCGAGATCGGCGCCGGGCAGATCGTTGTGCTTGGCGTGCCCGGACTGGACGACGACGGCCTCGACCAGCTCCGCCTTGTGGAAGAAGGGGCGGGCTTCGGCGACGGCGCGCGCCGCGGCGCGGCCGCCATCCCACGCCACCATGATACGGCGCGCCGAGAAGGGCCGGGCCTGCTTCTGCGGCACCAGCAGCACCGGCCGCCCGGAATCGAACAGGACCGCCTCGGCGATCACCTCTTCCGAGCCGGGCTGTTCCAGGTCGGCCTGCGCGATCACGGTGAGATCGTAGAGCCGCGCCATGACGCCGATCTGCTCGGCGGCACCGCCGAGCGTGCCGTCCACGGTGCGGATTTCGCCGCTGAGGCCCATGGAGCGCGCCGCCTCGCCGAAGCGGGCGAGTGCCTCCGCCGCCAGCCGCTTGCTCTCCTCGCGCTGCACTTCGAGGAAATCGGTCGAGAACGCCTCGGTATAGATGGGCGGCACGTCGATGGCGTAGCTCACGGCGACGCCCGTGAGATGGGCGTCGAGCTTGGCGGCAAGGGAAACGGCATAGTCCGCCGTGGCGTCCACGCCGCTGCCCAGCTTGAGATTTACCAGAATGTCCCTGATCACCGCGCTATCCTCCTGAAATCCCGCCTGTTGCGGGCTGTTGTTATGCCGAGAGGTTGGTATCGGCCTTGATCGCGGTCAAGCGAATGCGTGCGGCGCTCCCCGCACCGGCTCAAGCCCCCGGCGAGGCGGCCGATCACGGGTCGCCCCGCGCCGCGGCTCCGGCTATAACGACGCGCCTCCAACCGGACTGACAGACGTGGCGTCCCTCGGCCGATCCCTTCTCATCGCCTTCGTTCTGCTCGGCTGCTGGGAGGCCGCGGTGCGCCTGTTCGGGGTGCCGGCCTATATCCTGCCCGGTCCGCTGCGGATCGGCGCGGCCCTGGTCGACAACCACGTCATCCTCGCCCGCAACGCCGCGATCACCTTGGGCGAGATGCTGCTGGGCCTTGTCTGCGGCTCGGCGCTGGGGGTCGGCTGCGCGCTGCTGATGGCAATTTCGCAAACGGCGCGCCGCGCGCTCCGACCGGTTCTGCTGGTGGCTCAGGCGCTGCCTGTCTTCGCCATCGCGCCGCTGCTGGTCGTCTGGTTCGGCTTCGGCCTCGCCTCCAAGATCGTGATGGCGAGCCTGATCATCTTTTTCCCCGTCGCTTCAGCCTTTCACGACGGAATGGCGCGGGCGGATCAGGGTCTGGTGGACCTCGCCAGGCTCTATGACGCCGGCAAGGCCGGGGTTTTACGTCATATTCGGATTCCGGCGGCGCTGCCGGCGCTGGCCTCCGGCCTGCGGGTTGCGACCGCGGTGTCGCCCATCGGCGCCGTCGTGGGCGAGTGGGTCGGCTCCTCCGCCGGGCTGGGCTACCTGATGATCTACTCCAACGCCCGCATGCAGACCGACATGGTGTTCGCCGCCCTCGCCATCCTGCTCGCTGTCGCGCTGGCGCTCTTCGCCATTGTGGACCGCGCGCTGGCCCGGCTGCTGCCCTGGGCACCTGAAACCCTGCCGCGCTGATCGCCCGATTGCGGTGGCATACCTGCTCTGCTAGCCTTCGCGTGTCCGAGGGGTGTCTCGCAAGAGGCTGAGATGGCGGTTCCGCCAGACCCTTTGAACCTGATCCGGGTCATGCCGGCGAAGGGACGGAGCAAGGGCGGCGCGCTTTCCGCCCGAAGATCCCCCATAAGCTCGTGCCTCGGGTCTCCACATCAGGAGGAGATCCCATGCTCAAGACCATTGCCGCGGCCGGCCTCGCCGGCCTGCTCGCCCTCGCCGCCGTGCCCGCGCACGCCGCCGACAAGCTCACCGTGCTGCTCGACTGGTACGTCAACCCCGACCACGCCCCGCTGATCGTGGCGAAGGAGAAGGGTTATTTCGATGCCGCCGGGCTCGACGTCACCCTGGTGCCGCCGGCGGACCCGTCGGCGCCGCCACGGCTCGTCGCCGCCGGTCAGGCGGAGGTGGCTGTCAGCTACCAGCCGAACCTCTATCTCTCGGTCAAGGAAGGCCTTCCCCTGGTCCGCTTCGGCACGCTGGTGTCGACGCCGCTCACCGCGCTGGTCGCGCTGAAGGACGGCCCGGTGAAGTCCATCGCCGACCTCAAGGGCAAGACCGTCGGCTATTCCGTCGCCGGGCTTGAGGATGCCCTGCTCGGCACCATGCTGGCCGATGCCGGGCTGAAGCCGGAAGACGTCACCATGGTGAACGTCAATTTCGCCCTCTCCCCGGCTCTGGTCGCCGGCAAGGTGGACGCGGTGATCGGCGCCTATCGCAATTTCGAGCTCACCCAGATCAAGCTGGAAGGCAGGGAGGGCGTCGCCTTCTTTCCCGAGGAGCACGGCGTGCCAGTGTTCGACGAGCTGATCTACGTGACCCGCAAGGACCTGATCGCCGATCCCCGCCTCAAGCGCTTCCTCGGCGCGGTGGAGAACGCGACGATCTTCATACTGAACCACCCGGACGAGGCCTGGCAGGTGTTCGTGAAGGCAAACCCGAATCTGGACGACGAGCTGAACCGCACCGCCTGGCGCGACACGCTGCGCCGCTTCGCGCACGCACCGGCCGCCCTCGATGCCGGCCGCTACGATCGCTTCGGCGCCTTCATGAAGCAGCACGGGCTCATCGACAAGGTCGAGCCAGTGGAGGCCTACGCCCCGGCGCTGCCCTGAGAACCATGCGGCCGCGGCCGGTGGGCAACGTGGCCGCGCCCTTCCGGCCCACCGGCACCGGTGCTACCGATGGCGCTCGGGCGGTATCGACGCCAGCAGGGAAGAAGCATGGGCAACGGGCTCTATCATGTGGTGGCGGCGCTGGTGGGCGCCGCCGTCGGGATCGTCGGTTCCGCCTTTCATGGGAGCGTCGACGGACTGACCGGATGGTGGCCCGCCTTCCTCCAGAACACCCTGCATCTGAGCGGCCCGGCGCTCTATGCCGGAGCCGCTCTGGTCGGCGCGGCGATGACCGTGACGTCGCTCTGGCTGGTGCGCAGCTTCGCGCCGGAGGCCAGCGGCTCCGGGGTGCCGGAGATCGAGGGCGCCATGGAGGGACTGAGGCGGGTGCGCTGGAAGCGCGTGCTGCCGGTCAAGTTCTTCGGCGGCGTGCTGGCCCTCAGCTCGGGAATGGTGCTGGGGCGCGAGGGGCCGACCATCCATCTCGGCGCCTCAATCGGCAAAGCGGCGTCCGACCTGATGCGGTGGGAGGCCGAGGACATGCGCGGCCTGCTCGCCGCCGGCGGCGCCGCGGGACTGGCCGCCGCCTTCAACGCGCCGCTCGCGGCCATCCTCTTCGTCATCGAGGAGACGCGGCGGCAGTTTCCCTACAGCGCCCGCACCTACACCGCGGTGATCCTCGCCTCGCTGGCAAGCGCCATCGTCACCGAGTCCATCACCGGCGACGTGCCCTTCATGCTGATGCACGTGCCCGACATGGCCGCGGCCACCTTTCCGGCCTTCGTCGTGCTCGGGTTGATCCTCGGCGCGGTGGGCGTGGGCTTCAATCACACGCTGATCTGGTCGCTGAACCATGTGCGCCGGCTCGGCCTGCGCACGTCCTTCTACATCTACCCCACTGCCATCGGCCTTATCGTCGGCATCCTGATGTTCACGCTGCCGGAAGCCACCCAGGGCGGCGAACTGCTCGCGGTGAAGCTGGCAGGCGAACACCGCACGCTGGTCGGGCTGGCCGTGATCGTGCTGCTGCGGTTCATCATGACGATGGGTAGCTATGCTACCGGCGTCGCCGGCGGCATTTTCGCTCCCATCCTCGCGCTGGCGACCACCATCGGGCTCTGCTTCGGCACCGGGCTGGAGCATCTGGTGGCGCTGCCCGAAGGCACTCACATGGCGCTCGCCATCGCCGCCATGGGCGGGCTGTTCGCGGCGACCATCGGCGCGCCGATGGTCGGCATGGTGCTGGTGATGGAACTGACCGGCGCCTATTCGATCCTGGTGCCGGTCATGATCACCACCCTCTTCGCCAACATGGTGGCGCAGTGGCTGGGCGGGCGGCCGATCTACGAGGTCCTGCTGGAGCGCACCCTCGCCATCGAATCCGAGAGCCGGCCGGCGGCCACAAGCTAGCGCCGGCCGACCCCGTTCACAGCGCGGGCGCGAGCTGCGCCGGGCCCTCCTCCGCAGGTTCCAACCGGAGCTGGCGGTCGTGGAACGCTGCCAGGCTGGCGCGATGGCCGATGGAGAGAATCGCGGCCTGCGGCAGCCGCTCGCGCAGCAGCCGATAAAGCGCCGCCTCAGCCGGCTCATCCAGCGCGGAGGTCGCCTCGTCGAGCAGCAGCACGTCGGGCTTCACCAGCAGCGCGCGCGCGAGGGCGAAGCGCTGGCGCTCGCCGCCCGACATGACGGACGGCCACAGAGCATGCTCGTCGAGCCGCCCGGCGAAGGCGCCGAGGCCGACATCCTCCAGCGTCTGCCGCATCTCCTCGTCGGTGAAGCCGGCGAGCGGCTCGGGATAGGCCAGCGCCCCGCGCAGCGAGCCGATCGGCAGATAAGGCTTTTGCGGCAGGGTCAGCAGGCGGGCGCCGGGGGCGAGCGATACCTCGCCATGGCCGTAGGGCCAGATGCCGGAGATCGCCCGCATCAGCGTGCTCTTGCCGCTACCCGAGCGGCCGGTGAGCAGCACCGCCTCGCCGGGGCGGATGCGCACGCCATCCACGCTCAGCAGGGCGCGGCCGTCCGGCAGACGAACCTCGGTGGCGTCGAGCCCGAGGGCGCTGCCGTCCGAGGTCTGGCCGAGATGATAGGCGCTCGTCAGCGCCTCGGCCTGGGTGCCCATGACTGCCCGCTCAAAACCGACCAGACGATCCACCACCGACTTCCATTCCGCCAGTGTCTGGTAGGCGTTGATGAAAAAGGAGAAGGAGCCCTGCACCCGGTCGAAGGCCGAGGAGGTCTGCATCAGCTGGCCGAGCTGGATCGCCCCGCTGAAATAGGCCGGCGCCACGACGATGAACGGGAAGATGTTGGAGAGCTGGCCATAGCCCGAGGTGAACCAGGTGAGCCGCTTCTGCGCGATCATGATGCCCCAGTAATTATGCACCACGCTGGAGAAGCGGTCGAGCAGGCGGGCCTTCTCGATCGCCTCGCCATCCATCAGCGCGATTTCCTCGCCATTCTCGCGCACCCGCACGAGATCGACGCGGTAATCCGCCTCGAAGCGCTGCTGATCGTAGTTCAGCTTGATCAGCACCCGGCCGATGAGGTGGGTCAGCCAGGTGCCGACCGCGGCATAGGCGAAGGCCGCCCAGACGAGATAGCCGGGAATGGCGAATTCCGAACCGCCGAGGGTGAAGCGGAAGTCGCCCGACAGGCCCCAGAGGATGACCGCGAAGGAGGTGAGCGTCATCACCGCGTTCAGCAGGCCGATGAAGATCGAGATGGTCTGCGCGATGTAGGACCGGATGTCCTCGGCGATACGCTGGTCCGGGTTGTCGGCCACGTCGCCCTTGAGCCGGAGGCGGTAATGGGTATCGCCCTCCAGCCAGGCGGTCAGATATTTGTCGGTCATCCAGGTGCGCCAGCGTATCTCCAGCCATTGACGGAGATAGATCTGGTACACCGCGACGATGATCGCCCCGGTGGCATAGGCGCAGAACAGCGCGAGCTGGTATTTGAAGGCAGGAAAGTCCTTTTCCTGGATGGCATTGTAGAAGGTGTTGTTCCACTTGTTCAGCAGAACCGTGGCACCGACCCAGGCGAATTCCAGCGCGACCACGGCGGCGAGCAGGATGCGGCCCGCCCAGCGGTCTTCGCCGCGGAAATAGGGAATGGAGAGCCGCCACACATCGGCGAGCAGGGTCTTGATGGCATGCACGGGAGCGTCTCCGGCAGATGACGGCACCGGGCGTGCCGTTCGCAGGAAACGAGCTTAGCCGATCCAATCGCGGCGCAAGGATGACGGGAAGATTAAGCTTTGGAGAGGTACGCCCGGACCGCGCGGAAACAGCCTGCGTTCCGGCAAACAAGAAGGGCGCGACCCGGAGGTCGCGCCCTGAGGAAAAGACGGTCTCGGTCCGAAATCACTTCACGCCGGTGCGGGCGTTCTGCTCCACCGACTGGCGGATATAGGGCTCGGAGGTGTCGACGGCGGTGCTGGCGGCATTGCGGCCTTCAACGACCGGGGTGGCGTCCGGCGTGCCCACAGTCTGGTTCTGGACGGTCTGCTTCCAGCCGGCCTGCTCCTCGTGGCTCAGCTTGGCTTCGGCGGTCGCCGCGAAGCTCAGGGTGGCGAGGGTGGCGAGAGCGATGGCGGTCATCTTCATGGTCAGTCTCCAGTCTTCGGAGGGAGGCGCCGTCGCTTGGCGGCGCCGAGGTGATGAAGACCGTTCTATATCGTACACGATATGATCGCACGCACCGTTATCGTATACGAGCCATGCGCCGGGCGGGCAGGATTTCCCACCCTTGTGATTTCGCCAGCCCCGCTTTCGCCGCGTGCCTTAACGCGGCCACGCGGGCGCCGCCGGCGACCGCGCCGGCCGTCCCGACAGGTGATTTCGGCTGTCAGATAAAGCGCTTGCGGATATTCTGGCTGACCACGTCCAGCACCGAGACCGTCAGCACCACGATGATGAGGATCGCCGAGGCCTGCGAGTAGTTGAAGCCGCGGATGGTCTCGTTGAACGTCATGCCGATGCCACCGCCGCCGACAATGCCGAGCACGGTGGCCGAGCGCACATTCGATTCAAAGCGGTACAGCGCGTAGGAGATCCACAGCGGCAGCACCTGAGGCAGCACGCCGTAGACGACCTCCTGGAGCCAGGTGCCGCCGGTGCCGCGAATGCCCTCCACCGGCGCGGGGTCGGTCGCCTCCACCGCCTCGGAGAACAGCTTGGCGATGACGCCCGTGGTGTGGACGAACAGCGCGAGCACGCCGGCAAACGGGCCGAGGCCCACCGCGGCGATGAAGATGAGGGCGAACACCAGTTCGTTGATGGCACGGCAGGCGTCCATCAGGCGGCGGATCGGGAAGGCGACCCAGCGCGGCGCGACGTTATCGGCTGACAGGATGCCGAGCGGAATGCCGGCGACCACGGCGAGCAGCGTTCCCCACACCGCGATCGCCAGCGTCTCCACCATGTTCTGGGCGTACATCTCCCATTCGGTGAAATCCGGCGTCAGGAACTCGGCACCCAGCGTGGCCATGTTGCCGGAGTCGCGCCACAGCATCACCGGGTTCATTTCCGCCTCGTGCCAGCAGTACACCAGCACCACCACGCAGACCGCCGCAAGGGCGAGGCGGGCGAGCCGGGTAGGCAGCGGCGTCAGGGGCGGCGCGGGAATGGTGCTGACGGCCGAGCGATGGGCGACGTCGGAAAGGTGCATCGCAAGGGTCCTCAAGAGGGGCCGGCGGTGCGGCGCGGCGCTCGGAATGGGGCGATCTGCCGGTCTGTCACGCGAAGAGGGAAGCCTCGCCAGCGAGACGTCGCGGCTTCCGAAGGCAGGCGGAGCCCCGCAGGCGCGGGGCTCCCAAAAGCTCCCGGGGGAGCGTGTCACATCGCGGGGATCTTCTTCGCCAGCGCGTCGAGAGCGGCGAGCTTGTCGTCGATCTCCTTGATCTGGCTGGCCTTCTCCTCGGCCGACAGCTTGTCGTTGTTCTCGACCTTCAGGCGGCTCTTGAAGAGCTCGAGCTGGCGGATCGGGTAGAGCTGGGCGTCGGAAGAGGCGAGGAAGGGACCCCAGCCATCCGAGGTCTTGGCGAGAACGGCGCGGGCGTGCTCGACTTCTTCCGGCGTGCCGAGGCGGCCATAGGTCATGAAGAAGGTGTAGATCTTGGCCTTCAGGTCCGACGGCAGGTCACGGCGCCACACGATCGGGTCGCCGGGGATCAGCGGCGAGCGCCACACTTCCTTGATCTTCTTGGCTTCGTCCGGCCGGGTCATCTGCAGCCGGGTGATGTTTTCGGTGTTGTTGGTGGCGAAATCGACCTGCTTGTTGGCGACCGAGAGCAGGTTGGCTTCATGATTGCCGGAGACGACGCGCTTGTAGCACTTGGCCGGATCGACCTTGTTCAGCGCGAAGACGTAATAGCCGGGAACGAGGAAGCCCGAGGTGGAGTTCGGGTCGCCATTGGCGAAGTTGAACCCCTTGGAGCAATCCAGAACGTCCTTGAGGGTGTTGATATCGCTGCGGTCCACATTGGTGACGATCAGCGAGTAGTAGCCGCTCGAACCGTCCGGCTTGGCGGTCTTCACGAAGACCTCGCCATTGGCGCGGTCGACGGCCTCCATCGCCGACTTGTTGCCGAACCAGCCGATGTCGACCTTCTTGAAGCGCATGCCCTCGATGACGCCGGCATAGTCGCCGGCGAAATAGGCCTTCACCGGGATGCCGATCGCCTTTTCGAGGTCCTGCATCAGGGGCTCGAAGCTCTTGGCGAGGTTGGCGGAGGATTCAGTGGAGATGAAGCCGAAGTTCAGCTCCTTCACTTCCTGCGCCGCCGCGGGGGCGGCAAGCGGGGCGGAGAGACCGGCCAGCACGAGGCCGGCGGCAAGAAGGCGCTTCATGGAGAGTGCTCCTATCAGGATGCGGAAACGAGTTCGGCGTTCGGCGCCGCCGGAGCCGTGAACTGGCTCGGCAGGATGAGTTCCTCGGCGCTGGCGCCGTAGAGTTCGGTGAGGAAGGCGGCCGTGATCTTGGAGGCCGGCCCGTCGAACACGACGCGCCCGGCATTCATCGCGACCACGCGGTCGAAATAGGCCGTGGCGTAGTCGACCTGGTGCAGCGAGACGACCAGCGCGATGCCGTGGTCCCGGCTCATGGTGACCAGCGTGTCCATGACACGCTTGGCCGACTTCGGGTCCAGCGAGGCGATGGGCTCGTCCGCCAGCACCAGCTTGGCGCCCTGCACCAGCGCGCGGGCGATCGCGACACGCTGCTGCTGGCCGCCGGAGAGTTGGCGGGCCTTCTTCGCGGCATGGGCGGCGATGCCAACCTCGGCGAGGGCGGCATAGGCAGTGCGCCGCTCATCCTCGTTGAACAGGCCCAGCGTGCCGCGCAGCACGCTCATGCGGCCGAGAGCCCCCACCAGCACATTGGTGAGCACGGAAAGCCGGCCGACCAGGGCGAACTGCTGAAAGACGAGGCCGATATGGCGGCGGGCACGGCGCACCTCCCGGCTGAGGCGCCCCTCTTCCTGCACGCTCACCCCGAAGGAGCGCACGATGCCCTGCCCCGCGCCGCGATCGGCGAGGGATAGGCCGGAAGCCACGCGAATGAGGGTGGATTTGCCGGAACCGGAGGCCCCGATCAGTGCGACGCGCTCGCCGGGCGCGATCGAGAGCGAGACGCCGTCGACGGCGCGCATGGCGCCGTAGGTCTTGGTCACACGGTCGAGCTCAAGCGCTGCCGCCATGGGTCCCTCGCCGGCCGGAGAACGATGGACCGGGGGTACGCGGAGGGCGTGACGGGTCTATGAAGGCCGGATTACGGTTCGGTGACACTCCCGTCCCGGGAGATTCCAGATCGCGCCTGCTCCCTTGGCGCCACGACGCGGCGGCGTCACATATTGGGATAGTTCGGGCCGCCGCCGCCTTCGGGGGCGATCCAGGTGATGTTCTGGTTGGGGTCCTTGATATCGCAGGTCTTGCAGTGCACGCAGTTCTGCGCGTTGATCACGAAGCGCGGCGTGCCGCCCTCCTCCACCCATTCATAGACGCCGGCCGGGCAGTAGCGGCCCGACGGACCGGCGAAGACATCGTGCTCCGAGGTCTTCTGCAGCTCCATGTCCCGCACCACCAGATGCGGCGGCTGGTCTTCCTCATGGTTGGTGTTGGAGAGGAATACCGAGGAAAGCCGATCGAACGACACCACCCCGTCCGGCCGGGGATAGTCGATCCGGCGGCAGGCGGCGGCGGGCTTGAGGCTGGCATGATCCGGCTTGCCATGCCTCAGCGTGCCGAAGGGCGAGATGCCGAGAAGGCTGTTCGCCCACATGTCGAGCCCGCCGAGCCCGATGCCCACGAAGGTGCCGAGCTTCGACCACAGCGGCTTGACGTTGCGCACCTTCCACAGGTCGCGCCCGATGTCGGACGAGCGCCACGCCGCCTCATAGCCGGTCAGCTCGTCCTGGGCCCGGCCCTCGGCGAGGACGGGGAAGAGATGCTCGGCCGCCAGCATGCCGGAGAGCACGGCATTATGGCTGCCCTTGATGCGCGGCACGTTGACGAAACCGGCGGCGCAGCCGACCAGCGCGCCGCCCGGAAACACCAGCTTCGGAACGGACTGGAAGCCGCCTTCGGTGATGGCGCGGGCGCCATAGGCCAGCCGCTTGCCCCCCTCGAAGGTGTCGCGCACCAGCGGATGGGTCTTGAAGCGCTGGAACTCCTCGAACGGCGAGAGATAGGGATTGGCATAATTCAGGTGGACCACGAAGCCCACCGCGACCTGCCGGTCCTCCAGATGATAGAGGAACGAGCCGCCGCCGGTTGCCGCATCCAGCGGCCAGCCGAAGGAGTGCTGCACCAGCCCGGGCCGGTGCTTCTCCGGCGCGACCTGCCAGATCTCCTTCAGCCCGATGCCGTATTTCTGCGGCTCGCGGCCTTCCGCAAGGCCGAACCGGGCGATGAGCTGCTTGGAGAGCTGCCCCCGCGCGCCCTCGGCGAACAGGGTGTAGCGCGCCCGCAGCTCCATGCCGCGGGTATAGCGGTCGGTCATCTCGCCGTCGCGACCGATGCCCATGTCGCCGGTGGCGACGCCGACCACCGCCCCGGCCTCGTCGAACAGCACCTCATTGGCGGCAAAGCCCGGGTAGATCTCGACGCCGAGCGCCTCCGCCTTCGCCGCAAGCCAGCGCGCGACATTGCCGAGCGAGCCGATATAGGCGCCGTGATTGCTCATGAGCGGCGGCATGAGCGCGCTGGGCAGCCGCACCGAGCCCGCCGGGCCGAGGAGATAGAAGCGGTCGTCCGTGACGGGAGTCTTCAGCGGCGCGTCGGCATCCGCCCGCCAGTCCGGCAGCAGCCGGTCGAGGCCGATGGGGTCGATCACCGCACCGGAGAGGATGTGCGCCCCGACCTCCGAGCCCTTCTCGACAACGAGGACGGAAATCTCCGCGCCCGCCGCCTCGGCGAGCTGCTTCAGCCGGATCGCGCTGGCCAGCCCGGCCGGACCGGCGCCCACGATGACGACGTCAAAATCCATCGATTCGCGTTCGGGCAGCTCCGCCGCGTCCATCCGTCACTCTCCCTCGACTGATTTGGACTTCTTCCATGCTTGCGGCGCCAAGACAATCGCCCATGCGCGGGCATTCCACCGCGCGGGGCGCCGCCGGGCCTGCACCGGGCGCGTGGCGGTGCTACAAGGGCGCATGGCCGACCTTCCGTCCGACCGCGACGTGCTGATGGATATCCTCGCCTTCCACCTGGAAGCGGGGGTCGATGTCGCGCTCGGCGAAGAGCCGGTGGATCGATTCGCCGAAAGCGCCGCCGAGGTGCGCACTGCCGGCGCCGCGCCCGGACGGCCCCGCCCCGCCGCAGCGGCCGCAGCGTCTTCCGCGCTGCCGCCCCCACCGGCGCCGCCGCCTTCCGCCATGCCGGCACCCGCCGGCCGGGGGATGCCCGCACGGCCGCCGGCCGCGCCGGCCGAGACCGGTGCCCCACCACCTCCCGACATCGCCGCCCTCGATGCCCGCGCGGCGGCGGCCAGTGCCGCCAATCTCGACAGCTTGCGCGTCCTGCTCGAAGGCTTCGACGGCTGCCCGCTGAAGGCCACGGCGACCCGGCTCGTCTTCGCGGACGGCAACCCGCAGGCACGCATCATGTTCGTGGGCGAGGCGCCGGGACGGGAGGAGGACATCGAGGGCAAGCCGTTCGTCGGCCGCTCGGGCAAGCTGCTGGACCGGATGATGGCGGCCATCGGGCTCGACCGCGGCTCCGCCTACATCGCCAATGTCGTGCCATGGCGGCCGCCCGGCAACCGCACGCCGACGCCGCAGGAAACCGCCATCTGCCTGCCCTTCATCCGCCGGCAGATCGAGCTGGTGAACCCCGATGTGCTGGTGTGCCTCGGCGGGCCTTCGGCCCAGACGCTGCTCGGCATCACCGATGGCATCACCAAGGCGCGCGGGCGCTGGCTGGACTACCAGACCGGCCGGCGCTCCATCGCCGCGCTGGCGACCTTCCATCCGGCCTATCTGCTGCGCACGCCGCTCGGCAAGCGGATGGTGTGGCGCGACTTCCTCGCGATCCGCCGCCGGCTGGAAGAGACCCGCAACGGTCGCATGTGAGCCCATTCGGGCCGCGGCTCGACGAACGCCTCCGCCTAAAGGCTCGGACAATCTGTCTTCCCAGATTCATTCCAAGGCGCCAGCTTACAGCGTAAGGTGAGCCGGTCGGTGCGGCAGACGGTGGGGCCGCGTCCTGTTTGCAGGAGCATGCGATGGATTTCGACCCCATAATATTGGCGCGCATCCAGTTTGCCTTCACCGTCTCCTTTCACGTCATCTTCCCAGCCTTCACCATCGGCCTGTCCGCCTATGTGGCTACGCTGGAGGTGCTGTGGCTGGTGACCGGCGCCGAGCGCTACCATCGCATCGCGCGGTTCTTCACCAAGATCTTCGCCGTCTCGTTCGCGATGGGCGTGGTTTCCGGCATCGTGCTCTCCTACCAGTTCGGCACGAACTGGAGCCGTTTCGCCGACGTGGCGGGCAACGTCATCGGCCCGCTGATCGGCTACGAGGTGCTCACCGCCTTCTTCCTCGAAGCCACCTTCCTCGGCATCATGCTGTTCGGCTGGAATCGGGTACCGAAGGGCCTGCACGTTTTCGCCTCGCTCGCGGTCGCGTTCGGCACCGCGACCTCGGCGTTCTGGATCCTCTCGGCCAATAGCTGGATGCAGTTTCCGGCCGGCCACGAGGTGCGCGACGGCATCGCCTATCCGGTCGACTGGCTGCAGGTCATCTTCAACCCGACCTTCCCGCTGCGTTTCGCCCACATGGTGACCGCGTGCTACCTCACCACCGCCTTCGTGGTGCTGGCGGTCGGGGCGCGCTATGTCGTCGCCAACCGCTACCCCGAGGATTCCCGGACCATGATCCGCATGGCGCTGGGGCTCATCGCCATCCTCGCGCCGGTGCAGGCCTTCATCGGCGACTCCCACGGCCTCGTCACGCTGCAGCACCAGCCGGCCAAGATCGCCGCCATCGAGGGCCATTGGGAGAACGAGCCGGGTGCGCAGGGGGTGCCGCTCGTCCTGTTCGCGATTCCCAACGAGGCCGCCGAGAAGAACGACTACCAGATCGCCATTCCCCATCTCGGCAGCGTCATCCTCACCCATAGCTGGGACGGGACCTTCCAGGGACTGAAGAGCTTTCCCGCGGAAGACCGGCCGCCGGTCGCCATTCCCTTCTTCGCCTTCCGCATCATGGTGGGCATCGGCCTGCTGATGATCCTGATCGGCTGGGCCGGGCAGTTCCTGCTGTGGCGCCGGCGGCTGTTCGACACCGACTGGTTCCTGAAGCCGGCGCAATATGTCTGGCCGCTCGGCTTCCTCGCCATCATCTCCGGCTGGTTCGTCACCGAGGTCGGCCGCCAGCCCTGGGTCGCGACCGGCATCCTGCGGACGGTTGATGCCATCTCGCCCGTGCACGGCTGGGCCGTCGCCCTCACCCTGGCGCTGTTCGTCGCCGTCTACGGCATCGTGTTCTCGATGGGCATCTACTACATCAACCGCCTGATCGTGCGCGGCCCCGCCGGGTCCTCGATCGAGCCTCCGCCGCGCGACATCCCGCCCGGCAACCGGCCGCTGGCGGCCGCCGGCCACGCCGCCCGTGACGCCATCATCAAGCCCGCGGAGTGAGTCATGGACATCAGCGCCGGCATGGAACTCTATCTCCCGGTCATCTGGGCCCTGCTGCTCGCCGTCGCCATCGCGATGTATGTGGTGCTGGACGGGTTCGACCTCGGCATTGGCATTCTGTTCCCGTTCGCCAAGGACGAGCGCGAGCGCGACCAGATGATGAACTCCGTCGCCCCGTTCTGGGACGGCAACGAGACCTGGCTCATCCTGGGTGGCGGCGGCCTGCTGGTCGCCTTCCCCCGCGCCTATGCCATCGTCATGCCGGCGCTCTACCTGCCGGTCATCTTCATGCTGCTGTCGCTGGTGTTCCGGGGCGTCGCCTTCGAATTCCGCTGGGTGGCCGACACCAGCCGGTTCCTGTGGAACATCGCCTTCACCGGCGGCTCGACGCTGGCGGCTTTCTTCCAGGGGGTCCTGCTCGGCGGATTCGTGCAGGGACTGAAGGTCGAGAACGGCGCCTTTGCCGGCGGCCCGCTGGACTGGGCCACCCCGTTCGCGCTGCTGTGCGGGCTTGGGGTGGTCGCCGGCTACGCGCTCATCGGGTCCGCCTGGCTGGTGATGAAGACCGACGGCGCCACCGCGGCCCGCGCCCGCAGCCACGCGCTCAGGCTGCTGCCGGCGGTGCTCGCCTTCATGGCCGTGGTGAGCGTGTGGACCCCCCTCGCCTTTCCCCGCATCGCCGAGCGCTGGTTCACCACGCCGAACCTGTTCTACCTCGCGCCGGTGCCGCTGGTGACGCTGGCGCTCGCCTATGGCGTCTGGCGCTGGCTGGCGAAGGGCAATGAATACCTGCCTTTCCTCGGGGTCATCGGGCTTTTCCTGCTCGGCTACGCCGGCATCGGCATCTCGATCTTCCCCAATCTCGTGCCGCCCTCGCTCACGGTGTGGGACACCGCGGCGGCGCCGGCCAGCCAGATCTTCATGCTGATCGGCACCATCTTCATCCTGCCGCTGGTGCTGTGCTACGTCGCCTTCGTCTACTGGATCTTCCGCGGCAAGGTGCGCGAGGGCGACGGCTACCACTGAGCGCCATGCGCGAGCGGCGGGCGCAGGCGCCCGCCACCGGGCATGTCGTTCAGCCATGCAGCGCGTTGGCGCCGAAGTAGAGAAACTGCCGGTCGAAGCCGGCGACGGAGGCCGGATCTAGCGTCAGGGTCGGCTTGTCGAGCCGGGTCTTTGCCGTCTGGCTGTCGACCCAGGCATCGGCCGTCTGCAGGGTGCTCAAGGTCGAGGACACCCCGGCAGCGAGATAGTGGGTGGGGATGACAACCTTGGGCTTCAGGCGGTCGATCACCGCGTTGCCCTGCTCATAGCTGAGAATGTGCTGCGAGCCATCCACCGGCAGGGTCAGCACGTCGATGCGTCCCCAGCGCGTCCACACGTCGTCCGGCGGATTGTGGCGGTTATCGCCCCAGATGAGGATACGCAGGCCGCCCGTCTCGACGACATAGCTCACATTGTCGAGGTGGCCGGGATTGTTCGGCGGATAAGGGTCGGCGCCGAACTCCTTCACCGCGTCGATCCACTTATACCAGCCCGGCGCATCGGTGGCATGCTTGTCGGCGATGCCGGTGATCGTGACGTCGGCAAAGTTCCAAGTGCCGACAAGGCGATCGAGCAGCGTGGTTGCCTCCAGCCGATCCAGGGCGTCGTGATCGAAATGGGCGTGCGTCGACAGCCCGACATCAACCTTCACCTTCGGGAACTCCTTCGGAAACCACAGCCCCCAGGCGCCCGACGGGTCATTGCGCCAGGGATCGAACAGCAGGGTCAGCCCGGCCGGCGTGGTGACGCGGAATGCGGTGTGGCCGAAATAGTCGATCGTGACCGGGCCCGCGGGCGGCGTCCCGCCTTTTTGCAGGTCGAGCACATGGTTGTTGTTGCCGGCCTGCTTCCAGGCCACCGACTGGGCCGAGGCCGGGCTGGCGAGCAGCCCGCCACCAGCCACCGCCGCCGACGCCCCCGCAGCCGCCAGCTTCAGAAAGCCGCGACGTCCCTCGATGTCATGCGTCATCCAAATCTCCCCTAAAAATATATTTAGTTTATCTATTATGTAATTTATTTGCGATAAATCAATCGGGGCGGGTGGCCGCTCCGCCGGTATTGTGATGTTAGAAACGCGCTGCCAGTGCCGGGCGGGCCAGCCGCTCAGCCCGGGTCGGAGCCAACGGCGAGCCGGGCGCGGATCGGCGCGAAGCTGGTGCGGTGGTGGCGGCAAACGCCGAGCGCTTCCAGCGCCTGCTGATGCTCGGGCGTGCCATAGCCCATGTGCCGCTCGAAGCCGTAGCCGGGATGGGCGCTGCCGAGAGCGGCCATCAGCCGGTCGCGGGTGACCTTGGCGACGATGGAGGCCGCCGCGATCGAGGCCACCAGCCCATCGCCGCCGATGATGGCGCGGGCGGCACAGGAGACGGGCGGCACGTCACGGCCGTCCACCAGCAGCAGCCGCGGCCGGCAGGCCAGCGCCTGCGTCGCCCGGGCCAGCGCCCACAGCGTCGCCTGACGGATGTCGTGGCCGTCGATGCGGGCGGGCGGGGCGAAGGCCACCGCCACCTCGGCCGTCGCGCAGATGCGGTCGAACAGCGCCTCGCGCTGGGCCGCGCTCAGCTTCTTGGAGTCGTCCAGCCCCTCCGGCACCCGGGCGGGATCGAGCACCACCGCGGCCGCGACCACCGGTCCGGCCCACGGACCCCGCCCCACCTCGTCCGCCCCGGCCACCGGCACCTCGCCCGCCTGCCAGGCCGCCTGCTCATGGGAAAAGTCCGGCCGGGTGCGCGCCGGGCGCGGCGAGGCGCCGATCTTCGCGGTAGCAGCGGCCTTGGCGGCGCGGGAACGGGGCGGCTTCACAGGCGACTCCTCGGCTGAATCTCCGGCAGGGTGCGTCGCATCACCGCCGGATGCAACCTCGGCCCCAGGGAACCCGGCGTCGCGTCTTGATGTCGCCTCTCGGCTGCCCGACAAGACAGCAAAGGGATGGTATCGGCATGGATTGGTCGCAGCGCATCGCGGAATTCGTCACGCTCTGGGTCGTCATCGATCCGCTCGGGACGCTGCCGGTCTTCATGGCCGTGACCATGGGGTTGAGCGCGGCGGAGCGGCGCCGCACGGCCTGCCTCTCCGTGCTGATCTCGTTCGGCGTGCTGCTCTTCTTCGTCTTCGGCGGCCACTGGCTGCTGCAGAATGCCGGCGTGTCGATCAATTCGTTCCAGATCGCCGGCGGGATCGTGCTGTTCCTGTTCGCGCTCAGCATGATCCACGGCAACCACCTGACCGACGTGAACCCGACCACCGACGTCAGCCCCTCCGACATCGCGATCTATCCCCTTGCCATCCCCTCCATCGCCAGCCCCGGCGCGATGCTGGCGGCGGTGGTGTTGACGGACGACGCGCGCGACAACCTGCCCTCGCGGCTGGCGACCATCGTCATCATCGCGCTCGTGCTGCTGGCGACGCTGGGCATCCTGCTGGGGGCCGGGCGCCTCTCGCGGCTGATCGGGCGCGGGGGCGCCTCGGTCATCAGCCGGGTGATGGGGATGATCCTCGCCGCCCTCGCGGTCGATCTCGTGCTGACGGCCTTCGCCCGCTGGCTCTCGCTGCCGGACATCTGAGCCTACGGGAGGCGGCCGGGAAGACGGCAGCGCCCGAAACGAAAAGGGCGCGGCCGAAGCCGCGCCCTTGGGTCGTATGAAGGGTCTTCGCGAAGGTGGACCCCGGCCGGAGGGCCGGGGCGCGCCGTCTCAGAAGTCCATGCCGCCCATGCCGCCGCCGCCCGGCATGGCCGGGGCCCCGCCCGCGGGCTTCGGCAGGTCGGCGATCATGGCCTCGGTGGTGATCAGCAGGCCGGCGATGGAAGCGGCGTCCTGCAGCGCGGTGCGCACGACCTTGGCCGGGTCGACAATGCCAACCGCGATCATGTCGACGAACTTCTCGGTCTGGGCATCGAAACCGAAGTTCTGGTCGTTCGACTCCTGCACCTTGCCCACCACGATCGAGCCTTCCACGCCGGCATTCTCGGCGATCTGGCGGATCGGGGCTTCCAGCGCGCGCAGCACGATCTTGATGCCGGCGGTGATGTCGGGATTGTCGGAGGTCAGGGCCTGGACGGCCACCTTCGCCCGCAGCAGCGCGATGCCGCCGCCGGGAACGATGCCTTCCTCGACCGCCGCGCGGGTGGCGTTCAGCGCGTCGTCGATGCGGTCCTTCTTCTCCTTCACCTCGACCTCGGTCGCGCCGCCGACGCGGATCACCGCGACGCCGCCGGCGAGCTTGGCCAGACGCTCCTGGAGCTTCTCGCGGTCGTAGTCCGAGGTGGTCTCCTCGATCTGCGCCTTGATCTGGGCGACGCGGCCCTCGATGTCGGCCTTCTGGCCGGCGCCGTCGACGATGGTGGTCTTCTCCTTCTCGATCACCACCTTCTTGGCGCGACCGAGCATGGCGAGACCGACGCTCTCCAGCTTGATGCCGAGGTCTTCGGAGATGACCTGGCCGCCGGTGAGGATGGCGATGTCCTCGAGCATGGCCTTGCGACGGTCACCGAAGCCGGGCGCCTTCACCGCCGCGACCTTCAGGCCGCCGCGCAGCTTGTTGACGACGAGCGTGGCCAGGGCCTCGCCCTCGACGTCCTCGGCGATGATCACCAGCGGCTTGCCGGACTGGACGATCTGCTCGAGCACCGGGAGAATCGGCTGCAGGGCGGAAAGCTTCTTCTCGAAGATCAGGAGGAAAGCGTCCTCGAGATCGACGACCATCTTCTCGGCATTGGTGATGAAGTAGGGGGAGAGATAGCCCCGGTCGAACTGCATGCCCTCGACGACGTCGAGCTCGGTGTCGGCCGTGCGGGCTTCCTCGACGGTGATCACACCCTCGTTGCCAACCTTCTGCATCGCGCCGGCGATCATTTCGCCGATCGAGGCATCGCCATTGGCGGAGATGGTGCCGACCTGGGCGACCTCGTCGGTGTTCTTCACCTTCTTGGCGCGCTTGCTGATGTCCTTGATCGCCTCGGCGACCGCGAGGTCGACGCCGCGCTTCAGGTCCATCGGGTTCATGCCGGCGGCAACCGCCTTGGCACCTTCCCTGACGATAGACTGCGCGAGGACGGTGGCGGTGGTGGTGCCGTCACCGGCGAGGTCGTTGGTCTTCGAGGCAACCTCGCGCACCATCTGGGCGCCGAGATTCTCAAACCTGTCCTCGAGCTCGATCTCCTTGGCGACGGTGACGCCGTCCTTGGTGATGCGGGGAGCGCCGAAGCTCTTCTCGATCACGACATTGCGGCCCTTGGGGCCGAGCGTGACCTTCACCGCGTTGGCGAGGATGTCGACGCCGCGCAGCATCTTGTCGCGGGCTTCGCCCCCGAACTTTACGTCTTTAGCAGCCATGTGCCGAACTCCTGGTTGTCGAAGGATGGGAGTGACAGCGGCGCCACCGGGGCGCCGCAGGGCGTCGCGATCAGCCGACGACGCCCAGGATGTCGGACTCCTTCATGATCAGGAGGTCCTGACCGTCGATCTTCACCTCGGTGCCCGACCACTTGCCGAACAGCACGCGGTCGCCCGCCTTCACGTCGAGCGGAACCAGCTTGCCAGCCTCGTCGCGCGCGCCGGAACCAACCGCGAGCACCTCGCCCTGCGACGGCTTCTCCTTGGCGGAATCCGGAATGATGATGCCGCCCGCGGTCTTTTCCTCGGCGTCGAGGCGCTTCACCACGATGCGGTCGTGCAGGGGGCGGAAATTCAGCTTGGACATTGTTGACATCCTCAGGTCGTCGCGCGCCTGCGGCGCATCGGGGTCGCTCGGCAGCTATGTTAGCACTCCTTCATTCGGAGTGCCAAAGCCGAGGCGGAGATAGGCAGACCGGGGAGGAGTGTCAAGCATGCCGCGCGGGCAACGCGGGCGGACAACAAAACGCCCGGCCGGGACGACCGGCCGGGCGCAACCCTAAAGCGCTGAAAGCGGCGGAAATCAGCCGACCTTCTTGATCGACTTCTCGACCGACGCCTTGATCGGCTCGGCGGTGTCGGTGGCGACCTTCTGGGCGATGATCGAGAGCTCCTTCGCCTGGGCGGAGAGCACATCGAACTGCTTGCGCAGGTGGCTGGTCGACAGTTCCACCGCCTCGGAAACGTTGCGGGCGGCGAGGAGCGCGCCGAAATAGTCGAACGCCGCGTTCACATTGGTGCGCAGGGATTCCAGCGCGACGGTGTTGTACTCAGCCGCGCCCTTGGTGGCGGTGGCATAGGTGTCTTCGAGGAGGTCGGTGGTTTCCTCGGCGCTGGACTTCAGCTTCTCATAGGCGTCGCGCGCGTTCTGCACGCTCTTTTCAGCGATTTCGCGCATCACCGCCGGCACTTCGAAGCTGGCGGGATCGAACTTCGGCACACCGGCCTGGAAGGGGAAGGCCGGCTTGGGGGTCAGGGTTTCGGGAGCGTCGGTCATCGGAGTCACCTCGGGTCGCGGCATGGGGAACGAAGGGCTCGCCGACCGCACCCGCGGCGCGACGGTCGGCCCCTGCATCCGGCAAGCGCCCTGACTGGACCCCGCCGTCTACGTCTCATTAATTGTGCATTGCAGCGTGATATTGCAATGCACAAAATGTGGTTCGTCGCGATTTTTTCTGCACGATCTTTCCGGCGGGCCGGACGGTTGCCGGATGGCGAGCCCCTTGGGTCAGGCCGGCTGGCCGGGCGGGCGCGCATTCCGGCGGGGGCCGCGCTTCACGGCAGGCGCCGGATGAGGCGCGGCCTCGACCGTTCCTCCCGTCTCCGCCACACCCTCGTCCGGGGCGGGCACCTCGGCGGATGGAATCTCCGCGGACGCGGCGTTGGCGGCAGGGGCCGGCTCTGGCGGCTCCGTAGGCTCAGCGGCCGGCTCTACCGGCGCGGAGGCGGCAGCCGCGGGTTCAGGGGCAGGTTCAATCGGTTCGCCGGGATGGCCCGCCTGCGCGGCCAGACGCGCGGCATGCCGGGCCGCGAAATCCTGGTTGAGCTTCACCCATTCCGGCAGGGTCCGGGCCCGGGCGAGCTGCGCGGCAAAGTCGAAGCCAGCGGCGACATTGGCCTCGATCAGCTGCATCGTGGCGCGGCTGGCCTCCCGGGCCTGCTCCTGAAGCCGGTCGGTGCGCTGCTCGCCATTGTCCAGCGCCCGATGCGCGACCAGGATCAGGCTGTCCACCGCCTGGCGCGCCTGGGTGAGGCTGGCTTCGACAATGGTGCGAAGCTCCTTCGGCAAGTCCATCTCTCCGGGAGCCTTCGCTTCCCCGGTCGCTTTCGTGTCGGGTCCGTCGGCCATGCTTTCCTCCCGGAACAGGCGGGATGGCGCGCCGCGCGAGGCCGCTTACCGCATGGATGGCTTCCTTTTCGTCACGTTAGATCGTCGGAAAGAAGAAGCAAGCGCTTTGCGCGCGGATTCTGGTCGCGAGCGGTTAACCGCTTCGCGTGAAGATATGTCGGGAGTCCCGACTCGCCATGGTGTCAGCCTCGTGCGGCCACTATGGTGCTCAGGCGGCGGCTCCAGCCGGAGGCGGCCCACGCGCCCTTCCCGGACGTTCCCGACACGATGAAGCAGCGCACCCCGTTGGCATGACCCGCTGGACCGATGATCCCACCCCGCCCTCGCCGTCACAGACGGACGAGGCGCTGCGCGCCGCGGCCGGCGACCGGCTTGCCGGCGACGGGGCCGCCGTGCTCGTGCGCGCGGACGGCGTGGTCATCGGCGCGACAGCGGCGGCGCGGGCACGGGGCACCCGCACCGGGGCGCTGCCGGCCGACACGGCGCGCGCAATCGCCCGCATCGCCGCGACGCTGCGCCTGGACCACCCCCCGCGGCTGGAGCGCATCCGCCTGCCGGGCCGGCTGGTGGCGGAAACCTTCGCCTGCTCGCTGGTGACCACCGGGCCAGCACGCGCGGTTCTTCTCGCCACGCCCGAGATGCCGTCGGCCGGGCGCGCGCCGACAACGGTCGCCCCGCCCGTCATCGAACCTCGCGCCGCCGGCGCCGCGCCGCCCGCCGTGGCGGCCGGCACTTCAGCCGGCAGGGAGCCCGCGGCCGTTCGGACGGCGCCGCTCCCGCGCGCTCCCGCGCCGATACCCGCGACCGAGACGCCCCCTGCCGGCCGCTCGCGCGCCCTCACCCGCTTCATCTGGCGCACCGGCCTCGACGGGCGCTTCCGTTTCGTCGATCCGCTGCTCGCCGCCGCGCTGGGTCGCCCCGCCGACACGCTGGCGGGCAGCGACTGGGACGAGCTGGGCGCGCCGCGGGTGCAGGATCGGGTCCGCGCCGGCGCCAGCTTCACCGGCGTGCGGGTCACGCTGGCCGGCCGGCTCGGGACGCTGGATGCCGAGGTCGGCGGCGCCCCCATTCGTGGCGAGGGCATGCGGGGCTTCGGCCTGCTGCTCGCGCAAGCCTCACCCGCACAGGCCGCTCCCGCACAGGCCGCTCCCGCACAGGCCGCTCCCGCACCCGCGCCGGAAGCCGCCCCGGCGCCGGCCGCCGCGTCCTCGCCATCGGAGGCGCCCGGCACGCCCGCCCCCACGGCACCGCCGGTCCGCGTCGAGCCGTCCCCCTCGCCCGCCACCGCTGCGGTGGAGGAAGCGCCCGCGCGTCCGGCGCCGCCGCCCCTACAGGAGACGCCACCCCCGCCGCCCGTGACCGTGGCAACGCCGGACCTGGCGAGCGCCGCTCCCCCTGCTCCGGCGCCGGCCTCGCCCGCCCCTGCGGACGAGACGCCTGCACCTGCGGGGACCGCGCCGAGGCCGGAACCCGGGCTGGCGGCCCCCCCCGCCGGGGAAGCGTCGCCGCGCGTGACCCTCAGCACGCTCGCGCCCATCAATGTCATCCCGCTGCGCTCCGGCGCCGGCGACCCCAACCGGCTCGACGCGGCCCGCGCCTCCTGGGCCGGGCTGACCGCCGGGGAGCGCAACGCTTTCCGGGAGATCGCCCGGGCGCTCGGCGCGCGGCTCGAAGGAGCGGATGACGACGACCACGAGACCTTCGAGCCGGAAGCGGAAGCGCCGGAGCCGTACCCGGCCGAGGACGACGCCGCGCTGAGCCCGCGCGACCAGACCCTGCGCTCGCTGGAGGAGGCGCTGCGCCCGGCCACAGCACGTCACGCGGCACCGCAGCCATCGGCGACGCAAACGTCGACAGAGCCGCCCTCGACGCCGTACCCGCCGACGGCTCCCGGGGCGCGCGCGCCCGAGGCCGGGTTGCAGCCGCCGGTTCCGGCCAATGACGGCCTGCGCCGCACCCTCGTCGGCGGCGAGCGGCCGATCCTCGACCGGCTTCCCTTCGGGGTCGCCGTGCAACAGGGCGACCGCCTCGTCTACGCCAACCGCACTCTGCTCGGCTGGACCGGTCATGAGGGCCTCGCCGCGCTGGAAGCTGCTGGCGGGCTGGCGAGCCTCTTCACCGAGGCGGGTGCCGCCACCGACGGCGAGACCGAAGCGGACGGCCCACGCAGCGTCTCGCTGGCGGGCCCCGGCGGCGAAGCCCTGCCCGTCGAGGTGCGGCTGCTTTCCGTGCCGTGGGATGGCGGCACGGCCCTGCTTTATGTGCTGCGGCGGGTGGTGCCGACACCTCTGGCGGACGAGAGGGTGCGTCAGGCCGAGCTCGCCCTGCGCGCAGCGGAAGCCACGGCGCGCGAGCTGCGCTCCATCCTCGACACCGCGACCGATGGCGTGGTGCTGATCAACCGTGCCGGCACCATACTGAGCTTCAACCGCTCGGCCGAAGCGCTGTTCGGCTTCGAAGCCGCCGAGATCCAGGGCGAGGCCTTCACCCTGCTCTTCGCGCCCGAAAGCCACCGTGCCGCCATCGACTATCTCGACGGCCTCGCCACCAACGGCGTCGCCAGCGTGCTGAACGATGGGCGCGAGGTGATCGGGCGGGAGCGGGAGGGCGGGCTGATCCCGCTGTTCATGACCATCGGTCGGGTCGGCGAGGAGGCGGACAAATACTGCGCCGTCCTGCGCGACATCACCCAGTGGAAGCGGGCGGAAGAGGAACTGACCGAGGCCAAGCGCAATGCGGAGAAGGCGAGCCTCGCCAAGTCCGACTTCCTGGCGAAGATCAGCCACGAGATCCGCACGCCGCTCAACGCCATCATCGGCTTTTCCGAGGTCATGGTGGGCGAGCGCTTCGGGCCGATCGGCAATGAGCGCTACCGCACCTATCTGCGCGACATCCACGCCTCCGGCGAGCACCTCATCTCGCTCATCAACGACCTGCTCGACCTCTCGAAGATCGAGGCCGGCAAGCTGGACCTCGCCTTCACCAGCGTGGCGCTGAACGAAATCATCCAGCAATGCATGGGCATCATGCAGCCGCAGGCCAATCGCGAGCGCATCATCATCCGCTCGTCGCTGGCCGCCGAACTGCCGCCGGTGGTGGCCGATGCCCGCTCGATGCGCCAGATCGTGCTGAACCTGGTGTCCAATTCCATCAAGTTCACCCGGCCCGGGGGGCAGGTCATCCTCTCCACCGCGCTGACCGAGCTGGGCGAGGTGGTGCTGCGGGTGCGCGACACCGGGATCGGCATGTCGGAAGCCGACATCGCCACGGCGATGGAACCGTTCCGGCAACTGCCGACCTCGGTGCGGACCACGACCGAGGGCACCGGCCTCGGCCTGCCGCTGACCAAGGCGCTGGCAGAGGCCAACCGCGCCACCTTCAGCATCCGCAGCGCGGTGGATTCCGGCACGATGGTCGAGATCACCTTCCCCTCGACCCGGGTGCTGGCGGAATAGGCCGGGTCAGGGCGCCGGCGAGACGATGCCGATGCGGCTCGGCTCCAGCAGCGGGCGCGCGGCATCCGAGCGGCGGATCATCGCCTGCGCGTCCGGCAGCAGATAGGGGCTGTCCCAGGAGCCCTGGACCACGAAGGGAAGGTCGAAGGGCTGCTCGTCGGACTGCGACGGGCGCACCAGCGCCGCCGTGCCGTTGAGATCGAGGGTGCGGTCGGCGATCGAGATTTCCCCGCCCACCGCGATCCGCACCACGGAACTCTCGGCGGTGAGCTGGTCAAGCTGCACCGTGCCGCGGTGAATGGTGGCCTTGGCGTTGAGCTGGTCGAAATCGGTGTTGCCGCCGCGCAGGCTGGACCCGCCGGAAAGCGGGCGGCGCTCCAGCCGGGTGAGCACGCGGCCGACATCGATGCCGACCAGCGCGCCATTGCTGGCATCGAGCGTCAGGGCGCCCTCCAGATTTGTCACGATCTCGGCCACGCTGGCCCCGCCGCCTCCGGCGAGAATGCGGAAGCTGCCGACGCCCTGGAGGTGTTGCTGCCGCGCGATGCTCGCCAGCGCCGCAGCGAGGTCGACATCGGTGCCGACGATCTCGGCGCGCATCTCGCCGCCGCCCCGTCCGGCACGCGGCGTGAGATTGGCCGATGCCCGCAGGGACCCGTTCCAGCCCTCCGCCTCGCCGATCGCCAGCGACAGCCGGCCCGCCTTCAGCAGCGCGCTCGCCGCCACACGGGCGAACCGGGAGTCGCCGGCAATCACCCGGCCGGCCGAGAGCCGAAGATCGAGGTCGAATTCCCGCAGGCGGCCGACATCGATCGGGCTCGCATTCCACTGCTCGCCATCGGGCTCGGACATCGCCATGCGGCCATAGGGGGAGAGATCGAAACTGTCGGCGGCAAAGCTGCCCTGGACGATGGGGCGGCCCTTTTCGATCCGCACCGTCATGCCGCCGTCGCCCCGGTTGCCGTCAAGCTCCAGCCTTGCGTCGCTGAGCGCCACCGAATTGCCCGAGGCCAGCGCGCGGGCCCGCAGCGAGAAGGGGCCGAAACCCTCCTCGGTCGGGGCATCCGTGCCGAGCCAGCTCATCGCGTCACGAAGCCGGGACGAGGCGACGGAGAGGTCGCCATCGGCATAGATGCCACCGCCGGAAAGCCGGCAGGACCCCTTGTAGGTCAGCGCCACCGGCGCGCCGGAGATGGACAGCGAGGCGGACGCCGCCCGCCCCCGTGCGAGGGCGGCGAGGTCGGCGAGGTCGAGGTCGAAGGCCATGGTCTGGCCGCGCCAGACCACCTCGCCTTCCGCTTCCAGCGAACGGCCGCCACGCCAGCGCAGGTCGCCGTTCAGTTCGCGCAGCACGATCTCGTTGACGCCGTCATGCGTCAGCAGGACCGTGCCGTTGCGCACCCGCATATGCACCGACGGCGCCTCGCGACCGAGCGTCGCAGCGAGCGCGTTCCAGGGATCGAGGCTGTCGCTCACGGTGCCGGCGACGACGATGCGCGGCGAATCAAGATCAATCCGCGCCGCCCGCACCCGGCCGGCGAGCAGCGGCATGAACTCGAGGATGACGCGGGCATGGGGAATATCGAGCGTGGCGCTGCCGGGGGCGCCGAACGCCACATGGGCCATCACGATCGCCGGCCGGGGAAAGGCCGAAAACGTCACGGGGCCATCGAGCGTTGCGGGCTGGCCGGTCGCCAGCTCCAGCGCGGCCTGGGCTTCCGCCTGCAGGCGGCTTTCCGGCGCGAGCTTCGGCGCCATCGCGGCCGCGCCGAAGGCGACCACGATGATCAGCAGGAGGATCGGAACGATACGTTTCATTACGAATCAGTCGTGCCCTAGGTTCCGGGCACGCGCAATACGCATCGGAAACCGCGCGCGCACCCAACAGATCCGCCGCTTCCCGTGCGCACCAGACCCGCCCGGTCCTGCACCCCCCTCTTCGGGCAGCACGTTCGACCGGTTCTGTGTCTGTTTGATGGCCTGACAGCGCACGGCGGTGCGGCTATGAATTCGAGCAGGAATGAGGGAAGGCACGCGCAGGCATGCCGTGCCAGAGCGGGAGAGCCGAGCATGTCGCAAGGGACCGATGGGCCGCTGTGGATACCCGGCCCGGAGCGGGTCGCAGCCAGCGCCATCACCGCCCTCATCGCGCGGGTCAATGCCGACCACGGCACCTCGCTGGGCGATTATGCCGGCCTCCACGCCTGGTCGGTCGCCGAGCCCGCCGCCTTCTGGCGGGAGGTCTGGCGCCTTGGCGAAGTGATCGGCGAGCCCGGCAGCGTCGCGCTGGAAAATCCCGGCCAGATGCCGGGCGCGCACTTCTTTCCCGACGCGCGGATCAACTACGCCGAGAACCTGCTGCGCCCGCGCGATGGCGGCGAGATCGCGCTCATCTTCCGCGGCGAGGACAAGGTGGAACGCCACATGTCCTTTGCCGAGCTGACCGCGCTGGTGTCGCGGCTGCAGCAGGCGCTGAAGGCGGCCGGCGTCGGCATCGGCGACCGGGTGGCGGCCACCATGCCGAACCTGCCGGAGACCATCGCGGTGATGCTGGCGGCCAGCTCGCTCGGCGCGGTGTTCTCCTCCTGCTCGCCCGACTTCGGCGAGCGCGGCATTCTCGACCGCTTCGGCCAGATCGAGCCGACCGTCTACGTCGCCTGCGACGGTTACTGGTACAATGGCAAGCGTGTGAGCATCGGCGAGAAGCTGCGCGCGGTGGTGCCCAAGCTGCCGAGCGTCGTGCGCACGGTGGTCGTGCCCTATCTGGGCGAGGCCGAGGAGATCGCCGCCGACCTGCCCAACGCGGTGAGCCTCGATGGTTTCATCGCCCCGTTCGCGGCCGGCCCCCTCGCCTATGAGCGGCTGCCTTTCAACCACCCGCTGTTCATCCTGTTCTCCTCCGGCACCACCGGCGTGCCGAAATGCATCGTGCACGGCGCGGGGGGCACGCTGCTCCAGCACATCAAGGAGCACCGGCTGCACTGCGACCTGCGCCCGGGCGACCGGCTGTTCTATTTCACCACCTGCGGCTGGATGATGTGGAACTGGCTGGTCACCGGCCTCGCCAGCGGGCTGACGCTGTGCCTGTTCGACGGCTCGCCCTTCGCCCCCCGCCCGTCCGTGCTGTTCGACTACGCCGAGGCCGAGCGGTTCGCCCTGTTCGGCACCTCGGCGAAGTACCTCGATTCGCTGCACAAGGAGGGGGTCCGCCCGATCGAGACGCACGACCTCTCCGCGCTGAGGGCGATCACCTCGACCGGCTCGCCGCTGGCGCCGGAGAGCTTCGGCTTCGTCTATGAGGGCATCAAGCGGGACGTCCACCTCGCCTCCATCTCGGGGGGCACCGACATCGTCTCCTGCTTCGTGCTGGGCGACCCCACCGCCCCGGTCTACAAGGGCGAAATCCAGTGCGCCGGCCTCGGCATGGCGGTGGATGTCTGGTCCGACGAGGGCCAGCCGCTGCGCGGCGAACGCGGCGAGCTGGTCTGCACCCGGCCGTTCCCCTGCATGCCGGTGATGTTCTGGAACGACCCGGAGGGGGCCAAGTACCGCGCCGCCTATTTCGAGCGCTTCCCCGATGTGTGGTGCCACGGCGACTTCGCCGAATGGACCAGCCATGGCGGGCTGATCATCCACGGCCGCTCCGACGCCACGCTGAACCCGCAGGGTGTGCGTATCGGCACCGCCGAGATCTACGCCCAGGCCGAGCAGGTGCCGGAGATCGTCGAATCCCTCGCCATCGGCCAGGAGTGGGACAATGACGTGCGCATCGTGCTGTTCGTCCGGCTGAAGCCGGAGGCCAACCTCGACGCCGATCTGGAAAAGCGCATCCGCGCCCAGATCCGCACCGGCGCCTCGCCACGCCACGTACCGGCGAAGATCGTCGCGGTGGCGGACATCCCGCGCACCCGCTCCGGCAAGATCACCGAGCTGGCGGTGCGCGACGTGGTCCACGGCCGGCCGGTGAAGAACACCGAGGCGCTCGCCAACCCGGAGGCGCTGGAGCTCTACCGCGACCGTCCCGAACTGGCGACCTGATCGCCGCCGCGCGACAACCGGGCGAGCAGGATGACCGGGGCGAGGCCGACCAGCACGATGAGCAGCGCCGCCAGGGCGCCGTCCTCATAGGTGCCGCGGGCGGCCTCGCCATAGACGTGGCTTGCCAGCGTCTCCAGATTCAGCGGGCGCAGCATCAGGGTCGCCGGCAGCTCCTTCATGCAGTCCACGAACACCAGCAGCGCCGCGGCGCCGAGCGCCGGGCGCAGCAGCGGCAGATGGATGCGCCGCACCATGCCGGGGGGCCGCTCGCCGAGGCTGCGCGCCGCCATGTCGAGGGTTTCGCCGATCTTGCCGTAGCCGGCTTCCAGCGACCCCACCGGAATGGCGAGGAAGCGGATGGTGTAGGCCAGCACCAGCGCCGCCCCGGAGCCGGAGATCAGCAGCCCCGGGGCGAGGCCGAACAGGGCGGCACCGAGCGTGGCGAGCGCGTTGTCGAGCTTGGCCAGCGGCACCAGCAGCCCGACGGCCAGCACCGTTCCCGGCACGGCATAGCCGAGCCCGGCCAGTCGCCCCGCCACCGCGGAGCCAAGCGCCCCGGTGCGGCGGGCCACCACCACCAGCGCGCCAAGACCGAGCGCGACCAGCGTGCCGAGCGCGGCGAGCAGCGCCGTCGCCCCCGCCTCCGCCAGCAGCCCCTCGGGAAGACGGCCATGGAACTGGTAGCGTCCCAGCGCGGTGTGCAGGAGATGGCCGGCCGGCAGCAGGAAGCCGAGCGCCACCGGCAGCAGGCAGGCGAGGAAAGCCCCCGCCGCCGCCGGGCCGCCGAGCCGGCGGCGCAGCGTCGGGTGGGCCCGCCCGCCCACCGCCCCGACCCGGAGCTGCCGCCGGCCCCAGCGCTCCGCCAGCGTCAGCGCCACCACGATCGCCAGCATCACCAGCGCGATCTGCGCCGCGCCGGGCAGATCGGAGCGATTCAGCCAAGTCGAATAGATCGACAGCGTCAGCGTCTGCACGCCGAGGAATTCGGAGGCGCCGATATCGTTCACCGTCTCCATCAGCGCCAGCGTCAAGCCGACGACGATGGCGGGGCGCGCCAGCGGCAGCGCGATGCGGCGGAAGGTGGCGGCCGGGCCGAGGCCGAGGGTGCGCGCCGCGTCCAGCGCGGCGGCGGTCTGCACCAGAAAGGCCGAGCGCGCGGTGAGATAGACATAGGGGTAGAGCACCAGCCCGAGCAGCACGATGCAGCCCCACAGCGAGCGCACCTCCGGCAGGGGCAGGTCGCGCGGGCTCGTCATCCCCAGCGCGGCGCGGATCGCGGTGGGGATCGGCCCCAGCGGGTGCACGGCGTCGAGATAGACATAGGCCTGGATGTAGGTCGGCACCGCGAGCGGCAGCAGCAGCGCCCATTCGAACACGCCGCGGCCGGGAAAGCGCGCGGTGGCCACCAGCCAGGCGGTGCCGGTGCCGATGACCGTGACCACGACGCCGACGCCGGCGACCAGCAGCGCGGTCTGTGCCAGCGCCTGCGGCAGCACATAGACCAGAAGATGCGGCCACAGCGCCGTCGAACCGGACGCCGCGATGGCCGCCAGTGCGAGCAAGGGTGCCAGCACCACCCCCACCACCGCCCAGACGGCGCCCCGCAGCAGCGGCAGCGGCGCACGCCGCCGCGACCGGGAGGCTGCCGTCAGGAGGGCCGGGGCGGCCCCCGGCGCTGCGCCCGTGGCCGTCAATTGTCGAAGCCGACCTTGTCGATCAGGTCCGCCGCCGCCTTGCGGGCACCGGCGACCTTGACGAGATCGACATTGTCGACCTTGAGCGGACCGAAGGCGGCGATGATCGGATCGACCGGCGCGCCCGGCACCACGGGGTACTCGAAATTGCCCCGGGCATAGAGGTCCTGCGCCGCCGGGGAAACGAGGTATTCCAGCAGCTTCACGGCATTGGCCCTGTTCGGCGCGTTGGCCGCCACCACGGCGCCGGAGACGTTCACATGGGTGCCGCCGCCTTCGAAGGTGGGCAGGATCACGTTGATCGCCTCGGCCCACTTCTCCTGGTCCGGCCCACCCTTGCCCGAGCGCATCAGCCCGACATAGTAGGAATTGCCGACGCCGATATCGCAGATGCCGCCGAGGATGTCGCGGGCGTTCTCGCGATCGCCGCCGGCCGGCTTGCGCGCGAGGTTGGCCTTCACCCCCTTCAGCCACTCCTCGGCCTTCGCCTCGCCGTGGTGGACGATAAAGGCCGCGATCAGGGCGGTGTTGTAGGGGTGCTTGCCGGAACGGATGCAGAGCTTGCCCTTCCACGCCGGGTCGGCGAGCCCCTCATAGGTCAGCGCGGTGTCCTTCACCCGGTCCTTCGAGACATAGGCCACGCGGGCGCGGGCGGAGAGCGCGAACCAGCGGCCGTCCGCGCCGCGCAGATTGGCCGGAATGGCGGCGTCCAGCACCGGCGAGGCGATCGGCTGGGCCACGCCCTGGTCGACGATATCAAGCAGATTGCCGATATCCACGGTCATCAGCACGTCCGCCGGGGAGGCCGCGCCCTCCGCCTTCACCCGCTCGACCAGACCGTCCTTGATGAAGACGCTGTTCACCTTGATGCCGGTGGCCGCGGTGAAGCCGTCGAACAGCGGCTTGGCGAGGCCCGGCTCCCGGGTGGTGTAGATGTTCACCACCTCCTCGGCCGCGACCGGGCCCGCCGTCAGGCCGGCGGCCAGACCAAGGACGGCCGCAGCGGCGAGAAATCGGCGCCGGGTGGCGCGCAGGGAGGGGGCGAGACGGTGGCGCATCGGTGATCTCCGGGTTCAGCCATGAGCGGCGCTCCCGGACGGGCGGCAGCGCCGGCTACGGCATCTAGAGAAGACATGACCCAGGGTCAATCAAAAGATGAGTGAATTCAATACGTTAGAAATTTTCCAATGAACAGCCACCCGCCATGGAGCTATGGCAGGCGCTTCCATGGGGATGCGGGATGCGGCAAGGAGCCGGGGCGGCGGCGGAATGAAAAGGGCGGCCGTACGGCCGCCCTGTGGGTCGTATCGGTCGGGCCGGGACGCACTCAGTCGTCGAGATCGCCGATATGGTGCTGGGCGTAGAGCTGAAGGCCGATCTGCCCGATGAGGTCGAGCTGGGTTTCGAGGAAGTCGATATGGCCTTCCTCATCCGCCATCAGCGCCTTGAAGAGGTCGCGGCTGGGGTAGTCCTGCACGGTCTCGGCGTAGGTGGCGGCTTCCTGATAGAGCGAGCGGGCCTCGAGTTCGGCCGCGAGGTCGCACTCGATGACCTCCTTCACATTCTGGCCGATGCGCAGCGGATCGAGCACCTGCAGATTGGGGAAGCCCTCGAGGAACAGGATGCGGTCGATGAAGCGATCCGCGTGGTGCATTTCCTCGATGGACTCGGCACGCCACTTGGCGGCCAGCTTCTTGTAGCCCCAGTTGTCCAGCATGCGGAAATGCAGCCAGTACTGGTTGATGGCGGTCAGCTCCGACCTCACTCCGCGATTGAGATAGTCGATAACCTTGGGATCGCCCTTCATGGCCGCGGCCTCCTGATCACATGAACCCGACCTGTTTAGAGTCTCTCTAAAGAGAGCGCCAGCCGGTAAACGGGATTTTACCGACGAAACCGGGCTATGGAAGCCTTCCAATGCCAAAGAATGGCGTTGCCCCGGCTATTCCGCCGCCGCCGCGTGGCCGGCCGCCGCCGGGCATTCCAGCGGGCAGGCGCCGCAGGCGGAGCCGAGCGCCTGATCGATGATGGAGCGGATGGTGCGGGCGCAGCGGCCGCATTGCGGGCTGCAGCCGAGGCAGCGATACACCTGGCCCGCCGTCCGCACCGCCGCACCGGGGCCGGCGACGGCATCGCGGACCTGAGTGTCCGACAGCACATTGCAAGAGCACACGATCATCGCGCCAACGCACCTGAAGTGATGAGCTTGTTAGAATAATTCCAAACAAGCCTGTCATCTTCCGTTGTCGCGCTACAGCTCGCGGCCGTCAACGGGCAAATGCGTATCTGGCGATAGAGTGATCGAATAATACTGGCTTCGCGCCAGCTTTACATTTTACTTCTTCCAGACTGCGCAGCGTGAAGGCGCAGCGTCTATCCCGCGCCGTCGGCATGGGGCGCGATGGGATCGCTGGAGAGCCGGGCGAACAGCAGGTGATCCTGCCACACCCCGTTGATGCAGAGATATTCCCGGCCATAGCCCTCCTGCCGGAAACCGACCCGCCGCAGCAGCCGGATCGAGGGCTCGTTGTGCGGCAGGCAGGCCGCCTCGATCCGACGCAGCCCGAGGCTGCCATGGGCGAAGGGCAGCAGCGCCGCCACCGCCGCGCTCATATGGCCCTTGCCGGCGTGGTCCTGCCCCATCCAGTAGCCGAGGCTGGCGGTCTGGGCGACGCCCCGGCGCACATTGGAAAGGGTCAGCCCGCCCAGCAGCGCCTGGTCCTCCAGCCGGAAGACGAGGAAGGGATAGGCCTGGTCCTCCCGCACATCCCGGGCGTAGCGCCGCAGCCGCCGGCGGAACGCGCCGCGGGCGAGGTCATAGGCCGGCCACAGCGGCTCCCACGGCGTGAGGAAGGCCCGGCTGCGCTCGCGCAGCGCCGCCCATGCCGCATAATCCGACATCACGGGCGCCCGCAGCAGCACGCCGCGCCCCTCGATCAGGGGCGGCGAATCCGGCCAGGCGACAACGCGGAAGAGAGCCATGAGGGTGCGCCGTCTTGCGGCGGCCGCTAGGCCGCCTTTACGTCAAGACGTTCGACGATGCGGGCAGCGGTTTCAAGTGTCTTGCCCGGCCCGAGCGCGACGAAGGTCGGCCGGCCCTGCCCGAGCAGGCGGCGCCCCGCCGCCCGCGCGTCGGCGAGCGTGACGGCTTCCAGCCGCGCCACGATCTCCTCCAGCGGGATCGGCCGGCCAAAGGCCAGCATCTGCCGCGCGAGCTGGTCGGCCCGCGCGCCGGAGCTTTCCAGCGCCGTCAGCAGCCCCACCTTCGCCTGCGCCTTGGAACGGGCGAGTTCGGCCTCGCTCATGGTCTCGCTGCACTGGCCGATCTGATCGATCACCACATCGGTCAGTTCGGACACGTCGCCGCCGTCGGTGCCGGCGTAGATGCCGAACAGGCCGCTGTCGCCATAGGCCCAGTGGAACGAATAGACGGAGTAGCAGAGCCCCCGGCTCTCCCGCACTTCCTGAAACAGCCGGGAGGACATGCCGCCGCCGAGCACATTGGTGAAGATCTGCAGCGCGTGGAAGCCGGGATCGCGGAACGACAACCCCTCCAGCCCCACAAGCAGGTGCGCCTGTTCGAGATCGCGCCCGCCGCCGATCCGGGTGCCGCCCTGGTAGCGCGCCGCCGCCGGCTCCGGCTTGGCCTCCGCCGGGAAGCGGGCGAGCCGGCCGGCGACCTCCGCCACCACCCGCTCATGCTCCACCGCGCCGGCCGCGGCGACGATGGCGCGCGGGCCGCGATAGTTGCGGTCGAGATAGGCCTGGAGCTGGGCGGGACCGAAGGAGCGCACCGTCTCCGGCGTGCCGAGGATCGAGCGGCCGATCGCCTGCTCGGGGAAGGCCCGCTCCTGGAACAGGTCGAACACCAGATCGTCCGGCGTGTCGAGCGCGGCGCCGATCTCCTGCACGATCACATTGTGCTCGCGGGCGAGCTCCTCGGCATCGAACGCCGGCTCGGTCAGGATGTCGGCCAGCACGTCGATGGCGAGCGGCACGTCCTCGCCCAGCACCCGGGCGTGGTAGGCGGTGTGCTCGACGCTGGTGGCGGCGTTGATGTCGCCCCCCACCGCCTCGATCTCCTCGGCGATGGCCCGGGCGCTGCGCCGCCGCGTGCCCTTGAACGCCATGTGCTCCAGAAGGTGGGAGATGCCGTGCTCGTCCGGCCGCTCGTCGCGCGCCCCCGCGCCGACCCAGATGCCGAGCGAGGCGGTCGCCAGATGCGGCATGGCGTCGGTAATGACGGTCACGCCGTTGTCGAGCGTGGAAATACGCGGCACGCCGCCGGCCTCGCGGTCCGTCATGCCCCGGCTCCCGCCCGCGCGTGGCGGGAAATATACGTCTCGATCGCGGCGAGATCGTTCGGCAGCACCGGCGTGCGCTCCGGCCGCTCGTAGAGATCGGCGAGGTGCGGCGGCAGCTGCGGGCGCTCGCCGCAGGCCCGTTCCACCGCGTCGGGGAACTTGGCGGGGTGCGCGGTGGCAAGCACCACCTGGGGCACATGGGGATCGTGCCGGACCCGCTCGGCGGCGCTCACCGCGACCGCGGTGTGGGGATCGAGGAGATAGCCGGCCTCGCGCCGCACCCGGGCGATGGTCGCCGCGGTCTGTTCCTCGTCGCTGCGCAGCGCGTCGAACTCGGCCCGGATCGCCTCCAGCGCCGCCGTGGGCGGGGCGAAGGAGCCGGATTGCGCCAGCGTCGCCATCAGCCCGCGCAGCGCGCCGGCGTCGCGGTCCAGCGCGTCGAACAGCAGGCGCTCGAAATTCGACGACACCTGTATGTCCATCGAGGGCGACGAGGAGGGCACCACGCCGGTGACGTCATAGCGCCCGGTCTCCAGCGTGCGGGCGAGGATGTCGTTCACATTGGTCGCAACCACCAGCCGGTCGACCGGCAGGCCCATGCGCTTGGCGACATAGCCGGCGAGCACGTCGCCGAAATTCCCGGTGGGCACGACGAAGGAGAGCGGCCGGTGCGGCGCCCCGAGCGCGGCACCCGCGGCGAAATAATATACCACCTGCGCGACGATCCGCGCCCAGTTGATGGAGTTCACCCCCGCCAGCGCCAGACGGTCGCGGAAGGCGTGGTGGTTGAACATCGCCTTCACATGGGCCTGACAGTCGTCGAACGTGCCCTCGATGGCGATGGCATGGACATGGGGGCTGTCGACGGTCGTCATCTGCCGGCGCTGCACCTCGGAGACGCGGCCGGCGGGATAGAGGATGAAGACATCGGCCCGCGCGCTGTCGCGGAAGGCCTCGATCGCGGCGCTGCCGGTGTCGCCGGAGGTGGCGCCGACGATGGTGGCGCGGGCGCCGCGTGCCGCCAGCGCATGGTCCATCATGCGGCCCAGCAGCTGCATGGCGACGTCCTTGAACGCCAGGGTCGGCCCGTGGAACAGCTCCAGCACGAAGCGGTTGGGCGCGATCTGCACCAGCGGCGTCACGGCGGGGTGGCGGAAGCCGGCATAGGCGGCCTCCAGCATCGGGCGCAGCACCTGGACCGGAAACAGCTCATCGGCGAACGGGGCGATGACGCGCTCCGCCGTATCGGCATAGCTGAGCCCGGCGAGCTGCGCGATCTGCGCGGGCGCCAGCACCGGAAACTGCTGCGGGACATAGAGGCCGCCGTCGCGGGCGAGGCCCGCCAGCAACGCATCGGTGAAAGCGAGGACGGGAGCTTCCCCCCGGGTCGAGACGTAGCGCAACGGCGCCTCCGTGAATGCGCCGGCAACCTAGTGGCCGGGCGGCCGTCACGCAAGCGCGCCGCGTCAGCGCGGCTCCCGCAGCCGCACCCAGGCAAAGGCGGCGAAGACGCCCAGCAGGGTGGCGGCGAGGCCGAACCAGGTCAGGGCATATTCCAGGTGCCGGTTGGGGAAGGTGACCCGGGTGAGCCCGCCAATGGGCAGAGCCTTCGGCCGCGTGGCGTCCGCATCCGCGTCGATCAGGAAGGGGGCGACCCTCAGCAGGTTGCGGGCCGCCGCGATGGCGACGGGGTCGCGGGTGTACCAGGCGTCGCGGGCGGGGTCGTTCTCCGGGGTGAAGAGTCCCTCTTCCTCCGGCATCCGCAGCAACCCGGTGACCGTGACGAGGCCATCGGTCTGGGCTTCCGGCCGGGTTGCCGGCGCACGGCGGTCCAGCGGCACGAAGCCGCGATTGACCAGGATGGCGGCGCCATCGGTGAGCACCAGCGGCGTCACCACCCAGTAGCCCGGCCCGCCGCTGCCGTCCGGCGCGGTGTCGACCAGCGCGTAGACCTGCACCTCGAGATCGTGCCGGAAACGCCCGGTCGCGCTGATGTGGCGGTACTCGTCGGCATCGAAGCCGACGCCGCTCCACTCCGTCTCGGCCGGTGCCGGGACCGGCGGCTGGTGGATGCGCGACTCGACCTTGGCGAGAAGGCCCTCCTTCCACGCCAGCCGTTCGAGCTGCCAGCTGCCGAGGCTGACCAGAATCGCGAAGGCGACCAGCGTGGCGAGGCCGGGCACGATGAGCCGGCGCCAGCGCGGCTTGCGCGGCCGCGGCGCCGGGGCGCCCGCCCCGGCCGGGCGCGTCGCCGGGCGGGCGGCGTCCATGGCCGGCTGATCGTGAAGCGTCACGGAGTGCCCCGGTCGAGGCGCCCCTCGGCGGCGCGCTTGGCATATTGCTGGGCGATCAGCAGCGCCTTGAGGGGTCGCATGAGCCCGACCGTCGACAGCAGCACCAGCGGGGTCCAGAGCAGGGCATGGACCCAGAGCGGCGGCGACCAGGTGAGTTCCACCCACAGCGCCAGCCCGACCACCAGCGTACCGGCGAGGAGGATGATGAACACCACCGGCCCGTCGCCGGCATCGGCGAAATCATAGCTGAGGCCGCAGCGCTCGCAGGCCGGGGCGACGGTGAGAAAGCCGCTGAAAAGGCGGCCACGCCCGCAACGCGGGCAGCGGCAGCCGAGGCCGGCGGCGACGGGCGAGACGGCGGTGTCGAAGGGCTTCAGGTCCATGGCCGCAGTTCTACTCCTCCGGCGCCTCGCTGCAAACGCAAACGGGGCGGCCCAGGGCCGCCCCGCCGATACCGTCCGGTCCGGGGGTCAGTGCGCCGCCGCGCCGCCGCCCCACACATAGATGAAGGTGAACAGGAACAGCCACACCACGTCAACGAAGTGCCAGTACCACGCCGCCGCCTCGAAGCCGAAGTGATGGGTGGGGGTGAAGTGCCCGGCATAGAGCCGGCCCAGGCACACGGCGAGGAAGATGGTGCCGACGATGACATGGAAACCGTGGAAGCCGGTCGCCATGAAGAAGGTGGCCCCGTAGATGTTGCCGGAGAAGGCGAAGGTGGCGTGGCTGTACTCATAGGCCTGGCACAGCGAGAACAGCACGCCGAGGCCGACGGTGAGCCAGAGGCCCCACTTCGCGCTCTGGCGATCACCATGCACCAGCGCATGGTGGGCCCAGGTCAGCGTGGTGCCCGAGGTGAGCAGGATCAGCGTGTTCAGCAGCGGCAGGTGCCAGGGGTCGAAGGTCTCGATGCCCTGGGGCGGCCAGTGCCCGCCGGTGAACTCGTTGCGGGTGAAGTTGATGGCTTCGCCGGAATAGAGCGAGGCGTCGAAGAACGCCCAGAACCACGCCACGAAGAACATCACCTCCGAGGCGATGAACAGGATCATGCCGTAGCGCAGGTGAAGCTGCACCACCTTGGTGTGGGCGCGGGTGTGCTGCGCCTCGCGGATGATGTCCCGCCACCACACCACCATGGTGTAGATGACACCCAGCAGGCCGACGATGAAGACCAGCGAGGTGAGCTGGCCGTGCATCCAGAAGACCGCGCCGACGGCCATGACGAAGGCGAAGACCGAGATGACGAAAGGCCACGGGCTCGGGTCGACGAGGTGGTAGTCGTGGTGCTTGGCGTGGGCCTCGGCCATGGGTCGCGCTCTCCGTGCGTCTGTTTCTAGCGGGCCAGTCGGATGGCCGCGATATTACCATTCCGTTTCGTCACAGGGGAGCCTTCGCGGGGGTACCCTGGCCCGAGGCGACCGGCGTCGCCTTGGGGAAGAAAGTGTAGGACAAGGTGATGGTGGACACGCTGGCGGCGTCGATGTCGGTGACCATGTCGGGGTCGACGAAGAAGACCACCGGCATCTCGATCGACTCGCCGGGCTGCAGCGTCTGGTCGGTGAAGCAGAAGCACTGCATCTTGCCGAAATGGCTGCCGACCACGCCGGGAGTGACGTTGTAGGTCGCGGCGGCGGTCACCGGCCGGTCGGCGTGGTTGGTGGCGCGGAAATGCACCAGCTTGGTGTCACCGAGCCGAACCTGCATCGAGCGCACTTCGGGTTCGAAGCTCCAGGGCAGGCCCGGCGCCACATTGGTATCGAACCGCACCTCGACCACCCGGTCGATGGCATGGTCCGGCGCCGCCGCCGCGACCCGGGTCGCGCCGCCGAAGCCGGTGACCTGGCAGAACATCTTGTAGAGCGGCACGGCGGCGTAGGAGGCGCCGACCATGGCGCCGACGAACGCGACGCAGGCGACCGCCACCACGGCGTGACGGCGGCTGCCGGCGCGGGCATCGGGGGCAGGCGAAGGATCACGCGCGCGCATCGTCACCTCACAGCGGCCGGTTGAGGACGTTGGGTCCGAGCTTCACGATGGTGACGACGTAGAACAGGACGCAGAGCGCGCCCAGCACCACGGCGATGGCGATCGAGCGGGAGCGCTGGCGGCGCTTCTGCTCGGGGGTGAGGACCACGCCCGGGTCGCGGGGGTCCTTGGGTGTGTTGGCCATGATGTCTCTCCCTGCCGCGCCCATGGTTCAGATGCCGATCCCGGACGGTACCGGCAGGGCTTCGACCAGAAGCACCGCGAACAGCAGGAAGAGATAGAGGATGGAGAAGGCGAAAAGACGCTTGGCCGCCTTTTCCGCCGCGACGCCCTCCCGCCGGCGGTACACCTCCAGCGCCAGCGCCAGCATGGCGGCGCCGGAGACGACCGAGACGACGCCATAGGCGAGCCCGGCCATGCCGAGGGCGAAGGGCGCGATGCCGAGCGGCACGAGCACCAGCGTGTAGAGCAGGATCTGCCGGCGGGTTTCCGCCTCGCCCGCCACCACGGGGAGCATGGGCACGCCGGCCCGGGCGTAGTCGCCGGTCTTGTAGAGCGCCAGCGCCCAGAAATGCGGCGGCGTCCAGAAGAAGATGAGGAGGAAGAGCAGCACGCTCTCGAGCCCGATCCCGCCCGAGGCGGCGGCCCAGCCAACCATGGGGGGAAACGCCCCGGCGGCGCCGCCGATGACGATGTTCTGCGGCGTCGAGCGCTTCAGCCACATGGTGTAGATGACGGCGTAGAAGAAGATGGTGAAGGCCAGCAGCGCCGCCGACAGCACGTTGACCAGCAGGCCGAGCACCAGCACCGAGCCGACCGACAGCGTCATGCCGAAGGCCAGGGCTTCGCCCGGCGTCACCCGGCCGGCGGGGACCGGGCGGCCGCGGGTGCGGGTCATCACCGCGTCGATGTCGGCGTCCCACCACATGTTCAGCGCGCCCGAGGCGCCGGCGCCGATGGCGATGCACAGCAGCGCGGTGAAGGCGATCACCGGGTGCACGTCGCCGGGCGCGCGCACGATGCCGACCAGCGCGGTGAAAATGACGAGCGACATCACCCGCGGCTTCAGCAGGGCGATGTAGTCCGACACCGAGGCGAAGGACGGAACGTCGATCGCCGCGGGTTCGGAACCGGTCACTTCGTATTCGCGCGAGGCGACGTCACTCATCATGCGCTCCGGTTCCGCGCCGTCCCCCCGCCCGGCGCAATGGCCGCCGGAGCGGTTTCCCGGGGGAAGGCGCGTCCTTGGTTCAGGCGACCGGCGCGAGGTGCGCGCCGGGAACTCGTCGGGCCACGGGCCGAGGCCCGGGCCGGCTACCGCTCACTTGATGCGCGGCAGGGTGTCGAAGTGGTGGAACGGCGGCGGCGAGGACAGCGTCCATTCCAGCGTGGTGGCGCCGACGCCCCACGGGTTGTCGCCGGCCGGCACCTTGGCCGCGAACATGCGGTAGACGCCGAACAGGAACACCAGCACCGCGACGCCCGAGATGTAGGAGCCGATCGAGGAGATGAAGTTCCAGTGGGCGAAGGCGTCGGGATAGTCGGCGTAGCGGCGCGGCATGCCGGCGAGACCCAGGAAGTGCTGGGGGAAGAACACCAGGTTCACCCCGACGAAGGTCATCCAGAAATGCAGCTTGCCGATCGACTCGGAGTACATGTAGCCGAACATCTTCGGCGCCCAGTAGTACCAGCCGGCGAAGATCGCGAACACCGCGCCGAGCGACAGCACGTAGTGGAAGTGCGCCACCACGTAATAGGTGTCGTGCAGCGAGCGGTCGATGCCGGCGTTCGACAGCACCACGCCGGTGACGCCGCCCACGGTGAACAGGAAGATGAACCCGATCGACCACAGCATCGGCACGCGCAGCGAGATCGAGCCGCCCCACATGGTGGCGATCCACGAGAAGATCTTCACGCCCGTGGGCACCGCGATGATCATGGTCGCGGCGACGAAATAGGCCTGGGTCGAGGCCGACAGACCCACCGTGTACATGTGGTGCGCCCACACCACGAAGCCCACCACGCCGATCGCGACCATGGCGTAGGCCATGCCGAGATAACCGAACACCGGCTTCTTGGAGAAGGTGGAGACGATGTGGCTGACGATGCCGAAGCCCGGCAGGATCAGGATGTACACTTCGGGGTGGCCGAAGAACCAGAACAGGTGCTGGAACAGGATCGGGTCGCCGCCGCCGGCGGGATCGAAGAAGGTGGTGCCGAAATTGCGGTCGGTCAGCAGCATGGTGATGGCACCCGCCAGCACCGGCAGCGAGAGCAGCAGCAGGAAGGCCGTGACGAGCTGCGCCCAGGCGAAGAGCGGCATCTTGTGCAGCGTCATGCCCGGCGCGCGCATGTTGAGGATGGTCGTGATCAGGTTGATCGCGCCCAGGATCGAGGAGGCGCCGGCGATGTGCAGCGACAGGATCAGCAGGTCCATCGCCGGGCCGGGGTGGCCGAGCTTGGACGAGAGCGGGGGATAGATGGTCCAGCCGCCGCCGAAGCCGTTGGAGCCGGCCGCGCCCTCGACGAACAGCGACAGGATCGCCAGCGCGAAGGAGGGCGGCAGCAGCCAGAAGGCGACGTTGTTGATGCGCGGGAACGCCGTGTCCGGCGCGCCGATCATCAGCGGGATGAAGTAGTTGCCGAAGCCGCCGATCATCGCCGGCATCACCATGAAGAAGATCATGATGAGGCCGTGGCCGGTGGTGAACACGTTGAAGGTCTGCGGGTCCGAGAAGATCTGAAGGCCCGGCTGCTGCAGCTCGGCACGGATGCCGATCGAAAGAATGCCGCCCACGACCCCCGCCACGATGGCGAAGATCAGGTACATGACACCGATGTCCTTGTTGTTGGTCGAATAGACCCAACGCTTCCAACCCGTGGGGTCGCCCGCGTGACCGGCTGCGTATGCCATGAACTCGTCCCTCATCCGCGCTTGCGCGCTTCTCATCTCAAACCAGTCTGCCGGCGCTCAGCGCGTCGTCGGCAGGGCGGCAGCCGCATCGTTCTCGGCGAAGGTCGGACGCGGCGCGTCGCCCGAGGCGAATTTCTGCTTGGCTTCCTCGACCCACGCCGAGAAGGCCGGCTCGCTCACCACGCGGATCGCGATCGGCATGAAGGCATGGTCCTTGCCGCACAGCTCCGAGCACTGGCCGTAGAACACGCCTTCCTGGGTGGCCTGGAACCAGCTCTCGTTCAGGCGGCCCGGCATGGCGTCGATCTTCACGCCGAAGGACGGCATGGCGAAGGAGTGGATGACGTCGGCCGAGGTCACCTGGATGCGGACGATCTTGTTGACCGGCACCACGACCTCGTTGTCCACCGCCAGCAGGCGCGGCTGGCCCGGCTTGCGCTCCTCGTCGGTCAGCATGAGGCTGTCGAAGGTGAAGGCGCCGTTGTCGGGATATTCATAGGACCAGTACCACTGGTGCCCGGTGATCTTCACCGTCATGTCCGCCTTGGGGATGTTCAGCTCGAGGAACAGCAGGCGGAAGGAGGGAATGGCGATCGCCACGAGGATGAGGACCGGGATCACGGTCCACGCCACCTCGATCAGCGTGTGGTGGGTGGTCTTGGAGGGAACCGGGTTCGCCTTCTCGTTGAACTTCACCAGCACGATGATGAGCAGCGCCAGCACCAGAAGCACGACGCTGACGATGATGAAGAGCAGGAAGGTGTGGAAGGAATGGATGCTTTCCATCACCGGCGAGGCGGCACCCTGCAGGTTGACCTGCCAGTCAGACGGCTGCCCCGTACCGGCGAGGGCGGCACCCGAGCCCGCCAGCACCGTCGCGATGCCCGCGGACAGGCCCGTTCCGAAGCCCCCGCACCTGCGCACGGCTTTGCTGATCCACGACTGCATCGCGATCGTCACTCCCTAAGATCTTGGCTGCGCGCCCTCAACCGTTGCGTCAGTCGCGTGCGGGGAACGGCGGCAATTGACCTACATCAAACACAAAACGCCACCCCGGGCAACGAGACATGGGTCCGCTCCTGTGCGACATGACGTCGGGTCTGGCTGGAGCCATTCCAATTCCGGGAGAACCTCCGCGCGCCCCATTCTTGACATAGCGCGCGTGCGCTGTAGGCCTCCTTCCCACGGGAGGCTGCGACCGACCGAAGCAGCCCCGAATCGTCGGCGCCCCTCCAGGCGCAGGCCCCCTCCGAAGCCATTTCCTCGGGAGAGTAGACCATGCGCGGGTTCCCCTCGCTCAATCTCGTGGCGCCCGCCTTCCTGGCCCTCGCCATGCTCCTCGCCGCCGCGGGAGGCGCCAGCGCGCAGGGGGTGGTGCGTTCCGTCCACGGGGACTGGCAGATCCGGTGCGACACCCCGCCCGGCGCCCAGTCCGAGCAGTGCGTGCTGCTGCAGAGCGTGCAGGCGGACGACCGGCCCAATGTCGGCCTCACCGTCATCGTGCTGAAGACCGCGGACCAGCAGAGCCGCCTGCTGCGGGTGCTCGCCCCGCTCGGCGTGCTGCTGCCCTCGGGCCTCGGGCTGAAGATAGACAACACCGATGTCGGCCGCGCCGGCTTCGTGCGCTGCGTGCCCAATGGCTGCGTGGCCGAGGTGGTTCTCGACGACAAGCTGGTGGGCCAGCTCCGCAATGGCCAGAACGCCACCTTCATCATCTTCCAGACACCGGAAGAAGGTATCGGCATTCCGCTGAGCCTCAACGGGTTCGGCGAGGGCTTCGACAAGCTTCCCTGACGCGAGGACGCCGTGAGCCGATCCGAGCCGCCGCCTAACCGCCCGGACACGCCCGGCCAAGAGATGCCCGGCCAAGACACGCCAGCCTCCGGCATGCCCTCCCCCGGCGGGCCGCGGCTGGTGATCTTCGACATGGACGACGTGCTGGTGCGCTACGACCCGCAGGCGCGGCAGGCGGCCATGGGGGCGCTGGCCGGGCTCGACGCCGGGGAAGTCGAGCGCCGGATCTGGCACAGCGGCATCGAGGACGCCGGCGACATGGGCGCGCTCGACGCCGACCAGTATCTCGCCGCGGTGGGCGCGGCCCTCGGCATCGCCTTCGACGACGCCGCCTGGGTGCGCACCCGCGCCCCGGTCACCCGGCCCGACCCCGCCATGACGGCGCTCGCCGCACGGTTGGGGGAGCGCGTGCCCCTCGCCCTGCTCACCAATAACGGCCTGCTGATGAAGCGCCATTTCGACGCGGTGGTGCCGCATCTGCGCCCCGTCTTCGGCACCGCCATGCATGTCGCGGCCGACTTCCGCACCAAGAAGCCCGACCCCGCGATCTTCCGCCGCCTGGCCGCGCTGCACGGGGTGGCGCCGCAGGACGCCCTGATGATCGACGACAAGGCCGTGAACGCCGCTGGCGCCCGGGAGGCGGGGCTGCGCGCGCACCATTTCACCGGCATCGACGGGCTGATCTCGGAACTGCGCGCGCTTCACCTTATATAGGGCGCAGCCACAGCGAGCCCGCCCATGCCCGAACTGCCCGAAGTCGAAACCGTCCGGCGAGGCCTCGCCCCCGCCATGGAGGGGCTGCGGCTGAGCGCGGTCGAGGCGCGGCGCCCCGACCTGCGCTGGCCGCTGCCGGAGCGCTTTGCCGAACGCCTCGCCGGCCGGCGTGTCCTCGGGCTGGGGCGCCGGGCGAAATATCTGCTGGCCGATCTCGAGAGCGCGGCGGAAGACCCCGCCGGCGGCGAGGTTCTGGTGATGCATCTCGGCATGTCCGGCTCGTTCCGCATCGAGAAGGCCGGCGGAGCGGCGGGCCCGGACGCGCCGGGCGGAACGGTGGAGATGCCCGGCGCCTTCGCCCTCGCCCGCTCCCGGCTGGAGGCGCACGACCACGTCGTCTTCGAAATCGAGGACGGCACCCGCATCGTGTACAACGACCCCCGCCGCTTCGGCGCCATGCTGCTGGTGCCGCGCCGCACGCTGGAGGAGCACCCCCTCTTCCGCGGCGTCGGGCCCGAGCCGCTCGGCAACGCCTTCGACGCCGCCTATCTCGCGCGCGCCTGCGCTGGCCGCGCCACCTCGCTCAAGGCGGCGCTGCTGGACCAGAAGGTGGTGGCGGGGCTCGGCAACATCTATGTCAGCGAGGCGCTGCACCGCGCCGGCCTCTCGCCGCGCCGGGCGGCCGGCACGCTCGCCACCGCCGCCGGCGGGCCCACCGCCGCGGCGCGGCGGCTGGTGCAGGCGATCCGCGACGTCCTCGCCGAGGCGATCGCCGCCGGCGGCTCGACCCTGCGCGACCACGCCGGGGTCGACGGCACGCTCGGCTATTTCCAGCACACCTTCCGCGTCTATGACCGCGAAGGCGCGCCCTGCCCTTCCCCCGGCTGCCGCGGCGCGGTGCTGCGCTTCGTGCAGAACGGCCGCGCGACGTTTCACTGTGAGAGCTGCCAGCGATAGGAGGGCCGCCGATGTCCTATGAGAACATCCTCGTCGAAACGCATGGACGCATCGGCGTCCTCACCCTCCACCGCCCGAAGGCCCTCAACGCCCTCAACCGGGCGCTGATAGCCGAGCTGAATCAGGCACTTGATCGATTCGAGGCGGACCCCGGCATCGGCTGCATCGTCCTCACCGGCTCCGAGCGCGCCTTCGCCGCCGGCGCCGACGTCAAGGAGATGCAGCCGCTGACCTTTCCCGCCACCTACACCGACGACTTCATCACCGACTGGGAGCGCCTGTCCCGCTGCCGCAAGCCCGTCATCGCCGCCGTCTCGGGCTATGCGCTGGGAGGCGGATGCGAGATGGCCATGATGTGCGACATCCTCATCGCCGCCGACAATGCCCGCTTCGGCCAGCCGGAGATCCAGCTCGGCATCCTGCCCGGTGCCGGCGGCACCCAGCGACTCACCCGTGCCATCGGCAAGGCCAAGGCGATGGAGATGTGCCTGACCGGGCGCACCCTGGACGCGGCCGAGGCCGAGCGCGCCGGCCTCGTTTCCCGCGTGGTGCCCCTTGCCGACCTCCAGGCGGAGACGATGAAGCTGGCGGAGAACATCGCCGCCCTCGCCCCCGCCGCGGCCCTGATGGTGAAGGAGAGTGTCAACCGCGCCTTCGAGACCACGCTCGCCGAAGGCATCCGATTCGAGCGGCGCCTGTTCCAGGCGCTGTTCGCCACGGCCGACCAGAAGGAGGGCATGGGGGCTTTCGTCGAGAAGCGCCAGCCCAGCTTCGGCAAGGATTCCTCCCATGAGGCGGCGGCCAGGACCCGCCACGAAGATTGACGCGCTGCCCTTCCGCGACTATAAGGCCCGCCACACGCGAAGGCGTCCCTTCGGAACGCCGCGCACCCCTATTGCCACCTGACAGCAGGCATGGGCAGGGTCACCCCTGACCCTTGCGACGTAGAAAAGGACGGCCGATGGCCAATACGCCTTCCGCCAAAAAGGCGGCGCGCAAGATCGAGCGCCGCACCGAGGTCAACAAGAACCGCCGCTCGCGCATGCGCACCTTCGTGCGCAAGGTCGAGGAGGCGCTCGCCTCTGGTGACCGCGACGCCGCTGGCGTTGCCTTCAAGGCTGCCGAGCCGGAGATCATGCGCGCCGCCCAGAAGGGCGTGCTGCACAAGAGCACCGCGTCCCGCAAGGTGTCGCGCCTCGCCCATCAGCTCGCCAAGCTCGGCTGATCGAGGCGCCCGGCCACACGCCGGGACATCGCTTCCGACCTGATTGCTGAACCCGGCCGCGAGGCCGGGTTTTGGCGTTTTGGCCTCCCTCGCCTCTCTGGTCGACAGCCCCGCCGCTGGAGCGCTGGAGCAGCGAAATACCTACGCGTGCTGCGGTGCGAAAACACCTCCGGCCGCGCCGGAAACACGTTGCACAAGTGTCACACTCGGCATTGAGCGGCACGATGGCGGCCGGAATCATGCTTGACTCTCGCGGCACACTTCCGGCGTGGAATCGGCGTTGAAGGCGGCATGACACGACCTCCGCATGCCAGAAAATATGATGCAATATCCGTATGTTACGACCCACGCCGCGCCAGCCTCACCGAATCTGTGGTGGACATGGGTCCACCCTTGCGGCTCGTCGAAAAACCTCTCCTTTTCCGCCAGCCGGAAGGCCCGGCGAATCTCGCAAGCGACTCAGAGATTTGCCGACTAGGGGTCAGTCGCATGCATGCCTCCCCGGCTGGGCTCGCGGCCTTGGCAGGCCCAATGGCGTTGCACCCGCGAAGACCCCTGTGTATGTTCACTCCATCTTCGGTCGGCCGAAGATCGCTCAGCGCAAAGTTGAGATATCGGCTACCACTCATCGGTGGTGAGGGGCTCGGAGGTGCATTGCCTAAATGAAGACGCCTATTGTCGTTTGCGTTGTTTGTTGAGTTTCGGGGCCGTCGGCAGCGTCCGCTCGACGATGCTTCCCGAATGACGATTGAGTTCTTGTGGTTGTATTCCAAAACAAGCAAAAACTTTGACAGGCAGACATCTATATTGTCTGCGAAGGGGCTACTATGACTCTCGATGCCTGCGATCTAGAACGTCTTCCTGCCCGCACCGAAAGGGTGCGGTCCAGGGACATCTTCCCGCCGAACTCATCCACTCATTGCGCGGAAGACCAGAGCCCTCACGCCTGCTGTGAGGTTCGATCGCAGGAATAGGCGCGAGAAGCGCCTCATCCACCTGAAGCCATATTCGAGACGGCGATACCGACACGTAGCGCTCCCCAAGGCGTAGCGGCCGCATTTTGCGGTGTGCGCCCCGGTTGGAGCGCCTTGCGCATGCCGGTCCTTGCCGCCTCGTCCTGTTGACAACAAGACCTCAATTCGCAAGGCGGGAGCTCACCATGTTCAGGCCAGATGATCTGGATATCTCCGACCGAGCCGGCACGGCGCAGCCCGCCACCCGGTCTGCTGTCGGCGGCCGCGACGGGGGCAGCGTCCGCGACATCTGGGAGCGCGTGCGTGCGTGCCTTCGCGCCAAGATCGGCGAAGAAATCTATGCGAGCTGGTTCACCCGTCTGGAGCTGGACGGCGTGCAGGGTGAGACCGTTTATCTCTCCGTGCCGACGCTGTTCCTGAAAAACTGGATCCAGCAGCACTACGTGGAGAAGATCGCGGAACTCTGGCAGCCCGAGCTGCCGAATGCCCGCGTGGAGCTCATGGTACGTTCCGCGGTGGTGCGCTCCGGCTCCTCGCCCGCGTCTGTTGCCGCCCGCCGCATCGTCCGCCCGGCCGAGCCCCGCCGCGAGGCCACCTCCGCGGCGTCCGCGCCGACCCCGGCGCCGGAGGCCCGCGCGGTTGCCAGCGACATGACGGGCGGTTCGCCGCTCGACCCCCGCTTCACGTTCGAGAGCTATCGCCTTGGCAGTTCCAACCGCCTCGCCCATGCCGCCGCGCTGAAGGTCGCCGAAGCGCCAGCTGGCGCAAACCCAGTATTCAACCCGCTCTATCTCCATGCCGAGGTCGGGCTGGGCAAGACGCACCTGCTCCAGGCCATCGCCGCCGCCGGGGCTGCCCGCGGCCGCCGGGTGGTCTATCTCACCGCCGAACGCTTCATGTACGGCTTCGTCAATGCGCTGAAGACCCAGTCCTCGCTGGCCTTCAAGGAGCAGCTGCGCGGCATCGACGTTCTGGTCATCGACGACCTCCAGTTCCTGCAGGGCAAAAGCGTCCAGCAGGAATTCTGCCACACCCTCAATGCGCTGATGGATGCCGGCCGGCAGGTGGTCATCGCCGCCGACCGTCCTCCCGCGGAACTCGACGCCCTGGAGGAGCGGGTGCGCTCGCGCCTTGCCGGCGGCCTCGTGGTGGAGATCGCCGCGCTCGACGAAGAGCTGCGGATCGCCATTCTGAACGCGCGGGTCGCCGCGCTCGCCCAGCAGCATGCCGGCTTTGGCGTGCCCGCCGATGTGCTGAGCTTCATCGCCCGCAATTGCGGCCAGAACGGCCGCGACCTCGACGGCGCACTGAACCGCCTGCTGGCGCACAACCAGTTCAACAGCAGCGCCATTTCTCTGGAAATGGCGGAAGTGGTGGTGCGCGACCTCGTCCGCTCCTCCGAGCCCAAGCGGGTGAAGATCGACGACATTCTGCGCATTGTCGCCAAGCACTACAACGTAACCCGCGCCGACATCCTCTCCCAGCGCCGCACTGCCAATGTGGTGAAGCCGCGCCAGATCGCGATGTACCTTGCCAAGATGCTCACGCTTCGCTCGCTGCCGGACATCGGCCGCCGGTTTGGCGGACGCGACCACACCACGGTGCTGCACGCCGTGCGCAAGATCGAGGGTCTGGCAGGCACCGACCGGGTGCTGGCCGACGAACTCGAGGCGCTGAAGCGGCTGGTCAACGAGTAGTCCCCGCTCTCCCCTCTTGTTGTCCCCATAATCTGTCCCGCCGACGCCGTCGCGGCCTTGCGCTGCGGCGAAACGGGCGGCAATGTCGTCGGCCCGGCGGCGCACCCGCGCCGCCCGCCGGGGCGCGGTGAGGCAGTGCCCGCTTCCTTCGCGCCCCGTGCGCGGTCCTAACTCTCCGAGCTGGAAGTCGCGGCCATGAAGGTCACCGTCGAGCGGGGCGAACTGCTCAAGTCTCTCGCCCATGTCCATCGTGTCGTCGAGCGGCGGAACACCATCCCGATCCTCGCCAACGTCCTGATGCGCACCGGCCCGCGCGGTCTCGCGCTTAAGGCCACCGATCTCGACATCGAGATCGTCGAGACCATCCCCGCCGAGGTGGCGCAGGAAGGGGCGACGACGGTTCCGGCCCACACCATCTACGACATCGTGCGAAAGCTGCCCGAGGGCTCGCAGGTCCTGATCGAGACCAGCGGCGACCGCGGCACCCTCACCGTGCGCGCCGGCCGCTCCCGCTTCTCCCTGCAGACCCTGCCGGAGACCGACTTTCCCGACCTCGCTGCCGGCGAGATGAGCCACAGCTTCCCCATTCTGGCGGGCGAGCTGAAGCGGCTGGTCGACAAGACGCAGTTCGCCATCTCCACCGAAGAGACGCGCTACTACCTCAACGGCATCTATCTCCATGTCGCCGAGGCCGGTGGCCCGGTCCTGCGCGCGGTCGCCACCGACGGGCACCGCCTGGCGCAGGCACAGACGGCGGCCCCCGCCGGCTCGGCGGGCATGCCCGGGGTCATCGTGCCGCGCAAGGCCGTCGCCGAGATCCAGCGTCTCGTCGAGGACGGCGAAGCCGAGATCGGGATCGAGCTTTCCACCGCCAAGATCCGCGTCTCCCTGGATCGTGTCGTGCTCACCTCCAAGCTGATCGACGGCACCTTCCCGGATTATGGCCGGGTCATTCCGCTGGCCAACGACAAGACCCTCATCGTCGACAAGGCCGATTTCGCCGCGGCGGTCGACCGTGTCTCCACCGTCGCCAGCGAGCGCGGGCGGGCTGTGAAGCTGGCGCTCGCCGACGGACGCCTCACTCTTTCCGTCACCAATCCGGATTCCGGCAGCGCGGTGGAGGAGATTGAGGTCGAATACGCCGCCGAGCCGCTCGATATCGGCTTCAACAGCCGTTATCTGCTCGATATCACCTCGCAGATCGAGGGCGCGACAGCGGAGCTGAAGCTGGCCGACCCCGGCTCGCCCACCCTTGTCCAGGACCCGGAGAAGCGCGGCGCCCTCTATGTCCTGATGCCGATGCGCGTGTGATACCCGCCGCCCGCATCACGCGGCTGCGCCTCACCCATTTCCGCAGCTACCCCACGGCGGAGATCGTCGCCGGCGAGGGGCCGGTGGTGCTCACCGGGCCAAACGGCGCCGGCAAGACCAACCTGCTGGAGGCGATCTCCTTCCTCTCTCCCGGCCGTGGCCTGCGCCGCGCGGCGCTTGAGGGAGTTGCTCACCGGGCTGCCGGTGCGACGGCCGCCGGCTGGGCGGTCGCCGCCACGGTGGAGGGAGCCTATGGCGAGGTCGCGCTCGGCACCGGCGTCGAAACGCTGGATGACGGCTCGCGGCAGCGGCGTTCCCGCATCGATCGCGAGCCGGTCGGCTCGGCGAGCGCCTTCGGCGACCATCTGCGCGTGGTCTGGCTCACGCCCGACATGGACGGGCTGTTTCTCGGCTCGCCCGGCGACCGGCGCCGGTTTCTCGACCGGCTGGTGCTTGCGGTCGACGCTGGCCACGCCACCCGGGTAAGCGCGCTGGAACGGGCGCTCAGGGCCCGCAACCGCCTGCTGGAAGAACCCGCGACGGAACCGCGCTATCTCGAGGCGGTCGAGCAGGAACTCGCCGCCCTCGCCGTGGCGGTGGCCGCGGCGCGGGTGGAGGCGGTGCGCCGCCTTGCCGCCGGAATCGCTGCGAACCGCGACGATGCCTCGCTCTTTCCCTGGGCGAGCGTGGCGCTCGAAGGTGCCGTGGAGGCGGCCCTCCGCGAGCGCCCGGCCACGCTGGTGGAAGACGAATACCGCCATGTGCTGCGCCAGGGCCGGCCCCGTGACCGCGCCGCCGGACGCACGCTCGAGGGTCCCCATCTCACCGACCTCAGGGTCGGTCACGGCCCCAAGGCGATCCCGGCAGCCCAGGGCTCCACCGGAGAACAGAAGTCGCTGCTCATCGGGCTCGCCCTCGCACATGCCCGGCTTGTCGGCGAAATGACCGGGCTGGCGCCGGTGATGCTGCTCGACGACGTGGTGGCCTATCTCGACCCCGAACGCCGTGCCGCCCTGTTCGAGGCGCTAGCGGCGCTGGGCGGCCAGGTGTGGATGACGGGCGCCGATCCGTCCGCCTTCGCGGCTCTTGGCAACCGGGCCGAACGGTTCGACATCCGCCCCGGCCAGATCGTTCCGCTAACCCACGGGTGAGCCTCATGCTGGACCACGTCTCGATCACCGTTTCCGACCCGCGAACCGCCCTCCCCTTCTGGGATGCCGTGATGGCCGCGCTCGGGATTCCGCGGGTCTGGCGGCGGGAGGACGCCGCCGGCTACGGCATCCGCAACGACGCCGGCGACGACGCCCACAGCTACCTCACCGTACTGGCGAGCAGCGGGACGGTGGTGCCGGACAATCGCCACTGGTGCTTCCGCGCCCCGAACCGCGCAGCGGTTGACGCCTTCCATCGCGCGGCACTGGCGCAGGGCGGACGCTGCGATGGCCCCCCGGGCCTCCGGCCGCAGTACCATGCGGCCTATTATGCCGCCTTCGTGCTGGATCCCGACGGCAACCGGATCGAGGCCGTCCATCACCGGGTGCCGGACTGAGATGGGGCGCGCCAAGGGCATGAGCCAAGGGGTTGACCTTTCGCGCGCACGCGCGCACGGAGAGGCATGGACCTTCTGGGACTGTTCGTCTTCGCCGCAGCGCTCGCGCTGGCTGCCGCTTCTCCGGGCCCCAGCGTGATCGCGCTCGTCGCCCGCACGCTGGTGCGCGGCCGGGAGGGTGCGGCAGCGCTGGTGGGCGGCATCATCCTCGGCGACATGGTCTGGCTGGCAGGCGCCATTCTCGGCCTCGCGGCGCTGGCAGCCGCGCTCGGTTCGCTCTTCGTGCTGGTGCGGCTGGCGGCGGCCGCCTATCTCGTCGTCCTCGCCTGGAAGATGTGGACGGCACCGGCTGCCACGGTCGCTGCGGCCGATATCCGCGAGAGCGAAAGCCAGGCCGGCCTGTTCCTCACCGGACTCGGCATGACGCTCGGCAACCCCAAGGCGATGGCGTTCTATCTGGCGCTGCTGCCGAGCCTGATCGACCTCAACCATCTGGGCGTGCTCGCCTTCGCCGAGCTCTGCGCGGTGATCGTGGTGGTTCTCGGGGCCGTCTTCGGCAGCTACGTCGCCCTTGCCCACCGCGCTCGCCATCTCGCCGCAAGCGCCCGCGCGGTCCGCTTCATCAACCGGGCCTGCGGCACCGCCATGGCCGGCGCAGCCGTGCTCGTCGCCACGAAATGAACGCGCGAATGCGCTAGTAATAGTCCAGATCGCTGCAACGATTCGAAGAGAATTGAACATGGCCGATTCCGACCCCTCTCCGTCCTCGGAAGAATACGGGGCCCAGTCCATCCAGGTCCTCAAGGGCCTGGATGCGGTGCGCAAGCGCCCGGGCATGTATATCGGCGACACGGATGACGGGTCGGGCCTCCACCATATGGTGTATGAGGTGGTGGACAACGCGATCGACGAGGCACTTGCCGGTTACGCCACCGAAGTGACGGTGACGCTGAACGACGACGGCTCGGTCACCGTCACCGACAATGGCCGCGGCATCCCGACCGATATCCATAAGGAAGAAGGCGTCTCGGCGGCGCAGGTCATCATGACCCAGCTTCACGCCGGCGGAAAGTTCAACCAGAACTCCTACAAGGTCTCGGGCGGGCTGCACGGGGTCGGCGTCTCCGTGGTCAATGCCCTGTCGACCTATCTCGACCTCACCATCTGGCGCGACGGCTATGAATACTTCATGCGCTTCCGCCATGGCGATGCCGAGCAGGACCTCGCCCGGGTCGGGCCGGCGCCCGACGGCCGCCGCGGCACCAAGGTGACCTTCCTGCCTTCGCCGGCCACGTTTACGCGGATCGAGTTCGACTACGGCACGCTGGAGCACCGGCTGCGCGAGCTGGCCTTCCTGAATTCAGGGGTTCGCATCGTGCTCACCGACGCCCGTTCGGCCGAAGTAAAGCGCGAGGAGCTGATGTATGAAGGCGGCGTCGAAGCTTTCGTCCAGTATCTCGACCGCTCCAAACAGGCCCTGCTGCCCCGGCCCGTGGTCATCCGCGCCGAGCGAGACGGCATATCGGTGGAATGCGCGCTGTCGTGGAACGACAGCTATTACGAAAACGTGCTCTGCTTCACCAACAACATCCCTCAGCGTGACCGCGGCACCCACTTCACCGGCTTCGCCGCAGCGCTGACGCGGCAGATCATCGGCTATTCCGAACGCTCTGGCATCGCCAAAAAGGAGAAGGTGGACCCCACCGGCGAGGACTGCCGCGAGGGCCTGACCGCCGTGCTCTCGGTGAAGGTGCCGGATCCGAAATTCTCCTCGCAGACCAAGGACAAGCTGGTCTCCTCGGAGGTTCGCCCGGTGGTCGAGGCGCTGGTCAATGAGGCGCTGGGAAGCTGGCTCGAGGAAAACCCCTCGGAAGCCAAGAGCGTCGTCGGCAAGGTGGTGGAGGCCGCCGCCGCGCGCGAGGCCGCCCGCAAGGCGCGCGAGCTCACCCGCCGCAAGAACCCGCTCGACGTCGCCTCGCTGCCGGGCAAGCTGGCGGACTGCCAGGAGCGGGACCCCGCCAAGTCGGAGATTTTCATCGTCGAGGGCGACTCGGCCGGTGGCTCCGCGAAAATGGGCCGCAACCGCGCGTTCCAGGCGATTTTGCCGTTGCGCGGCAAGATCTTGAACGTCGAGCGCGCCCGTTTCGACAAGATGCTGTCGTCGGACCAGATCGGCACGCTCATCACCGCGCTCGGCACCGGGATCGGGCGCGACGACTTCAATGCCGACAAGCTGCGCTACCACAAGATCATCATCATGACGGACGCGGATGTCGACGGCTCGCACATCCGCACCCTGCTGCTGACCTTCTTCTTCCGGCAGATGCCGCAGCTCATCGAGCGCGGCCACATCTACATCGCGCAGCCCCCGCTCTATAAGGTGACGCGCGGAAAATCCGAGCAATATCTGAAGGATGAGCGCTCTCTTGAGGACTACCTCATCACCCAGGGGCTCGACGACGCCAGCCTGATCCTCGCCTCGGGCGAGGTGCGGCGCGGGGCGGACCTGCATGCGGTGCTGGAGAGCGCCCGCTCGTTCCGGGCGGTGATGCACGGGCTGCACCCGCGCTACAACCGGGCGGTGGTGGAACAGGCGGCGCTGGGCGGCGCCTTCCGCTCCGGCGTGCTCGGCGATGAAGAGCAAGCCCCTGAAATGGCTATCAAAATCGCCGATAGGCTGAACATCGTCGCGGAAGAGACGGAGCGCGGCTGGAGCGGCGCGGCCGACCCGACGGGCTTCCGCTTCACCCGCACCGTGCGCGGGGTGAAGGAATCGGTGGTGCTCGACGCCGCCTTCGTCACCTCCGGCGAGGCCCGCCGCCTCAACACCCTTGCCGACGAGCTCCAGGAGGTCCACGCGGCTCCCGCGACGCTGCGCCGGGGCAGCGCCGATGCGGTGGCCTTCGGCCCCATGGACCTGTTCGACATCGTCACCGACGCCGGGCGCAAGGGCGTAAAACTCCAGCGTTACAAGGGCTTGGGAGAGATGAACGCCGAGCAGCTCTGGGAGACGACGCTCGATGTGAACGCCCGCTCGCTGCTGCAGGTGACGGTGAAGGAGGAGGCCGAGGCGGCCGATCTCTTCGCCCGGCTGATGGGCGACATTGTCGAGCCGCGCCGCGAGTTCATCCAGGACAATGCGCTGAAGGCGATCGTCGACGTCTGACGGTTCGATCCGGCCGAAAAACGGTGTGGTGAGGTGGACGATGTGTCCGATCGGTGCGATCGGACCGAGCCCCGGCACCGCCTGCCCGCTGCGCCGCCACGACGGCCGGGCGCGGTGCCGCCACCCCTGCTTTTCGGGCATGGGCGCGCCGGCCGGATGCGGCTAGATTGCGACCCGGCCGGGCCTCCCGGCCACCTCCCGTCCCGCGCGACGCGCGCAGCCCGGCAAGCAGGCCATGACACTCCCCTCCCCCGCCTTCCCCGCCCCCGAGCCGACCCGGCGCACCGGCGCGCGCCTCCTGGTCGACGCGCTCCTTGCCCATGGCGTGACCCGCGCCTTCGGCGTGCCGGGGGAAAGCTATCTCGACGTGCTCGACGCCCTCGCCGACACCTCGGTCGACTTCGTGGTCTGCCGGCAGGAGAGCGGGGCGGCGATGATGGCGGAAGCGGTGGGCAAGCTCACCGGCCGACCCGGCATCTGCTTCGTCACCCGCGGGCCCGGCGCCACCAATGCCAGCGCCGGGGTGCACATCGCCTCGCAGGATTCCACCCCGATGATCCTCTTCGTCGGGCAGATCGGGCGCTCGATGCGCGGGCGCGAAGCCTTCCAGGAGGTGGATTACCGCGCGGCCTTCGGCCCGCTGGCGAAATGGGCGGTGGAGATCGACGAGGCCGCGCGCATTCCCGAGATCGTCGCCCGCGCCTTCCGCGTCGCCATGCAGGGCCGACCCGGCCCGGTCGTCATCGCCCTGCCGGAAGACATGCTGAGCGAGACCGCGGAGGTCGCGGACGCGCCCGCGGTCGAGCCGGCCGAGACCTGGCCGGGCCTCACCGACATGATGCGGCTGCAGAAGATGCTCTGGGCCGCTGAGCGCCCGGTCATGATCCTCGGCGGCAGCCGGTGGAACGCGCGCGCGGTGTCCTCGGTGGTGCGCTTCGCCGAGCGCTTCGACCTGCCGGTGGCGGCCTCCTTCCGCCGGCAGATGCTGTTTCCCGCCGACCACCCCTGCTATGCCGGCGATGTCGGGCTCGGCATCAACCCGAAGCTGGTGGCGCGGCTCAAGGCGGCGGACCTCGTCATCGTCGCCGGCGGGCGGCTCGGCGAGGTGCCCTCGCAGGGCTATTCGCTCTACGGCATTCCCGATCCCGGCGTGCCGCTGGTGCATGTCCATGCCGACCCGGAGGAGCTCGGCCGGGTCTACCAGCCGGCCCTCGCCATCAATGCCTCCGCCGGCGCCTTCGCCGCGGCGCTGGAAGGGGTGCAGCCGCCGAACCGCATCGTCTGGGGCGGCTGGCGCGAGGAGGCCCGGGCCGACTATCTCGCCTGGAGCGAGAACCCGCCCGCCAATCCCGGCCCGGTGCAGATGGCGACGCTGGTGCGCTGGCTGCGCGCCCTGCCGGCGGAAACCACCGTCTGCAACGGCGCCGGCAATTTCGCCACCTGGGTGCACCGCTTCCACCGCTTCCGCGCCTATGGCAGCCAGCTCGCGCCGACCTCCGGCTCGATGGGCTACGGCTTTCCCGCCGCCATCGCGGCGAAGCGCGCCTTCCCCGACCGTCCGGTGGTGGCGGTGTGCGGCGACGGCGACTTCCTCATGACCGGGCAGGAACTCGCCACCGCCGTGCAGCACGGCATCCCGGTGCTGGCGGTCATCATCGACAACGGCATGTACGGCACCATCCGCATGCACCAGGAGCGGGAATTCCCAACCCGGGTCTATGCCACCAGCCTGACCAACCCGGATTTCGCCGCCTATGCCCGCGCCTTCGGTGCCTTCGGCGCGACGGTGGAGACCGACGCGCAGTTCGTCCCGGCGCTGGAGGCGGCGCTGGCCTCCGGCCAGCCGGCGGTGGTGCATGTGAAGCTCGACCCGGAGGCGATCACCCCGGTGACGACGCTGGCGGCGCTGCGGGAAGCCTCGCTCGCCCGCCGCTCGGTGAGCTGAGGCGCCGGGCGCAAAGCCCGCCGCGCGGCGCGGTCGATCAGGCGCCGCGGGGCGCGGGCTGCGATGGCGGCGGCGCGGGCAAGGCCGGAAGTGGCGGGCCGTCTGCGTCCCGTCCGCCTCGCCTGTCGAGATCGCCCGCTGCCGGACCAACCGACCTCGACAGGCTTTGCCGCGCCGTTCCTACTTCGCCAACAGGCGCAGCAGAACGATGTTCTTGCTGTGGTCCTTGTCATCGGTGCTGCCGGCGACCACGATCAACCGCGAACCGTCGATGACAAGGCTGTTGGCGACATCGTCACCGTCACCCAGCGAGATTCCGAACACACCATCCGGGGTGCCGTCCTTGCCGCCGTCCGCGCCGAAGCTCTTGTCCAGGCGGCCGTCGGGCAGAACGCGCACCACGGCGATGTTCTTGCTGTTGCCGTCGGTGTGATAGCCCGCGACCACGATCTTCCCGTCGGGCTGAAGGCCAATCGACGTGGCGGCATCGTCGCCCTTGCCGAGATCGACCGCCACGAAGCCATCCGGCGTGCCGTCGCCGCCGCCGTCGACACCGAAGCTGGCGTCGAGCGAGCCATCATGCCGGAAGCGGGCCAGCACCATGTTCGAGCTGCCATCCTTGGCGGTGGTGGTTCCGGCAATGACGATGCGGCCCTTCTTGTCCAGCGCCACGGCGCGGGCAACGTCATTGCCATCGCCCAGTGACTCGCTGACCACCCCATCCGGGGTGCCGTCCTTGCCGCCATCCGCGCCGAAGCCCTTGTCGAGCTTGCCATTCCTGGTGAGGCGCGCCACGATGATGTTGTCGCTGCCCTTTTCCCGGTGCGAGCCGGCGACGACGATCTCGCCGTCACGCTCGATGGCGAGGCCATTGGCGACATCGTCACCCGCACCGAGGTCGATGCTGACGAAGCCATCGGGCGTGCCGTCGGCCCCGGCATCCGCGCCGAAGCGCTTGTCCACCGTGCCGTCGGCGTTGAAGCGGGCCACCACGATATTGGAGCTGTCGCCCTTCACCGTATCGCCGGCCACCACGATCTTGCCATCGGCGGCCAGCGCCACGGCGCGGGCGATGTCGTCGCCGTCGCCCAGCGATACGTTCACCACGCCATCGGGCGCGCCATCGGCGTTGCCGTCCGCGCCGAAGCTCTTGTCCAGCGTGCCATTCCTGTTGAAGCGCGCCACGAAGATATTCTTGCTCTTGCCGTCCTGGTGATAGCCGGCCACGACGATCTTGCGATCGGGCTGCACCGCAACCGCCGTCGCAACGTCGTTGCCGTCTCCGAGCGACACGTCCACCACACCGTCGGGCGTGCCGTCCTTGCCGCCATCCTTGCCGAAGCTCTTGTCGAGCGTGCCGTCATGATTGTAGCGCGCGACGATGACATCGGACGAGCCGTTGGCGACATGACTGCCGACCACCACGAGCTTATCGTCCGGCGTGCGGGCCACGGCGGTGGCGATGTCGTCGCCGCTTCCAAGCGACGTCGAAACAACGCCGTCCGGCGTGCCGTCTTTGTTGCCGTCAGCACCGAAGGTCTTGTCCAGCACACCGGCACCGCCAGCAAAAGCAGATGGCGCAGCCGTCAAAAGAACCAGAGTGGAAATACCCGAGAGCAGACACGTGCGCGCTACCCCCGTGCCGAACATATTTCGCATGAACTTCTCTCCACTGTACCATGTGCAATGCAATATAATTTTGCAGTGCAGCATTATAATACCATGTTACATCCCGACACTATGGCGGGCTATAATTTCACCTATGAATGCAGACCGGAACTACCTCCAAAATGGCAGCGAAGGATGCCAACAGGAGGCGATAGTGGGAGAGATACCGATTGACTTTCGGCCCTGACGCGGGGCGTCCAGACGCGCCCCGAAACGGCTCTGCTACCGGCCGTCCCAGGCTCCCCTCAAGAAGATGCCCCCCGGGCCGGCCCCCTCGCGGAGGAGCCTCCCGTTGGGGTAGATGTTTCAAGAAGCTCGCCGGCGCCGCTGCCTCATCGGCCAACGGCCTTTCCACCTCCCTGCGTCGCCACCGGAAGTGCCCATGAACCGGAAGTGCCCATGAGTCGCCTCGACCCGCAGCGCCCCACCCCACAGGCCGCACCACGGAAGGCCCCTCGATCCGCCCTCGCGCTGCCCGTCGCGGCACTGCTCGTGGCGCTGATGGCGGGCGGGGCGGCACCGGCTTGTGCCGAGCCGGTGTGGTTCGGCGACAGCCGGGGCGAGACGGCGCACCTCACCCTCGGCGTGCCCGGCGGGGAGGAATGGGTGCTGGACATCGCCTGCGCCCGCGGCAGCGGCACGCTGGCGTTGCGGACGCGGTTCGGCTCCAACGGGCTGCTGCCGGGCGAGCCGGCCGAGGTGACGCTGGAGAATAGCCGCGCCCGGGTGGTCTTCCCCGGCACCGCGGTCGCCGATGCGCCGCGCGGGGCGGTCGACGTCGAGGCCCGCGGCCCACTGGCCGGCCTCGCCACCATCGTGCGGACCAACCGGCCCTTCGTCGCGGCGGTGAAGGGCGCGCGCTACATCATGAGCCAGGCCGGCATGGCGGAACCCTATGCCGCGCTGGTCGCAGCCTGCGGCGGCTGAGGTCGCGTGGGAAAGCCAACCGCAGACGGCCCGCCGGAAACGGGCCCCCGCGCTCAGCCGGGCCGGTCGGCGGGCGGGTAGGGCGTGAGGGTGACGCGGGCGGCGGCAAGGCGGCGGTAGAGCCGGCGCTGCTTCACCAGCGGCCACCACTCGAACAGGAAGATCTCCATCGGGTGCCAGTTCGCCACCCAGCCGAGGATGACGAGCCCTTCCATCGCCACCGCGGCGAGGCGGGAATTGGGGAACAGGCTGACGAGGAACTGGCCGAGGCCGAGGCACAGCGCCAGCACCACCAGCCCCACCGCCAGCGCGGTGCGGCCGTCGGCGAACAGCCGCGCGAGGTCGCGCGAGGCCCGCTCCGCCCGGCGGGTGAAATGGCCGGAGACGATCTCCGGCAGGGAGCGGGCAAGCTCACCCGCCGCGGCCTCCGGCGGCAGGTGGATGGCGAGCTCCAGCGCGCTGCCCGGCGGGGTGTCGCCGGCGCGCTCCTCGACATAGTCCTCCAGCTCCGGGTCGAGCCCCCGCTCGCGGAACGGGAAGGGGTCGAGCATGTCGAGAAGCTGGCGCGGATCGTCCACATGCAGGTCGATCCGCCCGGCGCGGCGCGGCATTATCCCTCCCCCCAATGGCGCGGAATGCCGCGGCCGGCCTCAGGCCGCGCTTTTCGCCAGCTCACCCGAGAGCGCCCGGGCGATGAGCGCCCGGGTCTCGGCGATGCCATAGGCCGCGACGAAGGTGCCGAAGCGTGGCCCCTCGGTCTCGCCGAGCAGCAGCTCGTAGAGCGCGCCGAACCAGGCGAAGGACACGCCGGGTCCGCCATCCGGCCCCTTGCGCTTGAGGTCCTGATAGCGCGGCACCGGGCGGGCGACGTCCAGCACCGCGTTCTGGATCGCCTCGCGGTCGGAACCGTCGAGCCCCGCCAGCGCGGTGTCGAGCCGGGCCAGCGCGTCGGCCTCCACCTCGTCGGGCAGGCGGAAGGCGCGGGTCGGCTTCACCCGGTCGACGAAGTAGCGCACGGCATAGCCGGCCAGCCGATCGAGGTCGGGGTGCGTGGCCGGCGTCACGCCGGGCGCATAGCGGCCGATGAAGCGCCACAGCACGTCCTTGTCCTCCGCGTTGGAGGCGGAGGCGAGCTTCAGCAGCAGGCCGAAGCTGATCGGCAGCTCGATGGCCGGCGGGTTGCCGGAGTGGATGTGCCACACCGGGTTGCCGAGCCGGTTCTTCCAGTCCTGCTGGGGATAGCGGGCGAGGAAGGCGTAATACTCGTCCACCGCCTTCGGGATGACGCCGAAGTGCAGCTTCTTCGCCGAGCGCGGCGACTGGAACATATACAGCGCCAGGCTCTCCGGGCTGGCATAGGTCAGCCATTCGTCGATGGTGAGGCCGTTGCCCTTCGACTTCGAGATCTTCTGGCCCTGCTCGTCGAGGAACAGCTCATAGACGAAATGCTCCGGCGCGGTGCCGCCAAGAATCTCGCAGATCCGGTCATAGATCGGGGCGTTGGTCTGGTGGTCCTTGCCGAACATCTCGAAATCGACGTCGAGCGCGGCCCAGCGGGCGCCGAAATCCGGCTTCCACTGCAGCTTCACGTTGCCGCCGGTGACCGGCACGGTCTTGTCGACGCCGTCCTCGTCGGTGAAGGTGATGGTGCCGGCGGCGGCGTTCACCTCCTTGAGCGGGACATAGAGAACCCGGCCGGTGGTGGGCGAGATCGGCAGGAACGGGCTGTAGGTCGCCTGCCGCTCCTCGCCGAGCGTCGGCAGCATCACCTCCATGATGGCCTCGTACTTCTCCGCCGCGCGCAGCAGCACCGCGTCGAGCTTGCCGGCCTTGTAGTAGTCGGTGGCGCTGGCGAACTCGTAGTCGAACCCGAAGGTATCGAGGAAGCGGCGCAGCATGGCGTTGTTATGGTCGCCAAAGCTGGCGAAGCCCTCGCCGAACGGGTTCGGCACCACGGTCAGCGGCTGCTGGAGATAGGGCCGCAGCGCCACCGGGTCCGGCACGTTCTCCGGGATCTTGCGCATGCCGTCCATGTCGTCGGAGAAGCACAGCAGGCGCGTCTTCACCTGCCCGCCGGTGAGCACATGGAAGGCGTGGCGCACCATGGTGGTGCGCGCCACCTCGCCGAAGGTGCCGATATGGGGCAGGCCCGAGGGGCCGTAGCCGGTCTCGAACAGGACCTCGTCCTTCGGTTTCCGCTTGAGGCGCTCGACGATCTTGCGCGCTTCCTCGAACGGCCAGGCACCGGCCGTCTGGGCCGCCTCGCGCAGTTCGGCTGCAACATCCTCGACCGTCGCGGTCGCCGTCATGATGGGTCTCTCCCGGGGTAGGCTCGCGTGAATGGGCGCGGACACTAGGAAGCGGGGACCGCAGCGTCAATGAAAAGGGCAGTCACCGGCGCGGCGCGGCCCACGATTCCGCCGTCCGCTCCCTCGGCTCCGGCCCGATGCGCGCCGCTGTCCGGCCCGTCCGTCGGCCTCAATAGACGCTGATCGGAAACCAGCGCAGGTAGAGATCGGCATACACGCCCTCTTCCCAGAGCTGGTTCAGCGCATAGTTCACCGACTGGCGCAGCACGTCATTGTCCTTCTTCACCGCGATCGAGAGGCCCTCGCCGAAATAGCGGCTCTCGGTGAAGGGGCCGCCGACGAAGACGCAGCAGCCTTCCGATCCGGTGCCGTTCAGCCAGAAGGCGGACGGCACGCCATCGGCGAAGATCAGCGCCACCTCGCCGCGCTTCAGCGCCGCGCGCAGGGCCTCGGCGTCGGGATAGGTCCTGAGCGCGGCCCTGGCGAAGAAGTCCCGGAGATACGCCTCATGGGCGGTGCCGGCGACCACACCGACGCTCTTGCCCGCCAGCGTCTCCGGCCGGATATCGCCGGGGGCGTCCGCACGGCGGGCGAGGAAGCGGGCGGGCGAGCGGAAATAGCGCTCGCTGAAATCCACCAGCGCCCGGTTCTCCGGCGTCACCGCGATGCCGGCGATGGCGGCATCCGCCGTGCCCTGGTTCAGCGCGGGCACCAGCGCGTCGAACGGCTTGATCTCCAGCGTGCACTGCACCTTCAGCTCGAGGCAGATGGCGCGGGCGAGATCGACGTTCAGCCCGGTCGGCAGCCCGTCCGGGCCGCGGAAGGAGAAGGGCGGGAAATCGTCGGTGGCGACGAAGCGGATCTGAGGTGGCAGCCGCACGGGATCGGGCCGGTCCGGCCGGTGCCGGGGATCGAAGAAGCCGGGCAGCGCCGCCGCGGCCGCCCGGGCAGCGGCGGGGGCAACGGCCGGCGGGGAAGCCGGCGTCGCGGCCGGCGCGCCCTGCGCCATCGCCAGCCGTGGAACGAGGCCCGCCGACCCGCACAGCAGGAGCACAACCGCGAGCCGCCACGCCCATTCCGCGGCATAAGAGCCGATTCCCGCCGCCCGACTGACGAAATATCGCATGGCACCTCGCGCGGCGGTTGCATTGCCGGCCACTCTGCTGCGACCTTGTAGCCTCTGTGGGGGAAAGGCGCGAGGGGGCGGCGACGCCCGCGCGGGGGCGGCGGATGGCGACAGGGGGCGATCCCGGCGCGGGATGGCGGCTGCAGCGGCCGGGCGAGCGGATTCCGGGGCGGGCCACGGCGCCGCCGCGCGCGGGCGGCTCGCCGGCCGTGCCGCAGAGGCCGGGCGCCGGCAACGAGCCTGCCCCGCGCCACGCCCGCCCGGCTGCCGGCGAGCCCGAACACCGTGAGAGATCGGACCGGGCCGGCCCAAGGGGCGGGGCCGACACCTCGGGCCGGCCCGGCATGCCGGCTACCGCCGGCGCGGCGGCCGCGCCCATGGCCGGCCAGCCGGGGGTGGCGCACGCACCGGCAAGGCCCAACAGCCCTCCCCCACCCGCGCGCGCCGCCATGACGACACGGCTGGCCCGCCTCTGGCAGCGGCTGTTCGCGGCCGACCCGACGCCAGCCACCCGGCCGGCGCGCGCACCCACCGGCACGACCGCCGCCCCTAGGCCGGCAGGGTTTCCGCTGTCCCCTGGTGCCGCGCCGGCGCCGGGGCCGCCGCCCGCCTCGCCCGGCATCGCCCGTCCCCGGCGGCCGGTGCCGCGCCCGCCCGGCGAGGCGCCGTGGCCGGCCGAGATCGCCGGCCTCGCCGCCCGCATCGCGCCCGGCGCGCTGGCGAGCGCGGTGGCCCGCGCCGGGCGGCTGGGGATCGGCGCCGACGAGGTGCTGCTGGCCCGTGGGCTGGTCACGCCCGACCAGCTCCTCGCCGCCACCGCCGCCTATCTCGGCCTGCCCGCCGCGCGGCCGGACGAGGAGGCGGCGCCCGGCCAGTCTCCCACCACGATGGAGCGCCCGCTGGCGGGCCTGACCTATCGCGGCCTGCGCGGGCTTCTGGCCAGCGGGGTGCTGGCGCGCGGGCGGACGGTTGTGGTCGCCCCGCGCGGCCTCGCGGTACGCCGGCTCGCCCGCCAGCTTGCCGCCGCCCCGGCGCTGCGTGGCCGGCTGCGGCTCACCAGCCCGGAGCGGCTGCGGGCGCATGTGCTGGCGGAGCGCGGCGCCCATCTGGCGAACTGCGCCGCCTTCCGGCTGAAGGTGGCGCGGCCGGAGGCGAGCGCGGGCACGCTGGGCGCCAGCCGGCTGCTGCTGGCGGGGTTGGCGGTGGCGGCCGCCGTCGCGCCCTTTCTCGCCGGGCTGATGCCGGACGCGGCGGTGCTGGCCACCGCGCTGCCGGTGGCGGCCTTGCTGCTCGGCTGGTCGATCCTGCGCATCACCGCCTGCGCCACCGCCGGGCCGGCACCGGAGCGCCCGCCGCTCACCGAGGCCGAGCTGCCGCGCTACAGCCTCATCGTGCCGCTGCACCACGAAGCGGCGGTGCTGCCGCGCCTCGCCGCCCATCTCGGCCGGCTCGACTACCCCCCGGAGAAGCTGCAGATCCTGCTGGTGGTGGAGCCGGACGACCCGGCCACCCGCCACGCCGCCGAGCGGGCCACCGACGACCGCCGGTTCGAGGTTGTCGTCGCCCCGGCGCTCGGCCCCCGCACCAAGCCGAAGGCCATGAACGCGGCGCTGATCCGCGCGACCGGCGACCTCGTCGCGGTCTATGACGCCGAGGACGAACCGGAGCCGGACCAGCTCCGCCGCGCCGCGGCGGCCTTCGCCGCGCCGGGCGGCGGGCGGCTCGGCTGCGTGCAGGCGCGGCTCGTCATCGACAATGCGGCCGACAGCTGGATCAGCCGCCAGTTCGCCGCCGAATATGCCGGCCATTTCGACCTGATGCTGCCGCTGCTCGCCGGGCTGGGGCTGCCCATCCCGCTCGGCGGCACCTCCAACCATTTCCGCCGCGACGCGCTGGAAGGCGCTGGCGCCTGGGACCCGTTCAACGTCACCGAGGACGCCGACCTCGGCATCCGGCTCGCCCGCCATGGCTGGGGCATCGCGATCATCGGCTCCAGCACCCATGAGGAGGCCACCAACACCTTCCCCGCCTGGCTGCGCCAGCGCACCCGCTGGTACAAGGGCTGGCTCCAGACCGCGCTGGTGCATCTGCGCCGCCCGCGCGCGCTCTGGCGCGATCTCGGCCCGCGCGGCGCGGCGGGGATCGGCCTGCTGCTGGCGGGCAACCTGTTCGCCGCGCTGATCCACCCCTTCTTCCTCGCCGCGCTGCTGCACGATCTCGCCGCCGCGCGGGTGGCGGTCACGCTGCCCGGCGTGGCGGCGCAGGCGCTCGGCATCGGGGTGCTGGCGGCAGGCTATGGCGCGACCGCGCTCTATACCCTCGTCGCCATGCGCGAGCGCGGGCTGCGCGGCTGCCTGCCCACGCTGGCGCGGGTGCCGCTCTACTGGCTCATGCTGTCGCTGGCGGCGTGGCGGGCGATGGCCCAGCTCGTGCTGGACCCCTATCGCTGGGAGAAGACCACCCATGGCCTCGCCCGCACCTCGCGGCGGGCGGGCGGGGCGGCGGACTCAGAGGTAGCGCCGCAGCTCGGCGGCGCTCTCCTGCGGCGGGCGCTTGAGATTGAGCGGCGCGATGAAGCTGCCGTCCTTGCCCATGAGATAGACCACCGCCGTGTGGTCCATCGTGTAGTCGCCGCCCTGCGTCGGCACCTTGCGGGCATAGACGCGGTAGGCCTTGATCGCCGCCGCCACCTGCTCGGGGCTGCCGGACAGGCCGAGAATGGAAGGGTGGAAGCTTCCGATATAGCTCTTCATCACCGCCGGCGTGTCCCGCTCCGGGTCGACCGTGACGAACAGCGCCGACAGCTTGCGCGAATCCGGCCCCAGTTCGTCGAACACCTGCGAGAGGTCGGACAGCGTGGTGGGGCAGATGTCCGGGCAGTGGGTGAAGCCGAAGAACACCAGGAAGGGCGTGCCCGCGAAGGTCTTGTCGGTCACCGTCCGGCCGTCCTGGTCGACCAGCTCGAACGGCCCGCCCACGGCGGAAGGCCCGGCAACCCCGGCCGGGCGGCCGGGCAGCAGCGCCATGGTCGCGGCGAGCAGCGCCGCGGCGCCGAGGACGAAAAGGGCGAAGACGAGGACGATGCGGCGCTGGGGCATGGGGCTCACGGCAACAGGGGCGGACCGGACCGCGCCGGGCCGGCGCGTCAGAAGCAATAAGCGAAGCCAGCCGCCACCATCTCAAAGAAAACGGCGGCACCGTGGCGCCACCAGAGCCCGATTGCCGCAGCCAGAAGCAGCAGGGATATGCCAAGCACCAGTCCCAGAACCGGCGAAAGGCGAGCCGCTGGAGCGCTCCGCGCCATAGTCCACCCGATTGTCGCGGCCTTTGCCGGGGTCATGGCGGTCGCGGACTTGTGACACCGCGCCACTCTCCCATGGAGAGGCCGCACGAATCGGGCGAAAGAAGGGCTAGGGTCTTGTCGGTGGACTGTTAAGCTGTTCGCATGCATGGAGCGGAGACGGCAGTCAGGCGGGGCGGGCTTGATCCTCGAGAGGGATGACGACGGTATGGGCATGAGGCGCGGCGAACGACCCGACCCCGCGGGTGCGGCGGCGCGGTCGGTGCTGAGCGAAGCCGACGCCCAGCGCGGCCTGGACGTGGCCCTCGATTCCATGAGCGATGCCTTCGCGCTGTTCGACGCCGAGGACCGGCTCATCCTGCACAATTCGCGCTATCTCGACTTCTTCCCCTTCCTGCGCGGCCTCGGCGACCTTCAGGGCGTTCCCTTCTGCGAGATGGTGACGGCGCCCAACGCCGAGTGGAACCGGACCGGCAACCCCGATGGCTATATCGAGGAGCGCATGCGCCGGCACTTCGCCGCCGATGGCGAGCCCTTCGACATCCCGCTCCTCGGCGGCGGCTGGGCGCGGGTGCGGGAGCGGCGAACGCCGGATGGCGGCATCGTCTCCACCTGGACCGACATTTCCCAGCTCAAGGCCGCCGAGCAGCACCTGCTCGGGGCGATCGCCGGCATCGGCGAGGGCTTCGTGCTGCTCGACGACGACCTTCACATCCGGCTGGTGAACGACGCCTTCCGCGAGATGCACGCCGGCGCCGGGCTGGACCGGCTCGAAGGCGCCGAGCTCGGCGAGCTGATCCACCGCGGCACCGAGGCCGGGCTCTACGACCTCGCCGGCGACGGCCATGACCAGATCGTCGACCGCATCCTCGCCGCGGTGGACCAGGAGGGCGGACGGCTGGAGATCGGCCTGCGCGGAGGCGGCTGCGTGCTGGTCAACCACCAGCGCATGCCCGAGGGCGGCGTCGTGGGCATCTGGACCGACGTCAGCTCGCAGAAGCAGCGCGAGCGCGAGCTTCTCGCCGCCCGCCAGCAGCTCCAGAAACAGTCCGACGCGCTGTCCGAATTCGCCCGGCTGCTGGCCCGGCAGGCACGCTCCGACAGCCTGACCGGCCTGCCGAACCGCCTCGCCCTCGAAGCCAAGCTCGCCGCCGCGTTGCAGGAACAGCTTTCCGGCGTGTGGGTGATGTTCGTCGACATCGACCGCTTCAAGACCATCAACGACGCCGCCGGCCACGGCACCGGCGACGAGGTGCTGTGCGCCGTGGGGCGCTTCCTGCGCTCCCGCCTGCACCCCGAAGACATGGTGGCCCGGCTCGGCGGCGACGAATTCGCCATCCTCATCACCGAGATGGACGAGGCGGACGTGATGGAGATCGCGACCGGCCTGATCGAGAGCACCCGCGCCGCCCCCTTCGCGGTGGCCGGCCGCCGTTTCGCGCTGGGGCTCAGCATCGGCATCGCGACCCCTTCGGCGGAGCTCGCCAGCGCCTCCAGCCTGCTCGCCGCCGCCGACACCGCCTGCTACCTCGCCAAGGAGGCCGGGCGCGGGCGGGTCCATCTGTACCGTTCCGATCCGTCCGGCAGTTCCCACGAGGCGCTGGGCTGGGGCGAGCGCATCGCCGCCGCGCTGCGCGAGGACCGCTTCGCCCTGCGGCTGCAGGCGATCGTCGACAATGTCGGCACGGTGGTGGGCTACGAGGCGCTGATCCGGCTGGTCGACGAGCACGGCCAGGTCCGCAGCCCCGCCAATTTCCTGCCGGCGGCCCGCCGCGTCGGCCTGATGGACCGGATCGACGAATGGGTGTGCCGGCGCACCGTCGACTACGCCCGGCAACTGCTCCGCCAGGGCGGCCATCACTACGTCTCGATGAATTTCGGCGCCGGCGCGCTGTCCGACCCGCTGTTCCAGAAGCGGCTCATCAGCCTGCTCGACGCCAATCCCGGGGTGGAGCGGACGCTGCGGGTGGAGATCACCGAGACCGACCAGATCGCCGATCCACGCGTGCTGGCGAGCTTCCTCGCCCATCTGCGGCGGCGCGGCATCCGGCTGTATCTCGACGATTTCGGCAGCGGCTACAATTCCTTCGACCTGCTGAAGCACCTGCGGGTGGACGGCATCAAGATCGACTGGACGGTGACCCACGACCTGCTCTCCGACCCCATCGACGAGGCGCTGATCCGCGCCGCCGTCTCCATCGCCGGCTCGCTCGGGCTGGAACTGGTCGCGGAGGGGGTGGAAGGCGAGCCGGAGCTGAACCGGCTGCGGGCGCTGGGGGTGCGGCTGTTCCAGGGCCATTACTTCCACCAGCCGGAAGACGCCGCCAGCACCCTGCCCCGGGCAACCGCCGCCCTGCCGCCGGCCTGAGCGGGCCGACCTCAACTTTTCCGCCGCCACAGCGTTGTCCTCGCCGGAATGGAACGAGGATGCACGGCGTGCTGGACAGAACGGTTGCCTTCGACCCCGCCACGGACAGGACATCGCGGGAAACGCGGGCCCAGCGGGACAGCCCCGCTTCGCCGGACGGCCTCGGCACGGCGGCGGACGCGCTGGAGCCCGGCCGCAATGTCTGGAAGGTGGCGCGGGCCGACCGGGCGGCGGTGCTGGTGGATGGCGCCGCCTATTTCGCCGCGCTGCGGGCCGCGCTCATCAAGGCCGAGCACAGCATCCACATCGTCGGCTGGGATCTCGACAGCCGCACCCGGCTGGTGGGCGATTCCGGCCGCTGCGAGGACGACCTGCCGGAGACGCTGGCGGCCTTCCTCACCGAGCTGGTGAAGCGGCGGCCGACGCTGCGCATCCGGCTGCTGCTGTGGGACTATTCGCTGGTCTTCGCGCTCCAGCGCGAGCTGGCGCCGGTCTATTCCTTCCTCTGGCGCACCCCGGAGCAGATAGAGATCTGCCTCGACGACGTGCTGCCGGTGGGCGCCTCGCACCATCAGAAAATGGTGATCGTCGACGAGGCGGTGGCCTTCACCGGCGGGCTGGACCTCACCGCCCGGCGCTGGGACACCTGCGAGCACCGGCTGGATGATGCCCGCCGGGTCGATCCCTCCGGCGTGCCCTACCCGCCCTTCCACGATGTTCAGGCCGTGGTGGACGGCGAGGCCGCCGCCGCGCTCGGCGAGCTGGTGCGCACCCGCTGGCGCCGGGTCGCCTGCGAGACGCTGCCGCGCCACCCGCCGGCCCGGCGCGGCGCCCCCGCCGCCGACCCCTGGCCCGACCATGTCACCCCCGATTTCCGCGACGTCGCCATCGGTATCGCCCGCACCATGCCGCGCCACGGCCGCGAGCAGCCGATCGACGAGGTGCAGCACCTGTTCGAGGACATGGTCGGCGCGGCCGAGCGGCTGGTCTATATCGAGAACCAGTTCGTCACCCATGTCGGCACCGCCGAGCGGCTCGCCGCCCGCCTGCGCGAGCGCCCGGCGCTGGAAGCGCTGATCGTGTGCCCGCGCTCCTATGACGGCTGGGTCGAGCGCCGGGTGATGATCGCCGGGCGGCTGCGCTTCATGCGGATCCTGGAAACCGCCGGCGTCGCCGACCGGGTCCGCGTGCTCTACCCCGAAAGCCGGGAAGGCGAGGCCGCCGTCCCGGTGATGGTGCACGCCAAGGTCACGATCGTCGACGATGACCTCGCGCGGATCGGCTCGGCCAATCTGTGCAACCGCTCCATGGGCCTCGACAGCGAGTGCGACATCGTGATCGCCGCCGGCGGGGAGGACGGCGCGACCGTCCGCGCGGGCATCGCCGCGCTGCGCAACCGCCTCATCGCCGAGCATTCCGGCCTTGCGGAAGCGGCGATTGGGGAGCGGCTGGACGCCGGCGGCTCGCTGCTGGAGCTGATCGACGCGGCGGCGAGCCAACCCGCGGCCACCCGCCGGCTTCTGCCGGTGGAGGACGCCGCCTCCGGCATCGACCCCCGCGAGGCCGCGATCGACGCCATGGCCGACCCGATCGAGCCCTTCGACGAGGACAGCCCGCGCGCCAGCCCGCCGCGGCACTGGAACCTCGCCTTCGTCCTCAAGGCCGGCGTGGCGATCAGCGCCGTGCTGCTGCTGACGCTGGTCTGGCAGATGTCGCCGCTCGGCAATACCGAGCAGATCGTGCAGTCGATCACCGCCATCTCCGACCGGCCCTGGGCGCCCTTCGCGGTGGTGGCCCTGTTCCTGCTGGCGGAATGCGTCGCCTTTCCCGTCACCATCCTCATCTTCGCGACCATCGCGGTGTTCGGCGGCTGGCAGGGCTTCCTGCTGGCCGGGCTGGGGGCGCTGGCGAGTTCGGTCGTGACCTACGCGGTGGGCCGGCGGCTCGGCTCGCGGCCGCTGCGGCGGGTCATCGGCCCCCGCATCAACCGCATCCGCCGCGCCCTGGCGAGCCGGGGCATCATCACCGTGGCCTCGGTGCGCCTGGTGCCGCTGGCGCCCTTCACCTTCGTCAATCTCGTCGCCGGCGCGGTGGGGCTGCGCTTCGTCGACTATATCGCCGGCACCGCCCTCGGCCTGCTGCCGGGGCTGCTGGTGATGTCGGCGCTCGGCAACCAGATCACCGCACTGTTCAGCGAGCCGACGGTGGGCGGGGTCGTCGCGCTGGTGGGGTTCGTGGCGCTGTGGGTGCTGATGGGCGTCGGCCTCCAGCTTCTCATCGCCCGCTACCGGCCGCTATCGTGAGCGGGACGGATACAGCCCCCGCGCCGCCGGGTGCCGGCGTGGTGCGGGTAATGAGCTGGAACCTGCATGGCGGCATCGGCCCGGACGGGCGGTTCGACCTGGCCCGGATCGGCACGCTCATCGAGCGGCACCGCCCGGACGTCCTCGCGCTGCAGGAAATCGACACGCGCGGCCGCGACCCCGCCTGCCTCGCGCCGCTGGAGCTGCTGGCCGGCGGCGGGCACCGGGCCGAGGCCCGGACCATCGTCACCGACGACGGCCATTACGGCCACGCCCTGTTCAGCCGCTGGCCGTTCGAGCGGGTGCGGCTGCACGACCTCTCGCACCGCCGGCGCGAGCCGCGCTCGGCCATCGAAGCCGAGATCCGGGTGGGTGGGATCGGCATTCACCTTGTCGCGGCCCATCTCGGCCTCGATATTCCCGAACGGCGGATGCAGGCGCGGCGGCTGGCGAAGCTGGCCGAGGCGCCCTGGGCCGCGACGACGCTGATGATGGGCGACTTCAACGACTGGTTCCCCTTTGGTTCGGTGCAGCGGGCGCTGGCGGAGGCGCTACCGGTCCGCACGCGGCTGCGCACCTTCCCGACGGTGATGCCGGCGCTGAAGCTCGACCGCATCTATGCCAACACGCCCCTGCTCGCGGTCTGGACGGACCGGGCGGCGGCGTTCTGCTCCGATCACCTGCCGATCATCGCCGATGTGCGCCCTTCTCGCGGTACGGCCGGGGCGCGCGGCGACCGGGCCGCGAGGCAGGCGGCAGAGACCTTCGAAGCGGCCGGGGCAGCGCCGATGCCGCCGGACGAGCGCTGGAGGGAAACGGGATGAACGAGGGCAAAACCATCGTCCGCGCCATGTGCGCCATCGGCCGGCGGGGCCAGCTCGGTCTTCGCGGCGAACTGCCCTGGGAGGGCGATCCCGACCCGGTCTATGCCGCCGACGCCGCCCGCTTCTTCGAGGCGACGCGCGGCCATGTGCTGATCGCAGGGCCGGCGACCCGCGCCTCCATACCCGCCTTCGCCGAGGCCGACCGCGAGGTGGTCGAGATCCGCTCGCGCGACGTGCCGGCCGAGGTGCTGGCGCGCTTTCCCGGGCGGGTGGTCTATGTCTGCGGCGGGCCGGCGCTGTGGGCGTCCTATGCGCCATGGGTGCAGCACTGGGACATCACCCGCCTGCCCTATGACGGCGCCGCGGACCGCTGGTTCGACCCCGCCTGGCTGACCGCCGGCTGAGCGCCGCGCGGTCGGCGCTACGTCGCCTCGGGCGACATCCGGGGCCCGGGACCGGCCGGGGCGCGCCGTTCAGCGGGAGACGACGTTCACGTCGCCGTCCGCCACCGTCATGACGAGATCGAACTTCTCGATGGTCCGCAGCCGATGCGCGATCATGAAGATGGTGATGTCCTTGTCGATCATGTTGATCGCGTTCATCACGAGGTCTTCCGTCTCGTTGTCGAGGGCGCTGGTCGCCTCATCCAGCACGAGCACCTGCGCCCGGCGATACAGCGCCCGGGCGATGCCGATGCGCTGCCGCTGGCCACCGGACAGGCGGACGCCACGCTCGCCGACGCGGGTGGCGAGCCCCTCCGGCAGCGATTCCACGACGTCGTGGAGCGCGGCCTGCCGGACGGCCGTCAGGAGCCGCGCCTGGTCGATCTCGGCGGCCGGGATGCCGAAGGCGATGTTATCGGCTATGGTGCCGTCCGACAGGAACACCGACTGGGGGACGTGGGCCAGCTGTTCCTGCCAGGCCCGGCAGGTCGCCTCCGTCAGCGGCACGCCGTCGATGCTGAGGGTCCCGGCCGTCGGCGATAGCAAGCCGAGGATCAGATCGATCAGCGTGCTCTTTCCGCTGCCGGTCCTGCCGACGATGCCGACGCGGCCGCCCTTGGGAACGCAGAAATTCACGCCCTTCAAGGTGGGCCGGGAGCTGCCGGGATAACGGAACACGAGGTCCACGGCCTCGATCGACCGCGTGAACGGGAGCGGCGCCACCGCCCCGGCCTCCTGCGGGAGGTGGCGCGCCGGCCGGCGCAGCACGGTCAGCACCTCCTGCAGCACCGCGCGGCTGCTCGCCCCGAGGGAACAGCCGTGATAGATCTGCTGCAGCAGGGGCAGCAGGCGTTGCGCCCCGAGCGCCAGCGCCCCCAGCAGCGGCAGAACGCCGGTCAGCCCGCCCTCCGTCAGGGACAGGAAGACCGCGAGGACCGCGACCAGCACCAGCCCGACCGCCTCCATCGCGAAGCGGGGAACGGCGAGGACGAGATTGGTCTGCGCCTGCGCGCGGCGCACGCCGCTGTCGATGGCGCCGAACCGGGCGATGAACCAGGGCTGGGAGCGGTGCAGGATGACATCGCGAATGCCCCCGATGCCCTCGTTCAGCGCCTGGACGCGCGCGTTCATGCCGGCCGAAATGACCGCGCCGTTGCGCAGGAGGATGCGGCGGCTGACGGTGAAGATCAGGCCGTAGATCGACCCGAACACGCCACCCGCCACCAGCGCGGCCATCGGGTTGATCATGAACAGACCGGCAATGATGATGGCCGCGATCACAGACGCCGTCACCGCCTGCAGGAAGGGGATGAGCATGTCCCGCGCGATGACCTGGGCTTTCTCGACAAGGGAGATCGCCGACGAGCTGTTCTGGGCGATATGCTCGTCATAGGGGCGGTACAGAAGGCGCGTATAGATGTTGACGACGGTGTCGCGCGTCACATCCAGGCTGAAGCGCTGGATGTTCCAGACCAGCAGGATGCGCACGAGGCCGGCGGCCAGCGCGGCCAGCGCGAAGACGCCGGCGACGGCCAGGAGGGCGCCGTGCGGCGTCGTGATGCCGAGCGCGGCGAGGAGCGGCGCGACGTTCGGCTGCCGCATTACCAGATCCGGGTCGTTCATCGCCGCGATGAATGGGAAGACCGATCCTATGGAGATCAGTTCAGCCATCGCCCCGGCAAACATCAGGAACACCAGGGGAAAGATGCGGCGCTTTGTTTCGGCGTTACAATACGAAATGACATCATATATCATGCGTATATTTGTTGTCGTGATGAATGTCTGCATCGTGCCGTTTCGCGCGCCGTGTCGGCCGGTTCTTGAGCCGTGACGGAACCATATCGGCTCGATCGCCCCTCTGCCAGAAGGCCGCGCGCCACGGGCCTCAGCCCTCGAACATCCCTGCCGCGCCACCCTCTCGTGACAGCGCGTGACAGCAAGCCTTGCCGGCGGGCTGTTGCGGCCTTTCACGCCGCACGCCGCCCTGCGGCGGCTGCCTGTCCGGACGATGAGGGCGTCGTGGAAGCGGGGGCGGCGAGCGCCGCCGCATGGCCGGGGGCGGACTAGGCTTCGCGCGCCCCGGCGCCCGGTGGCAGGAGCAGCCGGACCAGCGGGTTGGGAAAGCGCCGCGCCATGGTGACGGCGTGGAAGCTCTCCACGATGCCGGGCAACTGATCGCCTTCCACCAGCACGCCGGCGGCGATCTCGTCCTTGACCACGATGGGGGGCAGAACGGCCAGCCCGATATCCTCGCGGGCGAGAAGCCGCATCATCGCCATGTCCTCCACCTCCGCCACGATCTGCGGCCGCACGCCGAGGCGATCGGCCAGCGCGTCGAAACCGCTGCGGACGCTGCTGTCGACGGTCGGCAGGATGATGGGGTGTGTCCGCAAGCGGTCGGCAAGGCTCGCGGCATGCCCCAGCCGATCCGGCGTCCCGACCAGGCTCACCGGCCGCTCGGCCAGACGATGGGTGACGAACGGGGTCAGGGCGTCGCCCGGCGGCGCCTGATTGACCAAGACGAGGTCGAGATGGCGCACCTCCAGCGCCCGCAGCAGTTCGCCCGCGCCACCCGACCGGAGGATGAGATCGATGTCCGTGCGGCCAAGAACCGGGCGCAGGAACTCCATCTGGAAGTTGCGCGACAGCGTGGCGAGCGACCCGACGCGCAGCGCCTGCCGGGCGGCGCCGGTCTGCCGCAGCGTGCCCAGCATTTCCTCGCCCGTGGAAAAGATCGCGTCGGCATGGTCGAGAACGATCTGCCCGGCTTCGGTCAGATGGAGCTGCCGGCCCCGCCGCTCGAACAGGGCGTGGCCGAGCTGCTGCTCCAGCTTGCGGATCTGCACCGAGAGGGCGGATTGGGTGAGGTTCAGCCGCTCCGCCGTGCGAGTGAGATTGCCGTCGTGCGCGACCGCCCAGAAATAGCGCAGATGGTTGTAGTTCAGCGAGGCCATACCGTTCGATAATAGCGAACGAAATATCGCAGACAATGCATTTTTATCCTGCCCTGCGGATCGGTATCGGAGGCCATCACGCCCGCCACCGATCGAGGGAATTGCCGTGTCGCTCTATCTGCTCCCGCTTTCAGCACCGCTGCTTCTGCTGGCCGCCGCGCTTTTCGGCTTCGTGCGGAACGGCCGACGCCCGCCGCTGGTGCCCGCCGTGGCGGAAGCCGCCGCCTTCGGTGCGCTGCTCATCGCCATCGCCGCGCTGGCGCTCCTCGTCCTGCGCGGCGCCGGCACCAGCGCGTTGATCGGCTGGGGCGGCATCGGCCTGTCGGCCCGGCTCGACCCGGTGAGCGCGACGATGCTGCTGCTGGTGGCGTTCGTCGGCTGGATCGTCGCGCGCTACACCCGCACCTATCTCGATGGCGAGGCCCGGCAGGGTGCCTTCACCGGCTGGCTGTGCGCCGCGCTGGCCGCCGTCCTCCTTCTCGTTCAGGCCGGCAATCTCGTCCAGCTTGTCGGGGCCTGGATCGCCACCAGCGCGGCGCTGCACCGCCTGCTGCTGTTCTACCCCCAGCGCGTGGCGGCGCGGCGCGCGGCGCGCAAGAAGCGGTTGTTCTCCGCGATCGGTGCCGCCGCCCTCGCCGGTGCGGCCGGCCTGATGTGGATCGGCTTCGGCACCACCGACATCGCCTCGATCGACGCCCTCGCCCGGACCGGCGATGCCTCCTGGCCGGTCGCCTTTACCGCCGCCCTGCTCGCGCTCGCCGCGGTGCTGAAGTCCGCGCAGTTCCCCACCCATGGCTGGCTCACCGAGGTCATGGAAGCACCGACGCCGGTCTCGGCCCTGCTGCATGCCGGGGTGATCAATGCCGGCGGCTTCCTGCTGATCCGGTTCGCCGATGTGATGCTGCTGGCCCCCGGCGTTCTCGCGGCGCTGGCGATCGTCGGCGGCTTCACCGCGCTGTTCGGCGCGCTCGTCATGCTGACGCAGCCGGCGGTGAAGACCTCGCTGGCCTGGTCGACCGTGGCGCAGATGGGGTTCATGACGCTGCAATGCGGCCTCGCGCTGTTCCCGCTGGCGCTGCTGCATATCGTTGCCCACTCGCTCTACAAGGCCCATGCGTTCCTGGCATCCGGCGGCGCGGTCGAGCAGGTGGCGGCCCTTCGCCGCCCCGGCCAGGTCGCGGTGCCGGACGGGCCGGCGGTCGGCCGGGCCTTCCTGATCGCGCTCGCGATGTATGCCGGGATCGGCGGGGCGTTCGGCTTCGCCTTCGGGTTCCACCACAAGACGCCCCAGGCCCTCGCCCTTGGCGCCATACTGATCTTCGGCGTCGCCTATCTCCTGGCGCAGGGGCTGGCCGATGCCGCGCCACGGCCCCTGACGCGCAGGACGGCGCTCTACGCCGGCGCCGCGGCCGTGGGCTACTTCGCGCTCCAGTCCGCCGCTGAATGGCTGACCGCGGGAATCCTGCCGCTGACGCCGGCACCGGGCCGCCTCGAATGGACGCTGATGGCGCTCGCGGTGCTGAGCTTTGGGCTGGTGGCGGTGGCGCAGGCGCTGTTCCCGCTCTGGGCCTCGCACCCCGCGGCGACCGGGCTGCGGGTTCACCTGTCCAATGGCCTCTACGTCAACGCCACGCTCGACCGCCTGCTCGGCGGATGGGCGGTCGGCAAGGCCTCGTGAGCCGACGCGAACGAGGACGAAACCCATGCTGATGACCCCGTCGACGTCGCTGCCCCCGCCGCCTGCCGCCATCCTCGAGGCGGCCGACCGCGCGGCCCGCGCCATTCCCCCGCTGTGGCCGCTGGCCTCCAGCGTGGCGGTCAACCCCTTCCTCGGCCAGACGCGCGAGCCGCTGGCAAACGCGGCGGCACGGCTGCGCCGCGTCGCCGGCGTCGCGGTGACCATGCCGCGGAGCTGGTATGCCGGGAAGCTGCGTTCCGGCGAGATCGCCGAGGAGGATGTGCAGGCCGCCTTCGATGCGGCCCCCGCGACGCTGCGGCCGGAGACGGTCGCGGCCCTGAAGCAGGCGCTCCACGCCGGAGCGACCCCGCCGCGCGCCGTCCCCACCGTCGCCGACCTCGCGCGGGATGTCTCCGGGATCGACTGGCCCGGCATCGTCAATGAGCGCGTCGGCCACTGGGCCGCGCGCTATTTCGACCAGGGCCAGGCGCTCTGGGCCGACGCAAGGGCGCGCAGCGCCTATGCGGCGTGGCAGGCGGTCGCGACCCACGACCTGACGCCGGAGATCGCCGGCCTCGCGGGGTTCGCGCAGGGCGTGGCGGAGGCGCCGGCCAATGCCGGGGACGCGCTCGTCGACGGCGTTTCCCGGCTCGGCATCCCCGGCGCCGCGCTGGAGAGCTATTTCCACCGCCTGCTGATGAGCCTCGGCGGCTGGAGCCAGGTCGCCCGCCACCGGCTCTGGCAGGCGGAGCTGGCCGGGGCCACCGACGGGTCGGTCACCGACCTGCTCGCCATCCGCATGAGCTGGGAGGCGGCCCTGCTGCGCCAATACGCCTCCGCCCTCGCGCCGCCGTGGCGGGCGGCGCTCGCGGCCTATGCCGAGCCGGTCGGCGCCACCCGGGAGGACGTGGTCGACGCCATCCTTCAGGAGGCGGCGGAACGGGCCGCGCAGCGGCGCCTCCAGTCCCTCCTTGCGCGGCCGTCCGCGCCCCAAGTGCCCTCCGGCCGTCCCGCGCTCCAGATGGCCTTCTGCATCGACGTGCGCTCGGAAGTGTTCCGCCGGGCGCTGGAAAGCCTTGATCCCGGCGTCGCGACGCTGGGATTTGCCGGATTCTTCGGCCTTGGCATCGGCCATCGCCGCTTTGCATCGGATGTCGTCGAGGCCCGCCTGCCGGTGCTGCTGGCGCCGGCTGTCTACACGTGCTCCGGGGAGCCGACGCCGGCCAGCGAGCGGGCGGACCTCGCCGCGCGGGTCGCAGCGCGGGCGAAGCGGGCCTGGGGCCGGTTCAAGCTGGCGGCCATTTCCTCCTTCGCCTTCGTGGAAGCCACCGGCCCGCTCTATGCCGCCAAGCTCGTGCGCGACGGGCTGGCGCTGGCGCGGCACGGGGTGCCCGCCGACCCCGCCCCGCGCCCGGCCGCCGCTCTCGACCTCGCCGCCCGGCTGGCGATGGCGACGCGCGTGCTGAGGGCGATGTCGCTCACCGAGGGCTTTGCGCGGCTGGTGCTGCTCGCCGGCCACGGCGCCAGCGTGGTCAACAACCCCCATGCCAGCGCCCTGCACTGCGGCGCCTGCGGCGGCTATCCCGGCGATGCGAACGCGCGGCTGCTGGCCACGCTGCTCAACGATCCGGATGTCCGGGTCGGCCTCGCCGGGCACGGCATCGCCATTCCCGCCGATACGCTTTTCCTCGCGGCGCTGCACGACACGACGACCGACGAGGTCACCCTCTACGCCGCAGATCATCCCTCGGCCTCCCATGCCGGCGATCTCGAGCGGGCGCGGCATTGGCTGGCCGCGGCCGGCGCTCTGGCCCGGGGCGAGCGGGCGCTGCGCCTGCCGCGCGCAGGGGCCGGTCAGGACGTGGCGCGGCGGGCGCGCGACTGGGCCGAGCTTCGGCCGGAATGGGCGCTGGCCGGCTGTCAGGCCTTTGTCGCGGCCCCGCGTGCCCGCACCGCCGGGCGCGACCTCGCCGGGCGCGCCTTCCTCCACGACTATGACTGGCGCCGCGACGAGGGCTTCGGCGTGCTGGAGCTGATCCTGACGGCGCCGGTCGTCGTCGCGAGCTGGATAAGCCTGCAGTATTACGGCTCGACCGTCGCGCCCGATGTCTTCGGGGCGGGCAACAAGCTGCTGCACAACGTCACCGGCGGGGTCGGCGTGGTGGAGGGCAATGGCGGCGTGCTGCGGACGGGGCTGCCGTGGCAATCGGTGCACGACGGCGAAGGGCTGGTGCACGAACCTCTGCGGCTTTCCGTGCTCATCGAGGCCCCGCGCGCGGCGATTGCCGACATCCTCGCGCGCCACCCCGAGGTTAGCGCGCTGTTCGAAAACCGCTGGCTCCACCTGTTCGCGCTCGACGAAGAGGGCCGCATGGCGTGGCGCTACGCCGGCAACGGAGGCTGGGAGAGCACCGCCCGCGAGGCGGCCGGGAACGGGAAGGCGCCGCTGCCGGCGTTCGCGTGACGCCGGGCGGGGCTCATCCCGCCGCGCCTGAGAGGAACCGCGCCGGCGCAAGCGTTGCGCCGGCGCGGCAACGCCCAAACGCCAGAAGCCAACTCAGCGACGGGCCTATGGCCTCGGCCGCGGCGCTCCGGCGAAGGGAAGGCGGAGCCGGGATGCGCGGAAGGATCAGGCGTGGCCGGCCCATCGGGCGATGCGTGCCGGCGTCGCAGGACCGTGCCGCATTGCCCGCCGGCTCGACCCCTCAGGATCGTCCAAAACGTTCTGGATTGCTTGGGAAAGCTGGGAATGGGCTGGAGCGGGTGAAGGGAATCGAACCCTCGTATGCAGCTTGGGAAGCTGCCGTTCTACCATTGAACTACACCCGCTCGGCAGGGCGCACATTAGGTGCGGCGCCGGCCGGCTTCAAGCCCTGTTTGCCGGTCGCGAACAGGGAAAACGGCGGCCGGCGCGCCGGCATGGCCGCGCCGGGAGGCGTTCGCCCGGCCCGCGCGCCGTCAGCGGCGGCGCGCCGAAGCCCCTGCTTCGCCCCGAGGATCGGGCGGCGGCAAGACGCCGGTCCCGACGGCTACCGGCCGGGCTCCGCGCGCGCCGGGGCCTCATTCGGCCGGAGCGGGATGGCCCGCGCCGCCGGCACCCGCGCCGGGCGGGCCGGGCGTATGGGCTTCCTGGCGGCCGGGCTCGTGGAGCCCGGGCAGCCCCGCGGCGTGGATTCGGCCCATCAGCGAATAGACCGCCGGCACCACGAACAGGGTGAGCAGCGTGCCCAGACTCATGCCGCCCACGATGACCCAGCCGATCTGCTGGCGGCTCTCCGCGCCCGCGCCATGGGCAATGGCGAGCGGCACCGCGCCCAGCACCATGGCCCCGGTGGTCATGAGGATCGGCCGCAGCCGCAGCACCGCTGCCTCCACCACCGCGGCCCGCCGCTCCAGCCCATGTTCCTGCTGCTGGTTGGCGAACTCGACGATGAGGATGCCGTGTTTGGTGATGAGGCCGACCAGCGTCACCAGCCCGATCTGCGAATAGACGTTCAACGAGCCGCCGGCAAAATACAGCGCCGCCAGCGCCCCGGTCATCGACAGCGGCACGGTGAGCATGATGATGACCGGGTCGCGGAAGCTCTCGAACTGCGCGGCGAGCACGAGATAGATGAAGCCCAGCGCCAGCACGAAGACCACGGCGAGGCTCTGGCCGGCGGCGCGGAACTCGCGGCTCTGGCCGGATACGTCGGTCTGCACCGTCTCGGGCAGCACGTCGCGGGCGGCCTGGTCGAGGAAGGCCAGCGCCTCGCCCTGCGAGGTGCCGGGGGCGAGATTGGCGGAGATGGTGGCGGAGCGAAGCTGGTTGAAGCGCTTCAGCTCCTGCGGGGCCACGGTTTCGCGCACGGTGACGAGATTGGAGAGCTGCACCATCTGGCCGGAGGCGGAGCGCAGGAAGATGGTCTCCAGCGTCTGCGGCGTGGTGCGGTCGCGGGCGTTGAGCTGGACATAGACGTCGTACTGCTCGCCGGCCACCTCGAAGCGCGTCACCTGGCGTCCGCCGAGCAGGCTTTCCAGCGTCCGCCCCACGACGGCGATGTCGATGCCGAGATCGGCCGCCTTGGCCCGGTCGATGGAGAGCGAGATTTCCGGCTTGTTCAGCTTCAGGTCGTTGTCGATGGAGATGAGGCCGGGAAAGTCGCGGATGCGCTCGGTGAAGCGCTTCACATAATCATCGAGCTGCTCATAGGTGCCGGAGGTCTGCAGCACGAACTCAATGGGACGCGAATTGTTGGAGGCGCCGAGCGAGGGCGGGTTGTTGGCGAAGGCGTTGACCCCGGCGATGCGGCGCAGCTCCGGGGTGGCCCCCGCCACCATGCTCTGCTGGCTGCGCGCCCGCTCCGACCAGTCCTTCAGCCGGCCGATGACGAGGAAGCGGTGCACCTCCTGGACGCCGTTGATGATGAGGACGCTTTCCACCTCCGGGAACTTGTCCAGCACGGTCTCGACCTGCGCGGAATAGCGCGAGGTGTAGCCGAGGGTGGAGCCCTCCGGCGCGGTGCCGTTCACCCGGATGATGCCGCGATCCTCCACCGGAGAGAGTTCCGAGGGCAGGATGGAGAGGAAGTAGCCGCTGGCGAGGCCCACCGCGGCGGCGACCACCAGCACGAGCGGGCGCACCCGCAGCGTCGCGGTCAGCAGCCGGCGATAGCCCCCCTCCAGCCCGCGCAGCCCGCGCTCGATGGCCGCGGAGAGCCGGCCGGGACGGCTCTCGTGCTTCAGCAGCCGCGAGCACATCATCGGCGTCAGGGTGAGGGCGACGAAGCCGGAGATCAGCACCGCGCCCGCCAGCGTCAGCGCGAATTCGGTGAAGAGCCGCCCGGTGCGGCCGGCGGCGAAGGCGACGGGGGCATAGACCGCCGCCAGCGTCAGCGTCATCGCGACCACCGCGAAGCCGATTTCCCGCGCCCCGCGTATGGCGGCGGGGATCGGCTTCATGCCGTGCTCGATGTGGCGGAAGATGTTCTCCAGCACCACGATGGCGTCGTCCACCACGAGGCCGATGGCCAGCACCAGCGCGAGCAGCGTCAGCGTGTTCACGCTGAAGCCCAGCGCGTACATGATGGCGAAGGTGGTGACCAGCGAGATCGGGATGGTAACGATCGGGATCAGCGAGGCCCGCAGCGAGCGCAGGAAAATGAGGATCACCAGCACCACCAGCACCACCGCCTCGACGATGGTCTGGTAGACCGACCGGATCGAGCGGTCGATGAAGACCGCATTGTCCTGGCCGATGGTCGCGCTCATGCCCTCGGGCAGGCTGGCATTGATGGCCGGCAGCACGTTGCGGGCGCCGGCCGAGACGTCCAGCGGGTTCGCCACCGCCTGCTTGATGAGGCCGACGATGATCGCCTGGCCGCCCTGGAAGCGGCTGGCGCGGCGCTCGTCCGCGGCGCCCAGCTCCACCCGCGCGACGTCGCTGAGATGGACCTGCGCGCCCCCGGCACGCTTCACCACGATGGCGTTGAACTGGTCGACACCGGTGAGCGCGGTGCGCGAGAGCACGGTGAACTCGCGGTCCACGCTCTCGATGCGCCCGGAAGGGATCTCGACATTCTGCGCCCGCAGCGCGTCCTCGATGTCCTGCACGGTGAGGGCGTAGGCGGCGAGCCGTTCGCGGTCGATCCACACCCGCATGGCGTAGCGGCGCTCGCCATAGATCTGCACGTCGGCGACGCCGGTGAGATTCTTTAACCGGTCGACGACGTAGCGGTCGATGTAATCGGTCAGCTCCAGCCCGTTCATGCGGTCGGAGCGGAACACGACGAACACCACCGGCTGGGAATCCGCCTCCACCTTGGAGATGACCGGCTCGTCGATCTCGTCCGGCAGGCGCTGGCGCACCCGGCTGACGCGGTCGCGCACGTCGCTGGCGGCGGTGTCGGGGTCGATTTCGAGGCGGAACCGCACGGTGATGCGGCTCGATTCCGAGCGGCTGGTGGATTCCAGCACGTCGATGCCTTCGATGCCGGCGATCGAGCCTTCCAGCACCTGGGTGACCTGGCTCTCGACGATGCTGGCGGAGGCGCCGGTATAGGTGGTGACCACCGAGACGACCGGCTCGTCGATATTGGGGTATTCGCGCACGGTGAGACGGGAATAAGAGACGATGCCCACCAGCACCATGAGCAGGCTGAGCACGGTGGCGAACACCGGCCGGCGGATGCAAAGCTCGGAAATACCCATCTGTCCTGCCGTTCGTCCTTGCCTCGCGCCCGCCCTGCCCGCTCCGTCCCGCGGCCGGGATGCCGCCGTCCCTAAGCCCCGCGGCTTTGCCGCCCAGCCTCTGGCTGCGGCTTTGCCCCCCGCCTCAGCCCTGCGGCGGCGGGGGCGGCTCCACCACCTCCACCGGCGCGCCGGAGCGCAGCCGGGCCTGCCCCGCCACCACCACGGTCGCCCCCGGCCTCACCCCGGAGCGAATCTCGACCTCCCCGGCCTGCCGCTCGCCGAGCGTGACCTTGGCCTCCTGTGCCTTGCCGTCGGCGATCACCCAGACGAAGCGTTCCTGCCCGCGCGGCACCACCGCGGCCTCCGGCACGAACAGCGCGGTGCGCGGCACCTCCCCCTTCAGCGTCACCCGCACGAACAGGCCGGGCCGCAGCGTCAGATCGGGGTTGGGCAGCCGGGCCCGCACATTGAGCGAGCGGCCATTGACGTCGACCATGGGGTCGATGGCATAGACCGTGCCGGTGAAGCGCCGGTCGGGAAAGGCATCCACCGTCACCTCCACCGACTGGCCGACCGACACCATGCCGAGGTGGATTTCCGGCACCTTGAAGTCGACCTTCAGCGCGTCGATCTTCTCGAGATTCACCAGCTCGGTGCCGGCGGTGACATAGGCCCCCACCGACAGCGAGCGCAGCCCGACCACCCCGGCGAAAGGCGCGGCGATGCTGTGCTTGGAAAGCTGGACCTGCTGGGTCTGGATGAGGGCGGTGGCGGTGTTGCGCTCGGAAATCGCCTCGTCGAGCGCCCGCGCCGTGCCGGAGCCGGACTGCGACAGCCGCTGCGCCCGCTCGTAATTGGCCCGGGCAAGCTCGAGCCGCGCCTCGATCTCGTCCAGCGAGGCCCGCACCAGCGCGTCGTCCAGCTTCACCAGAAGCTCGCCGGACTGCACCTGCTGGCCTTCCTTGAAGCGGATGTCGGCGATGCGGCCGGCAACCTCGGCGGCCACCTTCACCGACTCGTCGGATTGCAGCGTGCCGATGGAATGAATGTCGGTGGTGGCGCTGGCCTGCCGGGCGGTGGCAATCTCGACCGGCAGCTTCTGCGCCGCCGCCGGCGTCGCGGTCTGCGCCTTCGCCTGCCCGCGCAGCAGCGGCATGTCGGCGGCGATCCAGCCCTTCTGGTGGGCGGCCCCCGCCCCCACCAGCAGAACCCCGATCACCAGAAGAGGCACCAGCATTCGTCGTCGCATGCGGCGGCAATCCTTCGCTGTTGCGTCCTGACGTTACGTCCGTCCGGTCACAACAGATGATACGCCGCTTTCCAACTTAATTCTTTGTCATGCAACGGCGCGGCTTTGCCGCGCCGCAGAGGCCGACGGGCGCGGCCGAAGGCGTTTTTGCCGCGCCGCAGCATGGGGTTCCCAAGGGGCAGACGCAAAGCGACGCCCCCGGAAAGCCGGCCTCAGCCGTTCTTCACCATCACGTGACGGACCACGGTGTAGTCCTCCAGCGCATAGGCCGAGAGGTCCTTGCCGTAGCCGGACTGCTTGAGCCCGCCATGGGGCATCTCGCTGACCAGCATGAAATGGCAGTTCACCCAGGTGCAGCCGTAGCGCAGCCGCGCCGCCGTCGCCATGCCCTTGCCGACATCCTTGGTCCAGACCGAGGAGGCGAGCCCGTAGTCGCTGTCATTGGCCCAGGCCACCGCGTCCTCGACCTCGGAGAAGCGGGTGACGGAAACCACCGGGCCGAACACCTCGCGCCGCACGATCTCGTCGCTCTGCAGCGCGCCGGCCACGACGGTCGGCTCGTAGAAGAAGCCCTTGCCGGCGGCGAGGTGGCCGCCGGTGGCGACCTCGATGTGGTTCTGCTCGGTGGCGCGCTCGACGAAGGAGGCGACACGCGCCCGCTGCCGCGCCGAGATGAGCGGGCCGATGTCGTTCTCGCTGTCGTCGGCCTGGTTGAACTTCAGCGTCGAGACGGCGGAAGCGAGGTCGGCGACGAAGCGGTCATAGATGCGGTCGGCGGCATAGACCCGGCAGGCGGCGGTGCAGTCCTGCCCGGCATTGTAGTAGCCGAACAGCTTGATGCCCTCGACCACCTCGGCGAGGTCGGCGTCGTCGAACACGATGATCGGGGCCTTGCCGCCGAGTTCGAGATGGGTGCGCTTCACCGTCTTGGAGGCGGCGGTCAGCACCTTCTTGCCGGTGGCGATGTCACCGGTCAGCGAGATCATCGCCACCTTGGGGTGGTGGATCAGCGCGTTGCCGACGCTCTCGCCGCGCCCCACCACCACGTTCACCACGCCCTCGGGGAAAATCTCGGCGATGATCCTGGCGAGCTTCAGCAGGGTGAGCGGGGTCTGCTCGGAGGGCTTGATGACGACGGTGTTGCCGCCGGCCAGCGCCGGGGCGAGCTTCCACGCCGCCATCATCAGCGGGTAGTTCCACGGCGCGATCGAGGCGACCACGCCCACCGGGTCGCGGCGGATCATCGAGGTGTGGCCGGCCAGATACTCGCCCGCCACCATGCCGTGCTGGGTGCGCACCGCACCGGCGAAGAAGCGGAAGCAGTCCACCACGCCGGGAATCTCGTCGCGCAGCACGGCATGGCGGGGCTTGCCGCAGTTCAGCGCCTCCAGCGTGGCGAAGCCCTCGGCTTCCTGCTCGATGCGGTCGGCGAGCTTCAGCAGCAGCGCCGAGCGCTCCGCCGGGGTGGTGCGCGACCAGCCGGCGAAGGCGGCGTCGGCGGCGTTCACCGCGGCGTCGATCTGGTCGGGCGAGGCCTCCGGCAGGTCGAGGATGGTTTCCTCGGTGCGGGGGTTCAGCACCGTCTCCGCCGTCTCCGTGCCGGCGACGAAGCTGGAGCCGATGAGCATTTCGGTATCGGTCACGGCGGACATGGATGTCTCTCCCTATTTTCCGCTGCCGGCGACCGCCTCGCCCTCGCGCGTCAGGTAGTAGGCGGCGAGGATGGGCAGGAACGTCACGGCGATGACGAGGACGGCGACGACATTGGTGACGGGGCGCTGGCGCGGGCGGATGAGCTCCGACAGCATCCAGATCGGCAGGGTGGACTGCTGGCCGGCGGTGAAGGTGGTGACGATCACCTCGTCAAAGGACAGCGCAAAGGCCAGCATGCCGCCGGCCAGCAGCGCCGTGCCGACATTGGGCAGGATCACCAGCCGGAAGGTCTGGAAGGCGTCGGCGCCGAGGTCCATCGAGGCCTCGATCAGCGAGGGCGAGAGCCGCCGCAGCCGCGCCACCGCGTTGTTGTAGACCACCACGATGCAGAAGGTGGCGTGGCCGAGCACGATGGTCCAGAACGAGAAGGGCATATCCATCAGCCCGAAGGCCTGGCGCAGCGCGATGCCGGTGACGATGCCCGGCAGCGCGATCGGCAGCACGAACAGCAGCGAGACCGGCTCCCGGCCGAAGAACCGCGCCCGCGCCAGCGCGCCGGCCGCCAGCGTGCCGAGCACCAGCGCGATGGCGGTGGCAAGGCACGCCACCTGCAGCGACAGCCCGACCGCCGCCCAGATGTCGGCGCGGCCCCATACCACGCCGAACCATTTCAGCGTGAAGCCCGGCGGCGGGAAGGCGTAGGAGCGCTCTTCCGTGGTGAAGCAGTAGAGCAGGATGAAGCCGAGCGGCACATGCAGGAAGGCGAGCCCGCCGAGCGCCGCGATCTTGAGGGCGAGCGAGGGGCGGGTCATCGGCGCAGGCCCTCCGGGGTCGGGCCTGCGCAGGCGGCGCGACGGTCACAGCGCATCGAACGCCCCCATCTTCTTCGCCAGCGTCAGGAACAGCGCCATGACGAGGATCGGCACCAGCGAGAAGGCGGCGGCGAGCGGGATGTTTCCCGCCGTCCCCTGCAGCGTGTAGACCGCCTGCCCCAGCACCAGCGCCGAAGTACCGATGATCTGCGGCACGATGTAGTCGCCCAGCGTCAGCGAGAAGGTGAAGATCGCCCCCGCCACCACGCCGGGCATCGCCAGCGGCAGGATCACGCTTCGGAACGCGACGCCCGGGCTGGCGCCGAGATCGCCCGCCGCCTCGATCAGGCTGCCCGGCACCCGCTCCAGCGCCGCCTGCACCGGCAGGATCATGAAGGGCAGCCAGAGATAGGTGAACACCAGCACCATGCCGGTGTAGCTGACCGACAACGAGGGCCCGCCCACCACCGGCAGGTCGAGCCACCACGCCAGCGCGCCGCCGAGCCCGAGATGGCTGGCGAACCAGCCGATGGCGCCCTCCTTGGCCAGCAGCAGCTTCCAGCCATAGACCTTCACGAGATAGCTGGACCACAGCGGCATCATGACCGCGAGATAGAAGCCGGCCTTGGCCCGCGGCCCGGCGTGACGGGCGGCGTAATGGGCCACCGGAAAACCGATGACCGCGCAGAGCAGCGTCACCACCGCGGAAATGGCGACGGTGCGCAGCAGGATGTCGAAATTGGCCGGGCTGAACAGCTCCGCCAGCGTCGCCAGCGTCGGCTCCCGCACGATGGTGCCGGAGAACTCGTCGATGGAGAAGATCGACTGGGCGAGGAAGACGAACAGGCTGCCGAGATAGACCACGCCGAGCCAGAGCAGCGGCGGCACCAGCATCAGCAGGAGCAGCAGCCCCCGCCGGCGCACCAGAACGTCCGAGAGACGGCGGCGCAGCCCCTCCCGCGGGGCGGGCAGGCCGATGGCGAGGCTCATCGTTCGCCCTCCATCGGGTGCAGCGCGGCGAGCGGCACGGCGAGCCGCACCTGCGCGCCGGGGCCGACATCCACCGTGCGCGCCGCCGGCACCACCGCGGCGATGGCGTGGCCGCTGGCGGTGCGCACCGTGATGCGGCGGACCGGGCCCTGATAGGACACGTCCACCACCGCCGCTTCCAGCGCGGCGACCCCGGCCGCGGCAGCCTCGCCGGGCGCGAGGAGGCCGATCTTCTCCGGCCGCAGGCTGGCGGCACGGGCCGGCGCGCCGAGGGCGGCCGCCTCCCCCGCGCTCAGCACATTGGCCGAGCCGACGAATTCGGCGACGAAACGGGTGGCCGGGCACTCATAGACCTGTTCCGGCGGGCCGACCTGAACGATGCGGCCCTCGTTGAACACCGCGACCCGGTCGGCCATGGAGAGCGCCTCGCCCTGGTCGTGGGTGACGAAGACGAAGGTGAGGCCCAGGGCGCGCTGCAACCCCTTCAGCTCCACCTGCATCTCCTCGCGCAGCTTGAGATCCAGCGCGCCGAGCGGCTCGTCCAGCAGCAGCACCTTGGGGCGCAGCACCAGTGCCCGGGCGAGCGCCACCCGCTGGCGCTGGCCGCCGGAGAGCTGGGAGGGCTTGCGCCCCTCCATGCCGGCGAGCTTCACGAGGCCGAGCGCCTCGCGCGCCGCCGCCTCCCGCGCCGCCCGGCCGACGCCGCGCACCCGCAGCCCATAGGCGACGTTCTCGCCCACGGTGAGATGGGGGAACAGCGCGTAGTCCTGGAACACCGTGTTCACCGCCCGGCGATAGGGCGGCAGGCCTTCCACTGTCTCGCCGAAAATCTCGATATGGCCGCCATCGGGCTGCTCGAAGCCGGCGATGAGGCGCAGGCACGTCGTCTTGCCCGAGCCGGAGGGGCCGAGCATGGCGAAGAACTCGCCGGCCGCGATGGACAGGTCCACGCCGTCAACCGCCTTCACGGCGCCGAAATGCTTCACCACCCCGGCGAACCGGACGGCGGAGGTGGCGGCGACGGAGGTGGCGGGAGCGTTCATGACGACGTCCGGGACGGGCTAGGGCGGGAAGGGCAGGCTAAGCGGCGATCGCCGCGGCCGCCCGAGTCAGGGCGGCGCCGAGGGCCGGACGGGTGCAAGGGCACGGGCGGCTGACGGACGCAGGGCCGCGGCACCCGGGCGGAACCCGGGCTGGCGGGAGCCACGGCCAGCCGGGGCTCGCCCGGCCGGCCGATCGCGGGGGCCGTCAGCCGGGCGCTCAGCGCCCGCCGAGCACGGCGATGTAGTCCGACACCCAGCGGTAATAGGGCACGCAGCCATTCGCCTGGGTCGGGCACTTCGCCACCGGGGTGCGCCAGAACCGGATCTTCTCGAATTCCTCGGCGCCGTTGGTCTTGCAGCCCTCATCCGTCAGCAGGGCATTGCCCTTGCAGGCGGCGGGAACGGAGGGCACCGAGCCGAACCACGCGGCGAGGTCGCCCTGCACCTTCGGGTCGAGCGAGTGCTCCATCCACTTGTAGGCGCAGTTCGGATGCTTGGCGTCGGCATGCAGCATGGTGGTGTCGGCCCAGCCGGTCGCGCCCTCGCTCGGAATGGTGGAGGCGATCGGCTTCTTCTGGCTGACCAGCAGGTTCACCTGGAACGGCCAGGAGGAGGAGGCCACCACGCCCTCATTGGTGAAGTCGTCGACCTGCACCATGGCATCGTGCCAGTAGCGCTGGACGATCTTGCGCTGGGCGCGCAGCAGGTCGAGCGCGGCCTTGTACTGGTCCTCGTTCAGCTCATAGGGGTCCTTGATGCCGAGCTCGGGCTTGTGCGCCATCAGGTAGAGCGCGGCGTCGGCGATGTAGATCGGGCCGTCGAAGGCCTGGACGCGGCCCTTGTTGGACTTGCCGTCCGGCAGGTCCTGCTCCTCGAACACCACGCTCCAGCTCTTGGGCGCGCCGTCCTTGAACACCTCGGTGTTGTACATCAGCACGTTGGAGCCCCACTGGTAGGGCACGCCGTAATGCACGCCGTTCACCGTGTGCCACGGCGCATCCTGCAGGCGGGGATCGACGCTCGACCAGCTCTTGATGAGCTTGGTGTTGATGGGCGCCACCTTCTTGCCGGCGATGAGGCGCAGCGAGGCGTCGCCCGAGGCGGTGACGAGGTCGAAGCCGCCCTCGTTCATCAGCGCCACCATCTCGTCCGAGGTGCCGGCGGTCTTCACATTGACCTTGCAGCCGGTCTCCTTCTCGAAGGACGTGACCCAGTCATAGCCCTTGTCGGTCTCGCCGCGCTCGATATAGCCGGGCCAGGCGACGATATCGACCTGTCCCTCGCCCTTGCCGATGGATTTCAGCTCGGCGGCAAGGGCGGGCTGAAGGGCGAGCGAAAGGCTGGCGACGCCAGCCAGCAGATGCAGGCACGAACGGACTGCGCGCATGTCGATTCCCTCTGTTCCGGCCGCTTGTGCGGGCCTTTGCCGGAAGTGTGGCGCCGCAACGGCAATCGCGCCACACCAAAGATCAGAAGGCAGGCATCGGAAAAACCGATGAGCATTGCGTGGGCAATCCGGTCAGCGCGGCCGCCCGCCATGGCGGGTCGCCGCCACCGAGAGCAGGCCCGCGGCAGCGGCCGAGAGCGGCGAGCCGCGACGCCAGACGGTGGCGACCTCGATGGCTGGCACCTCTTCCGCCAGCGGCCGGGCCTCGATCTTGTCGCCTTCCAGCGACCAGGGGCGGTAGGTGAGATCGGGCAGCACCGCCACCCCCGCCCCGGTCGCCACCAGCGAGCGCACTGCCTCCACCGAGCGGGTGCGGAAGGCGACCGGCGGGCGCAGGCCGAGCCGCCGCCACACCACCTCGGACGCCTCGGCGATCTCGTCGATGGTCAGCAGCACATGCGGCGCCTCGGCGAGGTCGCGCATGCTCACCCGCTCCTCCTGCGCCGCCGGGTGGCCGAGCGGCAGCCACACCCGGTAGGGCGAGACCTCCATCGTCTCCACATGCAACGAGGCGGAACGGCGGCCGGGCGACAGCACCATCACCGCGATGTCGAGTTCGCCGCCGATCAGCAGGTGTTCGAGATAGTCGCCGGCATCCTCCACCGCCTCCACCGCGACATCGGGGAAGGCCCGGCGGTAGCGGGCGAGCAGATCGGAGAAGACGTAGCCGGCGACCAGCGGCGTCACCCCCAGCGCCAGCCGGCCGCTGAGCGCCGCCGCCTCGCCGCCGGAAAGGGCACGCCGGGCATCGGCCACGTCCGCCAGGATCTTGCGGGCGTGGCGCAGGAAATGGTGGCCCTTCAGGGTGAGGTCGGCGCCGCGGGCATGGCGGTCGAGCAGGCGGAAGCCGAGATCGGCCTCCAGCTCGCGCAGCGCCTCGGTGACGGTGGACTGCGAGATGGACAGCGTCTGCGCCGCCGAGGAGACCGAGCCGTTCTCCGCCACGGCAACGAAGTACTGGAGCTGGCGCAGCGAAAAAGCCATCGGCATTCCCGAAAGGATGCGGAAGCGACGATGCTAACCCGCCGCGCCGCCGGCGGCTACCGCGCCAGCAGGCTCTTCAGCTCGAAGCCCTCATCCGCCGCCTCTTCCGGGGTCAGGCTGGGCCGGCCGGCGAGCAGGCGGCGGCCGAGCATGTGGTCGGCCGGGCGGTTCACGCTCTCGATGGCGGTGAGCCGGCGCTCGTGGAAGCGGAACACCGAGAACCGCCGCGAGGCGGGATCGCCGCGCAGCACCGCGCTGTCGGTCGGGGCGGCGAGGCCGACGATCTGCAGCTTGAGATCGGCCTGGTCGCTCCAGAACCACGGCACCGCCGCGTAGGGCGCGGGCTTGCCGGTGAGGCGATGGGCGAGGCACCGGGCCTGGTCCACCGCGTTCTGCACCGATTCCAGCCGCACCGTGAGCCCGGCATGGACGCTGGGATAGGACACCGCGTCGCCGAGCGCGGAAATGGCGGGGTCGGCGGTGGCCAGCGTCTCGTCGACCACGATGCCGTTGCGCACCTCAAGCCCCGCTTCCGCCGCCAGCTCGGCATTGGGCACCACGCCGATGCCGACCACCACGAGATCGGCGGGAAACACCGTGCCGCCACCGGGCCGCAGTGCGCCGTCGGCGACCTCCACCCCCGTCACCGCGCCGTCGCGGCCATGCAGGGCGACGACACCGGCGGAGAGCGCGAGACGGGTGCCCATGGCGCGGTGGGCCTCGGCGAAGAAGGCGGACATCGGCTGGGAGACCGCGCGCCCCATCGGGTGCAGGGTCGCCTCCACCGCCGTGACGTCATGGCCGAGCGCCCGGGCCACCGCGGCGAATTCCAGCCCGATGAAGCCGGCGCCGACCACCACCACCCGCCGGGCGGCGGCGAGCCGGGCCTTCAGCACCTGCGCGTCCGCCAGGGTGCGCAGGTAGAACACGCCGTCGAGATCGGCTCCCGCCACCGGCAGCGGCCGGTTGCGGGCGCCGGTGGCGAGCACGAGATGCCCGTAGTCCAGCGCGGTGCCGTCGGCGAGGCGCACCCGCCGCGCCGCCCGCTCGATGGCGACGGCGCGGCCATGCAGCAGTTCGATGCGGTGGTCGGCGTAGAAGGCCGCCGGGCGCAGCTCGAGCTGGCTGGCGTCGGCCTCGCCCTTCAGGAAGGCCTTCGAGAGCGGCGGGCGCTGGTAGGGCAGGCCCGGCTCCTCGCCGAGCAGCCGCACCGGCCCGGCATAGCCGGCCTCCCGCAGCGAGGCGGCGAGCTGGAAACCGCCCTGCCCCGCCCCGACGATCAGCACGCCGCTCATGCCCGCTCTCCTTCCGCACGCGCCTGCGCGCCGGCCACCAGCCGGTCGCGCTCGTCATAGATCAGCGTCGCGATCGCCGTCATGAACGCCTCGTCCGGCAGCCCCGGCGGCAGCGGCGGCAGGTAGGAGACGGTGATCTCCCCCGCCCGCACCGAAAAGCGCCGCGCCGGCCAGTACAGCCCGGCATTCACCGCCACCGGCACCACGGGAACGCGCAGCGCCTTGTAGAGCAGCAGCACGCCGCGGTGGAAGTCCGCCCGCTCGGTGACGGCGCGGCGGGTGCCCTCCGGGAAGATAAGCAGGCTGCGCCCGGCGGCCAGCGCCTCGCGCGCCTCGCGGAACATCTTCTTCATCGCGGTGGCGCCGCCGGCGCGGTCGATGTCGATCATCGGCGAACGCCGCAGGAACCAGCCGAACACCGGGATGCGGTAGAGCTCTTCCTTCAGCACCACCGCCACATCCGGCACCAGCACCGCGAAGGCGATGGTCTCCCAGGCCGACTGGTGGTTGCTGACATAGAGCGCCGGCCCGGCCGGCCGGTTGGCACCGCCGATCTCGCGATAGCCGAGCCCGCCCAGCACCCTCAGCCCCTTCAGGATGCCGCCGGCCCAGAGCCGCGACACCCGCCGCACCTGCGCCGGGTTCCGGCGCCAGGCCAGCCACGGCAGGGTGGCGGCGAGCAGCAGGGTCCACAGCACGAGGAAGACGACGAAGGCGGCGGAGCGCAGTTTCTGCATCGGGTCCGGTTCGCGAGGGGAGAACGGGCGCCGGGTCTAGCAGATCGCGCGGGGGAGAGGGAGGGGCCCAGGCGGTCCGGCGGCAGTGGACGGACGGCGAACGGGCGGCGGACGGGCGACGGCGGCATGGAGTGGCGCCGTGCGGCGCCGGGCTCCGAAGTGGAAAAGACCGCACCCGCGGTCCGCGCCGCGGCGAGATCCGGGCCGACCTCGCGCGCCCGCCGCCGGGCCCCGCATCGTTCCCCAGCCCCCCGCTTCGGCCCCCCTGCACAGCCGTCAGCCGCCCGCCGTCACCCCGGCGCCGGCCGCCCCCTGCTTCACCACCCCCCGCGCCAAAAGCCCCGCGCCGTTGCCGGCCGGGGGTGTGGGTCAGGCCCTTCGCCCGTCGAAGGGCGTGCGGGGCACCGGGCGGACGCCACCGGCGGCCGCTCGCACCTTTGTTTTAGAAGGTGGTGCAAGCCTTCACTCAGCCAACCGACGCGCCGTTCCCGGCGCCCCGCACGCGGTGTTTGGAGGCTTGCTCCGGACGACCCCTGGAGGAGCGATCTTGTTATCCTCCACTTTTGGGCCCCTTCACGCCGCGCGTTCCCTTCAGACGAACGAAGGGAGGCCACGTACGCTTCGCCCAGCGAACGGTGCTGGCACCGCCCGGGAGCATCCGGCTTGGGCCGCCGCCGCTTCGGGTGCGTTACTCCCTCCGCCACGGCCACCGCACCCGTCCCACGCCCCGGTCGCTCCGGAACGTCCCTTCGGCGGGGACAGATGAACCAAGAATTCCAGATGATAGGATTTTTGTCTAGGATTATTTTCGGATACTACCTCAAACCTCGACCGGCGCCTTCAGGCCGGCGTCGTCGCCGCCGCCCCGCCTCAGGTCGCGATCAGCTCGAAACGGTCGGCGTCGAACAGGCCGAAATCGGTGATCTTCAGGTGCGGAATCACCGGCAGCGGCAGGAACGCCACCTGCAGGAACGGCTCCGGCAGGGTGCAGCCCAGCGCCCGCGCCGCCGCACGCAGCGGCAGCAGGGCGTCGTGCACCGCCTCATAGGGCAGGTCCGACATCAGCCCGGCGACGGGCAGCGCCAGCTCGGCGCGGACCTCGCCGCCCTCCGTCACCACGAAGCCGCCCTTCAGCGCGATGAGCCGGTTCACCGCCAACGCCATGTCGGCGTCGTCGGCCCCGACCACGGTGATGTTGTGGCTGTCATGGCCGACCGAGGAGGCGATGGCCCCGCGCTTCAGCCCGAAGCCGTGGACGAAGGCCCGGCCGATATTGTCGTTGCGGCCATGGCGCGCGACCACGCACACCTTCACCGCGTCCTGGGCGAGGTCGACCTGCTTCTCGCCGTCGATCAGGGGCAGGTCCAGCGTCACCCGCTCGGTGATGATGCGGCCGGGCACCACGCCGATGACCGGGGTCGAGGCGGCCGCCGAGGGAATGCGGAAGGCGGCCGCCTCCACCGTCTTCGCCTTCACCGAATCCATGCCAACCGGCGCCACCGCCGGCCGCGCCGCGAACAGCTCCGGCGTCACCAGCCGCCCGGCGCTGATGACCTTCGCCACCCGGCAGCCCGCCAGATCGTCCAGCAGCACGATGTCGGCCCGCCGCCCCGGCGCGATGAGCCCGCGATCGGCGAGGCCGAAGGCGTTGGCCGCCGACCAGCTCGCCACCCGGTAGACATGGTGCAGCGGTGCCCCGGCGGCGATGGCGGTGCGGATCATGTGGTCGAGATGGCCTTCCTCGGCGATGTCGAGCGGGTTGCGGTCGTCGGTGCAGAAGGCGAGGAAGGCCGAGGTGTCGGCGTCGATCAGCGGAATCAGCGCGTCGAGGTCCTTCGACACCGAGCCCTCGCGGATGAGGATGCTCATGCCCTTGCGCAGCTTCTCCCGGGCTTCCGGCAGGGTGGTGGATTCGTGCTCGGTGCGGATGCCGGCGGCGATGTAGCCGTTGAGGTCGCGGCCGGAGAGCAGCGGGCAGTGCCCGTCGATATGCCCGCCGGCGAAGGCCTCGAGCTTGGCCAGCACGCCGGGATCGCGGAACAGCACGCCGGGATAGTTCATGAACTCGGCCAGCCCGATGCCGGAGGCATCGCCCCGCAGCGCCACGAGGTCGGCCGCCTCCAGCGCGGCGCCGGCGGTCTCGAAGGTGGTGGCGGGCACGCAGGAGGAGAGCTGTACCCTGAGATCCATCACGGTGGCGCGGGCGCTGCGCTGGAAATAGCGGATGCCCTCGGCGCCGAGCACATTGGCGATCTCGTGGGGGTCGCAGATGGCGGTGGTCACCCCGTGGGGCAGCACGCAGCGGTCGAATTCCAGCGGGGTGACCAGCGAGGATTCGACGTGCAGATGCGCGTCGATGAAGCCGGGCACCGCGAACAGGCCGCGCCCGTCGATCTCCTGCGCGCCGCTGTAGCGGTCATAGGTGCCGACGATGCGCTCGCCGCAGATGGCGATGTCGGTCTCGGTGAGCGCCCCGGTGATGACGTCGAGCAGCCGCACATCCTTGATCACGAGGTCGGCGGGGGCGACGCCGCGCCCCTGATCGATGGCCCGGGCGAGAAAGGCGGCGTCGACGGGGCGGGACGGCAGGGACATGGCGGCGGCTCCGGGAGGGGGAGCCTTCTTTATGGCAGGCTCGCCGCCGCAGCGGCACCCCCGAAAAGTACGGCGGCGTCCGGGGCACACCTACCCCCGGGACAGAAAAGTTGCTGGTCAAAATACGGCGGCACTGCGGACAGCGATTGCGAACCGGCTGGAGCGGGCTTCATGGTGAAACCGAAGACATGTACGCCACTGTACTGACCAGATGCCGGTCCGAAATCCTCGGACCGGCATCTGGTCGATTTCAGTGACTCATCAGAAAACCGTAGCAGAGAATTTTGAGACTAATCGAGATCACCACCAGCCCGATACCGCCAATGATCCAATAGGTCTCGCTTAAATAGGGTAGAGCTATTTCCAAAGCCTCGCGCTCCTCCAGCTGATGGAGAAGCCCCTGTGGCAAGCGCGCCATCGCGATCAATCGCCTGCGTGCGACGTAGCTGCGAAAGACAGGCACCGAGATCAACAGAAACCCGACAAACTCCAAAATATAGGAGATCAGCAGAACATTGTGCGACATCGACGTCCTCCCGGTTCGATGGAGACACCCTATGGCAGGGAGTTCAGCCATCCGTCAGAATGGAAATCTACTTCCTCACTACGGACTTCTTGACAGCCCCAGCCCGTCCCTCCGACCGCACGGGCAGAGGGTGCACCGTGGCACCAGTCACGGCCGCACCGGACGGGGGCACGATTTCAATACGCAAGGTGCTGCCGCAGATCTCGGCGACCTGCAGAAGGGTCAACAGCATCGTACCATTGGGGGTCCGCCCCCGCTCGATATTAGAGACCCGCTGCTGGCTGACGCCGAGTGCCAATGCAAGATGGGCCTGGGTCAGACCAGCGGCATTTCGCAGAGATCGAACGATCCGCGCGCAGTCGGCCGACGCATAGGCACCCATCGGCCGGAGTCGAAAATTCGCGCCGCGCGCCTCGTCGAGCAAATGCGACAAGGCTCGAACGCCGCCACGCATCGGCTTCTCCGCTTCGCGAGCCGCCAGCTTCTCGTCAAAACCACTCAAAATCCTGGTCACGTTGGCCTCTCCTCAAGGTTCCATTCTTCAGGGCAGGAAAGGCGAGGCGCTAAGCGCCCCGCCTCTCAAAAGAATTCGACGCAGGAAGTTCTCCCGGAGGATATAACCAGACGATTCTATTCTCAGTCCAGTCATACCTGACAAAGATAATTACTGATAGATTAGACATAGATCCAATCGTATACAAAGTTCCGTCGGCATCATAGTCGTAGAAAAAAACCTTACTCTCCTCTACGAGCTCGGTAATACCCACATCGGGCCTGTCTTCGATATAAGCGAGTAAACTCGTTACTTCCTTAAGTCGCCTTCGATATTTTCCGCGCTCTGCGAGATAGAGGCGGATGAACTCTGCTTCAACTTCGGGACTCCACGTAAACGCGGCCATCTGGCTCTCCTGCAAGCTGAGAACTCGAGCACGCCACACGATGAGTCTGGAGACCGCCCCCAACGATCTGTCCTCGCTTACATCTTGCTGCATTGTGCTGCAGCAACCGGGAGTCGTCAAGAAAAAACAACTCTGACGATGTTAAATCGCAGATGGAAGGACCGGAGCACTGTGGCCGCAAATCTCGTTCGGAACGCCGCCGCCGTCGGCGACGCAACGATGTAAGTCAGGAAGATCGGAGCGAGGTTCTCCCCCTCAGAACCCCTCGTCCTCGGTGCCGCCGACCTCGACCAGTTCCACCCCGTGGAGCTGGCAGGCCTCGCGCAGCCCGGGCGAGGGCACGGCGTCGGTGATGAAGGTGTCGATCTCGCTGATATGGCCGATCCGCACCGGGGCGGCACGCTCCAGCTTGGAGCGGTCGGCCACCAGGATGACCTGCCGGGCATTGTCGATGATGGCGCGGGCCACCTGCACCTCGCGGTAGTCGAAATCGAGCAGCGTGCCGTCCTCCTCGATGGCGGAGGCGCCGATCACCGCGTAGTCGACCCGGAACTGGCGGACGAAATCCACCGCCGCCGAGCCGATGACGGCGCCGTCGGCATGGCGCACCGGGCCGCCGGCCATGATCAGCTCGATCTTGGGGTGGCGGTAGAGCAGCGTCGCGACATTGAGGTTGTTGGTGATGACCAGCAGGTCCTCGTGGTCGCCGAGCGCGCGGGCGACCTCCTCCGTGGTGGTGCCGATGTTGATGAAGAGCGAGGCCCGGTTCGGCACCACCCGGGCGGCGGCGTCGCCGATGGCGCGCTTGGCGCCCTGCGCCATCACCCGGCGGGCCTCATAGGCCACGTTCTCCACGCCCGAGGCCACCACCGCGCCGCCATGCACCCGCGACATCAGCCGGCGCACGCACAGGTCGTTGAGGTCCTTGCGGATGGTCTGCGGCGAGACGTCGAACCGGCTGGCGAGGTCCTCCACGCTGACGCGCCCCTGCGCCCGGGCCAGCACCAGAATGTCCTGCTGTCGGGAGGAGATGGCGTTCATGGCACTCGTCGCAGGCGGCGTCCGCGCGGGGGGAGCGGACGACAGATGTCAGCACAACCGATTCCGCCAGTCTGCACCACAGCAGGGCCAGCCGGCAAACGGGTGGCGGCGGGGGGCCACGGCCTGTGGGCGGCGGCGGGCCGTCACGTCCAGACCGCAGCACGGCCCCCCGCAATGCGGCCAGTGAAGGGCCGGGCCAGAGTGTCCGCTTCAAGGGAAGAGGCGACGCGGACGCGGCGGGCGAAGAGGGCCGGCGCGCCACGCACGGTTGAAGGGACGCCTTTGCGCGGGAGCCGGAGCCGCACCGGGCGGCAACGGCCCGGGAGATCACCGTGCCGGAGGCGGCGGGACCGAAAGCAGCGGGAGCGGCGGCAGCGCCGGATCGGTGCCCCCCCGGAGCGAGGCGCCTTCCCGACCGACGCGGGCGGCCTGTCGCCAGTGGTACCGACGCGGCGGGTCCCGGCACATCGGCACCGCGCCGGCGCGGCGGTCGCGCGCGCCGTGTGGCGGACCAAGGATCGCCCGCCGACCATGCGACGCCCGGGGAACGAGGTCGCGCCGGACACCCCAAGGTGCGACGGTCCGGGCCGTCGGCCCCCGCACCCGGAACGAACGGCGCCGGCTCGCCCACCCGAGCCGGCCCGGGCATCGCCGGTCCGCCCTGCGGATCGGCGACGCTCCTCCGGCTCCCCGACCCGCACCCGGACCGATGTCGCGCGGCGCCCCGCCCGCCGGAGCCGGACAGCAACGCCTCTCCCTGCGCCGGGACTGGTGATGGCGGGCCCGGCTTCTGCGCCTCCGGGGGTCTCGGAGCGCCGGGCCGGCTCTCCCGCGCGCCGGGGCGAGGGGGCCGGGCGCATCCCTGGGGACCAGCGGTCGAGGGTACATGGCCCTCCCACACGCCCCGGGATGGGTCATCGCGCGCCTGCGGATGGACGCCGCTCGCCGGGAGGCGCATCGCTCACCCGGCCGGAAAGCTCGGCTATGGAAGGCCCGCCCCGCCGGTAAAGGCGCACATGCACGTCAGGCTTCCGCCGGGCAGGACGTCTCCCGCCCGCCGGCAACCTCCCCCGCCCCTTCAGCCCGCCGGTGCGCGGGCCAGCATCAGCGCGGTGGCGAGGCCGCCGGCGGCGGGGATGGCGGCGAGGCCCAGCGCGCCGGGACGGGTGCCGGGCCGCACCAGCTCCTGGAACAGCCGCACCGCGAGAATGGCGCCGGAGGCGCCGATGGGGTGGCCGCGCGCCAGCGCCCCGCCGCCACGGTTGACCCGCTCCCCCGGCACCCCGATCTCGACCCGGTTGGCGAGGGCCTGCACCGCGGAGGATTCCATCAGCTCGACCACCCCCAGCTCGCCCGGCACATGGCCGGTGCGCGCCAGCAGCGCGCTGACCGCCGGCGGCAGCGCGGCGAAGGGCCATTCCGGCGGGCCGCCCCGGGCCAGCCCGCCGACCACGGTGCAGCCGGCGCTCTTGCGCCCCGCCGCCAGCGCGCGGGCGAGATCGCGCGAGACCACCAGCAGCGCGGCGGCGGCGTCCGCCTCCACCGCCACCACGCTGGCATCGAGCGCGCAGGCCCCCTCGCCCGCCACCACCGGGGCCCGGCGGCAGAGCGGCGGGGTGAGCGGGCGGGTGAAGGCGTCCGCCTCCAGCCCCGCCACCGGCACGATCTCCAGCGCGAGCCGCGCCGCCGCCGCCCGCGCCGCGGCGTGGCTGCCGCAGGCGAGGGCGTGCTGCACCTCGCGGCGGATGCCTTCCTGCGCGGCGAAGGCGGCCATCGCCGCCAGCGGGTCGGGGTCGCGCTCCGGCCAGGGGGCGAAGGCGGGGCGGTCGTAGAAATCCGGCGTCTCGTTCGCCCCGCGCGGACGATGGGCGCGCAGCGGCGACCGGCTGAAGCTCTCCACCCCGCCGGCCAGCACCGCCCGGGCGCCGCCGGTCTCCACCAGCCGGGCGGCGGCGAGCACCGCGTCCAGCCCGGAACAGCACTGGGTGTCGAGGGTCAGCGCCGGCACGTCCTCCGGCAGGCCGGCCGCCAGCGCGGCGAGGCGCGCGACATTGCCGCCGCCGGACAGCGCGTTGCCGAGAATCACCTCGTCCACATCCGCCGCCTCGAGGCCGGCATCGGCGAGGCAGGCCGCCAGCACCGGCGCGGCGAGCCGGTGCGGCTCGATATCGGCGAAGGCGCCGCCGCGCGGGGCCACCGCCGTGCGGCGCGCGGCAAGGATGACGGCTGGTCCGCTCACGCTGCGCCCTCCCCCCTGGCCAGCCGCGCCTCCACCGCATCGCGCAGGGCGGGCAGATCGGCCTTGCCGCCCGCGGTGCGCGGAAACGCCTCCATCAGCACGAAGCGGCGCGGCACCTTGGCACCCGGCAAGCGGGCCCGGCAATGGGCACGCAGCGCGGCGATGTCCGGCCCGTTGGTCCCCGGCGCCGCCACCGCCCGCACCGCCGCCACCAGTTCCACCCCGCGCAGCCCGTCGGCCCGGCCGAACACCACCGCCTCGGCGACGCCGGGCGCTCCCGCCAGCACCGCCTCCACCTCCTCGGGATAGACATTGAGCCCGGCGGTCACCAGCATGCGCTTCTCCCGCCCGTGCAGGGTGAGGAAGCCGCGCGGGTCCAGCGCGCCATGGTCGCCCACGCTCATCCAGCCGTCGCGCCGGGCGATCGGCTCGCCGCCGCAGGCATAGTCCTGGAACAGCATGCCGCTGCGCACCCACACCGCGCCCACCGCGCCGGGCGGCAGGTCGCGGCCGGCGGCGTCGCGGATCGCCAGTTCCACCCCCCGGGCGGCCCGCCCGACCGAGCCCGCCGGCACATCCTCGCCGGGAAGGGCGACGGTGACGAAGGACAGTTCGGAGGCGCCGTAGAATTCGGCAAGCGCCGCGCGGGGAAACAGCCGCTCCACCGCCGCCCGCCCGGCCGGCTGCCATTTCGCCCCGCTGGTCATGATGAGGCGCACCGAGCCCAGCGCGCGCCCCGCGCCCGCCTCCGCCAGCATCTGCAACTGGGTCGGGGTGGCGTAGAGCGCGGTGACGCCGCGCACCGCGATCAGCCGGAGCGCCCGGCGCGGGTGGAAGCGGCGCATCATCACCGCCTCGGCGCCGATGTGCAGGGCGTGGACCAGCCCGTAGAGGTGCAGCGAGGCCGCCAGCCCGCCGGGCGCCAGCACCACATCCGCCGGGGAGAGGCCGAACTCGGCCTCGCTCACCGCGAAACTCTCGATCCAGGACCGGTGGCTGCGGCGGTAGCCCTTGGGCATGCCGGTGGAGCCGGAGGTGAAGCCGACATAGAACGCGGCTTCCGGGGCCGGCGGCGCCGGCCAGCCCGGCGCGGGGGCGAAGCGCTCGCCCCCGGACAACGTGAGCGGCGGGGCGAGCGCGGCCTCGATGGCGGCGCGGTAGGGCGCGGGCCAGCCGGTGTCGTAGACCAGCCCCTGCCGGCCGGCGACCGCGCAGGCGAGGAAAGCCAGCGCCAGTTCCGGCCCGTTCGGCAGCGCCAGCCCGATGCCCGCGCCGGGCGGCGTTGCGGCGGCGAGGAAGCCGGCGCGCGCCGCCACCGCCGCGACCAGCGTCCGGCGGTCCATCGCCTCGCCGTCGCAGACCAGCGCCACCCGGTCCGGCGCCGCGTCCGCGAGGGCGGGCAGCGCCGCGCCGAGGGTGGCGGGCACGCCGTCACGGACAGGCGCGGCGGGAAGGCGCCCGCCCGCCGGGGCCGCGGCCGGCGCGGAAGGTGGCGGGCCGGCGGGGTCCACCGCCGCTCAGGCGCGCGAGAGCAGGGCGTCGGGCAGGCCGCGGGCCACGGTCTGGGCGATCAGCGCCACCAGCACCGCCTTCACCGCGTCGCCGGGCAGGAAGACGAGGCACGCCTTCGCCGCCGCCAGCGGGGCGAGGCTGCCCAGCGCCGACATGCCGAGGATGCCGAGGGGATACAGCACCACGATGCCCCCGAGCACCGCCGCCGCCAGCGCCGCCGGCAGCACCGCGCGGCGCCGCAGGCCCTGCATCGCCAGCCCGGCGGCGAAGGCCGCCACGGGATAGCCGAGCAGGAAGCCGGCGGACGGGGTGAAGAACACGCCGAAGCCGCCGCGCCCGCCCGCCAGCAGCGGCGCGCCCATGGCCACCGCCAGCAGGAACAGCCCCACCGCCGCCGCCCCGCGCCACGCCCCGAGCATCACCCCCGCCAGCATGATGCCCATGCTCTGCGCGGTGATCGGCACGCCGCCGGCGAAGGGCAGATCGAATTTCGGCATCAGCCCCAGCACCGCGATGACGGCGGCATAGAGCGCGATCTGAACGAGGGTGCGGTCGGCGGAGGCGGTCTTCATCGGCGGCTCGCTCGCGATACGCCGCCCCGCGCGCTCAGCGCCTCGGCGACATGGTTGGACAAACGCAGCGTCTGGATACAGAAAGGCGCGAGCAGGCGCCAGCCGCCGCGCCGGCCGCAACGGGCGCGCCAGCTCTCGTTCAGCGCCTCCCACAGCGCGAAGAGCAGCGGCACGAAGCGGATCATCATCGCCACCGCCAGCGCCACCGCGCGCGGGGAAACGCCGATCAGCGCGAGCGGGCGCAGCAGCGGCTCCACCACCTCCATCATCTCGTCCATGCGGGTGGTCATGGTCACCGCGTTGGCGATCAGAATCATGCCGGCCAGCCGCAGCACCGCGACGAGGCCGAGCCGGGGGTCGCCGCTCCACCAGTGGAAGGCGAAGAGCAGCGCCAGCAGCGGCGCCATGGCCCGCAGCAGCACCATCTGCCGCAGCGCCTCGCGCCCCAGCGCGGCATAGAGCGCGAGCGCCCCCGCCACCAGCGCCGCCATCGCCGGCAGGCTGTCCAGCGGGGTGACGACAAGGCTGAGCCCCGCCAGCACGCCGAGCTTCAGCCACGCCGGCAGGCGATGGGCCCAGGTGCGGCGCGCGAGATAGAGCGAGATCACGTGCCCGGCTCCGCCGGGCGCGCCAGCCGCTCCAGCGCCCGCTGGCGATAGGCCTCGACCACCGGCCCCGGCGCGCCATCCATCGCCACCCGGCCACGGTCGAGCCAGATCACCCGGTCATAGCCGGCGAAGGCGTCGAGCTCGTGGGCGATCAGCACCACCTGCTGCGGCAGGGTGTCGATCAGCCGTTCCAGCCGCAGCCGGGTCGGCAGGTCGAGGCTGGAGAACGGCTCGTCCAGCACCAGCAGGGTCGGCTCCATCACCAGCACCGCGATGATGCAGAGGAACTGCTTCTCGCCCTCGGAAAGGGTGTGCACCGCCCGGTCCGCCCAGTGGGCGCGGCCGTGGCGGGCGAGCGCGGAACGCGCCTCCGCCGCCGCCGCGCGCCGCGGCAGGCCGGTCTGCTCCAGGCTGAAGGCGATTTCCTCGATCACCGTGGGGAAGATGATCTGGTGGTCGGGATTCTGGAAGATGAAGCCCACCCGGCGCGGCAGCGCCGCCGTATCCGCCGCCGTATCGAGCCCGTGGACCCGCACCCGGCCCGAATCGGGCAGCAGCAGCCCGTTGAACAGCCGCGCCAGCGAGCTCTTGCCGGAGCCGTTGTCGCCGATCAGCCCCACCCGGGCCTCGCCGAGCGCCAGCGAAAGGGCCGAGAGCACCTCGCGCCCACCCCGCTCAAGGGTGACGTTGTCGAGCAGGATGCGGCGATCGTCCGGGGTCGTCGGCACGGCAACGGTTCCACGCACCGTCCGGCGCGGGAGGCGCCGGCTCGGCTCGCCATCGCCTTAGCCGACCTGCCCGGCTTTGTCGCCCATCGTCGATGGAATTACTCAGATACCTTCAAATGATACCTCCCGTCAGCCGGACCATCTGAGGCTCGCGGCAAAGCGCCGCAACCGGCGGAAGGCGGCGGCGCCGCCGCCGGCCCGGGCGCGGACAATGGCGCCCTCGTAGAAGTCGATCAGCCCGGCCGCGGTATCGGCGGGGTCCAGCGCAGGGTCGACCTCGCCGGCCTGCTGGGCCTCGGCGATGAGCGCGGCGAGATCCTGCTCCCAGCGCTCGAAGGCGGCGGCGAGGCGCTGGCGCAGCTCCGGCCCCAGCCCGCCGACCGACTGCGCCAGCACCCCGTAAAGGCATCCCGCCAGGGCGGTTCCGCCCAGCGCCTCGGCCTCCAGATGGACGATATAGGCGTCCAGCCGGGCCATCGGCGTGCGCGTGGCGTCGCCGAACACCGCCAGCCGGTGGGCGCGGTAATGGGCGACATAGGCGTCCAGCACGGCGGCGGCGAAGTCCTCCTTGCTGGGGAAGAAATGGTAGAAGGAGCCCTTCGGCACATCGACCGACGCCAGAAGCGGGCCGAGGCCGGTTCCCTCATAGCCATGTTCGAGCAGCGCCCGGATTCCGGCCGCCAGAATTTTTTCGCGGGTGGGCGATGGATTTTCCATGACTAGACGACCGGTCTACTTTAAACAGATGCCATTGAAGCACGAAGGGATCGCCATGTCCAAGGCAGGAACGCGCAGCTTGGGCCTTGCGGCCATTCTCGGCGCCACGGTGCTGTGGAGCACCACCGGCCTGTTCGTGCGGCTGGCCGGGCTGGACGGCTGGTCGATCGTGCTGTGGCGCTCGGTCTTCGCCGCGCTGGCGCTGGCGATCTACTGGCCGCTGGCGGTGCGCGAGCGCGGCGCGGCGCTGCGGGCCACCTTCTCCGGCGCCGGGGTGGCGACCGTGCTGCTCGGCGTGCTCGGCAGCGCCACCTACATCGTCGCGCTCACCCTCACCTCGGTGGCGACGGTGATGACGGTCTATGCCGCGCTGCCCTTCGTCAGTGGGGCGCTGGCCTTCCTGGCGACGGGGGAGCGCCTGACCCGCCGGTTCGGCGCCGCGGGGCTGCTGGCGGTGATCGGCATCGCGGTGATGTGCGGCGCCGCGGTCGGGCCGAACGACCTGTTCGGCATCCTGCTCTCGCTGCTGATGACGGTGAGCTATGCCGGCATGCTGGTGCTGGCCAAGAAGCACCCGAGCCTCGACACCACGCTGCTGAGCCTCGGCTCGGCGCTGGGCTGCATCGTGGTGGCGCTGCCGCTGGTGCCGCATGAATGGCCGGCAACCGGCTCGCTGGTGGCCTGCGCCCTGCTCGGCACGCTCACCAGCGGGCTCGCCAGCGTGCTCACCCTCATTGGCGGCCGCCATATCGGCTCCGGCGAGGCCGGCTTCCTGCTGCTGCTCGACGTCGCGCTTGCGCCGCTCTGGGTGTGGGCGCTGCTCGGCGAGACGGTGACGCTGCCGGTGCTGGCGGGCGGCGGCCTCGTGGTCGCCGCCGTGCTGTGGTACCTCGCCGGCGACAGCTTCCGTCGCGCCCCGGCCGAGCCCCGCCCCTGCGGGCCGGGCTGACGAGCGGGCGGGGCCGCGCCCTCAGCCGCGCCCGCAGCCGCGCGGGCCGCCGCTCACAGCATCTCCAGCCCGCGCTTGCGGGTGGGCGGGCGGAAGCTGGCGTCGAGCACGGCGAAATCCGCCGGCTCCAGCGTGATCGCCGCCGCGCCGGCGTTCTCGCGCATGTGCTCGGCCCGCGAAGCCTTGGGAATAGCGATGGTGCCCGGCGCGCGCATCACCCAGGCCAGCGCCACCTGATAGGGGGTGGCGTCGTATTTCTGCGCCACCTGCGCCAGCGCGCCGGCCTGCGGCAGGCGGCCCTGCTCGATCGGGCTGTAAGCCATCAGCGGCACCTTGTGCCGCTCCATCCACGGCAGCAGGTCCCATTCCGGCCCGCGCCGGCCGAGATTGTAGAGCACCTGGTTGACCGCGCAGGCGGTGCCGCCCGGGGTCTCCCACAGCTCCTCCATGTCGTCGGTGTCGAAATTGGAGACGCCCCAGTGGCGGATCTTGCCCTGCGCCTTCAGGTGCTCGAAGCCGCGCACCGTCTCCTCCAGCGGCACGCCGCCGCGCCAGTGCAGGAGATAGAGGTCGAGCCGGTCGGTCCGCAGCCGCTTCAGGCTGCGCTCGCAGGCGGCGATGACCCCGGCCCGGCTGGCATTGTGGGGGTACACCTTGCTGACGAGGAACACCCCGTCGCGCAGGCCGGCCAGCGCGCCGCCGAGGAAGCTCTCGCAGGCGCCCTCGCCATACATCTCCGCGGTGTCGACCAGCGTCATGCCAAGCTCGACGCCGAGCCGCACCGCCTCGGTCTCGGCGCGCAGCGCGGCGGGGCGCTCGCCCATCATCCAGGTTCCGATGCTGAGCTGCGGCACATCTTCGCCGCCGGGCAGAACGACGCGGTGCATGGGCGTTTCCTCCATCCGTCTTCCCCGCAGCGGGATTGCCATCCCCGCACGCGGCGCGCAAGCGTGCTAGACTGGCGCACCCGATTTGCCGCCGCCCCTTCCGCCGTTCCAGCCCGCCAGGCCCATGTCGCCGAGCTCCGCCCCGCTGCCGTCCCCGGCCCGCCCCGACGCCGCCGCCGGCACCGCCGACACCGCGCTCTCGATCGGCCTCAGCGCGGTCATCGTCGCGGTGACCGGGGACGACCCCAAGGTGCTGGCGGTGCGCCATGGCGGGCACGAGCAGCTTCCCTCCGGCCCGCTGGAGCGCAACCACCGCACGCTGGAGCAGGGCCTGCGGAGCTGGGTGGAGCGGCAGACCCACCAGGTGCTCGGCCATGTCGAGCAGCTCTACACCTTCGGCGACCGCGACCGCCGCGAGACCGACGGCGAGGACGCCCGCCGCGCGCTCTCGGTGGCCTATCTCGCGCTGGTGCGGGAGGCGCGCCCGGCCGGCGACGCCGACGCGGCGTGGGAGAGCTGGTACCGCTATTTTCCATGGGAAGACTGGCGCGACGGCCGGCCCGCCATCTTCGACGCCATCGAGCCCGGGCTGCGGGCCTGGGCCGCGGCGGCGCCCAACGCCGCGGTGGGGGCGATGCGGGCCGAGCGGCTCTCGCTGGCCTTCGGCTTCGGCCAGACCCGCGACGAGGAGCGGGTGCTGGAACGCTACGAGCTGCTCTACGAGGCGGGCATGGTGGCGGAAGGGCTGCGCGAGCACGGCGTCGCCCCCTCGCCGGAGCGGCCCTGCCTGCCCGGCGCCGAGATGGCGGTGGACCATCGCCGCATGCTGGCGCTGGCGATCGCCCGGCTGCGCGGCAAGATCAAGTACCGCCCCGTGGTGTTCGAGCTGATGCCGCCGAGCTTCACCCTCGGCCAGCTCCAGAACGCGGTGGAGGCGCTGTCCGGGGTGCGGCTGCACAAGCAGAATTTCCGCCGCCTCATCGAGCAGCAGCGGCTGGTGGAGGAAACCGGCGAGGCGACCAGCGAGACCGGCGGGCGCCCCGCCCGGCTGGTGCGGTTCCGCCGCGAGGTGCTGCTGGAGCGCCCGGCCCCCGGCGTGCGGCTGCCGAGCGCCGGTGTCCGGCGGTAGCGGCGGGCGGGCGCGCCGCGGCGCATCACCTTCAAACCCTTACAATGAAAAGGTTTTGGGTACCTCATGGCAATTCTGTCGCAGATCGGTGACGGGCCGTTGACAACGCCTTATACTCAGTCCTAGCATAAGTCGTTGCCCGGGTCCTTGACCCGGGTTCTTTGTACCCCATTTATGCTCAGAACGAGCATAAGGGAGGATGCCATGCTGGACGTCACCTTCGCCCGCGGCGACGCGGCCCCCGTCGCCGAGACGCTGCCGCGTGAGTCCGCGCTGCCGCGTGAGTCCGCTTTGCGCGCGCCCGCCCCGCGTGAGGCCGAGGCGCTGCCGCTGCCGCACCTCTATGCCCGGGTCGCCCGCCATGTGACGCCGGCCGAATGGCCCCTCATCGCCCGCGAGGTCGAGGCGATCGAGCGGCTGAAGCGCGAACGCAACGCCGTGGTGCTGGGCCACAACTACCAGGCCCCCGAAATCTTCAACACCGTGGCCGACATCGTCGGCGACAGCCTCGCCCTCGCCCGCGAGGCGGTGACGGTGGATGCCGACGTCATCGTCATGGCCGGCGTGCACTTCATGGCCGAGACCGCCAAGCTGCTGAACCCCGCGAAGACAGTGCTGATCCCGGATTCGCAGGCCGGCTGCTCGCTCGCCACCTCGATCACCGCCGCCGACATCCGGCTGCTGCGCCAGCGCTATCCCGGCGTGCCGGTGGTGACCTACGTCAACACCTCGGCCGAGGTGAAGGCGGAGAGCGACTATTGCTGCACCTCCGGCAACGCGGTGAAGGTGGTGCGCCACGTCGCGAAGGAATGGGGCGTCAACCGCATCCTCATGCTGCCGGACGAGTATCTCGCCCGCAACGTGCAGAAGGACGTGCCGGAGATCGAGCTGATCGCCTGGAAGGGCCATTGCGAGGTGCATGAGCGCTTCACCCCGCAGGACATTCGCGACCTGCGCGAGGCCCATCCCGGCGTCGTCGTGCTGGCGCACCCGGAATGCCCGCCGGAGGTGGTGGCGGAAGCCGACTATGCCGGCTCCACCGCCGGCATGGCCGACTATGTCGGCGACCACAAGCCGGGCCGGGTCGTGCTCATCACCGAGTGCTCCATGGCCGACAATGTCGCGGTGCACCACCCCGACATCGAGTTCGTGCGTCCCTGCAACCTGTGCCCGCACATGCGGCGCATCACCCTCGGCAATATCCGCCGGGCGCTGGAGACCATGAGCGAGCAGGTCGAGATCGACCCGGCGGTGGCGGTGAAGGCCCGTGCCGCGGTCGAGCGCATGCTCGCCATCCGCTGACGCAACGGGAAGATCCGCAATGGCAAGGATGGACCGGGCCGAGCCCGGCAGCGCGCGCGCGCCGGAGCATGTGATCGTGGTCGGCGGCGGCATCGCCGGCCTCGCCACCGCGCTGCGGCTGGCGCCGATGCCGGTGACGCTGCTCTGCGCCAGCCCGCTCGGCACCGGCGCCGCCACCGCCTGGGCGCAGGGCGGCATCGCCGCCGCCATCGGCGCCGACGACCATCCCGACCTCCACGCGGTCGACACGCTGAAGGCCGGCGCCGGCCTGTGCGACCCGCTGGTCGCCCGGCTGGTCGCGACCGGCGCGGCGGCGGCGGTGGACTGGCTCGCCCGGCTCGGCACCCCGTTCGACCGCGAGGCCGGCGGCGCGCTGGCGCTCGGGCTGGAAGCGGCGCATTCGCGCCGGCGCATCGTCCATGCCGGCGGCGATTCCACCGGCCGCGTGGTGCTGGAATCGCTGATCCGCGCGGCGGCGGCCTGCGGCAGCATCACCGCACAGGAAGGCCGGCTCGACGGGCTGTTGCGGGACGGTGCCGGCCGCATCGCCGGCATCACCTTCCGCGACCGCAGCGGCGCCGCGCAGGCGCTGGAAGCCCGGGCCGTGGTGCTCGCCACCGGCGGCATCGGCGGGCTCTATGCCTCCACCACCAATCCGCTGACGGCGGTCGGCTCCGGCCTCGCCGTGGCGGCGCGGGCCGGCGCTGTGCTGCGCGACATGGAATTCGTGCAGTTCCACCCCACCGCCATCGCCGCCGGGGCCGACCCGATGCCGCTCGCCACCGAGGCGCTGCGCGGGGAAGGCGCCCAGCTCTTCAACGACCGCGGCGAGCGCTTCATGCGCGGCGTGCCGGGCGCCGAGCTGGCGCCGCGCGACGTGGTGGCGCGCGCCATCTTCGCCGAGATCGCCGCCGGCCGGCGCGTGGTGCTCGACGCCCGGATGGCCGGGATCGAGACCCGCTTTCCCGGCGTGGTGGCGCTGTGCCGCGCCAACGGCATCGACCCGGCGCAGCAGCCGATCCCGGTGCGGCCGGCGGCGCATTACCACATGGGCGGCCTAGCCGTGGACACCGAGGGGCGCACCAGCCTGCCCGGCCTGTGGGCCTGCGGCGAGGTCGCCGCCACCGGCCTGCACGGCGCCAACCGGCTGGCGAGCAACTCGCTGCTGGAGGCGCTGGTCTTCGCCGAGCGCATCGCCGCCGACATCCTCGGCGAGGAGGCCCCCGCGCTGGCACAGCCGGCGCCCGCCTTCGCCCCGGCGCGGACCGCGCCGGAGCTGGCGCGGCTGCGGCCGCTGATGGACCGCCATGTCGGCGTGGTGCGCGAGGCCGCTGGCCTCGCCGAGGCGGTGCGCGTGCTGCAGCCTCTGGCGCAGGGCGGCGCCGAACCGGTGGCCAGCCTCGCCCTCGTCATCGCCGTGGCGGCGCTGCGGCGGGAGGAGAGCCGCGGCGGCCATTGCCGGGCCGACCATCCCGCCACCGCCCCGCTCGCCGTCTCCTCGCGCACCGACCTCGCGGAGACGCTGGCCTTCGCCGAGGCCTTCGTCGAGGCGCCCGTCGCCGCAGCGGCGGCTGCGGAAACGCCTGCCGCCGAGACGGATGGCGCCGAGCCCCGGCGCGTCGCCTAGGCCCGCGCCCGCCGCCCTTTCCAGAACCGGATGCCGCCATGACCCCGCTTTCCCCGCTGCCGCGCCTTCTCGTCGAGCCGGTGCTGCGCGCCGCCTTTCTGGAGGATCTCGGCCGCGCCGGCGACGTCACCACGGATTCGGTTGTGCCGGCGGGCGAGCGCTTCCGGGCCGTGATCGCCAGCCGGCAGAACGGGGTGGCGGCCGGCACCGATGTCGCCGCGCTGGCCTTCCACCTGTTCGACCCCACGCTCGACGTGCTGGTGGAGCGCCCCGACGGCAGCGCGCTGCGCCCCGGCGACGTGGTGCTGCGGCTCGAAGGCCCGGCCCGCTCCATCCTCACCGCCGAGCGGGTGGCGCTGAACCTCGCCTGCCGGCTCTCGGGCATCGCCACCGCCACTGCCGGCCTGGTCGGCATCGCCAAGGCGCACGGCCATGCCGACGTGGTGTGCACCCGCAAGACCACGCCCGGGCTGCGGGCGCTGGAAAAGCACGCGGTGCGGGCCGGCGGCGGGGCGAATCACCGCTTCGGGCTCGACGACGCCATCCTCATCAAGGACAACCACATCGCGGTGGCCGGCGGCGTCGCCACCGCCATCCGCCGCGCCAAGACCCATGCCGGGCACATGGTGAAGATCGAGGTGGAGGTGGACACGCTGGACCAGCTCGACGAGGCCATGGCCGAGGGGGTCGACGCCGTGCTGCTGGACAATATGGACCCCGACACGCTGCGCCGGGCGGTGGCGCTGGTGGACGGCCGCGCTCTCACCGAGGCTTCCGGCCGCATCAACGCCGAGACCATCGGGGCGGTGGCGGCGAGCGGGGTCGACCTGATCTCGGTGGGCTGGATCACCCACAGCGCCCCCATCCTCGACCTCGGGCTGGATGCCTTCGACGCGGCGTGAGGCCCGCATCGCCCCCGCTAAGGAGCGGAAGCACCGCGGAAACCGCATGGCTGTACCGCGATGGATGCTTCTGCCCTTGAATGCGGCATGCATTTGTGCGATGCAATGAGGGTCTGATAAGCCATGCGGGAGAGACCGACAGTCCTCCCGGGCATGTGTCGGCGCCGACGGAGCAACCCCCCAGGAAACTCTCAGGCACCAGGGACCGCATGGTCAGGACGATCTGGAGAGAGGCGCCGGCCCTCGGGTCGGGCGCCCACCGAAGGGGAAGCCCGAGACAGGGGACGCAGGTCCTACCTCCTCGGGGCGAGCTCTCAGGTACCGCGACAGATTGGGGACAGCCGGAGCCGTGACCCACGGGGGTCGCGCTCCTTGTCGTCCTCAAGCGCGGGAGAGACCCCATGCGCCATTTCGCTGTTATCGGCGCCGGCATCACCGGCATCACCACCGCCTATGCCCTCCGCCAGCGCGGCTATGCCGTCACCGTCATCGATCGCCAGCGCTACGCGGCGATGGAGACGTCCTTCGCCAATGGCGGCCAGCTCTCCGCCAGCAATGCCGAGGTGTGGAACAGCTGGGCGACCGTGCTGAAGGGCATCAAGTGGATGCTCACCCCCGACGCGCCGCTGCTGATGAACCCCAAGCCCTCCTGGCACAAATACAGCTGGATGGCCGAGTTCCTCGCCAACATCCCGAACTACCGCGCCAACACCGTCGAGACCACCCGTCTCGCCATCCAGGCGCGCAAGTACATGTTCGAGATCGCCGCGCGCGAGGGCATCGACTTCAACCACGAGAAGCGCGGCATCCTGCACATCTACCGCGACAAGGCGAGCTATGACGGCGCCGCCGAGGTGAGCAAGCTCTACGCCGCCGGCGGCCTGCCGCGCCGCGCCGTGACCCCGGCGGAGATGCGCGCCCTCGAGCCGACGCTGCACGGCGACTATTACGGCGGCTTCTACACCGAATCCGACTCGACCGGCGACATCCACAAGTTCACCCGTGGCCTCGCCGACGCGGCGGTGCGCCAGGGCGTGCGCTTCGTGAGCGAGGCGAGCGTCGACATGGTCGAGCACATCGGCACCGGCGTGCGGATCGGCTGGTCGGTAGCTCCCGCGGACGAGAACGCCGAGCCCACCCGCGAGACGCTGGTGGCCGACGGCGTGGTGGTGTGCGCCGGCATCGGCAGCCGCGACATCGCCGCGAAACTCGGCGACCGCGTCAACATCTACCCGGTGAAGGGCTATTCCATCACCGTGATGCTGGACGACGAGGCCAGCCAGAAGGCCGCGCCCTGGGTCAGCCTGCTCGACGACAAGACCAAGATCGTCACCAGCCGGCTCGGCGCCGACCGCTTCCGCGTCGCCGGCACGGCGGAGTTCAACGGCGAGAACCGCGACATCCGCGCCGACCGCATCCGCCCGCTGGTGGACTGGACCCGCAAGCTGTTCCCCGGCGTCAGCACCGCGCGCGTGGTGCCGTGGGCCGGCCTGCGGCCGATGATGCCGTCCATGATGCCGAAGGTGGACGCCGGCAAGCTGCCGGGCGTGTTCTACAACACCGGCCACGGTCACCTCGGCTGGACGCTGTCCTGCGTCACCGCGGAGATGATCGCGGAGAAGATCGCCGCCGCCATGCCGGTCGAGACCCCCGCCGGCGCGACGGTGCACGCCTTCCCCCGGAAGGCGGCCTGAGGCCGGGCGGGAGGAGGGCGAGCTCGCCCGGCTCCGCCCCTCCTCCCGCCCCGTCGCTCACCCATTCCGCCGGGCCCCACCGGGCCCGGCGTGACCACCCGGCTCGCACGATCCCGGAGGGATGGCCACTTCCGCAGCGGCAAGCGCCCATGGGACGGAACGCTCCGAGCCCGACGCGGCGGAACGCTCGGGCCCGACGCGGCAACTCCCCGACAACAGCCTCGCCCGCTTCGCCGGAACCCTACAGCCGCACGCCCCGAAGCCGCAGCGCGTTGCCGATGACGCTGACCGAGGACAGCGCCATGGCCAGCGCCGCCACCATCGGCGAGAGCGTCAGCCCGAGCACGGGGTAGAGCACGCCAGCGGCGATCGGCACGCCGGCGGCGTTGTAGAGGAACGCGAAGAAGAGGTTCTGGCGGATATTGGCCATCACCGCCCGGGACAGCGCCCGCGCCTTCACGATGCCGGCGAGATCGCCGCCCAGCAGCGTCACCCCGGCGCTTTCGATGGCGACGTCGGTGCCGGTGCCCATGGCGATGCCGACATCGGCGGCGGCGAGCGCCGGGGCGTCGTTGACGCCGTCGCCGGCCATGGCGACCACCCGGCCCTCCCGCTTCAGCCGCGCCACCACCGCGCCCTTGTCGGCCGGGGCGACGCCGGCCTCGACCTCGGCGATGCCGAGCCGGCGCGCCACCGCCTCCGCCGTGGTGCGGTTGTCGCCGGTGAGCATGACGAGCCGCACCCCGTCGGCCTTCAGCGCGGCGATGGCGCCGGCCGTGGTCTCCTTGATGGGGTCGGCGATGGCGAGCACCGCGGCGGGCCGGCCGTTCACCGCGAGGAAGATGGCGCTGGCGCCCTCCCGGCGCAGTTCCTCCGCCCGCGCGGCGAGCGGGGCGGCGTCGATGCCGAGCTCGGCGAGGAAGCCGGCGCTGCCGATCACCACCCGCTTGCCCTGCACCAGGCCATAGGCGCCCTTGCCCACCGGGCTGTCGAAGCCGCGCACCTTCGGCACGTCGAGCCCGCGCGCCCGGGCCGCCGCGACCACGGCATGGGCGAGCGGGTGCTCCGAGGGCGCCTCCACCGCCGCCGCCAGCGCCAGCGCCTCCGCCTCGGTGAAGCCCTCGGCCGGCTCCAGTACGGTGAGCGCGGGCCGGCCGGCGGTGAGGGTGCCGGTCTTGTCGACGAGAAGGGTGTCGACCCGCTCCAGCCGCTCCAGCGCCTCGGCGTTGCGGATCAGCACCCCGGCCTGCGCGCCGCGCCCGACCCCGACCATGATCGACATCGGGGTGGCGAGCCCCAGCGCGCAGGGGCAGGCGATGATGAGCACCGCCACCGCCGCGATGAGGGCATGGGCGAAGCGCGGCTCCGGCCCCGCGAGATACCAGGCGAGGAAGGCCAGCGCCGCCGCCGCCACCACCGCCGGCACGAACCAGCCGGCGACCCGGTCCGCCAGCCGCTGGATCGGCGCGCGGGAGCGCTGGGCCTCCGCCACCATCTGCACGATGCGCGCCAGCAGGGTGTCGCGCCCCACCTGCTCCGCCCGCATCACCAGCGCGCCCGAGCCGTTGATGGCGCCGCCGACGATGCGCTCGCCGGCGCTGCGGGTGACGGGCAGGGATTCGCCGGTGACGAGCGACTCATCCAGCGCCGAGCGCCCCTCTTCGACGATGCCGTCCACCGGCACCTTCTCGCCCGGGCGCACCCGCAGCCGGTCGCCCACCGCGACCGCGTCGAGCGGCACGTCCTCCTCGGAGCCGTCCGGTTTCAGCCGGCGGGCGGTCTTGGGGGCGAGGTCGAGCAAGGCGCGCAGGGCGCCGGAGGTGCGCTCGCGGGCGGCAAGCTCCAGCACCTGCCCCAGCGCGACCAGCACGGTGATGACCGCCGCCGCCTCGAAATACACCGCCACCGTGCCGTCCGCGCCGCGGAAGGCGGGCGGAAACAGGCCGGGCGCCAGCACGGCGACAAGGCTGTAGGCATAGGCGACGCCGGTGCCCAGCGCGATCAGCGTGAACATGTTGAGGTTGCGCGTCACCAGCGACTGCCAGCCGCGCTCGAAGAACGGAAAGCCCGCCCACAGCACCACCGGCGTCGCCAGCAGCAATTGCACCCACGCCGAGACGCCCGGCGGCACCAGGTGGTGCAGCGCCGGCACGAGGTGGCTGCCCATTTCCAGCGCGAAGACCGGGGCGGTGAAGGCAAGGCCGATCCAGAAGCGGCGCTTCATGTCGGCAAGTTCCGGGTTGGGGCCGGAATCCAGGCTGACCAGCATCGGCTCCAGCGCCATGCCGCAGAGCGGGCAGGTGCCGGGGCCGATCTGCCGGACCTCGGGGTGCATGGGGCAGGTGTATTCGGTGCCGGCCGGCACCGGGGCGGCCTCGGGCCGGCCCTCCAGATAGCGGGCGGGATCGGCGAGGAATTTAGTGCGGCAGCCGTTGCAGCAGAAATACCAGCTCCGCCCGCCATGCCCCGCGCGGTGCTGCGCCGTGTGCGGGTCCACGCTCATGCCGCAGACCGGATCGGTCGCCATCTCCGCCGCCGGGGCGTGACCGGCGTGGGCGTGACCGGCGTGGGCGTGACCGGCGTGGGCGTGGTGATCGTGCCCGGCATGCGCCGCGTGGTCGTGCTCCGGGTGGTCATGGGCGCCGTGGCCGTGGCCCGCATGGTCGTGCGCCGCGTGATCGTGGGCGCAGGCTTGATCGGGATCATGGCCGTCGCAGCCGCCGCCGGCAGGATGTGCCGGTGCGGCCGGGGTGGCGCCGTGCGGCGCCGCGCCACCGCAACAGGAAGCCGCCGCGTCCCTCTCGTCCTTGCCCTGATCCCGTCCGGTCATGTGCGCCTCCATACCCTGAGGGGGTATATAGACTTGCCATATATACCCGGCGGGGGTATATGTCCAGCATGCAGACCGACACCCGCACCGCCTGCCTGAAACGGCTGAACCGCATCGAAGGCCAGGTGCGCGGCATCGCCCGCATGGTCGAGGACAACCGCTACTGCATCGACATCGTCACCCAGCTCACCGCGGTGCGGGCGGCGCTGCGCAAGGTGGAGGAAGAGGTGCTGCGCGACCATGTCGCCCACTGCGTCGAGCACGCCATCGCCTCCGGCGACGCCGAGGAGCAGCGCCGCAAGGTGGCCGAGCTGATCGAGGTGCTGGGGCGGGTGAAGGGGTAGCGGCCGCGCCCGGCGCGTCAGCCCCGCTGCAGCGCCAGATGGGTGCCGAGCCCGACCAGCACCGCCCCGCCGGCCCGCTGCAGCGCCCGCTGGACCCGGGCGGAGCGCCGCAGCCGCGCGCTCACCGCGCCCGCCAGCAGCACGCAGACCAGATCCGCCGAAGTGAACATCGCGTTCACCAGCGTGCCCAGCACGACGAACTGCAGCCATACCGGCCAGCTCGCGGCGGGGTCGACGAACTGCGGCAGGAAGGCGAGGAAGAACAGCGCCGTCTTCGGGTTCAGCACCTCCACCGCCACGCTCTGCAGGAAGGCCCGGCGCGCACCGGCCGGGGGCGGCAGCCCCTCCCCCACCTCCGGCGTGCCGCGCGCCCGGAGCAGGCCGAGGCCGAGCCAGACCAGATAGGCCGCGCCCGCCAGCTTCACCGCGAGATAGGCCGGCGGCACCGCGTGGAACAGCACGGAGAGCCCGCCCGCCGCGGTCGCGACATGGGCATAGCCGCCGAGATGGATGCCGAACGCCGCCATCAGCCCCGCCCGCCGGCCGCCGGCCAGCGTGCGCGCCGCGGCATAGAGCATGGCCGGGCCGGGGATATAGGCAAACACCGCGGTGGTGAGCAGGCAGGCCAGCAGGAGGTCGAGCGAAGGCATGGGCGTTTCCCGCGCCGGGATGGCGCCTCAGGCAGTCGGGCGGAGCCCCATCGGCGAAGGGGGGCGAGGTACAAGGGGCGGGCGCCGGTCCGCCGAGCCTACGCCCGGTATAGCCCGGCGAAGCTGTCGCGCAGCAGGTTCTTCTGCACCTTGCCCATGGCGTTGCGCGGCAGTTCGTTCACGAACAGCACCCGCTTGGGCAGCTTGAACTTCGCCAGCCGGCCCTCCAGCGCGGCGAGCACCGCCGCCTCCTCCAGCCGCGCCCCTTCCGCCGGCACGATGACGGCGGTGACGCCCTCGCCGAAATCGGCATGCGGCAGGCCGATGACCGCGCTTTCCACCACGCCGGGCAGCGCGTCCAGCTCGGTCTCGACCTCCTTGGGGTAGACATTGAAGCCGCCGGTGATGACGAGGTCCTTGCCGCGCCCGACGATCTGCACCCGCCCGGCCAGATCCATCACGCCGAGATCGCCGGTGACGAACCAGCCGTCGCGGAACTCGGCCGCCGTCTTCTCCGGCATCCGCCAATAGCCCTTGAAGACGTTGGGCCCCTTCACCTCGATCATGCCGACGGCACCGGCGATCAGCTCGCGCCCGGTGTCGGGGTCGGTGACGCGCACGCTCACCCCCGGCAGCGGGAAGCCGACCGTGCCCGGCACCCGCTCGCCCTCATAGGGGTTGGAGGTGATCATGTTGGTCTCGGTCATGCCGTAGCGTTCGAGGATGGCGTGGCCGGTGGCGGCGGTCCATTGCCGGTGGGTCTCCGCCAGCAGCGGCGCCGAGCCGGAGACGAACAGCCGCATGCCGGCGCAGGCCGTCGCAGTGAGGCCCGGCTGCTTCAGCAGGCGGGTGTAGAAGGTCGGCACCCCCATCAGCACGCTGGCCCGCCCCATCAGCGCCAGGATGGCCGCCGGGTCGAAGCGCGGCAGGAACAGCATCGAGGCGCCGGCCAGCAGCGTCACGTTGATGGCGACGAACAGGCCGTGGGTGTGGAAGATCGGCAGGGCGTGGATCAGCACGTCGTCCGGCGTGAAGCGCCATTCCTCGACCAGCGCCTGCGCGTTGGAGGCGAGGTTGTCGTGGCTCAGCATCGCGCCCTTGGAACGCCCGGTGGTGCCGGAGGTGTAGAGCAGCGCGGCGAGATCGTCCGGCCCGCGCGGAACGTCGACGCCGTGGGGCGAGGCGGCGTCCGCCGCCTGCGCCAGCGTGCCCCGCCCCGCCGCGTCGAGGGTGAGGACCCGGCCGACGCCCCGCGCCGCCGCCACCGGCTCCAGCGCCGCCCGGTGCGCGGGATCGCAGACGAAGACCGCCGGCTCGGCGTCGCCGAGGAAATAGTCGATCTCCGCCGGGGTGTAGGCGGTGTTGAGCGGCAGGAACACCGCGCCCGCCCGCACCGCGCCGAGATAGGCGAACACCGCCTCCAGGCTCTTCTCCACCTGCAGCGCCACCCGGTCGCCCGGCTTCACCCCCAGCGCGGCGAAGGCGCCGGCGTAGCGGGCGGAGCGTTCCAGCAGGTCGGCCTGGCTGTGGCGCGCCCCGTCCGCCGTCTCGGCGAAGGGCCGGGCGGGGTCGGCGATGCCGGCGCGGATGCGGTCGAACAGGTGGTTGGCCATGGCGGGACGCACTCTCTCAGGGGTTCGGCGCGGCGGGGTTCGGCGCGGCGGGCGCGGCGGGCGCCAGGTCCGGCACCTTCAGCCCCAGCGAGGCGACATAGCCGGCATTGACGTGGCCATTGGCGAAGCGGGCGGCCTCCAGATAGGCGTCGAGCGTTGCCACCACCTCGGCCTGCGGCGGCCTCGCCATGCCCGCCCAGTCGCGCCGCGGCGCGCTGCCGAAGGCGGCGATGGCGTCCCAGCCCGCCGGCTTCTCGATGGAGACGACGGTGGAGGCGGAATCGAGGTTCTTGTAGGTCCAGAAGCTCCAGCCGATGCCGAACGATTCGTTGAGCGCGCGGTACGTCGCGTTCCAGTCGTCGGTCAGCTCGCCGGTCTCGCCGAGGAAGAGCGGCACCTGCCAGCGATTGGCGAAGTTCACGTAGTCCTGCACCTCGCGCCGCTCCGGGCTCGCCCAGAACTTGTGGTAGGTGTAGCCGGCATTGCCGTCGAAGGGCGGGCCGAACACGCCGAAATTGGTGCTCCACTGCGCCGCGGCGAGGATGACCGGGTGGTGGGTGTCCACCGCGCGGATGGCCTGCGTGATCCGCGCATAGAGCGGCTCCAGCCGCGGGTTCAGATAGTCCTGGTCGTGATAGGGCGAGATCGGCTCGTTGAGCAGGTCATAGGCCAGCACCGCGGTCTCGTCGCGGTAGCGCCCGGCGATGGCCTGCCACATGGCGATGGTCGCGCGCTGGTATTTCGGGATGTAGAAGGTCAGGGGGTAGCCGACGCCGTCGTCGTGGTTCACCCCGGTCTGGCCGCCGGGTGCGGCGTGGATGTCGAGAATGGCCTTGAGGCCGTAGCTGCGGCACCAGCCGATCACCCGGTCGAGCAGCGTCCAGCCTTCGCCCTGCGGGTCGACCTTCTCCGGGTCGGCGGGGTCCATGAAGAATTTCCAGTGCAGCGGAATGCGCACCGTGGTGAAGCCGGCCGCCTTGAGGAAGGCGATGTCCGCCTCGCCGATATAGACCTCGCGGAACCGGGTCCAGAACCGCGCCGCCGCCTCCGGCCCGGCGAGATAGGCGATGACGCTCTCGATCTCGCGCGGCGAGCGCTGGACCTTGAACTTGAACATGTAGCCTTCCGGCAGCAGCCAGTTGCCGAAGCTCATGCCCTTGATGTGGAAGGTGCTGCCGTCCGGGTTGACGAAGCGGGTGCCCTGCGCCCGCACGAAGCCGGACGGGACGGCGCCGGGCGGCGGCTCCTGCGCCTCCTGTGCCGCCAGCGGCGCGGCGGAAAGCCCGAGGCCCGGCAGCAGGGCGAGGGCCAGCGCGAGGCCGAGGGCCGGCGCATTGGCCGGGACGAGACGGGAGAGCGGGTGATGAGCGCGAGCCATGGCGGCGGAAACTAGCCGCGCCCACCGCCGCCGGCAATCACCCTTCGCGCGGCCCCGGCGCCTCCAACGCGCCGGCTCCCGGCGGCGCCGGTCGGCCGCGAGCCCCCCGGACGCAGGCGGGGCGGGGGGTGGGCCATGGGCTTCGCCCGGCGCAGGGTTCGCTCCCCGGCCGCCCTCCCCTTGACCGGGCCGCGCGCGACCGATAGCCGGTCGGCCCTGCCGGCGCCGGGCGTCCGGCCCGGCCGCCGAGGGGCGGCACGCAGGGAACAGGGCGGAGACAGGCATGGATCGGATCGGCGACGTTCTTGGCGCCCTGCCGGCGGACCTCTACACCACCGACCCCGCGGTGACGGCGCGCTACCTCACGGATTTCCGCCGCTTCCGCACCGGCGCCTCCCGCGCCGTGCTGAGGCCGCGCAGCACCGCCGAGGTCCAGCGCATCGTCGCGCTCTGCGCCGCCCATGGCGTGGCGCTTGTGCCCCAGGGCGGCAACACCTCCTACTGCGCCGCCGCCACCCCCTCCGCCAAGGGCGACGAGCTGGTGCTCAGCCTCGAACGGCTGAACGCCGTGCGCGGCCTCGACGCCGCCAACCTCTCGCTCACCGCCGAGGCCGGCTGCGTGCTGAGCGTGCTGCAGGAGGCCGCCGACGCCGAGGGGCTGATGCTGCCGCTCGACCTCGGCTCGCGCCAGTCCTGCCAGATCGGCGGCAACCTCTCGACCAATGCCGGCGGCATCTCGGTGCTGAAGCACGGCATGGCGCGCGACCTGGTGCTGGGCCTCGAGGCCGTGCTGCCGGACGGGCAGGTGCTCGACGTGCTCCAGCCGCTGCGCAAGAACAACACCGGCTATGACGTGAAGCAGGTGCTGCTCGGCGCGGAAGGCACGCTCGGCGTCATCACCGCCGTGTCGCTGAAGCTGGCGCGCAAGCCGGCGCAGACCGTCACCGCCTTCCTCGCCGTCGACGACATCAGCACGCTGACGGCCATCCTCGCCCGCGCGCAGCAGCTCACCGGCGAGAACATCACCTCGTTCGAATACATCTCCCACCATTCGCTCGCCCTGCTGCTGGCGGCGCAGCCCGCGTTGCGCCACCCGCTGGCCGCGCCGGCGGAGCATTACGTGCTGCTGGAAGCGCAGACCTGCTCGCCCGTGCTGGCGCTGGAGGAGGCGGTGGCGCAGCTTCTGGAGGCGCTGATGGGCGAGGGCCTCGTCACCGACGGCACGCTGGCCGCCGGCGCCCAGCAGCGCGAGCGGCTGTGGCACCTGCGCGAGCACATTCCCGAGGCCGAGGTGGCCAATGGCGGCTCGGTGAAGCACGACATCTCGGTGCCGACCTCGGTGCTGCCGGCCTTCATCGCCGGGGCCGCCGCCCTCGTCACCGCCCATGGCGCCGGCGGCCGGCTCTCGATCTATGGCCATGTCGGCGATGGCAACGTCCACTTCAACGTGGTGGCCCCGGTGGGGGTGGAGCCGGCGGGCTACAAGGTCTGGCTGGAAGCCGAGGTCTCGCCCCGGCTCTACGACCTTGCGGTCGGCATGGGCGGCTCCTTCGGCGCGGAATACGGCATCGGCGTCGTGAAGCTGGACCTGCTGGACCGCTACGGCGACCCCGCCAAGCGCCACATGATGCGCGCCCTGAAAGCCGCGCTCGACCCCGCCAACATCATGAACCCCGGCAAGGTGGTGCGGGCGTAGCCTTGGCTCCGCCCGCAGCCGGTGCGCGACGACCGGCACGGGCGCTCCGCGCCGGATCGTGACCCCGCCCGTGCGTGACACCGCGCGCCCGGCGCGGTATCCAGCAGGACGCCCTTCCCACCGTCCGTTTCCAGGCAAGCTCGCGTGACGTCGCTGTATCAGGCCGCCTATCTGCTGGCCGCGCTCCTCCTCGTCCTTCTCGCCGCCGGCCGCTGGCGGGTCCAGCCGGTGCTGGCGCTGCTGGCCGCCGCGGTCGGTTTCGGCCTTGCCGCCGGCATGGCCACCAGCCAGATCGGCAAGTCGTTCGGGGTCGGATTCTCCCAGACCATCCAGTCGCTCGGCCTCGTGGTGCTGGCCGGCACGCTGATGACGGAGATCGCCGAGGGTGCCGGCGCCGGCACCTGGCTCTCCGCCCGGGTGCAGGGCATGAGCCGCCGGGCCGCCGCGCTGGTGCTGCCGGTCCTCGGCCTCGCGGGCGGCCTCGGCTCCAGCCCGGCCGCGACCTTCGCGGTGCTCGGCCCGCTGCGCCGGGCCATCGGCGGCGAGGGCGCGCGGCCGGCGGTGACGCTGGCGCTCGCGCTTTCCGGCAGCCATGGCCTGCTGCTGCCGGCGCCGGCGATGATCGCCGCCGCGACCATTCTCGGCGCGAGCTGGTGGGCGACGCTTGCCTTCGGCCTGCCGCTGGCGGTGGTGGCGGTCGCGGCGGGGGCGCTGTACGCCCGGCTCGCCACGCCCGCGGCCGCTCCCCTTGCCGGCGAGCCGCTGGCGGAGGCGACCGCGCTGCACCGGCCGCGCCGCGCCGCCCTGCTTCTCGCCGCGGTCAGCGCGGTGCTGGTGGCGCTGCTCGCCGTGCAGTCGCTGGGCGACATCGCCAGCGAGCCGTTTGGCGGAGGCTCCAACCGCGAATTCATCCTCGGCCTCGGCCGCCCGCTCATGCTGCTGGTGGTCGGGGTCGGCCTGCTGGCGCTGCTGGTGCGGCCGTGGGAGCGCGGCGGGCTGACCGAAGAGGGCTGGGCCGGCCGCGGCATCGCCCGCGCCGCCGGGCTCATCCTGCTGGTGGGTGCCGCCGGGGGGTTGCAGAAGCTGGTGCAGGACACCGGCCTGCCGGAAATGAACGCCGAACGGCTGCTGGGCTGGCAGCCCGAGCCGGCGCTGGCGCTGGTGCTGCCCTTCGCGCTGGCCGCGCTCATGAAGCTGCTGCAGGGCTCCTCGCTGGTCGCCGCCATCACCGCCGCCGGCATGGCCGCGCCGCTGCTCGGCCCGCTGGGGCTCGACACCGGCGCCGGCCGGGCGCTGGCGGCGCTGGCGGTCGGCGCCGGCGCCATGACCGCGTCACAACTGACTGACGGACTGTTCTGGCTGGTCGCGCAGGCCGGCCGGCTCGGCCCCGGCGGGTGCCTCGCCCGTTTCAGCCTCGGCACGGTGGTGCAGGGCGCGGTGAGCCTGGGGCTGCTGCTTCTGCTGCACCTCGTCTGCGCCTGAACGCCGGGGCGGGCGAATGAAACCGCGCCGTTCCCGCCGCCTCAAGGAGATCGTCCGCATGATCCGTCGCCGCACCTTCCTCGCCGCCAGCGCCGCCCTGCCCTTCCTGGCGGCGCGGGCCCGGGCCCAGATGGCGGTTCCGAAGCTGCCGGCCGACTTCGTGTGGGGCGCCTCCACCTCCTGCTTCCAGATCGAGGGCGCGGTGCGCGAGGGCGGCCGCGCCGACAGCATCTGGGACGTGTTCGCCCGCGAGCCCGGCCGCATCGCCGACGGCACCAATGCGGATGTCGCCGCCGACCACTACCACCGCTACCCCGAGGATGTGGACCTGCTGGCGGCCGGGCATTTCCGCGCCTACCGCTTCTCCACCGCCTGGCCGCGTATCGTGCCGGAGGGCACCGGCCCGGTGAACCCGGCGGGGCTCGACTTCTACGACCGGCTGGTCGACCAGTTGCTGGAGAAGGGCGTGCAGCCCTGGGCCTGCCTCTATCACTGGGACCTGCCGCAGGCGCTGCAGCAGCGCGGCGGCTGGCACAACCGCGACATCGCCGGCTGGTTCGCCGACTACGCCCAGGCCACCGTCGGCCGGCTCGGCGACCGGGTGAAGCACTGGGCGATGCTGAACGAGCCCTCGGTGCACGCCATCTTCGGCCATGCGGTGGGCAACCATGCCCCCGGCCTCACCGGCTGGCCGAGCTACCTCAAGGCCCAGCACCACCAGAACCTCGCCCAGGGCACCGCCATCGCCGCGCTGCGGGCGCAGAAGCCCGACCTCGTGCTCGGCACGGTGTTCTCGCTGCAGCCGGTGCTGCCCTCCACCGACAAGCCGGAGGACGCCGCCGCCGCCCAGCGCTTCGACGCGGCGTGGAACACCAACAATCTCGACCCGCTGTTCAAGGGCATCTACCCCGCCGCCTATGCCGACCAGTTCGCCCCGCTGATCAAGGGCGACGACATGGCCCGCATCAAGGTGGCGGTCGACTTCCTCGGCGTGAACTATTACGGCCGCGCCCATGTGGTGAACGACCCCGACAGCGTGCTGGCGCAGGCCGGCTGGGGTCCGCAGCCGCCCGGCACCCGGACCACCGCCATGGGCTGGCCGATCGAGCCGCAGGGGCTGGTGGAGGTGATGCGCCGGCTGCGCGACGAATACGCCAACCCGCCCGCCTTCATCATGGAGAACGGCGCCTGCTTCGACGATCCCCCGCCCCGCAACGGCGTGGTGGACGACCCCGAGCGCGCCGCCTTCATCCGCCAGCACATCATCGCCTGCCGCGCCGCGGTGGACGAGGGCTGCGCGCTGAGGGGCTATTTCGTCTGGTCGCTGCTGGACAATTTCGAATGGGCGGAAGGGCTGCGCCGGCGCTTCGGCATCGTGCATGTCGATTTCGCCACGCTGAAGCGCACCCCGAAGGAATCCTACCGCTTCCTCGCCGAGGTGATGAAGCCCGGCTGACCGTCCGGCCCGGGCGACCAAACGTCATGGAATTGCGCGCCGCCGGTACAGTTGTGATACGAACGTCAAACGGATGGGGTTTTTTGCCCCATCCCGCCCTTATCCGGCTAAGCTGAGCAGTCGCATGCAGACAGACGACCCCCGTATTTCCGAGATCATCGACTTCATCGCCACCGAGGTGGGGGTGGACCGCGGCCTGCTCGCGGCCACGACCCCGGTGGCCGATCTCGGCATTTCCTCGCTCGACCTGATCGAGACGATCTTCAAGCTCGAAAGCCGGTTCGACATCGAGATTCCCAATGACGGCCCGCTGAACGGCAACGACGTCACGGTCGGCGTGCTGGTGGACCATGTCGCCGCGCTGCTGGCGGCCAAGCAGGCCCGGGGCTGATGGCCCATCGCGTCGCCGTCACCGGGCTCGGCTCGCTCTCCGCGCTCGGCAACGACGTTGCCGCCCATCTCGCGGGGCTGCGCGCCGGCACGGTGGGCATCGGGCCGACCCAGGGCATCGACGTTTCCGCCATGAAGACGAAGATCTCCGCCGAGGTGCGGGACTTCGTGCCGGAACAGCATTTCGACCCGCGCCAGCTCGGCCTCATGGACCGCACCTCGCAGCTCGCCGTGGTCGCCGCCCGCCAGGCGGTGGCGGCGGCGGGCGTGACGCTGCAGGCGCTGCCGCTGCATCGGGTCGGCGCCATCTTCGCCGCCTCGGTCGGCTTCCACGCGGTGGACGAGAGCTACCGCAAGCTCTACGCCGAGCAGGCCCCGCGCCCCCACCCCTTCACCGTGCCCCGCGCCATGCCGAGCGCGCAGGTGAGCCATGTCACCATGGATCTCGGCATCCACGGCCCGTCCTTCGCCATCGCCTCGGCCTGCTCCTCCGCCGCCCACGCCATCGGCACCGCGTTCCAGATGATCCGCGGCGGCATGCTGGACGTCGCGCTGGCCGGCGGCGGCGAATCGCAGATCACCTACGGCATGCTGAAGAGCTGGGAGGCGCTGCGCGTGCTGGCGCCCGACGCCTGCCGCCCCTTCTCGAAGGACCGTTCCGGCCTCGTCATCGGCGAGGGCGCCGGGGCGGTGGTGCTGGAGAACCTGGACCACGCGCTCGCCCGTGGCGCCACCATCCACGCCGAGCTGGTCGGCTTCGGCATGACCGCCGACGGGCGCGACATCACCGCACCGGACCGCGACAGCGCCGCCGCCGCGATGCGCTTCGCGCTGGAGGATGCCGGCCTCGCCCCGGAGGCGGTGGAGTATGTCAGCGCCCACGGCACCGCCACCGCGCTGAACGACCGCACCGAGACCGCCGCGCTGCACGAGGTATTCGGCCCGCATCTGCGGGCGCTGCCGGTGTCGTCGTCGAAGTCGCAATACGGCCACACCATGAACGCCTCGGGCGCGCTCGACTTCATCACGACCGTGCTGGCGCTGCGCGAGGGCTTCCTGCCGCCCACCATGGGCTTCAACGAGCCGGACCCGGAGTGCGACCTCGACTGCGTCGCCAACGCCAGCCGCCCGGCGGCGATCGGCGCCGCACTCTCCTCCAGCTTCGCCTTCGGCGGCCTCAACGCCGTGCTGGCGCTGCGCAAGGCGGGCTGAGCGCACTCGGGCGCGGCCTCACCCCGCCGGCCCCGCCACCGCGAAGCCGGCCGCCGCCGGCCCCGCCAGCGCGGCGATGCGGCCCTCGGCTTCGCGCAGCCGCGCCCGGCAGAACGCCGCGATCTCGCCGGGCAGCCGGCCGAATTCCTGCCGCCGGGCGATGAGGATGAGCTGGCGCGCCAGCCCCGGCCCGGGCAGCGGCCGGCAGGCGAGCCCCTCCAGCCCCAGCCCGGCCTCGATGAGGCAGAGCGGGGTGGTGATGGCGAACCCCCCGCCCGCCGCCACCGCGGCGGTGACGCCGAAGGGGGTGTCGAATTCGATGTGGCGCGGCAGATCGAGCCGCAGCCGGCGCAGGTGCCGCTCGATCTCCATGCCGGTCTGCGAGCGGGCGCTGTAGCGCACCAGCGTGGCGCGGCCGGCCAGCTCGCCCAGCGCCGCCGGGTCCGCCGGCGCCGGCAGGTCCGCCGGCATCAGCAGCAGATAGGGCTCGCTCGCCAGCGGCCAGCGCTCCAGCCCCTCGATCTCCTCCAGCTCCGAGGTGCCCACCAGCAGGTCGAGCCGGCGCGTCAGCAGCGCCGAGGCATGCGAGGCGGTGAGGCCGGAGAGGATCGACACCTCGTCCGCCGCCTGCCGCAGCCGGCCGGCCAGCGGCGCCATCAGCACCCGGGACAGCGAATCGACCAGCCCGGCCCGCAGCAGCGGCAGCCGGCCATGCTCGCTCTCGCGCAGCAGAGGCGCGATCTGCCGCGCCTCCGACAGCAGCGCCCCCGCCCGCTGCCGCAGCACGCCGCCGGCGGCGGTGAGCGCGAGCGGGCGGGCGCCGCGGTCGAACAGGGTCACGCCGGTGCGGCGCTCCAGATCGGCGATGGTCTGCGACACCGCGGGCTGGGTCAGCCCCAGCCGGCGCGCCGCCTGCGCCATGCCGCCGGTCTCGCACACCGCGAGGAAGGCTTCCAGCGCGCGCAGGTCGAAGGGAAGCGGGTCGGCCATCGGCGTCTCCCTGGGCGCCTCCCTGCCGCCACGGACAGGCGACGCCGCGGCGCGGCGGGGGGCGGGACGGCCATACTATAAGATAAATTTATATTACCTCCCTTTTCGCCGTCAATTACAGCTTAGGCCGTTCCCTGCGGCGGCGGTCTCCCCCATGCGCTATTCCGTGCTCAGCCTCCTCCTCAACGGCCTCACCGGCCAGCGCGGCTGGCGCCCGGCCTGGCGCGAGCCGAACCCGAAGCCGGCCTATGACGTCATCATCGTCGGCGGCGGCGGCCATGGGCTGGCCACCGCCTATTACCTCGCCCGCCAGCACGGCATCCGCAACGTGGCGGTGATCGAGAAGGGCTATATCGGCTCCGGCAATGCCGGGCGGAACACCACCATCATCCGCTCCAACTACCTGCTGCCGGGCAACGAGCCGTTCTACGAATGGTCGATGAAGCTCTGGGAAGGGCTGGAGCAGGAGCTGAACTACAACGCGATGGTCAGCCAGCGCGGCGTGCTGAACCTCTATCATTCCGACGCCCAGCGCGACGCCTATGCCCGGCGCGGCAACGCCATGCGGCTCCACGGGGTCGATTCCGAGCTGCTCGACGCCGAGGGCGTGCGGGCGATGTATCCCTTCCTCGACTTCGCGAACGCCCGTTTCCCCATTCGCGGCGGCCTGCTGCAGCGGCGCGGCGGCACCGCCCGGCACGATGCAGTGGTGTGGGGCTATGCCCGCGCGGCCGACGCGCTCGGCGTCGACATCCTGCAGAACTGCGAGGTGACCGGCTTCCTCTCCGAGGGCGACGCCATCACCGGGGTCGAGACCACGCGCGGGCCGGTCCGCGCGAAGAAGGTGGGCCTCGCGGTGGCCGGCAGCACCTCGCGCGTCGCCGGCAAGGCCGGGCTGCGGCTGCCGATCGAAAGCCATGTGCTGCAGGCCTTCGTCTCGGAAGGGCTGAAGCCGCTGATCGACGGCGTCGTCACCTTCGGCGCCGGGCATTTCTACATCAGCCAGTCCGACAAGGGCGGCCTCGTCTTCGGCGGCGACATTGACGGCTACAATTCCTACGCCCAGCGCGGCAACCTGCCGGTGATCGAGGATGTCTGCGAGGGCGGCATGGCGCTGATGCCGCGGCTCGGCCGGGTGCGGCTGCTGCGGCACTGGGGCGGCATCATGGACATGTCGATGGACGGCTCGCCGATCATCGACCGCACCCCCCGCCCGGGGCTCTATCTCAATGCCGGCTGGTGCTATGGCGGTTTCAAGGCGACCCCGGCCTCCGGCTGGTGCTTCGCCCACCTGCTGGCGCGCGACGAGGCCCACGAGACCGCCCGCGCCATGCGGCTCGACCGCTTCCGCACCGGCCACCTGATCGACGAGAAGGGAGTCGGCGCCCAGCCGAACCTGCACTGATGCGCATCCCCTGCCCCTTCTGCGGTTCCCGCGACGCCCACGAGTTCAGCTATCTCGGCGATGCCACCCCGCGCCGGCCCGACCCCGCCGCGCCGGGCGCCGAGGCGGCGTTCTTCGACTACGTCTATCTGCGCGACAACCCGGCCGGCGCCTTCGAGGAGTGGTGGTACCACGCCGCCGGCTGCCGCCAGTGGCTGAAGGTGGCGCGCGACACCCGCACCCACGCCATCACCGGCGCGGTGCTGGCGCGCGACGTCGCCGCCCCGGCCGCCCCCACCCCGGCCGGAGGGGAGACCGCGCGATGAGCCCCCTTCCTGCGAACCGGCGGGCTGCGAACCGGCTTGCCGCCGGCGGGCGCATCGACCGTTCCCGCACCCTCGCCTTCAGCTTCGACGGGCGCCGCCTCGACGGCCACCCCGGCGACACGCTGGCGTCGGCGCTGCTGGCCAACGGGGTGAAGCTGGTCGGCCGCTCCTTCAAGTATCACCGCCCGCGCGGCATCGTCTCGGCCGGGCCGGAGGAGCCGAACGCGCTGGTGGAGCTGCGTGGCGGCGCCCGCCGCGAGCCGAACAGCCGGGCCACCGTGACCGAGCTGTTCGACGGGCTGGAGGCGACGAGCCAGAACCGCTGGCCCTCGCTCGCCCTCGACCTTCTGTCGGTCAACGGGCTGCTGGCCCCCTTCCTCGGCGCCGGCTTCTACTACAAGACCTTCATGTGGCCCGCCGCGCTGTGGGAGAAGCTGTACGAGCCGGCGATCCGCCGTGCGGCCGGCCTCGGCCGCGCCGCCGAGGCCGCCGACCCCGACAGCTACGAGAAGGTCAACGCCTTCTGCGACCTGCTGGTGATCGGCTCCGGCCCCGCCGGGCTGATGGCGGCCCGCACCGCCGCCCGCGCCGGGGCCCGCGTCATCCTCGCCGAGGAGGACTTCCTGCCCGGTGGCCGGCTGAACGCCGAGGCGCTGGAGGTGGACGGCGCGCCGGGCCATCTCTTCGCCGCCCGCACCCTCGCCGAGCTGGCAGGCCTGCCCAATGTGCGGCTCATGACCCGCACCACGGTGTTCGGCGTGTATGACGGCGGCACCTATGGCGCGGTCGAGAAGGTGAGCGACCACCTGCCCGAGCCGGGCCCCTTCCAGCCGCGGCAGCGGCTGTGGCGCATCGTGGCCCGCCGCGCCATCCTCGCCGCCGGCGCCACCGAGCGCCCCATCGTGTTCGGCGGCAACGACCGCCCGGGGGTGATGGCGGCCGGCGCGGTGCAGGCCTATGCCAACCGCTTCGGCGTCGCCGCGGCCCGGCAGGTCGCGGTCTTCGCCAATAATGACGGCGCCTGGCGCGCCACCTTCGAGGCCCGGACGGCGGGGCTCGGCGTCGCCGCCATCATCGACGTCCGCAGCGAGGTGCCGCCCGCCCTGCTGGCGCGGGCGCAGGCGCTCGGCATCCGCGCCATCCCCGGCGGCGTGGTCACCGCCACCCGAGGCCGGACGCTGGCCGGCATCGAGATCACCGTCGGCGGGCGGCGCGAGCAGATCGCGGTGGACGGCCTCGCCGTCTCCGGCGGCTGGTCGCCCAACCTTCACCTCACCTGCCACCATGGCGGCAGGCCGGTGTGGGACCCCCGGCTCGCCGCCTTCGTGCCCGGCAGCACCCCTCCGGGGCTGGAGGCGGCCGGGGCGGCGGCGGGGCGCCTCACGCTCGGCGCGGCGCTGCGCGACGGGCTGGAGGCGGGCGCACGCGCGGTGGCCGATATCGGACTCATCGTCCACCCCATCGAACCGCCAAAGGCGGAGGACGAGCCCGCCGGAATCGCCGCCTTCTGGCACGTCGCGGCAAGCCGCGGCCCCGCCTTCGTCGACCAGCAGAACGACGTGACGGCCAAGGACATCGCCCTCGCCCACAAGGAAGGCTTCCGCTCGGTCGAGCACCTGAAGCGCTACACCACGCTCGGCATGGCGACGGACCAGGGCAAGACCTCCAACGTCACGGGCCTCGCCATCATGGCGGAACTGACCGGCGCGGGCATCGAGGCGACCGGAACCACCATCTTCCGCCCGCCCTATACCCCTGTCGCGCTTGGGGTTTTCGCCGGCCACCACCGCGGGCGGGAGTTCCGCCCGGTCCGGCTCACCCCCACCCATGGCTGGGCCGAGCGGCAGGGCGCCGTCTTCATCGAGACCGGGCCGTGGCTGCGGGCGCAGTATTTCCCCCGGCCGGGCGAGACCGACTGGCTGGAGACCGTGAACCGCGAGGTCAAGGCGGTGCGCGCCTCGGTGGGGATGATCGACGTCTCCACCTTCGGCAAGATCGACCTGCAGGGCCCCGACGCCGGCGCCTTCCTCGACCGCGTCTACATCAACACCTTCTCCACCCTGCCGGTCGGCAAGGCGCGCTATGGCGTGATGCTGCGCGAGGACGGGCTGGTGATGGACGACGGCACCACGGCGCGGCTCGGCGAGAGCCACTACGTCATGACCACGACCACCGCCAATGCCGCCAAGGTGTTCCAGCATCTGGAGTTCTGCCTCCAGGTGCTGTGGCCGGAGCTGGACGTGCAGATGGCCTCCGTGTCCGAGCAGTGGGCCCAGATCGCCCTCGCCGGGCCGAAGGCGCGCGAGGTGCTGGCGAGGATCGTCGACGCGGGCACCGACGTCTCCGACGCCGCGCTGCCCTTCATGGGCGTGCTCGGCACGACGGTGCTGGGCGGGGTGCCGGCGCGGCTTTTCCGCGTCTCCTTCTCCGGCGAGCTCGGCTACGAGATCGCGGTGCCGGCCCGGCAGGGCGAACGCCTCGCCGAGGCGCTGATGGCGGCGGGCGCGCCCTTCGGCATCACGCCCTACGGCATCGAGGCGCTGGGGGTGATGCGGATCGAGAAGGGCCACGTTTCCGGCAACGAGCTTTCCGGCCAGACCACCGCCGCCGATCTCGGCCTCGGCCGCATGGCCTCGACCAGGAAGGACCATATCGGCCGGGTCATGGCGGCCCGGCCGGGCCTTGCCGATCCGGCTCGCCCGAGCCTCGTCGGGCTGAAGCCGGTGGATGGCGCGGCGCGGCTGCGGGCGGGCGCGCATCTGCTGCCGCCTGGCGTGCCGGCGACGACGGCGAACGACGAGGGCTACATCACCTCGGTGGCCTATTCCCCGCATCTCGGCCACTGGATCGGCCTCGGCCTGCTGGCGCGCGGCCCCCAACGCCTCGGCGAGCGCGTGCGGGCTTACGACCCGGTCCGCGGCGGCGATCTCGAGGTGGAGGTCTGCGCGCCCTGTTTCCTCGATCCCAAGGGAGAGCGTCTGCGTGGCTGAGATGTCGAGCCCGGCTCACCCGCTGAGCCACACCCGTCCCATCCCCGCCGGCCATCACGGCCGGCCCGGCACCGCCGGCGTCGTCGCGCGCTGGCGCGAGGATCTCGCCATCGCCACGCTGGCCGCCCGTCACGGCGGCGAGGCGGCGCTGGCGGCGGCGATGGACGCCGCCTTCGGCCTCGCCCTGCCGGCCGGCCCCAAGGCGGCGGGCGCGAACGGCGTCAGCGCGCTCGGCCTCGCCCCGCGGCGCTGGCTGGTGCTTGCCTCGCAGCGCCCGGCACTGGCGGCGGAACTCGCCGGGCTTGGCGGCGGCGCCGTGACCGAGCAGAGCGACGGCTATGCCGTGCTCGACCTTGCAGGTCCCGAGGTCCGCGCGGTGCTGGCCAAGCTCGTCGCGGTCGACCTCGACCCCGCCGTCTTCTCCACCGGCGACGTGGTGGCGAGCAGCCTCGCCCATATCGGCGCGGTGCTGTGGCAGACCGGCGAGGAGCCCACCTATCGCCTGCTGGTGGGCACCAGCTTCGCCGCCGCCTTCTCCCACACCCTGCTCGCGGCCGCGGCGGAATACGGCCTCGACCTCGCCGACGCCGGGCGAGGTCCGGAGGCCGGGCGAGGTACCGGGCGAGGTTGAACGTCGCGCCTCGCGCGCTTTCCAGCCGTGCGTGTTTTGTCTAGATAGCCGGGCCGGACTGCGGCCCGGGCCACAGGGACGATCGGGGGAGCGGCGCGGCCGTGGCCCTGCCGAGCGAAGAGACAGCCATGAGCGAAACCTACGTTCTCACCCTTTCCTGCCCCGATCGCCCCGGCATCGTCGCCGGCGTCGCGACCTTCCTGTTCGAGCAGGGCTGCAACATCCTCGAGGCGCAGCAGTTCGACGATGTCGAGAGCGGCCGGTTCTTCATGCGCGTGGTGTTCAACCGGGTCAGCGGCGAGGCGGCGATCGCGGAACTGCGCGCCGGTTTCGGCCCCGTCGCCGAGCGCTTCGGCCTCGCCTGGCAGATGCGGCCGCGGTCGGAGAAGCGCCGCGTCATGCTGCTGGTCTCGAAGTTCGACCATTGCCTCGCGGACCTGCTGTACCGCTGGCGCATCGGCGAGATTCCGATGGACATCACCGCCATCGCCGCCAACTACCCGCGCGAGACCTACGCCCATCTCGATTTCGACGGCATCCCCTTCCACTATCTGCCGGTGACCAAGGCCACCAAGATGGAGCAGGAGGCCGAGCTGTGGGACCTGTTCCAGCGCACGGGGTCCGAGGTCGCGGTGCTGGCGCGCTACATGCAGGTGCTCTCGGACGGGCTCTCGGCCAAGCTCGCCGGCCGCTGCATCAACATCCACCACTCCTTCCTGCCCGGCTTCAAGGGCGCCAAGCCCTACCACCAGGCGCATTCGCGGGGCGTGAAGCTGATCGGCGCGACCGCGCACTACGTCACCTCCGATCTCGACGAGGGGCCGATCATCGAGCAGGACGTCGAGCGCATTAGCCACCAGGATTCCGCCGAGGACCTCGTGCGCAAGGGCCGCGATATCGAGCGGCGGGTGCTGGCGCGGGCATTGGCCTGGCATCTCGACGACCGGGTGCTGCCGAACGGCCACAAGACCGTGGTGTTCCGCGACTGACGCTTCCCGGGCCGCCGCCCCATTTCGAGGAGCCTTGAGATGATCGAGACACGGCTGATCGACGGCAAGGGATTTGCCGAGGGGCTGCGCGCGCGGCTCGCCGGCGAGGTGGCGGCCTTCACCGCCCGCCATGGGGCGGCGCCGGGGCTGGCGGTGGTGCTGGTCGGCAGCGACCCCGCCAGCTCGGTCTATGTCCGCAGCAAGGCGCGGCAGACCGTCGAGGTCGGCATGGCCTCCTACGAGCACCTGCTGCCGGCGGAGACCGGCGAGGACGAACTGCTCGCCCTGCTGGCGCGGCTGAACGCCGATCCCGGCGTCAACGGCATCCTCGTGCAATTGCCGCTGCCGGCCCATATCGACACCCAGAAGGTGCTGGCGGCGCTGGACCCGGCCAAGGATGTCGACGGCTTTCACGTGGTCAATGCCGGCCGGCTCGCGGTGGGGCTCGACGCGCTGGTGCCCTGCACCCCGCTCGGCTGCGTGATGCTGCTGAAGCACCATCTCGGTTCGCTGGCCGGGCTCAAGGCGGTGGTGGTGGGGCGCTCCAACATCGTCGGCAAGCCGATCGCGCAGCTCCTGCTGCGCGAGGACTGCACCGTCACCATCGCCCATTCCCGCACCCGGGACCTGCCCGCCGAATGCCGGCAGGCGGACATATTGATCGCCGCGGTGGGTCGGCCGGAGATGGTGCGCGGCGACTGGATCAAGCCCGGCGCCACCGTCATCGACGTCGGCATCAACCGGGTGGCGGGCCCGGACGGCAAGAACCGGCTGGTGGGCGATGTCGCCTTCGCCGAGGCGCAGGGCATCGCCGGGCTCATCACCCCGGTGCCCGGCGGGGTCGGGCCGATGACCATCGCCTGCCTGCTGGCGAACACCCTCACCGCCGCCCGCCGCCAGCGCGGCGAGGACTGAGCGGCGCTCCCACCACAAGCGCCGGGCGGGCCACCCGGCCGCGCGGGCGCTGCCAAGCCCGCCCCTGTGGATACCGGGAGGGGCGAGACGTCAGTGCTCGATGTCGACGTCGCGGGTCTCCGGCCCCAGCAGCAGCGCGATGAGCGTGATGCAGGCCATGGCGGAGAGATACACCCCCACCCAGAACGGGCTGCCATGCCCGGCCTGCCACAGCGCCACCGCGATGAACGGCGCCACCGCCGCCCCGAGGATGGAGGAGACGTTGTAGGCGATGCCCGAGCCGGTGTAGCGCATGCTGGCGGGAAACAGCTCCGGCAGCAGCGCGCCCATCGGCCCGAACGTCATGCCCATCAGCGTGAAGCCGAGCACCAGCCACGCCATCACCCCCGCCGGGCCGGCGGCGAGCATCGGCACCCACAGGAAGCCGAAGGCGATGATGCCGAGCGTGATCCAGATCAGCGTGCGGCGGCGGCCCCAGCGGTCCGCCCACGGGCCGGACAGCAGGGTGAAGATGCCGAAGAACACCACGCCCCCGATCATCATCAGCACGAAGGTGCGGTAGTCATAGCCGAGGCCGGGCACGGCGGCGGTGGGGGAGGCGCGGCCATAGCTCAGCGAGAAGGTCGTCATCAGGTAGAACAGCACATAGGTCGCGAGCATGTAGAAGGTGCCGAGCACGACCTCGCGGAAATGATGGCGGAACACCGCCGCCAGCGGCAACCGCTTCACCTTGCCGGCCTGCACCGTCTTCTCGAAGGCGGTGCTTTCCACCAGGTTCAGCCGCACCCACAGCCCCACCGCCACCATGATGGCCGAGAACAGGAACGGGATGCGCCAGCCCCAGTCGAGAAAGGCCAGCGAGGGGCGGGAGGGATCGTCCGAGGGCATCAGCGCGGCGATGGTGAGGAACAGGCCATTGGCGACGATGAAGCCGATCGGCGCGCCGAGCTGGGGAAAGGTGCCGTAGACCGCGCGCTTTCCCGCCGGGGCGTTCTCCGTCGCCACCAGCGCCGCCCCGCTCCATTCCCCGCCCAGCGCGAAGCCCTGGGCGAGGCGTAGCACCACCAGCAGGGCCGGGGCGATCCAGCCCGCCACCGCATAGGTCGGCAGCGTGCCGATGAGGAAGGTGGCGACGCCCATGGTCAGCAGCGCGCCGACCAGCGTCGCCTTGCGGCCGCGGCGGTCGCCGAGATGGCCGAAGAACACCGCGCCGAGCGGGCGCGCCACCATCGCCGCGCCGAAGATGGCGAGCGAGGCCAGCAGCGCCACGGTGTCATCGCCGGCCGGGAAGAACAGATGCGGAAACACCAGCACCGCGGCGGTGGCGTAGACATAGAAATCGTAGAACTCGATGGTCGTGCCGATCAGGCTCGCGAGAATGACGCGGGAGCGCGGATTGGCGACGGCGGCGAATTCCGGCGCGGCGGCGGCGACGGTAGGCGGCATGGCAGGACTCCGGTGACGGCAAGGCCGCGCACGACCTCGCGGATCGATCGGTCGAGGTGGCGCAGGCCGCTCTCCCGATCATCGGGATCGACATATACAGAACCCGCGGCAGGTTGAACCCTTTTACGCCGCGCTGTCCCCTTCAGGACCGGCGCACCGCGAGCTGTTCCCGGCCGTCCCGGGGATATGCGAGGCCATGTCATCCGTTCGCCGATACCACTGCGTAAAAGCCTGCTACCTTCGGGTCGGGTCCCGGCCGCAGCGGCCCGGCGACCCTTTGTAAAAAGGAAACAAACCGGTGAACAGGATAAGGAAATGCGCCGCGGTCGTCCTCGCGGGCATCATGACGGCGGCAGCCATAGGGCCGGCCGCGGCCTGCACCCGCACTCTTTATGTCGCGGAGAACGGGCTCGTCATCACCGGCCGCTCGATGGACTGGGCCGAGGACATGCATACCAACCTCTGGGCCTTCCCCCGCGGCATCGCCCGCAACGGGGCCGGCGGTGCGAAGACCCCGACATGGACCTCGAAATATGGCAGCGTGATCGCCAGCGGCTATGACGTCGGCTCCGCCGACGGGATGAACGAGGCCGGGCTCGTCACCAACCTGCTCTATCTCGCCGAATCCGATTACGGCCAGCCCGATGGCAGGCCCGTTCTCTCGATCAGCCTGTGGGCACAATATGTGCTGGACAATTTCGGCACGGTCGCCGAGGCGGTCGACGCCCTGTCCAAGGACTCGTTCCAGGTTGTCGCCCCCACGCTGCCGAACGGGAAAGGCGCGCAGCTCCATCTCGCCATTTCCGATTCAAGCGGCGATTCGGCGATCTTCGAGTATCTGGGCGGCAAGCTCGTCGTGCATCACGGCAAGCAGTACAACGTGATGACCAATTCGCCGAGCTTCGACCAGCAGCTCGCGCTCAATGCCTATTGGCAGGGAATCGGCGGCCTGACCTTCCTGCCCGGCACCAATCGCGCCGCTGACCGCTTCGCCCGCGCCTCCTTCCTCATCAATGCGATCCCGACCAAGGTCGACAAGAGCTACATCACCGCGGTTCCGAGCCAGAAGTTCGAGTACCAGGCGGCCGCGAGCGTGCTGAGCGTCATGCGCAGCGTCAGCGTGCCGCTCGGCATCACCACGCCCGGCCAACCCAACATCTCCTCGACCCTCTGGCGGACCATTTCCGACCAGACCAACAAGATCTACTTCTTCGACAGCGCCACCAGCCCGAACTCGTTCTGGGTGCCGCTCGCCGATCTCGACCTCAAGGAAGGCGCGCCGGTGAAGAAGCTGACCATCGCCGGCGGCAATGTCTATTCCGGCAACGCCGCCGACAAGTTCGTCACCACCCCCTCCTTCACCTTCCTGCCCTCCACGGGCCTGTAATGCCGGGCCGCGAGGCCACAGCCTGATGCCGCCATCCACTCCCACACCGCCGCGCTGGCGCGGCGGTGTGGGGGCCGGGCAATCGGCATGTCAGGCCCGCACCATCCGGTTCCAGGCGTCGAGGCCGGCGATCTTGTAGGCCTCGGCCAGCGTCGGGTAATTGAAGGTGTTCTCGATGAAGTAGTCGATGGTGCCCTTCAGGTTCAGCACCGCCTGGCCGATATGGATCAGCTCGGTCGCGCCCTCGCCCACGATGTGGACGCCGAGCAGATGCCGCGTCTCGGTGGAGAAGATCATTTTCATCATGCCGTTGTTGAGGCCCATGATGTGGCCGCGCGAGGTCTCGCGGAAGCGGGCGACGCCGCATTCATAGGGTATGCCGCGCTTGCGCACCTCCTCCTCGCTCATGCCGACGGTCGAGATTTCCGGCACGGCATAGATGCCATAGGGAAAGAACTCCGGCGGCGGCGGCGGCTCCAGCCCGAAGGCATGGCAGGCGGCGAGCCGGCCCTGCTCCATGGAGGTGGAGGCGAGGCTGGGAAAGCCGATGACGTCGCCGGCGGCATAGATGTGCGGCACCGCGGTCTGCAGCGTCTTGGGGTCGACGGTGATGCGGCCGCGGTGGTCGGTGGCGAGCCCCGCCGCCCCGAGATTGAGCCGGTCGGTGGCGCCCACCCGGCCGGCGGCGAACAGCAGCATGTCGGAGGTGACGCTGCGCCCGTCGGCAAGCCGGCAGGTCGGCCGCCCCTCGGCGCTGAGCTGGATCGAGGACACCGCAGCGCCGAGCCGCAGCGCCACGTTGCGGTCCCGCAGCTCGTGGACGAACTCCTCGATCAGCTCCTTGTCGATGAAGTCGAGAAAGCTGGTGCGCGGCTCGATCAGCGTCACCGCCACGTCGAGGGCGCTGAAGATGGTGGCATATTCCACCCCGATCACGCCGGCGCCGATGACCGCGAGGCTGCGCGGCAGGCGCGGCAGTTCCACGATCTCGTCGCTGTCGAACACGGTGGTGCCGTTGAACGGCACATAGTCCGGCCGGAACGGACGGGTGCCGCAGGCAATGAGGATGTGCGCGCCGCGCACGCAGGAGCGCTCGCCGGTGTCGCCGACGATCTCGATCTCATGGGGCGAGACGAAGCTGGCCTCGCCCCGCGCGGTCTTCACCCCGTTGCGGCCGAACTGGTGCTCCAGGACCTCGACCTCGTGGTCCAGCGTCTTGTGCAGGCGGGAAATCAGGTCGGAGGCGGCGATGTCCTTCTTCACCCGGTAGCCGCGGCCATAGAAGCCGCGCTCGCGCCAGCCGGAGAGGTTCAGCACCGTCTCGCGCAGGGTCTTGGAGGGAATGGTGCCGGTATGCACCGAGACACCCCCGACGCGGCGTCCTTTCTCGATGACGAGGACGGACTTGCCGAGCTTGGCGGACTGGACGGCGGCACGGCGGCCGGAGGGGCCGCTGCCGATAACGATCATGTCGAAGCTGTGCATGGGATTCTTGAGGTGAGCCGCCACGGAAGATGGGACATGCAATGCATCAGCAATGCCAAGCCAAGATGACGCGGGGCTGTATCGACGGCGCGGCACTTGTCCTAGATTGTGACGGCGGGCCGGGCCGCACGGGGAGAGAGAATGCGCCGAAAGCAGAGCGAGGCCGCCGCCGAGACGCCGACGGAAGAGCTGCACACCGGCTCGGGGGCGCCGGCCACCGGGGCGCGGACGCTGGAACAGGCCCTCGGGCTCCAGGTCCGCTCGACGCGCCGCAGCCTCGACCTCACGGTCTCGGATCTCGCCAGTGCGGCGGGCATTTCCGTCGGCATGCTGTCGAAGATCGAGAACGGCCTGATCTCGCCCTCGCTCGGCACGCTGCAATCCATCGCCACGGCGCTGAACGTGCCGCTCTCCAGCCTGTTCGCCAGCTTCGAGGAGAAGCGCGACTGCTCCTTCGTGCCGGCGGGACAGGGGGTGCACATCGAGCGGCGCGGCACCAAGGTCGGCCACCAGTACGAACTGCTCGGCCACGCGCTCGGCGGGGAAGTTGCGGTCGAGCCCTACCTGATCACGCTGAGCGAGGAAGCCGTGCCCTATACCGGCTTCCAGCATGCCGGGGTCGAGTTCATCTACATGCTGAGCGGCGAGGTGATCTACCGCCACGGCGACCGCTCCTATCACCTGCGGCCCGGCGATTCGCTGCTGTTCGACAGCGCCGCCAGCCACGGCCCGCAGGAGCTGGTGGTGCGGCCGATGCGCTATCTCTCGATCATCATGTACCCGCGCCAGCCAAGCTGACGTGGCGGCGATCGCGCGGCAATGTTTTCCTGATGGGAAAATTTTATTCCCTTCGTTGACAGCCCGCGCGCGCGCTCCTAGAACGGTGGAAACGGTGCCCGGCGCCGGCCATCCAAGGAGCGTCCTGCCATGTGCGGCATTGTCGGCCTCTTCATCAAAGACCCCAAGCTGGAGCCCCAACTGGGGGCGCTTCTTGCGGGCATGCTCGATGTCATGTGCGATCGCGGGCCGGATTCGGCCGGCTTCGCGGTCTATGGCAACGGCGCCAAGGGAGCGGTGAAGCTCACGCTGCGCGGCCCGGCGGGCACGGATTTCGCCGCGCTCGGCGCCGCGCTCGGGCTGCCGGTGGTGCCCCGCGACACCCACGCGGTGGTCAGCGTTCCGGCGGAGCGCGAGGCGGCGGTGCGGGCGCAGCTCGCCACCCTCGCGCCCCAGGTGGCGGTGATCAGCTCGGGCAGCCGCATGGAGCTCTACAAGGAGGTCGGCCTGCCCGCCGACGTCGCCCGCCGCTTCAAGCTGGCGGAGATGGCCGGCACCCACGCCATCGGCCACACCCGCATGGCGACCGAGAGCGCGGTGACCACCGACGGCGCCCACCCCTTCTCCACCGGGCCGGACCAGTGCCTCGTGCACAACGGCTCGCTGTCCAACCATGCGGGCGTCCGCCGCGAGCTGGAGCGCGAGGGGCTGAGGCTCGCGACCCAGAACGACAGCGAGGTCGCCGCCGCCTATCTCACCCACCGCATGCGCGCCGGCGACAGCCTCGGCGCCGCGCTGGAGCATTCGCTCGCCGATCTCGACGGCTTCTACACCTTCGTGGTCGGCACCGAGAGCGGCTTCGGCGTGCTGCGCGACCCCATCGCCTGCAAGCCGGCGGTGATGGCCGAGACCGAGGGCTATGTCGCCTTCGGCTCGGAATACCGCGCCCTGGTCGACCTGCCGGGCATCAACACCGCCCGGGTCTGGGAGCCGGAACCGGCGCGGGTCTATTTCTGGGACCGCGCGGCATGAACGTCGCCCTGCACACGAGCCCCGACATGAACATGATCGCCACCGACGCCGACGGCGCCCGCCTCATTGACCTCGCCACCTCGCCGGTGCGCGCGCTCAACGGCGCCCTGCACGCGCTCGGCACCACCAACGAGACGCTCTGGCGCGTCGCCAATCCCCGCGGCCTGCACGCCATCGCGGCCGGCGTCGATGCCCCCGTCGCCATCGAGATCGCCGGCAATGTCGGCTATTACTGCGGCGGCATGAACAAGCAGGCCCGCATCGTCATCGACGGCAATGCCGGCGTCGGCGTCGGCGAGAACATGATGAGCGGCTTCATCCATGTGAAGGGTGACGCCAGCCAGGCGGCGGGCGCCACCGGCTGCGGCGGGCTGCTGGTCATCGACGGCAACGCCTCCGCGCGCTGCGGCATCTCGATGAAGGGCATCGACATCGTGGTGAAGGGCTCGATCGGCCATATGAGTGCCTTCATGGCGCAGGCCGGCAGCCTCGTCGTGTTCGGCGACGCGGGCGAAGCGCTCGGCGACAGCCTCTATGAGGCGAAGCTGTTCGTGCGCGGCTCGGTCGCGAGCCTCGGCGCCGACTGCATCGAGAAGGAGATGCGCGAGGAACACCGCGCCCTGCTCGCCGCCCGGCTGGAGGCCGCCGGCGCGCTCGGCCAGGTCGATATCGGCGAGTTCCGCCGCTACGGCTCGGCCCGCACCCTCTACCATTTCCACGTCGACAACGTGTCGAGCTACTGAGGCGCGCGATGAACGACATCACCAACACCCCGCGCACGACGCCCCGCTTCTCCGCGACCTTCGACGAGTACACCCTCTCGGAGATCCGCCGCGCGGCCGCCACCGGCATCTACGACATCCGCGGCGGCGGCGCGAAGCGCAAGGTTCCGCATTTCGACGACCTTCTGTTCCTCGGCGCCTCGATGTCGCGCTACCCGCTCGAAGGCTATCGCGAGCGCTGCGACACCTCGGTGGTCCTCGGCACACGGTTCGCCAAGAAGCCGATCGAGCTGAAGATCCCGATCACCATCGCCGGCATGAGCTTCGGCTCGCTCTCCGCCAACGCCAAGGAGGCGCTGGGGCGTGGCGCCTCGGCCATGGGCACCTCCACCACCACCGGCGACGGTGGCATGACCAATGAGGAGCGCGGGCACTCCACCCAGCTCGTCTACCAGTATCTGCCCTCGCGCTACGGCATGAACCCCGACGACCTCAAGCGCGCCGACGCCATCGAGGTGGTGGTCGGGCAGGGCGCCAAGCCCGGCGGCGGCGGCATGCTGCTCGGCCAGAAGATCACCGAGCGTGTCGCGAAGATGCGCACGCTGCCGGTCGGCATCGACCAGCGCTCGGCCTGCCGCCACCCGGACTGGACCGGTCCCGACGACCTCGAGATCAAGATCGAGGAGTTGCGCGAGATCACCGACTGGGAGAAGCCGATCTATGTGAAGGTCGGCGCCGCGCGACCCTATTATGACACCGCTCTGGCGGTGAAATCCGGCGCCGACGTGGTGGTGGTGGACGGCATGCAGGGCGGCACCGCCGCCACCCAGGAGGTCTTCATCGAGAATGTCGGCATCCCGACGCTGGCGGCGGTGCGGCAGGCGGTGAAGGCGCTGCAGGACCTCGGCATGCACCGCAAGGTGCAGCTCATCGTCTCCGGCGGCATCCGCAACGGCGCCGACGTCGCCAAGGCTCTGGCGCTCGGCGCGGATGCCGTCGCCATCGGCACCGCGGCCCTCGTCGCCCTCGGCGACAACGACCCCCATTATGCCGCCGAATACGAGGCGCTCGGCTCCCGGGCCGGCGCCTATGACGACTGGCACGAGGGCCGCGACCCCGCCGGCATCACCACCCAGGACCCCGCGCTGATGGCGCGGCTGGACCCGGTCGCCGCCGGGCGCCGGCTCGCCAACTACCTCGCCGTGCTGACGCTGGAATGCCAGACCATCGCGCGGGCCTGCGGCAAGAGCCACGTGCACAACCTCGAGCCGGAGGACCTCGTCGCCCTCACCATCGAGGCCGCCGCGATGGCGAACGTCCCTCTTGCCGGCACCAACTGGATTCCCGGCAGCACCGGCAGCTTCTGAACCTTCGAGCCCCGCGCCCCGGCGCGGGGTTTGCACATCGACGACATCGCAACGAGCCCCGAAGGGGCCGGGGAACAGCACGGAACCGGATCGCAATGGCCAATGATCTTGCCCATGCCGCCAAAGAGCTCGGCATCAAGTACTTCCTGATCTCCTATGTCGACCTGTTCGGCTCGCTGCGCGCCAAGCTGGCGCCGGCCGCGGCCATCGGGGGCATGCAGAAGGCGGGCGCCGGCTTCGCCGGCTTCGCCACCTGGCTCGACATGACCCCGGCCGATCCCGACCTGTTCGCGGTGCCGGATCCCGACAGCCTCATCCAGCTGCCGTGGAAGCCGGAGGTGGGCTGGCTCGCCTCCGATCTCGTCATGAACGACGAGCTGGTCGCCCAGGCCCCACGCAACGTGCTGAAAAGCACCATCCTCGGTGCCGAATCCATCGGCTACCAGATGAAGACCGGCGTGGAATGCGAGTTCTTCCTCACCACGCCGGACGGCCAGAAAATCTCGGACGGCGCCGACAACGCCACCAAGCCCTGCTACGACCAGTCCGCCCTGATGCGCCGCTACGAGGTCATCAAGGAGATCTGCGATTGCATGCTGGCGCTCGGCTGGGGGCCCTATCAGAACGACCATGAGGACGCCAACGGCCAGTTCGAGATGAACTGGAACTTCGACGACGCCCTGGTCACCGCGGACCGTCACGTCTTCTTCAAGTACATGGCGCGCTCCATCGCCGAAAAGCACGGGCTGCGCGCCACCTTCATGCCCAAGCCCTTCATCGATCTCACCGGCTCGGGCTGCCACATGCACACCTCGCTGTGGCAGGGCGACACCAACCTGTTCGAGGACCCCAACGGCGAGCTCGGCGTCTCCGACCTCTGCTACAACTTCATCGGCGGCCTGATCCACAGCGCCGACGCGCTGTGCGCCTTCACCAACCCGACCGTGAATTCCTACAAGCGCATCAACGCCCCGCGCACCGTCTCCGGCGCCACCTGGGCGCCCAACACCGTCACCTACACCGGCAACAACCGCACCCACATGATCCGCATCCCCGATGCGGGCCGGCTGGAGCTGCGCCTGCCGGACGGGGCGGCGAACCCCTATCTCGCCCCCGCCGCGGTGCTCGCCGCCGGCCTCGACGGCATCCAGAACCAGCGCGAGCCCGGCAAGCGGCTCGACATCAACATGTACACCGACGGGCACAAGGTGCGCGGCGCCAAGAAGCTGCCGCTGAACCTGCTCGACGCGCTGCGGTCACTGGAGAAGTCGAATGTGCTGCGCACCGCGCTGGGCGCCCCGCTGATCGACGGCTACCTCAAGCTGAAGCATGAGGAGTGGAACGCCTATTCCCGCCACCTCACCCAGTGGGAACGCGACAACACGCTCGACATCTGAGCCGCTCAGTCCCGGACCGCGAACGGCACCACGCCGCGGCGGTCCGGGTCCAGCACGATGTCGCGGTCGAGCGGGGGATAGGCCCGCTCGGGACAGGCGGTGCGCGGGCAGATGCGGCAGTTGACGCCGAGCGGCGATACCGTCGCTGCGCGCAAATCGAGCCCGTCGGCATAGACCAGCTCGGCGGCATAGGACGCCTCGCAGCCGATGCCGAGCGCGAAGCGGCGCTCGCGCTGGCCATGGCGCACCGGCGGCTTCACCGCGCCCCGGGCGAGGCAGAGATAGCGCACCCCGTCCGGCATCTCGCCCACCTGCACCAGCGTGCGGGCGGGCTGCTCGAACGCCTCGTGCACGTTCCACACCGGGCAGGCCCCGCCATAGCGGGCAAAGTGGAAGCGCGTGGCGCTGTGCCGCTTGATGACGTTGCCGGCCCGGTCGACTTTGAGGAAATAGAACGGCACCCCCTTCTCGCCCGGGCGCTGCAGCGTGGAGAGGCGGTGGCAGACCTGCTCCAGGCTCGCGCCGGTCATCACGCTCAAGAGGTCGAGATCGTGGCGCTTCTCCCGCGCCAGCCGGGCGAAGCGACGATAGGGCAGGATCAGCGCCCCGGCATAGTAGTTCTGCAGCGAGAGCCGGCACACCTCCCGCGCGGTCTGGCTGCGGAAGCCGGCGTCGGCGACGTGACCGTCGATCAGCTCGTCCTGTTCGAACCGGGCGAGCAGCGCCGCGAGCCGGAAGGCGCGGCTCGCCGGGTCGAGCGTGCGGGCCAGCGTCGCGACGCGGCGGTGCCGGTCATAGTTCAGCAGCGGCGCGTCGGGCTCACCGGCCGCGGCGGCCTCCACCGCGATGTCGTGCCGCTCGCGCAGATGGCGCGCCAGCAGGGCCGCCGCGTCCTCGCGGGCGAAGAGATCGAGCGCGTCGGCGCGGGCTTCGGCGGCGCGGTCCAGCCCGTCGACATAATTGTCGATGTAGTGGAAATGGTCGCGCACCTCCTCATAGGGCGGCAGGTGGCGGGCACCGCCATCATGATCGCCCGCCACCGAGACCACCGCGTCGTCGAGCGCCGCCCGCCGCTCCTCCATCCGCCGCATCGCCCCGTGCAGGCGCAGGAAGGCATGGGCGAAGGACGGCGCATGGGTGGTGGCGTTCTTCAGGTCCTGAAGGCTCGGCTCCAGCCCGCGGAACACCGGATCGGCCAGCGCCTCGCGCAGGTCGGCCACCACCCGGTCGAGGTCATCGGCGCTGAAGCGGGTGACGTCGACGTCGAAAGTGCGGCCGATGGCCAGCAGCACCGCCGCTGTCACCGGGCGCTGGTTGCTCTCGATCTGGTTGATGTAGCTCGGCGAGAGCGCCAGCCGCCGGGCAAAATCGAGCTGGGTGAGGCCGAGCCGCTCCCGCACATTGCGCACGGCATGGCCGGCGAAGATCTTCTTGGACATGCCCGCCCGCGCCGACCCACCGTCGATTTGTGAAGAATTCACACGTTCACGCGCTACACTTTCACATCTTATCTTTTGCCCGGCAAGGGCCTAGAACGTCTGGACGAAAGCCGACCGCAGCCCGGCGGCCATTTGCACGCGCACGGTATCGCCTCATGAAGCACATTGTGGAGCAACTGGACCGGCGCCGCGCCGAAGCGCGCCTCGGCGGCGGCGAGCGGCGCATCACCGCCCAGCATGCGCGCGGCAAGCTCACCGCCCGCGAGCGCATCGAGCTGCTGCTCGACACCGGCTCGTTCGAGGAATTCGACACCTTCGTCCAGCACCGCTGCACCGATTTCGGCATGGAGGCGTCCAAGACGCCCGGCGACGGCGTCGTCACCGGCTGGGGCACGGTGAACGGGCGGCAGGTCTTCGTCTTCGCCAAGGACTTCACCGTCTTCGGCGGCTCGCTGTCGGAGACCCACGCCGCCAAGATCACCAAGATCCAGGACCTCGCGCTCAAGACCCGGGCGCCGATCATCGGCCTGTTCGATGCCGGCGGCGCCCGCATCCAGGAGGGCGTCGCGGCACTCGGCGGCTATGGCGAGGTGTTCCGGCGCAATGTGATCGCCTCCGGCGTCATCCCGCAGATCTCGGTCATCATGGGCCCCTGCGCCGGCGGCGACGTCTATTCCCCCGCCATGACCGATTTCATCTTCATGGTGCGCGACACCAGCTACATGTTCGTCACCGGCCCGGAGGTGGTGAAGACGGTGACCAACGAGACCGTCACCTCCGAGGAGCTGGGCGGGGCGAAGGTGCACACCAGCCGCTCCTCGGTGGCGGACGGCGCCTTCGACAACGATGTCGAATGCCTGCTGCAGATGCGCCGGCTGATCGACTTCCTGCCCGCCAACAACGCCGCCGGCGTGCCGGAATGGCCGAGCTGCGACGATGGCGAGCGGCTCGACCCCTCGCTCGACACCCTCATCCCCGACAACCCGAACAAGCCCTACGACATCAAGGAACTGATCGCGAAGGTGGTCGACGAGGGCGACTTCTTCGAGATCCAGCAGGCCTTCGCCGGCAACATCGTCACCGGCCTGGGTCGCATCGAGGGCCGCACGGTCGGCGTGGTCGCCAACCAGCCGATGGTACTGGCCGGCGTGCTGGACGCCGATGCCTCGCGCAAGGCGGCGCGCTTCGTGCGCTTCTGCGACGCGTTCGGCATACCCATCGTCACCTTCGTCGACGTGCCCGGCTTCCTGCCCGGCACCGCGCAGGAATATGGCGGGCTCATCAAGCACGGCGCCAAGCTGCTCTTCGCCTATTCGCAGGCCACCGTGCCGCTGGTCACCGTCATCACCCGCAAGGCCTTCGGCGGCGCCTATGACGTGATGGCCTCCAAGCATGTCGGCGGCGACGTGAACTATGCCTGGCCCTCGGCGCAGATCGCGGTGATGGGCGCCAAAGGCGCGGTGGAGATCATCTTCCGCGCCGACATCGACGACCCCGAGAAGATCGCGGCGCGGACGAAGGAGTATGAGGAACGCTTTCTCTCCCCCTTCGTCGCCGCCGAGCGCGGCTATGTCGACGAGGTCATCACCCCCCGCACCACCCGCACGCGCATCGCCCGGGCGCTCGCCATGCTCCGCTCCAAGCATGTCGAGACCCCGGCGAAGAAGCACGACAACCTGCCGCTGTGAGCGCTCGCCGCCCGCCACGGCGGCCCCGCAGCAGCGGCCATGACCCAGCGCAAGGCGGGCCCGCGGGCGCCGTTACACAGTAAAGCCCGAAGGCCAAGGAACGCCGACATGTTCTCCAAGATCCTCATCGCGAACCGTGGCGAGATCGCCTGCCGGGTCATCAAGACGGCGCGGAAGATGGGCATCCGAACCGTCGCGGTCTATTCCGACGCCGACCGTGACGCGCTGCACGTCGCCATGGCGGACGAAGCGGTGCATATCGGCCCGCCGCCCGCGGCGCAGTCCTACCTCTTGATCGACCGCATCATCGAGGCCTGCCGTCAGACCGGGGCGGAGGCGGTGCATCCCGGCTATGGCTTCCTGTCCGAACGCGCCGCCTTTGCCCACGCGCTCAAGGCCGCCGGCATCGTGTTCATCGGGCCGAACCCCGGCGCCATCGAGGCGATGGGCGACAAGATCGAGTCGAAGAAGGCGGCAGCGGCGGCCAGTGTCTCCACCGTGCCCGGCCATCTCGGCGTCATCACCGACCCCGAGCACGCCGCGCGGATCGCCGACGAGATCGGCTATCCCGTGATGATCAAGGCCTCCGCCGGAGGCGGCGGCAAGGGCATGCGCATCGCCCATTCCCGCGAGGAGGTGAAGGACGGCTTCGAGCGCGCCACCTCCGAGGCGAAGTCCTCCTTCGGCGACGACCGCGTGTTCGTCGAGAAGTTCATCGTCGATCCCCGCCACATCGAGATCCAGGTGCTGGGCGACAAGCACGGCAACGTCGTCTATCTCGGCGAGCGCGAATGCTCGATCCAGCGCCGCAACCAGAAGGTCATCGAGGAGGCCCCCTCCCCGCTGCTGGACGAGGCGACCCGCCGCCGTATGGGCGAGCAGGCGGTGGCGCTGGCCAAGGCCGTTAACTACGACAGCGCCGGCACGGTGGAGTTCGTCGCCGGGCAGGACCGCTCGTTCTACTTCCTCGAAATGAACACCCGCCTGCAGGTCGAGCATCCCGTGACCGAACTGGTCACCGGCATCGACCTCGTCGAGCAGATGATCCGGGTGGCGGCCGGCGAGAAGCTCTCCATCACCCAGGCCGACGTCCGGCTGAACGGCTGGGCGGTCGAGAGCCGTATCTATGCCGAGGACCCCTACCGCAACTTCCTGCCCTCCATCGGCCGGCTCACCCGCTACCGCCCGCCGGCGGAAGGCACCCGGGACGGTGTGACGGTGCGCAACGACACCGGCGTGTTCGAGGGCGGGGAAATCTCCCTGTTCTACGACCCGATGATTGCCAAGCTGGTGACCCACGCCCCTACCCGCGCCCAGGCCATCGCCGCGCAGGCCGACGCGCTGGACGCCTTCGCGCTGGACGGCATCCAGCACAACATCCCCTTCCTCGCCGCGCTGATGCGGCACGAGCGCTGGAAGGCCGGCCGGCTCTCCACCGGCTTCATCGCCGAGGAATATCCCGGCGGCTTCGCCGGCGCGGCGCTGGAGGCCCCGCTCGCCCGCCGGATCGCCGCGGTGGCGGCGGTGATCGACAACATCGCCAATGCCCGCAAGCGGCGCATCTCCGGCCAGCTTCCCGGCCGGCCGGTGGTGTTCGAGCATCGCCGCGTGGTGCGGCTCGGCGGCGAGAGCCTGCCCTGCGAGGTGGACCGCTCCGCCGGCGGCTTCATCGTCACCTTCCTCGACGCGCAGGGGCGCCCCGCCGGCACCCATGAGCTGCGCACCGGCTGGAAGCCGGGCGACCCGGTGTGGCAGGGCGCCTATGACGACGACGCCATCGCGGTTCAGGTCCGCCCGCGGCTCAACGGCTTCGTGCTCTCCCATGCCGGCGTCACGGTGGAGGCCATCGTCTATACCGAACGCGAGGCGGCGCTGGCCGCGCTGATGCCGGAGAAGGTCTCCGCCGCCTCGGGCAAGCAGCTGCTCTGCCCCATGCCCGGCCTCGTCGTGTCGGTCGCGGTGGGCGAGGGCCAGGAGGTGAAGGCCGGCGAGCCGCTCGCCGTGGTCGAGGCGATGAAGATGGAGAACGTGCTGCGGGCCGAGCGCGACGGCGTGGTGAAGAAGGTGCTGGCCAAGGCCGGTGACAGCCTCGCCGTCGACGCCGTCATCCTGGAATTCGCCTGATGGACGCCGCCGCCAGCCCGCCGCCCGGCTTTCCCGCCGCGACCCGGGAGGAGTGGCTGCGCCTCGTCGACGGCGTGCTGAAGGGGGCGCCCTATGCCGCGCGGATGGTGACGTCGACCCTGGACGGCATCGCCTTCGACGCCCTGCCCGCGCCGCGGCCGGACGCCCGCCCCATGGCCGGACGCCCCGCCGGGGCGGCGTGGAAGATCATCGCCCGCATCGACCATGTCGACCCCGCCGCCGCCAACGCCCAGCTTCTGGAGGACCTGAACGGCGGCGCCGACGGTGCCACGCTGGTGTTCCGCTCCTCGCCGGCAGCCGAGGGCTTCGGCCTGCCGGAGACGTCGGAGGCGATCGAGCGGGTGCTGCGCGGCGTGCTGGCCGAGCTGGTGACGCTGCGGGTGGAGACCGGCGGCTTCCGCGGCCGGGACCTCGCGCTGGCGCTTTCCCGCCACCTCCGGGAGATCGACCCCGCACGTCTCGACCTGCGGGTCGGGCTCGACCCGATCGGCGACCTTGCCGCGCGGGGTGCGGCGCCGATCGAGTGGGAGGCGCTGTCGGCACGGCTGGGACAGACCGTCTCGGCGCTGCGCGCCCGCGGCCTCACCGCGCCGATGGTCCGCGCCGACGGCCGCCTGCACCACGCCGCCGGCGCCACCGAGGCGCAGGAACTCGCCGGCACCCTCGCCACCGCCCTTGCCTATCTGCGGGCACTGGACGAGGCCGGGCTCGACCTCGCCGAGGCGGCCGGGCTGATCGAGGTGACGCTGGTGGCCGACACCGACCAGTTCGCCACCACCGCCAAGGCCCGGGCCATGCGCCGGCTCTGGCATTTCGTGCTGGAGGAGGCCGGCCTTGCCGCGCCACCGCCGCTGGCGCTGCACATGGAGACGGCGTGGCGCAGCCTCACCCGCCACGACCCGCATGTGAACCTGCTGCGCGGCACCATCGCCGCGCTTGGGGCCGGGGCTGGTGGCGCCAGCAGCCTCACCGTGCTGCCCTTCACCCAGGCGCTGGGCCTGCCGGACGGCTTCGCCCGACGGCTCGCCCGCAACACCCAGTTGCTCCTGATCGAGGAATCGAACCTCCACCGCGTCGCTGATCCCGCCGCCGGGGCCGGTGCGCTGGAGGAGCGGACCGAGGGCTTCGCCGCCGCGGCCTGGGAGCTGGTGCGCGGCATCGAGGCGGAGGGCGGGCTGGTCGAGGCGCTCACGGCGGGCACCTGGCAGCGCCGGCTCGCCCGGTCGCGCCACGAGCGCGCCCAGCTCGTCGCCACCCGGCGCCTGCCGATCACCGGCACCTCCGAATTCCCTCTTGCCGGCGAGAGCGTGCCCGCCGTGCTGGCCCCCGCGCCCGATCCGTCGCCGGCCGGGCCGGCGGAAGGCGCCATACAGTGCGAACCGCTGCCCCGGGGCCGGCTCGCCGAACCGTTCGAGCGGCGGCGGGCCGCGGGGTTGCGGGCGGGCTCGCCCGCCGTTCGCCTCGCCACGCTCGGCAGCGTCGCTGAATTCGCACCGCGCGTCGCCTTCGCCCGGACTCTGTTCGAGGCCGGAGGCCTCGGCACCGCCGGCGGCGAGGCCGCGCAGGACGAGGCGGCGCAGGCCGCCGACCTCGCCGGGGCGGCACTGATCTGCCTGTGCGGCACCGACGCCGCCTATGCCGAGCGCGCCGCGGCCTTCGCCGCCGCGCTCAAGGCCGTCGGCGTCGGCCGCCTGCTGCTGGCCGGCCGCCCCGGCGCCGCCGAGGCCGCGCTGCGCGCCGCGGGCGTCGACGGCTTCGTCTTCGCCGGTTGCGACGCGCTGGAGGCACTGGACATGGCGCAGGCCGCACTCGGCATCACGGCGACGGGAGGCACGGAACCATGAGCACCCTGCCCGGTTTTTCCTGCGAGAGCGGCGCAATCGCCGCGGTTTCCAGCAGGACGACGCACGATGAAACGCTTGTGCCTCGCCGCGGCCTTCAGCCTGCTTCTTCCCGGGTCGGCGCTGCCGCAGGCGGTCGATGTGTTCGACGGCACCTGGACGGTGGCCACCCGGCCGGACACGGGAGCCTGCCGCCGGCCGATGGAATTCGATCTCGTCATCGAGGACGGCGCCATCAGCTATGGCGGCTTGTGGATGGTGAGCGCCACCGGCTCGGTGGAGCCGACCGGCGCCATAAGGCTGCGGTTGCAGCGTGGCGACGAGACGGTGACGGCGGAGGGCCGGGCCGCGGGCGACAAGGCCACCGGGCGGTGGGTCTCGCTCACCCGCAACTGCACGGGAAGCTGGGTCGCGCGCCGGAGCTGACCCTCGCAGCCATGAACGGGGGCCGGCCATGACCGGACGCCCCCGCCTTCCCGATTTCGCCACCCTCCCCTGGCGCAGCCCGACCCTGCCGGAACCGGCCGGCGGCGAACCCTGGGCCACGCCCGAAGGCATCGCCGTGGCGCCGGCACCGGGGCCGGCCGACATCGCGGGCCTCGGGGTGGGCGGGCATTTTCCCGGCATCGCGCCGTTCCTGCGCGGGCCCTACCCCACCATGTACGTCACCCAGCCCTGGACCATCCGGCAATATGCCGGCTTCTCCACGGCGGAAGCCTCCAACGCCTTCTACCGGCGCAACCTCGCCGCCGGGCAGAAGGGCCTCTCCGTCGCCTTCGACCTCGCCACCCACCGCGGCTATGACAGCGACCACCCGCGCGTCGCCGGCGATGTCGGCATGGCCGGCGTCGCCATCGATTCCATCTACGACATGCGCACCCTGTTCGAGGGCATCCCGCTCGGCGAGATGAGCGTGTCGATGACGATGAACGGCGCGGTGCTGCCGATCCTCGCGCTCTACATCGTGGCGGCGGAGGAGCAGGGCGTTTCCGCCCGCCAGCTCTCCGGGACCATCCAGAACGACATCCTCAAGGAGTTCATGGTCCGCAACACCTACATCTACCCGCCGGCGCCCTCGATGCGGATCATCTCCGACATCTTCGCCTTCACCTCGCGGGAGATGCCGCGCTTCAACTCCATCTCGATCTCCGGCTACCACATGCAGGAGGCCGGGGCGACGGCGGACCTCGAGCTTGCCTATACGCTGGCCGACGGCGTCGACTATGTCCGCGCCGGCATGGCGGCGGGGCTGGACATCGACGCCTTCGCGCCGCGGCTTTCCTTCTTCTGGGCGATCGGCATGAACTTCTTCATGGAGATCGCCAAGCTGCGCGCGGCCCGGCTGATCTGGGCGGAGCTGATGCAGGGTCTCGGTGCGAAGAACCCCAAGTCGCTGCCGCTGCGCACCCACAGCCAGACCTCCGGCTGGAGCCTGACGGCGCAGGACGTGTTCAACAACGTCATGCGCACCTGCGTCGAGGCGATGGCGGCGACGCAGGGCCACACCCAGTCGCTGCACACCAACGCGCTGGACGAGGCCCTCGCCTTGCCCACCGACTTCTCCGCCCGCATCGCCCGCAACACCCAGATCGTGCTGCAGCAGGAGAGCGGCACCACCCGGGCCATCGACCCCTGGGGCGGCTCGTTCCATGTCGAGCGCCTCACCGCCGACCTCGCGGCGCGGGCACGGGCCCACATCGCCGAGGTCGAGAAACTCGGCGGCATGGCCAGGGCGATCGAAGCCGGCATCCCCAAGCTGCGGATCGAGGAAGCCGCCGCCGTCACCCAGGCCCGGATCGACGCCGGGGTGCAGACGGTGGTCGGCGTCAACCGCTACCGCATCGCCGACGAGCCCCCGCTCGACGTGCTGAAGATCGACAATTCCGCGGTGCGCGCCGCGCAGATCGAGAAGCTGCGGCGCCTGCGGGCCGAGCGCGACCCGGCGGCGGTGGCGGCGGCGCTGGAGGCGCTGGAGGCCGGCGCCCGGGGCGGCGGCAACCTGCTGGCGCTCGCCATCGACGCGGCCCGGGCCAAGGCGACGGTCGGCGAGATGTCGGACGCGCTGGAGCGCGCCTTCGGCCGCCACCGGGCGGAAATCCGGGCGATAACTGGGGTGTACCGGCGGGAGATGACGGCGGTGGCGGGCAAGGTCGAGGAGGTGCGGGCGCTGGTCGAGGCGTTCGAGGCCGAGGAGGGGCGGCGTCCCCGCCTGCTGGTCGCCAAGCTGGGGCAGGACGGCCACGACCGCGGCCAGAAGGTGATCGCCTCGGCCTTCGCCGATCTCGGCTTCGACGTCGACATCGGCCCGCTGTTCGCCACGCCGGAAGAGGCGGCGCGGCAGGCGGTGGAGAACGACGTGCACGTCATCGGCATCTCCTCGCTCGCCGCCGGCCACCTCACGCTGGTGCCGCAGGTGAAGGCGGCGCTGGAGGCGGAAGGGCGCGGCGACATCATGATCGTGGTCGGGGGCGTGGTGCCGCCGCAGGATTACGCCGCGGTGCGGGCCGCCGGGGCGGAGGCGATCTACCCGCCCGGCACGGTGATCGCCGAGGCGGCGGGCGAGCTGGTCCGCAGCCTCTCGCGCCGGCTGGGCCATGACGAGGTCGCCGCCTGAACGGAAGAAGCCGGCCCCGCCGCCACACCGCCCGTCGCACGGTGCCGGGGTACTCGACTCCGCCCGCTCCGCTGCCTAGGCTCGCCTCGGTGATTCTCACCGGGGGTGGATGATGAAGTACGTGACGACCGCGATGGTCCTTCTCGCGACGGCGGTGCCGGCCTTTGCTGCCGACATGGCCACCAAGGCTCCGGCGGCCGTCGCCACGCCGGCGGCGCCCGTCATTTCCTGGCAGGGCTTCTATGTCGGCGGCACCGCCGGCGTGGCGATCGACAATTCCAGCGTCTCGACCGAGGCCGGCGGCTGGTTCAGCAACAGCTCGGTCGCCGGGAACTACACCGAGGATTTCGGCGGTTCCTCCACCGGGCTGACGGTGGGCGGCACGGTGGGCTATAACTGGCAGTGGGACAATGTGGTGGCCGGCGTCGAAGCCGACCTGTCCTATGCCGATCGCAGCGAGTCCGGCAACAGCTCGATCGCCTCGACCACCCAGTCCGGCACCTCCATCGACAAGCATTATGCGCTGGACGGCAACTGGTACGGCACGCTGCGCGCCCGGCTCGGCGTCACGGTCGGGCCCTCGCTGATCTATGCCACCGGCGGCGCCGCCTTTGGCCAGGCCGATGCGAGCGTGAGCGTGCAGGGCGGCCCCTATTATTCCTGGAACGCCTCGGAGAGCGACACACGCTGGGGCTGGACCGTCGGCGGCGGCGTCGAGACCCAGTTCGACCCGCACTGGTCGTTCAAGATCGAATATCTCTATGTCGACCTCGGCAGCAGCAATTTCGACCTGACCAACGGCGCCGGCAACCCGATCCCCGACTACACGCTGAGCGCCCATGCCGACTATGCCTTCAGCGTCGTGCGGGCCGGCATCAACTACCGCTTCTGAGCCGGAAGACCCGGCCGCGCGCGGCCGGGTCCCCCCGCACCAAAAGCCCCGCGCCGCGAGCGGCCGGGGGTGTGGGTCAGGCCCTTCGCCCGTCGAAGGGCGTGCGGGGCACCGGGCGGACGCCACCGGCGGCCGCTCGCACCTTTGTTTTAGAAGGTGGTGCAAGCCTTCACTCAGCCAACCGACGCGCCGTTCCCGGCGCCCCGCACGCGGTGTTTGGAGGCTTGCTCCGGACGACCCCTGGAGGAGCGATCTTGTTATCCTCCACTTTTGGGCCCCTTCACGCCGCGCGTTCCCTTCAGACGAACGAAGGGAGGCCACGTACGCTTCGCCCAGCGAACGGTGCTGGCACCGCCCGGGAGCATCCGGCTTGGGCCGCCGCGACCTCGGGTGCGTTACTCCCTCCGCCACGGCCACCGCACCCATCCCACGCCCCGGTCGCTCCGGAACGTCCCTTCGGCGGGGACAGATGAGCCAAGAATTCCAGATGATAGGATTTTTGTCTAGGATTATTTTCTGATACCCGCACCGACCTCCGGCACGCCCCGCCTCACGCCAGCACGGCGGGGCTCAGCAGCGGCGAGGTGGCGAACAGTTCGGCGATCCAGTCGACGAAGACCCGCACCCGGTTGCCGAGGTGGCGGTTCGGCGGGAACACCACATGGATGACGATCGGCTCGGTCTCCCATGCCTCCAGCAGCGGCACCAGCCGTCCCTCGGCCATGTGCTGGCGCACCATGAAGACCGGCAGTTGCGCCACCCCCAGCCCGGCGAGGGCGGCGGCGACATAGGCGGTGGAATCGTTCACCGACACCGCGTAAGGCGGGCTCACCACCACCGTCTCGCCGTCCCGGCTGTATTCGAAGGGAAAGCTGCGCCCGGTGCGGGGGCTGAAATAGGTCACCACGAGATGGTTGGCCTCGAGGTCGCGGGGATGGGCCGGCACGCCGTAGCGGGCGACGTAGCCCGGCGTGGCGCAGGTGATCATCTCGATCTCGGCGATGCGGCGGGCGACCAGCGTGGGGTCGAGCAGGTCGCCGCCGCGGATCACGCAATCCACGCTCTCGGCAATGAGGTCGACCGGCCGGTCGGACACGCCGAGATCGAGCCGGATGTCGGGGTAGCGGGCGTGGAAGCCCGGCAGCGCGGGAATGATGACCAGCAGGGCCAGCGCGGTCGAGACATCCACCCGCAGCCGCCCGCGCGGGGCGGCGGCGGCGTTGGCCATGCTGGCCTCGAGTTCGTCGAAATCGCTCAGCACCGCCACCGCGCGCTCATAATAGGCGGCGCCGTCCGGGGTGACACCGACCCGCCGGGTGGTGCGGTTGAGCAGCCGGGTGCGCAGCCGCGCCTCGAGCTGCTGCACCAGCTTGGTGACGGTGGGCTTGGGCATGTCCATGAGGTCGGCGGCGCGGCTGAAGCTGCCCGCCTCCACCACCCGCACGAACGCCCGCATTGCAGCAATCTGATCCATGAGGCGCCTTTCCCCGACTTCAGCGCCGCTGATGCCGGGCATTTACCGGGCCGATTATTTCCATCTGTGAATAATGTAATGCCATATGCCGGCTTTATTCGCCAGTTTTCAAGGACTAGCGTCCGCACCGCAACATGAGCTGACGCAAGGTAGCGAGATGCCGGTAGGTGCCGACGTGACACGGCTGGAGACGGAACAGGGGACGCTGAAGCTGCGGCTCCACCGGCCCGCCGCGCCCGGCCGGGCGGTGCCGCTGGTGTTCCACCTGCATGGCGGCGCCTTCACCGGCGGCTCCTGCGAGTGCGGCGCCTGCATTGCCGGGCTGCTGGCCGAGGCCGGGGCGGTGGTGCTGTCGGTGGACTACCCGCTGGCGCCCGCCCACCCCTTCCCGGCGGCGCTGAACCTGTGCTTCGCCGGGCTCGGCACGCTGCACCGCGAGCGCGCGGCCTGGGGGCGGCGCGCCTCGCCGATCTTCGTCGCCGGCGAGGAGGCCGGTGCCAACATCGCCGCCGCGCTCGCCATGATGGCGCGCGACCAGGGCGGCCCGCCGCTGGCCGGGCAGATCCTGATCTCGCCCATGCTCGACCCCAACCTCGCCACCTGCTCGATCCGGCAGGCGGAGGCGGGCCCGGTGGGCTGCAAATGGGCCGATGGCTGGCACCGCTATCTCGGCACCGCCGACAAGGCGGCGCATCCCTATGCCGCGCCGCTCGGCGCGCGGCGGCTGGGCGGGCTCGCCCCCGCCCTCGTCCTCACCGCCGAGGACGACCCGATGCGCGACGAGAGCCGCGCCTATGCCGCGCGGCTGCGGGAATGCGGCGGTACCGTGTGCGAGCGGGTGCTGCCCGCCCCGACCCGCTGGCCGGACGCGCTGGGCGAGACCGCCTGCGCGCCGTCCGACTGGATCGGGTCGCTGCGAACGATTTTTTCGACTTTTCTGGCCAGCCCGTCGGCATCCGGCGGGCTGGAACGTCCTTCTGACGTCGTGGGGGCCCTGACGGGCCGGGGAGACATCGATGCGTGATCCAATCCTCAACAGCCGTTCCGACGGCCGCGTCGGGACCCGCCACTCCCTGCTCGGGACCGGGCTGGTGCTGGCCGTCGTCACCGCGCTCGGCGGCGCCTTCGTGGTCTGGCCGAGCGGCATCGCCGGCGCGGAGGACCCCGCGCCGGCCGCCGCCGCCGGCCCGCCGGCCATGCCGGTCTCGGTCGCCGTGGTCGAGGCCCGCCCGGCCATGGACTGGGATTCCTTCTCCGGCCGGCTGGAAGCGGTGGAGCGCGTCGCCGTGCGGCCACGCGTCTCCGGCGAGGTCGAGTCGGTGCATTTCCGCGAGGGCTCGCTGGTGAAGAAGGGCGACCTGCTGGTCACCATCGACCCCGAGCCGTTCAAGGCCGAGCTGGACCGCGCCGAGGCCCAGGCCTCCGCCGCCGAGGCCCGGCTCGCCCTGACCAAGAACGAGCTGGACCGCGGCCAGAAGCTGGTCGACGCCCGCGTCGTCTCGGTGCAGGACCTCGACCAGCGCACCAACAACTACAAGGAAGCCCAGGCCAATCTGAAGGCGGCGCAGGCCGCGGTGCAGACCGCCCGGCTGAATCTGGGCTACACCGAGGTGCGCGCCCCGATCGCCGGCCGGGTCGGCCGGCTGGAGGTGACCACCGGCAACCTCGTCGCCGCCGGCGCCACCGCCCCGGTGCTGACCACCATCGTCTCGGTCGACCCGATCTATGTGAGCTTCGACGCCGACGAGAACGCGGTGGCGCACGCCCTCGCCACCATCGGCAGCGGCGACGCCGCGCTGGAGCGGATCGACCAGATCCCGGTCGAGATCGTCACCGCCACCTCCGGCGACCAGCCGGCGCGCGGCCAGCTCCAGCTCGTCAACAACGAGATCGAGGCGGCCACCGGCACGCTGCGGCTGCGCGCCACCTTCGCCAATCCCGACGGCCGGCTGAAGCCGGGCCAGTTCGCCCGGGTGCGGATGGGCAAGGCCAAGACCGAGCCGGCGCTGGTGGTCAACGAGCGCGCCATCGGCACCGACCAGGACAAGAAGTTCGTCTTCGTGGTCGGCGACGACAGCAAGGCGGTCTATCGCGAGGTCAAGCTCGGCCCGCCGGCGGAAGGGCTGCGCGTGGTGGTCTCCGGGCTGAAGCCGGGCGAGACGATCGTGGTCAACGGCCTCCAGCGGGTCCGCCCGGGCGCGCTGCTGGCGCCGGAGCGGGTGCCGATGGAAACCGCCACCACCGCGGACGCGACCCGCACCGACATCGCCGGACGCTGAGGCGCCCCGCCGGTCCGTTCCAGAGCCTTTGCTCCCGTGGGGGGAGGACACCATGAATCTGTCCAAATTCTTCATCGACCGGCCGATCTTCGCCGCGGTGCTGTCGATCCTGATCTTCGTCGCCGGCCTGCTGGCGCTGCGGGTGATGCCGATCTCGGAATATCCCGAGGTGGTGCCGCCGCAGGTCATCGTGCGGGCGCAGTATCCCGGCGCCAACCCGAAGGTGATCGCCGCCACGGTGGCGACGCCGATCGAGGAGCAGATCAACGGCGTCGAGGACATGCTCTACATGTCCAGCCAGGCGACGACCGACGGCGTGATGACGCTGACCGTCACCTTCAAGCTCGGCACCGACCCCGACAAGGCCACCCAGCTCGTGCAGAACCGGGTGTCGCAGGCCGAGCCGCGGCTGCCGGAGGAGGTGCGCAGCCTCGGCGTCACCACCGCCAAGAGCTCGCCCAACTTCATCATGGTGGTGCACCTGCTGTCGCCCAACGACCGCTACGACATCACCTATCTCCGCAATTACGGCGTGCTGAACGTGAAGGACCGGCTCGCCCGGATTCCCGGCGTCGGCCAGATCGACATCTTCGGCGCCGGTGACTACGCCATGCGGGTGTGGCTCGACCCGCAGAAGATCGCCGAGCACGGGCTTTCCGCCGGCGACGTGGTGGCCGAGATCCGCGCCCAGAACGTGCAGGCCGCCGCCGGCAGCGTCGGCGCCTCGCCCTCGCTGCCGGGGGTCGACCTCCAGCTCTCGATCAACGCCCAGGGCCGGCTCGAGACCGAGGAGGAATTCGGCGACATCGTGGTGAAGACCGGCGCCAACGGCCAGGTGGTGCGGCTGCGCGACGTCGCCCGGCTGGAGCTGGGCGCGGCCGACTACGCGCTGCGCTCGCTGCTCGACAACAAGGCGGCGGTGGGCATCGGCGTGTTCCAGGCGCCGGGCTCCAACGCGCTGGAGATCGCCGACAACGTCCGCGCGACGATGGAGGAGATCAAGAAGACGATGCCGGAAGGCGTCGACTACGACATCGTCTACGACACCACGGCCTTCGTGCGCGCCTCGATCGAGGCGGTGGTGCACACGCTGTTCGAGGCGGTGCTGCTGGTCGTCATCGTCGTGGTGGTGTTCCTGCAGACCTGGCGCGCGTCCATCATCCCGCTGCTCGCCGTGCCGGTGTCCATCGTCGGCACCTTCGCGGTGATGTACACGCTCGGCTTCTCCATCAACGCGCTGACGCTGTTCGGTCTCGTGCTCGCCATCGGCATCGTGGTGGACGACGCCATCGTCGTGGTCGAGAATGTGGAGCGCAACATCGAGGAAGGGCTCTCCCCGCGCGAGGCCTCCTACAAGGCGATGAGCGAGGTGTCCGGCCCCATCGTCGCCATCGCGCTGGTGCTGGTGGCGGTGTTCGTGCCGCTGGCCTTCATCTCCGGCCTCACCGGGCAGTTCTACCGCCAGTTCGCGCTGACCATCGCCATCTCCACCGTCATCTCCGCCATCAACTCGCTGACACTGTCGCCGGCGCTGTCGGCGCTGCTGCTCAAGGGCCACCACGCCCCGCCGGACCGGCTGCAGCGGATCATCAACGCGCTGTTCGGCTGGTTCTTCCGCGGCTTCAACTGGGTGTTCGCGCGCGGCTCGGGCGGCTATGGCCGCGGCGTGCGCGGCATCCTGCACGTCAAGTCGCTGGTGATGATCTTCTACGCGGTGATGCTGGGGGCCACCTGGTGGCTGTTCCAGGCGGTGCCGGGCGGCTTCGTGCCGGCGCAGGACAAGCAGTATCTGGTCGGCTTCGCCCAGCTTCCCGACGGCGCCACGCTGGACCGCACCGAAGAGGTGATCCGGCGCATGAGCGAGATCACGCTGCAGCAGCCCGGCGTGGAAAGCGCGGTGGCCTTCCCCGGCCTGTCCATCGCCGGCTTCTCCAACTCCTCCAATGCCGGCATCGTGTTCTCGGTGCTGAAGCCCTTCGAGGAGCGCAAGAGCCCCGAGCTGAGCGCCGGCGCCATCGCCATGGCGCTCAACCAGAAATACGCGGTGATCAAGGACGCCTTCATCGCCATGTTCCCGCCGCCGCCGGTGCAGGGCCTCGGCGTGGTGGGCGGCTTCAAGCTGCAGATCGAGGATCGCGCCGGGCGCGGCTACGAGGCACTGAACGACGTGACCAACGCCTTCATGGCCAAGGCCATGGCGGCGCCGGAGCTGGTCGGCCAGTTCACCACCTACCAGATCAACGTGCCGCAGATCTTCACCGACGTCGACCGCACCAAGGCCCGCCAGCTCGGCGTGCCGATCCAGTCGGTGTTCGAGACCCTGCAGGTCTATCTCGGCTCGCTTTACGTCAACGACTTCAACAAGTTCGGCCGCACCTACTCGGTGCGGGCGCAGGCCGACGCGGCCTACCGGGCGCGGCCGGAGGACATCGGCAAGCTGAAGGTGCGCTCGATCACCGGCGAGATGATCCCGCTCTCCGCCCTGCTGCGGGTGCAGAACACCGCCGGGCCGGAACGCGCCATGCGCTACAACGGCTTCCTCAGCTCCGACGTCAACGCCTCGCCCGCGCCCGGCTTCTCCTCCGGCCAGGCCCAGGACGCGGCGCGGCGCATCGCCGCCGAGGTGCTGCCGCCGGGCTTCGACTATGAGTGGACCGACCTGACCTATCAGGAGATCCTCGCCGGCAATTCGGCCACGCTGGTGTTCCCGCTCGCCATCCTGCTGGTGTTCCTGGTGCTGGCGGCGCAGTACGAGAGCCTGACCCTGCCCATCGCCATCATCCTCATCGTGCCGATGGGCATTCTGGCGGCGCTGTTCGGGGTGTGGCTGGGCGGCGGCGACAACAACATCTTCACCCAGATCGGCCTCGTCGTGCTGGTCGGCCTGTCGGCGAAGAACGCCATCCTGATCGTGGAATTCGCCCGCGAGCTGGAATTCGCCGGCCGCACCCCGGTGGAAGCGGCGATCGAGGCCAGCCGGCTGCGGCTGCGCCCGATCCTGATGACCTCCTTCGCCTTCATCATGGGCGTGCTGCCGCTGGTGCTCTCCACCGGCGCCGGCGCCGAGATGCGCCACGCCATGGGCGTCGCGGTGTTCTCCGGCATGATCGGCGTCACCTTCTTCGGGCTGTTCCTCACGCCCGTCTTCTACGTGCTGCTGCGGCGGCTCTCCGGCAACCGCAAGCTCACCCATCATGGCCAGGCCCTGTCGGCTCCCGCGCCGGCAGAATGAGCCTGCCTCGGCTCGGCGTGGATTCCCGCCCCCACATCCACGCCGAGCCACCCTTTGCCGACCCGCCGGCCGCCCGCCTCGCGCGTGGCGGCCGGCGGCGTTTTCAACCCCCCGGCGTGAGGCCCGCAGCACCCTGGTAGGGCGGTTGCGCGCCGCGGCCGTGCTAGCCTCCGCGCGGGGCAGGAACGAACGATGAGCCGGTGGGGCGGTCGACTCGCGAAGGCCGCCGCGGCGCTGCTGCTCGGCGGGTTGTTGGGCGGGCTGGTGATGCTGGGCATGGGCCGCGCGCGGGCCGGGGACGGCACGCCGCCCGGCACGGCGCAGGCTGCCGGCACGACCGTCGTCGTCGCCTCCAAGCCGGACACCGAGGGCGCGATCCTCGGCCACATGATCGGGCTGCTGCTGGAGCAGGGCGGGGTGCCGGTGAGCTACCGCATCGGCTACGGCACCACGCTCGACATCCGCGCCGCGCTGATGGCCGGGCGGATCGACATCTATCCCGAATATACCGGCAATGCCGGGCTGTTCCACGCCGTCCCGGCCGACCCCGCCTGGAAGGCGCCGGCGACGGCGCTGGCCCGGGCGCGGGAGCTGGACGGGCCGCAGGGCGTGGTCTGGCTCACCCCGGCCCCGGCCAGCAACGCCTGGGCGATCGCGGTGCGGCGGGAGATCGCCGGCTCCAACCGCGACCCCACGCTGGAGGACTTCGCCCGCTGGGTGAAGACCGGCGGCAAGGTGAAGCTCGCCGCCTCCAACGAGTTCCTCATGAACCCGCTGGCGCTGCCCGCCTTCGAGAAAGCCTATGGCTTCACCCTCAGCCAGCGCCAGATCATGATCGTCTCGGGCGGCGACACCGCCGAGACCATCCGCGCCGCTGCGGTCGGCAAATACGGCGTCAACGCCGCCATGGTCTACGGCACCGACGGCGGCATCGCCGCGATGGGGCTGAAGCTGCTGCGCGACACCCGCGCGGTGCAGCCGGTCTACCAGCCCGCGCCGGTGACCCGCGCCGAGGTGCTGGCCGCCCGCCCCGGCCTGCCGGAGCTGCTGGCGCCCGCCTTCGAGGGGCTGTCGCAGGACGCGCTGCAGGCGCTGAACGCGCAGGTCCAGTTCGAGAACCGCGAGCCGCGCGCGGTGGCGGAGACCTATCTGCGCGGCCGCGGCCTGCTGCACTGAGGCCCGGCGCGAACCGGCCGGCCGCGCCCCGTCAGCCCGCCGGCCCGGCCGCCGCCGGCAGCGGACGGGGCGGGTTCAGCGCCCACACCACCAGCATCATCAGCGACACGCCGAGCACGATGCCGACCAGCCGGTCGAGCGGCGGCATGATGCTGCCGGGCGGCCCGACATCCACCAGCGTGACGAGGAAGGCGATCGCCGCCTGGGTGCCGACATAGGCATAGGGCGTGCGGCCGAGATGGACCCGGGCGCAGAGCAGCACGCCGACGAACAGCATCACCGTCCACCACAACTGGTCGACCGCGTCGATGACGATGACCGACAGGCCGGCGGCCCCGCCGATGAGGCAGCCGGCGATGCGCTGGAAGCCGCGATGGCGGGTGGCCGCGACGTTGATGTCCACCACGATCAGGCTGGAGATCAGCACCTGGATGAGCTGCGGCAGGTCGAACTCCACCCAGGCCAGCACGATGCACAGCGCCCCGACCGAGGCCGCCAGCGCGTGGCGGGCGGCCTCCTCCGGCGTCACGGCGGACGGCGCCGCCGCCACCCCCGCCGGCAGTTCGCCCGGACGCGGGCCGAGCGCCCAGTTCGCCACCGTCGCCGCGACGACGCCGATCACGATTTCCGAGCAGCGATACACCATGAAGTCGTAGAGCTGCGCCGGCTCCGTCATGCTGGACAGCAGCACCAGCATGAAGCTCAGCGCGCCGTAGAACCACGCATAGGCATAGGCGCTGCGCTGCCGGGCATAGGTGCCGAGCCCCGCCGCCATCATCAGCAGCACCGCCTGGATGACCGGCAGCCCCTCCACCCGCATCGCCACGACATAGCCGGCGCCGACCCCGAACAGCGTGCCGGCCACGCGCAGCACGCCCTTGGTGAACAGCGCGGTGCGGTCGACATTGGAGATGATGAGCACGCTCAGCGCCGCCCAGTAGGGCTGCTGCAGCCCCAGCACCAGCGCGATGTGCACCGCCGCCAGAACCCCCAGCGCGGTGGCGAGCGCCTGGCGGTCGATGTCGGTCACGGCGCCCGGAACCAGATCAGGACGCGGGCATCCGCGCCGGTGTAATGGGCGCGGCCCGCCGGCCAGTCGTCGAGCGTGATCTCCACCGGGAAGCGGCGCGGCAGGCGCACCCAGTCGGTGGTCGGGGCGACATAGGGCACGATGTCCGGCGCGTCGGGCGAGCGGGCGATGCCGGCGGCGATGCCGGTGACGCGGCCGCGGTGCAGCACCCACGGGTCGGTGCCGAGCGTGACGAAGGCGCGCTGGCCGAGCGCGACATGGCCGAGATGACGCTCGGCCACATTGGCGACCACCCGCAGCCGCTTCTCCGTGACGATGGCCAGCACCTTGGTGCCGACCTGCAGGTAGTCGCCCTGGCGCAGGGTGAAGGGCGCGACCCGGCCGGCATCGGGCGCCCGCACCTGCGTCTTGGTGAGGTCGTACTGCGCGCGGTCGAGCGCCGCCTGCGCCGACACCACATCGGCTTCCGCCACCGCGACCCGGCGGCTGGCGACATTGAGCCCGGCCTGCGTCACCATGACGTCGGCGCTGGCCTTGGCGAGGTCCTTGGAGGCCTCGTCGAGCGAGGCCTGGGAGGAGAAGCCCTCGCCGGAGAGGGTGCGGGTGCGGTTCATCTCCTCGGTGGCGTTGGTCTGCACCGCCTGCGCCGCCTGCAGGGTGGCCCGCGCCGCCGCCACCTCATCCGTGGCGAGGGCGAGGTTCGAGCGGGCCTGCGACAGCGCCGCCTCGGTCTGCTGGACGCGCAGGCGGAACGGCGTCGCCTCCACCTCGAACAGCAGGTCGCCCGCCTTCACCTCCGCGTTGTTCTGCACCGCGAGGCGCGCGATCGGCCCCTCGATCTGCGAGGCCAGCACCACGATGTCGCTGTCGACATAGGCGTCGCCGGTATAGGCGAAGATCTGGACGCCGATCTCGTACAGCACGAACAGCGCCAGCACGGTGCCGAGGATGAACCGGACCGGGTGGCTCAGCAGGCGGGACAGCATGCACACACTCTGGTGGGAACCGCGCGGGGGCGGCATCTTCGCCATTTTGCCGGCTGATCTCAATCCATCCCCGGCTTACCACCGCCGCGAATAGCCGGATCGCACGGCCGGAACCTGCCGCAGGGGCGCGAGTTGGCTCCGATGACACCCCGACATCGCAGGAGCCTTCCATGAACGAGCACACCCCCGTTCTGACGCCGGAGACGATTCCCCCGCAGAAGCAGGACCACCAGCCGGGCATCGAGGCCGAGATGCAGCCGGCGCCGGAGTACATGCCCCGCTTTCCCGGCGCCGACCGGCTGAAAGGCAAGGTCGCGCTGATCTCCGGCGGGGACAGCGGCATCGGCCGGGCGGTCGCGGTCGGCATGGCGCGCGAGGGCGCGGACGTCGCCATCGTCTATCTCGACGAGCACGAGGACGCCGCCAGGACCCTGGCGCTGATCGAGGCGGAAGGCCGCCGCGCCATGAGCCTTGCCGGCGACATCGGCTCGGAATCCTTCTGCGCCGAGATCGTGCGGAAGGTGATCGCCCAGTTCGGCCGGCTCGACATCCTCGTCAACAACGCCGCCGAGCAGCACGTCGTCGAGGAGCCGCTGGAAATTCCAGCGGAACAACTGGAACGGACCTTCCGCACCAATGTGTTCGGCTATTTCTACCTCACCAAGATGGCGCTTCGGCACATGCCGGAAGGCAGCGCCATCGTGAACACCACCTCGGTGACCGCCTACAAGGGCAACAAGACGCTGATCGACTATTCCGCGACCCGCGGGGCCATCGTCGCCTTCACCCGCGCGCTGTCGCAGGCGCTGGTGGAACGGCGCATCCGGGTGAACGCGGTGGCGCCGGGCCCGATCTGGACGCCGCTGATCCCCGCCTCCTTCGACGCCGAGCACACCGCCCGGCACGGCTCCGGCGCGCCGATGCAGCGGCCCGGCCAGCCCAACGAGGTCGCCTCCTGCCACGTCTTCCTCGCCAGCGAGGAGGCCTCCTACATCACCGGGCAGGTGATGCACCCCAATGGCGGCACCGTGGTCAATGGCTGAGGCCCACCGCGCCGGAAGGCGGGCGCCTGGGGCGGGCGGGCCGTGGACCCTCCCGCCCTGCATCCCGCCCGGCTCAGGGTGGCCACATCCGCGCCAGCACCGTGTCGCGCCGCAGGAAACGGTGGCCCAGCGCCGCCCCGGCGTGGAGCACCACCAGCCCGCCCAGAGCGAGGCCGAGCGCGAGGTGCAGGCTGAACAGCCGGCCGGCCAGCGCCTCGTCCTTGCCGATGAAGGCCGGCAGGTCGAACAGCCAGAAGATCGTCACCGGCGCGCCGAAGGCATGGGTGCCGGCCCAGCCGGTCAGCGGCATGGCGATGAGCGCGGCATAGATGAGCGCATGCACCGCGCCCGCCGCGCGGCGCTGCCACGCCGGCACCTCCGGCGGCAGGGGCGGCGGCGGGTGGCGCAGCCGATAGCCGAGCCGCACCAGCGCCAGAACGAGAACCAGCGCCCCGAAGGATTCGTGCAGCACGAACAGCCGGTCCTGCAGCGGGCCGCTGTCCATGTTCGCCATGATCAGCCCGGCCGGTATGAGGCCGACGACGAAAACCGCCATCACCCAGTGCAGCAGCCGGGCCGGACGGGCGTAGCGCGCCGGCTCCGCGCCGGGCGGCGGGTGCGGTCCCTTGCCGGCGCGGGCGCCGGCGGTGCCGGGCCGTTGAGGGCGGGCCTTCTCAATCCGGGTCTTCTCGGTGCGAGCCATGGCGACGTTCCTCCCGGCTGGCGCGGCGCCCGCGCCGCGCGGAGCGGCCATTGCGGCGCCGCCTGCCTTCTACGCCGCCGGTCGCGGCGGCGGCCCCCCGATCACGGGAAGCTTACCGGAACGGCACGCCACCCATGGTGGAGCGCCGCGCGACCGGACCGTATAACGATTCCAGATCAGACCACGCCGAGGCCGACCCGACAATCGCCGCCCGATGCCACCACCGGGGACCGACATGCCGTTTGACGTCGACCGAAGCGCCCGCGACGAGAGCACCGAGGCCTGGCGCGCCCTGCTGGGCGCCCGGCGCGCGGCGCGCGAGCTTTCCGATGGGGAGCCCGGCCTGCCGCCGGTCGGCGCCCCCGGCCGCGCCGCACGGCCTGCCATCGCGATCCCGCCCGACACGCTGTTCGCCCCGCTGCTGCACAGCGACCCGGCGCGCCCCTTCGTGGTGGCGCAGCTCGGCCAGTCGCTGGACGGGCGCATCGCCGACGGGCTCGGCGAATCCCGCTACATCAACGGTCGCCGCGGCCTCACCCACCTGCACCGGCTGCGGGCGCTGGTGGATGCGGTGGTGATCGGCGCCTCCACCGCCATCGCCGATGACCCCGGCCTCGACGTCCGCCATGTCGAGGGCGACAACCCGGCGCGGGTGGTGATCGACCGTCGCGGCCGGGTTCCGCCGACGCTCCGGCTGTTCCGCGCCGACGGCGCGCGGCGGGTGGTGGTGGTGGGCGCCGGCGCCCGGGTGGCGCATGCGCCGGGGGTGGAGGTGCTGCGGGTGCGGGAGGACGCGGACGGCTTCGCCCCCGCCGATCTGGTCGCGGCGCTGCACGCCGCCGGGCTGCGGCGGCAGCTCATCGAGGGCGGGGCCGAGACCGTGTCGCGCTTCATCGACGCCGGGGCGCTCGACCGGCTGCACCTCATCGTCGCCCCGGTGCTGCTCGGCGACGGGCCGACCGGCTTCAGCCTGAAGCGGCCGCGCCGGCTGTCCGACTGCGACCGCCCGCCCACCCGCATCTACGCGCTGGGCGGCGACGTGCTGTTCGACTGCGACTTCTCCGACGCCGGCTCAGCCGGGCAGCGCCAGCAGGTCGAGATGGCCGACCCGCAGGTGGAGTGAGCCGGCGGCGGCCGCGGCCAGCCGCCGCGATGCCCACCCATCCAGCGCGGCCGGGTCGATGCGCCCCGTCTCCCGCACCGCCGCGACCCAGCCGGTGAGCAGCTCCCGGGCGAGGGCCGGCTCGCGCGCGGCGTCGATCTGCCAGTCGGAGCGGGCGGTGACGACGCCGTAGCCGGCGCGCTCCAGCCGGCCGGCCAGCGCCTCCGGCGCCAGCGACCCCAGCGCCGGGCCAAGGCCCTTGTCCCGGCGCATATGGGCGTGGAAGGCGGCGAACAGCTCGGCGTCGAGCGGGTCCTCCGGGGCGATGGCGTCGCGCCCGTCCACGCTCAGCACCGCCAGCACCGCGGCCCGGCCGGCGGCGGCGGCGGCGATCCGGCCGATGACGTCGAGCCCGGCGAGGTCCAGCAGGGCCGAGCAGGTGAGAAGGTCGGCACCCCCGGCCAGCGCCTCCCAGCCGGGCGCGGCGAGGTCGGTGAGGCAGGTCTCCACCTCCACCGGGCCGCCGGTGGCATCGCGCACGGCGAAGGCGGCGGCCGCCGCCTGTTCCAGCAGGCCGGCATCGTTGTCGAGCAGCCGCCAGCGCTGCGGCCCCGGCAGATGCGGCGCCAGCGCCCGCAGATTGGCGCCGGTGCCGGCGCCGAGATCGACCACCACCAGCGGGCGGCGCAGCCCCAGCCGGATCGCCAGCCGCGCCGCCAGCGCGGCGCTGCGGGCACGGTTGTCGGCGGGCTCGCGCAGGGCGAGCCAGTCGGCGGAAAAACTCATGAAAGGCTCCCGAGGGTGGCGGCGACGCGGGCCGCGGTCTGGTCCCAGTCCGGCAGGGCGGCGCCGGCCCGGCGCGCCGCCGCCGCCCGCTCCGCCCGGAACGGCGCATCGGCGATCAGCCGGCGCAGCACACCGGCAAGGGCCGCGACATCGCCGGGGGCGACCAGCGTGCCGCCCTCCCCCACCGTCTGCGCCACCGCGCCGCCGGTGGTGCCGACCACCGGCAGGCCGTGGGCCAGCGCCTCGGCATAGGCCATGCCGTAGCCTTCATAATGCGAGGCGAGGACGAAGAGATCGGCCCCGTCATAGAACGTCTCCAGCGCCGCGCGGGGCAGCGCGCCGTGCAGCCGGATGCGCGCGCCCAGCCCCCGCGCCGCCACCCCGGCCCGCAGTTGCGCGGCATGGGCGGGGTCCAGCGTGTCGTCGCCGACGATGTCGAGGCTCCAGTCCAGCGCGGCGAGGCCGGCCAGCGCCGCGACGAGATCGCCATGGCCCTTGCGCGGCAGCAGCGAGCCCACGCTCAGCAGCCGCACCCCCGGCCCGCCCGAGCCGCGCGCCGGGGCGGCGCGGTCGGTGCCCGGCACCGCCACGGTGATGCGCCCCGGCGGCACCGCGAAGTCGGCGGCGAGGGCCGCGGCGGTGGCCGGGCTCGTCACCACCACGGCGGCGGCATGGGCGAGGGCGGCGGTCTCGCTCGCCCGCAGCCGGGCGGCGCGGGTGGCCGGCAGCCCGGTCTCGTGGGCGAGCGGGTGGTGCACCAGCGCCACCAGCGGGCGCAGCCGCGAGAGCACCGCCGCCTCCTCCGCCATCACACCGAAGGCCAGCCCGTCGACCATCACCGGCACGCCGGGGGCGATGCGGGCGAGCCGCTCGCGGGTGGCGGCGCGGGCGGCCTCGTCCGGCTCGGGATAGCCGGCCGGCAGGGCGACGTGCTCCACCTCCCAGCCGAGCCCGGCCAGCCCGGCGATGAGCCGGCGGTCATAGCCATAGCCCCCGGTGGGGAGGGCGAGATCGCCGGGAATGGCAAAGGCGAGCCGCCGCATCGGCTCAATCCAGCTCCGCCTCGTACCAGGCGCGGGCGACATGGCTTTCGTGCAGGTTCACCCGCAGCCGGCCGATCGCCCGGGCGCCCTCCCCCAGCCGGCCGTCACGGATCGCCGCGGCGAGGCTGTCGAAGATGTGGCGGGCGAGGAACTCGGTGGTGGTGTTGCGGCCGGCGAAGGCCGGCACCTCGTCGAGGTTGCGGTAGTTCAGCGGCGCCAGCACCGCCTTCAGCGCCTCATGGGCGAGGCCGATGTCGACCACGATGCCGTCGGCGTCCAGCTCCTCCCGGAAGAAGGCGACGTCGACCACGAAGGTCGCGCCGTGCAGCGCCTGCGCCGGGCCGAACACCGCCCCCCGGAAGGAATGGGCGATCATGATGTGGTCGCGCACCTCGATGGCGTACATGGGCGGGTCTCTCCTTTTCGCCGGCCTCGCGTTCTGTCTACGCAACGGAACGCCGGCCTGTTCACTCGGGATAGGCGATGACCGGGCACGGCGCCGGCCCGGCGAGCAGCTCCGCCATCCGGTCGGGCATCTGCGCGAACGGCACGGGCTGGCCCAGCAGCGCGTCGAGCCGGGGGTCCTCCAGCAGCTCCAGCGCCTTGGACAGCCGGCGGGCATAGGACCAGCGCGGCCGCCGTCCGGGCGAGATGCGCCCGACCTGGCTGGAGATCAGCCGCAGCCGGCCGGCATGGAAGGCGCCGCCGAGCGGGGCCGCGACCGCGCCGGCGCCGTACCAGCTCATTTCCACCACGCTCGCCTCGTCGCCGGCAACGGCGAGCGCGGTGGCGAGGCCGGCGTCGCTGGCGCTGGCGTGGAACACCACATCGGCGCCCGAGGGCACCGCGTCGGGCGCGGCGAAGCCGACGCCGAGCGCCCGGGCCAGCGGCGCCCGGGCGGCATCGACATCCACCAGCACGGTCTCGGTTCCCGGCAGGCGGCCGGCGAGATGGGCGACCAGCAGCCCGACCGCGCCGCCCCCCACCACGACGATGCGGTCGCCCGGCCCGGCGCCGGAATCCCACAGCCCGTTCAGCGCCGTCTCCATGTTGGCGGCGAGCACGGCCCGGCGCGGCGGCAGGCCGGCGGGCAGCAGCCGCGCCGCCTCGGCCGGCACCACGAAGCGGTCCTGATGCGGGTGCAGCACGAAGACGGTGCGCCCCAGCAGCGCCGCCTCCCCCGCCTCGACCACGCCGACGGCGGCATAGCCATATTTCACCGGGAACGGGAAATCCCCGCCCTGGAACGGGGCGCGCATGCGGCCCTGCTCCGAGACCGGCACCCGCCCCTCGAAGATCAGCCGCTCGGTGCCGCGGCTGATGCCGCTGAAGAGCGTGCGCACCATCACTTCGTCCTCACCCGCCGGGGCGAGCGCGGCCGCCCGCAGCTCGCCGCGCTGGCGGGCGACGGTCCAGAAGGCGCGGGCGGTGTCCGATCCGTTCATCTCACGGCTCCGTCATCGCTCCCGGCGCGGGCATCCGCCGACCCGGTTCCGCCGTAAAGTCGGTCATAGGTCACCTCTCCCACCGGCGAATCCCGCTCATGCATGCCAGCCACCCTACCCCGACCGGCGGACCCGGCTCCACCGCCGGGGCAACACAAGCCGGCGAGCGCGCGGTGGCGTGGCGGCGGCGCGGCTTCGCGCTGGGCCTCGCCGCGGCCGGCGCCGGGCTCGTCGCGCTGTTCGCCGCGACGCTGGCGCCGGGCGGCTTCGACGGGGTCGACATCGCTCTCCTGCTGGCCTTCGTGCTCTATCTGCCCTGGCCGCTGCTCGGTCTGGGCAACGCGCTGGTCGGCCTCGCGCTGATGCGGCTCTCGGCCGATCCGGTGGCGGCGGTGTGCCCGCCGGCCCGGCACGGCGCCGACACGGCCACGCCGCTGACGGCGCGCACCGCGATCCTGCTGTGCATCCGCAACGAGGACCCCGCCCGGGTGTTCGGCAATGCCCGGCAGATGCTGGCGGACCTCGCCAGCCTGCCGGAGGGCGGGCGCTTCGAGCTGCATATCCTCTCCGACACCGACGACCCCGCGCTCGCCGCGGCGGAAGAGGCCGGCGCCGCGGCGCTGGCGGCGGCGAGCCCGCTCGCCCTGCGCTACCGCCGCCGCCGCGACAATGCCGGCTTCAAGGCCGGCAATATCCGCGCGCATTGCGCCACGCTCGCCGGCATCGACTTCATCCTCGTGCTGGACGCCGACAGCCTGATGACCGGCGCCCGCATGGTGCGGATGGCGCGCGTCATGGAGGCGACGCCGCGGCTCGGCATCCTGCAGAGCCTCGCGGTGGGGCGGCCCTCGGCGAGCCCGCTGGCGCGGCTGTTCCAGTTCGGCATGCGGCTCGGCATGCGCTCCTACACGCTGGGCAGCGCCTGGTGGCAGGCCGACTGCGGCCCCTATTGGGGCCACAACGCCCTGCTGCGGCTCGCGCCCTTCCTCGCCCATTGCGACCTGCCGGAAATCGCCGGCCGTGGCCCGCTTGCCGGGCCCATCCTCTCCCACGACCAGATCGAGGCGGTGCTGATGCGCCGCGCCGGCTACGAGGTGCGGGTGGAGCCGGACGAGACCGGCAGCTTCGAGGAGAACCCGACCGAGCTGATCGAGCACATGCGCCGCGACGCCCGCTGGTGCCGGGGCAATCTGCAATATCTCGCCCTGCTCGGCCTGCCGGGGCTGCGGGCGGTGAGCCGCCTTCAACTGGTGCTGGCGGTGCTGATGTTCCTCGGCTCGCCGCTCTATCTCGCGCTGTGGACGCTGCTGCTGGTGCAGGCGCTGCGCCACGACGGGGCGGCCGGCTGGCTGGCGTCCGGCCCGGCGCTCGTCCTGCTGGGCTGCGGCTTTCTCGTGCTGTTCGCCCCGAAGATCGCCGCCGCGCTGGACGTGCTGGCCCGCCCGGCCGAGCGGGCGCGGTTCGGCGGCGCCGGGCGCTTCCTCGCCGGCTGCGCGGCGGAAACCGTGTTCGCCCTGCTGTTCACCCCCATCGCCGCCTTCGGCAACACCGTCACGCTCGGGCGGATGCTGGCCGGGCGCCGCGCCGGCTGGGGCGGGCAGGCCCGCGACAGCCACACCGTGGGCTGGCGGGAGGCATTGCGGCGCTTCTGGCCGGAGACGCTGACCGGGGCGGCGGCGGCGCTGGCGCTGGCCGCGCTCGACCCGCTGGCGCCACTTCTCGCCGCGCCGGCCTATGCCGGGCTGCTGCTCGCCGTGCCGCTGACCGTCGTCACCGCGCGGCCCGACCTCGGCGCCTTCCTGCAGCGCCGGCTGTGGTGCGCCATTCCCGAGGAGATCGCCGCCCGCGCCGCGCCCACGGCAGAGCCGCCCGCCGCTACGGGCGACCCGCTGCGGCAGGCGGCCTGACCGTCTCAAAATGTCGGCGTCGGCTGGTCGGGCGGCACGATGTCGGGCGGCGGGGTTCCCGGCGGCAGCTCCGGCGGGGTCTCGCCCGGCATGATCTCCGGCACGTCGCGATTGGGCACGATGTCGGGCGCCTGACCGGGCGGGGGCATCGGATCCTCGATCGGGGTCGGCTCCGATTCCGGGGAATCCGCCGGGGGCGGAATGTCGGGACCGGGGGTCGGGGTCTGCGGCGGGGTGGGGACGATGGCCATGGGGCGGTGCTCCGTTGCCTCGGCACGCGGGAGGGACCCGGTGCGCCGGGGTCAACGGTGCAGACCCCCGTCCGTTCCCGAGCGGAAGGTTCCATCCCGCCGGCCACGGGACGGGTTTCCCCGGCCGCCGCGACGTGGCAGCCTTTCCGCCTCGCCGGAGATTTTCCATGCCGAACCGCGCCCTTCTGCCTCGCCCGCCGGGCCGCCGCGCCGGCTTCCCCCGGAAAGACGGCCCTTCACACCGCCGGCGAGAGGAGGCGCCGCGCGCCGGGCAGACCGCGCCGCCGGCGCGGACCGGGGCGAAGGTTCGTCGCCACGACGCGGATTTCGAAGGTGGGGGAGCGAGAGGCGCGGGAACGGGCATGACAGGCGCCGGAAGCGTCGGCGGCCCCGCAACCGGCATGCGCCGGCTCGCGGTGGCGCTTCTGCTGGCGCTGCTGGCGGGCGGGCCACCCGCGCTGCTCGCCGGCGCGACGGCGGCCCGGGCGCTGGAGCCGGCCGGGCCGGACTGGCCCGACAGCCGGGCTGCCCGGCTTCAGGCGCTGGCGCTGCTGCAGGGCCTCAATGCCGACCTCCTTGCCAATGCCAGCGCCACGCTGACGCTCGACCGCTGGTGCGGCGCCCATCGCCTCGCCCCGGACGGCACCAAGATCGTCGCCGACCGCCTGCCGGATGCGGGGGACGCGCCGGGCACGGAAATCCGCGACCTGCTGAAGGTCGGCCCCGACGCGCCGGTGAATCACCGCCGCGTGCAGCTGCGCTGCGGCACGCTGGTGCTCTCGGAGGCCGACAACTGGTACCTGCCGGAGCGGCTGACGCCGGAGATGAACCGCACGCTGGAGACCACCGACACCGCCTTCGGCCGGGTGGTGGCGCCGCTCGACTTCCGCCGCCGCACCCTCTCCGCCCAGCTGCTGTGGCGGCCGCTGCCGGAGGGGTGGGAAATGGCGCCCGCAACGTCCGCGCCCGGCGGCGCGGCACCTCCCGGCGAGGCGCCCGCCGCCCCGCTCGCAGTGCCGCCCCTGGTGCTGGAACACCGAGCGGTGCTGACGACGCCCGACGGCACCCCCTTCAGCACCCTGATCGAACGCTACACCCGCGCCGTGCTGGCCTTTCCGTGGATGGGGGAGCGATAGGTCGAGACTGCCGCACGGGCGGCCTCACGCCCGCGGGGCCCGGGGCGGCCGTGGCGCGCGCCGGTCGCCCGCGCTTCTGCGGAGGCGGCGGGTCTTTCGATCCTCGCCCGTCTGGGGCTGGTGGACATCACCGAGGACCACGGCCGGCGGTTGATGGGCGGGTTGATGTGAGCGGGGCGGGATTTCGGAGCGGGGCTCTGCCGATGACGGGCGGTCGGAACGCGCGCCGCCCGCCGGCAGGCCGGGCGACACAGGGAGCCTGGAGCCGGCCTCAGGCCGCCTGTCCAACCGGGGCGTAAGGCTCGATCCTGGCGATATCATCCGCCAGCTTCGGCGCCTCGGTCTCGACGTTATAGGCCTGCTGGAGGTTGAGCCAGAAACCCGGCGTCGTCGAGAAGAAGCGGGCAAGCCGGAGCGCGGTGTCGGTCGAGATGCCAATCTCCTCGCGCGCGATACGCTCGATGCGCGTGCGCGGCAGACCAAGGGCCTTGGCGAGCTTGCCGGGGCTCATGCCGAGCGGAACGAGGTACTCTTCCCGGAGAAATTCTCCAGGATGCATGGGACGAGCGAAGTTCACAGCCACGGCGACCCTCCTTGGTCTAGTGGTAGTCGGTAATCTCAACATCCGCGGGGCCTGCCTCGGTCCAGCGGAAGCAAATGCGCCATTGATCGTTGATGCGGATCGAATGCTGGCCGGCTCTATCCCCCGAGAGGGCTTCCAGATGGTTGCCCGGCGGGGAGCGCAGATCATCCAGCACGACGGCGGCATCAACGGCACGCAGGCGGCGCTCGGCGCTTCGGAGGATATCGGCGGTGAAACCCTTCGGCGCCTTGCCGGCGATGACCGCTTCGACGAACTTGCCTTTGGTCGAAACGATCATTGCCGCCCTCGCGATGCACGTATCATATATTGATACACCGCGATGTCAACGGGATGTATCGTTTCATGATACGCAGCGCGGGGTCTGGCGCGGGTGCCGTTCCCTTGTCGGCCGTTCGCCACGCGCGCCATGCCAACCTCGCGTGAACGAATTCAGCGTCTCGAGCCGTGCAGAATTCGGGTGCGAATAATGTGCGGCGAAGACGACCGTTTTCGGCTATGCGCGGGTCTCTAAAGGATGGGCAGACGCTCGATGCCCAGCGCCTTGCTCTCACGGCAGCGGGTGCCGTCTCTGTCGTTGAGGCGACCGAGAGCGGCCTCCGCGCGGGTCGTCTCAGGCTCTGGATGGCTATCCGGCGCCTGGAGCAACGCCCCGGATTCTCTCCCAGCCCTGACACAGCAAACCCGGTTCGTTCCGCTCCAACGCATGGGGGAGAGGGTACAGGCTTCTCGCTGATGTTTCCTGGAACAACTGGTGCTGCGAGAGAGGATTGAACTCTCGACCTCTCCCTTACCAAGGGAGTGCTCTACCACTGAGCTACCGCAGCGCCGTCGGGGTGCGCTGCAGCCCCGGAGCGGGCGGACGTTTGCCACAGACGATCGGGCGGCGCAAGCGTCTGTGGCGAGAAGCCCGCACTCTATCCCCGTTCCTGTGCAGAACCTCCAGCCTCGCGCCAGCCACGGGCGGGTGTCCGCCACAACCGGCGCCCCGCCACGGCCCCATCCCCAACCCGCCGGCGGCCCCCCGGCCACCACCAACGCCGAGCAGGGTTCGCAGGGGACGGCCCGCCGCTCCCGCGGCCACCGGCGAGGTGTGCGGGCGACGCGAATCAGCCACAGATGCCGGCGAAGCTGTCGCTCCCTTCTCCAGCCCCCGCCCCGCCATGGCCGCACCCGACGACACCGATGCCGCCCGCGAACGGGCCGAGCGCCTCGCCGCCGCCCTCAGGGAAAATCTGAGGCGCCGCAAGGCGCAGGCCCGCGGCCGCTCGGTGGCGGGCGGGGCCGGGGACGGCCCGTCCCCTCCCCCCGCACCGCCGCCCGGCCGGGCCGACGTGGATTGAACGCGCGACGCGTTGTCTCGCCCGCCCGCACGCGCTAGACGAACATGCTGCCGCGGCGCCGGCCGTGCATCATCCCAGCCGCCCCGCGGGCGGCTGGGTCCGCCGATCTTCAGGAGGCAACGAGCCACATGGACCGCATCCGCATCGTCGGCGGCAATCCGCTCAACGGGACCATCGCCATCTCCGGCGCCAAGAACGCCGCGCTGCCGCTGATGATCGCCGGCCTGCTCACCGACGAGAAGCTGGTGCTGGAGAATGTGCCCCGGCTCGCCGACGTCGCCCAGCTCCAGCGCATCCTCGGCAATCACGGCATCGACATCACGGTGAACGGCAAGCGGCGCGGCGACGACGCCTATGCCGGCCAGACCATGGAGATCGACGCCCGCGTCATCGTCGACACCACCGCGCCCTATGAGCTGGTCTCGAAGATGCGCGCCAGCTTCTGGGTCATCGGGCCGCTGCTCGCCCGCATGGGCGAGGCGCGGGTCTCGCTGCCCGGCGGCTGCGCCATCGGCACCCGGCCGGTGGATTTCCACCTCGACGCGTTGCGGGCGCTCGGCGCCGAGATCGAGATCGACGGCGGCTATGTCGTCGCCCGCGCCCCGACGGGGCTGAAGGGCGCCCGCATCGTCTTCCCCAAGGTGTCGGTCGGCGCCACCCACACCGCGATCATGGCGGCCAGCCTCGCCCACGGCGAAACCGTCATCGAGAACGCCGCCCGCGAGCCGGAGATCGTCGACCTCGCCGACTGCATCAACGCCATGGGCGGGCGGGTCGAGGGCCAGGGCACCGCCACCATCCGCATCACCGGCGTGCCGCGGCTGAAGGGCGCCCGCCACACCGTGCTGCCGGACCGCATCGAGACCGGCACCTACGCCATGGCGGTGGCGATGACCGGGGGCGAGGTGATGCTCGCGGGGGCGCGCGGCGACCTCCTGTCCAGCGCGCTCGACACGCTGCGCGCGGCCGGCGCCGAGGTCACCGTCTCCAATGAGGGGCTGAAGGTGAAGCGCAACGGCCACGGCATCTTCCCGGTGGAGGTGACGACCGAGCCCTTCCCCGGCTTTCCCACCGACCTGCAGGCCCAGCTCATGGCGCTGACCACCCGCGCCGCCGGCACCTCCCGCATCACCGAGACCATCTTCGAGAACCGCTTCATGCACGTGCAGGAGCTGGCCCGCTTCGGCGCCCGCATCCAGCTCGACGGGCAGATCGCGACCATCGAGGGGGTGGAGCGGCTCAAGGGCGCGCCGGTGATGGCGACCGACCTGCGCGCCTCGGTCTCGCTGGTGATCGGGGCCTTGGCGGCCGAGGGCGAGAGCATGATCCACCGGGTCTACCATCTCGACCGCGGCTTCGAGCGGCTGGAGGAAAAGCTCTCCGCCTGCGGCGCCGAGATCGAGCGCATAGCCGGCTGACGGCGCCTCGACGGGCGGGCCCGTACGCGGTGGCGCGCGTCGCACGGGCCGGCCGTGCGCAGCCCTCCCGTTGCACCCACCTCCTCTCGCACCCGCCTCCCCTTGCGCCAGCGGCCGGGCAACGCCATCTGCGAGCCACAGACGAGGACTGTGCAACCGGACCGAGAGGCGGAATCATGGGTGGGCTTAAGCTGATCGCGCTCGACGTCGAGGACCTCGCGGTCATCTCCGCGCATCTGCAGGATGCGGTGGTGCGGGTCGGCGACATGGCCTTCCTGCCCCGCGAGCACCGCTTCGCCCTGCTGACCAACCGGTTCGACTGGGAGGCGGCGGTGACGGCGGAGGCCGCCACGCCCGCAGCGGCCTTCGCCCCTTCACCTGTTATGGCCGGCTTCGCCCCGGCCGCGGCGCCCGCCGCAAGGGGCCGCCGGAAGCCCGCCCGCGTCGCCGGGCCCTGCCTGCGCCGCCGCGCCGGCATGCATTTCGAGCGGGTGCTGAACGCCCGGGTGCGCGGCATCGACCTCACCGACAAGGAAGCGGTGCTGAACCTGCTGGCCCTGACCTTCGAGGAGACCGAATCCCCCTCGGGCACGGTGACCTTCCTGTTCTCCGGCGGCGGCGAGGTTCAGCTCACGGTGGAATGCCTCGAATCCTGCCTCCAGGATCTCGGCCCGGCGTGGGACGCCGCCGGGGTGCCCTGCCACGACGCCAGCGCCTGACACCATCGCACCCGCCCGGTCTCGGGCCGCACCCGGCGCCACGGCCCTGCGGCGCCCGGGCTCTTGTGTTCCGTGGTATCGGTTGCGATAGGTCGCGGGGCCGGCGACGCCGCCGGCCGCATCCGCAGGAACACACCATGCCGCTTCGCCTCGACACCCGCGCGCCGGACTTCGCCAGCGCCTTCCGCGCCTTCCTCGCCACCAAGCGCGAAGTCTCGCAGGACGTCGCCGAGGCGGTGGCCGCGATCGTCGAGGACGTGCGCAATCGCGGCGACGCGGCGCTGGTCGAGCTCTCCCGCCGCTTCGACCGGGTCGATCTCGGCGCGCTCGGCATCCGGGTGAGCGCGGCGGAGATCGAGGCGGCGGTGGCCGGCGCCGATCCCGCGACGGTTGAGGCCCTCGCCCTCGCCCATGAGCGCATCCGCGCCCACCATGCCCGCCAGCTTCCCGAGGACGGGCGCTACACCGACGCGCTGGGGGTCGAGCTCGGCCACCGCTGGACCCCGGTGGACGCGGTCGGGCTCTATGTGCCGGGCGGCACCGCCGCCTATCCCTCCTCGGTGCTGATGAACGCGGTGCCGGCCAAGGTGGCCGGCGTCGGCCGCCTCGCCATGGTGGTGCCGGCCCCGGACGGGGTGCTGAACCCGCTGGTGCTGGCCGCCGCGCGGCTCGCCGGCGTCGACGAGATCTACCGCATCGGCGGGGCGCAGGCGGTCGCCGCGCTCGCCTATGGCACTGAGACCATTCCCCCGGTCGCCAAGATCGTCGGCCCCGGCAACGCCTATGTCGCCGCCGCCAAGCGCCACGTCTTCGGCACGGTGGGCATCGACATGATCGCCGGCCCCTCCGAGGTGCTGGTGGTGGCCGACGGGGCGCAGAACCCGGACTGGATCGCCGCCGACCTGCTGGCGCAGGCCGAGCACGACACCGCCGCCCAGTCCATCCTCATGACCGACGACGACGCGCTCGCCGAGGCGGTGATCGCCGCCGTCGAGCGCCAGCTCGCCACCCTGCCGCGCGCGGAGATCGCCGGCGCGAGCTGGCGGGACTTCGGCGCCGTCATCCGCCTCGCCTCGCTGGACGAGGCGCCGGCGCTGGTCGACCGGGTCGCCCCCGAGCATCTCGAGATCATGGCCGCCGACGCCGAGGCGCTGGCGGCGCGCATCCGCCATGCCGGCGCGATCTTCCTCGGCGGCTACACGCCGGAAGCGATCGGCGACTATGTCGGCGGCTCCAACCATGTGCTGCCGACCGCGCGCTCGGCCCGGTTTTCCTCCGGCCTCAACGTGCTGGACTTCATGAAGCGCACCTCGATCCTGAAATGCGGCCCGGAGCAGCTGCGCGCGCTCGGCCCCGCCGCCATCGCCATCGGCACGGCGGAGGGGCTGCACGCCCATGCCCGCTCCGTCGCCATCCGCCTCAACCTCTGACGCGCCGGGGCCGCTGCCGCCATGGCCGAGCCGGAGGCCGATTCCCCGCCCGATCCCCACGCCGCCACCCGGCGGCTGGTGGCGGTGCGGCTGGATTCCTCCTCCATCGGCCGCGCCTCCCGCGACATCGAGCATGAGCGGGCGGTGGCGATCCACGACCTGCTGGAGGAGAACAGCTTCTGCCCCGTCGGCGACCCGGAGCCGGGGCCCTATGACCTGATGGTGAGCCTCGCCGACAACCGGCTGGTGCTGGACATCGCCCGGCCCGACGGCAGCCCGGTGGTGTCGCACCACCTCTCGCTCACCCCGCTGCGCAAGGTGGTGAAGGATTATTTCCTGGTCTGCGAGAGCTACTACGCCGCCATCCGCACCGCCAGCCGGGCGCAGATCGAGGCGATCGACATGGGCCGGCGCGGCCTGCACAACGAGGGCTCGGAACTGCTGCGGGCCCGGCTGAAGGACAAGGTGCAGCTCGATTTTGGCACCGCCCGCCGCATCTTCACCCTCGTCTGCGCCCTCCACTGGAAGGGGTGAGATGGAACGCCCGCTGCCCGGCCCGGGACCCGCGCCGCCGCGCACCGCGCGGCCGCAATCGGTGCTCTTCATGTGCGGGCAGAACTGCGTGCGCTCGCCCATGGCGGCGGCGCTGGCGAAGCACCTGTTCGGCCGCTCGCTCTATGTCGGCTCGGCCGGGGTGATGAAGGGCGAGAACGACCCCTTCGTCGCCGCGGCGCTGGACGAGATCGGGCTCGACATCCACCGCCACCGCCCCCGCACGCTGGAGGAGCTGGAGGAGGACGAGGGCCTCGGCTTCGACCTCGTCATCACCCTCTCGCCCGACGCCCATCACCGCGCGCTGGAACTGACCCGGGCCAACGCCATCGGGGTCGAATACTGGCCGACCGCCGACCCCACGCTCGCCTCCGGCAATCGCGAGCAACGGATGGACGCCTACCGCGCGGTGCGTGACGAGCTGGAAACGCGCATCCGCGCCCGTTTCCGCAGTTGAGAGCGCTTCCGCGCGCAGCGCGCCGGGCGGGCGCATCCGCCCGCCGGGCGCCCTTCGCCCGCCGCGAACGGACCCGCCGCCCGTTCACAGCGCCGGCGGTTTCAAGTAGCGTGCGCGCCCTGCCCTGCCCGCCCCCGGCGGCGCCACGAGGAGATTTCAGCACGTGAACGGCCATCCCACTCTGGTGCTGGCGTCGGGATCGCCGCGCCGGCTGGCATTGCTGGCGCAGATCGGTCTCGAACCCGACGCGCTGCTGCCGGCGGACATCGACGAGACGCCCGAGCGCGGCGAACTGCCGAGGCGGCTCGCCCTGCGCCTCGCCGAGGCCAAGGCCGTGACCGCCCGCGCCCGCGCCGACAAGGCCGGCACCCATGCCGGCGCCTATCTGCTCGCCGCCGACACCGTGGTTTCGGTGGGCCGGCGCATCCTGCCCAAGCCGGAGCTTTCCGACGAGGCGGAGGATTGCCTGCGCCTTCTGTCCGGCCGGGCCCACCGGGTCCACACCGGGATCGCGCTGGTGACCCCGAAGGGCGCGGTGCGCACCCGGATCGTCGAAAGCCGGGTGCGCTTCAAGCGGCTGGGACGGGAGGAGATCGGCGCCTATCTCGATTCCGGCGAATGGCGCGGCAAGGCGGGCGGCTACGCCATACAGGGCATCGCCGGCCTGTTCGCGGTGAAGCTGGTGGGTTCCTATTCCAATGTCGTCGGGCTGCCGCTGGCCGAGACCGCGGCGCTGCTGGTCGGCGAAGGCTACCCGCTGCACGCGCGCTGGAGCACCGGCGCATGAGCGGGGCAGACAAGGCCGGCACCCCGCCGTCGCCGCCGGAAAAGCCCTGCCCGATCTGCGGGCGGCCGGCGAGCGCGGCCTATCGCCCGTTCTGCTCCAGCCGCTGCGCCGACATCGACCTGCACCGCTGGCTCTCCGGCTCCTACGCGATTCCCGCGAGCGAGGAGGACGACGAGGACGGCGACGCCCCGCTGGCGCCGCGCCCGCCCCGCGAGGGCTGAGCGGGTCCGACCGGATACGAACGCGCCCGAGCCGGATGGCCCGGCCCTCCCTCCGCTTCGGCGCGGGACAGCCGATGATTTCCACAGGCAGGCATATGGACAGCCGGAAGCCGAGCCACTATAACCCGCCCCGCTCAGCCGGTCATGACCCGGCCGCAGCGCCCAGGTAGCTCAGTTGGTAGAGCATGCGACTGAAAATCGCAGTGTCGGCGGTTCGACTCCGTCCCTGGGCACCATTTTTTAAGGAAATGATAACGTTAGGCCCGTCGAGCTGACGGTGCGGAGTGCGCTGCGCGCCTTGGGTTGCGCCAGGGCGTCGGGTTCGGCTTTGATGATCATGATCGTCCCTCCTTTGCAGTGCGTGGAGACGCGGGCGATCGGCTGTGCCGCTGGCAGCCTCGGATATGCCGCCCGCCTCTAGCGCGTCTTTATTGGCTTCATAAAGATTTTCCCATGGATCCAACGGAGTTCGTTACATCCCTCGACATCCGCACGCTCTTCCGCTTGATGTTCTTGGCAGATGTCGCGGTCTGCCTTCTTCTGCTGAGCTATCGCGAGGAGGCCGGGAAAGCTGCGGCGATCCGCTTTTTTGTGATGGCGCGCAGCCTGCACGGCGCGGCATGCTTACTGATCAGCTTCCGCGGAGAGACGCCGCTCTGGCTGTCGCCCTATATGTCCAACATCATGGCCTTCGCCGGCCTCGCGCTTGAGGTCGCAACCGTCGCTCGCCTGCGTCGACCCGGATGGCTGATGCTGATCATACCCGGTGCCATTGCCGTGGCCGGTTCCCTGCTTTTCATCTTCGTCGCTCGGACAGGAGCCGATTTCGTGGGGATTTCCAGCACGACGATTGGCCTGTTGTTCACGTCCGGTGCCGTCGCGCTGATGAGCGCCGGCGGGCGCAGTCGCCTAGTCTGGCTTATCGTTGCGATGTATCTGGCGGTAGGTCTGTTCAGCCTTATACGTGGCTATGGAGGGCTGCTCGCCGGCATGTCGGTCGACAACAAGACCGCGATACAAATGTCGGCGCTGGTCGTCTCCTACATGTACTGCGTCGGAGGCGGCGTCGGGTTCCTGCTGATGCTGAAGGAAGATGACGACGATCGGCTTCGCCGGGACGCGATGACGGACTCCCTCACCGGCCTTCTCAATCACCGCGCGTTCTTCGACGCCGCCCGCGACCGGCTCGGTCAAACCGTGCTGTCGGAGCAGCCCATCTCGATGCTGTTCCTCGACCTCGACCACTTCAAAGCGGTGAACGACACCTATGGTCATCAGGCCGGCGACGAAGTGTTGCGCGGCGTCACGGCTGCCATCGCCGCAAACCTCGACGCGAACTCCCTGCTCGGCCGGGTGGGAGGCGAGGAATTCGCCGTGCTGTTGTCCGGCGGCCCGGCCGAGGCCCAAACAGCCGCCGAGAGACTTCGGGGTGCCGTGACCACCGTCCGTCTGGCGGATCATCCGCAGTTCTCATGTACGGTAAGCATCGGCGGTACGGTTTCCGCTCCTCATATGGAGAAAGACCTCCAGGCCATTGTGCGCCGGTGTGATCTTGCTCTCTACGAAGCGAAGAGGGCCGGTCGGGATCAGGCCATTTTTCACTGAACGGCGCCGCATCAGGACTTGTGCGCGTGCGTCACGGATGCGTCCTGTTCGCTCATGAAGCCGCCTGGTGAACCGCCGCGCGGGCGCGGCGCCGTCAGGCCTTGTGCAGGCTCTCCGCCCGCAGCAGGCTCTCGGTCAGCCGTACCCAGTAGGAGGCACCGACCGGCAGGAGCGCGTCGTTGAAATCGTAGCCGGCATTGTGGAGGCCGATGCCCTCGCCGCTGCCCAGCCAGAGATAGGCGCCGGGCCGCGCCTCCAGCATGTAGGCGAAGTCTTCCGATGCCATGGAGGAGGCGGGGTCAGGGATGACGTCGCCATCCGCCACCTCGCCGGCCGCCGCCAGCGCCAGCGCGGTCTCCTCCGCGCTGTTGACCGTGGGGGGGTAGCGGTAATCGTACCAGACCCGGCCTTCCGCGCCGTGGGCGAGGCAGATGCCCTGGGTGATCGCGCGAAGCCGCGCCTCCACCAGCGCCCGCACCTCGGGGCGGAAGCAGCGCACCGTGCCGCGCAGCACCGCCTCGCCGGGAATGATGTTCCAGGCGTCGCCGGCATGGATCTGGGTGACGCTCACCACCGCCGAATCCTGCGGATCGACCGTTCGGCTGGCGATGGACTGCAGCGCCGACACCAGTTCCGCCGCGACGAGGATGGGGTCGATGCCGAGATGCGGCATGGCGCCATGGGCGCCGCGGCCGGTAAGGGTGATCTCGAACACGTCGGACGCCGCCAGCATCGGCCCCGGCTTGCCGGAGAAGCTGCCGAAGCGCTGGCCCGGCCAGTTGTGCAGGCCGAACACCTGCTGCATCGGAAAGCGCTCGAACAGCCCCTGTTCCACCATCACCTTGCCGCCGCCGGCCATCTCCTCCGCCGGCTGGAAGATGAAATGCACCGTGCCGGCGAAGTTGCGGGTCCGGGCGAGGTGGCGGGCGGCGCCGAGCAGCATGACCATGTGCCCGTCATGGCCGCAGGCGTGCATCTTGCCCGGCACCGTGGAGCGGTACGGCAGATTGGTGGTTTCCTCGATGTCCAGCGCGTCCATGTCGGCCCGCAGCCCGATCGCCGGGCCCTCGCCCCGGCCGTGCAGCGTGGCGACGATGCCGGTGCCGGCGAGGCCGGTGACATGGGGAATGCCGAAGCTCTCCAGCTTCTCCGCGATGAAGGCGGCGGTGCGGTGCTCCTCGAAGGCGGTTTCCGGCATGGCATGCAGCGCACGCCGCCATTCGGTCATCTCGCGCTGGCGTTCCACGATCTCGTCGACGAGGGGCACGGCTTTTCTCCTGGGTTCGGCAAAGACACGCGCGGGTGGCGCGGACGGACGGGACCGGACGACATCGGGCGCCTGCGGCCGACGGGCCGCCGCCGACTGTGCCGGGCGGGCGCCGCCCTTTCAACCCGGCCCGGCGGGGACGGGCGGCCGGGACGGCGCCACGAGATGGAGCGGCCCCTCAGGTTAGGGGGCCCGGCGGGCAGGCGAGCTCGGCCAGCGCCGACGCGAGGTCGACGCGCGGCCGGTAGCCGAGCAGCGCCGCGGCGCGGGACAGGTCGAGCGGCCCGACCGCGCCGTCATCGTGCCGGCCGCGGCTGGCGATCACCGTCAGCGGCGGCACCCCGACCGGCGCCAGCAGCAGGCGCACCACCTCCTCCTCCGAGAGATAGGTGCCGCCGGTGATGTTGACCGGGGTGAAGCCGGGCCGCACCGCGTCGACCGCCCGCACGACCGCGCGGACGACGTCCTGCACATGGACGAACTGGCGCATGTTGGAGCGGGCGTCGGTGACCTCGATGGGCACGCCGCGGCGCGCCGCCTCCAGCGTCTGCGAGACGAGATAGGGCGTCACCCGGCCGGGGCCGAACACCGAGGAAATCCGCAGCGCCAGCGTGGCGATGCCGTGGCTTTCGGCATAGGCGCGCAGCACGCTCTCGGCGGCGAGCTTGCTGGCGCCATAGGCGTCGGCGGCGCCGAGCGGGGCGTCCTCGCCCACGGGGTCGCGGGTCGGCGCGGGGGCATAGACCGCGTTTGAGGACAGAAACACCAGCCGCGACACCCCGGCCCGCCGCATGGCCTCCGCCACATTGAGCGTGCCCGCGACATTGACGTCGAACATCCGCGCGGGATCATCGGTCGCCAGCATGGCGCCGGAAATGGCGCCGCCATGCACCACCAGTTCCGGCCGCTGCGCCGCCAGCAGCGCCACCACGGCGGCGCGGTCGCGCAGGTCGAGCGGCACCGCGTCCGGGTCGGCGGCGAGATCGCTGCCCGACACCTCGTGGCCCGCCGCGCGCAGCCCGGCGAGGACGGCCCGGCCGATGAAGCCATTGGCGCCGGTGAGATGGATGCGGCTGATCGGGGGGCTCATGGCGCGGGGTGCTCCCGGCGCCAGTGGGCGGCGACCTCGGCGCCGGTGCAGATCCACACATCGGGAAAGCGCGCGACATGGTCGAGAAAGCGCATCAGCCCGGTGATGCGGCCCGGCCGGCCGATCAGCCGGTCGTGCAGCGCCAGCGACATCAGCCGGGGCGAGACGGCGCCCTCGGCATACATCACGTCGAAGCAGTCGCACATGTAGCGGGCGAAATCGTCGCCGGAGGAAAAGCCGCTGTTCTCGTTGAAGCGGTTGTCGTTGGTCTCGAAGGAATAGGGCACCACCAGATGCGGGCGGCCCGCCACCTCGACCCAATAGGGCAGCTCGTCGTTCAATGCGTCGCGGTCATAGGCGATGCCGCCGTGCTCCACCAGCAGACGGCGGGTCTGGGCGCTCGGCCGGCCGGTCATCCAGCCGATGGGGCGCACGCCGGTGACCCGCTCCAGCGTGTCGAGGGCGAGCCGGACATGCGCCCGCTCCTCGGCTTCCGGCATCACCTGATAGTCGAGCCAGCGATAGCCGTGGGAGACCAGCTCATGGCCCTCCGCGACGAAGGCGCGGGCAAGGTCGGGATTGGCCTCGGCGGCGGCGGCCACCGCCAGCAGGCTGACCTTGATGCCCCGCTCGCGGAACAGCCGCAGCAGCCGCCAGCCGCCGACGCGCGAGCCGTATTCGAACACGCTCTCCACCAGCGGGCTGCGCAGCCCGGCCAGCGCCGGCTGGCCGATATCGTTGAGCACGCTCTCGGATTCGCCGTCGCCGGCCAGAATCGAGCGCTCGCCGCCGCCTTCGAAATTCACGTTGATGTTGAGCGCGATCCGCGCCCCGTCCGGCCAGTTGGCGTGCGGGGGAAACGCGCCGTACCCCCGGAAATCGCGTGGCGACATGCAGCATCCTCTCGCCGGGCGCCCCGAGCGGCGCCCATCCCCATTCATGCAAGCCAGTTGCATAACATGCAATCGGCGTGTTAGCCACGAGATGGTTTCGGGCGGAGGCACGATGATGCGGATGCGGGACGGCGCGAGCTATGTGCGGAGCCTGCGGGACGGCCGGCGGGTGCTGCTGGACGGCGAACCGGTCGAGGACGTGACGACCCACCCGGCGTTCCGCAACGCGGTCGCCTCCTTCGCCCGGCTCTACGACCATCAGGCCGACCCGGCCAATACCGGGCGCGTGACCTTCCCGGTCGGGGATGCCCGCGTGCATCTCGCCTGGTCGCTGCCGCGCTCGCATGCCGAACTCGTGGCGCGCCGCCACGCCATTGCCGAATGGTCGGCGCTCCATCTCGGCTTTCTCGGCCGCTCGCCGGATCACCTCGCCACCACGCTGAGCGGCATCATGATCGGGCTGCCGGTGCTGCGCGGCTTCGATGCCGCCCGGGCCGACGCCTTCGCCGCCTATTTCGAGCATGTGCGCGCGAACGACCTGTTCGTCACCTATGTCATCCAGAACCCGCAGGCCAACAAGGCGAAGGGCGCCTCCGAACAGGCGCGGGACGTGGTGGCGCATCTGGTGTCGCAGGACGCCGACGGCATCGTGGTGAGCGGCGCCAAGATGCTGGGCACCAGCGCGGTGATGGCGGACGAGATTTTCGTCGGTACCATCCAGCCGCTGCGGCCCGGCGAGGAGCGCTATGCGCTGAGCTTCGCCGTGCCGGTGAACCACCCCGGCGTCTCGCTGCTGTCGCGCCGCTCCTATGAACAGCACGCCGCCTCGGCGTTCGACCAGCCGCTCGCCAGCCGCTTCGACGAAAACGACGCGGTCGTCTTCTTCGACGAGGTCCGCGTGCCGTGGAGCCGGGTCTTCGTCTGCGGCAGCATCGAGGCCGCGGCGGCGCAGTGGCACGGCACCCCTGCCCATGTGATGCAGAACTACCAGTCGCAGATCCGGCTGATGGTGAAGATGCGCTTTCTCGCCGGCCTCGCCCGCCGCATCGCCGAGATCAACGGCTCCCTCGACATTCCCCAGATCCGCGGCGTGCTGGGCCGGCTGGCGGCGCAGGCTTCGCTGGTCGAGGGCATGGTGGCGGGCATGGAGGCGGAGGGCCGCCACGTCGGCGACTATTTCGTGCCGTCGGCCCACCTGCTCTACGCCGCGCAGACCCTGACCCAGGAGCTCTACCCCCAGTTCGTGCTGGCGGTGCGCGATCTCGCCGGGGGCGGGGTGATCATGCTGCCCTCCTCCGAGCGCGACCTCACCAGCCCGCACACCCGCGCGCTGGTCGAGGCGACACAAATCTCCTCGGTCGCCGAGCCGGTGGAGCGGGTGCGGCTGTTCAAGCTCGCCTGGGACGCGCTCGGCTCGGAATACGCCTCGCGGCACCTGCAGTACGAGATGTTCTACGGCGGCGCGTCCTATGTGAACCACGCCCACATGTTCCGCACCTTCGACTGGGCCGGGGCGCGGCGGCTGCTCGACGCGGCGCTGGCGCCGGCGGCGGGGTGAGGCTGACCGATCCGCTCACGACGGCGGCAGCCGGGTTTTCGCCAGCGCCCCGGCGCAGGAGGCGAGCAGGCCGCGCGTCAGCCGCGTCAGTTCGCCGAGGTCGTGCGGGCCCAGCGAGCTGAACAGCACGTCGTTGACGCTCACCTGCAGCGGCGCGATGTCGTGCAGCAGCGCCCGTGCCCGCGCGGTCAGCAGCAGCATCACCCGGCGGCGGTCGACCTTGTCGGGGCGCTTCTCCAGCAGGCCCAGCGCCACCAGCCGCCGGGTCTCGGTGACGACGAAGGGCACGCTCACGCGCAGCCGCTCGGCGAGGTCGCCCACGGTGACGTCGGCCACGGTGACGTCGGCCCCGAGCTGCGAGAGCGTCATCAGGATGTTGTACTGCGGCGGGGTGACGCCCATGGCCCGGGCGATGCCCTCGCGGATTTCCTGAAGCCGGGCGGAGAAATCGACGAGATCGCGCACCAGCTCGCGGAAGCGCAGGTCGCTGCCGTCCGGCAGAAGCTCCGGCCGGGAGGTGGTCAAGGGCGGAGCGGCGGCCGGTCGCGCGCCGGGCTGCCCGGGCGAGGCCGGCACGGCCGGCGCCTCGGCCTCCCGATCCGCCGACGCTCCCGGCGGGCGCCCGGCCCCCTTGTCGCTTCGCATGCCTCGCCCCTCTCCACCTTCGGCCGCCGCGGGCGGCTTCCATGTCCTTGTTCCGCCCGGCGGAATCACCCGATCGGCAGGAAAGCGGCCCGGTGCCGTGAACGGAAGCGCTTTCGGAGAACGCCCGCCGCCCGAGCCGGATGGGTATGACCCACGCCGCCCTCCGCGCAAGCCCGTACCCTGCCCGTTTGGAAGGCAGCCTGCCCATATTTCGATAATTGACATAGCTAAGTTACTTATCAATTATCCCGGCATCAACCTCGGTGAAGGCACGCAATCATGTCGAAATCCGCCGAAAGCCATCTGCGCAGCCTCGATGACGGGCGCTGCGTGCTCATTGACGGCGCGCGGGTGGGGAACGTGGCGGACCACCCCGCTTTCCGCAACGCGGCGCGCTCGGTCGCGGCGCTGTATGATTTTCAGGCCCGGCCGGAAAACCGGGAGAAGATGACCATTGCGGCCGGCAACGGTGCCCGCGTGAGCCGCACCTGGCACCTGCCGACCTCTTATGACGAGCTTGTGCTGCGCCGCGAGGCGCTGGTCGCCTGGGCGGAGCTGCACCATGGCTTCATGGGCCGCTCGCCCGACCATGTCGGCTCGACGCTGGCCGGCATGTATATGGGCCTCGACGTCTACGAGGGACATCCGGGCGGGCGGCCCGGCGCGGTGAGCGACTATTTCCACTACGCCCGCGACCGCGACCTCTATCTCTCCTATGTCATCATCGACCCGCAGGGCGACCGCTCCCGCGCCACCAGCGCCGAAGGCAATGCCGACCTCGCCGTCGCCATCGTCGACGAGGATGCCGGCGGCATCACCGTGCGCGGCTCCAAGATGCTCGGCACCGGCGCGGTGCTCTCCAACGAGGTGCTGGTCACCACGCTGCGCCCGCTCCGGGAGGACGAGGGACGCTACGCCTTCACCGCCGCCGTGCCGATGAACCTTGCCGGCATGAAGCTGCTCTCCCGCCGCTCCTATGAAGGCGCCGCGACCTCCGGCTTCGACTACCCGCTCTCCAGCCGGTTCGACGAGAACGACGCGCTGCTCTATTTCGACGAGGTGAAGATCCCGTGGGATCGCCTCTTCGTGCACCGCGATCCCAAGGCGCAGCTCGCGCAGTGGCACGAGACGCCGGCCCATGCCTACCAGAACTATCAGGCCGAGATCCGCCTGCTGGTGAAGCTGCGCTTCATGGTCGGGCTGGCGCGCAAGATCGCCGAGACCATCGGCACGATCCACTTTCCCCAGGTCCGCGAGACGCTGGGCGAACTCGCCGGGCATGTCGGCATGATCGAGGCCTTCGTCTACGGCATGGAAGCCAAGGGCCGCCATCGCGGCCCCTATTTCCTGCCCGATGCCGGCCTGATCTACGCCGCTCAGGTGCAGTCGCAGTTGCTCTACCCCAAGATCATCCACTTCCTGCGCGAGCTTTCCGGCGGCGGCATGCTGATGCTGCCGTCCAGCGTCGCCGATTTCGACCATCCCGAGATCGCCCCGCTGATCCGGCGCACCCAGTATTCGCCGAGCCTGTCGGCGCAGGAGCGGGTGAAGCTGTTCAAGCTGGCCTGGGACGCGGTGGGCTCGGAATTCGCCTCCCGCCATGCCCAGTACGAGATGTTCTATTCCGGGCCCCGCACCGTGACCACCGGCATGGCCTACCGCACCTTCGACTGGGCGGCGGCGACCGGCGCCGTGGACAGGATGCTCGCCAGCTACCCCACGCCGGACATCGCGGCGCCGGAGCCGGCCCCGCCCGATCTCGCGTCGCCGGACGCACCCACGCTCTCCCCGCAGACGCTCTGAGGATTCCCATGCAGGATCTCGTCATCGAAGGTATCACCGTCGCTCCCGGCCAGCGCGTGCGCGCGTCGCTGCCGGCGCTGGAGCTGGCGGACGGCACGGTGGTGAACCTGCCGCTGCTCCTCATCAACGGGGTGCGCCCCGGCCCCCGGCTCTATATCGGCGCCGGCATCCATGGCGACGAGGTCAACAGCATCGCGCTGGTGACGCGGGCGCTGGCCACGGTCGACCCGCAGGAGCTTTCCGGCAGCATCGTGTGCGTGCCGGTGCAGCAGCCGCTGGCGCTGCAGGCCGACCACCGCCTGCCGCTGGCGCAGTTCCTGAAATCGCCGCTCGATCAGGTGCCGGCCGACGCCTGGACCTGCTTTCCCGGCGCGGCGGACGGCAACATCGCGCAGGTGATGGCGGCGACGCTGTTCCGCCTCATCACCCGCTGCGACTATGCGCTCGACGTGCACACCCCGACCCGGGGCGGGCGCTATGTCCCCATCGCCATTCTGCCCCACCGCTCGCTCGGGCCTTCCGCGGCCAGGGCGGAGGAGATGGCGCAGGCGCTCGGCACCGGCTGGATCATGCGCGGCGAGCACGGCATGTACATCGCCGACGGCATCCTCTGCGTGGAGGCGACGCGGGCCGGGGTGCCGTGCTTCACCTTCGAGATCGGCGAGGGCGGCCGGCTGGAGGCCGCCTCGGTGGAAACCGGGGCGCGCTGCGTGCTGAACCTGCTGCGCGGGCTCGGCATGGTGGCGGGCGCGCCGGAGGCGCCGGCGCAGAGCCATGTGATGCGGGACTTTCTCGGCATCCGCGCCACCCATGGCGGGCTGCTCCTCACCGAGGTCGAGCTCGGCGCCGCCGTCACCCGCGGCCAGGTGCTGTGCCGGATCCTCGACGTCTATGGCGAGGAGGTCGAAGTGGTGCGCGCACCGGAGGACGGCCTGTTCGTCCGCGCCACCACGCTCAGCACCGTCTCGCGGGGCGAGCGGGTGGCGACGCTCGGGCTGCTGTGAACCGCGCCATCGGCTCGCGGTGGCGCGCAGGCGGGCGGCGTGACCGATGCGGTGGGCAGAAAAGCGGCAGGCGGCGGGGAGCGACCCCGCCGGACCCGGCAAATGCCGCCGCCGGACTTGGCACCGGATTTGCTTTCCTTGCACCATATGCAAGAGAACTTGCATTGAGATAAATGCCATTGCTGCCCTGCCCCAGTAGGTACAGCGGCTTGCCTCAGCGACAACAACGGAGTCGGGAAATGCGCGTTCGCCTATCCTTCACGTTCGCAGCCGCAATCGCCGCGAGCCTGCTGCTCGTCGATGCCGCCTCGGCCATGGACCCGGCCTGCGAGCCGGCCAAGCTGGCGACCAAATATCCCGGACTGGTCGGCAAGACCGTCAAGTTCGGCGCCGACCCGCAGACCCCGCCCTATGTCTCGCGCGACGCCGTCGACTTCAACAAGGTCACCGGCATCGCCGTCGACATGGCCAAGGAAGTGATGGACTGCGCCGGCGCGAAGTACGAATTCGTGCTGGGCGCCTGGTCGGGCATCCTGCCGGCGGTCATTTCCGGCCAGATGGACGCGATGTGGGACGACCTCTACTACAAGCCCGACCGCGCCAAGAACATCGACTTCGTCATGTATATGGGCGCGGGCACCGGCGCGCTGGTGCCGGCCGGCAACCCGAAGAAGGTTGGCTCGCTCGGCGATTTCTGCGGCAAGACCGTCGCCTACGGCATCGGCAGCATCGAGGAGGCCGCCACGCTGAAGCAGCAGGAAACCTGCAAGGCGGAGGGCAAGCCGGCCATCACCACCATGCCGTTCCAGGATCTGGCGGCCGGCCTGCGCCTGCTGGAGAGCGACCGCACCGACATCCTGCTGTGGGACCTCGGCTATATCGACTTCATGGCCGCCGCCAACCCCACCAAGTACAGCCGCGCCTTTTCCATCGTGAGCGGCTTCCAGATCGGCGTCGGCGTCAAGAAGGGCAATGACGACCTCGTCAAGGCCATCTATGACGGCATCAAGATCATGCAGGCCAACGGCACGCAGAAGAAGATCTTCGCCAAGTACAACACCGATCCGGCGCTGCAGATTCCGGTCGAAATCCGGACCAAGTAACCGCCGGCGCCGTTCCGGCCGCCTTCATCGCCGCAGGCCCGGGCGCCCCCCGCCCGGGCCTGCGGCAGCGCGGCGGTGCGCGATGCCGCCTTTTCCAACCGCGGAACATACGGCATGAGACGATCTGCAAGCGCCCTCCCTGCACGCGCCCTCATTGTTCGTGCCCGCGCCACCCGCACGGGCGACCGTCCCGCCCCGGCGCGGCCGTCGGGCCTTGCGCCGGTTGCCGGGGTGGCGCTGGCAGCCCTGTCGCTGCTCACCGGCACCCGCCCGGTGCTGGCGCAGGCGCCGTCGGGCGCGAGCATCGAGGACATGGCGAGCGGGCTCAGCGCCGTCGATCCCTATGCCCACATGGCGTTCGGCTGGTTCTGGGAATTCCTGTCCTACTGCGTCTCCAGCTTCCTGTGGGAGGGCGCCTGGGTCGCGGTGCAGATCACCGCCATCTCGATGACGCTCGGCCTCATGCTGGGCCTGGTGCTGGCGCTGATGCGGCTGTCCGGGCTGGCGCTGCTGCGGGGGGTATCGTGGTTCTACATCTGGATCACGCGCGGCACGCCGCAGCTGCTGCAGCTCGTCTTCATCTTCAACGCGCTGCCCTTCGTCGGGCTGAAGTTCGACAGCTTCACCACCGCCGTCATCGGCTTCTCCCTCAATCAGGCCGCCTTCAGCGCGGAGATCATCCGCGGCGGCATCCTGTCGGTGAACCGCAACCAGGCGGTGGCCGCGACCTCGCTCGGCATGGGCCCGTTCCTGGCGCTGCGCCGCATCATCCTGCCGCAGGCGATGCGCGCCATCCTGCCCGGCGTCGGCAACGACACCATCAGCATGCTCAAGCTGACCTCGATCGCCTCGATCGTGTTCGTCAACGAGCTGACCTTCCGCTCCCAGCAGATCGTCGGGCAGAATAACAAGTTCTTCACCGTCTTCGCCGCCACCTCGCTCATCTACCTCATTCTGGTGAGCCTCATCTCGGTGGCGCAGGGCTGGGCGGAGCGGCGCTTCGACCTCGAGAAGGACACGCGCACCGACACCGGCCTTTCCCGCCTGCTCGGCTTCCGGCTCAAGCCGGCGGCGGAACCGGCGCCCGCGCCGGTCGCGGTCGACGGGCCGGCGGCCGAGCCCATCCCGGCGGCCCGCGCCGACGACCTGTTCAGCACGCTGGTGAACGCCGATGCCGACCCCGTGCCGCGCGGCGAGCCGCTGGTGGTCTGCCGCAACGTGCAGAAGGAATACGGGTCCAACAAGGTGCTGAACGGCATCGACCTCACGGTGAACCGCGGCGAGGTGGTGGTGCTGCTCGGGCCCAGCGGCTCGGGCAAGAGCACCTTCCTGCGCACCATCAACCACCTCGAATCGGTGGACTGGGGCAGCATCACCGTGGGCGGCGCGTTCGTCGGCTACCAGATGGCGCCCGGCGGCCAGCCCCGCCCCACCGGACGGCTGGCCAAGGCCCGCGCCGATGCGCGCATCTCCATGGTGTTCCAGCACTTCAACCTGTTCAACCATCTCACCGCGCTGGAAAACGTGATGGAGGCCCCGGTGCGGGTGTTCGGCGTCAAGCCGGAGGTCGCCCGCGCGCTCGCCACCCGGCTGCTCGGCGAGGTCGGCTTGCAGAACCACGTCAACCACCTGCCGCACCGCCTCTCCGGCGGGCAGCAGCAGCGCGTCGCCATCGCCCGGGCGCTGGCCATCTCGCCGCGGCTGATGCTGTTCGACGAGCCGACCTCGGCGCTCGACCCCGAGCTGGTCGGCGAGGTGCTCGGCGTCATGCGCAAGCTGGCCGATGCCGGCATGACGATGATCGTCGTCACCCATGAAATCCGCTTCGCCCGCGATGTCGCCGACCGCGTCGTCTTCATGGATGGCGGCGTGGTGGTGGAACAGGGTCCGCCCGAGCAGGTGATCGACAACCCGACCCATGAGCGCACGCAGCGCTTCCTGCGGGCGGTCAACCACGCATGAGCGGGCCGCGGCGCGCCGGCCGGCCGGGCCGCGGCTCAGAAGGTGGGCGGGGTGTTGATCCAGATGACGCGGCAGTTCTCCTCGCCGGCGGCGCGGTAGCTGTGGGTCCGGTCGGACAGGAAGAAGAAGCTGTGGCCGGTCGGCACCCGGTACTGCTCGCCCTCGACGATCAGCTCCAGCTCGCCGGTGAGGACATAGCCGACCTCCTCGCCGGCGTGCTGGAACGGGCCGCACATCGGCCCCCGCGCCGGCATCTCCAGCAGCAGCCCCTCGAGCTGACGGTGCGGGGCGAAGGGGGTGAGGATCTCCGCGGTGCTGCCGTCGCCCTCCTCGGCGGCGTCGCGGGTGTAGCGGGGCCGGTCGTTCGGCCCGTAGATCGTGCAGATCTCGTCTTCCTTGGGATCGAGCAGGGCGGCGACATTGACGTTCAGCGCCTTGCACAGCCGGTGCAGGGTGCTGAGCGAGGGGACCACCAGCGAGTTCTCGATGCGCGAGAGCAGGCTTTCGGAACAGCCGGCCGCCGCCGCGAGGTCCTTCAGCCGCAGCCGGTGCATCCGGCGCAGATAGCGCACGCGCGGCCCGACCGCGGGCAGGCCGTCATCACTGCCGATCTCGAGATTCGCCATCGTCCCCCTGCCCGGTTTCCGCCCGCGCCCGGCGCGGCGGCTTCGGATACGTGCGGTCAGGGCCGGCCCTGAGGCACGCATCGACCTCCTTACCAGAACCCTCGATGGTTGTGCAAAACGCAAGTCCAAATCGCATCCTGCAAGGATGTAAAATTTATTGCATTATATGCAAGTCACTTGCATAACAGGCGGGACGGCCGAGGGAGAGGATCAATCATGCGGATGTCGATCGATGTGGGGGGCACGTTCACCGACCTGATGGTCGATGTTCCCGGCCATGCCGCGACCATGTTCAAGTCGCCCACCACCTATCCCGACCCGATCGGCGGGATATTGGGCGCCATCGAGCTGGCGGCGGCGGCGCGGGGGGTCGCCGTGCCCGACCTGCTGGCCGAGACGGAGATCCTGTTTCACTCCACCACCCGCGCCATCAATGCCGTCGTCACCGGCAAGGCGGCCCGCACCGCGCTGCTCGTCACCGAGGGTCACCCCGACATCCTGCTGATCCGCGAGGGCGGCCGCACCGATCCCTTCAACTACCGCACCCCCTACCCCGCGCCCTATGTGCCGCGTTCGCTGACCTTCGAGGTTCCCGAGCGCGTCTGGGCCGACGGCCGCGTCCACCGCCCCCTCGACGAGGAGGCCACCCTCGCCATCCTCGAGAACCTCAAGGCCCGGCAGGTGGAGGCGGTGGCGGTCTCGCTGATCTGGTCGATCGTCAATCCCGCGCACGAGCTGCGTCTGGCAGAGCTGCTGGAACAGCATCTGCCGGGCGTTCCCTACACCCTGTCGCACAAGCTCAACCCGACGGTGCGGGAATATCGCCGCACCTCCTCCTGCGCCATCGACGCCTCGCTCAAGCCGATCATGAGCGACTATCTCCGCACCCTGAAGCAGCGGCTGGAAGAGCGCGGCCTCAGGGGCCAGATCTTCGCCGTCACCTCGCAGGGCGGGCTGGTCGACGTCGCCGACCTCGCCGAGCGCCCGATCCTCGCCCTCAACTCCGGCCCCGCCATGGCGCCGGTCGCCGGGCGGCATTTCGCCGGGATCGAGGGCGCCTCCACCGCGATCGTCACCGATGCCGGCGGCACCACCTATGACGTCTCGCTGGTCAAGGACGGCGCCCTGCCGTGGACCCGCGAAACCTGGCTGGGACCGATCTACCAGGGCAACCTCACCGGCTTTCCCTCGGTCGACGTGAAGAGCGTCGGCGCCGGCGGCGGCAGCATCGCCCGGGTCGACAGCGCCGGCCTGCTCCAGGTCGGCCCGGAAAGCGCCGGCTCGACCCCCGGGCCGGTGTGCTATGGCCGCGGCGGCACCCGCCCCACCGTCACCGACGCGGCGGTGGTGCTCGGCTATATCGACCCCGCCTTCTTCCTCGGCGGCCAGATGAGCCTGGCGCTGGAGGCCGCGCGCGAGGCGATCCGCCGCGACGTCGCCGCCCCGCTCGGCCTTTCCGTGGAGAACGCGGCGCTCGCCATCCTCGACCTCACCACCGAGGGCATGGTGAACGCCATCGAGGACATCACCGTGAAGCAGGGCATCGACCCGCAGGACACGGTGATGATCGGGGGCGGCGGCGCCGCCGGCATCAACGCCGTGCTGATCGCCCGCCGGCTGCGCTGCGACACCATCGTGTTCCCCGATGTCGGCGCGGCGCTGAGCGCGGCGGGCGCGATGATGTCGGAGCTGACGACGGAATATTCGAGCATCGGCTTCATGAAGACCACCGCCTTCGACCGCGACCGCGCCAACGCACTTCTCGCGGAGCTGGTGGGCCGGGCGCAGGCCTTCTTCGACAAGGCCGGCCCCGCCGCGCGCGACCGGCGGATCGACCTGTCGATCGAGGCCCGCTACCCCTCGCAGGTCTGGGAGATCGAGGTGCCGCTGCGCGGCGCGCGATTCGACACCGAGGACGACGTCGCCGCCCTGATCGCCGATTTCCATGCCCGCCACACCGACCTGTTCTCCTTCCGCGACGACGGCGACGCGGTGGAGATCATGAGCTGGCGCGCCCTTGCCCGCTGCCGGCTGTCCGATCCCACCTCCATCCGCCTCGGCGACGAGGCGCAGGCGGCCGGGGCGGTGTCGCACCGCCCGATGTTCTTCCGCGAGACCGGCCTCGTCGAGGCCCCGGCCTACCGGCTGGAGCACCTGCCGGAGAACACCGAGCTGCACGGGCCGGCCATCGTAGACAGCAACTTCACCACCATCGTCATCAACCCCGGCGCCCGCGCGGTGCGGCGGCCGGGCGGCCATCTCGTCGTCCACAGCGCGGCGTAGGAGCAGGACATGACCCTCGAGGCCCCGGTTTCCACCCCCTCCACCCCGTTCGACGGGGTGAAGCTCGCCATCATGCAGAAGCGCTTCGACGGCGTGACCCGCAAGATGGCGAACACCCTGCTGCGCACCGCCCGCTCCGGCGTCATCAACACCGCGCGCGATTTCTCCTGCGCGCTGGTGACGGCCGGGTGCGAGCTGCTGACCGCCGCCGACAGCTACCCCATCCACGTCATCGGCGGCGCCGACCTGATGGCGCGGGCGATGCTGGACATCCACCCGGAGGTGAAGCGCGGCGACGCCTTCCTCCACAACTCGCCCTATCACGGCAATTCGCACGCCGCCGACCACACCATCCTGGTGCCGGTGTTCGACGACGACGACGTCCACCGCTTCACCGTGGTGGCCAAGGCGCACCAGGCGGATTGCGGCAACTCGCTGCCGACCACCTACATGGGCAATGCCCGCGACGTGTATGAGGAAGGCGCGCTCATCTTCCCGGCGGTGAAGGTGCAGTCCGACTATGTCGACAACCGCGACATCATCAACATGTGCCTGATGCGCATAAGGGTGCCGGAGCAGTGGCGCGGCGATTACCTCGCCATGGTCGGCGCCGCCCGGATCGGCGAGCGCGAGATCATGCGGATGGGCCGCGAACTCGGCTGGGACGCGCTGACCGAGCACGCCCGCCAGTGGTTCGACGTCACCGAGCGGCAGATGGTCGAGGTCATCTCCACCATCCGTTCCGGCAAGGCCCGCGGCACCTGCACCCACGACCCGCTGCCCGGCACGCCGGCGGAGGGCATCCGCGCCAATGCCGACGTCACCATCGACGCCGCGGCCGGCCGCATCGTGGTCGACCTCACCGACAATATCGACTGCCTGCCGGTCGGCGTGAACCTCAGCCACGCCTGCGCCCGCACCGCCGCGCTGGTGGGGGTGCTCAACAGCCTGCCGCGCCCGGTCACGCCCAATGCCGGCAGCCTGCGGCGGATCGAGGTGCGGCTGCGCGAGAACTGCGTGGTCGGCATTCCGCGCCACCCCCATTCCACCTCGGTCGCCACCACCAATCTCGGCGATCGCGTCTCCAACGCGGTGCAGCTCGCCATGGCCACCATCGACCCCAGCGTCGGCATGGCGGAGGGCGGCGCCGCGCTGCCGCCATCGGCCGGCGTCATCTCCGGCCGGGACCCGCGCAACGGCCACGCCTTCGTCAACGAGGTGATCCTCGCCGCGGGCGGCGGACCGGGCACGCCGGTGCAGGATGGCTGGCTCTCGCTGTTCTGCATGGGCAATGCCGGCATGCCCTTCTATGACAGCATCGAGATCGACGAGATGCTGCACCCGATGATGATCGAGACCCGCAAGATCCTGACCGACAGCGAGGGTGCCGGCGCCTTCCGTGGCGCGCCCGGCATCATGACCGCGTTCCGGCCCATCGACTGCGACTTCGAGCTCGGCTTCTGCAGCGACGGCACGGTCAATCCCTCGCTCGGCACCCGGGGCGGCGGCAACGCCCGGCCGGCCGCGCAGTATCTGGAATCCGACGCCGGCGAGGTGGTGCCGCTCTCCACCTCCGAGCACGTCCATGTGCGGGTGGACCAGCGGGTCGTCTCGCTGTCGAATGGCGGCGGCGGCTATGGCGCGCCGGAAACCCGCGATCCCGCCCGGGTGGCGCTGGACGTCGCCGAGGGCTGGGTGAGCCCGGCGCGTGCCCGCGAGGTCTACCGCGTCGCGCTCACCGCCGACCTCGCGGTCGACGGCGCGGCGACCGCCGCGCTCCGGGCAGGCTGCGAGGCGCCATGACGGTAAGGGAGCTTCTGGCGCAGGCGACGCGGGCCGATGGCGAGCGCCTCGTCGCTACCACCCGGCGGCTGCTGGCGACGCGCAGCGAAACCCCGCCCGGCGACACCAACGCCATGGCCGCGGAAGTGGCCACCATCCTCGCCGACACCCCCGCCATCGAGATCGAGCGCCACCCCGGCGCCGGCCATGTGATGAACCTCGTGCTGCGCCTGCGGGGCGGCCGGCCGGGCCGGCGGCTGGTCTTCAACGGCCATATGGACACCTTTCCGCTGGGGGACCGCGCGGCGTGGTCGGCGGACCCGGACGGCGAGGCGCGCTACGGCCGGCTGTACGGGCTCGGCGTCTCCGACATGAAGGGCGGCCTCGCCGCCATCCTGTTCGCGCTGCGCCACCTCGCCGCCCACCGCGCGGCGTTGCCGGGCGAGGTCGTCGCCACCTTCGCCGGCGACGAGGAAACCATGGGCGTGCTCGGCTCGAAGCGGCTGCTCGACACCGTTCCCCACGCCCGCGGCGACGCCATGATCAGCGCCGACGCCGGCTCGCCGCGGGTGCTGCGCTTCGGCGAGAAGGGGCTGATCTGGCTCACCCTTTCCGCCCGCGGCCGCGCCGCCCACGCCGCCCATGTGCACCGGGGCGAGAGCGCGATCGAGAAGCTGATCGACGCCATCGCGGCGCTGCGGACGATCCGCGACCTGCCCGTCGAGGCCCCGGCGCGGGTGCTGGACGCCATCGCCGCCGCCTCGCCCGCCTCCGAGGCACTGTCGGGGGCCGGCGAAAGCGACGTGCTGCGGCGGGTCACCATCACCTTCGGCACCATCGCCGGCGGCCGGCTCTCCAACCTCATCGCCGACCACGCCGAGGCGACCGCCGATGTGCGGCTCCCGGTCGGCATCAGCGTTGCGCGGGTGGAGGAGGAGATCACCCGGCTCGCCGCCCGGCACGGCGTCGAGGTCGCGATCACCCGGCGCTACGAGCCGAGCTGGACCGACCCCGACCACGAGGTGATCGGCCGGCTCTCGGCCAATTGCCGCGCGGTGCTCGGCATCACCCCCGCGCTCAACATGCGGGTCGGCGCCTCCGACGCCCGCCACTATCGCGGCGCCGGGATTCCCACGGTGGTCTGCGGCCCCACGGCGTACAACATGGGCGCGGCCGACGAGCATGTGATGATCGACGAGCTGGTCGCGCTGGGCGAGATCTTCACCCTCACCGCCTTCGACTATCTCACGGCCTGAGCGTCCCGGCACACGTCGCCGCACGCCGGCCCCTCACGGGCAGACGGCGCGGCGGGCGGGCGCGGCGATCATCTCCCGGATCTTGGTCGCCAGCGCCTCTATGGCGAAGGGCTTGGTCATCATCGCCATGCCGGGGCCGAGGAATTCCGAGCGCATCACCGCATCCTCGGCATAGCCGGTGAGGAACAGGATCGCGAGGTCGGGCCGCTCCCGCCGCGCCAGCTCCGCAAGCTGCCGCCCGTTCATCCCCGGCAGGCCGACATCCGAAATCATGAGCTGGATGTCGCGATTGGCGGACAGCTCCCTTAGGGCGGACTGTGCCTCGGCGGTGACGACCGATGCATAGCCGAGTTCCTGCAGGATGTCGGCCACCAGCAGGCGCACGGATTCATCGTCCTCCACCAGCAGCACGGTCTGCCCCTCGCCCTCGAAGGCCACCGCCGGCGGCTCCGGCCGGGGCGGGGCGGGCGCCTCGGCGACGGGCAGATACAGCTCGACCGTGGTGCCCTGTCCGGGGACGCTGCGGATCTCGACATGCCCGTTGCTCTGGCGGGCGAAGCCATAGACCATCGACAGGCCGAGGCCGGTGCCCTGCCCCACCGGCTTGGTGGTGAAGAACGGCTCGAACACCTTGTTCAGCACCTCCGGCGCCATGCCGCTGCCGGTATCGGCGACGGCGATGACGATGTAGCGGCCCGGCTTCAGCTCGTGCGTCGCCAGCACATCGAGCGCGGTGAAGCTCTGCTGCCGCGTCGTCACCGTGAGCTGGCCGCCCCCGGGCATCGCGTCGCGGGCATTGATGGCGAGGTTGAGGATCGCGCTTTCGAGCTGGTTGGCGTCGGCGGTCGCCCAGCACAGCGCGGGATCGAGCCGGGTGTCCAGCCGCACCGACTCGCCAATGGTGCGGCGGAGCAGGTCCTCCAGCGACCCGACCAGCGCGTTGATGTCGACCGGGCGTGAATCCAGCGACTGCCGGCGCGAAAAGGCGAGCAGGCGCTGCGTCAGCGCCGTCGCGCGCTGCGCCGAGGACGAGGCGGCGGTCATGAAGTGGTCGAGGTCGTCGAGCCGGCCGGCGGCAATGCGGCGCTTCATGATGTCGATGGCGCCGATCACCCCGGTCATCATGTTGTTGAAGTCGTGGGCGATGCCGCCGGTGAGCTGGCCGACCGCCTCCATCTTCTGCGCCTGCCGCAGGGCGGCCTCGGTGCGGCGCAGCGTGCTCTCGGCCTCGCGCTGGGCGGTGATGTCGCGGCCCACCGCCTGCAGCAGATCGTCGGCGGCCACCGCGCTCCATTCGATCCACCGCAGCCCGCCCTCGCGCGTCCGCAGCGGGAGCGCGAAACGCTGCGGCAGGGTCTCCCGGCCGAGCGCGTCGAGAATGCCGCGGAAGCGCTCGCGGTCCTCCGGCGCGACGAAATCGACCAGAGGGGCGCCGCCGGACTGGCCGGCCTCCCAGCCCAGAAGGTGGGTCCAGGCCGGGTTGGTGGCCTTGATGACGCCGTCGAGCCGGGCGACCACCATGATGTCGGTCGAGAGCCGCCACATCCGGTCGCGCTCGGCGGTGCGCTCGGCCACCCGCCGCTCCAGCGTCATGTTGAGGCCGCGCAGCTCGGCCTCGGCCGCCTTGCGCTCGTTGACGTCGCGCAGGATCGCGGTGACGAAGTAGCGCGCATCGCTGGTCCAGCGGGAGGCGGTGAGCTCCAGGAAGCTCGCCGACCCGTCCCGGCGCCGCGCCTCCACCTCGACCGGCCGGGTCAGCGGGTCGCCGCCGAGCACCCGCTCCCAGGCCGTGCGCCAGGCGCCATGCTCCTGCAGCAGCGACGACAGCGTCACGCCGACGAGGTCCTCGGCGGGCCGATCGAACAGGCCGGCGGCGGAGGGGTTGGCGAGCTGGATCACGCCATCGGCATCGAGCGTCAGGATCGCGTCGAGCGCGCTGTCCACCACGGCGTGGTAGCGCGCGTTCTGGCGCTGCCGCAGCACCCGCTCGCGGTTGGCGCTGGCGGTGACGTCGACGAGCTGGATCAGGCAGGTGTCGTGCGGCTTCGGCCCCAGCGGGCGGACCGAGGCGTTGTGGACCAGTTCGAGACCGGCGCGGGTGCGCAAGGGAAACACGGCCGCATGCAGCGAATGGGTGAGAAGGCTCGCCGTGCCGGCGGAAAAGGCCTCCCTGAGCGCCGCCCAGAGTCGCGCCGGCGTGTCGGCGAACAGGTCGTCCAGCGGCCGGCCGAGACACGCCGAAGCCGGCTTTCCGGTCGCCGCGGCCATCCACCGGTTCCAGATGAGGACACGCCGCTCCCGGTCGACGACGATGACGCCACCGTCCAGCTCGTCGATGAGCATGCGCGCGAGATCATCGTCAAACAGGGGCATTCGCCTCGGGCACCGCTCCGCCTGCAACCCGCTCGATGAATTCGTCCAGCAGTCCCCGCAGCGCTTCCAGCGAGGGCAAATCCATCAGCATCGCGATGTAGCCACGAATGTCGCGTTCGTGCACCGCGAAATTGATGTAGAGGAACAGAACGACGTCGCCCCCCACCGGCGGCGGCGCCAGCTCGAAGAGATCGCGGCCGTGACCGCGCAGGATTTCCGGCAGCGACATCTTGAGGCTGCGGTGCAGCATGTTGGCGATGGTCGCGAGGCAGCCGTTCAGGATGATGTTGCCGGTCTCCGCCAGCGCCTCCTGCTCCAGCTCGATGATATCCTCCAGCGGCAGCATGCCGCCGGTGACGGCCCGCACCAGTTCGAGGCTGTTGATCTCGGGGAATATCAGCAGGGCCCGCCCGGTGATGTCGCCCTCGAACAGCTGATGGACCGCGACGAGGCCGCGCTCCTCGGTGGCGCCCAGAATCGCGATGGCGTCGGCCCGGCTCACCAGCGTCACGCGGGGCACGGAGAGCAGCACCTGCCGGCTGACGAGGTCCCGCAGGCTGGCCGCGGCCCGGCTGACGCCGATGTTGACGAGCTCCGTCAACGCGTCGATCTGCAGCTCGCTGAGGACAAGGCGGCTCTGGTCGCTCACATCGACCTCTTGGACTGCTGGACCTCGCTTAGAAATTGGCCAAGCGCCTCCTGGGTCAAGGGCTTGGAGAGAAATATCGCCCCCACCTCATGCGCCTGGCTGACCACCTCGCGCTGATGGTTGGCGGAGATGAGCGCCAGCGCGATGCCGGGGGAGAGATCGCGCAGTTCGCCCGCGAGCTGCAGCCCGTCGCGGCCGGGCATGTTGTAGTCCAGCAGGGCGATGTCGAAGGTCTGGCTGCGGGCGAGGGCGAGCGCGTCGTCGGCGTTCGCCGCCTCCACACGGGTCCAGCCGGGCTGCAGATTGTTCATCGCTTTGGCGATCGCCATGCGGGCGAGCTTGCTGTCGTCGACGATGAGGACCTGAAACGTCATGAAGGAAGGCTCCGAAAGGCGGGCTCGCCGCGGTTGGGATCATCGGATGCGCCGGTCGGGCCCGCGCCGCCCCAGGCGGCGGTCCCGGCTGGGGGGGCAGCGTGGCGGGCGGCAACGGCGTCTGCCGCCCGCCCCTCTCCAGCGCCGGAGAGGAGGGTGGTGCCGTCGGCCTTGCCATGCACGGTCATAGCTGAAGCTCATGAAGGTCGAGCACGATGAGAACACGGCCGTCGCCGAGAAGCGTGGTGCCAAGGCACGGCAGGCCGGCGAGCAGGCCCTCCATCGGCCGCAGCATGACGCTCATGCGCTCGCCGAACCGGCCGACCTCCAGCCCGCCATAGGCGCCGGCCACCAGGGTAACGACGACGAGCGCCTCGGACGAGCGTTCCGTTGAGCCTTCCGCCTCGAGAACGCCCGAGAGGTCGAGAAGCGGCACGGTGCGCCCGCGCCAGACGAAGGCCCGGGCGGCACCGATGCGGGCAAGCGCGGCGCGCGGGATGCGGGTGGTCTCCACCACCACGTCGAGCGGCAGGCCGAGCACCTGCCCGCCCACCTCCACGGTCATGACCTCGGTCTTGAGGATGCTGACCGGCAGGTCGAGCCGCACCCGCGTGCCGAGCCCCGGCCGGCTGCGCAGCGCCACCCGGCCGCCGAGCCGCTCCACCGCCACCCGCACCGCGTCCATGCCGACGCCGCGGCCGGAATAATCGGTGACGTCGGGCCGCGTGGAGAAGCCGGGCGCGAAAACGAGGTCGCCGGCCTCCTCCTCCGTCAGCGCCGCGAGGGCCTCCGGGCTCGCGACGCCCCGCGCGGCGGCCACCGCGCGGATGCGGGCGGTGTCGAGACCGCCGCCATCGTCCTCCACCTCGACCACGAGGCGGTCCTCCTCGCGACGGGCCCGCAGGACGACGAGGCCGGTCTCCGGCTTGCCGGCGGCGCGGCGGGCGGCGGCGGGCTCGATGGCGTGGTCAGCGGCGTTGCGCAGGATGTGCAGCAGCGGCTCGAACAGCGCCTCGACGATCGCCTTGTCCGCCTCGGTCGCCTCGCCTTCGATGACGAGGCGCAGAGGCTTGTCCAGCGCCTGCGCCATGTCCCGCACCAGCCGGGGAAAACGCTGGAAGACGTGGCGGAGCGGCAGCACCCGCAGGGCCAGCACGGCATGCTGGAATGCGTCCACCAGCCGCTCCAGCGCGCCATGCTGCCGCTTCAGCAGGGGTGCGAGCGCCCGCCCCTCCCCCCGCTCGGCCAGCGCGGCGGCATGGCCGGCGGCGTTCATCAGCACGGTGAACTCGCCGGCGAGCCGCACCAGCGCATCGACCCGGCCGATATCGACCCGCAGCGAGCGGGCGCCGGAATCCGCCGCGGCCTCCTCGCCGCGCAGGCCGCCCTGCTGCGGGGACCGCGCCGCCGCCGGCGCCGGGGCCGGCAGGCCGTCGGCCTCGGGAGAGGCCCGCCGCATGGCGCGGACGAGGTCGGCGACACCGGCGCCCGCCTGCGCCAGCCGCTCCAGCTCGGCCGCGGCATCACCCTCGCCCGCCGCCCGGAGCACGTTGACCGCCGTGGCCAGCGCGGCGGCCGCGCGCCCCTCGAAGCCCTCGTCGCGCGGTCCCCGCAGCAGGGCGGCCTGCGCGGCGAGGAGGGCGTCCACCGCCTCGGAGACGGCCGACGCGGCGGGGACGGGATCGGGCTGCCCGGTCGGCCGGTCCGGGCCGTTGGCCGGGGGCGGATCCGGCGCGAACAGCGCGACGAGGGAGTCGGCCGCCGCTTCCGCGTCGGCGGGCGGCTCGCCGCTCTGCGCGATCAGATCGAGCCACGCCACCACCTGATCGAGGCAGGACAGGCAGCGCCCGGTAAGATCGCGGTCGAGCGGGCGCGCGCCGCTGCGAACCGCCGACAGCGCGTCCTCGGCGGCGTGCAGGGCGCGGGCCATCGCCGCGAAATCGATGATGCCGGCGGCGCCCTTCAGCGTATGGAATGCCCGGAAGGCGCCCGCCACGGCCTCGGCGTCGTCCGGGTGCTGCTCGGCCGCCAGCAGGTCCGCCGTGCCCTGCTCGACGAGTTCGCGCGCCTCGATGAGAAACTGCTCGATGAACTCGTTCACGCCGGCACCCCGCACATGAGACGGGCGTGGAGGGTGAGGACCTCCGGCTCCAGCGGCTTGACGAGATAGAAATTGGCGCCAGCCGCCCGGGCCGCCTCCCTGTCCTGCGCCGCCGCCTCGGTGCTGGTGACGAGGGCGGGAATGGCGGCGGCGGCGGAGGTCAGGCGCCGCAGGGTCCTGAGGAAGGTCAGCCCGTCCATGCGCGGCATGTTGACGTCGACGATGAGCAGGTCGAACGGACCGACCAGCAGCGCCTCCAGCGCCTCCAGCCCGTTCAGCGCCTCTTCCACGACGAAGCCGTCGTCCTCCAGCAACTGGCGGTAGTACAGCCGCACCAGGCTGGCGTCGTCGATCACCAGCACGCGCCGGCCGGACCGGATGGGCTCCGCCTCAGCCATGGCGCGGCTCCCGCGGCCGTTGATAGACGATCGCGTCGGCATAGCGACACACGTCGAACAGGGGCGATATCCGGCTCATGGATTCACTGTGGCCGAGGCACAGGAAGCCGCCCGGCATCAGGTTGTCGTACAGGTTTTCCGCGGCGATGCGGCGCGAGGCATCATCGAAATAGATCAGGACGTTGCGGCAGAAGATCACGTCGAACACGCCGTGGGCCCGCATGCCGGCGGCATCGACGAGATTGACCGTGGTAAAATCTATCGAATTGCGCAGTTCCGCAATGATCCGCCAGCTCTCCGGGCCCTCCGGCTCGAAATACTTCGCGATCAGCGGCTCGGACAGCCGCATCAGGGCGCGCCGGCCGAAATGGCCGGCCCGCGCGGCCTCGATCACCCGGGTGTCGATGTCGGAGCCCACGATCTCGATCTCGAACGCATCCACCATCGGCCAGTTTTCCAGCAGCCAGATGGCGATGGAGTAAGGCTCCTCCCCGGTCGAGCACGGCACCGACCAGATGCGCAGCGGCCGCCCCGCCGGGCGGGCCTCGATGCGCCGGGCCAGCAGGTCGCCGGAGAGGCAGCGAAGCTGGTGCTCCTCGCGGAAGAAATAGGTCTCGTTGACGGTGAAGGCGTTGATGAACTGCTCCACCTCGCCGTCGAGGTCGCGGCGCAGGCGGGCGAAATAGGCGGCGAACGAGGCCGTGTTCGTGGCGGACCGGCGCTCGGTGACCCGCCGCTCGACGTAATAGCGCCTGGCCTCGGTGAACACCATGCCGGTGCGCCGGTAGATGAAGTCGCACAGCCGCCGGAATTCGTCCTCGTTCACGCGCCGGCCTCGCCCGCCCGGTCGGACGCCGCACGGATGCGCCGCATGGCAATCCCGGTCGCGAAGACGAGGAACGCCGGGGCGCCCGGCCGCGCGGCGCAGCGCGCCAGCACCGGCAGGGCCTGCGGTTCGCCCAGCTCGGCGAGAACGTCCACCGCCGCGGCGCAGACATTGGGCTCGGCCTCGCGTTCCAGCACCGCGCACATCAGCGCGGTCGCCTCGTCCGAGGCGAGGACGCGCGCGAGCCCGCAGGCGAGCAGCCGCACATCCGGGTCGTCGTCGCGCAGCAGGGCGGGAAGCCGGGCCGGCAGCCGGGCGGGCATCGCCGCCAGCGCGTCCAGCGCGCCGCCGCGAAGCCCGGCATCCGGCGACCGCAGCAGGGCAAGCAGGAGGTCGGCGCATTCCCCGGTGCCGAGCCCGGCGAGCCCGGTGAAGATCGCCTCCCGCACGCGGATGTCTTCTTCTCCCGCCAGCGCCGCCGCCAGCAGCCCCGCCGCTTCCGGCACGCCGGCAAGGGCGCGTGCGGCGGCGCGGCGCGCGTCCGGCGTGCCGTGTTGCAGCGCGGCCTTCAGGGCGGCGACATCCGGCGCGGTCCGGGGATCGGGGGACGATGCCGGCGCGCCGGCGGCCTTCGGGCGGATCAGCGGCATCTCACGGCACCATCGCCAGCAGGCGGGCGGCAATGTCGGGCAACGGCTCCACCCATTCGGCCCCGCCCGCCTTCACCAGTTCGCCGGGCATGCCCCAGACCGCCGCGGTCTCCTCGGCCTCGGCGATGGTGTGGCCGCCGCGCGCGTGCAGCTCCGCCATCGCGGCGGCGCCGTCATTGCCCATGCCGGTCATCAGGATGCCGATGATCCGGGCCGGCGCAAGCTCCTCCATGGCGGAGGCGACGAGGCGGTCGGCGCTGGGGTGCCAGAGATGGGCGGGCAGCGGCGGCGCCGCCATGGCGACCAGCGCCGCGTCGCGGCGGGATACGAGAAGGTCGGCATCGCCCGCCCCGATATAGACCATGCCGGGCTGCAGCGGCACCGGCTCCCTCACCTCGATGACGGCGAGCGCGCAGAGCTTGTCGAGCCGGCGGGCCAGCGCGCCGGTGAAGCTCGCCGGCATGTGCTGCGCCACCAGGATCGGCCACGGGAAGGAGGCGGGCAGTGCCGTGAGCAGTGCCTCGAGCGCGGGCGGCCCGCCGGTGGAGGCGCCGACCAGCACCAGCCCGTCGCCTTCCGCCATGGGGCGGAGCGCCCGCGCCGGCGCGGACGGAGCGGCCGCCAGCGCGGCGCCGATCCGCTGACGCACACGCTCGCGCAGCCGCAGGCTCGACCGGACCTTCGCCCGCGCCGCACCGCGGACCTTCGCCACCAGCCGGGGCGCCCATTCGTCCATATGCAGCGAGACCGGGCCGCCCGGCTTGGGCATGACGTCGACGGCGCCAAGCTCGAACGCCTTCAGCGTCGCCTCGGCACCGGGCAGGCTGTGGGACGAGACGATGACCACCGGGCACGGCCGCTCGACCATCAGCCGGTCGAGGCAGGTCAGCCCGTCCATGCGCGGCATGTCGAGGTCGAGCGTCACCACGTCCGGGGCGAAGCTGCGGTTCTGTTCCAGCGCCGCGAGGCCGTCGCGCGCGACGCGCACCTCGAAGCCGCCGGCGCGGGCGAAGATCTCGCCGAGCAGCTTGCGGATGAGGGCGGAGTCGTCGACGATCAGCAGCCTGATCACCTTGCCTCGCGCCGCTTCTTGGCGAAACCGTCGAGCAGCCCGCGTTCGGCGCGGGTCATCAGTTCGGCGGGATCGAGCAGGAGGATGAGCCGCCCGGCCGGCTCCAGATTGAGGATGCCGGACACCAGCCGCGCCGGCTCGCCGGCGAGATCGGGCGCGGGATCGACGGCGTCTTCACGGCAGCGCAGGATTTCCGTCACCCGGTCCACGACGATGCCGGCGCGGTGGCGGTCGGTGCGCACCACGATGATCCGGCGCGGCGCGCCCGGCGGCAGGGCCGGCATGTCGAAGCGGCGGCGCTGGTCGATGATGGGCAGCACGCTGCCGCGCAGATTGACGACGCCCTCCAGGAATTTCGGCGTCCCCGGAATCCGCGTCACCGCGCCGGCCGCCTTCACCACCTCGTCGACGGCGCCGATCGGCAGGGCGTACTCGTCCTCGCCCAGCCGGAAGACCAGCAGCGCCATCTCTCCGGCCGCGGCAGCCGCGTCCGGCACGGCGTCGCCGGCCTCCCGGCGATCGAGCCGCTGCATGACCTCCTCCCGGAAAAGCGTTTGTGGATCGAGGATCGGCACCAGCCGCCGGCCATTTTCCGCCCGCAGCAGGCGCGGGATGCGCAGCTCGCCCCCGATCCGCGCCGCGAGCACCGGCGGCACGGGCTCGACGCTCGCGGGATCGGCCGGGAGCACGTCGCGCATCCGGTCGACGACAAGGCCCACCGCATGGCCGGACACCCTGACCACCACCACCTTGCCCGCGCCTTTGCCGCCCTCGGTCTGCGCCGGCAGGCCGAGCAGCCCGCGCAGCGCGAAGAGCGGCAGCAGCCGGCCGCGGTGAACCGCCACCCCGCGCGCCACCGCCTCATCCGGCGGGAGGGCCGTCACGCTCGGCGGCAGGGGCCGTATTTCCTGCACCGCGCCGATGGGCAGGCCATATTCCTGCCCGGCGGCCTCGAAGGTGACGAGCCGCTCGCCCACCCCGCCGGGAGAGGCCGCCTGCGACGGGTGGAGGCGCGGCTGAGCCGGGCCCGGTGCCACCGCCGGACGCGGCGGGCGCGGGCGCGGCACGAAGGCCGCCGCCAGCAAGGGCGGCATGTCGAGCACCCGGGCGAGGTCGCGGTCGTCGTGGAACCGGAAGACGCTCGTGAGCCGCTCGCCCGGCCGGACGGCGGCGCTCGCTTCCGCCGGCTCGATCTGCGCCGCGCCTATGGTGACGAGATCGTCGACCGCATCCACCGCGAGCCCCACCGCCGCCGCCCCGCGCAGCGCGATGGCCCGGGCGGCGGCGGACCGGGCCGGCGTGGGCCGCGCGGCGGGCGCGGCCCGCCCCAGCAGCGCCCGCAGGCTGGCCACGGGCAGGGTGGCGCCGCGCAGGCTGGCGATGCCCATCAGCGCCGCGGGAGCCTGCGGCAGCCGCGCGAGCGGGGGCAGGCGGATCACCTCCGCCACGTCCTGCGCCGGCAGCGCATAGATATCCGCGCCGACGCGGAAGGTGAGGAAGCGGTGCGTCGTCCCGCCGGCAGCCATGGGCTGGGGCGGGTTATCCATTCTGCTGCCTGAAGGCGTCGGCCAGCGAGGCGATTTCCTCGATGGCGGCGGCAAGGTCGTCCGCGCCCTGGGCCTGCTGCGCCGACGCCGTGGCGGCCTGGCGCGCGGCGAAGCCCGCCTCCTCGGCGGAGGCCGCGATCTGCCGGGCCGCCTGCGCGCACTGCCGGACCGCCGCCATGATCGCCTGGGCGCTCTCGGCAATGCCGCGGTTGCCGGCGCTGAGCTCGGCGACGTCGGCGTCGAGCCGCTCCAGCGCGGCGGAGACGGCCCGGTGGTTCTGGATCTCGGTTTCCGCGGTCAGGATGGCGAGTTCGCAGTCGCGGCGCAGCGAGCCGATCTGCTCGAGAACCGCGCGGACCGTGTCCTTGATGCCGGACACGCTGTCGGAGGCATCGCGGGCAAGGCTGCGGATATCCGCCGACACCAGCGAGAAACCCCGCCCGGCCTCGCCGGCACGCGCCGCCTCGACGGAGCCGCTGACCGCCAGCATCGTGGTCTGGATAGCGACCAGCGCGATGCTGTCGACGATCTTCTCGATGCGCCGGCCGATGCCCTCGAGCTGCAGCACCGTGGCGAGGCTGCCCTGCGTGCGGGCCAGCGCGGTGCCGACACCGGCCATCAGCCGCTCGATGGCCGCCCGGCTCTCCGCGAGCGTCCGCTCCATGGCCACCACCCGCTCCGCCGCCCGCACGGCGTTTTCCTCGGCGAGGGTGGCGCCGGCCTCGATCTCGGTCAGCGCGGCAGAGGTCTGGCGGGTGGCGGCGGCCTGCTGCTGGGCACCGCGGTCGATCTGCCCGACCGCCGTCATGATCTGCGTGGCGGCGCCGGAAAGCTGCTGGATGCTGGCGGAAAGTTCCTCGGCCGCGGCCGCGATCCGCTCGGCCTGCGCGGCGGCAACCCCGCCGCGGCGCACGCCCTCGCTGGCCCGCGCCAGCTCCTGTCCCGCAACCTGGCTCTGCTCCAGCGACTGCGTCTGCTGCTGCACCGCCAGTTGCACTTCGCTCGCCGCGGCGGCCTGTTCCTCGGCGGCGCTCGCGACCAGCTCCGCCCCGCGCTGGGCCTCCATCGCCGCCCGTTCGGCTTCCAGTGACGAGGACAGGATCTGGTCGCTGCCCCGGGTGAGGCCGGCCATGTCGGCGCGCACCGTCTCCAGCGCGGCCACCACCTCGGCGCCGGTGCGGGCCTGCGCCTGGGCCATGTCGAACCCCTCCTTCACCGCGGCGGCGACGGTGCCGACCTCGGCCTGGATGGTCTGGGCGAGGCCCTGCACGTCGCCGGCGCTGCGCTCCGAGGTTTCCGCCAGCGCCCTCACCTCCTCCGCCACCACGGCGAAGCCGCGCCCGTGCTCACCCGCCCGCGCCGCCTCGATGGCGGCGTTGAGGGCGAGAAGGCTGGTCTGGTCGGACAGCCCGCCCACCGTCTCGGTGATCTCGCCAATGTCGCGCGCGCGCCGCTCCAGCTCGGCGATCAGGCTCACCGAGGCCTGCTGGCGCAGGGCGTTGCGCTCGATGGCGCGCACCGACGCGGTGATCTGCACGGCCGTCTCGGCCACCACGAGCTGGATCGCCTCGGCGCGACGGCGTCCGGCATCGGCCCGGACCCGCGCCCCGGCAAGGCTGGCGGCAACGGACCGGATGGCGGCGAGCTGTTCCTGCGAGCCGCCGGCCGCCTGCTCCGCCCCGGCCGCGATGCGCTCCATGGAAGCGCGAAGCTGCTCGGCCGCCGCCGAGGCCTCCACCAGCCCGCCCGCGAGCTGTTCGGTGGCCGCCGCCAGCCGCTCGGACGCCTTGTCGTACAGCGCCGCGTCGGCGGCAAGGCCCGCCGCGCCGACGGCGGGGGTCGCCCGTTTTTTCCTCGGCGCGGACGACGGCGCGGCGGCAGCCTCCGGGGTCGCGCCGAGACTGGAAGATTTCACGAGCGTCATATCGTCCCCGGAAGAGCTTACGCGAAGGGACGCACTGTGCGACGGCCCCACGGCGGGCGCAACAGGCGACCGGGGAACTTCCAACATACTGAAATTATAGAGGAACAGAGCACCGTCGCGGCGGCCAGCCGCCTTCCGGCTCAGGCGCCGCCACCGGCGACCACCAGCCTGACGTCAGCGTCGGCGATCGCCCGCGCCAGCGGCCCGGGCGGCGGCAGGTCCGTCACGATGACATCGACCTGCGCGAGCGGGGCGACCTCGAACACCGCGCGACGGTCGAACTTGCTGTGGTCCGCCAGCACGACGAGCCGGTCGGCGCGCTCGATCATCGCCTTCGCCACCTCGGCCTCCTGGAGGTCGAAATCCATGACGCAGCCGGAATCGAGTCCGCCAATGGTGAGGACGGCATAGTCCGCGCGGAATTTGCCGATCTGCTCCAGCGCGAGCGGTCCCAGGCTCTCGCCGGCATCCGCGCCATAGGCGCCGCCGATGAGGAAAACCTTGTGGCCGTGATGTTGGGCGAGGGTGGCGGCAATGCGCGGGGCGTTGGTGATGGCGACCAGCGGCGGGCGCAGCGCCAGCGCCTCGGCGAAGGCGATGGTGGTGCTGCCGGTGTCGATGAACAGCGAGCTGTCCGGCTCGAACAGCGCCGCCGCGGCGCGGGCGATGGCCTGCTTGGCGCCCGCGTTCTGGGTCATCCGCTGGGCGAACGGGCCTTCGGTTTCCGGCAGCGGCGCGGCAGCGCCGAGGGCCCTGGCACCGCCATGGAACCGGCGCAGCCGCCCTTCCGCCTCGAGCCGGGCGAGATCGCGCCGGACGGTCTCGCGGGAGACGTCGAGATGATCGGCCAGCGCCTCCACCGACATCTCGCCGGAGCGGGCCAGCAGGGAAACGATCGTTCGGTGGCGCGAAGCGGAGGGCACGCTCTGGTCCTGACTGTGGGCGGCCCCACCCGGGGCGGCGAGGGATGCCACGGCCATGCCCGCTCGCTGCGGATGGATAGGTACGCCCGCGGCGGCGGTCAATGGCGTGCCGGCCGGCCGCGCGCCGCGCCCGGACAGGCGCGGGCGATCTGACGGAACGGCACGGGCATGGCCGGAGGTTTCAACCGGCGATCAGCCAAGCAGGCATCGGCCCGCTTCGCAAGCGCGGAATCGGTCACGTATTGACCGATTGAATGACCGAATGGTCAAATACGCCAAAATTCGGGCTTTCCTTCCCTAACGAAATTGGTACAGTGCCATGGCCTGCCGTGAAAGCAGGCATGCATAACGACGATGCAGCGACCGGTACGGGGGACCAGATGACGCAGATCCGCGGCGGCAGGACGCGCCTTTCTCACCCGGCCTGAGCCGGCACGGCAGGCGCGCGGGCGCCTGCTCCCAGCACCCACGACATCGGCATACCCACGGCGCCACCCGCGCCGGCGGCCGGAATGTCGTGCGCCTTCCACCGTGCCGCGGACGTGAGGTGCCGGCGGCGCCGTCCAGCCATGGAGTGACAGCGTGAATGCGGACGATGCGATGAAGTCCGGTGGAAGCGGCGCCTGGCGCCTGATCGCGCGCTATGTGCGCGCGGTCGACGCGGTGTCCGACTATGTCGGCTATCTCGCGGCCTCGCTCATCTTCCTCATGGGCGCCGTGCTGATCTTCGACGCCATCACCCGCAACCTCATCAAGATGCCGGTGCACTGGGCGGTCGAGCTCACCCAGTTCGTGCTGGCGGCCTATTACTTCATGGGCGGGCCGTTCACGCTCAAGAACAACGAGCATGTCCGCATGGACCTCTGGTATTCCACCCTGTCCGAGCGCGGCAAGGCGAAGGTCGACCTCGTCACCGTCTGGTGCCTGATCTTCTACCTCGGCGTCCTGCTCATCGGCTCCATTTCCAGCCTGCAATACGCCATCGCCACCAATGAGAAGCGGTTCTCGATCTGGAACCCCTCGGTCATCCCGATCAAGGCGCTGCTCACCGTCTGCCTGGTCCTGATGCTGATGCAGGCCTTCGCGCTGGTCTTCAAGCACATCGCCACCCTGCGGGGGGAGACGCTCTGATGACCTACGAGATGATCGCGCTGCTGATGTTCGCCTCGATGGTGCTGGCGCTCATCAGCGGGCAGCTGGTGTTCGCCGGCATCGGCTTCGTCGCCTCCGCCGCCGCGCTGCTGCTGTATGGCCCGGGCGCCATGGACCTGCCGTTCAACCAGGTCTTCAAGCTGTTCAACTGGTACGCGATGCTGACCCTGCCCATGTTCATCTACATGGGCTACATCCTCGCGGAAGCCGGCATCGCGGAGGACCTCTATCGCGCCCTGCATGTCTGGTTCGGCCGCTTCACCGGCGGCCTCGCCATCGGCACCATCTTCCTGATGGTCATCATCTCCGCGATGAACGGCCTCTCCGTGGCGGGCATGGCGATCGGCGCCACCATCGCCCTGCCGGAGATGATCCGCCGCGGCTACGACAAGGTGCTGATCTCGGGCGTGGTGCAGGGCGGCTCCTCGCTCGGCATCCTCATCCCGCCCTCGGTCGTGCTGGTGCTGTACGGCATGATCGCCCGCCAGCCGGTCTCCAAGCTGTGGTTCGCCGGCGTCGGTCCCGGCCTGCTGATGGCGGCGCTGTTCGTCATCTACATCTACGTCCGGGTGAAGCTGAACCCGAAGCTCGCCCCCCAGCTCACCGACGAAGAGCTGAACATGCCGCTGCGCGAGAAGCTGGCGCTGGCGCGGGCGGGCATCATTCCCTTCGCCATCTTCTTCTTCATGACCGGCCTGTTCATCATGGGCTATGTCAGCCTGGTGGAAAGCTCGGCGGTCGGCGCGACGGCGGCGACGCTGGCCGCGGTCTACAAGGGCCACTTCCGCTGGCCGGTGATCCGCGACAGCGCGCTGAAGACGCTGAACGTCTCCTGCATGTTCATGTGGCTGATCCTGGCCGCCCTCGCCTTCGGCACGGTGTTCGACGGGCTGGGCGCGGTGAAGGCGATCGAGTTCCTGTTCGTCAAGCAGTGGGACCTCAATCCCTGGACGATCATCATCATGATGCAGCTCAGCTTCATCCTGATGGGGATGTTCCTCGACGACACGGCGATGCTCGTCATCGTCGCCCCGCTCTACATCCCGCTGGTGAAGGCGCTCGATCTCGGCTTCGACAACCAGCTGATCTGGTACGGCATCCTCTACACCATCACCTGCCAGATCGCCTACATCACCCCGCCCTTCGGCTACAACCTGTTCCTGATGCGCTCGCTGGCGCCGAAGGAAATCTCGCTGGTCGACATCTACAAGTCGATCTGGCCGTTCGCCGCGATCATGTTCCTGACCATCGTCATCCTGATGATCTTTCCGCAGATCGCGCTGTGGCTCCCCGAACACATGAAAGTCAAAGGCTGATCAACAGCCGCCGCAGACCTTCCCATCCAGAGGAGAACAACATGACCGACGACACCAGCAAGCCCGTCCCCCGGAAAATGGACTCCGCTGCCGATAGCATCCTGTCGACCCGCCGCGGCTTCCTCGGCAAGGCCGCGCTCGGCACCGGCGCGGCGCTGGCGGGCTCGACGCTGGCGGCCCCCGCCGTGATCGCCCAGACCGGCCCCATCAAGTGGCGCCTGCAGACCTATTCCGGCGCGCCGCTCGGCGCCCATGTGATCAAGCCGCAGATCGACGCCTTCAACAAGGCGGCCAACGGCGCGATGGAGATCGAGCTCTATTACGCCGACCAGCTCGTGCCGACCTCCGACCTCTTCCGCGCGCTGCAGAGCGGCACGCTCGACGCGGTGCAGTCGGACGAGGCGACGATGGCCTCCCCGGTCGATATCGCGGTGTTCGGCGGCTACTTCCCGTTCGCCACCCGCTACAGCCTCGATGTGCCGGCGCTGTTCCGCTATTACGGCCTCAAGGAGATCTGGGAAGAAGCCTATGCCGAGGTGCCGAACGTCACCTGGCTGTCGACCGGCGCCTGGGACCCGCTGCACATCTTCACCGTCAACAAGCCGATCAAGAGCCTCGCCGACATGAACGGCCTGCGGGTGTTCGGCGTGCCGACCGCCGGCAAGTTCCTCTCGCGCTACGGCCTCGTGCCGGTGACCATCCCGTGGGACAATGTGGAGGTCGCGCTGCAGACCGGCGAGCTCGACGGCGTCGCCTGGTGCGGCTTCACCGAAGCCTATGAGGTCGGCTGGGCCGACGTCTGCAACTACGCCCTCACCAATTCGGTCACCGGCGCGTGGTTCGGCAGCTATTTCGCCAATTCCGCGAGCTGGGCCAAGGTGCCGCCGCACCTCAAGGAGCTGTTCCTCATCACCATCGACCAGTCGCATTACTACCGCGACGTCTGGTACTGGGGCGGCGAGGCCAAGCTGCGCGTGGAAGGCAACAAGATGGAGCTGACCGCGCTGCCGCCGGCGGAGTGGGCGCAGGTGGTGAAGGATTCCGAAGGCTTCTGGGACGAGACCGCCGCCTCCAGCCCGCGCGCCGGGCGGGTGGTCGCCGCCTTCAAGAAATACGCCGAGACGATGCAGAAGGCCGGCTACCCCTACCGCTGAGCCGGCACCGAGCGACACGCCACCGGGGGCGGGCTCGCCCCCGGCCGGCCCTCCCGGGGCGAACACCGCGTGGAGCGCCGGCAGGCTCGCAGCGACACGGCAGATGAGGCCGGCCGGGAAGGCCGGCCCCTTCTGCGGCACCGGCCCGGCGGCCGGGCCACGGGCATGACGCGGCCGCCGACAAGGCCGCGGGACGACAGAAAGGGAGCGCGATGCCCCACACCCCATCTTGCACCGCGCAGAAGACGTTCGACGTCGCCATCATCGGCGCCGGGGTGGTGGGCTGCGCCGTGGCCCGGCGCTTCGCGCTGGAAGGCGCCCGGGTGGTGGTGATCGAGAAGGGCGGCGACATCCTCTCCGGCGCCTCCAAGGCGAACAGCGCCATCCTCCACACCGGCTTCGACGCGCCGCCCGGCAGCCTCGAGCTGGAGATGGTGCGGGCGGGCCGGGCCGAATATCTCGCCATTCGCCACAGCCTCGGCCTGCCTCTGGTCGAAACCGGCGCCCTCGTCTGCGCGTGGAACCCCGCCGAGACGGCAAAGCTCGAAGCCATCGCCGCGCAGGGACGGGAGAATGGGGTGGACGGGCTGCGGCTGCTCACGGCGGCCGCGGCGCGGGCCACCCTGCCCGGCCTCGCCCCCGGCCTCGCGGCGGCGCTCGAAGTGGCGGGCGAACACATCATCGACCCGTGGTCGGCCCCCCTCGCCTATCTCACCCAGGCGGTGATGCTGGGCGGGGTGTTCCTGCGGAACACCGAGCTGATCGAGGGCGCCTTCGCCGGCGACTGGACGCTGCGCACCTCGGCCGGCGACATTCGCGCCGCCAGCGTCGTCAACGCCGCCGGGCTCTATGGCGACACCGTCGACCGGCGGCTCGGATTGCCGGCTGAATTCGCGATCCGGCCGCGCAAGGGGCAGTTCGTCGTGCTCGACAAGGCCGCCTTCGCCCATGTGCCCCGCATCGTGCTGCCGGTACCGACCGAGATCACCAAGGGCGTGGTGGTGTGCCCGACCGCCTTCGGCAATGTGCTGGTCGGCCCGACCGCCGAGGAACAGGAGGACCGGGTCCGCGCCACGGTGGAAGCCGGGACGCTGCGCGCCCTGCTCCAGCGCGCGGCCGAGATCGTTCCCGCGCTCGCCGGCATGCCGGTGACGGCGGTCTATGCCGGGCTGCGGCCGGCCAGCGACAGCAAGGCCTATCGCGTCTTCGCCCGGCCGGAGCGGCGGGCGATCACCCTTGGCGGCATCCGCTCCACCGGGCTCAGCGCGGCGCTGGGGCTGGCGCAGGAGGCGGTGCGGCTGCACGCCGGCTTCGGCCTGCCGGCGACATCGCGGCCGCCGGCACCGGAGGTGAGGTTGCCCAATCTCGCCGAAACCCGCCCGCGCGACTGGCAGCAGCCGGACCATGGCGAGATGGTGTGCCATTGCGAGCTGGTGACGCGCCGGGAGATCGAGGCCGCGCTCGACAGCCTGGTGCCGCCGGGGGATTTCGGCGGCCTGCGCCGCCGCACCCGCGCCGCCATGGGGCGCTGCCAGGGCTTCTACTGCCAGGCCCGCCTCGCCGAGATGACGCGGGGGCGGCTTTCGACGCCGCTGGCCGTCGAGGAGGCTGGATCGTGAGCGGCATCGTCGATGTCGTCGTGGTCGGCGGCGGGCCGGCAGGGGTGGCGGCGGCGGTCGAGCTGCGCCGGCTCGGCATAGGGCGCGTCGTTCTTCTCGAGCGGGAGGCGAGCCTCGGCGGCGCCACCCGGCATTGCGGCCACTCGCCCTTCGGCATGCGGGAGTTCGGCCGCGTCTATGTCGGGGCCGCCTATGGCCAGCGGCTCGACGCCGAGGCGCGGCGCGCCGGGGTCGACGTGCGCACCGGCTGCTCGGTGGTGACGTTCGATGCGGCCTGCCGGCTCACCGTGACGACGCCCACCGGCGTCGAGACCCTGGCGGCCCGCCGCCTGCTGCTCGCCACCGGGGCGCGGGAGATGCCGCGCTCGGCGCGGCTATTGCCCGGCGACCGGCCGGTCGGCGTGGTCACCACCGGCACGCTGCAGGCCGGCCTCGCCTTTCACCGGCTCATGCCGTTCCGGCGCCCGGTGGTCGTGGGGTCGGAGCTGGTCAGCCAGTCCGCCGTGCTCACCTGCCTCACCCATGGCGCGCGCCCGGTCGCGATGCTGGAGACCGAGCGCCACGCGCTGGCACCCGCGCCGTTCCGCTGGTTTCCCGCCCTTGCCGGCGTGCCGTTTCACGCCGGGGTCGACCTACTCGACCTGCGCGGCGCGGGGCGGGTGGAAGCGGTCACCTTCCGCCGGGCCGACGGTGCCATCGAGACGCTCGACTGCGACGGCGTGCTGCTGACCGGGCGTTTCGTTCCCGAGGCGAGCCTCGCCCGGCAATCCGGGGTGGCGCTGGATGCCGGCAGCGAAGGGCCGGCGATCGACCAGCACGGCCGCACCCGAAACCCGCGCGTCTTCGCCGGCGGCAATGTGCTGAGGGCGATCGAGACCGGGGGCTGGGCGTTTCGGGAGGGCCGGGCGGTGGGTCGCGCCGTCGCCGCGGACCTCGCCCGCGTGGTCGAGTCCGGCGCACCGCGGGCCGTCACCTGCGAGCCGCCGATCAAGCTGGTGGTGCCGGGCCTGCTGACGCCGGGCAGCGACGAGCCGCCGGCCTTCCGCCATTTCCAGCTCCGCTTCGCCCGCCGCGCGCGGGGGTGGCTGTCGCTGGAGATCGACGGCCGCGAGGTCTGGGCGGCCGAACGGAGCTGGCTGCCGGAGCGCCGGGTGCTGGTGCCGATCCCGCCCGCGGCGGCGAACGCGGCCACCGTGCATTTCCGTTTTCGCGAGCACCCGTGATGCGCGTCGCCGCGATCGACCAGGGCACCACCTCCACCCGCTGCCTCGTCGTCGACGAAGACGGCGCGCGGCGCGCGGGCAGCCGGCTCCACGCCCAGCACCACCCGGCGCCGGGCCGGGTCGAGCACGACCCGGAGGAGCTGCTGGGCAACATCCGCGCCGTGCTGGACGCGGCGGGCCCGGTGGACGCCATCGCCCTCGCCAATCAGGGCGAAAGCTGCCTCGCCTGGGACGCCCTCACCGGCGAGGCGCTGTCGCCGGTCATCGTGTGGCAGGACTCCCGCACCGCCGCCGCGCTGGCCGGGCTCGGCGAGGCGGCTGAGGCCCGCTCCCGCGCGATCAGCGGGCTGCCGCTCGACGCCTATTTCTCCGCCAGCAAGCTCGGCTGGCTGCTCGACAACGTGCCGGCGGTCGCCGCCGCGCGCGCCCGGGGCCGACTCCGGCTCGGCACCACCGACGCCTTCTTTCTCGACCGGCTCGCCGGGGTGTTCCGCACCGACCGCGCCACCGCCTCGCGCACCGGCCTGCTGGACCTCGACAGCGGAGAGTGGAGCGCGGAGCTGTGCGCGCTGCACCGGGTGCCGGCCGCCGCCCTGCCGGAGATCGCCCCTGTGGATGCGGGCTTCGGCGCGCTCGACGGCGTGCCCATCCGCGTCTCCATCGTCGACCAGCAGGCGGCGCTTTACGGCCATGGCTGCCAGCGCCGGGGCGAGGCCAAGATCACCTTCGGCACCGGCGCCTTTCTGCTCGCGGTCACCGGAACGCGGCGCCCGTCCGGTGCCGGCCTGCTGCCGACCATCGCCTGGCACCGGCGGGGAGAGGCACCCGTCTTCGCCGTCGAGGGCGGGGTCTACGACGCCGGTGCCGCGCTCGAATGGGCGCGCCGGATCGGCCTGTTCGCCGACCCCGCCGAGCTCGACCACTTCGACGGCCCGAGCGCGCTGTCCCGCGGCCTCGTCTTCGTGCCGGCGCTCTCGGGGCTCGCCGCCCCGCACTGGGACCGGCGGGCGGCGCCGCTCTTCATCGGCATGGACGCCGCGACCGGGCGGCTGGACATGGCGCGCGCGGTGCTGGAAGGCATCGCCCTGCTCACCGTCGGGCTGATCGAGGCCGCCGCCGGCATCGGCCCGATCGACCGGCTCTCCATTGATGGCGGGCTGTCGCAGAGCCGGTATTTCGGCCGGTTCCTGGCGGCGGCGAGCGGGCGGGCGATCCATGTGCCCGGCTCGCACGAGATGACGGCGCTCGGCCTCGCGGCGCTGTGCGGCGTGGATGTCGGCTTCGCCCGCACCCCCGCCCGCGTTTTCGGGCCCGATGGCTCGGTCACGGCGGCGGACCGGCGGCGGTTCGAGGCCGCCCTCGGCAAGAGCCTGTCCTGGCGCGAGTGAGCGGCGGCGGGCGCCGCCCGGCTTTCGCCCGCTTCACTCCCCGCGCGGAAAACGCTGGGCCTCCTCCAGCACGTTGAGGTCCATGTGGTTGCGCATATAGCGCTCGGAGGCCTTCTGCAGCGGCTGGAAGTCCCAGGGATAATAGGCCCCGTTGCGCAGCGCGGCGTAGACGACGTGGCGCCGGGCCTGGCTCGCCCGCACCTCGGCGGCGAAGCGGGCGAGGTCCCAGCGCGCCCGCATCTGCGCCGTGAGGCGCGCCAGCGCCTCGGCGCAGGCGGGGTCGCCGGCGCGGTTCACCCGCTCCTGCGGGTCGTCGTCGAGATGGGTGAGGATGGGTGGGTCGAGATCGCACAGCACCAGCTTCCACGGCCCGTCACGCAGGGCGACGAGAGGCGCCTGCGAGCCCTCGGCGGCGTATTCCATCGGCACCGGGCCACGGGTTCCCTCGGCGCGGGCGAGGCCCACGAGGCTCTCGCCATCGGTCCAGGGCAGCACCCCGCCGAGGTCGAGCCCGACCAGCTCGGCCAGCGTCGGCAGCACGTCGAGGGTCGAGACGGGGCGGTCCACCCGCCCCGCCGGCAGGCCGGGCGCGGCGATCATCAGCGGCACCCGTGCCGAGCCCTCGAAGAAGTTCATCTTGAACCACAGCCCGCGCTCGCCGAGCATGTCGCCATGGTCGGAGACGAAGACGACGATGGTGTTCTCCGCCATTGCGCAGCGGTCGAGAATGTCGAGCAGTTCGCCGATCTTCTCGTCGACATAGGAGATGTTGGCGAAATAGGCCCGGCGCGAGCGCCGCACATCCTCCGGCGTGACCGCGCTGGCGGCGTGGTCGCTCGCCAGCATGAGGCGCTGCGAATGCGGGTCCTGCCGGTCGAACGGGATGGGAGCGACCGCGGGATCGAGGGCGGGACAGTCCTCGTACAGGTCCCAGAAGCGCCGGCGGGCGACATAGGGATCGTGCGGGTGGGTGAAGCTCACCGTCAGGCACCAGGGCCGGGCATCCTGCCCGCGCGCGAGATCATAGAGCTTGCGCCCGGCGTGATAGGCGACCTCGTCGTCATATTCGAGCTGGTTGGTGATCTCCGCCACGCCCGCCCCGGTCACCGAGCCGAGGTTGTGGTACCACCAGTCGATCCGCTCGCCCGGCCGGGTGTAATCCGGCGTCCAGCCGAAATCGGCGGGATAGATGTCGGTCGTCAGCCGCTCCTCGAAGCCGTGGAGCTGGTCCGGGCCGACGAAATGCATCTTGCCGGACAGCGTGGTGTGGTAGCCCGCGCGGCGCAGGTGATGGGCGAAGGTCGGGATGTCGGAGGTGAACTCGGCGGCGTTGTCGTAGACGCGGGTGCGGCTCGGCAGTTGCCCCGACATGAAGGAGGCGCGCCCCGGCGCGCAGAGCGGGCTCGCCGTATAGGCATGGGCAAAGCGCGCCGAACGCCCGGCCAGCGCCGCCAGATGCGGCGCCCTGAGAAAATCCGCCGGCCCGTCGGGAAACAGCGTCCCGTTGAGCTGATCGGCCATGAGGATGAGGATGTTGGGGCGCGTCATGATGGAGTCCGCAGATGTGTCGACGGCGCCGCGCGACCCGCGCCCGGCGCCGTCCGACGGGATCACAGGCCGAGCGCGGCCTTGACGGCGGGAAGGCCGGGCTTGCCGTCGAGCGTCGAGACGCCGGCGAGCCAGCCGTCGAGCGCGTCGGGGTTGGCCTTCAGCCAGGCCCGCGCGGCGGCCTTGGGCTCCTGCCCCTCATCGAGGATCTTGCCCATCATCGCGTTTTCCATCGGCAGGCTGAAAACGAGGTTGCGGAACAGGGTCGCGGCGTTGGGGCAGTCGGCGGACCAGCCGGCGCGCGCGAGGGTGCGCACGTCGGCGCCACCATAGTTCGGGCCGAAATAGGTGTCGCCACCGGAGAGATAGGTGATGGCGAAGGTCTCGTTCATCGGGTGCGGCGCCCAGGCGAGGAAGACGATCCAGCCCTTGCCGTTCTGGGCGCGCTTCACCTGCGCCAGCATGGCCTGCTCGCCGGATTCGACGACCTTCCAGCCCGTGAGGTGGAAGTCGTCGGCGTCGATCATCTTCTGGATGTTGGCATTGGCCGGCGCGCCGGGCTCGATGCCGTAGATCTGCCGGTCGAACTTGTCGGCGTTGGCGGCAAGGTCCTTGAAGTCCTTCACCCCGGCCTCGGCGACATAGTTCGGTACCGCCAGGGTGAACTTGGCGCCGGAGAGATTGGTGCCCAGCACCTCCACCGCCTTCGCCGCGTTCAGCGCGTCGATGAACTTCTGCTGCGCCGGCATCCAGTTGCCGAGGAAGACGTCGATATTGCCGTTCTTCATCGATTCGTAGCCGATCGGCACCGACAGGGTCTTCACGTCCTGCTGGTAGCCGAGGCCCTCGAGCAGGACTCCGGCAATGGCATTGGTGGAGGTGATGTCGGTCCAGCCGGGATCCGACATGCGGATGGTCTTGCAGGCGGGCGCGTCGGCCGCGGCGGCGGCGCCGGCGGCGAGGAGGAGGGCGAGGGCCGAGGCGGCCCTGAGGATGCGGTTCATGGTCTACCCCTGGAAAGATGGCGAGGCCGTGATCGCCAGGCGGGGCGCCCCTGTTCGGGGTCTGAACCCGCCTTGATCTGGGTGTCATCAGACCGTTAAATGCCGATAGCTGTGAAGCCGTTCGTTTTCGATGTTAGCCCTAAGGAAATTCGATGGCTGACCGCCCGCTCGACCTCGGTCCGGTGCGCGTGTTCGAGGCGGTCGGCCGGCTCGGCAGCCTCACCGCCGCGGCCCATGAGCTGGGGCTGTCGCAGCCGGCGGTGAGCTACACCATGCGGCAGCTCGAGCAGCAGCTCGGCACGGCGCTGCTGGCACGCGGCCCTCGCGGCAGCACGCTGTCGCCGGCCGGCGAGGTGCTGCACCGCGCCGCCGTGGCCGCGGTGGCCGAGATCGACGCCGCCACCCGCAGCCTGCGCCGCATGAGCCGGCGGCCGGTCGTCCGGCTGTTCACCGATTACGGCTTCGCCTCGTTCTGGATGATGCCGCGCGTCGCCCGGTTCCGGCTGGTGCGCCCGGAAACGGATGTGCACATCATCGCCTCGGCGGCGGCGGACCCGGGCATGGACGAGGCGGAGGACGTGGCGGTGCTGTTCGGCACCCGGCGCGATTTCCCGCCCGAGGCGGTGCAGCTCGTCGAGGAGCGGGTCTTTCCGGTGTGCAGCCCCGGCTTCGCCGCCCGGCACGGGCTCGGCGCGCATCCCGAACGGCTCGGCCGGCTGCCGCTGCTGCATCTCGACAGCACGCCGGAGCCGCGCTGGTTCGGATGGAGCGACTGGTTCGGGGTGATGGGCCTTGAGCGCGGGCCGAGCCCGAGCGACCTCAGCCTCAACACCTACGGCCTCGTGGTGCAGGCGGCGATGGCGGACCAGGGCATCGCGCTCGGCTGGGCCGGGCTGATCGACAGCGCCGTCGAGGACGGCACGCTGGTCGCGGTCGGCCCGGCGCTGACGCGGCGGGAGAGCGGCTACTGGCTGAAACCCGGCCGCAACCTCTCCCCGCCCGCCCGCGACCTGATCGCCTGGATTCTCGACGAGGCCCGCGGCGCGGCCGGGGCGCCGGGTGGCAGCCCCTCCGCCGGGCCGGCGGCACAGGGGGCCGGCCGACTGACGGCGGCCGACAGGTGCGGGGGCCTGAGGCACGGCGGGCGGCGCCCGGAGGAGCGGGGGGGCGCCCGGGAGCGGCGGGCGGCGGGCGGAGCCCGGCGAGCGATGTGTCGGTCTCACCCGCCACGCGGGAACGACATCGGCCTCATCGTCCACCTCACCGCACGGACCGCACCGTGCCGGCGGCTGGCGCGGCAGCGGGATTCGGACCCACCGGGGCGGGCGACGCGCGCGGAGACCGCCGCCGCCCCGCTGAAGGTGGGGCCAACGACGCGCCGGCCACGGGAAATTATCTATAAAACACGGCACGCCTGCCGCGGCGGCGGGCGACGATCGACGATCTCCACGCCGCCGGCGCCCGCCTCCTGTTCGCCGCCAGACGGGCGGACCGGGAGGTGCGCACCGACCGCCGCGCCATTCTCGCCGCGCTGCGGCGCGGGCAGATCGACCGCGCCGCCTCGACGCCGAAGGGCATGTGTGGTGGACAGGCCGGCGCCCGGTGGCGGCGCCGGGCGGGAGGCCGCGGGAGACAGCGGCAGGCCGCGGGAGGCCGGGCGGCGGGAGGCGGCGGGAGGCTTTGGCGATCATCGGCCGATTATCGATCGACACCTTGCGTCGGACGACACTCTGTGGATTCATTGTAGATAGATTCTCATTTTATCTATAATTATGGAGTCCACCCGTGATCCCCGCCTCCCACCTCGCCCGCCCCCGCTCCGCCGCCCTTACCCGCCAGGGCGCCACCATCCTCGCCGGCGTCGCCCTCATAACCCTGTGCGCCAAGATCCACATACCGTTCTGGCCCGTCCCGATGACGCTGCACACGCTCGCGGTGATGACCATCGCCCTCGCCTGCGGCCCGCGTCTCGCCACGCTGACCTTCCTCGCCTATCTCGGCGCCGGCGCGATCGGCCTCCCGGTGTTCTCCGGCACACCCGAGCGCGGCATCGGCCTTGCTTACATGGTGGGACCGACCGGCGGCTATCTTGCCGGCTATCTACTGGGCATCTGGCTGGCGGCCCGGCTGGCCCTCGGCCGCGGCATGGCAGGAAGGATCGGGGCGATGGTGGCGGGGCTTGCCGTCACCTATGGACTCGGCCTGCCGTGGCTCGGCCTCTATATCCCCGCCGACCAGATCCTCCCGCTCGGCTTCACCCCCTTCATCCTGGGAGACCTGCTGACCATCCTCCTGGTCGCGGCCGGCGCGGCCTTCGTCCCGGACCGACTCATCGGGCGGGTCGGCTCGTGACCCGCACCGCTGCTGGCACGGACGACGTCCGTCACGACTGGACCGCGGAAGAAGCCCACGTCCTGCATGACCTGCCCCTGCCGGAGCTGGTCTTTCGCGCGCAGAGCGTTCACCGCCGTCATTTCGACCCCGGCGAGATCGAGGCCGCCACGCTGCTCAGCATCAAGACTGGCGGCTGCCCGGAGGATTGCGGCTACTGTTCGCAGAGCGCCCATCACCGCACCGGGGTCGCCGCCGGCAAGCTGATGGACACGGAAGCGGTGCTCGCCGAGGCAAGGCAGGCCAAGGCGGGCGGGGCGACCCGCTTCTGCATGGGCGCCGCCTGGCGCGGGCCGAAGGAGCGCGACCTCGACCAGGTCTGCGCCATGATCGAGGGCGTGCGCGCCCTCGGGCTGGAAAGCTGCGCGACGCTCGGCATGCTCACGCCGTCTCAGGCCCGACGGCTCGGCGCAGCCGGGCTGGACTACTACAACCACAACATCGACACCTCCCCCGCCTTCTACCCCCGTATCGTCACCACGCGGACGCTGCAGGATCGGCTCGAGACGCTCGACCATGTCCGTGCCGCCGACATCAAGGTCTGCTGCGGCGGCATTGTCGGCATGGGGGAGACCCCCGCCGACCGCATCGAGATGCTGGTCACGCTGGCGCGCCTGCGGCCGCACCCGGAAAGCGTGCCCCTGAACCTGTGGAACCCGATTCCGGGCACGCCGGTGATGGAGGATGCGGTTCCGGTGGACGCCATCGCCTTTGTGCGGCTGGTAGCGCTGGCACGGCTGCTGATGCCGGCGAGCGTGGTGCGGCTGTCCGCCGGGCGCGACCGGCTGAGCGACGAAGCCCAGGCGCTGGCGTTTCTCGCCGGCGCCAACTCGATCTTCACCGGCGACCGCCTGCTCACGACCGGCAATCCGGCGCGGGAGGCGGACGCCGCGCTGCTCGCCCGGCTGGGCCTGAAGATCGCCGCCCGACCAGCCGCCCCGATACGGGCGGAGGCGGCACCGTGAACCGGCATGAACCGGCGGCCTCGGCGCCGGTGCCATAGGGCCATGGCCTCGTCGTCACCGGCACTGACCGATATTGGCAAGACCGTATTCGCCCGATGAAACCCGCCGGTTAGTGCTGTCCGCCCGAACCCGCTGGGCACGATCAACCACAGCCTGCTCTCGCTGGCCGCCATGCGCCAACGCGGGGTGCCGATACTCGGTGTCGCCTTCATCGGCGCGGCCAAGCCGGAGACGGAGGAGGCGATCGTGGCGGTCGGCCGGGTGCGGCGGCTCGGCCGCTGCCATGGCTCGCCACGCCGAACGCCGGGACGTTGCGCGACGCGATGGCCGCAGCCTTCCGCCCCGGGGACGTCTGCGACGCGCCGGCGTGACTCTATTTCGCCGCGGCCCGGCGGCGGGTCGCCAGCACGTTGCGGATCGAAAAGCTGGAGTGGATGCGCAGCACCCCCGGCAGGGTCGAAAGGATCTCGGTGTGGATGCGCTCGAACTCGGCGGCGTTCTCCACCTCCACCCGCAGCAGATAGTCCGAGCCTCCGGTCATGAGGTAGCACTCCTGTATCTCGGGGTGTCGTCGCACCGCCGCCTCGAAACGGTTGAGGTAATCCTCGGTCTGGCGCTCCAGCGTGATGTTGATGATCACCGCCATCGCCGTCTCGCGGGCAGAGTGGTCGACCAGCGCGGTGTAGCCCCGGATCACCCCGGCATGTTCCAGCAGACGGATCCGGCGCAGGCAGGCGGACGGGGAAAGGCCGACCTCGCTGGCAAGGCTGGCATTGCTCATCCGCGCATTCAGCCGCAGAAGGCGGAGGATGTTGCGGTCGATGGCGTCGATGCCTGCCATGGCAGATCCTTCGGAAAAATCGCCGTATATTTCATAAGGTGCCTACCTTTCACATAATCATGGATTTTTGCATCGGCTATTGCGCGATCATTGCGCTACGCTGGTGCCCAGATGCCAATACGCGCGGCAGGCGTCGTTTCATGATGGATCGAGGGCGCACTCATGTTTGCGGACGTTTGCGAGCGGGTCGAGGACATGACGGCGCCCGGCATTCTCACCATTGATCTGGCCGCGCTGACCCGTAACTATCTCGATCTGGCTGCACGCATGGCGCCGTCCCGGGCGGCGGCCGTGGTCAAGGCGGACGCTTATGGCCTCGGTGCCCATCGGGTCGCTCCCGCGCTGTATGCGGCGGGTTGCCGCGATTTCTTCGTCGCCCAGTTCGCCGAGGCGCTGGCGCTGCGGCCGCTGCTGACAAGCGACGCCCGCCTCTACGTGCTGAACGGCCTGCTCCCGGGAGCAGAGCCGGCCTGCGCCGCGCACGGCATCATTCCCGTCCTCAATTCACTGGAGCAGGTGGCGAACTGGCGCGCCGTCGCGCGCCGCCTCGGCCGCAGCCTGCCGGCGGCGCTCCAGGTCGACAGCGGCATGTGCCGGCTCGGTCTGGCACCGGAAGAGGTGGCGCGGTTGCGCGGCGCGCCGCAGATGCTGGAAGGGCTGGAACTGCTCTTCGTGATGAGCCACCTCGCCTGCGCCGACGAACCCGCCAATGAGCAGAACGCCGAACAGCTCGCCACCTTCCGTCAGCTTGCGGCCAGCTTTCCCGATATCGGGCTCTGCTTCGCCAATTCCGGCGCGATCTTTCTGGGCTCTGAATTTCGCACCGGGCTGGCTCGGCCGGGCATCGCGCTTTATGGCGGCGCGCCGACAGGGGGCGCCGCCAACCCCATGGCGCCGGTGGTGCGGCTCGATGTACACGTGGTCCAGACGCGCACCGTGCCGGCGGGAGCGCGTATCGGCTATGGCGGCGCCCATGTCACCCACCGCGAGACGCGCCTCGCCACCCTCGCCGCCGGCTATGCCGACGGACTGCCCCGGCATCTCGGCGACCGCGGCGCCGCCTGGTTCGGCGAAACGCGACTGCCGATCGTCGGGCGCGTCTCGATGGACAGCATGACGGTAGACATCTCGGCGCTGCCGCCGGACACGCTGAAGCTCGGCAGTCCTGTAGAGATAATCGGGCCGCATCAGACCCTTGAGGACGTCGCGACCGCCGCCGGTACCATCGCCTATGAGGTCCTGACACGACTTGGCCATCGCTACCATCGAATCTACCGCTGAACCGCCCACCCCGCCTGGAGCCCGCTGCCCATGAAGATCGTGATCCTCGGTGCCGGCGTCGTCGGCGTCACCTCCGCCTATTACCTCGCCAAGGCCGGTCATGAGGTCACGGTGGTGGACCGCCAGCCCGGCCCGGCGCTGGAGACCAGCTACGCCAATGCCGGCGAAATATCGCCCGGCTATGCCTCGCCCTGGGCGGCACCCGGCATTCCGGTGAAGGCGGTGAAGTGGATGTTCATGAAGCATGCACCGCTGGTCATCCGCCCGACCTTCGACCCGGCGACGCTGCGCTGGCTCGCGGGCATGCTGCGCAACTGCACGGCGGCCCGCTACGCCGTGAACAAGGGGCGCATGGTGCGGCTGGCCGAATACAGCCGCGACTGTCTCGCCGCGCTCCGGGCGGAGACTGGCATCGCCTATGACCACCGCACTCAGGGCACGCTCCAGCTCTTCCGCAGCCAGTCCCAGCTCGACGCAATCGGCAAGGACGTCGAGGTGCTGCGCGCCGACGGCGTGCCGTTCGAGGTGCTCGATCCCGCCGGGTGCGTCGCCGCCGAGCCCGGTCTCGCACAGGCACGCGACCGGATCGTGGGCGGGCTGCGCCTGCCGGGCGACGAGACCGGCGACTGCTTCAAGTTCACCAACGCCCTGCACCGGATGTGCGAGCAACTCGGCGTCACCTTCCGCTTCAACACCGGCATTCGCCGGCTGCGCCAGCAGGGCGACCGGGTAGCGGCGGTGGAAACCACGGCGGGCGATTTTACCGCCGACATCTTCGTCACCTCTCTGGGCAGCTACGCCCCGGCGCTGCTGCGGCCGCTCGGGCTCGACCTGCCGGTCTATCCGGTGAAGGGCTATTCCATCACCGTCCCGATCGTGGACGAGAGCCGGGCGCCGGTCTCGACCGTGCTCGACGAGACCTACAAGATCGCCATCACCCGCCTTGGCGACCGCATTCGTGTCGGCGGCATGGCCGAGATCGCGCGCTTCCAGCTCGATCTGCCGCCGGCGCGACAGGCGACTCTGGAGCACTCTGTGGAGGACCTTTTCGGCGGCGCCGGCGACCAGAGCCAGGCCACGTTCTGGACCGGGCTGCGGCCGATGACGCCGGACAGCACGCCGGTGATCGGGAAGACCCGGATCGGCAATCTCTTCATCAATGGCGGCCATGGCACGCTGGGCTGGACCATGGCGTGCGGCTCGGGCCGCGTGCTCGCGGACCTCGTCAGCGGCCGCCGGCCGGACATCGAGAGTGCCGACCTCGCGCTGTCGCGCTACGGCTGACCCCCCAACGCCCGGCGGCCTTTCCGGCGCCCGGCGTCCTGCCCCCGACGGCGCGACACGACGGCCCGCGGCACACCCCGCGGGCCGTCCCATATCAACCGCATCGAACGAACGCGGGAATCGCCCCAAGCGGGCGCCGCCGCTCCCCCTTCTCCCCCTCCTGAAGCCTTCACGCCCGTCTCTTACCGGATGCGGTCGCTTGTCAGCACTCGTTAACTGGTATAATGACCATATCAATAGATGAGCGAACCAATCAGGTTCGCCGCTTCGGGAAACCCATGGAGGCCGCACTCGGGCCGCAGGCGCATTGCCGCTGCGGCCGCGGGACACTCCATGAGAATGCAGGGGAGTGCGCATGGGCGACGCCAGCCGGATCGAGGCCGACTACCTGATCGAGACCGCCTACGACCCGCGTCTTGCGGCCGAGGCCATGGCCGGCGAACAGTCCAGCGGCACCTTCGTCGCCATTCCCGGGGAAACCCCGGAACTGAAGGAGCGCTCGGCCGCGCGCATCGAGGCGCTCGACCTGCTGGAGGCCGTCGACACCCCCTCCCTGCCGGGTGCCGGGCGGCCAAAGGGCGACGCCGCCATCCGGCGGGCCCGCGTCACCCTCTCCTGGCCGCTCGACAATCTCGGTCCCTCGCTGCCCAACCTGATGGCGACCGTCGCCGGCAATCTGTTCGAGCTGAAGCAGTTCTCCGGTCTCCGCCTGCTCGACATCCGCCTGCCGGCGATCTTCGGCCAGACCTATGGCGGGCCGAAATTCGGCATTGCCGGCACGCGTCGCCTCTCGGGCGTGGAGCGCCAGCCGCTGATCGGCACCATCGTCAAGCCGAGCGTCGGCTTCGGACCGGAAGAGACCGCTGACCTCACGCGGCTGCTGTGCGAGGCTGGCATCGACTTCATCAAGGACGACGAACTCCAGTCCGACGGACCGCACTGCCCGTTCGAAGCGCGGGTGCGCGCGGTGATGCGGGTCATCAACGACCACGCCGACCGCACCGGCAAGAAGGTGATGTTCGCCTTCAACCTGACCGGCGAGATCGACCAGATGCGCCGCCGCCACGACCTTGTGCTGGAGCAGGGCGGCACCTGCGTGATGGCCAGCCTGAACTCGGTCGGGCTGGTCGGGATGATCGAGCTTGGCCGCTTCAGCGCGCTGCCCATTCACGCTCACCGCAATGGCTGGGGCTATCTGTCCCGCGCGCCGATGCTCGGCTGGTCCTATGTCGCCTGGCAGAAAATCTGGCGCCTCGCCGGCGCCGACCACATGCACGTCAACGGGCTCTCCAACAAGTTCTCGGAAGCGGATGACAGCGTCATCGCCTCGGCGCGGGCGTGTCTCACGCCGATGTTCGACGAAAAGCCCTGCATCGCCATGCCGGTGTTCTCCTCCGGGCAGTCGGCGCGCCAGGCACCGGGCACCTATGCCGCGCTCGGCACGGCAGACCTCATCTTTGCAGCGGGTGGCGGCATCATGGCCCATCCCGACGGCCCGGCGGCCGGCGTCGCCAGCCTGCGCGAGGCCTGGGACGCGGCGATGGCCCATGTCCCGTTGACGGATTACGCCAAGGACCACGCGGCGCTCGCCCGCGCGCTGGAGACCTACGCGGCATGATCGCCCGGCTTGATCCCCCCAGCCGCGACGCCACCCTGCCGGGCTTGCCGCCGGGCCCGATGATCGCCTTTTATGGTGACGACTACACCGGCTCCTCCGCGGTGATGGAGGTGCTCAGCTTCGCCGGTGTGCCAACCGTTCTCTTCCTCGGCACGCCAACGCCGGAACGCCTCGCCCGCTTCGGCGACATGCGGGCGGTCGGCATTGCCGGTGTAGCCCGCTCCCAATCACCGGCGTGGATGGATGAGCATCTGCCGCCGGTCTTCGCGCTGCTCGCGTCCCTCAACGCGCCGGTGACCCACTACAAGATCTGCTCCACCTTCGATTCCGCCCCACAGGTCGGCTCGATCGGCCGCGCCGCCGAACTTGCCGAGCCGATCCTCGGCGGGGCGTGGCATCCGCTGGTGGTGGGGGCACCCGCGCTCGCGCGCTACCAGGCCTTCGGTACGCTTTTCGCCGGCATCGCCGGTACGGGTTATCGGCTGGACCGCCACCCCGTCATGTCCCGTCATCCGGTAACGCCGATGGACGAGGCGGATGTGCGGGTGCATCTCGCCCGGCAGACAGCCCTGCCGATCGGCCTCGTCGATTTCGTGGCGATGAAGGACGGCTCTGCCGAGGCGCGTCTCGCCGCCGAGCGGGCGGCCGGGGGGCGGATTATCGCCCTCGACGTTCTCGATGAGGAGACGCTGGCGGAAGCCGGACGGCTCGTCTGGCAGCACCGCGGCGAGCGGCTGTTCGCCATCGGCTCCCAGGGCGTCGAATATGCGCTGGTCGCGCATTGGCGCCGGGCCGGGCTTCTCGGCGAGGTCGCCGCAACCATGCTGCCGCCCGCCCGCAGCCATATCGCCGTCGTCTCAGGCTCCTGCTCGCCGATCACGGCCGGGCAGATCGGGCATGCGCTGGAGCGGGGCTTCGCCGGCATCCGGCTCGACGCCACCCGCGCCGTCGACGAGGTGGCGTGGCGGGCGGAGATCGGCCGCGGCGCGGCGCAGGCACTCAACGCATTGGGCGAAGGGCTCGATCCGCTCATCTTCACCGCGAGCGGACCGGACGACCCGGCCGTTCCCGCGCTGGGCGAGGCCGTCTCGGCGGCGGGCGCCTCCGTCGGAACCGTGAATGCCCGCATCGGCGACGGGCTCGGCCGCGTGCTGGACCAGGTGGTGCGCAGCGGCGGCCTCACACGCGCGGTGATTTCAGGCGGCGACACCTCCGGCCATGCCGGCATGGCGCTCGGCATCTACGCCGTCACCGCGATCGCGCCGATCGCGCCCGGCGCGCCGCTCTGCCGTGCCTATGCCGACGACGTCCATGACGGGCTCGAGATCGCATTCAAGGGCGGCCAGATGGGCGCGCCCGATTTCTTCTGCGCCGCCAGGGGCGGTGCCACCAACCACTGACCAAAGGGAGAGTGCCTCACATGAAGAAGATCGCTTTGCTGGGGGCCGGCGGCAAGATGGGCGTGCGGCTCGCCACCAACCTTCAGGGCTCGCCCTATGAGGTCATGCATGTCGAGCCCACCCCCGAGGGCCGCGCCCGGCTCAAGGACAAGACCGGGCTCGACTGCGTCGACGGCGACAATGCCCTCGCCGATGCCGATGCCGTGCTCATGGCCGTGCCCGACCGGCTCATCGGCAAGATCGCCCACACCTTCATCGAGAAGGTGAAGCCCGGCACCGCCATCATCATGCTCGACGCCGCCGCCCCTCACGCCGGCGAACTGCCGAAGCGCGACGACGTGACCTATTTCGTGACGCATCCCTGCCACCCCCCAATCTTCAACGACGAGGTGACGGAAGAGGCGAAGAAGGACTTCTTCGGCGGCGTCCACGCCAAGCAGCACATCGTCTGCGCGCTGATGCAGGGGCCGGACGAGCACTACGCGGCCTGCGAGCAGATCGCCCGCACCATCTACAAGCCGGTGATGCGCGCCCACCGCGTCACCGTCGAGCATATCGCGATCATGGAGCCGGCGCTGTCGGAGACGATCGGTGCCACGCTGTGCCTCGCCCTGCGCGAAGCGACCGATGAGGCGGTGCGCCGCGGCGTGCCCCGCCAGGCCGCGACCGACTTCCTGCTCGGCCACCTCACGATCGAGCTGGCGATCGCCTTCGAGATCTTCCCGGAAGGGAAGTTCTCCGACGGCGCGCTCTACGCCATCGACCAGGCGCGCCCGCAAATCTTCAGGGAAGGCTGGCTGGAGCGCATCTTCGATCCCAAGGCCGTGCAGCGCTCGGTCGAGGAGATCTGCAACCCCCCGAAGGCCGCCTGAGGATCGGGGGAGCCTTGCGCGCTCCCCCATCCTTTTTCCAACCGCGCCGAAGATCCCGAAGGGACCCGCGCACCACACAGAGGAAACGTCGATGCGCTTTCACATCTGCGGGCGGCTGCCGGCCGCCCTTCTTGCCATGTCCATCACCTTCCCTAACGTCAGCCATGCGGCCGACGTGCAGGAGCGGACGCTGAAGTTCGGCTACAGCACCTTCGAGGCCCACCCGCTCGGCCAAGGCGCCAACAAATTCGTCGCGCTCGTCAGCGAGAAGAGCGACGGCAAGATCAAGATGAAGGTCTATCCGGCGACCCAGCTCGGCTCGGAGACCCAGACCATCTCCGCCACGCAGGGCGGCGTGCAGGACCTTGTCGGCACCTCCACCGCCCCTCTGGTCGGGCTGGTGAAGGAATATGCGATTTTCGACCTGCCTTTCCTGCTCAGCAACGAAAAGCAGGCGGATGCGCTGGTCGATGGGCCGGTCGGTCAGGAACTTCTCGCCAAGCTGCAGGAGAAGAACCTCGTCGGCCTGTGCTTCTTCGAGAACGGCTTTCGCCACGTTACCAACAGCAAGCACCCTATCGTCGGAGCGGGCGACCTGTCGGGGCTCAAGATCCGGGTGATGCAGAACCCGGTCTATATCGACGCCTTCCGCACGCTCGGCGCCAATGCCGTGCCGATGCCCTGGCCGGAGGTCTATACCGCGCTCGAATCCGGCGCGATCGACGCTCAGGAGAATCCGTTCGGCATCATCTATGTGAACAAGCTGAACGAGGTTCAGAAATATGTCAGCGTGACCAAGCACGCCTATTCGCCGTGGGCGGTCATGATGAGCAAGAAGCTGTGGGACAAGCTGTCCGCTGACGAGCAGAAGATCTTCGTGGATTCCTGCAATGAGGCGAAGGCCTATCAGCGGCAGGTCAGCCGGGCCGAAGACGCCCGTATCGTCGCCGAGCTGAAGGCCCGTGGCATGCAGATCAACGAGCTGTCTCCCGCCGAGCTGGCCGACCTCAAGGCGCGGATGCAGCCGGTGGTCGCCAAATACACCGAGACCGTCGGTCCCGACCTGGTGAAGCAGGCGCAGGCCTCGATCGCCGCGGCGCCGTGACGGCGGATGCCGGCCGCCAGACGGCGGGCGGCCGGTACGTCGCGCCTGAATGCCCGGTGCGCCCCGCGCATCCGGGTCACCCTTCCCCCGGTGGAGACGCCCATGACCCGGCTGGTGGACGCCTATTTCGGCCTGCTCAAGCTCCTCATCGCCCTTCTGCTCGCCGGCATGGTGGTGCTGGTGTTCGGCAATGTCGTGCTGCGCTACGGCTTCAATTCCGGCATCACCCTCTCGGAGGAGGTGTCGCGCTGGATGTTCGTGTGGCTCACCTTCCTGGGCGCCATCGTCGCGCTGCGCGAGCGCGGTCATCTCGGCGTCGACTCTCTGGTCCGCCGGCTGCCGCTGCAGGGCCGCAAGCTCTGCTTCGTCGTCAGCCAGGGGCTGATGCTCTACGCCACGGTGCTGCTGACGATCGGAAGCTGGCAGCAATCCCTCATCAACTGGGACGTGGTGGCGCCGGCCTCCGGCCTGTCGGTGGCCATTTTCTATGGTGTCGGACTCGTCTTCGGCGCCTCCACCATCCCGATCCTGGCCGCCGGCCTGTTCCGGGTCCTCACCGGCCGGGCGGAGGAGGCGGAGCTCGTCGCGGTGCGCGAGTCCGAGGAGGAGGATGTCGACGAGGTTCAGCGGCGCCATCTCGCCGCGCAGGTCCGCCCCTCCCCTGCCTCTCAGGCCGGAGGCGTGCTGTGACCCTTCTCGTCTTCACCGGCGCCCTGCTCGGCTCCATGGCGATCGGCATGCCTATCGCCTTCGCCCTCCTGCTGTCGGGCGTGGCGCTGATGCATTCGCTCGACATCTTCGATCCCCAGATCATTGCGCAGAACGTCATCAACGGCGCGGATTCCTTCCCGCTGATGGCCGTCCCGTTCTTCATGCTCGCGGGCGAGCTGATGAACACCGGCGGGCTGTCGAAGCGCATCGTCGCCGTCGCTCTTGCCGCGGTCGGCCATGTGAAGGGCGGGCTCGGCTATGTCGCCATTCTCGCCGCCTGCGTCATTTCGGCGTTGTCGGGCTCGGCGGTGGCCGACGCCGCCGCGCTGTCCGCGCTGCTGGTGCCGATGATGGTGAAGGCCGGCCACGGCAAGGCCCGCTCGGCCGGGCTCATCGCCGCCTCGAGCGTCATCGGGCCCATCATCCCGCCCAGCATCGGCTTCGTCATCTTCGGCGTCATTGGCGGGGTATCGATCACCAAGCTGTTCCTCGCCGGGCTGGTGCCGGGGCTGCTCATCGGCCTCGCGCTCGCGGTCGCGTGGTGGTGGGAGGTGCGCAAGGAAGACGTCGTGCCACCGCCGCGCCGCAGCCGCGGCGAGTTCCTGCGTGCGCTGGTGGACGGTGCCTGGGCGCTGATGCTGCCGGTCATCATCATCGTCGGGCTGAAATTCGGCGTCTTCACACCCACCGAATCTGCCGTCGTCGCGGCGGTCTACTCGCTGTTCGTCGCCACCTGCGTCTATCGCGAGCTGAAGGTGACGGAGCTGTTCGACGTCTTCGTCACGGCGGCGCGCACCACGGCGGTGGTCATGTTCCTGGTGGCCGCGGCGCTGGTGTCGTCCTGGCTCATCACCGTCTCCGACATCGCCGGCGATCTCGTCGCCATGCTGCAGCCGCTGATGGACAGCCCGACCCTGCTGATGCTCGCCATCATGGCGGTGGTGATCATCGTCGGCACCGCGATGGACATGACCCCGACGATTCTGGTTCTGACGCCGGTGTTGATGCCGATCATCAAGGCGGCGGGCATCGATCCGGTCTATTTCGGGGTGCTTTTCATCGTGAACAACTCGATAGGGCTCATCACCCCGCCGGTCGGCACCGTACTGAACGTGGTCTCGGGGGTGGCGAGGATCAGCATGGAGGACCTCATGAAGGCGGTGACGCCGTTCATGATGGTACAATTTGCTGCGCTGCTGCTGATGGTGCTGTTTCCCCAGCTCGTTCTGTGGCCCCTGCGCCTGATGGGGCATTAGGGCACGGCATGGATGCATTGCCGCCATTGCGTGGTATAATGAATGTACCTCAGGGACGCCGCAGGGCAGGAGCGCGGGCATGGCCAATGCGTCGGACACCATCATTCGCCGGAAGCTGTCCCACGAGGTGTTCGACCGCCTCAAGACGATGATCACCTCGGGCGAGCTCGGGCCGGGCGACGCCATGCCTTCCGAGCGCGACCTGATGGACCGGTTCGGCGTCGGCCGCCCAGCAATTCGCGAGGCGATGCAGGCACTTGCCAATATCGGGCTGATCACGATCACCCATGGCGAGCGCGCCCGGGTGCAGCAGCTCACGGCGAAGTCGATCTTCCAGCAGATGGACCTCACCGCGAATATTCTGCTGTCGGCTTCACCGGATAGTCTTGAGCACCTCAAGCAGGCCCGACGTTTTTTCGAGCGCGGCATGGCGCGCGAAGCAGCATTGCGGGCGAGCGCGGAAGATGTCGCGCGGCTTCGGGCGACGCTCGACCAGCAACGTAAGCATGTCGAGCAGCCTAATCTCTTCATCGCCGCCGATATGCGCTTTCATACCCAGATCGCGGCGATCTCGGGCAACCCGATCTTCGAGGCGGTCAGCGAGGCGATGCTGGGCTGGCTGCGGCAGTATCACACCGAGATGCTGACCTGGACCGGGCGCGAGAACCTCACTCTGGTCGAGCACGAACAGATACTGGAGCACATCGCCCGGCACGAGCCGGAACAGGCCGAGGCGGTGATGGTGAAGCACCTCGACCGCTCCAGCGCGCTCTACACCCACGCCGGCTGAGGTCCTCAGCCCTCGACGCGGGCTACAGCAAAGGCTTGCAAAACAAGGTTTTTTCCGCCGACGCCGAGGGTCGGCAGCCCGGCCGGGCCGGCAGCCGCACCCGCGTCCAGCACCTGCGCCCGGGCGCCGAAGGGCAGCTCCACCACCTGTTCCCCGGCGGTGAGATTGACCAGCAGCAGCACCTCGTCGCCCTCTGCCGTCGCGGCGGCGAGGGCGAGGACGCGGTCGGGCGCGGAGCTGCGGCAGAGCCGCGCAGGCGCCCCCGCCAGATCCGCCAGAAACCGCGCGGCATGGGCCGCCGGGAAGGGCGAAAAGCCGTGGCTGGTCGGTGCGGTGGGGTGGACGATGAGGCCGAACGGGCCGGTGAGAGCACCCGCCGTGAAGCACTCCACCCCCGCCTCCGCCAGCCGGATGGCGTAGCCCACCATCCAGGCGGCGGCGAAGAGGCCCTGCTGCCGGGGATCGTCGCGGGTCATCGCCACCCGGCCCCGCGCCGGATTGGGCAGGGTGCGCCCGCCATAGGGGTTCTGCCGCATGCCGATGGTGGAGGGGCCGATCCGGTAGGGCTTGCCGGCCCCGATCATCGCCCGGGTCGAGCGCAGGATGAAGGGCAGCGCCTCCAGCGACTGCATGACGCTGCGGTCGTCGGCGTCGTGGACGATGGGGCAGGTGCAGTGGGTGACGTAGTCGAGCAGATGCGCCGGCGGGCGCTTGCGGTTCAGCTCGGTGAAATAGCTGAACATGCCCCCGCCCAGCCGCAGGCCGGGGAAGGCGGCGCGGGCGGCGGCGTAGACCTCTTCCAGCGGCGGGCAGGCCGGCCAGACGCTGCCCGGCGGGGTGGACTGGCGGTCGACCGAGGGGCTGACGGCGATGGCGTCGAGCCGCAGCCCGGCCTCGGCCACCGCGCCGGCGATCTCCCGCAGTTCGTCGGCGGGGTCGCGGACGCCGGGCACCACGCATTCCAGCACGCAGGCGCCCTCATGCACCGCGGCGAGCCGGGCGAAACCGCGCAATGCCTCGACGCCGTGGCCGGCGGTGGGGTCGAAGTGGAGCAGCAGCTCCTGCGGCCCGATCCAGCGCAGCGCCCCGGCCGCCGCCAGCGTCGCCGCCGTCTCCTCCGGCGTCACCACCAGGCCGAAGGCGGGAAGCCGGCCGGCGGCGGCGCCGGGCTCGATCCGCACCGGGTCCGCACCGGCGGGCGGCGCGGGCGCCGGGGAGAGGCTCGCGGCGGAAGCCGGGGGCATCGCCCCGGCGAAGCCCAGCCGCACCGCCTGCCGCACCGGCAAGCCCGCCGGCAGCACATAGGGCCAGGGCAGCGCCAGCGGACGCACATAGGTCTTGTAGGAGGCGTCGGACCAGTTGCGCTGGTCCTCCATCTCGAAGGTGTCGCCCTCGAACCGGCAGGTGGCGGAAAGGCCGGGCGCCACCTCATGGGTGATGGCGCGGATGTCGCGGAAGGGCTGCAGCGGGTCGATCAGGTCCGGCAGGCAGGCAGGCTCGATCCCGCCATCGACATGCTCCACCTCCACCGGGCGGCCGGCGAGGTCGACGATGGGGTGCAGCACGGTGAAGCCGCAGCGATTGGTGAGGAAATCGGTCTCCGGCACCGCCTCCGCCTCGAAGGAGAGGCGGCCGTCGGCCTCGGCCTCGATCCGGGCGGCATAGGTCAGCCGCTCCCGGCCAGAGCCCTCGCAAAGGGCGCGGTAGCGCACGCTGAAGCCGTCGCGGCGCTCGTCGATCGTCAGGTGCTCGATGACGGGGGCGTAGGTGCCCCAGTCCTTGTCGCGCACCACGAAGGAGATGGCGCGCAGCACCTCCCGCCCGGCCAGGCGGATGTTGCGCAGGTTGCCCTCCACCAGTTCCGCCGTCAGCGCGCCGGCGGCGAGGTGGCGGGTCGGCGGCACCGGCACATCCGTGCCGTAGAGCCGAAGGCGGCGGGCGGCCTCCTCCGCCGGCGACGGCACCGCCCGAACGGCACCGGCGGCCGAGCTTCCGAGCTCCGGCATCGCCTCAGCTCCCCGCCACGGCCGGGGCGGCGGGCGGCGGCGATGCCTTGCGCCGGCGCACCGCGCGCCCGCCCGCCAGCGCCAGCACGGCGATGACGACGAAGCCCTGCACGATGTCCTGCGTGCCCGCGGGAAGGCCGGCGATCTGCATGGTGGTGACGATGAGCACCAGCAGCAGCGCGCCGAACAGCGTGCCGAGCGCGGTGGAGGCGCCGCCGAAGATGAGCGAGCCGCCCAGCACCACCGCGCCCAGCGACTGCAGCAGGTAGGGAATGCCCATTTCGAGGAAGGCGCCGCCGACATAGGCCCCGAGCAGCATGCCGGTGAGCGCCGCGCAGCAGGACGAGGCGAGGAAGGCGGAGGCGACGATCCGCCCGGTGCGGATGCCCGCCAGCGCGGCGGCCCGCTCGTTCTGCCCCACCGCGGAGAGCTGGCGGCCATAGACGCTGCGCTGGAGCAGCAGCCCCATCGCCGCCACCGCCACCAGCGCGACGAGCAGGATGACCGGGAAGCCGCCGACCCGGCCCGCCGCCACCAGCTTCAGCAGCGGGCTCACGGTGAAGCCGGCGGCGAAGCGGTTGGCGATCACCGTGCCGGTGGCGAGGACATAGCCGGTCGCCAGCGTCGCGATGATGGCGGGGATGCGGAACACCACCACCAGCAGCGCGTTCACCGCGCCGGTCGCCGCCGCGATGCCCAGCACGGCGGCCAGCGCCAGCGGCAGCCGCGCATCCTGCCCGGCGGTGACGATGATGCTGGCATAGGCGCTCAGCGTCAGCACGCTGGCGATGGAGAGGTCGATATTGCCGCGCCCCGTCGTCACCACCAGCATCTGGCCGAGCGCGACCACGGTGAGGAAGCTCGCCGAGACGGCGACGCCGGAGAGCGAATGCAGGCTGAAGCGCCCGGTGGTGACGGACAGCACGGCCCAGAGCGTCAGCACGCCGAGGGCCGACCAGACCCAGCGGTTGCGCTCCAGCCAGTCGCGCAGGGTGACGGGGTTGTGTGCGCTCATCGGTGGGCTCCCCGGCGGTCCGCCAGTGCCCGCAGCACCAGCATGGCAAGCAGCAGGCAACCCTGCACGGCGGCATTGTAGTCGGTGCTGACATCGAGCGCGCCCAGCAGCGCCCCGACCAGCGCCAGGGTGAGCGCGCCCGCCACCACGCCGAGCGGCGACACCATGCCCCCGATCAGCGCGCAGCCGCCCATCACCACCGCGGCGACGCTGATGAGGGTGAAGGGGCCGCCGGCATTGATGTCGCTGGCGGTGTTGATGGCGGTGAGCGCCAGCCCGGCCGCCACCGCGAACAGGCTGGCGACGAGATAGCGGATGACGGCGTAGCGCAGCGGCGACCAACCGCCCAGCGTCATCGCCGCCGCGTTGTTGCCGAAGCCGCGCAGCACCACGCCGAGCGGCGAGCGATCCACCGCCAGCGCGACGAGCCCGGCCACCGCGATGAGCAGCAGCGTCGCCGGCACGCCGAACAGGCTCCAGCCGAAGGCGGCGGTGAGCCATTCCGGGCTCGCCCCGCCCGGGGTGGGCTGCAGGGTGTAGCCGAGCCCGACCCAGATGAAGGAGGCGCCGAGCGTGACCACGATGGCCGGGATGCGGCGGAGCTGGATGGTCGCCCCGATCAACCCGTAAGCCGCCACGCCGGCGAGAAGGGCGAGGATGCCGAGCCACGGCGTCTCCACCAGCAGCGTGGCGCTCACCACATTGACGAGGCCGGCGAAGGCGCCGACGCCGAGGTCGATCTCGCTGCCGCCGACCACGAACATCTGCGCCAGCGCCACCAGAACCAGCGCGATGGCCGGGCCCAGCAGCAGCTCCAGCCCGAACAGCGACACCGTCATCGGGTTGACGCTCGCCATCAGCGCGAAGACGGCGGCGAGGCTGGCGAAGGGCGCGAGGTCCACCAGCAGGTCGCCGAGCCCGCGCTGGCCGGCGGTGCCGTCGCGTTCCACCGCCCCGGCACCGGCGAAGGAGGCGTCGACGATGGCCTGCTCGGTGATCTCGGGCCCCGCCAGCTCCCGCACGATGCGCCCGCCGGAGAAGACCAGCACCCGGTCGCATTCCAGGAACTCGATGTCCTCGGTGGAGTGCCAGACCACGACGCGGCCGGGCCGGCCGGCCTTGCCGCGCACGATCTGGCCGACAAGGGCGTAGAAATCCTCCTTCGCCGCGACATCCACCCCGCGGGTGGGATCGTCGAACAGAACGGTGCCGGCGTCGCCGACCAGCGCGCGGGCGACCAGCGCCTTCTGCTGGTTGCCGCCGGAGAGGTCGAGAATGGGAGAATCGAACCGGGCGGGGTCGAGCTTCAGCCGCTCGGCGGCGCCGCGGGCGGCGACCCGCTCCTCCCGCTCGGAGACGAGGCCGAGGGGCGCGCGGTTCTGCAGCCGGCCGAGCGCGATGTTGCCGAGCACGCTCCAGAGCGGGAACACGCCCTCGTTCTGGCGGTCGCCCGACACGAAGCTCGCCGCCCCGGCGCGGGACACGCCGGCCCCCGGCCGGCCGAACAGCCGGTGCAGAAGATCACGCTGGCCGGAGCCTTCCAGCCCGGCGAGGCCGACGACCTCGCCGGCGCGCAGCACCACGTCGCGGCCGAGCGGGGCGGTGATCGGCCCGGACAGCCGCACCCGCTCCGGCGCATCGGCGGGCAGCGCGGGCCGGCCGGCGCGGCGGCGGCGCATGGCGCCCTCGGTGGGGCCGCCCATGGCGTTCACCAGCGCGGCGACGCTCGCCTCCGCGGCGGGGCCCGACCAGGCCGGGCGGCCATTGCGCAGCACCAGCACCCGGTGGGCGATGTCGACCACCTCCTGCAGCTTGTGGCTGATGAAGATGAAGGAAAGCCCCCGCGCGGCACGGGCCTTGATGAAGGCGCGCAACTGCTGGCTGCGCTCCTGCCCCAGCGAGGAGGTGGGCTCGTCGAGGATGATGAGCCGCACCCGCGGCGCGGCGACGGCGCGGGCGATCTCCACCATCTGGCGCTGGCCGATCTGGAGATGGCCGACCGCGGTGTCCACCCCGATGCCGTGGCCGGGAAACACCTCGTCCAGCGCCGCCCGGGCGCGGACCCGGTAGGCCCGCCGCCAGCCGGGGCGGGCGCGGGCGGCCTCGGGCGCCTCCAGAAAGAAGTTCTCCGCGACCGAGAGGTTGTCGCAGAGCGAGAGTTCCTGATGGACGATGCGGATGCCGCCGGCCTGCGCCAGCGCGGTGTCGTACAGCGCGAGGTCGATGTCGAAGCCGCTCAGCGTGATGCGGCCGGCATCGGCCCGGGTGACGCCGCACAGGATGCGCATCAGGGTCGACTTGCCCGCGCCATTGCCGCCGACGAGACCCAGCACCTCGCCGGCCTCGACCACGAGGTCGACGCCGTCATTGGCCCGGGTCGGGCCGAACGCCTTGCAGATGCCGTCGAGCCGCGCGACCGGGGGCCGGTCGGGGCCGCCCGCCGGGGGTGAAACCGCGTCCGGGGCTTCCGCCCGCCGGACCATGGGCGCCGAGGCAGCGGCGGTCGTCGCCGCTGCCTCCTGCGCGGCACGCAACGCCGCCATCATCGCTTCCGTCCGCGCGCCGTCAATTGCCGGCCTTGGCCGCGACCAGGTTCTTCTGGACCCATTCCTGCGAATAGGACGGGCTCACGATGACACCGGCGGGCAGGCTGGCAAAGTCCTTCAGGTTCGCGTCGGCCACGGTGGCGACGGGCATGATCATCATCTTGGGCGGGTTGGCGCCCTTGACGATCTCATAGGCCAGCCAGAACGCGGCGCCGCCGATGCCGGGGGTGGTGTTCATCGAGATGGTGGAATAGCCGTTGGCTTCCTTCTGCTTCGACCACCACTGGATGAAGTTGGAGGAGCCGCCGCCCTCGATCACCGGCATCTTCTTGGCATAGTCGCCGCCATACTGGTCGAAGGCCTGGGCGATGCCGGTGTCGTCGGAGCCGCCCTGGGCGAGCACGGCGTCGACATGGGGCAGGCTCGGCAGGGCGTTGGCGACGGCGGACTGGGCGACCGAGGCGGTGGCCTGGCCGTAGACGGTGGCGACCACCTTCACGTCCGGGTACTTCTTCAGCACCGCTTCCTGGGCGCCGTACATGTCGGCGTCGGGGGCCGAGCCCTTCACGCCGCGCACCACGATGATGTTGCCCTTGCCGCCGATCTTGTTCAGCACCCACTCGGCCTGGTCGCGCTTGTAGCCCTTGAAGTCGAAATTGAGCTGCCAGTTGCAGGGCGCGGAGGCGACGCTGTCGAAGGAGATGACCTTGATGCCGGCCTTGCAGGCCTTCTCGATCACGCCGTTCACGGCGGTCTCGGAGGCGGCGTCGACGGCGATGGCGTCGACCTTCTTGAGGATCAGCTCGGCGAGCTGGCTGTTCTGCTGGGCGACGGTGCCGTCGCCGTTCAGGATGATGTAGTCGGCGATCTTGCCTTCGGCCTTGGCCTTCTCGGCCGCCTCCTTGAAGGCGTCGACCATCTGGTGGCGCCAGCTATTGCCGAAATAGGCGTTGGCCAGCGCGATCACCGGCTTGTCCGGGGTCGCGGCGGCCGGCAGCGCGCCGGCGGCGGTGAGCAGGGCGGCGGTGGCGCAGGCGAGCGCAAGCGACTTCACGTCCATCAAATATCCTCCCAAATGGCCCGCTTCTGCGGGCTCTCGTAACTGCGGCGGCCGGCCTCTCGCCGCCGCTCGGTGATAAACATTATCTCATTATACCAGTTGCACAAGCCACCCCGTCGCCGCATCGTGCAGCATGGCGCCGCACGGGGGCCGACGATGCCCCGCGCCGACCGGGAAAACCATACGATGTCAGAGAGTTGCACAACCGACCCGTTCGAGGTCCTCGACCGCCGCTTCCGCGCCTATATCCTGCCCATCGCCGGGCTGGAGCGGCTGCACGGCGGCATGCGCTGGGCGGAAGGCCCGGTCTGGTTCGCCGATCTGCGCTGCCTGCTGTGGAGCGACATCCCCAACAACCGCCTCCTGCGCTGGTGCGAGGAGACCGGCGGGGTGGGCGTGTTCCGCCCCGATTCCAACTTCGCCAACGGCAACACCCGCGACCGCGAGGGCCGGCTGGTCACCTGCGAGCACCGCACCCGCCGGGTGACGCGCACCGAACCGGACGGCCGGCTCACCGTGCTGGCCGACCGCTACCGTGGCCGCCGGCTGAACTCGCCCAACGACGTGGTGGTGAAGTCCGACGGCACGGTGTGGTTCACCGACCCCGATTACGGCATCGCCGCCGACTATGAGGGCGGCAAGGCGCCGCGCGAGCAGGAGGGCTGCTTCCTCTTCCGCTTCGACCCGCGGGACGGCGCGCTCAGCGTGGCGGCCGACGATTTCGACCACCCCAACGGCCTCGCCTTCTCCCCGGACGAGCGCGTGCTCTATGTCGCCGATTCCGGCTGGATCGGCACCGAGGAGGGGCCGCGCCACATCCGCGCCTTCGCGGTGGACGGCGACAACCGGCTCTCCGGCGGGGAGGTGGTGACCGAGGTCGCGCCCCATGCGCCGGACGGCTTCCGGGTCGACGAGGACGGCAATATCTGGACCAGCGCCGGCGACGGGGTGCACTGCTACACCCCCTCGGGCGATCTGCTGGGCAAGGTCCGGGTGCCGGAGCGGGTCGGCAATGTCGCGTTCGGCGGCGCCATGCGCAACCGCCTGTTCATCTGCGGCCACAGCTCGCTCTACAGCGTGTTCCTGAACACGCGCGGCGCGCAGCGGCCCTGAGGGGCGGAACCGGCAAGAGACGGCACGGCGGCCGGGCATGGTGGCGCGGCCGCCGCCGAAGCGGGCGGCCGGGCGGCGTGCCCCCTGCCGCCGCCTCGGCGTGACCGTCCCGGCCCTTGTCCGGCCGGACCGGCCGCCCTCGGATCAGTGGATCGTGTAGGTATTGTTGAGCTGGCCGGACTTGGCGTCGATGAAGTCGGCGGCGGTGGGGCTGGTGAGCACCACCTTGTTGCATTCGGTGAACGACCACGCCTTTACCGTCGTGCACAGGACATCGCCCTTGAAGGTCCAGGTCAGCGACTGCGGCTTGTCGCCCCCGATCGTCAGGTCGCCGCTCCCGCCCGGCAGGTAGTGAACGACAATCGGCTTGTTCTTCTTGGTGGTGCTGGAAAGCGACTTGCCACTGACGGCCGCGGTGAAGGCCTCCTTGGTCGCGTAGACCGGCGCGGCCACCGCCGCTCCCGCGAGGCCACCGGCCAGCACGGCCACAGCCAGCACCGCCCGCAGTGAAACCGCCCGTTTCGTCCTGCCTGTCATCTCGCCCACCTGTTTTGCGTCCCCAGCCGGCCGGCGAATGCCGGCGGCCGAAAGAACGGTATGTGAGGAAGCACTCCGGCACAATGGATATGCCACGGCGCGGCGGGACCCTCTCGCCACGCCGCCGGCGGCGGGCCGACGATGCCCGGCCGGCCGGCGAGGGCCGCCCGCTCACCTCGACCCGACCCACGCCACGAAGGCCGCCGCCGCCCGGCTGCCGTGGCGCTCGCGGTGGCGCAGCAGGTGGAAGGTGCGGTCCGGCAGGGCGAAGGGCACCGCCTCCAGCAGGCCGGCTTCCAGTGAGGGCGCGGTGACGGAGGCCGACAGCACGCTGGCGCCGAGCCCGGCCTCCACCGCCGCCCGCACCGCCTCGTTGGAGGGCAGTTCCATCGCCACCCGCAGCGCGGCGGGATCGAGCCCCCGCGCCGCCAGCGCCGCCTCGAACGCCGAACGGGTGCCCGAGCCCGCCTCGCGCAGCACCCATTCGCCCGCCATCAGCTCCGCCGGGGCGAGGTCGCGGCGGCCGGCCCAGGGGTGCCCCGGCGCCACCAGCAGCACCAGCCGGTCGCGGGCGACGGGCCGGCTTTCGAGATCGCGGCTTTCCACCGCGCCCTCGACGAAGCCGAGCTCGGCCGTGCCGGCCTCCACCGCCGCCGCGGCCTGCGCGGTGTTGCCGATGGCGAGGCGCACCGCGATGCCGGGATGGGCGCGGTGGAACGCCGCCAGCCGGGGCGGCAGCCAGTAGCCGGCAATGGTCTGGCTGGCGTGGACGGCGAGCGTGCCCCGCTCCAGCCCGCCGAACTCCGCCAGAACCTGCTCGGCCTGCGCCGCCCGCGCCAGCACCGCCCGCGCCTCGACGAGGAAGGCCTCGCCGGCCTCGGTCAGCTCGATGCGCCGGCCCACCCGCTCGAACAGCCTTGTGTCGTGGCGCGCCTCCAGCGCGGCGATGGCGTGGCTCGCGGCGGACTGGGCGAGGTTCAGCGCCCGCGCCGCACGGGTGACGTGCTGGCGTTCCGCCACGGCGACGAAGATGCGGAGCTGGTCGAGGGTCATGGAATCAATCTGTTTTCAAGATCATATCATGCCGTAACATCTATTGGATATATCAGTTGGCGGGACCTAGCTTTCTCCCGTGGTCGCGGCGTCGTCGCGCCACCCAGCCGAAGGAGGCCGCCATGTCCCTGATGTCGCACAGCCTGAACGCCGCGCCCGACCATGTGCCGGGCCGGATGGTGGAAACGGTGCGCCAGTTCACCCCGAACTGGTTCGCGGTGACCATGGGCACCGGCGTGCTGGCACTGGCACTGAACCAGTTTCCCTATCCCGTGCCCGGGCTGCATGGGCTCGCCATGGGGCTGTGGCTGGCCGATATCGGCCTGTTCGCGCTGTTCAGCCTGCTCTACGCCGCGCGCTGGACCTTCTTTTTCCACGAGGCGCGGCGCATCTTCGGCCATCCCGTGATGTCGATGTTCCTCGGCACCATCCCCATGGGCCTCGCCACGCTGGTGAACGGCTTCATCGCCTTCGGCCCCGCGCTGATGGGCGACACCGCCTTCGCCGTGGCCCACGGGCTGTGGTGGATCGACGTGGCGCTGGCGGTGGCCTGCGGCATCGGCGTGCCCTTCCTCATGTTCACCCGGCAGAGCCACGCCATGGAGACGCTGACCGCGGTCTGGCTGCTGCCCGTGGTGGCGTGCGAGGTCGCGGCGGTGAGCGCCGGCCAGCTTGTGCCGCACCTGCCGGCGGCGGAGGGCCTCGTGGTGCTGGTGCTGGGCTATGTGCTGTGGGCGGCTTCGGTGCCGCTGGCGATGAGCCTGCTGGTGCTGCTGGTGCTGCGGCTGGCGCTGCACAAGCTGCCGCCGGCGGAGATGGGCGTCTCGGCCTGGCTGGCGCTCGGGCCGATCGGCACCGGCGCGCTGGGGCTGATGGTGCTCGGCGGCGATGCCCCCGCCCTGCTCGCGGCCCACGGCCTTCCCGAGGCCGGCACGGTGGCGAAGGGGCTCGGCCTCGTCGGCGGGCTGATGCTGTGGGGCTATGGCGCCTGGTGGCTGGCGCTGGCGGGGCTGAAGACGGCGCATTACCTGCGCCACGGCCTGCCGTTCAATCTCGGCTGGTGGGGCTTCACCTTCCCGCTGGGGGTCTACAGCCTCGCCACCCTGTCGCTGGCCCGCGCCACCGGGCTCGCCCTGTTCGAGGTCTCCGGCGCCGTGCTGGTGGCGACCCTCGCCGGGTTGTGGATCGTGGTGGCGAGCCGCACGCTGCGCGGCGCCTGGCACGGGCACCTCTTCGTGTTCCCGTGCCTGCGCATGGCCTGAGCGGCCTGCGCGACCCCGCCGGCCCGCCATCGGGGGCCGGCGGCGCCATGCCTAGCCGGCGATGTAGTCCCCGGCGGAGACCACCGCGCCATAGCCGAAGGCGAGCGCGGCGATGAAGGCGGCCTGCACCTGCGCCGCCGGCACGGTGGTGCCGCCGAATTCGAGGTCGCGGGTGGCGACGGCGTCGTGGACGACCGTGATCTCATAGCCGAAATCCGCCGCCGCCCGGGCCGCCGCGTCAACGCACATGTGGCTCATGGCGCCGACGATGACCACCTTGCCGACCCCGGCCGCGTCCAGCGTCGCCTTGAGGTCGGTGCCGAGGAAGGCGTTGATGTTGTTCTTCACCACCACCGCCTCGCCCGGCCGCGGCGCCACCGCGGCGTTGATGGCGGCGCCCTCGGTGCCGGGGACGAAGAAGGTGGCGTCCGGTTCCAGCGCCTCATGGCGGACATGAACCACGAGGTCGCCGCGCGCCCGCGCGGTGGCCAGCACCAGCGCCGCATTGGCGGTGGCGGCCTCAATGCCCACCAGCGGGAAATGGCCGGACGGGAAATAGTCGTTCTGCAGGTCGATGACGATCAGTGCGGTGGCGGACATGGTGAGTCTCCCTATGCCCGCACCATTCCCGAGCCGGCCCACCCTGTCCATCCACCCGAGGGCGGAGACCGCTAGCCCGGCGGCCGCCGGCTCAGGCCGGCAGCGGGGCGAGCGGGCGCAGCGCCGCCATCTCCACCAGCGCGCCGCGGCTGCAGATGACCCGCGCCGCGACCCGGTGCGCCAGCCGCACCGCCGCCTCCGGCGCCTGCCCGGCGAGGCGGGCGGCGAGGTAGCCGGCGTTGAAGGCGTCGCCGGCGCCGGTGGTGTCCAGCGGGTTCTCCACCCGCTCCGCCGGCAGCACCGAGAGCTTCCCCTGCGCCAGCAGGGTGCAGGGATCGGCACCGTCCTTCACCACCACCTCCGGCACCCCATAGCCGGCTATACGCCGCGCCGCCGCCTCGGGCGAGGCGTCGCCGAACAGCTCGCGCTCGTCGGGATAGGTCGGCAGGGCGAGGGTGGCGGCGCGGTAGCCGGCCTCCAGCCCGGCGCGCAGCGCGTCGAGGTCCGGCCACAGCCGCAGCCGCACATTGGCGTCGAAGGCGACCATGGCGCCACGAGCCCGCACCTGCCCCAGCACGTCGAGCAGCGTGCGGCGGTGCTCGGGGGCGAGGATGGCGAGGGTGATGCCGGAGAGATAGACGCAGTCCGCATCCGCGAGCGCCGCCGCCAGCGCCCCGGCATCGGCCGCCAGCAGCCGCGCCGCCGAGCTGTCGCGCCAATAGGTGAAGCTGCGCTCGTAGCCGTTCAGCGTGATCATGTAGAGCCCGACCGTCCGGCCCGGCACACGGCCGACATGGCCGGTGTCGATGCCGGCGCCGGCGATGAAGCCGAGCATCTCCTCCGACGGGGCGTCGTCGCCCACCCGGGTGACGTAGCGCACCGCGACCTCGGCGGGGTCGGTGAGGCCGCGCACCCCCCAGGCGGTGTTCAGCGTGTCGCCGGCGAAGCCGCGGCGGTACAGCCCCTCGGCGGTGGCGGCGAGTTCGACCATGCATTCGCCGATGCTGGCGAAGACCTTGCTCATGAGGCGGCTCCGGGCGGCAGGGTGTCGAGGCTGAAGGGACCATCGGCGATGGAGCGCAGCAGCGTGGCCCGCGCGGTGCGCAGATGCTTGCGGCAGCGCGTGTCGATGGCCCGCTGGTCGCGGCTGCGCAGCGCCTCGATGTAGTCGAGATGCTCCATCAGCGCCGTGGTGTTGCGCTGCTTCTCGTCCACCTTGTTCCACTGGTAGGTGTAGTGGAAGATGGTGGAGATGATGTCGTAGAAATCGATGATGAAGCGGTTGTCCGTTGTCTCGTGGATGACGCGGTGCAGCCGCTCGTCGAGCTGCGGGAAGCTCGGATATTCGGTGTCGATATTGGCGAGAAGGGCGTGGTGCTCGGCCTCGATGGCGAGCAGCTCGCACCACGGCTCGGACTCCTCGGGCAGCTCGACGAAGCTGCGGGTGGCGCGCAGTTCGAACATCTCGCGCACGTCGTAGATCTCGTTGGCGAATTCCGGCGTCAGTCCCTTGAACAGCCAGGCGCTGTTCGGCCGCCGCTCCAGCAGGCCGAAATGCTGGAACTGGGCGAGATGCTCGCGGATGGTGGTGGTGGAGGTGCCGAACTGGCGCGCCAGCTCCGCCGCGTTGAGCAGCTGGCCGGCGCGGAAATCGCCCTGCAGGATCCACTCCATGAAGCGCCGCTCCACTGCCGCCCCGGCGGAGAGGGTCTGGGTGTCGGGGAAATAGTCGCCCGGGCCCGGGCGCCGGCCGAGGCGCCGCCGCGCCGGGCCGCCATCCTCCTCGGCGCGGGCCACGATGCCCGCCTCGCCGAGCGCCGCCAGCACCGCGCGCACCGTGGTGCGACTGACGTCGAGCGCCTGCGCCAGATCGCTCTCCGAAGGCAGCGCCGCGCCCGCCTCCCGCCCGGCGAGGAGGTCCAGCGCGCGGTTGTAGCTGCGCTTGAAGACGGTGTTGCCCTTCATCGCCGGTGTGCCCCCCGCATGTTCCTTCCCCGTTCCGCGCCGATGTCGGCGCTGTTTTTTTTACATTAAAAACAGATTGACACGCCGCGTCCAGCGTGGATTTTTATGTATAAGAAGACAACGAAGAAAAACAGCTCAGGGTGAGGAAACGACCATGTGGCGCCCCCGCGTCCGCACCATGCCGTGCCATGCGCAGCCCTCCGTCACCGCGACCGGCCGGCGTTTCGCGCGCCGCGTCCCCGCCGGGGCTTGCCGCGCGTGAGCCGCCGCATCATCCAGTTCGGCACCAGCCGCTTCCTCCAGGCCCATGTGGACCTCTTCGTCCAAGAGGCGCGCGAGGCGGGGCAGGCGATCGGTCCCATCACCATCGTGCAGGCCTCCGGCTCGGCCGCCCGCGCCGGCCGCACCGCCGCCTTCGGCCGGCCGGAAGGCTATCCCGTCATCATCCGCGGCATGGAAGACGGCGCCCCGGTGGAGCGCGAGGTCACGGTGCGCGCGGTGGATGGCGGGCTGTCCGCCGCAGCGGACTGGGAGCGGCTGGCGGCGCTGTTCGCCGCCGATGCCGGCTTCGTCGTCTCCAACATGGGCGACGCCGGCTACGTCCTCGACCCCGCCGACCGCGGCCCGGCGCTGCTGGCGGGCGGGGTGCCGGTGTCCTTCCCCGGCAAGCTGACCGCGCTGCTGCACCGCCGCTGGCGCGCCGGCGGGCCGGGCCTCGCCGTGCTGCCCTGCGAGCTGCTGAACCGCAATGGCGAGGTGCTGAAGGCCGCCGTGGTGGAGCTGGCGCGGGAGGCGGGCGCCGAGGCCGGCTTCCTCGGCTGGCTGGAGGCCGAGGTGCCCTTCGCCAACACGCTGGTCGACCGCATCGTCTCCGAGCCGATCGAGCCGGTCGGCGCCGTCGCCGAGCCCTACGCGCTGTGGGCGATCGAGCGGCAGCCCGGCCTTGCCATTCCCTTCGCCCATCCCTGCCTCATCGTGGCGGACTCGCTGGAGCCGTTCGAGCGGCTGAAGCTGCACATCCTCAATCTCGGCCACAGCTTCCTCGCCGACCTCTGGCTGCGCGAGGGCCGGCCGGCGCAGGAGACGGTGCGCGCCCTCCTCGCCGACCCCACGGCCGGCGGCCGGCTCCGCGCGGTGCTGGAGGGCGAGGTGATCCCCGGCTTCGCCGCCCGCGGCATGGAGGCCGCGGCGCGCGCCTACGCGGCGGTGACGCTGGAGCGCTTCGCCAACCCCTTCCTGAACCACCGCGTCGCCGACATCGCGCAGAACCACGCGGTGAAGGTGGAACGGCGCATCGGCGCCTTCCTCGACTGGATCGCCGGCCAGCCCGGCGCGCCCGCGACGCCGGTGCTCGGCGCGCTGGCGGCCCGGCCGGCGGCGCGGCAGCCCTCGGCCGAGGTGGCGTCATGACCTATGAGTTCGACTTCTCCGCCCTGCTGCCCTACTGGCGCGAATTCGCCTGGGGCGCGCTGCTGACGCTGCAGCTCTCCGCGCTGTCCACCGTGCTCGGCTTCATCCTCGGCACGCTCTGCGCCATCGGCCGGGCCGACGGGCCGCGCTGGGTGAAGTTCCTCGTCGCCTGCTATGTCGAGGTGATCCGCAACACCCCGCTGCTGGTGCAGGTCTTCATCGTCTATTTCGGCATCGCGACGCTGGGCATCCGGGTGTCCGCCAACATGGCGGCGGTGATCGCGCTGGTGGTGAATGTCGGCGCCTATACCAGCGAGATCGTGCGGGCCGGGCTGGAGAGCGTGCACAAGTCGCAGCTCGAGGCGGCGGACTGCCTCGGCCTGTCGCGGCCGCAGATCTACTGGCACGTCGTGCTGCGCCCGGCGGTCGAGCGGGTCTACCCCGCGCTGACCAGCCAGTATGTGCTGCTGATGCTGGCCTCCTCCATCACCTCGCAGATTTCGGCGGAGGAGCTGACGGCGGTGGCCAACCGCATCCAGTCCGACACCTTCCGCAGCTTCGAGACCTATATCGTGGTCGGCGTCATCTATCTCGCGCTGTCCTTCGTGGTGCGCATCGCGCTCGGCCTGTTCGGGCTCGCCGTCTTCGTCCGCCGGCGCAAGCTCGGCACGGCGCTGTGAGGAGATGGGGATGCCGACCTTCAGCCTCGTTCATCTCGAATTCCTCGGCTGGGCCGCGCTCTGGACGCTGGGCCTGTCCGCCATCGCCTTCATCGGCGGCGGCCTCGTCGGCTTCGCCGTCGCGCTGGCCCGCATCTCGCCGGTGCGCGGGCTGCGCTGGGCGGCGATCGGCTACATCCAGATCGTGCAGGGCACGCCGCTGCTGATCCTGCTGTTCCTCATCTATTTCGGCATCGCCATCCTCGGCTTCAGCGAGGTCCCTGCGCTGGCGGCGGCGGGGCTGGGGCTGACGATCTATTCCTCCGGCTTCCTCGCCGAGATCTGGCGCGGCTGCATCCAGTCGGTGCCCAGGACCCAGTGGGAAGCGGCGGAGTGCCTGGCGCTGACGCCCTGGCAGCGGATGACGCGGGTGATCCTGCCGCAGGCCGCCCGCATCGCCACCGCGCCGACGGTCGGGTTCCTCGTCCAGATCGTCAAGAACACCTCGCTGGCCTCGGTGGTCGGCTTCGTCGAGCTGGCCCAGGCGGGCAAGCTCATCAACAACTCCATCTTCGAGCCGTTCACCGTGTTCATGGTGGTGGCGGCGATCTACTTCGCCATCTGCTTCCCGCTCTCCACCTGGAGCCGGAGTCTGGAAAGGAAGCTCAATGTCGGCCGTCGTTAGACTTCACAACGTTCACAAGAGCTTCGGCAGCCACAAGGTTCTCGAGGGCGTCTCCTTCGAGGTCGGCCGCGGCGAGGTGGCGGCGGTGATCGGCCAGTCCGGCTCGGGCAAGTCGACCGCGCTGCGCTGCATCAACGCGCTGGAGACCATCGAGCACGGCTCGATCGACGTGTGCGGCCATGCCGTGCACGACCCCAAGCTCGACCGCCGCAGCCTGCGCCGCGACGTCGGCATCGTGTTCCAGAGCTACAACCTGTTTCCCCACCTCACGGTGGAGCAGAACATCATGCTGGCGCCGACCTGCGTGAAGGCGCTGCCCAAGGCGAAGGCGCGCGAGCTCGCCCGCGAGGTGCTGGCCCGGGTCGGGCTGGAGGCCAAGGCGGAGAACTACCCCGAGCAGCTCTCCGGCGGCCAGCAGCAGCGCGTCGCCATCGCCCGCTCGCTGGCGATGCAGCCCAAGCTGATGCTGTTCGACGAGGTGACCTCCGCGCTCGACCCCCAGCTCACCGGCGAGGTGCTGAAGGTGATGGAGGACCTCGCCCGCGGCGGCATGACGATGATCCTCGTGACGCACGAGATGGCCTTTGCCCGCAAGGTCGCGAGCCAGGTCATCTACATGCACAAGGGCAAGGTCTGGGAGACCGGCCCCGGCTCCATGCTCGACGCCCCCAAGACCGCGGAACTCGCCAGCTTCGTCGGCAGCGGGCTCTAGCCGCGCCGCCGGGCCGCGCGGCCCGTCATCTCACCCTTCGCCGACGCCTGAACAGACACCGCCAGAGTGAAAACCCAGGGAGAACACCCATGAACGCCATGAAGCTGAACCGCCGCGGCTTTCTCGCCGCCACCGCGCTGGCCGGCCTTGCCGGCGGCCTCGGCCTGCGCCCGGCCCGCGCCGGCGCCCTCGACGACATCAAGAAGCGCGGCAAGGTGCTGATCGCCATCGACCTCGGTTCGCCGCCCTTCGGCCTGACCGACGCGCAGATGCAGCCCACCGGCTCCGACGTCGAGACCGCCCGCCTGCTCGCCGCCGATCTCGGCGTGCCGCTGGAGATCGTGCAGGTCACCAGCCCCAACCGCGTGCCCTTCCTGCTCACCGGCAAGGCCGACCTGGTGATGGCCTCCTTCAGCGTGAACGAGGAGCGCAAGAAGGTCATCGACTTCTCCGACGCCTATGGCGTGATCCAGATCGTCGTCGCCGCCGGCAAGGGCACCCCGATCAAGAGCATCGACGACCTCGCCGGCAAGCGGATCGGCACCACGCGCGGCTCGACCAACGACAAGGAAGCCACCGCGCGCATCACCAATGCCGAGATCGTGCGCTACGACGACGACGCCACCCTCATCACCGCGCTGGTGTCCGGCCAGGTCGACGTGATGGCCTCCTCGCCGCAGGTGATGGCGGCGGTGAACTTGCGCCGGGCCAACGACCCGCTGGAAACCAAGATCGTTCTCAAGACCAACCCCTACGCCATCGGCCTGCGCAAGGGCGACGACGCGCTGCGCGCCCGGCTCAACGAATTCGTCGCCGCCAATCTGGCGAACGGCAAGCTGAACGAGATCTACCTCAAGTACAACGGCGTGCCGCTGCCCGCCGAGATGCCGAAGACCTGAGCCCGGGCCGGCCCGGCACCGGCCTGCGACCGCTCCTCCTCCCGACCACTGACCGGCCCGCACCCACGGGCCGGGCTTTTCCTGCCAAAGCCCCGTTATGCTGCCCGAGCCCGCGAGAGCCGCCATGAAAGCCCTGATCTGTGACGAACCCGGCCGCCTGTCGATCATCAGCCGGCCCGAGCCGGTGCCGGGCGAGGGCGAGGCGCTGATCCGCATCCGCCGCGTCGGCATCTGCGGCACGGACTTCCACATCTACCAGGGCAAGCACCCCTTCCTCGAATATCCCCGGGTGATGGGACACGAGCTTTCCGGCACGGTGGAGAGCGCGCCGGCGGGCAGCGGGCTCGCCAGCGGCCAGAACGTCTACATCGTGCCGTATCTGTCCTGCGGCACCTGCCTCGCCTGCCGCAAGGGCGTGAACAATGCCTGCATGAACATCAACGTGCTCGGCGTGCACCGCGACGGCGGCATGGCGGAATTCCTCTGCGTGCCGGTCGGCAATGTGGTGCCGGCGGGCGCCGCCAGCCTCGACGAGGCGGCGATGATCGAGTTCCTCGCCATCGGCGCCCATGGCGTGAAGCGCGGCGGCATCACCGCGCAGGACCGCGTGCTGGTGGTTGGCTCCGGGCCCATCGGCATGTCCGCCATCATCTTCGCCAAGGCGCGCGGCGCCCATGTCACGGTGATGGACCTGCGCGAGGACCGCCTCGCCTTCACGATCGACCGGCTCGGCGCCGACCAGATGCTGGTCGCCGACGCCTCCGCCGAGGCCGAGGCCAAGCGGCTGACCGGCGGCGATTTCTACGATGTGGTGATCGACGCCACCGGCAATGCCGGTGCCATGCAGCGCGGCTTCGGCTTCCTCGCCCATGCCGGGCGCTATGTGCTGGTGAGCGTGGTGCGCACCGACATCACCTTCTCCGACCCCGAATTCCACAAGCGCGAGGCCACCCTCTTCGCCAGCCGCAACGCCCAGGCCGACGACTTCGCCGAGGTGGTGCGGCAGATGGAGGCCGGCCGGGTGCCGACCCGGGCGCTGCACACCCATGGCGGCCCGCTCGCCGAGGGGGCGGCGCTGTTCGACGCCTGGCTGAAGCCGGAGGCCGGGGTCATCAAGGCAATTCTGGAAGTCTGAGCCGATGGCCGTTCCACGCACCCTGCGTCTCCACGAGGCCGACAACGTCATCATCGCGGTCGACAGCGTCGCCGCCGGCAGCGCGCTGCCCGAGGGCATCACCGCCGCCCGGCACATCCCGAAGGGCCACAAGGTGGCCGCGCGGCCCATCGCCGCCGGCGAGGCGATCCGCAAGTTCGGCCAGGTCATCGGCTTCGCCGGCAGCGCCATCGCGCCGGGGGACTGGGTGCACGAGCACAATGTCGTGCTGCAGGCGTTCGAGCGCGACTACGCCTTCGCCACCGAAGCCCGGCCCGACAGCGGCCTGCTGCCGGGCGAGGCGCCCGCGACCTTCCAGGGCTTCCGCCGCGCCGACGGGCGGGTGGGCACCCGCAACTATATCGGCATCCTGTCCTCGGTGAACTGCTCGGCCACCGTCGCCGAGTTCATCGCCGACGCGGTGACGCGCTCGGGCGTGCTGGACGACTACCCCAACATCGACGGCGTGGTGGCCTTCACCCACGGCACCGGCTGCGGCATGGCCTCCAAGGGCGAGGAATACGACATCCTCGCCCGCACCCAGTGGGGCTATGCCAGCCACCCCAACTTCGCCTCGGTGCTGGTGGTGGGGCTGGGCTGCGAGGTGTTCCAGATTCCGCGGATGATGAAGGAATACGGCATCGTCCCGGGGGCCAGCTTCCAGTCGCTGACCATCCAGGAGAGCGGGGGCACCCGCAAGTCGATCGAAGCCGGCGTTGCCAAGATCACCGAGATGCTCGCCCACGCCAACGCCGCGACGCGCGAGAGCGTGCCGGTGTCGGAGCTGACGCTGGCGCTGCAGTGCGGCGGCTCCGACGGCTATTCCGGCCTTACCGCCAACCCGGCGCTCGGCGCCGCGGTGGACCTGCTGGTGCGCCATGGCGGCACCGCCATCCTCTCCGAAACGCCGGAGATCTTCGGCGCCGAGCACCTGCTCACCCGCCGCGCCGAAAGCGAGGCGGTGGGCCGGCGCATCGTCGAGCTGATCGACTGGTGGACCGACTACGCCGCCCGCACCGGCGGCGAGCTGAACAACAACCCCTCCCCCGGCAACAAGGCCGGCGGGCTGACGACCATCCTCGAAAAATCGCTCGGCGCGGTGGCCAAGGGCGGCACCTCGACCCTGCGCGGGGTCTATCGCTACGCCGAGCGGATCGACCGCAAGGGCTTCGTCTACATGGACACGCCCGGCTACGACCCGGTCGCGGCGACCGGGCAGGTGGCGGGCGGGGCCAACATGCTGTGCTTCACCACCGGGCGTGGCTCGGCCTATGGCTGCAAGCCGACCCCCTCGGTGAAGCTCGCCACCAATTCCGACCTCTTCCGCCGGATGGAGGAGGACATGGACATCAATTGCGGCGACATCCTCGACGGCGTGTCGATCGAGGCCAAGGGCCGCGAGATCTTCGAGCTGGTGCTCGACATCGCCTCCGGCCGGCGCTCGAAATCCGAGCTGCTCGGCTATGGCCGCAACGAGTTCGTGCCCTGGCAGCTCGGCGCGGTGATGTGAGGGCCGGCCGGCCCGGGCGCCGGCCTCAGCGCTTTCGTTCGAGGCTCCAGAAGAACAGCACGGTGAGCCCCAGCACGATGAGCAGCAGCACGAAGGAGGCCGCCGCCCCCTCGTTCAGCGACAGGCCGAGAAAGGCGCGGCGATAGGCGAAGAAGCTCAGCACCTCGGTCGAGGTGCCCGGCCCGCCCTTGGTGAGGATGTAGGGCAGGTCGTAGGTGCGGAACTCGTTGATGAGCTGGATGATGACCGCGATCGCCGCCACCGGCCGCAGCATCGGCAGGGTGATGTACCAGAACTGCTGGAGCGCGGTCGCCCCGTCCACCTCGGCCGCCTCGTAGGGGTCGCGCGGCAGCGCGGCGAGGCCGGCGGCGAGGATCAGCACGACGAAGGAGGTCTGCTGCCAGATGTCGATCGCCGCCATGGTCCACAGCGCGAGATCGGCATTGCCGAGCCAGTCCACCCGCGGCAGGCCGAGGCTCTCCATCACCTGGTTGGCGATGCCGAGATTGGGCTGCAGCAGCATGCGCCAGATCAGCGCCACGCTGACCGGCGACATCGCCATGGGAATGGTGAGCACGGCGAAATAGACCGGCTTCATCGTCACGGTGCGGTTCAGCATCAGCGCGATGGCGAGGCCGATGACGAACTCGCCGAGCACGGTGACGAGCGAGTATTTCACGGTGAGCCACAGCGCGCCCCAGAACAGCGGGTCGCTCATCACCGCGACGAAGTTCTTCGCGCCGACGAAGGGCTGCAGCATCGGCTTGAGCAGCGTCAGCGACGAGACCGAGATCAGCGCGGCATAGACCAGCGGAAAGCCCATGACGAGGGCGAGCGTCAGCAGCCCCGGCGCCGCGAAGGCCCAGCCGGTCCGCCACTCCCGATCCGCGAATGCCGGAAGGCGCATGCTCGTTCGTCCCAGGTCAATGGCCGCGAAGGTGGAAGATGCGCCGGCCCCGGGGGGCGGGACCGGCGCACCATATGGCTGAAGGCGTTAGCCGCCGACGGTCCTCACTTGTTGAGGAGCTGGGTCAGGCCGTCCGCAGCGGCCTTCAGCGCATCTTCGGGCTTCGCCTGCCCGCCCGCGGCCAGCGAGAGCTGGGCGCCGAGCACATCCTCGTACTGGGCGGAATAGGCGAAGATCGGGAACGACTTGCCCGAGGCGACCACCTCGAGGCCGGTCTTGTAGAAGGGATACTTCTTCAGCACCGCCGGGTCGGTGTAGACGTCGGAGCGCACCGGGGCGTGGCCTTCCAGCGCGCGGGCGACCGAGATCTTCTGGCTCTGCACCCATTCGATGAACTTCCAGGCCGCGGCCTTGGATTCATCCGAGGTGTTCTTGGGAATGCCCCAGCCCCAGCCGCCGCTCTCGCCATGGCCGCCCGGCATGACGCTGAGCGCCAGCTTGCCGGCCACCGCCGGGCACTTGGCGGCATCGTCGAGCTGCGGCAGCATCCACCAGTAGGTGACCATGCTGAACGCCTTGCCCGCGCACATCAGCCGCATCGTGTCGTCGAGCGTGGCCGAGAGCGCGCCCTGCTGGGCGCCGTTCTGCACGTTGTCGGCGTAGAGCTTCAGCGCAGCGAGGCCTTCCGGGCTGTTCAGCACCACCTTGCGGCCGGAGTCGAGATAGGCGCCGCCGGCGGAGAACAGGTAGTTCGAGAACTCCATGGAGTTCGGATCGCCGCGCTGGCCCTGCATCGCCGCGCCCACCACGTCGCCGCCGGCGGCCTTGAAGTACTTCGACAGCGCGACATAGTCCGCCAGCGTCGCCGGCACGGCGAGGTCCTTGCCGGTCCTGGCCTTGTAGTCCGCCTTCACCTTGGCGTCGCCGATGAGGTCGGTGCGGTAGATCAGGCCCATGGAGTAGTTGTACATGGGCAGGATCGGCAGGGCGTCCGGCGTGGCGCCGAGCAGGTCGAGCATCGAGGGGATGATCGGCTTCAGGTCGAAGCCGGACTTCTCGACATAGGGCTTCAGGTTTTCCAGCCAGCCCGCGGCGGGGAATTCGCCGGCCCAGAGGAAATCGACCTCCAGCACGTTGTAGTAACTCTCCGGCGAGACGAGCTGGGCGACCAGCTTGTCGTGCATGTCGCCATAGCCGATCTTCTCGAACTCGACCTTGATGCCGGTCTCCTTCTCGAATTCCGGCAGCAGCTTCTCGATGATCTGGGTCTCCGGCACGTCCTCCATCAGGGCGCGCAGGGTGACGGGTTCGGCAAAGGCGGGGCCGGCGGCGGCGAGCATCGTCGCGCCGAGCAGGGTCGAGATGAGACTGCGCTTCAACTGCATGTCGTTCTCCTGTTCCGTCTGGATCGGACCTTCGTCCGCCTTGTTGGCGCCGGCCGGTGGCCGCGCGGTCGTCACGTCACTTCACGCTGCCGAAGGTGAGCCCCTGGACGATGAAGCGCTGGATGAAGCGGGAGGCGATCACCAGCGGCAGCACGGCGAGCACCACGCCGGCCGAGACCTTGGCGATCTGCACCCCGTTGGAGGTCTGCAGCGCGGCGAGCGCCACCGGCACGGTCGCGGTCTGCGGCCCGCTCAGCACCAGGGCGAACAGGAATTCGTTCCAGGTGAGGATGAAGCCCAGCACGCCCGCCGCCGCGATGCCCGGCAGCGACACCGGCAGCACGATCCGCCAGAACGCGCCCCAGGCGGTGGCGCCATCGGTCATCGCCGCCCATTCGAGATCGACCGGTATCCCCTCGAAGAACCCCATCAGGATCCAGATGAGGAAGGGCAGGTTCACCGCGGCATAGACGATGATCAGCCCCGTCAGCGAGTTGGTGAGGCCGAACATGCGGAACAGCGTGAAGGTCGGCAGCACGATGGCCACCGGCGGCAGCATCTGGATCGCCAGCACCGCGAACCGCCCGGCCTTGCCGCTGGTCCTGAAGCGGGCGAAGGCGTAGCCGGTCATGCAGGCGAAGGGCAGCGCCACCACCACCGAGCCGACCGCCACGATCAGGCTGTTGAGATAGGACGGGCCGTAGCGGGTGGAGGTGAAGAGGGCGACGTAGTTGTCGAGCGTCGCCGCCGGCATCAGCTCGGCGGAATAGGACATCGATTCCGGCAGGAAGCTGGTGCGCACCACCCAGAGCAGCGGCACCAGAATGACCGCGCAGACCAGGAGCAGGCCGAGATGGAGAGCGACGCGCCGCATGTCCGCTTCCTCCCCGCTCAGGGCTGCAACACGCCGAGACGGGGCCGCGGCAGCGCCCGCGTCGTCTCGGGGTCGAACAGGTGCATGGGCCGGGCGTCGAGATAGAGCGGCACGGTGGCCCCGACCGGGGCGGTGTAGTGGCGGGAGAGCCGCGCCGCGATCTCGACCGGCCGGATCGCGCCGGCCCCGGCGAGCTGGCCGATCAGGATGTTCTCCACCCCGAGCGCCTCCAGCGCGACGACGGTGACCTCCACCTTCTGCAGGCCGGGCGCCGGCGCCTCGTGCAGGTCTTCCGGGCGCAGGCCGAAGATCACCTCGCGCCCGGCGGCGGGGGCATAGGCGTCGCGGTGCCTCTCCGGCACCGCGACATCGAGGCCGGGGGCGCGGACCACGAGACCGTCGTCGCGGCCTTCCAGCCGCGCCGGCACGAGGTTCATCGGCGGGGTGGCGAGGAAGCGGGCGACGAAGGTATCGACCGGGTCGGCATAGACCTCGAGCGGCTTGCCCACCTGGATCATGCGACCCTCGCGCATGATGCAGATGCGGTCGCCCATGGTCATCGCCTCGACCTGGTCGTGCGTCACATGGACGATGGTGCGGCCGAGCCGGCGGTGCAGCTTCACCAGCTCCAGCCGCATCTCGGCGCGGAGCTGGGCGTCGAGATTGGAGAGCGGCTCGTCGAGCAGGAAGGCGACGGGATCGCGCACGATGGCGCGGCCGAGCGCGACGCGCTGGCGCTGGCCGCCCGAGAGCGCCGCCGGCCGGCGGTCGAGATAGGGGGTGAGGCCGAGCAGGCTCGCCGCCTCGCGGATCTTGCCGTCGATGACGCCGCGGGCGACGCCGCGCATCTTGAGGCCGAAGCCCATGTTCTCGCGCACGCTCATATGGGGGTAGAGCGCGTAGGACTGGAACACCACCGCGATGTTGCGCTCGCGCGGGGCGACATGGGTCACGCTGCGCCCGCCGATGCGCAGGTCGCCGGAGGTGATGCTCTCCAGCCCCGCGATCATGCGCAGGGTGGTGGATTTGCCGCAGCCGGAAGGACCGAGGAAGATCACGAACTCGCCGTCGCCGATCGTGAGGTCGACGTCACGCACGCCATAGGCGCCGCTGGCGTAGAGCTTGGAGACATGATCGAGCTCGATCGACGACATCGGCGGTCCTCTGGCCGCACCGGCGGGGTGGATCTCCCCGGCCCGGGCGTTGCCGCCCGCCGGTCTCGACCCCGGCTGCGGCGGCACATCTAAAAGCACAATTTCGAACAGATCAACAGGTCATCTGAACGTCACGCGCGAATCAACAGCACAAACGCACACCGGCGGCACACCGGCGCACGGGCCTCAGGTCATGTAGACGCCGCCGGTGACGTTGATGCCCTGGCCGGTCATGAAGCGCGCCTGGTCCGAGCACAGGAACACCACGACGTCGGCGACATCCTCCGGCTGCTCCAGCCGGCCGAGCGGGGTCTGGGCGATGTAGTCGGCGATGACCTGCTCGGGCGTGACGCCGCGCAGGCCAGCCTCCCACTCCACCTCGCGCGACTGCATGCTGGTGGCGACGAAGCCGGGGCACACCGCATTGACGCGGATGCCCTTGCCCGCCAGCTCGCGCGCCAGCGCCTGGGTCCAGCCGAGCACGGCGAATTTGGAGGCGGAATAATGCGCCAGCAGCGGCGCGCCCACCTTGGCCGCCAGCGAGGCGGTGTTGACGATGCAGCCCTTGCCGGTGTCGACGAAATGGCGCGCCGCGATCTGGTTGGTGAGGAACACCCCGCGGGTGTTCACCGCGAAGTTGAACTCCCACTCCGCGTCGGTGATCTCCAGCGCCGGCTTCATGGTGGAGACGCCGGCATTGGCGATGAGGAGATCGCAGCCGCCGAGCCGCGCCACCACCTCGGCGAAACCGGCCTCGACCGCCGCGCGTTCGCGCACGTCGATCCTCACCGCAATGGCGCCGCCGCCGATGTCGGCGGCGGTCCGCTCGGCGGCGGCAAGGTCGATGTCGCCGATCGCGACCCGCACGCCCTGCCGCGCCAGCGCGGCCGAGATGGCGCGGCCGATGCCCACCGCGCCGCCCGTGACCAGCGCCAGCCGCCCGGCCAGCTCGGGAAAGACAGGGGCGACGACCGGCGACGGGCTCATAGGCAGCTCTCCTCGTGTTTGAGCGGCACCTTATATGAACATAAATTCACATCAAGAAGATTCTCGTGTTTGATTTTGTCCGCATCTGCGGTAGGAAGACGAGACGCTTCGGCCGCCCTGGCCACGCCTGCCCGACGCCTCGACCCGCGGACCCCGCCATGCCCGACGACCTCGACCCCCAGACGCCCGAGACGCTGGACGCCGGCCGCGCCGAGGATCGCCAGCGCATCCTGCTGCCCACCCGTCACGCCCGCATCCTCGACCAGCTCGCCGCCACCGGCGCGGTCTCGGTCGCGGCCATCGCCAGCGAGCTCGGCGTCTCCGACATGACGATCCGCCGCGACCTGGTCGAGCTGGAGCGGGAGGGGCGGCTGGTGCGCGTGCACGGCGGCGCGGTCGCCCCCGAGGCGCCGCCCCCGGTGGTGATGGACAGCGACGAGCCGAGCTTCGAGGCCCGCCTGCGCCGGGGCGCCGACGGCAAGGGCGCCATCGCCGCGCTCGCCGCCAGCGTGATCGCCGGCCACCGCACCGTCGCGGTGGATGTCGGCACCACCACCTATCTCACCGCCGGCCACCTGCGCGAGACCCCGCACATCAAGGTCTTCACCAACAGCCTGCGGGTCGCCTCGCTGCTCGATGGCGGGCTGCCGGAGGTCTATGTCGCGGGCGGCCGGGTGCGCGCCGACGAGATGTCGGTCTGGGGGCCGACCGCCATCGCCCAGTTCGAAAAGCTGTGGTTCGACGTCGCGGTGATCGGCGCCTCCGGCCTCACGGCGGAGGGCTTCTACGATTATTCCTTCGAGGATGCCGACCTCAAGCGGGTCTATCTCCGCCGCGCCGGGGTGAAGGTCCTGCTGTGCGACAGCGCCAAGTTCCAGCGCATGTCGCTGGTGCAGGTGGGCGCCCTCGCCGACATCAACATGCTCATCACCGATGCCGAACCGCCCGCCCGCATCGCCACCGCCCTGGCGGCGGCCCGGGTGGATGTGCGCATCGCGCGAACCTCCCCCAGCGCGTGACGCGGCCCGCGCCGGGCCCGCCGTTTTTCAAGGAGTAGACCAGATGGTTTTCGAGTGCTTCGGCGACAAGAAGAAGGTCGTCATCGCCATGGCCCATATCGGCGCCCTGCCCGGCGCCCCGCTCTATGACGCCGATGGCGGCCTCGACAAGCTGATCGGGGGGGTGCTCGCCGATGTCGAGAAGCTGCAGGCCGGCGGTGTCGACGCCATCATGTTCGGCAACGAGAACGACCGACCCTACGTCTTCAAGGGCTCGCCGGCCTCCATCGCCGCCATGAGCGCCATCGTGCAGGCGGTGAAGCCGAGCCTGAAGGTGCCCTTCGGCGTGAACTATCTGTGGGACCCGGTCGCCACGGTCGCCATCGGCGCGGTGACGGGGGCGAGCTTCGTGCGCGAGATCTTCACCGGGCTGTTCGCCTCCGACATGGGGCTGTGGGAGCCGAACTGCGCCGAGGCGGCGCGGCTGCGCCACGACCTCAAGCGCGACGACATGAAGATGCTGTTCAACATCAACGCCGAGTTCGCGCATTCGCTGGACCAGCGCCCGATCGAGCTGCGCGCCAAGAGCGCGGTGTTCTCCTCGCTCGCCGACGCGATCCTGGTCTCCGGCCCGATCACCGGCCAGCCGGCCGACCAGTCGCACCTGCGCAGCGTCGCCGAGACGGTGAAGGACGTGCCGATCTTCGCCAATACCGGCGTGAACATCGAGAATGTCCGCGACATCTTCTCGGTCGCCAGCGGCGTCGTGATCGGCACCCACTTCAAGGTCGACGGCAACACCTGGAACCCGGTGGACGCCGGCCGCGTCGCCCGCTTCATGGACGTGGTGAACGCGCTGCGCTGAGCCGGCCCCCCTCCCCTCCGCCTGACCTGATGGGCTGACATGAGCTGCATTCTCGGCCTCGACATCGGCACGACCTCCACCATCGGCATCCTCATCGCGCTTTCCGGCGAGGTGCTGGGGGTCGCCTCGCGCCCGGTGACGCTCACCTCCGCCCATGCCGGCTGGGCGGAGGAGGACCCGGCGCAATGGTGGGACAATGTCGGCGCCATCACCCGCGAGCTGATCGCCACCGCCGGCATCGACGCGCGCGACATCGCCGGCGTCGGCGTCACCGGCATGTTGCCGGCGGTGGTGCTGCTCGATGCCGAAGGCCGGGTGCTGCGCCCTTCGATCCAGCAGAGCGATGCGCGCTGCGGCGCCGAGGTCGCGGCGCTGCGGGCCGAGCGCGACGAGGCCGCCTTCATCGCCAAGGCCGGCAACGGCATCAACCAGCAGCTCGTCACCGCCAAGCTGCGCTGGATCGAGGCGAACGAGCCGGACATCTTCGTCCGCATCGCCACGGTGTTCGGCTCCTACGACTATGTGAACTGGCGCCTGACCGGCGAGCGGGCGGTGGAACAGAACTGGGCGCTGGAAGCCGGCTTCGTCGACATCACCCGCCACGCGCTCGACGACGAGCTGATCGGCTGGGCGCACATCCCGCGCGCCGCGATTCCCCGCAAGACGCTCTCGCACGCGATTCTCGGCCATGTCACCGCGGCGGCGGCGGTCGCGACCGGGCTTGCCGAAGGCACCCCCGTGGTCGGCGGCGCGGCAGACCTCATCGCCTCGGCGCTCGGGGCCGGCGTCACCCGCGCCGGCGACGTGCTGCTGAAGTTCGGCGGCTCGGTCGACGTGCTCACCGCCACCGGCACGGTGAAGCCCGACCCGCGGCTTTATCTCGACTACCACCTCGTGCCGGGCCTCTACATGCCCAATGGCTGCATGTCGACCGGCGGCTCCGGGCTGAACTGGTTCGCCCGCACCTTCGCCGGCGGCGAGCTGCCGGCGGCGCAGGCGGCCGGCCTCACCCTGCACCAGCACCTCGACCGGCTGGCGGCGGCCCGCCCCGCCGGCGCGGACGGCGTGCTGTTCCTGCCCTATCTGCTGGGGGAGAAGACCCCGATCCACGACCCCGAGGCGCGCGGCGTCATCGACGGGCTCACCCTCTCGCACGATCTCGGCCATGTCTGGCGGGCACTGCTGGAAGGCTATGCCTATGCCATCGCCCACCATGTCGAGGTGCTGACCGACATGGGCCACCGCTGCGAGCGCTATTTCGTCTCCGATGGCGGCTCCAGCTCGCGCATCTGGATGCAGATCGTCGCCGACGTGCTGCAGAAGCCGGTGCAGCGGCTCACCGGCCATCCCGGCTCGTCGCTGGGGGCGGCGTGGACCGCCGCGGTCGGGCTCGGGCTGGCGGAGTGGGATGGCATTTCCCGCTTCGTCGGCTATGACGAGCAGGTCCAGCCCGACCCGGCGACGGCGGGCACCTATGCGGCGGGCTATGCCCGGTTCCGCGAGCTGTACCGCCGCCTGCAGATGAAAGCCCCGGCATGAGCGCACGCCCTGACGAGAACGCCCGCGAGCGCCTGCGCGCCGTCGCCTGGGACATCGACGGCACGCTGGTGGACAGCGAGCCGCTGCACCACCGGGCGCTCGTCGCCGCCTCGCGGCGCTGGGGCGCCGATCTCACCGACCTCCCGGACCAGGCGTTCCGGGGCATCCATATCCTCGATGTGTGGGACATCCTTCAGCCACGCCTGCCGCAGGGCGTCGACCAGGGGGAATGGCTCGCGGCGATCAACGCCCATTATGTCGGCCATACCGAGGAGCTGATTCCGATCGCGGAGGCGGTGGCGACCATCCGGGCCCTGGCCGGGCGCGGGGTGCCGCAGGTCTGCGTCTCCAATTCCAGCCGCAGCGTGGTGGACGCCAATCTCGCCGCGCTCGGCATCGTCGACGCCATGGCCTTCTCGATCAGCCTCGACGACGTCAGCCAGGGCAAGCCGGACCCCGAGCCCTACCTCACCGCCTGCACCCGGCTCGGCCTGCCGCCCGAAGCGGTCGTCGCGGTCGAGGACAGCCACACCGGCGCACGCTCGGCCGAAGAGGCGGGGCTTTACGTCGTGGGCTACGCCCCGTCGGGCGGCGGCTTCGGCCGGGTCGATCTCACCATCGACCGGCTGTCCCGGGTCTATGAGCTGCTGGTGCCCTGATGCCCTGACCACGCACGCGGAAGATGTAGCGGCTGGCGCGGGCACCGGGGCGGCCCGGGACCTATTTCTTGCGGCCGGCCTCGTCCGCATCGGGCGCGGTAAGCCAGGCATAGAGCTTGGCCAGCGGATACGGCACCCAGAGCGGCAGGCGTGCATAGGGGTGATTGGCGCCCAGGAGATAGCGGCGGTTCAGGAAATCAGCCTGACGTCTCTCCCGACGGGCCTTGTGAGCCCGCGATCTGTTTTTTTCAGTCTTCGACATCCAAGAGGCTCGTGACCCACCGACACGCCCCTGAGTAGTATCGTATCCCCACGGAATAGCAACGCCCCCCGCCGAGCGCGGCGTTCGTGACCGCCGTTCATCCACACTGCAGTAGCTAACGGCGGGCGCCGAAGGCATGCACGCACCCTTCCGGTGGTAGATGTCAGCTCCGCCGGCCGGAGGCATAGAAACTCTCGGCGGCCTCGGCGTCGTTCAGCGTAAACCGGTGATCAACCGGAGGATGTGCCCTCTGTTCGCAGTCGAGACGCGGGCAGATGCGGCATCCCACGCCGATCGGGACGGTTTGCGAGGGGTCGGCGAGGTTGATGCCGTCGGAATAGACCATCTGCGCGGCGTAGCTGATGTGGCAGCCGAGCCCGATCGACATGTGGCGACGCGGCGCGTTGTGCCGGTGGCCGCCCTTCGCCACCGAGCGGGCGATGCAGAAATAGCGCTGCCCCTCCGGCATCTGGCTGACCTGCACATTGATTCGCTCGGGGTGGAGGAAGGCCGAATAGACGTTCCACCGCGGGCAGGCGCCGGAATGGCGGGAGATGTGGATGCCCGAGAGCGAGAAGCGCTTGGAGATGTTGCCGGCGATGTCGGTGCGCACGAGGTGGAGCGGAATGCCGGTGAGGCCCGGGCGCTGCAGCGTCGTCATGCGGTGGCAGACCTGCTCGAAGCTGGCGCGGAAGCGCCGCTGCACCCGCTCGATGTCGTAGCGGGTCTCCCGGCAGGACTGCAGGAACGCCTCATAGGGCATGACCAGCGCGCCGGCGAAGTAGCTCGCCAGCGCGTTTCGGGTCAGGACGGGCGCGTCGGCGGGAAGGTCGGAGGCGTTGATCAGCTCCTCGATCTCCCGCGCCGCCGCCAGCAGCCCGAGCTGGTGGGCGACGGTGAACACCGCCGTCTCCGGGGACAGCACATCCGATGTCAGGATCTCGCGGCGTTCGGCATCGTAGCGGCGGGCGATGCCGACCGGCAGCGGCGCCAGCCGCCAGCTGAGGCCGAACACGTTGAAGAGATAGGTCCGCAGCCCGTGCTCGAAGGAATCGTAGGAATCGGCGGCGGCGTCGATGTCGTGGCGCACCCGCTCGGCCGCGGCCTCCAGCGTGGGGAAGTGGTTGGCGTTCTGCTGGATGAAGTCCGACACCGCCTCGGTGGCGGGGTGATAGCCCACCGCCTCGGGATCGGCGCCGCCGCCGCTGAGCTTGGCGACGCGCAGGGCGCGGTACTGGTCGAACAGGCGCACCACCGCCCGGCCCACCGCGGCGTTGGAGCTGGCGAGGTCGCGCACATCCTGGTTCGTCAGGCCGCTGTCGGCGAAGATCTCGTCCCCGAACAGCTCCATCAGGTCGCCGACGAGGCGCGGCTCGTCATTCTCCACCAGCTCGCCCGGCTCGATGCCGAAATGGCTGGAGAGCTTCATCAGCAGCGGCACGGTGATGCGGCGGCGGTTGTGCTCGATGAGGTTGAGATAGCTGGCGGAAATGCCGAGCACGGCGGCAAGGTCCGCCTGCGAGACCTTCTTCTGGCGGCGCATCCGCTGGATGCGCGCGCCGATCTGGAGATCGCTGCCCTGCACGATGGACTCCCTTTTCCCGGTTTACAACTTTGCCGGATTTACAACTTCACAGGCCGGATTTTACAAGGCTTTTCAACTTAACAGCTTCATTTATCTAATGTTCTTGCCTTCCGGTGTCGAGTGTTAAATCTTTACACCATCCAAGGAGGCACCCCATGAGCCCGCACCCCACCACCCTCGACGAAGAATTCGTCACCATCATCGGCAGCACCCCGGAAGAGATCAGCCGCGCCTTCCAGGCGCAGGGTCTCGCCGAGCAGCACTACGCCGTCGTGCACCGCATGGGGCGCCATCGCTTCACCATGGCGGACGGCGCCGGCAACGAGTCGCTGTTCGAAGGCCGCCCGCTGGTCGCGGCGACCTATGTCCGCCGCCGGCCGAGCTGAGCCGCCGGCCGCCCGCAGCACCATCCGCCGCCGCCCGCCGGGGCCGCCGCACCAGACCCGATCCCGCCGGCGCCACGCGCCGGCGCCGCTCACACCGCGCTGAAGGCGCGGGCCCACGTCCAGGAAGGAAACGCCATGCTCGACACCCGCCGCGGCACCCCGTCCAGCCCCGACCAGTTCCCCGCCCCCGGCTGGGCGCCGAACCGCTGGGACGGCATCCGCCGCACCTACACCCCCGCCGATGTCGCCCGCCTCGCCGGCTCGCTGCGCATCGACCACACCCTCGCCCAGCACGGCGCCCGCAAGCTGTGGGAGCTGCTCCAGACCGAGGATTACCTGCCGACGCTGGGCACCTACACCGGCAACCAGGCGGTGCAGCAGGTGAAGGCCGGGCTGAAGGCCATCTACCTCTCCGGCTGGCAGGTCGCGGCGGACGCCAATTCCTCCGGCGACATGTATCCCGACCAGAGCCTCTACGCGGTTGACAGCGTGCCCGCCGTCATCCGCCGCATCAACAAGGCCTTCATGCGCGCCGACCAGATCCAGACCATGGAGAAGGCCGACGGCAAGGCGACCACCGATCTCGACTTCTTCGCCCCCATCATCGCCGATGCCGAAGCCGGCTTCGGCGGCCAGCTCAACGCCTATGAGCTGACCCGGGCGATGATCGAGGCCGGCGCGGCGGCCGTCCACTTCGAGGACCAGCTCGCCTCGGAGAAGAAGTGCGGCCATCTCGGCGGCAAGGTTCTGGTCCCGACCCAGACCTTCATCCGCACCCTCAACGCCGCGCGCCTCGCCGCCGACGTCATGGGCGTGCCCACCGTCATCATGGCCCGCACCGACGCGGAAGCGGCCCGGCTCATCACCTCGGACATCGACGAGGCGGACCGGCCCTTCATCACCGGCGAGCGCACCCGCGAGGGCTTCTACCGCCTCAAGGGCGGCTTCGAGGCCGGCATCGCCCGCGCCGTCGCCTATGCCCCCTATGCCGACCTGCTGTGGTGCGAGACCTCGACCCCGAGCCTCGAGGATGCCCGCCGCTTCGCCGAAGGTGTCCACAAGGTGCACCCCGGCAAGATGCTGGCCTATAACTGCTCGCCCTCCTTCAACTGGGCCAAGCACATGGACCGCGCCCAGATGAAGACCTTCCAGAGCGAGCTGGGCGCGATGGGCTACAAGTACCAGTTCATCACCCTGGCCGGCTTCCACAACCTCAGCTACACGACCTTCGATCTCGCCCGGCGCTACCGGGACGACGGCATGGCCGCCTATTCCCAGCTCCAGGAAGCCGAATTCGCCGCCGAGGCGCAGGGCTTCTCCGCCATGCGCCACCAGCGCGAGGTGGGCACCAGCTACTTCGACGCCATTGCCACCGTGCTGAGCGAAGGCACCAGCGCCACCACCGCGATGGGCGAATCCACCGAGACCGCACAGTTCCACTGAGCCGCCGCGCGCTCCCCCCGGGGGTCTGTTCGCCCCCCGGGGCCTTTGTGCAATGCAACTAAAGTGATCGCACCCGCAGCGATCCGGTGCGTTATTTTGTCTCTGATCACCTGCCCGCGGCGGCGCCGCCTCGGGCCAGCCTGCGAGAGCCCGCCATGAGCCCTATCGCCGTTTCCGGCCTGAAGATCGATTCCGCGCTGCACGCCTTCATCACCAACGAAGCCCTGCCGGGCACAGGGGTGGATGCCAAGGCGTTCTGGGCCGGCTTCGCCGCTCTGGTGGCGGACTTCGCGCCGCGCAACGCGGTACTGATGGAACGGCGCGACGCGCTCCAGCGCGCGCTCGACGGCTGGCACCGCGACCACCGCGGCGCCTTCGACCAGGACGCCTATGAGCGCTTCCTCACCGAGATCGGCTATCTCCAGCCCGATCCCGGCCCCTTCGCCGTGACGACGGCGGATGTCGACGACGAGCTTGCCCGCATCCCGGGCCCGCAGCTCGTCGTTCCCGTCACCAATCCGCGCTACGCCCTCAACGCCGCCAATGCGCGCTGGGGCAGCCTCTATGACGCGCTCTACGGCACCGACGCGCTGCCCGACACCGACGGCGCCGAGCGCGGCACCACCTTCAATCCCGTCCGCGCCGCCCGGGTCGTCGCACGCGCCCGCGATTTCCTCGATTCGGTGGCCCCGCTGACCACCGGCAGCCACCACGACGCGGTCGGCTACAGCGTCTGCGGCGACGGCATCTGCGTCGATCTCGCCGATGGCAGCGTCACCGGGCTGAAGAACCGCGCCGGCTTCGTCGGCTTCACCGGCGAGGTCGACGCGCCGAGCACCCTGCTGCTGGTTCACAACGGCCTGCATGTCGAGATCGTCATCGACCGCAGCAACCGCATCGGCGCCCGTGACCCGGCGGGCATCGCCGACGTCGTCATCGAGGCCGCCGTCACCACCATCGTCGACGCCGAGGACAGCGTCGCCGCGGTCGATGCCGAGGACAAGATCCTCGTCTACCGCAACTGGCTCGGGCTGATGAAGGGCACCCTCTCCGCCCGCTTCGGCAAGGAAGGCCGCACCGTGGAGCGCAAGCTCGCGGCCGACCGGGTCTATGCCCGGCCCGACGGCGGCACGCTCACCCTCCACGGGCGCAGCCTGATGCTGGTGCGCAATGTCGGCCACCACATGATGACCGACGCCGTGCTGACCGCCGCGGGCGAGCCGATCCCGGAAACCCTGCTCGACGCGGCCGTCACCGCGCTGATCGCGCTGCACGACCTGCGCGGCCCCGGCCCGCTGAAGAACAGCCGCACCGGCTCGGTCTATGTCGTGAAGCCGAAGATGCACGGGCCGGAGGAGGTCGCCTTCGCGGTGGAGCTGTTCGGCCGGGTCGAGGCGATCCTCGGCATGGCGCCCCGCACGCTCAAGATCGGCATCATGGACGAGGAGCGCCGCACCAGCGCCAATCTGCGCGCCTGCATCTTCGCGGCCCGCGACCGCGTCGTCTTCATCAACACCGGCTTCCTCGACCGCACCGGCGACGAGATCCACACCGCCATGGAAGCCGGAGCCATGGTGCGCAAGAACGAGATGAAGGCGCAGGCCTGGATCAAGGCCTATGAGGACAACAATGTCGATGCCGGCCTCGCCGCCGGGCTCGACGGCCACGGCCAGATCGGCAAGGGCATGTGGGCGATGCCGGACCGCATGGCCGACATGATCGAGCAGAAGATCGTCCATCCGCTGGCCGGGGCGACCACCGCCTGGGTGCCCTCGCCCACCGCGGCGACCCTGCACGCGCTGCACTACCACGATGTCGACGTCTTCGCCCGTCAGGCCACGCTGCGCCACCGGGCGCCGGCCTCACGGCGCGCCCTGCTCACCATCCCGCTCGATGCCGGGCGCGGCTGGGACGCGGCCGCCATCCAGGAGGAACTGGACAACAACATCCAGGGCATCCTCGGCTATGTCGTGCGCTGGGTCGACATGGGGGTGGGCTGCTCCAAGGTGCCGGACATCCGCAATGTCGGGCTGATGGAAGACCGCGCGACGCTGCGCATCTCCAGCCAGCATGTCGCCAACTGGCTGCTGCACGGCGTCGTCGACGAGGCCCAGGTGGAGGAGACGCTGCGCCGCATGGCGGCGGTCGTCGACGCCCAGAATGCCGGCGAGCCGGGCTACCGGCCGATGGCCCCCGCCTTTGAAGGCCCGGCCTTCGCGGCGGCGCGCGACCTCATTCTGGAAGGCCGCGCCCAGCCCAACGGCTACACCGAGTTCGTGCTCCACGCCCGCCGGCTGGAAGCCAAGGCGCGCGACGCCGGCACCGGCACGCGCTCCAGCGCCGCGGCCTGAAACCCCGGCACCGCCGCCCGCGCCGCCGCTCGCGGCGCGGCATCACCCCGTCCGTCCCGCGGGTTTCCCCGCGGGCTCGACCGCGCCCCGGCAGCCCCTCGCCGGGGCGCGGATTTTTCGTATCTGCCGCCATGTCGGCGACGCCCGCAGAGGACGCGCGAACGCTTCCGGCGGGGGCCCACAGGAAGCGATGGCGCGATGAAGCGATTGCGGCGCCGGCCGCGCGCGGCGCCCGGCGGCGACGCGCCGGGGCTGGCTTAGCTGTTGCGCCCGAACGCGCCGTCGATGGAGCCGACCGCCCGTGCCGGACGCTTATGTCTGGCCGTTCTGGGCGCCGCTGTCCGGCCGGGCCGGCGCCAGCTTCGGCACGCCGCCGAGGGGCTCCGACACCTGGCCGCTGAATTCCGAACGGCCGTCCATGCTGGGGCCGGAGGTCCACCGCCCCTCGGGAATCGACCCGTCGGTCATGTGGCCGAGATAGACATAGGAGAACTCCTGCTTCTCCTGCTCCTGCGGGAAGCTGTCGGGGATCGGCAGCGCCGCGCTGCCGCCCAGCTCCTCGATGGCCGCCAGCCACTGCTGCTGGTGCATGGTGTCGCGGGCGATGAGGAAGGCCAGCATGTCCTTCATGCCGGGGTCGCTGGTCATGTTGTAAAGCCGGGTAGCGAGCACGCGGCCCGAGGATTCCGCCGTGACATTGGCGTACATGTCGGCGGCGATGTTGCCGGAGGCATAGACGTGGGAGGCGTCGAACGGCACGCCATTGGCGTCGGTCGGCATCGCCGCGAGGCCCGCCGAGAGCACGTGGCGGAAATCCATGCCGGTGAGCACCGCGCCGCCCACCGGGTCGGCCGCCATCTGTTCCTGAATCGACAGCGGCGCCTTCTCGAGGTTCAGCGCCACGGCGGTCGCCAGCATCTCGATGTGGCCCAGCTCCTCGGTGGCGGTGTTCAGCAGCATGTCGCGGTATTTCACCGGCCCGCGGGCACCGAAGGCCTGAAACATGTACTGCAGGGCGACGCGGATTTCGCCTTCCACCCCGCCAATGGCCTGCTGCAAAGCGCGGGCGAAAACCGGATCCGGGGTCTCGACCCGGACCGGATATTGGAGCTTGCCGTCAGTGTAAAACATGAATCCTCCGCACGGGCGCGCGTCGTCCGTCACACCCCGCAAGGCGTGCAACGTCCATCTGCGCCGCGATAAGTATGATGACAGTGAAGGCGGCCTTGCCGCACCTATTTTGAACGTACGCGACAGCAATGCGTTCCGGAGATTATTTCATAACGCTCTAAATATTCTTATTTTACCTAAAGGACGGCAGTGCCCTCAGGGCAAATTCAACGATCTTCTCTGGCTCGTCCGGGAAAAGTCTGGCGCCTTCGAGCACGGCATGGGTCAATGACAGCTTGAGGCCGGCGACGCCGGTCTTCGCCACTATCTCGGGCTGGCGGGTTTCCACCGTCTGGAGGGCCGCCGCGATGCAGGCCTCCAGCAGATCCACGTCGAGCGCCCCACGGGGAACCTCGGCGGCGGGCGCCTCGGACGAAGGGGCGGAACTCCTGGCCATGTCACGCACTCACTGCACCGCACCACGCCGCGCGCCGGTGCCACCTCGGGTTATTCGGTCTTCCGCGACAGCGTCGCCAGCAGGGCCAGATGGGTTTCGATGCCGGGAACCGCAACCATGGCGGCGCCGCGGGCCATAGGCTGATTTCCGGTGCGGGCGTAGGCGCGGTGATCGCGCAGCGACGCTTCGTGCCCCGCGATCTGGCCCTCCAGATAAAGCAGGTCGAAGGCCGCGTCATCGGCCAGGGTGAGTTTGTTGATCAGGATTTCGTGCTGGGCCATCAGCCCCTCGCGTCCCGGCCGGCTGCCAAAGGCGCGGGCGATGGCCGCCTGCTCCGCCATTTCCAGCCGGGCAAAGCCCCGCACCGCCGCGTCGCGGCTGCGCTTCAGGACCAGCTCGCTGCTGGCGGTGGCGAAGCTGCCCGCCATGAGGATGGCGAGCGCACGCTCCTCAGCCGGCGGTGCCGAGGGCGCGGCCGTAGCTTCGGGTGGGGGCTGGGCTTCCGGTGCGGGCTGGGCGAAACTGCGCGGCGCGAGGGTGAGGCTGGCGAGCCCCGCCGCGCCGGCCATCAACATGCGGCGTTGCATGGGCGATCTCCTGTTGCCGGAACAACAGGGGGTGACCCCCGCGGTTCCCCCTCGAAACGTTCAGCACAATGATTTACCGCAAACACCCAAATAATATCATTTGATAAGCTGGAATAGCATCAAATACTATTAAGGTATTTTCTTGAGGAATGCACCCGCGGCGGGCGGTGGCCGCCGCCGGGGCGAAACCGTATAAAGCGGGGCCTCGCCACCTTCGGCACGCCACGGAGCCCGCCATGCCCTCGTCGTCGAGCCTTCTGCTGCGCCGCCTGCGCGGCCCCGCCCTCGCCGCCCTGCTGGCGCTGAACGTCGCGGCCTGCGGCGTGAACACCATTCCCACCGAGGAAGAAAAGGCCAAGGCGGCGTGGAGCGAGGTGCTCAACCAGTATCAGCGCCGCGCCGAGCTGATTCCCAATCTGGTGGAGACCGTGAAGGGCTATGCCCAGCAGGAAAAGGACGTGCTGACACAGGTGACGCAGGCCCGCGCCGCCGCCACCTCGGTGAAGGTGGACGCCGCCACCATCACCGACCCCGCGCAGTTCCAGCGGTTCCAGGAGGCGCAGGCCCAGCTTTCCGGCGCGCTCGGCCGGCTCATCGCGGTGAGCGAGGCCTATCCCGACCTCAAGTCCAACCAGAACTTCCTCGCCCTGCAATCGCAGATCGAGGGCACCGAGAACCGCATCGCGGTGGCGCGCCGCGACTACATCGAGGCGGTGCGGGCCTACAACACCGAGCTGCGCACCTTCCCCGGCGTGCTGTGGGCCTCCACCCTCTACCGCTCCAGCAAGCCCATGGCGACCTTCACCATCACCGACGAGCAGATGAAGGCGCCGCAGGTCAAGTTCAACTGAGTGACCGCCGATGGCCGCGCGCCTCACCGTCCCCTGCCCGCCCGCGGCCGGCCATCCGGCCTCCGCCCTCCCGCGGCCGGTCGCGCGCCGCCTCGCGGCCGCGCTGTGCCTGCTGCTGGCGCTGATGGCGCCGGCGCTGGCGGCGCTCACCTTTCCCCCGCTGACGGGGCGGGTGGTGGACGCCGCCGACATCATCGACGCCACCGTGCAGGCGGGTCTCGAGCAGCGCCTCGCCGCGCTGGAGAAGGCGAGCGGCGACCAGCTCGTGGTGGCCACCGTGCCCTCGCTGCAGGGCACCTCGGTGGAGGACTACGCCAACCGGCTGTTCCGCGCCTGGCGGCTCGGCCAGAAGAGCGCCAATAACGGCGTTCTCCTGCTGGTCGCGCCGAATGAGCGGCGGGTGCGCATCGAGGTGGGCTACGGCCTCGAGGGCATCGTCACCGACGCGGTGTCGAGCACCATCATCCAGACAGCCATCGTGCCCGCCTTCCGCAAGGGCGACGTGTCCGGCGGGATCGTGAAGGGCACGGATGCGCTGGTCGAAATCCTCTCGCTCGATCGCGAGGAGGCCAGGCGCCGGGCACAGGCGGTGCCGGCCTCGCCCATGGCCGCCGACGACTGGGGAAACCTCGTCTTTCTCCTCGTGCTGGTCGCCTTCGGGCTGTTCGTGTTCTACCGCGCCCGCAGCGGTCGCGGGCTCCGTCGGGCCGGGCGCGGCGCGGCGCTGCCCGGCGGCATCACGAGCTGGGACTGGTCGCGCGGCGGCGGCTCTCGCGGGGGCTGGTCGGGCAGCGGCGGCGGCGGGTTTTCCGGCGGCGGCGGCTCCTCCGGTGGCGGCGGCGCCTCGGGAAGCTGGTGAGCGCACGCGATGATCGAGCCCTTCGATGCCCCGCTGTCTGCCTCCGGCCACGCCGCGGTGATGGCGGCCATCCGCGCCGCCGAGGCCCGCACCGGCGGGGAGATACGGGTGGTCATCACGACCCGGCCGCTGGTGACGCCCGCCTTCCACGCCCTGCTCTGCGCCACGCTGGTGGCGCTGGTGGTGCCGTGGCCGCTGGCGATGATGACGGCGCTGCCGCTGCCGGCGCTGCTTTCCATCCAGGCCCTCACCTTCGTCGCGCTGGGGGCGCTGCTGGTTTTCACGCCACTCGGGACGTGGACGGTGCCGCGCGCGGCGGTGGAGACCGCCACCCGCGCCGCCGCGGTGGACCACTTCCTGTCGAGCGGCATGCGCGAGACGCGCGAGCGCACCGGCGTGCTCATCCTGCTGGCGACCCATCACCGCCGGGTGGAGGTCGTGGCGGATGAGGGAGTCCACGCCATTGTCGGGCATGAGGCCTGGGGCGAGGTGTGCGCCGCCGTTCTCGGCGGCATGCGGCAGGGCCGCGTGGCGGACGGGCTGTGCGACGGCATCCGCGAGGCCGCCCGCGTGCTCGCCACCTGCTGCCCGCCCCGGCCGGACGACCACAACGAACTGTCGGACCGGGTCATCATCCTGTAGCCCGGGCCGGCCGCCGCGCCGGCCCCGGTCGGTGGGATGTTCCGCACGGTGATTCGCGCGGAAAAGGCGGGAAAAACGAACGTCCCCGCTCCCGATACCGCCAACCGCAGCCCTGAAACCACCTTTTTCGCAGCGGCCGCGCCAGCGCAGGCCGGCGCAGAACCTTCACAAACCCGACGCGGAATCCGCCAGAGGCCCGCAGCAGCGTCATTTTGCCCCGATCGGCGGCAAAACGCCTGCAATTTCGCGATGGGTCAGTCCTTCTGACGCAAGATTATTCCTTTTGATCTTGGACAAGGCGGAACCGGGTGAGATATGACAGATTAAACGACAAGAAGGTGGCGTTCTTTCGGGAGATACGCCATGACTGCCCTTCTCGGTATTGTGATCGCCGCTTATCTGCCCAGCGTCTTGCTGCTGATCTGGCTGTGGCGCACGCCGTCAAGCCGGGTACTGCCGCGGCGTTACTTCTGATGTTCTACTGCAACGCAGCATTTATAGTGCAGCGCGGAACAGTTCTCCCGCGCCACCGTTACGTCCCTCGGGCGCAACGTGTGGAAGCGATGAACCATGGAGAGACTGCAAGCCTCCGTTCGTGAGGTCGAGCGGACGCTGGACTGGCTGCCCTCATGGGCGGTGAGCCTGCTGGTGATGACGGTGGCCGTGCTGCTGGCACGGCTGCTTCACACCATCGCGTTTCGCTTCGTCACCCGGCTCGTCAAGGACATGGATCTGTTCTGGCGTTCGCTGGTGTCGCGCACGGCGGGACCGACGCGGATGGCGGCGATGATCCTCGCGCTGGCCTTCGCTGCCGGAGTCGCCCCGCTGAATGCGCGCGAGGCGGACATCGTCCGCCAGCTTCTCACCATCTCCTTCATCTTCCTCATGGCGTGGTTCGCGCACACCGCGGTCCACATCTGGGTGACGGTGTATCTGCGGCGCTTCAAGCTCGACGCCGAGGACAACCTGCTCGCGCGCAAGCATGTGACGCAGACCCGCATCCTGCGGCGGGTGGTGACGACGCTCATCGTCATCGTGGCGCTCGCCGCCATGCTCATGACGTTCGAGAGCGTGCGCCAGTACGGGGTGTCGCTGCTGGCCTCGGCCGGCGTCGCGGGCATCGTGCTCGGCCTGGCGCTTCAGCCGGTGCTGAAGAACCTGTTCGCCGGCATCCAGCTCGCCATCACCCAGCCGATCCGCATCGACGACGCGCTGCTGGTCGAAGGCGAATGGGGCAATGTGGAGGAGATCACCTCCACCTATGTCGTCATCCGCATCTGGGACTGGCGCCGCCTCATCCTGCCGCTCAGCTACTTCATCGAGCAGCCCTTCCAGAACTGGACCCGCGAGGGCGCCGCGCTCATCGGCACGGTGATGCTCTATGTCGATTATTCCGTGCCGGTCGACGTGCTGCGCAAGGAGGTCGAGACCATCGCGTCGCGCTCGCCGCTGTGGGACCGCAAGGTGGTGAATGTCCAGGTCACCGATTTCCGCGAGAACGTGATGGAAGTCCGCATCCTCGTCAGCGCCACCAATTCCGGCCGGGCCTTCGACCTGCGCTGCGAGATGCGGGAAAAGGTCATCGCCTTCCTGCAGAAGAAGCACCCCGGCGCGCTGCCGCGGCTGCGGGCGGAACTCGGCCCGCGCCCGGACGCCCCCGCTTTGATGCCCGTGCGCCCCGGCAGCAACGGCGCGCCCGACGAAGCGGCCCCCGCGCCCGCGCCGCGCACGCTCGCCACCTCCCGCCACGGCTGAACGCCGTGGCCGATACCGGCGAGCGAAAGGAGGCGCTGGCACATGGGAAGATGGTGGGGATCACCGGCGCACTCACGGCGATGTGAAGGCGAAACCGCGCCTCTCTGGGCGGTTTCGCGTGCAACTGCCGCAACAGCGGGAACGAGGGCGAGGTCCAGCGGTTCTCTGCACTCCGGCTACCCCGCCGTGGAAGCGGCCACACCTGAAAGGGCGGGCCGCATGCGACGTGCGTCAGGTGGCGGTCATGAGTGATTTCGAGTTGGTCAGCTTCAGCCGGGCGCAGCTGCGCATCCGCCACCGGCAGGGTCATGAACTCATCTTTTCCATCGCGACTGACGTGTGGGGCCGCCGCGCCGTGAGCCCGGGGCCGCTGATCGCGGTCTATGGCGGGCCGGACCCGGCCTGGCGCATCATCGAGGCGGGGCAGGACTACGCCGAGGCGCAGGCGCGCCGGCTCGGGCTGGTGTGACCGGCGCGGGCGGCGGGGACGCCGCCCGGTTCAGTTCGCCGCGCCGCCGGAATCGTCGAGGTCGTGTTGGCGGAAGCTGGCCGCGGCGAGGCTGTTGGCCAGCGTGCTGAGCAGGCCGATCGCCTTTTCCGCGATCTCCGAATTCTCGCCCTCCTCGTTGAGGCCGCGCTTGGCCTCGATGACCATCTCCACCGCATCCACCACCGCCTCGCGGGAAAGGACGCGGTGGTCGATCAGCGCGAGCGTGAGGCTCTCGATCATCATCAGCGCGGCCTGGGCCGAGGCCTGGTAGGACGCGACATCGATCGGCCGGTCCGGGATGGCGCTGCGGCCCGGCGGCCGAAAGAAGGGTCTGGCGGCACGGCGCATCAGGAAAAGACCCGCGCATGCCCCGCCACGAATTCCGGCTGCGACTGCTCGAACGTATCGAACAGCGGGTAGGCCAGCCGGACGAGCGCCTCGAAATCGTTGATGATGACGGTTCGACCGCGGAACACCACGAGGCCGTTGCCGCGGAAGGCCCGCAGCACCCGGTTGACGTGCACGGTGGACAGGCCGGCGAGATCGCCGAGCTGTTCCTGCGTCATCGGCAGCTCATAGCTCAGCGCCTTCTCGTCGAGGACGCCGGCCCGGACGAGACGGCCGCGGAACTCCAGGAAAAGCGCGGCCAGCCGCTCGTCGGCGGCACCGCGGCCGAGCCCGACCACCGAATTGTGCAGCCGCCGCTCCTCCTCGATCACCTGCCAGGTGCAGCGGGTCGCGACGTCCGAATCCTGTTCGAAGGCGTCGCGCAGCACGCGCTGGTCGACCTGCTCGATCTCGCAGTCGGACAGGGCACGCACGACGTCGGGGTGGCGGGTGACGAACATGCTCTTCACCGCGAACAGGTCGCCCGGCAGGAACACCAGGATGATCTGGCTGCGGCCGTCGGGCAGGGTGCGCACGCGCCCGGCCCAGCCGCGCTTCAGGCGATAGGCGTAGTCATGGTTCTCTTCCTCCCGCACGATCGTGTCGCCCGCCGCCAGACGGCGCAGGCGCCGGTCGAACAGCCGGGAGATCTTTTCCTCGCCCCGCCGGAGCGCAGGCAGCAGCTCCGGCCGGTGCAGGGCGAATGCAGATGAATCGGCCATTTATCTCGTCTCGAACGTCGGCGCGCGCCGGCGGCGAGGTTCGCCACCTACGTGCAACGGTACCGTTCTAACGACGAGGGGTTGGCGAGGTTCCCGCCGGCATGGCCGTCAGGTTACCAGCCGGCGGGCGCGGCGCCGGCGTAGAACCGCGATGGTGACCAGCGCGAGCAGGATGATGGCGAGAGAAAACCCGGTCGTCACCGTGCCCAGCGCATAGAGCACCGGCGTCGTGACGTTGGTGGTCATGCCGTAGATCTCGAGCGGCAGGGTGTTGAAGCTGCCGGCGGTCATCAGGGTGCGGGCGAACTCGTCATAGGACAGGGTGAAGCCGAACAGCCCGACGCCGATCAGGCTCGGCAGGATGATCGGCAGCACGACATGCACGAAGGTCTGCCACGGCGTGGCGCCGAGGTCGCGCGCCGCCTCCTCATAGGCGGGGTTGAAGCGGTTGAAGACCGCGAACATGATCAGCAGGCCGAACGGCAGGGTCCAGGTGAGATGGGCGCCGAAGCCGGAGGAATACCAGGCCGGGTTCAGCCCCAGCACCTGGAAGGCAAGGCCGATGCCGAGCGAGATGAGGATGGAGGGCACGATCAGGCTGGCGATGGCGAGATAGAACAGCGGCCCCGAGCCGAGGAAGCGGCGGCGGAAGGCGAGCCCCGCCAGCAGCGACACCACCACCGTCGCCGCCATGGTCATCAGCCCCAGCAGCAGCGAGCGGGTGAAGGCGCCGCCGAAATCGCCCACCGCCTGCTGCTCGAACAGCAGGTTGCGGAACCAGTGCACCGAGCTGCCGTTCATCGGGAAGGTGAGCCCGCCATTCGGCCCCTGGAACGACAGGATGAAGATGGTCGACAGCGGCCCGTAGAGGAACAGCACGAACAGCACGAAGAAGACGGTCAGCACCCAAAAGCCGGGCCCGCGGCGCTCGCCATCCATGGCCGTTCCTCCCTCAGAGCTCTTTGCGGATGTTGACGATCCGCAGGATCGCGGCGACCAGCAGCAGCACGATCACCAGCAGGATCACCGCGTTCGCCGCCGCGGCGGGATATTGCAGCAGCGCGATCTGGTTCGACATCATCAGCCCCACCGAGGCCGACTGCCCGCCCGACATGAAGCGCACCGTGATGAAATCGCCCATCACCAGCGTGACGACGAAGATGGAGCCGATGGCGATGCCGGGCTTGGCGAGGGGAATGATGACGTTGGTGAGGATCTGCCAGCCATTGGCGCCGGCGTCGCGCGCCGCCTCGATCAGCGCCCGGTCGATCCGCATCAGCGTGTTGAAGATCGGCGTCACCATGAACAGCGTGTAGAGGTGCACCATCGCCAGCACCACCGCGAAGTCCGAGAACAGCAGGAATTCGAGCGGCTGGTGGATCAGGCCCATCGCCATGAAGGTCTGGTTCAGCAGACCGTTGCGGCCGAGGAACGGAATCCACGAGATCATGCGGATGATGTTCGAGGTGAGGAACGGCACCGTGCACACCAGGAACAGCACCATCTGCATGGTGGCCGAGCGGATGTGGAAAGCGAGATAATACGCCACCCAGAAGCCGATGAAGAGCGTCAGTCCCCACACGATGACGGTGTATTTCAGCGTGTTGAGATAGGTGTTCCAGGTCACCGGCGAGGAGATGGTCTCCTCGTAATTGGTGAAGACGAAGGCCGGGAAGATCTGGATGGAATCATAGTCCCAGAAGCTCACCATCACGATGGTGGCGATGGGCAGCACCAGGAACGCCAGCAGGATCAGCGCCAGCGGGCTCGCCTGGAGATAGGGCGTGATCCGGGAAAGCGTCATGCGGGGTTCCTGGGTCGGGGCTGCGGCGATCGGGCTGGGCCTTCCGCGCCGGGCGGAGCGGGGGGGCGCCGCCCCCCGCCTGTCGCCTCACGCGGCGATGAACTCGTTCCAGCGGCGGACCATGTAGCGGTCCTCGTCCATCACCGAGTTCCAGCAGGCCACCGCGCCCATGCGCTGCTCGAAGGAGCCGCCGTCGCGCACCGCGCCGGCGGTGTACATCACCTTGCCCTCGGGCGAGAGGATGTCGGCCTTGGCCGGCTGGCCGAGCATCCAGAACGCCCACTCGTCGGGCGTCATGTTCTTCTCGGCGGTGGAGAGCACGGCGGAATAGTAGCCCTGCCGGTTGAGATAGGCGCCGACCCAGCCGGAGAGGTACCAGTTGATGTATTCATAAGCCGCGTCCAGCTCGGCGCCCTTCAGGTGCTTGGCGATGCCGAGGCCGCCGCCCCAGGCGCGGTAGCCTTCCTCGAGCGGCTGGTACACGCAGGGAATGCCCTTGGAGCGCACCGCCGCCACCGCCGGCGACCACATCGACTGGATCACCACCTCGCCGGAGGCCATCAGGTTCACGCTCTCGTCGAAGGTCTTCCAGAACGCGCGGAACTGCCCGGCCTTCTTGGTCTTGATCAGGAAATCGATGGTGAAGTCGATCTCCTGCTTGGTCATGTTGCCCTTGTCGGCATATTTGATGAGGCCCGCGCTCTCGCAGATCATCGCCGCGTCCATGATGCCGATGGACGGGATGTTGAGGATCGAGGTCTTGCCCTTGAAGGCGGGGTCCAGGATGTCCTTCCAGTTCTTGATCGGCCGTCCCACCAGATCGGGGCGGATGCCGAGCGTGTCGGCGTTGTAGATGGTGGGGATCAGCGTCATCCACTGGGTCGGGGCGGAGGCGAACTTCTTGGAGTCCGGGCCCTCGACGAAGCCGACCGTGCTGGGGGCGGTGCCCTGCGCAATCTTCGAGGTGGGGGTCAGCTTGCCGGTGGTGAAGATCGGGACGATCTGATCGTAATACTTGATCTTGGAGACGTCCATCGGCTGCAGCGTGCCGGCCGGGAACACCTTCTTGCAGATCCAGTATTCGATATCGGCGATGTCGAAGCTGTTGGCCTGGGTCACCACGCGCTGCGACACCGCGTCGGAATCGAGCGCGGTCATCTGCAGGGTGATGCCGAGATCGGCCTTGCACTTCTCGGCGATGGCGTTGAGGTTCGAGACGCCGGTGCCGAACTGGCGCAGCGTGATCGGGTTCTGCGCCCAGATGGTGGGGAAGCCGGTGACCACGCCGCCACCCGCCGCAAGGCCGCCCGCCGCCGCCGCGCCCTTCAGCAGCGAACGCCGGCTGAGGCCGCCGGCCGGCTTGCTGCCGGTCTTGCCCGGCTCGATCTTCGTGCTCATCGCTGGTCTCCCGAGATTGACATGTTCTGAGGGTTGGCGGGCCGCGCTGGCGCGGCGGAGAAAGCAGGGCCGCGGCTTACGCGGCCGGTGAACGGCACGTCACGCGGCGGGCGGCCTCAGGATGTGGACGTCCTGCGCGGTCCAGGCGAGCGGCACGGCGTCGCCGACGCTGAGCGGCTTCTCGAAGAAGGCGGTCTCCGGCACCTGCACCGCGAACTCCTCGACCCCCGGCGCGGCGAGGGCGAGCTGCACCTTCTGGCCGTGATACTCGATGTTCTGCACCAGCCCGGTGAGGCCGCAGCCGGCCGGGGCGGTGTCGGCCAGCCGCACCCGGTCGGTGCGCACCGCGATCGCGATCGGCGCGCCGGGCTCGGTGGGGCCGGCCAGCGACGCCGCCGGCGCCACGAAGGACGCCCCGCCCGGCACCTCGAACCGCACGCTGTCCGCCGTCACCTCGGTGACGCGGCCGGTGAGCACGTTGTGGTCGCCCATGAAGCGGGCGACGAAGGCGGTGGCCGGCCGGTTGAACACCTCGCGCGGGGCCGCCGCCTGCTCGATGCGCCCGCCATTCATCACCACCACCAGGTCGGACAGCGCCATCGCCTCCTCCTGGCTGTGGGTGACGTGGATGAAGGAGATGCCGAGCTGGAGCTGCAGCTTCTTCAGCTCCTGCCGCACCCGGATCTTGAGGAAGGGGTCCAGCGCGGAGAGCGGCTCGTCGAGCAAAAGGACCTGCGGGTCGGTGATGAGGGCGCGGGCCAGCGCCACGCGCTGCTGCTGGCCGCCGGAAAGCTGGGCCGGCCGGCGGTCGGCCAGATGGTCCATCTGCACCAGCTTCAGCATCTCCAGCGCCCGGGCGCGCCGGCCCGCCTTGTCCGCCCCCTTCATCTTCAGCGAGAAGGCGACATTGTCGACGATGTCGAGATGGGGAAACAGCGCGTAGCTCTGGAACATCATCGCGGTGCCGCGCTTGGCGGGCGGCAGGTCGGTGACGACGGCGGCGCCGAGCCGGATATTGCCCTCGCTCACCGATTCATGGCCGGCGATCATCCGCAGCGTCGTCGTCTTGCCGCAGCCCGAGGGGCCCAGCAGGCAGCAATAGGTGCCGGCCGGAATCTTCAGCGCGATGTCGTCCACCGCCAGCGCCGCGCCATAGCGCTTGGTGACGCCCACAAGCTCGATGTCCGCGCCCTTGCTCATCGGCACCTGCATCCTCGACCGCCCATCGGACCGTACTACGCAAGCCATATGCCAGACGCCGGACCGCCCCGCAGGCGGCGGTTGCGGTAATGGCGGGCCGCACCCGACCGGACGGCCGCTCAGCTTTTGGGCACGGCGCCGCATTGCTGCGCAGACTGCATACGCCGCGCGTCAACATCGCATACAATCGGCAGCGCTCCCGCCGGCTTCCCGCAGAACCCGCCGGAGAATGCCGCCCCCCGGCGAAGGGGGCATTGAGCCGAGGACCCGGTTGGCCCACCTTCACGTTACGGCACACACGAGAAGATGCCACCCGCCCTCTGGCACACCGGGAGATTCCGCCATGCTTCGTTCCCTGCTCGCGGCCGCGTTCGGCGCCGCGCTCGCCTTGGCCGCCGGCCCCGCCGGGGCGCAGGATTTTCCTGCGCGCCCCATCACCCTCGTCATCCCCTTCGCCGCCGGCGGCTCGACCGATCTGGTCGGCCGGCTGATCGCCCAGCGCATGAGCCAGGAGCTCGGCCAGTCGGTGGTGGTGGACAATCGCGGCGGCGCGGGCGGCAATCTCGGCGCCGCGGCGGTCGCCAAGGCCGAGCCGGACGGCTACACGATCCTCATGGGCACCGTCGCCACCCACGCGATCAACCCGGCGCTCTACAAGAAGATGCCCTACGACCCGGTGAAGAGCTTCGCCCCGGTGTCGCTGCTGGTCATCGTGCCGAACGTGCTGGTGGTGAACCCGAATTTCGAGGCGAAGACGGTTCCCGAGCTGATCGCCCTGCTGAAGGCCAACCCGGACAAGTACAGCTACGCCTCCTCCGGCAACGGCACCCCGCTGCATCTCTCCGGCGAGCTGTTCAAGGCCATGGCCGGGGTCGACATGCAGCACATCCCCTACAAGGGCGCCGGCCCGGCGCTGATCGACGTGCTGTCCGGCCAGGTGCCGATCATGTTCGACAACCTGCCCTCCTCCGCCGACCACATCAAGACCGGCAAGCTGCGGGCGCTGGGGGTGACCACGGCGAAGCGGGCGCCCTCCTTCCCCGACGTGCCGGCCATCGCCGAGACCCTGCCGGGCTACGAGACCTATACGTGGAACGCCCTGTTCGCCCCGGCAGGCACCCCGCCGGAGGTGGTGGCCAAGCTGAACAAGGCCGCCGACGGCGCGCTGGCCGATCCCGCCGTGCAGGCCAAGCTGGCCGATTTCAGCGCCACCGTGGTCGGCTCCACCCCGGAGGAGCTGGCCGCCCATGTGACGGCGGAGCTGGCGAAGTGGGCGCCGGTGGTGAAGGCCTCCGGCGCGCAGATCGACTGAACCGGCGGGGCCGGCTCCGAGGGCGGTGCGGGGTCAGAACACCGTGCCGTCGGCGAGGATGGCGAGCGGCGGCGGCCCGGCGGGCGGGCGCCGCTCGGCGGCGATGCGGCGGCCGGCGGTCCAGGTGCCGCCCTGCAGCAGCTTGGCGAGCGGAAAGGCGTCGGGCGTGAAGCCGAGCCGCTCGCGCACCGCGTCCGCCAGCAGGTCCAGCAGCGCCACGGTGAGGGCGCGCCACTCCACCACCATCTCCGAACCCGGCGGGTGCTTCTGCGCGGGGTCCAGCGGCGCGCGCGGCACCACCAGCCCGAGGTCGAGCAGCAGCCCGCCATTGCGGTATTCCGGCAGCGCGGTGAGGTCGTCGAGGTCGGTCACCGCGAGCCCGGCCGCCTCGAACGGCTCCAGCAGCGAATAGGTCAGCCACTGCGACAGCTTGTGGAACGGCACCAGCCCTTCCGAAAGATCGCCGGTGACGATGGCGGGGTGGCGGCCGACATCGCCGAGCGCGACCCCCTCCACCACCAGCCCGGCCGGCCAGATCGGGGCCAGCCCGTCGAGCAGCGCGGCGAGGATGCGCGCCGCCGGCAGCCGGCCCAGCGGCGCCTCCGCCGCCAGCGCGTCGACCAGCCCGCCCGGCCGCGGCGGGTTGGCGCCGAACAGGTCGGGCCGCGCCGCCAGCGCCTGGCCGAGCCGGTTGAGCAGCGTCACCCGTCCCTCCAGCCCGACCAGCGGGTTGTCCGGCCCGGCCTGGAAGAAGGCGCCGAGCCGCGCCGCGTCGATGCCGATCAGCGCGGTGGCGTCGACCCGGAGCGGGTCCTGCGCGGAGAAGGAGAAGCCGCCGGCCGCGAACATGGCGAGGCTCGCCACCGCCAGCCCTTCGGAGCGGCCGATCACCAGCCCGCCCGGCTCGCGGTAGCGCCACGCGTCGCCGGCCCCGGCGTCCAGCAGCACGCTCACCACGGCGAGGTCGACCATGGTGCGGGCGCGCTCGCGGGCGTCCAGCGCGGCGAGCGCGTCCGCCGCCAGCGCCGCCCAGCGGTCGCGGCCGCCGGCGGCGAAGTGGCGCCAGCGGCTGTGATAGGGAATGTCGAGGGTGGGATAGTCCTGCCGCGTCACCGCCGCCACATAGTCGGCCACCTCGCCGAGCGCGGCCTCCTCGACGGTGAAATGGGGCGAGCGGCCGGCGCGCACATGGTCCAGCACCTGATGCGAGCGGGCGCGCACCGCCGAGGGCGAGCGCAGGGCGAGAAGTTCGGGCGGGGTCATGGGTTCTCCCTGCGCCGTCGCGGGGACGGACCGCCGGCCGCAGCGCCTGCGGGCCGGCCGAGACTGCGGAGCCTCCCCGCCGGCCCTTCCGGCGCCGGCGGGAAGAACGATGAGGCCCCGCCCGGCGCTCGACCGGCCGGGGGGCGCCTGTCAGCGCTTGCGCACGAACTCGGTGCGCAGCACGAGGCCCTTGATGGTCTCGTGCCGGCAGTCGATCTCGTCCGGGTTGTCGGTCAGGCGGATGGAGCGGATCACCGTGCCCTGCTTCAGGGTCTGGCCGGCGCCCTTCACCTTGAGGTCCTTCACCAGCACCACGGAATCACCGTCCGCCAGCACGTTGCCGGAGGCGTCGCGCACCACGGCGGCCGCCGCGGCCGCCGCCGCCATCTCGGAGGCGGGGCGCCATTCGCCGGTCGCCTCGTCATATACATATTCGTCGTCTTCGCCGGCCATGTCCGTTCCGGTCGCCAGGGAATCTCGCGCCGCCCGTGCGCGACTCGCGGGCGGCGTGCGGCCTCACTCCGTCAGCCCGCGCCCCTTGGTGGCGTCGTACCGGCTGGTGAAGCCCGCGCCGTAATAGCCGGCCGAGACCTTGGCTTCCATCTCCACCCGGGCATCCGGGGGTATGAGATCGTCGGGAATCGGCACGCGCTCCACAACCTCGATGCCGGCACGGGCCAGCGCGTTGAACTTCATGTCGCTCATCGAGGCGAAGCGGTCGATGCGGGTGATGCCGAGCCAGTGGAACACGTCCGGCATCAGCTCCTGGAACCGCATGTCCTGCACCCCGGCGACGCATTCGGTGCGCTTGAAATAGGCGTCGGGCCGGTCGCCGCCCTCCTGCCGCTTGCGGGCGTTGTAGACGAGGAACTTGGTCACCTCGCCCAGCGCCCGGCCTTCCTTGCGGTTGTAGACCACGAGCCCGGTGCCACCCTTCTGCGCCATCTCCACGCACATCTCGATGCCGTGGGCGAGGTAGGGCCGGCAGGTGCAGATGTCGGAGGAGAACACGTCGGAACCGTTGCACTCGTCGTGCACCCGGCAGGCGAGAGGGGTGACGCCGTCGCCGATCCGCGCGGGATCGCCGAACATATAGAGCGTCATGCCGCCGATGGGCGGCAGGAACACCTTCATGTCGCCGCGGGTCACGAGCTCGGGGAACATGCCCCCGGTATATTCGAACAGGTCGCGGCGCAGCCGGCCCTCGGAGACGCCGAACCGCTCGGCGATGCCGGGCAGGTACCACACCGGGTCGATCGCCGCCTTGGTGACGCGCACATCGCCCTTCGGCCCGATGATGTCGCCGTCGATCGCCAGACGCCCGGCGCGCAGCGCGTCGCGGATTTCCGGCATGTCGATATGGGCGCGGGTGATGGCGATGGTCGGGCGCACATCGAGGCCGGCGGCGAGCTCGGCCGCGAAGGCCTCGCCGACCAGATGGCCCCAGGGGTCGAGCGAGACGATCTTGCCCGGGTCGCCCCATTGCGGGTGCGGGCCGATGGCGTCGGAGGGCGCGGTGTTGGTGAGGTCGGCGCGGAAATCGGCCGGCAGCGCCCCGGCGGCGATGGCGAGTGCCCGATACACGGCATAGCCGCCGGCATGGGTGCCGATGGCGTTGCGCCGCTTCGGATCGGTGAGGGTGGCCACGACCGGGCCGCGCTCGGCCGGGGTCGGCGCGCCCCAGTGCAGAGCCGGCGCATCGGCGGCAACGCCGGTCGCCGCGCCGTGCGAGGTCAGCTTGATGTGGCGGGGCGCCGGGGCCTTCGCCGCGGGCGCCACGACGGGCGGCGGCGGAAGGGGATCGGCCGGGCGGACGCCGGCATCGGGAACGGGAGTCTCGGCCACGGGCGGCTGCGAGGCCGCGACGGGCGCCGCCGCGTCCCGCAGAAGGTGCTCCTGCAGGAGCGCCGCCACCGGCGCCGAATCGGGGGAAAGGGCAACGGAGCTTGCAGGTGTCTCGACAACTGCCGTCATGGACTCACTCGCTTCTCGGCCGGCGGCGCAACGGGCGCAACCGGAGCAGGGAAGCAACGAAGCAGAGCGCGAATCCCCATCTTTCGCAAGAGGGGGTCGCGGCGGCGACGCCAGCCCCGCGCCAGCCACGCCGCCCGCTCCGGTTGCGGCGCACCGGCGCTTCCCCGAAGCCGGACACCGGCACCCGGCGCGGCAGGGCCGCGCCAACAGCATCAATCCCGCGCGGGCAGAGCCGCGCCCGAGCCGCCAGTCCCGCGGCCGGGGCGGCGCCAGAGGGCGTCACTCCCCCGCGGCCGGGGTGGCGCCAAGGACCGCGACAAGCCGGCCCGAATTCCGCTAGCCTGTCCCCCGGCACGCCGTCCGCGCGCCCCTCCACCGTTCCAGAGCGAGCCGACGCCCTCATGACAGACGCGACCGCCCCCAGCGCGACCGCCCCCGATGCTCCCGCCGTCGCCGGGGCGGAGGGCACCACCATCGTGGTCGATCACCCGCTGATCCAGCACAAGCTGACCCTGATGCGCCGCTCGCGCACGCCGGCGAACGAGTTCCGCCAGCTCCTGCGCGAGATCAGCATGCTGCTCGCCTATGAGGTGACGCGCGACACGCCGCTGGAGCTGATCGAGATCGAGACCCCGCTGGAAAAGATGATGGCCCCGGTGGTGGCGGGCAAGAAGCTCTGCCTCGTCTCGGTGCTGCGCGCCGGCGGCGGCATTCTGGAAGGCATGCTGGACATCCTGCCCGCCGCCCGGGTCGGCCATGTCGGGCTCTACCGCGACCCGGTCTCGCTCGCCGCCGTGGAATACTACCTCAAGCTGCCCCGCGACATTTCCGAGCGCACCGCCATCGTGCTCGACCCCATGCTGGCGACCGGCAATTCCGCCGCCGCCGCGGTGTCCGAGGTCAAGGCGGCGGGCTGCCAGTCGGTGAAGTTCGTCTGCCTCATCGCCGCGCCGGAGGGGCTGAAGGCGTTCCACTCGGTCCATCCCGACGTGCCGGTCTACGCCGCGGCGGTCGACAGCCACCTCAACGACCACGGCTACATCGTGCCGGGCATCGGCGATGCCGGCGACCGGATCTTCGGCACCAAGTGAGCGCCCCGAGAGCGAGCCCCCGATGCAGCGCGTGACCCTCACCATCGACGACGCGCTGCTGGAAGCGCTCGACGCCCATGCCGCGCGCCACGGCTACGCCAACCGCTCCGAAGCGCTGCGCGACGCCCTGCGCCGCGCGCTGCTGGCGCCCGAGGCGCCCGAGGCGCCGGCCGGGGCGGAGGGCGCGGCGCGCTGCTACGCCACGCTGAGCTATGTCTACGACCACGAGAAGCGGGAGCTGGCCCGCCGCCTCACCCAGGTGCAGCACGGCCACCACGACCTCGCGGTGGCCTCGATGCATGTGCATCTCGACCACGACACCTGCCTCGAAGTGGCGGTGCTGCGGGGCCCGGCCGGCGCGCTCAGCCGGCTCGCCGACAGCGTGGTGACCCAGCGCGGCGTGCGCCATGGCCACCTCCACATGCTGCCGGCCGGCGAGACGCCGGAGCCTGCCCCTCCGCACCCGCATCCGCACCTCCATCCCCACGAGGGCTGAAGCCGTCCCGGCACGCGATTTGCGTCCCCTGTGACCTGCGTTCACTGCCGCGAAACGGGATTGACGGGCAGTGGCCCCGGCATATGCTGTTTGGGCAAAATCATCTTACGCAGACGTACGCACCGGAGCTTCCGAAGGCGGCCTGCCCATCCCGAGGGGTTGTCATGTCCAACGTCGTCTCGTCCACCGGCCCGCGCCGGGGCGCCATGTCCCTGCGCCGGGGCGCCCTGTCCCTGCGCCGGAGCGCCATGTCCCTGCGCCGGAGCGGCCTTGCCGCGCTGTTCGCGCTGAGCCCGTCGCTCGCCTTCGCCCATCCCGGCCATGGCGAGGCGGCCGGCCTGGTGCACGGCTTCCTGCACCCGGTCAGCGGCATCGACCATGTGCTGGCGATGGTGGCGGTCGGCCTCTTCGCCGCCCATCTCGGCGGGCGCGCGCTGTGGGCGGTGCCGGCGAGCTTCGTGGTGCTGATGGCGGCCGGCGGCGCGCTCGGCATGGCCGGTCTCGCCCTGCCGCATGTCGAGCTCGGCATCGCCGCCTCGGTCATCGCGCTCGGCGCGGCGGTGGCGCTGCGCTCGGTGCGCTGGCCGCTCGCCGCGGCGATGGCGATGGTCGGCGCCTTCGCGGTGTTCCACGGCTTCGCCCATGGCGCCGAGATGCCGGAGAGCGCCTCCGGCCTCGCCTATGGCGCCGGCTTCATGGCCGCCACCGCGCTGCTGCACGCCGCCGGCATCGCCTTCGGCTTCGCCATCGAGCGGCTGGCGATGGAACGCGCGCCGCGCCTTGGCCAGGCGGTCGGCGCCCTCGTCGCCATCGCCGGCGTCGGCCTGCTGGCCGGCGCGCTCTGAGGCCGCGACGCCGCGCTTCATTTCAGCTCGCGGCGCCTCGCGCTCCCGTCTTCCTCACAGAACCCCGGCCCCGGCCGGGGTTCTTTCGTTTCAGGAGGGCGGGCACGCCGAAACTTTCGGCGCGGCGGCGCGACGGCTGCCGCAAATCCGGGCTTGTCCCCGGCTTCGGCGCTGCTAGGCTCGCTGCGTCCCTAGGGTTCCGGCATGCCCCGCATGCGCTGGTCCGAGAGGGACAGCCCGGGGCGGAGACATGCGCCGGGTCCACGGCGGGACAAAAGCCCGGGAGGCTCGTGCGGCGAGGGTCGCAGCGAAGGCCGCCGGGTTGTGCTCCGCCGGCTTCCGCCAGACCCTGCCGCGACCCGGAACCGGACCGCTGCCATCTGGCGAGGAGATTCGAGACCATGCGCCCCCTCCCCCTTCGCTCCACCCGCATTGCCGGCCCGCTCGGCCGGGCCGAACGCCTGCGCCGCCATCACCCCAATTTCGAGGTGAAGGGCATGCAGGGCTGGAAGTCGCTGGAAGCCGAGGAGAAGCTCTCCGAGGAGGGCTGGCGCAAGGAGCAGCAATGGGCGCTCGACATGGGCCTGCCCGGCGCGGACTCGATCAACGACAAGTCGATCCCCACCTTCGCCCGCGGCGAGCTGCCCCATTTCGCCGGCATCAACACCTTCATGAAGGCGCCCTACATCGAGAACGTCCGCGACGTCGGCAAATATGACGCCGCCGTGCTCGGCATTCCCTTCGACAGCGGCACCACCTACCGCCCCGGCACCCGGTTCGGGCCGCAGGGCATCCGCCGCATCTCCGCGCTCTACACGCCCTATAATTACGAGCTGGGCGTCGACCTGCGCGAGCAGATGACGCTGTGCGACGTCGGCGACGTCTTCACCATCCCCGCCAATCTGGAAAAAAGCTTCGACCAGATCTCGAAGGGCGTCTCCCACGTCTTCTCCTCCGGGGCGCTGCCGATCATGCTGGGCGGCGACCATTCGATCGGCTTTCCCTGCGTGCGCGGCATCGCCGAATGCACCTCCAAGCGCATCGGCATCATCCATTTCGACCGCCACATCGACATCCAGGAAAAGGATCTCGACGAGCGGATGCACACCACGCCGTGGTACTGGGCGACCAACCTGCCGAATGTCTCGCCCAAGAATCTCGTGCAGCTCGGCATCGGCGGCTGGCAGGTGCCGCGCTACGGCGTGCAGGAGGCCCGCAAGCGCGGCACCAACGTGCTGACCATCGACGACATCGAGAAGATCGGGCTGGAGAAGGCCGCCGAGATCGCGCTCGAACTCGCGTGGAAGGACGCCGACGCGGTCTACATCTCCTTCGACGTCGATTCGATCGACTGCGGCTTCGTGCCGGGCACCGGCTGGCCGGAGCCGGGCGGCTTCCTGCCGCGCGAGGCGCTGAAGATCCTCGGCCTCGTCGCCGCCGAAGGGCTGTGCGGGCTGGAGGTGGTCGAGGTCTCCCCGCCCTACGACACCTCGGACATCACCGCCCTGTTCGGCCTGCGGGTGGTGGTGGAGGCGCTCGGCTCCATGGTCGCCCATGGCAAGCTCGGCAGCCACAAGCACATCATCGACAAGCCGGTGAACTTCTGAGGGCCCCGCCCCGGCCGCCATCCGCGGCCGCCGGGGCGCACCCGCCGCCGGCTATCGCGCAAGGCGGCCGGCACATCCGGCCGGCACTGGCCGAGCCGAGAAAGACAGGAGCCGAGACATGCATCGCGGCCACGACCATCACCACCATCACGACCATGGCGGCGGCGGCCATGCGCATGCGCACGGCCATGATCACGACCATGCCCATGATCACGGCCACAGCCATGCGCACGACCCTGCCCACGGCCCCGGCCACAATCACGGCCACGGCCCGCGCCGTGCCGCGCAGTGGCAGACCCCGCATCTGCCGGCCCAGCCGGCGGCGGAGGAGCCGGCCCGCGCCGAGCCCGATCTCGACCTCGTCGAGCAGGCCTTCGTGGAAGGCTTCGCCTCGGCCAGCGACCCCACCTCCTTCCTGCGCCTCGCCAATGTGCCGTTCGAGGCGGTGGCGGCGGACGGGGCGAAACTCGCCTTGCTGCGGGTGGAGAGCGACGAAACCACCGATGTCGGCGCGGTGATGCCGCATTTCGGCGGCGGCAGCTTCCGCTACGACCCGCTGCCGGGGAAAATGGTGTCGCGCCGCCGCCGGCTGCGCTTCGTCTATTTCGACGGCCGGGCGCCGCGCCCGCTCACGCTCGGGGAGGTCCGCGCGCTCGCGCAGTCGTGAGCGCGAGGCCGTCCACGCGGGCGCGCCCGATCGCCGCGCCGCGCCGCGCGCGGGTTGATCGGAACGTCTCCAAAGTCCAAGGTGCCCCTCATCCGCGCGTTCGACCGGCGCGGGCCGCCCTGAGGCGCGCCTGCCATCCCGTCAGGAAGGTCGCCCGCGCGCCAACGTCTCCCGCGAGCGTGTCGCCAGCGGGCGGTCAGGATGTGCCATGGACTATCAACGCTTCTTCGAGGACGCCGTCGACGAGCTTCGCCGCGAGCGCCGCTACCGCACCTTCGCCGAGATCGAGCGCGACGCCGCCCGCTTCCCGCACGCCGTCTGGCACAGGCCGGAAGGCGCCCGCGACATCGTCATCTGGTGCTCGAACGACTATCTCGGCATGGGTTGCCATGACGACGTGGTGGAGGCGATGTGCGCCACTGCCCGGCAGGCCGGCGCCGGCGCCGGCGGCACCCGCAACATCTCCGGCAACAGCCATGCCGTGGTCGAGCTGGAGCGCGAGCTCGCCGACCTGCACGGCAAGGAAGCCGGCCTCGTCTTCACCTCCGGCTACATCTCGAACCAGACCGGCATCTCCACCCTCGCCCGGCTGATCCCGGACTGCCTGGTGCTGTCCGACGCGCTGAACCACAATTCGATGATCGAGGGCGTGCGGCAGGCCGGGCGCGACAAGCAGATCTTCCGCCACAACGACCTCGCCCATCTCGAGGAGCTGCTGAAGGCGGCGGGCGGGCGGCCCAAGCTCGTGGTGTTCGAGAGCGTCTATTCCATGGATGGCGACGTCGCCCCGATCGGCGCCATCTGCGACCTCGCCGAGCGCTACGGCGCCATGACCTATCTCGACGAGGTCCACGCCGTCGGCATGTACGGCGCGCGCGGCGGCGGCATCGCCGAGCGCGACGGGGTGATGCACCGGGTCGACGTCATCGAGGGCACGCTGGGCAAGGCCTTCGGCGTGGTGGGCGGCTACATCACCGGCCGCGCCTCGGTGATCGACGCCGTGCGCTCCTACGCGCCGGGCTTCATCTTCACCACCGCGCTGCCCCCGGCGGTGGCGGCGGCGGCCGCCGCCTCGGTGCGCCACCTCAAGGCCTCCGGGGCCGAGCGCGCCCGCCAGCATGCCCAGGTCGCCAAGGTGAAGCGCGCGCTGGAGGCCGCCGGCCTGCCCCAGCTCGCCACCTCCACCCATATCGTGCCGGTGATGGTGGGCGACGCCACCGCCTGCAAGGCGGCGAGCGACCTGCTGCTGGAAGAGCACGGCATCTACATCCAGCCGATCAACTACCCCACCGTGCCGCGCGGCACCGAGCGGCTGCGCATCACCCCCGGCCCGTTCCACGACGACGCGCTGGTGGCGCAGCTCGCCCGCGCGCTGGTGGATGTGTGGAGCCGGCTCGGCCTGCCCTTCGAGTCGCGGGCGGAAGCGGCGGAATAGGCCCGCCGCCGGCGGGCGCGCCGGCGCCTCGCGATGCCCAGCCGCCCGGCGACGTGCCGGGCGGTTTCGTCTCAGGACTGGTCGTTTCGGGGCCGGCGGGCCGGGGCTCAGTCCCTGGTCTCGCCGGGGTCGGGGTCGGCGTTCACCGAGGGCACCACCGCCGCGCCGAAGAACAGCCGCACCACCAGCGGGATCAGCAGCGACAGCCCGACGAAGCGGGCGAGGTGGTGCGCGGCGACGAAGGCGGGGTCGATGCCCAGCACGAAGGCCATGATGGTCATCGCCTCCAGCGCCCCCGGCACATAGGCCACCAGCACCTTCACCAGCGGCTCCCCGGCGACCCAGGAGCCCAGCAGGGCGAACAGCACCGAGACGGTGGTGGCGATGGCGAAGGCGGCCAGCGCGTCCACCAGGAAGCGGCGCAGCGTTTCCAGCCGCGTTCCCGCGAAGCGGCTGCCGGTATTGGCGCCGAGCACGACGAAGCCAGCGATGAGGAAGGGGTCGGGCAGCCGGCCTTGCAGCAGGCCGACCCCGTGCACCGCCCCGCTCGCCAGCATCGCGCCGACCAGCGCCCCCCCGGGAAAGCGGACCCGTTCCGCCACCAGCGCCCCGGCGACGCCGACCAGCAGCGAGGCGGCGAGGCTGGCGAGATCGGGCACCACCGGCATGTCCGGCAGCGTGCCGACGGGCTGGTGGCCGAGCCCGCCCAGCGCGGCGGGAAGCAGCGCCACCAGCACGAACAGCCGCAGCGACTGGCCGAACACCACGCGCCGGGTGTCGGCGCCGCTGGTTTCCGCCATCACCAGCACGGCGGAGAGCGCGCCGGGCGCTGCGGCGAAGAAGGCGCTGCGGCGGTCCCAGCCGGCGACGCGCTCCAGATACAGCACCACCGCCGCCATCATCACCGGCACGGACAGCCCGAGCACCAGCATCGTGACCGGCCAGGTCTCCATGCCGTGCAGCGTCTCCGGAGAAAGCGCCGCGCCCATCGAGGTGCCGAGCACGACGAAGGTCACCTGCCGCAGCGGCGCGGGAATGCCCACCGGCACCCCGGCCAGCGCCGCGACGGCGGTGACCACCAGCGCGCCGGACAACCAGCCCACCGGCATGCCGCCATAGGCGAAGCCGGTGCCGCCGGCCGCCGCGAGGGCGAGCGTCGCCGCCAGCCGGGCGAGCGCGCGGGGCGAGGGTGGGGTGAGTCGGGGGATCAGCGAAGGAATCAGCGGCATGGGGCGGGGGATGAGGAAGCCGCCCGGAGCCATGCGCCCGATTCCGCCCCGCGGTCAATGCCGGCGGCGCGCGCCGTGGCCGCCACCGTCGTCGGCCCCACGGCGCAGGCTCACCGCGTCAGCCACGTCACCAGCCGGTCGGCGGCCTCGGCGAGCTGTGCCTCGCCACGGGCGAAGCACAGCCGGATGAAGCGCTCGCCGCCGAGCCCGAAGGCGGTGCCGGGGGCAAGGCCGATATTGGCTTCGTCGACCAGCTTCAGCGCCAGCGCCCGCATGTCGGTCTCGCCCTCGACACCAAAGAACAGGTAGAACGCGCCGGGCGGCTTGGCGGCGTGCACCCGGCCGGTGGCCATCACCGCGTCGGCGACGATGTCGCGGCCGCGCCGGGCCCGCGCGATCTGGTGCTGGACGAAGCTCTCGCCCCGGTCCAGCGCGACCACGCCGGCCCGCTGCATGAAGGGCGCGACGCCCGAGGTGGCGTACTGCACCAGATTGGCGATCACCGGCCCGAGCGAGGGATGCGCCTCGATCCAGCCGATGCGCCAGCCGGTCATCGCCCAGTTCTTGGAGAAGGTCTGCACGAACAGCACCCGGTCCTCCGGGTCCATCACGTCGTGGAAGGAGGGCGCGAGCCCGCCCTCGCCGGCACCGTAGTAGAACCGGCCATAAATTTCGTCGGCGATGATCCACAGCCCGTGGCGGCGGGCGATGTCCAGCACGCCGCGCAGCGTCTCGTGCTCGGCGACGAAGCCGGTGGGGTTGGAGGGGGAATTGATGAAGATCGCCCGCGTGCGCGGGGTCACCGCGTCCTCCAGCCGGTCGAGGTCCAGCGAGAAGCCGTGGACGTCGTCATAGGCATAGGGCACCAGCACCGGGTGGGCGCCCGCCACCTGGGCCGCCGCGGCGGCGTTCGGCCAGGACGGGGTGGGAATGATGATCTCGTCGCCGGGCGAGAGCGTCATCGCGATGCAGATCTGGATCGACTGCATGCCCGAGCCGGTGACGTAGTAGCGCTCCGGGTCCTCCGGCACGCCGTAGAGCCCGGTCATGTAGCGGGCGATGGCGGCGCGCAGCTCGGGAATGCCGCGCTGCCAGGTGTAGAAGGTCTCGCCCGCCGCCAGCGAGCGAGTCGCCGCCTCGCTGATGAAGGACGGCGTCGGCAGGTCGCCCTCCCCGGCCCAGAGCGGGATCATGCCCGGCCGCTCGCGGCCGTAATTCATCACCTCGACGATGCCGCTATGGGGCACCGCCAGCGCCTCCGGGCGCACATGGTCCAGCAGGGAGGGCGGGGTGATGAAGGGAGAAGCGGAGGCGGTCATGGGTCACTCGGCTGACGGCGGGCCGGGAGAGGATACGTCCGATCCCCCGTGCCGGCCATCGACAAGGCGTTATGGCGACGATCGCGCCCGGTGATGAATGGGCGCCGGCCTCACCGCTTCTTCTTGCGCCAGCGGCCGAGAGGATGCCGCTTCCATTTAATGAAGCCGTAGTACATCCGCTTCCACCACGGGATCGGAAGATGGGCGTCGATGTTGAAGCGGCGGTTGGTGAAGAACTTCTCGGCCGAGCGCCGGTTGCCGTAGCGGGCCGCGATCTGGCCCCACTCCTGGATACAGGCCTTCACATTGACGGAGGAGAAGCCGCCCTCGGCATAGAGCGCGAGAATCTCGCCGCAGTGGTGGAACCTCACGCCCCGCGCCCGCATGCGGTACATGAACTCGTGATCCGCCGCGATCCGGCAGCGCAGGTCGTAGCCGCCATGGTCCACCAGAAGCTGGCGCCGGGTGAAGGTGGCCTGATGGCCCGGTATGCCGGACAGCCAGCAGAAGCTGAGGGCGCCCTTGCGCAGATGCGCCCAGGTCTGCTCGAAATCCGCGGCGCGATGCAGCTCCTCCGCTCCCGACAGGCGGAGATAGATGTGGTGGCCGATGATGAAGCCGGCATCCGCCGGCGCCCCCCGCACCGCCCACTCCACCGCGTGCCGCGAGGCGAACGAATCGCCGGCGTTCATGAAGAGGATGAATTCGCCGGTTCCGAGCCGCGCGGCCTTGTTCATGCCGTCATAGGGGCCGCGGTCGGGCTCCGAGACGAAGCGGTCGATCACGTCGGCATAGCCGCGGAGGGCTTCCACCGTGCCATCGGTCGAGCCGCCGTCGACCACCACGATCTCGATGTTGTCGTAGGACTGCTCGGTGACGGAGCGCAGCGTCTCCTCGAAGGAGTCGATGACGTTGCGCACCACCATGGCGATGGTCACCTTCGGCCCGGTCGGGGCCGGCGCCGGCGCGATACGCTGGGCGCGGGGCGGCAGCGGCTCGCGCCGCCATTCCGCCTGGGCGCGGGTGCGCGCCGGCCGCAGGCCGGCGGCGTCGGGGAACAGGATGTCGAGCAGCCGCTCCCGGCGGTCATACAGCCAGCTCTCATAGCCGATCTCGACATGGCGGCGGGCGGCCGCGCCGATCTCCGCCGCCCGGCTGAAATCGAGCGGCTCCAGCTTGTGGATGTCGTAGAGCAGGCCGGTCACGCCGTGGGTCATGTACTCCGACATGGTGGGAGCGTTGGCCGCGACCACGCATTGCCCGCGCGCCATCGCCTCCAGGAAGCTCATGCCGATGCCCTCGGAGCTGCGCGGGGCGAAGTAGACGTTGGCCTGCCTGGTGAGGGCGCGGGACTGGCCGGGGTCGACCGAGAAGCGGGTCAGCCGGATGTCGTGGCGGCGGATCTGCGAGATGTCCGGCGGGTCGATCTGGCCGTAGGTCGGGTCGATGCCGACATGCAGGTTGAACCACTCCCAATCGACCTGCTTGGCCAGCGCGCGCACCTGCGGCCAGCCGAATTCCGGCCGCCTCTGCCAGAGAAAGCCGCGCAGGCGGGAGAAGTCGGTCACCGGCTCGAATCGCGCCGGATCGGGGAAGTACTGGGTCTGGAAGCTGTTGAAGCCCCAGTTCCGCAGCCGCTCATGCAGGCTCCACGCGAAGCTGATGATGCGAACCCGGCGCAGCGGCTCCCAGAAGCCGTAATCGGCATGCATCACCCCGTCCCACATCGGGATGAAGGTGAGCTTTTCCGGCGCGATGAGGCTCAGCCGCCGCGCCACGGCCTCCACCTGCCAGACGAACACATGGTCGAAGTCGAGCAGGTGCTCGACGTCCACCGCCGCCCCGCCCTGCCAGCTGTCATCCCAGAAGACGTCCACCTTCCCGACCTCCCGCAGGAGATCGATGAACCAGTGCGACGACGATGTCGTCCTGTGATAGCCGTGGCCGACGAACGCAACCGTCAATGTATAACCCCCGCATTCACTCGCCCGGCAGGGCCCGCCCCCGGGCCGGCTGCCGCTTCAACTCACGAACCTCACGGATCGCCCACCCAGGCCGCGCGCAGGGCTCTCGGCCGGAACCGCCGCAGCGACGAATTGAAGCCGCCGCGTGCCATGTTGCGCCGCGACGGACCGGGCTTTCGCCCGTCCCCCCGCGGCCGCGGCGGGGCCGCAGCTCATGGCGTCTACCGATTATTCCGATTCGCCTTCAATTTCTTGATGAAAGAATATCGCGGATTTCCGTCAGCAGCAGTTCCTCGCGGGTCGGTGGCGCGGGCGGGGGCGGAACGTCGGCGGCGGAGCGGCGGAAGCGGTTGATGCCCTTGACCACCAGGAAGAGAATCCACGCGATGATCAGGAAATTGATGACCACGGTGAGGAAATGGCCATAGGCCAGCACCGCGCCCTGCTCGCGCGCGGCGGCCAGCGAGGTCGCTGTCACGTTGGACGCCAGCGGAATGAAGTGGTTGGAGAAATCCAGCCCGCCGAACACCGCGCCGACCACCGGCATGAACAGGTCGGTCACGACGGAGCTGACGATGGCGCCGAAGGCGGCGCCGATGATCACGCCGATGGCGAGATCGACCACATTGCCCTTCATCGCGAATTCGCGGAATTCCTTCAGCATCGGCGGCGCCCTCCTTCACGCCCGGCGCCGGAGTGCTGCCCCTCCGCCGGGCCTTCGCGCTGCGGCCTGCAGCCCGGCCCGACTGTGCGTCGCCCGCGCCGGACGATCAAGCGCCGGGGGCGCCGCGGCCCGATCGGTGCTAGAACAGCACCGGCGGCACCCGGAGGGCATCCTCGCCCGCGGCAGCCGCCACCCGCCCCGTCCCGTGCGGCGTCCGCCAGACCTGTTCCGGCGTCCACCGCAAAGCCTGTTCCAGCGGCGTTCGCCGCAAAGCCTGTTCCTCGCGGCCTGCGCCGCCAAACCCGTTCCGGCGGCGTGTGCCGCCAGTGCCGTGTCGCGGAGGCACGATGATCCAGGGCTGGGCCATCATCGCCGTCGCCCTCGCCTATGTGGGGCTGCTGTTCGGGGTGGCGAGCCTCGGCGACCGCTGGCGGCCGCGCCAGCGCACGCCCGGCCGCGGCAAGGGGCGGCCCTACATCTACGCCCTGTCGCTGGCGGTCTACTGCACCTCCTGGACCTTCTTCGGCTCGGTGGGGCTGGCGACGACGCAGGGCTTCGACTTCCTCGCCATCTATGTCGGCCCGATGCTGGTCTTCGCGCTGGCGGGGCCGTTCCTCATCCGGGTCATCCGCCTCGCCAAGACCCAGAACATCACCTCCATCGCCGACTTCATCGCCGCCCGCTACGGCAAGAGCCAGGGCGTGGCGGCGCTGGTGGCGCTGGTCGGCATCGCCGGAACGCTGCCCTACATCGCGCTGCAATTGAAGGCGGTGGCGGGCTCGCTGCTGGTGATGCTCGGCGATTTCGAGGGCATCGGGCTCAACCAGCCCGCGCTGGGCGACCTCTCGCTGATCATCGCCATCGCCATGGCGGTGTTCGCCGTGCTGTTCGGCACCCGCCACATCGACGCCACCGAGCACCAGGAAGGCCTGATGCTGGCGATCGCGACGGAATCGATCGTCAAGCTGATCGCCTTCCTCGCGGTCGGGCTGTTCGTCACCTTCGGCATGTTCGCCGGCCCGTCCGACCTCATCGCGCAGGCGCGGGAGAAGGGCGTGCTGCCGCTGCTGGCCTCCGGCACCACCCTGTCGAGCTGGCTCACCATGACGGTGCTGTCCTCGCTCGCCATCCTGCTGCTGCCGCGCCAGTTCCACGTCGCGGTGGTGGAGAACACCTCGGAGCGGGAGGTGCGCACGGCGGCGTGGCTGTTCCCGCTCTATCTCGTGCTCATCAACCTCTTCGTCGTGCCCATCGCGATCGCCGGGCTGGTGGTGTTTCCGCCCGGCTTCATCGAGGGCGACATGTATGTGCTGGCGCTGCCGCTCTCGGCCGGCGCCCAGGCGATGGCGCTGCTCGCCTTTGTCGGCGGCCTCTCCGCCGCCACCGCCATGGTCATCGTCGAGACCGTGGCGCTCGCGGTGATGGTGTCGAACGACATCGTCATGCCGCTGATGGTGCGGGGCCGGCGCTCCGGCGCGGGCAGCGACATGGGCCACACCCTGCTCACGGTGCGGCGGCTCGCCATCTTCGTCATCCTGCTGCTGGCCTATCTGTACTACCGCGTCAGCGGCGAGGCCCAGCTCGCGCAGATCGGGCTGCTTTCCTTCGCCGCGGTGGCGCAGTTCGGGCCGGCCTTCTTCCTCGGCCTCGCCTGGCGCGGGGCGACCGCCAAGGGCGCCATCGCCGGCATCGCGGCGGGCATCCTCATCTGGGGCTACACGCTGCTGCTGCCGAGCTTGGTCGATGCCGGGCTGTTCGACCACGGGCTCGCCGCCACCGGGCCGTTCGGCCTCGCCCTGCTGCGCCCGCAGGCGCTGTTCGGGCTGGCGGCGGCGCCGCTCACCCATGGCGTGTTCTGGAGCCTCGGCGTCAATGTGCTGACCCTGGTCGGCGTCTCGATGCTCACGCGGCCGGCGCCGATCGAGCGGCTGCAGGCCAGCATCTTCGTCGAGGCCGACCGCGTCGCCGTGGCGCCGAGTTTCCGGCTCTGGCGCTCGCCGGTGACGGTGGAGGAGCTGATCGGCACGGTGGCGCGCTATCTCGGCGAGGACCGCACCCGCGCCTCGTTCGAGAGCGTCTCGGCGATGCGCGGGGTCTCGCTGGAGGCGGGGCGCGAGGCGGACTTCCAGCTCATCCGCTACGCCGAGCACCTGCTGGCCTCGGCCATCGGCACCTCCTCCTCCCGGCTCGTGCTGTCGCTGCTGCTGAAGAAGCGCACCGTCTCCACCAAGGCGGCGCTGAAGCTGCTCGACGACGCCTCCGCCGCCATCCAGTACAACCGCGAAATCCTGCAGACCGCGCTCGACCATGTGCGCCAGGGCATCGCCGTGTTCGACCGCGACCTGCGCCTCGTGTGCTGGAACCGGCAGTTCGGCGACATGCTGGACCTGCCGGCCGAGGTGGTGCGGATCGGGGTCGGGCTCGACCAGATCGTGCGGGTCAACGCCACCGCCGGCATCTACGGCCCCGGCGCGGTGGAGGACCTCGTGCGCGAGCGGCTCGCCCGCTATTCCCGCCGCAACGCCACCTTCCTGGAGCGCCTCGCCCCGCGCGGCATGGTGATGGAGGTGCGCGTCAACGCCATGCCGGACGGCGGGGTGGTGGTCACCTTCAACGACATCACTCCCTCGGTGGAGGCCGCCGAGGCGCTGGAGCGCGCCAACGAGACGCTGGAGCGGCGGGTGAAGGAGCGCACCAAGGCGCTGGAACACCTCAACGCCGAGCTGGCGCAGGCCAAATCCGAGGCGGAGGAGGCCAACATCTCCAAGACCCGCTTCCTCGCCGCCGCCAGCCACGACATCCTCCAGCCGCTCAACGCCGCCCGGCTCTACGCCACCAGCCTGGTGGAACGGGCCGGCGCCGGCGAGGAAAGCCGGCTCGCCCGCAATGTCGACGCCTCGCTGGAGGCGGTGGAGGAAATCCTCGGCGCCCTGCTCGACATCTCCCGGCTCGACGCCGGGGCGATGAAGCCGGACTTCGCCCCGTTCCGGCTCGACGAGATCTTCCGCCAGCTCGAGCTGGAATTCGCCCCGCTGGCCAAGGAGCGCGGGCTGGAGCTGGTGTTCGTCGCCTCCTCCGCCGCGGTGCGCTCCGACCGCCGGCTGCTGCGCCGGCTGCTGCAGAACCTCATCTCCAACGCCATCAAATACACCCCCGCCGGCCGGGTGCTGATCGGGGTGCGGCGGCGGCGCGGCAAGGTGCGGGTTCTGGTGCTCGACACCGGGCCGGGCATTCCCCAGTCCAAGCAGAAGCTGATCTTCAAGGAATTCCAGCGGCTCGACCACGCCGGCACCCGGGCCCAGCGCGGGCTGGGGCTGGGGCTTTCCATCGTCGAGCGGCTGGCGCGGGTGCTGGACCACCCGGTCTCGCTCGCCTCCACCGTGGGGCGCGGCAGCCGCTTTTCGGTGGAGCTGCCCGCCGCCCCGCCGATTCCCGCCGCGCAGCCGGCCCCGGCGCCCGCCCCCACCCCGGCGGCGGCGCTGGAAGGCCTCACCGTGCTGTGCATCGACAACGAGCCCGCCATTCTCGACGGCATGGAGACGCTGCTCGCCGGCTGGGGCTGCCGGGTGGTGAAGGCGGCGGACGTCGCCGGCGCGCTGGCCGCGGTGCGCGACCAGAAGCTGACGCCGGACGTGGTGCTGATCGACTACCACCTCGACGAGACCGACGGCGTCGAGGCCGCCAAGCAACTGCGCTGGAAGCTCGGGCGCAGCCTGCCCGCGGTGCTCATCACCGCCGACCGCTCGAAGAAGGTGCGCGAGACCGCCCGGGCCACCGAGATGGAGGTGCTGAACAAGCCGCTGCGCCCGGCGGCGCTGCGCGCCCTGCTCGGCCAGTGGCGCGTCACCCGCAACGCGGCGGAGTAAAGCGGCTTAAAGTAAGAAAATTTAAGACAATTGGATAATTTTTTTATTTCTTCAATTTATAATCCAAATATTTTACCAAGAAACTCCTAGCCACGCGATCTGCCAAGCAGATTTCTTCGAATTTAGGCCCAGACGCAAGCCAATAATTTAAATCTTCCCGCCTGGCTTTACCAGGATGGCTTAAATTTCGCGAACGAAACTTATAAAGATCTTTTGCTAATTCCGTAATTTCATCAGATACGCCAATTTCATGCGCCGCCATTGCGATAGATGAAATTGTGTTCGAAATGGATATCTCTCTGAGAGCCGCGGAAGCCCTCCGAATGGCACTTGGTTTATCGACGCAACTCGGCAGTTCTTCTGAAAATCTCTGTGCAAATTCTTGCTCTTCCAAGCAAACACGATCAGAAGAGAGGCGTCTTATCTTTTTCATTACTTCATTAACCACAACCTCGACGCACAATACATAATGCTGAAGTATAGACCTCTCAAGAGGCTTCGATCCATGAATACTTTTAAGCTTCCAAGCTGAATTCAAATGAACATAAGCGTTTTCTGCCGCAGAATTATCTTCGATTAGATCCATCATTTTTGAAATGTGATCAATAGTATTATATTCTAAAATTTCTGCATCCGGTAAGACTGAAAAACTTATGTATTCAACATGTTGTTTATAAAATTCATCTTCTTCTCCCTTTATTTTGATTAATTCCGCATAATATTGAGCGCCAGAACCTATCAAAGTCATACTCGTCAAAATTCGATCAGTGATTATTTGCGAGAGAACCTTGGCATCACCCTCATCGCAAGCATCAATATCTATCTGCATTATATGCCGACTTTCAACCTGATCTCTTGGCGGATAATGAGTCACAGTAGAACCAGATGGAGCTATAATTGAGGTCACAGACGCCTGCGCACCCTTCAGCTTAGTTAAATCTTGCGGAGAAATTTGAGCGATTATAATGTCTTTTCCTATCATAACCGGCGAATACGGCAACTTAGGGCCAGCAACAGACCACAATGTCTGCCAACGACCTTTCGTTTTTGAAGTCGTAGCACTGATATTCATGTCGATTTCGAATTTAAAAGATCACCAACAGCAGAACGTATATCAGCCCGTGGTCGACGAGAAGGAGCCGCCTTCCATCTTGGCGGCGGCGATCACCGCCTGGGTGCGGCTCTCCACCCCCAGCTTCTGCAGGATGGCGGAGACATGGGCCTTCACCGTCGCCTCGGAGACGCCGAGCTCATAGGCGATCTGCTTGTTGAGCAGCCCCTCGGACAGCATCATCAGCACCCGCACCTGCTGCGGCGTCAGCGTGGCGAGGCGGGAGACCAGCGCCTTGGTCTCCTTGTCCGCGCCGGCGGAAAGGTCGACATCGGGCGGGGTCCAGGTCCGGCCCTCCAGCACGGCGGCGATGGCGACGCGCATGGTGTCGACCGCGCTGGTCTTGGGGATGAAGCCGGAGGCGCCGAACTCCATGCAGTGGCGGATGACGCTCGGCTCCTCATTGGCGGACACCACGATCACCGGCACGCCGGGATACTGCGCCCGCAGATACATCAGCCCGGAAAAGCCGCGCACGCCCGGCATGGCGAGGTCGAGCAGGACGAGGTCCATGTCGGCCTCGCGCTCCAGCAGGGCCTGGAGGTCCTCGAAGCCGCCGGCCTCGAACAGCTCGGCCTCGGGAAACTGGCGCGCCACCGCCTCGCCGAGCGCCCCGCGAAACAGCGGGTGATCATCCGCGATCACCAGCCGGAAACCCGTCGTCGCATCCACCTGACAGCCGACCCTCTTCCGCACGCCGCACGCCCCCGCGCCGGCGTCTCCCGCGATCATCCCCGGCGCGGGCCGCCGGCGCAACCGGGCGTGGTGTCCCACTGCGCGCAGGGCGGCCGGCCGTGATGCCGTGGCCCCCGGGGGGACCGCAGCGAGCTTTAATCCCCATCCCCGGTGAAGGCCACCACCAATTCGCGCTCGTGCGGCCGGGCGCGGTGCTCGATGAGATAGAGCCCCTGCCAGGTGCCGAGCGCCATGCGCCCGCCGATCACCGGCACCGCGAGGTGCAGCCCGGTGATCAGCGCCTTCACATGGGCGGGCATGTCGTCCGGCCCTTCGAGGTCGTGGACCCAGCCGGCATCCTCCGGCGCCAGCCGGTCCAGCGCGGTGAGAAGGTCCACCCGCACGTCGGGGTCGGCATTCTCCTGAATGGCGAGCGAGGCCGAGGTGTGGCGGCAGAACACGCCCACCTCGCCCTCGCCCGCCCCGATCTCGGCGAGGAAGGCGGCGACCTCCCGGGTGATGTCGGTGAAGCCGCGCGGCCGGGTGCGCACCGTCAGCGTGGTGGTGACGCGCCGGGTGATGCGGCTCGCCCGGACGGGCCCGCGGCCGATGGTGTGGCGCGGGGCGGCCCCGCGTTGCATCTCTGCCATGCCTTCTCCTTATCCGTTCGCTACGGCTGGACGCACCGGCCGGGCTGGGCTTGGATAGTGCGCCCCCGGCCCGCCGGCGCGCCAGCCCCGGCGCCGCCGCGCCGATCCCGGCCTTCGCACGGGGCGCCGTTCCCACGCGCCGGCGGCACCGCGCCGGACCTCTCGCCCCGACCTGTCCCTCACGACCGGTACCGCCCCATGAACGCCTCGACCAACGCACCGACGAACGCCCCGGCGCTCGCCCCATCCGCCTCGGCGCTGACGCTCGATCCCGCGCTGTTCCGCCCGGAGGCGGTCGCGCCGGACACCAAGGCCATCAACGCCGGCATCCTCAAGGCGCTCGGCGCCATTCCCGACCGCTGGGTCTTCCCCATGGCGGTGCTGCGCAAGCTGCGGCTGGAGGGCAAGGGCCCCTTCCCGCTGGCGCCGGAAAGCCCGCTCGCCGAGGTGATCGAGATTCCCGGCCCGCACGGCCCGGTGGGGCTCCGCATCCTCGCCCCGCCGCAGCCCAAGGGCGTCTATCTTCACTTCCATGGCGGCGGCTGGTGCCTCGGCTCGGCCCGCGAGAATGACGGGCTCAACCACCGCCTCGTCGAGCGCACCGGCTTCGCGGTGGTCTCGGTCGACTACCGCCTCGCCCCCGAGAACCCCTGGCCCGCCGCGCCGGACGACTGCGAGGCGGCCGCGCTGTGGCTGCTGCGCGAAGGCCCGGCCCGCTTCGGCACGGAGCGCTTCGCGCTGGGCGGGGAATCCGCCGGCGGCAATCTCGCCGTCGCCACCCTGCTGCGGCTGCGCGACCGGCACGGCCTCACCCCGTTCCGCGCCGCCAGCCTGAATGCCGGCTGCTACGATCTCGGCCTCACCCCCAGCGCGCGGAACTGGGGCGACGAGCCGCTGGTGCTCAACACCCGCGACATCAACGTCTTCGTCGGCCATTACCTGCGCGAGGGCGGCGATCCCGCCGCCACCGACATCTCCCCGCTCCACGCCGATCTCGCCGGCCTGCCCCCGGCGCTGTTCACCATCGGCACCCGCGACGCGCTGCTGGACGACACGCTGTTCATGGCGCCGCGCTGGCTGGCGGCGGGCAATGGCGCGGAGCTGGCGGTCTATCCCGGCGGCTGCCATGTCTTCATCGGCTTTCCCGGCACGCTGGCCGACCAGGCGCTGGCGCGCATCGCCGGCTTCCTCGGCGCCTGCTGAGGCCGGCGGGGCCGGCGGGCCGGAGCGGTGTCCCCACCGTGCCGCCGGGATCTCCAGCGGCAACCTGATGCGGCGTCAGAGCTTTTCCTCGCCGGTGTCGCCGGGCGGGTTCTGCCGCAGGCGCTGCACCATGTCGTAGAAGCGGCGGAAGGCGTCCTCCGCCATCCGCATCGCCCGGTCGAAGGCGGCGCGGGCCTCGTCCGGCGTGGTCTGCTCGCCGGCCGGCGGGGTGCCGCCGGGCGTGGCGCGGCCGGCGTCGGGCGTCTTGTCCGGGGCGGCGGCCTCGCCACCCGGCCCCGGCGCGCCGGGCGAGGCATCCGGCACCGCGGCGGGCGGGGCCAGCACCTGCGGCACCGCCGCCTTCTCCAGCGTGGCGATGCGCTCGTTCAGCCGGCGGATCTCGGCCTCGTAGGCGCTGCGCTCCTCCGGCACCAGCGCGCAGCTCCACGCCCCGGAACGCACGGAGCAGAAGCTCATGGCCCCGGTGCGGGCATCGAGCCGCATCAGCCCGCCTTCCACCGGCTGCAGCGAAAAGCGCGGCGCCACCTCGCCGGCACGGCCGAGCGGGTTGGCGCCGGGGTCCTCCGGCAGCGGCGGCGCGGCGGGGGCGGCCCCGGCAGCGGCGGGCGGTGCCGCGGGCGCGGGCGGGGCGGGCTGGGCCCCGGCCGGGCGCGGCCCGGCCAGGGAGAGGGAAACGGCGGCAAGGGCGAGCAGCGCGGCGGCTCTCGGCAGCTTCGGCATCGGCTTCTCCTCACGGCGCGGGCGCCGGCGGCGGCCTCACTGCGGGGCGTAAGGCTCGCGACGGGACGACAACGCCGCCTCCAGCAGTTCGATCCGGTCCTGGCCCCAGAACACCTCGCCATCCAGCACATAGGAGGGCGAGCCGAACACATCGGCCTCCACCGCCAGCCGGCGGTTGTCGGCGTAGAGCCCGGCGATGCGCTGGCCGGTGGCCTCCACCATGATGTCGGACGGCAGGCCCAGCTCGGCAAGGGCGGCGAGCACGCCGGAGGCCTCGCCGACATTCTCCTCGCGCTGCCACACCCCGGCGAAGAGCCGCGCCACCAGCGGGCCGGGATCATAGCCCGCCTCGGCGGCGGCGATGATGGTCTGATCGGCGAGGGCGGGATCGAACGGCCAGTGCCGCGGCCGCAGGTTCAGGTCCACGCCGCGCCGCTCGCGCCAGCGCTGCAGCTCCACCATGCGGTAGCGCTGGCGGGCGGGGTGGCGGCGGGCGAGCGGCAGGCCGCCGGTCTCCTCGAACAGCGGGCCGAGCAGCACCGGGCGGTAGACCACCTGCACATCGTGCCGCCGCGCCGCCTCGAGCAGAGCGGCATGGCCGAGAAAGGCCCACGGGCTGTGAATGGAGAAATAATAGTCCAGCATCCGGAACATGGCGCACCCCCTGTGCCGGGGTCGGCGGCAACCCCCCTTCCAGATAAAGGCAGCCCCGCCGGGTGCCAAGGCTCCCGGCCATCAGGACCCGCGGATATCGCGGCCTGGAGGCCGCAGGCCGGGGTGCTGCCGGCCGGGCCATAAAAATGCAGCGACGTCGGGGCCGACGCCGCTGCTGGGAAGTTCAGGCAGAAGATGCCGGCGGGGCAACGCCGGCGGAAGCGGCCTCAGGCGGCGGAGCGCACCTGGAAGGCGGAGACCATCTGGCGCAGCTCGCCGATGGCTTCCTCGATCTCGTTCTTCTGGCGCTCGAGCAGGGTCATCTGCTCCACGCACTTCTCGCGGGTGAGGGCGAGGCCGCCCTGCGGCACCGGGCCGCCTTCGCGCAGCGCCACCATGCTCTTGATCTCCGCGAGGGTGAAGCCGAGCTTCTTGCCCTTCAGGATGATGGCGAGGCGGGCGCGCTCGGCGGCGCTGTAGAGCCGGGTGAGGCCCTCGCGGCGGGGGTCGAGCAGGCCCTTGTCCTCATAGAAGCGCAGGGCGCGCAGGGTGACGCCGAACTCACGGGCGAGGTCGCCGATGGTGAAGAACTGCGGCTCGGCGGAAATCGACCGGCTCTCGACGGCGCGATCGGCCTCGTAGGACGTGAAATCCATGGGTTCAGCTCCGGCTGTTGCGGGGACCGCTGGGGGGAAGGTGACCACAGGTTCGCAGAGCAGTTGCCGCAAGGGGAGAAAGTCGCACCGGACGTTAGGGAAAGTTACTGTTAAACGGACCCTTACACTGTTGTAAAACAACGATTTTCCTGTTCCGGACCGGCCCGGAGCTAACGCAGGGTTAAACGCCCGGCCCGCTTCCGGCCGACTCGCCGGGCAGCGGTTTCGCCCCGGCGAGGCGACGGTTACCTCGCGGACCGGAGCCCGGCGATGGTTAATCCCGCGGCGGTTTTTAACGGCACATTTACCAAGGGGGCGAAAAGTCGGTCGCGACACATCCCGAAGGAAGCGGCGCTGATTCGACGCCGCCGGTGAACGTCGCGAACGGAGACGACGGTGAGGCAGGGCGCGCCATCGCAGAACGACCTGATGGATGCCGAGGCCTGGATGGCGCTGCGCGATGCCGCCCGTCAGGCGGGCGTTCCGCTCGCCGACTGGCTGCGCGAGAAGCTGGCCTCCGGGGAGCTGCACACGCTGCTCCGGCGCGCCGGCACCCCGCCGCAATCCGCCGCCGCACGCCCCGCTTCCGGCCCCGCGCCGTCCGGCCCGCTTGCCCCGCGCGCGGACCACGCGGTGGGCGACCTGCAGCGCCGGGTCCATGACCTCGCCGAGGAAATCGAGAAGCTGGCGCGGCGGCAGGGCGAGACCCCGCCCCCGGCCCGCGCCCCCCGCGAGCAGGTGCGCGAGGAAGGGCTCGGCGCCGCGCTGGAAGCGCTGAACGAGCGCATCGAGCGGCTGCTGGAAGACCCGGAGAAGGGCAGCGCCGCCGCCGCCTCCCACCTCGACGAGACCGTGCGCCGGCTGAACGAGCGGCTGGAGGCGATGGCGCAGCAGCGCCTCGCGCAGGCCCGCGCCGCGATCGGCGGCGGCGCCCGCGCGCCTTCGGCCCGCCTCGCCCCGGAGCCGCGCTTCCACGACGCGCCGCCCGCCGGGCGCGGCTATGAAGGCCCCCGCGCCGGCGAGATCGGCCGCGCCAGCGAGGCGACCCACGTCAGTGAGGCGGCGCGGCACGGCGAGGATGCCCGCGCCAGCGAGGCGCGCTCCGCCGC
>NZ_JAHBGE010000043.1 GCF_018390635.1 Ancylobacter lacus | reverse complement strand
ATCCAGGCCCGCCGCGGCCTCCGCTGACCCCCCCGCCCGGCAAACCCCGGGCGGGATATCCACATGCATCGTGAGGGGTGCCCGAGCCGCGGTAGCGCGAAAGCCCGCGCCAACGGCCCATCTTTTTGTTGATTAAATCTATCGTTTTTATATTCTTCTTTTCATGACCGAGCAGACTCGTTCCGACATCCTCATCGTCGCCGTGGCCGGGTGCCGTGCCGGGCTCGCCGCGCGGCTCGACAGCGGCTTCCGCTTCCACGCCTCGAACCACCGGTTCAACGGGCTGGATGGGCAGGAATTCGCCACGGTCGAGGACATCCACGCCGCGGCCCGCGGCGCGCTCGCGAAGCTGCGGCGCAGCTTTCCGCTCTCCGCGTCCTGAGGATCGGACGCTCGGCATGATATCCATTTCTTCAAGGACTTATCCCGATGGCTTTTCGCCCGTTGCATGACCGTGTCGTCGTCCGTCGCCTCGATGCCGAGGAGAAGACCAAGGGCGGCATCATCATTCCCGACACCGCCAAGGAGAAGCCCTCCGAGGGCGAGATCGTCGCCGTCGGCCCCGGTGGGCGCGACGAGGCCGGCAAGCTGGTCCCGCTGGATGTCAAGGCCGGCGACCGCGTGCTGTTCGGCAAGTGGTCCGGCACCGAGGTCAAGGTCGATGGGCGCGACCTGCTGATCCTCAAGGAAGCCGACATTCTCGGCGTGATCGCCTGAGCCGTTTTCAAGACATCGAGGAGCGCCTGACATGGCTGCCAAGGACGTACGTTTTTCCTCCGACGCGCGTGAGCGCCTGCTGCGCGGCGTCGACATCCTCGCCAACGCGGTGAAGGTCACGCTGGGGCCCAAGGGCCGCAATGTCGTGATCGAGAAGAGCTTCGGCGCGCCGCGCATCACCAAGGACGGCGTTTCCGTCGCCAAGGAGATCGAGCTCGAGGACAAGTTCGAGAATCTCGGCGCCCAGCTCGTGCGCGAGGTCGCGTCGAAGACCAACGATCTCGCCGGCGACGGCACCACCACCGCCACCGTGCTGGCGCAGGCGATCGTCCGCGAGGGCGCGAAGTCCGTTGCCGCCGGCCTCAACCCGCAGGATCTCAAGCGGGGCATCGACCTCGCCACCGCCGAGGCGGTCGCCGACATCAGGAAGCGCGCCAAGAAGGTGAAGTCCTCCGACGAGGTCGCCCAGGTCGGCACCATCTCCGCCAATGGCGATACCGAGATCGGCCAGATCATCTCCACCGCCTTCCAGCGGGTCGGCAATGAGGGTGTCGTCACCGTCGAGGAAGCCAAGACCGCCGAGACCGAGCTCGACGTCGTGGAAGGGCTGCAGTTTGATCGCGGCTATCTCTCGCCGTACTTCGTGACCAACGCCGAGAAGCTGACGGTCGAGTTCGACGACCCCTACATCCTCATCCACGAAAAGAAGCTTGCCTCGCTCCAGCCCCTGCTGCCGGTGCTGGAAGCCGTGGTGCAGGCCGGCAAGCCGCTGCTCATCATCGCCGAGGATGTCGAGGGCGAGGCCCTGGCCACGCTCGTCGTCAACAAGCTGCGCGGCGGCCTCAAGGTCGCGGCCGTCAAGGCCCCCGGCTTCGGCGACCGCCGCAAGGCGATCCTCGAGGACATCGCCATCCTCACCGCCGGCGAGGTCATCTCCGAGGATCTCGGCATCAAGCTGGAGAACGTCACCCTCGCCCAGCTCGGCCGTGCCAAGCGCGTGCGCATCGACAAGGAGAACACCACCATCGTCGACGGCGTCGGCAAGAAGACCGATATCGAGGCGCGGGTCGCCCAGATCAAGCAGCAGATCGAGGAGACCTCCTCGGACTATGACCGCGAGAAGCTGCAGGAGCGCCTCGCCAAGATCGCCGGCGGCGTCGCGGTGATCCGCGTCGGCGGCGCCACCGAAGTCGAGGTCAAGGAAAAGAAGGACCGCGTCGACGACGCGCTCAACGCCACCCGCGCCGCGGTCGAGGAAGGCATCGTTCCCGGCGGCGGCGTCGCGCTGTTGCGCGCCAAGGCGGCGGTGCAGGCCCTGAAGTCCGACAATCCGGACATCCGCGCCGGTATCCAGATCATCGCCCGCGTGCTGGAAGCCCCGATCCGCCAGATCGCCGAGAATGCCGGCGTGGAAGGCTCCATCGTGGTCGGCAAGATCCTCGACAACACGTCGGCCACCTTCGGCTTCGACGCCCAGAACGAGACCTATGTCGACCTGATCGCCGCCGGCATCGTCGATCCGGCCAAGGTCGTGCGCACCGCCCTGCAGGACGCCGCCTCCGTCGCCGGCCTGCTGGTGACCACCGAGGCGCTGATCGCCGAGCTGCCGCGCGACAAGCCGGCCCTCCCCGCCCCGGGCGGCGTCGACTTCTGAGCGAGACCGGTACCCGCCCGGCACTGCCGGGCGGGTTTTCTCTCCCCCGCACAACGAGCGCGCGCCATGAGCCTGAAGCCAGACGTGCCGGCCACCCGCGCGGCGCTCGATCTCGATGCGGATGTGCTGGTTCTCGGCGGCGGTCCCGCCGGCACCTGGGCGGCACTGGCGGCGGCGCGCGCCGGCGCCCGCGTCGTGCTCGCCGACAAGGGGTTCTGCGGCACATCGGGCGCGACCGCGCCCTCGGGCACCGGCGTGTGGTACGTGCCGCCCGACCCGGAGCGGCGGCAGGCCGCCTTTCTGGCGCGCGACACCCTCGGCGGGCACCTCGCCGACCGGCGCTGGGCGATGCGCGTTCTCGACCGCACGCACCGGAGCGTCGATGAGCTCGCAGCGCGCGGCTATCCCTTCCCGCTCGACGATGAGGGCGCGCCGGCGCGCGGCTCGCTGCAAGGCCCGGAATATATGCGGCTGATGCGCAAGCTGGTGAAGGGCGCCGGTGTGCGCATCCTCGACCACAGCCCGGCGCTGGAACTTCTCGTCGATGCGGAGGGCGCCGTCGCCGGGGCGCGCGGGCTGCGCCGCCAGCAGGGCGATGACTGGGCGGTGCGGGCGGGCGCGGTGGTGATCGCCACCGGCGGCTGCGCCTTCCTCAGCCGCGCGCTGGGCTGCAACGTTCTGACCGGCGACGGCCTGCTCATGGCGGCGGAACTCGGCGCCGAACTCTCCGGCATGGAGTTCTCCAACGCCTACGGCATCTCCCCGACCTTCGCCTCCGTCACCAAGACGCTGCTCTACAAATGGGCGACCTTCACCGAGCCCGGCGGCGCGGCGATCCCCGGCGCGGCCTCGCAGGGCGGACGCTCCATCATCGCCCGCTGGCTCGCGCGCGGGCCGGTCTATGCCCGGCTCGACCAGGCCGAGCCGGGCCTGCGCGCTTCGATGCGGGAGGCACAGCCGAACTTCTTCGTGCCTTTCGACCGCATGGGTATCGACCCCTTCACCCAGCGCTTTCCGGTCACGCTGCGGCTGGAAGGCACGGTGCGCGGCACGGGTGGCCTGCGGATCGTCGACGAGAGCTGCGCCACCACCGTTCCCGGCCTTTTCGCCGCCGGCGACGCGGCGACCCGCGAACTGATCTGCGGCGGCTTCACCGGCGGCGGCAGCCACAACGCCGCCTGGGCGATCTCCTCGGGCCAATGGGCCGGTGCGGGCGCCGCGGCGCACGGGACGCGCCAGCGCGGCGCCCGGCGCGGGGCGGCTCCCGCCGGGACGGTCGGGCTGCGCGCGGGCACGGCACGGGCCTTCGACCCGCAGGAGGCGACCCGGCGTGTGCAGGCCGAGGTGTTCCCGTTCGACATCAACTATTTCCGCTCGGGCGACGGGCTGCATGCCGCGCTCGGTCGGCTCGACGGGCTCTGGCAGTCGCTGCGCGCAGCCGATGCCGCCGGCACGGCGGAGGTGGTGAAGGCGCGCGAGGCGGCCGCCATGACCGCGGTGGCGCGCTGGATGTACCGCAGCGCGCTCGCCCGCACGGAATCGCGCGGCATGCACCGGCGGGCGGACCATCCCGAGGCCGACCCCACGCAGCTGCGCCACATTTTCAGCGGCGGGCTGGACGAGGCCTGGGCCGCGCCCGCCGCGCCACTGGCGCGCCCGCAGGCGGAGCTGGCGGCATGATCGAGCTCGTCAGCGCCGAACGCTGCACCGGCTGCAACATCTGCGTCGCCGTGTGCCCGACCAACGTCTTCGATCCCGCGCCGAAGGCGATGGCCGGTGCCCTGCCGACCATCGCCCGGGGCGCGGACTGCCAGACCTGCTTCATGTGCGAGCTCTACTGCCCCGAGGACGCGCTCTATGTCGCGCCGGAGGCCGACCACGCCGTCGAGGTGGATGAGGCCGCGCTGATCGAGGCCGGGCTGGTCGGCTCCTACCGCGCGGTCATCGGCTGGTCGCCGCAGACCGCCCCGCGCCGCCGGATCGATTCCACCTTCCGCCTCATCAAGGGTTTCTAGCCGCCCGCAACGGTTGGCTCGTTTCAGCAAGGACGATCACCATGGCCTTCCCCCTCGACACGCTGTCACCCGATCGTCGCCAGCTGCTGGCGGGTCTCGGCGCGGGCGCCGCGGCGCTGTTCGCGCCCTCCATCCTGCGCGCGCAGGCCCCCACTCCCGTGAAGGTGGCCTACGGCAGCGTCGGCTATACTTGGGCGGTGCCCTATGTGGCGGAGGCCGCAGGCTACTGGAAGGACCAGAATGTCGAGCTGACGACCGCCTCCTTCGATTCCGGTCGCGACGCACTTCAGGCGCTGCTCACCGGCTCGGCCGACTTCTCGGCGTCCACCGACACGCCCCTGGTCTTCGCCGCGCTGAACGGCCTGAAGCCGCTCGCGGTCATCAACTATTCCCGCTACTCGCGCGACATGCGGATCGTCGTGCGCAGCGATGTCGGCGTCGATCCAAAGACGCCCGCCAGCCTCAAGGGCCGCAAGATCGGCACGCCGGTCGGCACGTCCGGGCAATATCTGCTCGCCCGCTATCTCGACCTCGCCGGGCTGAAGCCCGAGGACATCACCGTGGTCAATGTGGCGCCGGGCAACCTCGCGACCACGCTCGCGCGCGGCGACATCGACGGCTTCGCCTGGAGCAGCCAGGCGGTCGCGGTGGCCGACAAGCAGACGGGCGGCAAGATCGTGGAGATGACGCTGGAGGGGATCGAACCCTTTTTCCAGAGCCACCAGCTCTTCCTCACGACGGAAAAGGTCCTTAAGGAAAAGCCCGAGGCGGTGACCGCCGCGCTCAAGGCCCTCAACGCCGCCGAGCAGCGCATCAGCACCGATCCGGACTGGCCTGCCCTGATCGCCGAGCGCATCAAGACGCCCGCCGAGCAGATCCGCCAGGCGACCTCCACCTTCACCTTCAAGCTCGGCTTCGACCAGCGTTTCCTCGACGATCTGGTGACCGAGGCGAACTGGGCCATCGCCGCCCGCCTCGCCAAGGCGCCGGAGGGCGACCTGCGCACCCTGCTGCGCGGGTTGATCGCCGACGGTCCCACCAAGGCGCTGTATCCCGACCGGGTCACCCTGTCGTGAGCGCGGATGCCGCGCTCATCGCGGCCGAGCGCGTCTCGCAGGTCTATGCGGGACGCGACGGCACGCCGAACTGGGCGCTGCGCGATGTGTCGCTGCGCATCGGCCGGGGTGAATTCGTCTGCCTCATCGGCCCCTCGGGCTGCGGCAAGACCACGCTGCTGCACCTGATCGCCGGCTTCGTCCGGCCGACCAGCGGCACGGTATCGTTCGCCGGGGCGCCCATCACCGGTCCCGGGCCCGAACGGGTCGTGGTGTTCCAGGACTATGCGCTGTTCGCCTGGATGACGGCCCGGCAGAATGTCGAATTCGGCCTGCGCACACGCGGCGTGCCGCGCGCCGAGCGGCGCCGGCAGGCCTTGCGGGCGCTCGAACGGGTCGGCCTTCCCCACGCCGCCGATCGCTACCCGCACGAGCTCTCCGGCGGCATGCGCCAGCGCGTCGCCGTGGCGCGCGCGCTCGTGGTCGAGCCGGAAGTGCTGCTGATGGACGAACCCTTCGCGGCGGTCGACGCCATGACCCGCCAGACCCTGCAGGAAGACCTGCTGCGGCTGTGGCAGGAGACCGGCGTGTCGGTCGTCTTCGTCACCCACAACGTCGACGAGGCCGCCTTCCTCGCCCAGCGCGTCGTCGTGATGGGCGCCCATCCGGGCACCCTTCGCACCGATCTCGCCATCGACGCCCCGCATCCCCGGGAACGCGGCTCGGCACGCTTCGCCGAACTCTATGCCGAGATCGCGGGCGCGCTGGCGGGGCATCATGGAAGGAGGGCCGCATGAGCCTCGTCTCCTCCGAAACCACGGATCATCGGGCAAGCCGCAGCGCACCGGCGCCGGCCGACAGCTTCGAGGCGACGTTCCGGGCGGCCCATCGCCGCAGGCTCCGCCGCGCCGCCGGGTGGCGGATCGCGCTCAACATCGCCGGCCTTGTGCTGTTCGTCATCGCCTGGGAGCTGATCCCGCGCTATTCGACCTGGATCAACGAGGTGCTGTTTCCACCACCCTCGCAGGTGTTCGCGACCTTCGTGCCGCTGCTCCTTTCCGGCCAGATCCTCGACGACATCCGCGTCAGCCTCGTGCGGGCCGCTTCCGGCTTCGGCGTGGCTCTTGGACTGGGCATCGGCGCCGGGGTGCTGACCGCGCGGCTGGCCTGGCTGCAATATCTGCTGGAACCGCTGTTGCACGGTTTCCGCTCGATCCCGGCGATCGCGCTGATCCCGCTCTGCATCCTGTGGTTCGGCATCGGCGAGGTCTCCAAGACCGCGCTCATCGCCTGGGGCGCCTTCTTCCCGCTGTGGATCACCACCTTCATCGGCGTGCGGGACGTGAACCCGATCTATCTGCGCTCCGCCGCCTGCCTCGGCGCCGGCCGCCTCACCACGCTGTTCCTCGTCGTGCTGCCCGCCGCACTGCCCTTCATCCTCACCGGCATCCGTCAGGCGCTTTCCGTCTCGCTGGTGGTCCTGGTGGCGGCGGAGATGTCGGGCGCCTCGTCGGGCATCGCCCATATGATGTCGGAAGGCCACCAGCTCTTCCGCGTGGACATCATGTTCATCGGTCTCGCCGTGCTCGGCGCCGTCGGCTTCCTGGTCGACCGAGCCTTTGTCGCCATCGCCCGCCGGCTGTTCCCCTGGTACCAGATTACATCCTGACATGACCAAGCGACTGGCAACGACCGTGCTGCGCAACGCGCATGTCATCACCTTCGATCCGGCCCGTCCGCGGGCTTCCGCTCTGGCGTTCCGGGGCGGGCGCCTGATCGCGGTCGGCGGCGACGAGGTGCTGGAGCAAGCCGGTCCCGGGGCCGAGGTGCGTGACCTCGACGGCGCCACCGTCATTCCCGGCATCAACGACGCCCACGCCCATATGGAGCGCGAGGGCCTCAAGCAGCGGCGCCCCTCGCTCGCCGGCGTGCGCAACGTCGCGGACATAGTGGCCCGCGTGCGCGCCGCCGCGCGGACCACGCCATCGGGCGACTGGATCGTGACCATGCCGGTCGGCACGCCGCCCTTCTTCTTCGACGGGCCGCAGACGCTCGAGGAAGGGCACGTGCCCGACCGTTACGAGCTCGATGCCGCCGCGCCCGATCACCCCGTCTACATTCAGGGCGTGTTCGGCAACTGGGGCCAGCCGCCGGGGTATAGCGCGCTCAACAGCCGGGCGCTGGCGCTCAACGGCATCACCCGGGACACCGCGCCCCGCATCGCTGGCGTGGAGATTCTCAAGGACACGGCGGGGGAGCCCACCGGCGTCATCATCGAGCGCAACAACCGACCGACGGTGGAGTTCGATATTCTTCCCGCCGTCCCGCGTTTCGGCTTCCAGGACCGGCTGGAGGGCGTGCGGCTGTCGCAGAAGCTCTACAACGCCAAGGGCACGACCAGCATCTATGAGGGGCACGGCTCGGCGGCGGAGAGCATCTCGGTCTATCGCCAGCTCTGGGAACGTGACGAGCTGTCGGTGCGCGTCGGGCTCGTCGTTTCGCCAAGCTGGTCGGATGTGGCGGAAGCCAGGCGCATCATGCGCGACTGGCTGGCCTCGGCGCGGGGCTCCGGGCTCGGGGATGGCTGGCTGCGCGTCTCCGGCATCCACATCGCCTATGGCGGGGACGCCGCGACCGCCTGCTGCGCGCGGGCGCATCTGCCCGACACCGGCTGGTCCGGCTTTGTCGAGCAGGCGGTGACGCCGGCGGATTTCCGCGAAGCCGCCTTTCTCGCCGCCGAACACGAGCTGCGCCTGCACACCATCGTCAGCGACAAGCTCCACGAGATCGTGCCGGTGCTCGAGGCGGTGAATGAGCGCCATCCGCTGCACGGCCGGCGGTGGGTGATAGAGCATGTCGGGCGCACCAGCGCGGCGGACCTTGCCGCCCTCGCCCGGCTCGGCGTGCTGGTGACGACCATCCCGACCTATTTCCTCTGGAAGGGCGGCGCGCGCTATCTGGCCGAGGCGGAGGACGGGGACTGGATCGTTCCGCACCGCCATATCCTCGACGCCGGCATTCCCCTCGCCATCGCCACGGACAACATTCCCTACGACCCGTTCTTCACCCTATGGGTCGCCTGCGCCCGGCAGGAGCGGCTGAGTGGACGCGTCATCGGACCGGACCAGCGGCTCGACGTGGAGACCGCGCTCGGCCTGTTCACCGTGGCGGGCGCCCGGCTCAGCTTCGACGAGACATGGAAGGGACCGCTCAAGCCCGGCTATGCGGCGGATGTCGTCGTTCTGTCCCACGACCCGACAGCCGTTCCGCTCGAGGACATACGCGCGATCTCCGCGCGCCTGACCATCGTCGACGGCCGCATCGTCCACGACGTGACCTGAACCGATCAAAAGAACGCAAAGTCAAACACTTAACTCCTGCACCCCCGGAACACCTCACAATGTCCGATTTTCCCGCGGCCCAGGCTCCCGCATCGCCAGAGCGGCGCCCACGCCCGCCCTCCCGCCCGCATCTGATTTCCTCGGATGCGGAGGCCATCGAGGTCGCGGAGGCCCTCGCACCCCGGCTCGCCGAAGGCGCCTCGCTGCGCGATCGCGAGCGGCTCCTGCCCTGGGATGAGATCGAGCTGTTCACCGCCAGCGGTCTTGGTGGGATCACCGTGCCCCGCGACTTTGGCGGGGCCGATGTCTCGCATGAAACGGTCGCGCGGGTGTTCGCCATCCTCGCCGCCGCCGATGCCTCGGTCGCGCAGATGCCGCAGAACCAGTTCGGCGTGCTGGCGCTGGTGCGCGAGGCGGCGAGCCCGGAGCAGCAGGCGCGCATCTATGCCGACATTCTCGCCGGCCATCGCATCGGCAATGCGGGGCCGGAGCGCCATGGCCGTGCCATCACCCATGTGACGACACAGCTCTCCCGCACGGCCGGCGGGCTCGTCCTGAGCGGGCGGCGCTATTACTCCACGGGGGCGATCTTCGCCCACTGGATTCCCACCCGCGCGGTAGACGGGGCCGGCCGACCTGTTCTCGCCTGGGTGCGGCGCGATGCGCCGGGCGTGCGGGTGGTCGATGACTGGCAGGGCTTCGGCCAGACCACCACCGCCAGCGGCACGGTGCTGTTCGAGGCGGCCCCCGTCGACGAGGGGCTGCTGATCGACCTGTCTCCGCTCGCGGGAAGACCCGGTCTTGGCGGGCCACGCTCGCAGCATATCCAGGCCGCCATTGACGCGGGCATCGCCGCCGGGGCGGTCGAGGCGGCGCTGGATTTCGTGCGCACCAGGACACGCGCCTATCCCTTCACCGTCGCCAGCGTGACGGAAGACCCCTACATCATCGGTGAAATCGGCCGGCTGGAGATCGACCTGCACGCGGCGCAGGAGGTGCTGGCGCGCGCCGGCCGCGCGCTCGACCGGATCGCCGCCGCCCCGGTCACGGCCGAAAGCTCGGCCGAGGCCTCCGTCGCGGTCGCCGAGGCAAAGATCCTCACCACCGAAATCGCGCTGGAGGCCGCCGAGCGCCTCACGGAACTCGCGGGTTCGTCGTCGACCCGCGAAGCCTACAATCTCGGGCGCTACTGGCGCGACGCGCGGGTGCACACGCTGCACGACCCGGTGCGGTGGAAGTACCACCTGCTGGGCAATTACACGCTGAATGGCGCCCTGCCGCAGCGGCACCAGTGGAACTGAGGACCACCCGGCATGAGCTTCACGTCCACACCACGGGTCGCCGCCGCAAGCGAACCCGATGCCGCTCTCGTGCTCCGCAGCGCCCCGCCGCCGCGCCCTGTACCGCGCCTTGCCGGGCATGAGGAGGCGCTTGCCGCCGCGCGCGACCTCGCCGCTGGGTTCGCCGCCGGGTCCGCCGCGCGCGACCTTGAGCGGCGTCTGCCCTGGGAGGAGATCGAGCAGTTCACCCAGTCGGGGCTCTGGGCGATTACCGTTCCGCGCGAGTATGGCGGACCGGGCGTGACGTCCGCGACGGTCGCGCAGGTGACGGCGATCATCTCGGCCGCCGACGGCTCGCTCGGGCAAATCCCGCAGAACCACTATTACGCCCTTGAGGTGCTGCGCAACGGCGGCACCGAGGCGCAGAAGCGGTTCTTCTATGGGCGTGTGCTGGCGGGCGAGCGCTTCGGCAACGCGCTCGCGGAGATCGGCGCGCGGGATTACAACCGGCGCACGCGCCTCGTGCGCGATCCCGCCGGCTGGTATGTCGAGGGGCGCAAGTTCTACTGCACCGGCTCGCTTTTCGCCCACCGCATTCCCACCATGGTGAACACCGAGGAGGACGGCCGCGAGGTCAGCTACCTCGTCTTCATCCCGCGCGAGGCGCCCGGCGTCACGCTGATCGACGACTGGGACGGCTTCGGCCAGCGCGTCACCGGTTCCGGCTCGATCCTGTTTGATCGGGTGCGCGTCGAGCCGGAATGGGTCGTGCCCTTCCAGGCCTCGCTGGACCGGCCGACCGCGATCGGCCCCTTCGCCCAGATCATCCATGCCGGCATCGATCTCGGCATCGGCCGCGGCGCCTTCGAGGCGACGCTGCCTTTCGTGCGCGAGCGGGCCCGCGCCTGGATCGACGGCGGGGTTTCGCGGGCGAGCGAGGATCCGCTCACGCTGCACGCGCTCGGCGAGGTGCGCGTGCGCCTTGCCGCGGCCGATGCGCTGATCGAGCGCGCCGGCCGCTATGTCGATGTCGCCCAGGCGGCCCCTGACGAGGCGAATGTCGCGGCGGCCTCCGTCGCCGTGGCCGAGGCGCGGGCGGCCAGCCACCGCGCCGGCCTGCTCGCGGCCAACAAGCTGCTGGAGCTCGGCGGCACCTCGGCGACCGATCGCGCCGATGATCTGGATCGCTACTGGCGCAATGTGCGCACCCATACGCTGCACGATCCGGTGCGGTGGAAACATCACTGGATCGGCGCCTACCACCTCAATGGCCGCATCCCGCCGCGGCATGGGGCGCTGTGATGACCGGGAGGCAGAGCCGGCGCAACACGCTGACCTGACGGCCTGGGGACATTCCCGGCCATCAGCGAATGGCTGAAAGGATCAAGCCTTGCGCGGCCTCCCCTCGCCGAACGAGCGATCCACAGCGGTAGAACTAATAATCTATGGATTTAGTTGACAACTGGATGGTACCTGTCGATGAAGGGTACCATAGTCGTGTCAGGGAGTGCCTTCATGTCGGTTGAGACCGTCACCATCCTCGACGGCGGGATGGGCCGAGAGTTGCTGCGGATCGGGGCGCCGTTCCGCCAGCCGGAGTGGTCGGCGCTCGCGCTGCTCGAAAGCCCGGGCCATGTGCGCCAGGTGCATGACGCCTTTGTCGCGGCCGGAGCGGACATCATCACCACCAATAGCTACGCCGTCGTTCCCTTCCATATCGGCGAGGAGCGCTTCGCCGCGCGCGGCGTCGAGCTCGCCGATCTCGCCGGGCGCCTGGGCCGCGAGGCCGTCGCGGCGGCCGGCCGTCCGGGGGTAAGGCTCGCCGGTTCGCTTCCGCCGGTCTTCGGCTCCTACCGGCCGGACCTGTTCCGCCCGGAGGAAGCCGCGCGCCTGTTCGGCCCGCTGGTGGCCGGCCTCGCACCGCATGTCGATCTGTGGCTCGCCGAGACGCAGGGGTCCATCCCCGAGGCCCGCGCCGCGCGCCGCGCCATAGGGCCCGAGGACACGCGGCCCTTCTGGGTCTCCTTCACGCTCGACGATTCCCACCCGGAGGATGTGGAGGCGGGTAGCCGCCCCGCGCAGGTCCGCTCCGGCGAGACGATCACCGAGGCGGCGCAGGCCGCGCTGGAACTCGGCGCGTCGGCGTTGCTGTTCAATTGCAGCCATGCCGGCGTGATGGAGGCGGCGATCCGCGAGGCCACGGCGGTGTTCGCGGAGCTGCCGGCGCACGCCCGTCCCGCGATCGGCGTTTATGCCAATGCCTTCGCCCCGCATTCGCATGACCATGAGCCGCAGGCCAATGCGGAGCTCAGCGATCTCCGGCACGACCTCGACCCGCCCGCCTATCTCGCCTTCGCGCGGCGCTGGCACGACGCGGGCGCGTCCATCATCGGCGGGTGTTGTGGCATCGGCCCCGACTACATCGCCGCGCTGTCCTCCGCTTTGCGACGCCCGTCCTGAACCGGCGCCATCTCAGTTTCCGATTTCGGAGTTTACACTCATGTCCAACTCCTTCCTGTCGCTTGACCGCCGCAGCCTGCTGAAGGGCGCGGGCGGCGCGCTTCTCGCCGGCGCCCTGCCCCTCGGCGGCGCTTTCGCCCAGTCGTCCCAAACACCCAAGAAGGGCGGCCACCTCATCCTCGGCGTCGACAATGCCTCGACCACGGATGTTCTGGATCCGGCAGCCTATTTCGAGATCTACGCCTATGTCGCGGGCGCCCAGCTCTTCAACACGCTGGTTGAGATCGACGAGACCGGCAGCCTGCGCCCGGCTCTCGCCGAGAGCTGGGAACAGCGCAAGGGCGCGACCGAGTGGGTGCTGCGCCTGCGCAAGGGGGTCCAGTTCCACAACGGCAAGACGTTGACCGTCGCCGACGTGATCTACTCGCTCAACCATCATCGCGGCGAAAAGTCGAAGTCGGCCGCCAAGGTCTATCTCGACACCGTCACCGAGCTGAAGGAAACCGCGCCGGGCGAGCTGACCATCACGCTCAGCGGCGGCAATGCCGATCTGCCCTATCTGCTCGCTGACGTGCATTTCGGCATCGGCCCGGATGGCGGCGACTTCAACAAGGGCATCGGCACCGGCGCCTTCGTGCTGGAGAACTTCCAGCCGGGCGTGCGCACGCTGACCAAGCGCAATCCCAACTACTGGGATTCCAGTCGCGGCCATGTCGACTCGGTCGAGACCATCGCCATCAATGACAGCACGGCGCGCATCGCCGCGCTGCTCAGCGGCAAGGCCCACATCATCAACCGCGTCGAGCCGCGCCTGCTGTCGCGCGTCTCGGCCGCGCCGAATGTGAAGGTCCACCGCTCTCCCGATGCGGCGATCTACACCTTCCCGGCCCTTGCCAATCAGGCGCCCTTCACCAGCATCGACGCCCGGCTGGCGCTGAAATACGCCATCGACCGTCAGCAGATCCTGAATTCGGTGCTGGCCGGCGTGGGCTCCGTGGCGAACGACCAGCCCATCGTGCCGTCCAGCCGCTACTACGCCGCCGATATTCCGACCCGGCCTTATGATCCCGACAAGGCGGCCTTCCACTGGAAGAAGGCGGGCTTCGAAGGCAAGGTCGTGCTCTCCGCCTCCGATTCCGGCTTCACCGGCGCGGTGGACGCGGCGCAGCTCTACCAGGCCTCGGCCCAGAAGGCCGGCATCCCCTTCGAGGTGGATCGCGTGCCGTCCGACGGCTACTGGGACAATGTCTGGCTGAAGAAGCCCTTCGTCGCCTCGAACTGGAGCACGCGGCAGACGCCGGATGCCATCCTGTCCTTGGTGTTCCTGTCCAATGCCGAGTGGAACGAGTCGGCCTGGAAGAGCGAAAAGCTCGACCAGCTCGTCTTCGCCGCCCGCGCCGAGACCGACGAGGCCAAGCGCAAGCAGATCTATCACGACGTGCAGGTGCTGATCGCCGACGAGGGCAGCGAGGTCATCCCCGTCCGTGCCGACGGCCTCGACGGCGCCCGCTCCAATGTCGGCGGCTTCACCAGCGTGCCGGGCCTCGCGCTCAGCGGCTTCAAGGTCGCCGAGAAGGTCTGGCTGGAAAGCTGATGCGCCGGGCGGGGCGTCCTGCGGCGCCCTCGCCTTCCGCCGAACGTGGAAAACGTCATGCCGTCGTTCCGCACCCCGGCCGCCAGCGGCCTCGCGCGCTCCCTCGCCGGAGCGGGCGCAGTGGCGCTGCTGGCTGCCCGCAGCCTCGCCACCGCGCTCGCGCTGCTGCTCGCCGCCTCGGTGCTGATCTTCGCCGGCACGCAGCTGCTGCCGGGCGATGTCGCCACCGCCATGCTCGGCCAGTCCGCCACCCCCTCGGCGGTCGCGGCCATCCGGGCGGAGCTCGGGCTCGATCAACCGGCGCTGCTGCGCTATTTCGCCTGGCTCGGCGGGGCGCTGCGGGGGGATCTGGGCACCAGCTACGCCACGCGGCAGGACATTGCGGCGGTCATCAGCCAGCGGCTGGGCAACACCTTCTTCCTCGCCGGCGTCACCGCGGCCATCGCCGTGCCGCTCTCGATCACGCTCGGTGTGGTGGCCGTGCAGTGGCGCGACGGGCCGGTCGACCGGGCGATCACCGCCTCGACGCGGGCGGCGATCGCGCTGCCGGAATTCTTCGTCGGCTACCTGCTCATCATGCTGTTCGCGCTGAACCTCGGCTGGTTCGACAGCAGCGCCACCGTCTATCCCGGCATGACACTGGGCGCACGGCTTTGGGCGGTGGCGCTTCCTGTCGCCACGCTGGTGCTGGCGGTGGCTGGCCACATGACCAGCATGACGCGCGCCGCGCTGCTGAACGTGCTCTCCGCGCCCTATGTCGAGATGGCGCAGATCAAGGGGGTGTCGGGCCGTGAACTGGTCTGGCGCCACGCACTGCCCAATGTGCTCGGCCCGATCATCCACGTGGTGGCGGTCAATCTCGCCTATCTCGTGGTCGGCGTGGTGGTGATCGAAGTGGTCTTCGTCTATCCGGGCATGGGCCAGTATCTGGTCGACAGCGTCGCCAAGCGCGACGTGCCGGTGGTGCAGGCGAGCGCGCTGGTGTTCGCGGCGGTCTATGTGGTGATCAACGGCCTCGCCGATCTCGCCGCGCTGCTGGCCAATCCGCGCCTGAGACATCCGCGATGATGCGCCCTTCCCGCCCCGGGGCGGCGACCTTCCTGTCGCTGACCTTTCTCGCCGCGCTCCTCGTGCTTGCCATTGCCGCGCCGCTGATCGCGCCGCATGGCGTCAATGAGGTGATCGGCGGCAACTGGAGTCCGCCCTCCGCGGCGAACTGGCTCGGCACCGACAATGTCGGCCGCGACCTGCTCTCCCGCCTGATCTGGAGCACGCGGACGACGCTCACCATCGCCACGCTCTCCACCGTGCTCGCCTTCCTCATTGGTGGCGCCGTCGGCTTCATCGCCGGCACGCTGCGCGGCTGGCTGGATATCGGCCTCAACCGTGTGAACGATCTCGCCATGGCGATCCCGACGCTGATCGCCGCGCTGGTGGTGCTTTCAGTCCTGCCGAGCCGCGTCGAGGTGCTCGTCGCCATCATGGCGCTGCTCGATGCGACCCGTGTGTTCCGCCTTGCCCGGGCGCTGGCGCTGGATGTCGGAGCCACCGATTATGTCGAGGCGGCGCGGGTGCGCGGAGAGGGGCTCGCCTGGATCATACTGCGCGAGATCCTGCCGAACGCGCTGCCGCCCCTGCTCGCCGAATTCGGCGTCCGGCTGGTCTTCGCGGTCCTGTTCCTCTCGACGCTGTCCTTCCTCGGGCTCGGCATACAGCCACCGGCGACGGACTGGGGCAGCCTGCTCAAGGAAAACAAGGACGGGCTGCTGTTCGGCGTGTGGGCGGCGCTCATTCCCGGCGCCGCCATCGCGCTGCTCGCCATCGCCGTCAGCAATGTGACCGACTGGTTCCAGGAATGGACGACCGGCGCGGCGGGCCGGGGCAAACATGGCTGAACTGCTGACTATTCGCGACCTCTCCATCGCGCTCACGGCCCGCCCCGGCGCGGCGACACCGCCGCGCCTGCTGGTCGAGACCGTCTCGCTGGGCCTCGCCCCCGGCCGCACGCTCGGGCTCATCGGTGAATCCGGCGCGGGCAAATCGACGCTCGGCCTCGCGGCGCTGGGATTCTTCCGCGCCGGCACCGCCCCGGCCGGCGGCGAGGTTCTGTTCGAGGGCCGCGACCTGCTCACCCTGGACATCGCCGAGCGGGAGAGGCTGCGGCGCACGCGCCTCGCCTATGTCGCCCAATCGGCCAGCGCGGCCTTCAACCCGGCGCTGACCCTCGGCCAGCAGGTGACGGAGAATGCGCTTCGCGCCGGCGGCATCTCCCGCCGCGCTGCCCGCGCCCGCGCCGAGGAACTGATCGCGCTGCTCGGCCTGCCGGAGCCGCGCCGCTTCCTCGAGCGCTTCCCCCATCAGGTCTCCGGCGGACAGCTCCAGCGGGCGATGACGGCGATGGCGCTCTGCCAGCAGCCGCGCCTGATCGTGTTCGATGAGCCGACGACCGCGCTCGACGTGACCACGCAGGCCGGTGTGCTGCTGGCGATCCGGCAGGCCATCGCCGCCACCGGTGTCTCGGCGCTCTATATCAGCCACGATCTGCCGGTCGTCGCGCAGATCGCCGATGAGATCCTCGTGCTGCGCCATGGGCGGGCGGTGGAGCACGGCGCGACGACCGACATCCTCAATCGCCCGCGCGAGGATTATACCCGCCAGCTGGTCACCGCCGGTCGCTCCCGGCCGCCACGAGGGCCGGCGGCGACGCGGGCAGCCGTGCTTGCCGCCGAGGGTGTGGGCATGGCCTATGGCCGGGGCGCACGGGTGCTCGAGGGGATCGACCTCTCGCTGGCGGCCGGCGAGACGCTGGCGCTGGTGGGCGAATCCGGCTCGGGAAAGACGACGCTCGGCCGGGTCATCACCGGGCTTCACCCCGATGCCGATGGCGCGCTGACCCTGCACGGCGGGCCGCTGCCTCTGGCGCTTGCCCGGCGCAGCCGGGAGCAGGTGCGCCGCGTGCAGATCGTGCAGCAGATCCCGGACGCGGCGCTCAATCTGCAGATTCCGACGTTCATCCGGCCGGGTTTCCAATCGTCATCCGGCCAGCAT
>NZ_JAHBGE010000042.1 GCF_018390635.1 Ancylobacter lacus | reverse complement strand
CGATTCCGCAAGCCTTCGCAGCTATTTGCCGGGATTCTACGGAGTCGGGGTATATAAGGAATTTATCCCTTTATAGCGGATTTTCTCTATAAAGGGATAAGCGCACTCAAATCCCCCCTCGCCCCGCCAGCACCGCGCCCAGCGCGTCCGCCAGCCGGTCGGCGTGGTCCTGCCTCACGCAGAGCGGGGGGCGGATCTTCAGCACGTTGCCGTGGCGGCCGGCGGCGCCGATGAGGAGGCCGCGTTCCTTCAGCGCGTTGATGGCGTGGCGGGCGTGGCCGGGCGCCGGCTCCCCCTCCACCCGGAGCTCCACCCCGAGATAGAGCCCCGCCCCGCGCACCGCCGCCACCGGCGCCGGCAGGGCGGCGAGCCGGGCCTTCAGATGCGCGCCCACCGCTGCGGCATTGGCGACGAGCCCGTCCTCCTCGATCGCCTGCAGCACCGCCAGCGCCGCCGCGGTGGCCACAGGGCTGGCGGCGAAGGTGTTGAAATAGCCGAATTCCTCATAGAGCGCGGCGAGCAGCGCCGGCCGCGTCACCACCCCGGCGATGGGGTAGCCATTGCCCATCGGCTTGCCCAGGGTGACGATGTCCGGCACCAGCCCGTGGCGGGAGAAGCCCCAGAGCCCCGCCCCGGTGCGGCCGAAGCCGGGCTGCACCTCGTCGGCGATGAAGAGCCCGCCCTGCGCCCGCACCTGCGCCACCGCCCCGGCGAGGAAGCCGGGCGGGTCGGCATAGACCCCGTCGGAGGAAAAGATGGTGTCGACCAGCAGCGCGGCGACGCCGTGCCCTTCCGCCGCCAGCGCCGCGGCGGCGGCGGCGACGGCAGCGGCGAAGCCCGCTCCGACCTCCTCGCCATACACCGCCGGGTCCGGCGCCGGCACGGTGCGGATGAAGGGCGGCGGCGCGCCGCGGCGGTAGGAGGAGGGCGAGACCTCCGTCACCGCGGCGGTGTTGCCGTGATAGGCGGTCTCGGTGACGATGACGCCGCGCGCCCCGGTCGCGGTGCGGGCGATGCGCAGGGCGACGTCGTTGGCCTCGCTGCCGGTGCAGGCCAGCACGAGGTTGGAGAGCGCGGGGGGAAAGCTCGCCAGCAGCGCCTCGGCATAGTCGTGGGCGACGTCGAACAGGTAGCGCGAATGGATGTTGAGCGCGCCGACCTGCCGGCGCACCGCCTCCACCACGCGGGGGTGGCAGTGCCCGACGGTCGGGACGTTGTTGTAGAAATCGAGATAGGCCCGCCCGTCCGAGGCGTGGAGGAAGGCGCCCTCGCCCCGCACCAGATGCAGCGGCTCCTCGTAGAACAGCACCGAGCCCGCCCCGAAGGCGCGGCGGCGGCGCTCCACCAGCGCGGCGACATCGCCCGGCAGGCCGGTGGTGGCGGCCTCGCCAAAGGCGTTGAGGGCGAGGATCTCGGTCTTCTCCGGCGTGATCGCGGCCATCAGAGCGCCTCCCCGGCGTGTTCGGCAAGGAATCGGCGGGCCAGCATCACCGTGCCGTGGGTGTAGCCCTCGCCCAGCGCCTGCGCGGTCGGCGTCTCGGCATGGGAGGCGATCCACGCGGTCAGCAGCATCCGCCGCAGCATGATGAAGACCGGCAGGATGGCGCACTCCGCGTCGGAGAGCGGCGCCACGCTGCGGTAGCCCTCGATCCAGGCGGCCTGAAGCGCGGGAATGTAGGGCTCGTGCTCGTAGAAGCTGATGGCGGCGGCGAAGTCGTAGAGAAACCAGGAGAAGCCGCAATCGTCGAAGTCGATGACCGAGAGCGTGTCGCCGTCCACCAGCAGGTTGGCGAGCCGCATGTCGGCATGGACGAGGCCGAAGCGGTCCGGCCCGGTGCCATAGGCCGCGAGCCGCGCCCGCAGCACCGCGTCGGTGCGCTCCAGCACCGCCCGGCCGGCGGCGTCGAGCCCGAGCCCGGCGCGCCAGTCCCCCCACAGCTTCACCGCGCCGAGCATGGCGTCGTAGTCCCAGCGCTTGCGGGTGAAACCGGGCGGGCGCGGCCAGCGGCGGGCATGGTCGTGCAACCGGGCGTTGATGGCACCGAGCTCACGGTACCAGCGCGGCAGGTCCTCCCCTTCCGCCGGCTCCCGCCCCGGCAGCCGGGCGAAGGCCACCGCATGGCGCGCGGCCTCGCCATCGTGGATGTCGGCGATCAGGGTGCCGTCCCGCTGGGGCAGCGGCGACAGGGTGGCGACGATCCCCTCCGCCCCGAGCGCGGTGATCCAGGCGAGCTCGGAGGCGATCTCCTCGCGGCTGTGGTAGCCGGGCCGGTGGACCCGGAACACCAGCTCCCGCCCGTCGGCCGGATCCTGCGCCAGAAAGGTCGCGTTCTCGGAGATGGTGAGGAGGCGGATCCGGGTACCCTCTCCCAGCCCCCAGCGTGGCAGGGCGGCGGCGAGGCCGGCGCCGAGCCGGGCGAGGAAGGCCTCGTCATACATCGGCCCGGCCGCCTCGGCCGCACCGGCCTGCGGGCCGGTCTTTTCGGCCGCATCGTCCACCTCACCGCACCGATCGGTCACCATGATTCAGGCTCCGTTGCCGGGGACGGGCGCATGGCGGGCGAGGAAGCCGAGCAGCGCCGGCTCGTAGAGATGGGGCTCCTCGTAGAAGGGCATGTGGCTGGAATTGGGGAACACCACCAGCTCGGAACCGGGGATGTTCTCCCGCATGCGGCGGGCGCAGGCGGGGGTCAGTTCGTCGTGCCGGCCGACGGTGATGAAGGTCGGCACCGTGATGCGGTGGAGGTCCGGCACACGGTTCCAGTCCTTCAGATTGCCGATATAGAGGAACTCGTTAGGCCCCTGCATCGCCATGTAGGGCGCCATGTTCCAGTCGTTCAGCGAGGCGAGGATGGGCGCCGGCCACTGCGCCAGCCGGCAGACATGGCGGTAGTTCAGCAGGGTGACGGCGGCGAGATATTCGGGGTGGTCGTAGGTGCCGGCGGCCTCGTGCGCCAGCATCATCGCCACCGTCTCCGGGCCCAGCGCCGAACGCAGCCGCTCCAGCTCCTGGGCGAGGTGGGGCATGTCGGCGACCGTGTCCTCGAGAATCAGCGTTTTCAAGGCTTCCGGGTGGGTCAGCGCGTAGTCGATGGCGAGCCAGCCGCCCCAGCTATGGCCCAGCAGATGCACCGTGCCGAGCCCCAGCGCCTGCCGCACCGCCTCGGTTTCCGCGACATAGCGGCCGATGTCCCACAGCGCCGGGTCGCTCGGCCGGTCGGAGGCGCCGCAGCCGAGCTGGTCGAAGGTCACCACGCGGTAGCCGCGATCGGCGAGGAAGATGTGGGCGTCGCGCAGATAGTCGCAGGGAAGCCCCGGCCCGCCATTCAGCAGGAACACCACTTCGTCACCACGCCCATAGGAGTAGGTGACGATCTTGAAACCCTGGATGTCGAGCTCGATCCGCTCATCGGCGGGCCGCTGCTGCCACATGATACTCTCCTGTCCTTCGCCCGGCCGGCGGATTCGTCGCCGTTCGGGTCGCTTCATCTTGACGCTACGCTATCGTGATCTCGACCTGGCCCCGCTCCAGCGCGCGGCCGAGCGCGCCCTCCGGCGCGCGGTCGGTGACGAGGCGCCGGATATCCGGGATGCGGGCCCAGATCGCCAGCGCCGGCACGTCGAACTTGGCGTGGTCGGCGACGATGAGGGTCTCCGCCGCCCGGTTCATCATCGCCTTGTAGACCCAGGCCGCCGGCGCCTCGGCGTCGGCAAGCCCCTCCGGGGTCAGGCCGGAGACGCCGAGAATCGCCCGGTTCACATGGTAGGACTGAAGGAAATCAAGGGTTTCCGCCCCCACCATCATGCCCTCGCGGGCGTTGTAGCGGCCCGGGCACATGATGACCTCGACGGTCGGATTGGCGCCCAGCGCCGCCGCGACCGAGAAGGAATGGGTGATGACGGTGAGGTCCCGGCAGGTGGCGGCGACCCGCCGGGCGACATGGGTCGTGGTGGCGCCGGCGCCGATGGCGACGACCTCGCGGGGACGCAGAAAGGCCGCGGCCGCCGCCGCGATCGCCTCGCGTTCCGGTACGCTGAGCCCGTGCCGCTCGCTCACCGAGGGCTCGCCGGCAAGGGGAGGCACCGCCCCGCCATAGGTCCGGCTGAGCAGGCCGCGCTCCTGCAGCTCGTGGAGATCGCGCCGGATCGTCTCGGTCGACACGTCGAGATCGGCGGCGAGATCGCCCACCCGCAGCGTCGCCGAACCCCGCATGCCGGCGAGGATGCGCTCCTGCCGCGCCGCTTTCGACAGCCGCGCGGCCCGGCGCCCGGCACCGCCCTCGGCCAGCGGGTCGCGGCGGTCGACCTCGTCGCGTTCGGGATCAAGGGCCATGACGTGCCTGCGCCTGTGGGGCAATGTTGGAGTTCTGTTGCAAGCCCATCATATCGGTTTGGGCTTTACAACATCAAACTGGCATCGCACGCTGCTGAAAAGCGCGGCAGCCTGTTTCTTCGGCAATCCGGCCGGGGTCGAACGCGCGGCATATCAGGGAACCGGATCGCATGTTCACCTCGCTCGAAGGCAAGACCGTCATCGTCACCGGCGCCAGCAAGGGTATCGGGCGCGGCATCGCGCTGCGCTTCGGCGCCGCCGGGCTCAACGTGCTGGTGGTGAGCCGCACCCTCGCCGACGCCGAGAAGGTGGCCGCCGAGATCGGCCCCAACGCCTCCGCCTTCGCCGCCGACGTCTCCAGCCCGGAGGACAGCGAGGCCATGGCGGCGGCGGCGCTGGAGCGCTATGGCCGCATCGACGTGCTCTGCGCCAATGCCGGCATCTTCCCCGCCGCCCGGCTCGGCCAGATGACGGCGGCGGATTTCGACCATGTCATCGGCGTGAACCTGAAGGGCACCTTCCTCTCGGTCTCGGCGGTGCTGCCGGCGATGAAGGCGGCGAAGAAGGGGCGGATCGTCCTCACCTCCTCCATCACCGGCCCGATCACCGGCTATCCCGGCTGGACCCATTACGGCGCCTCCAAGGCCGGGCAGATGGGCTTCATGCGCACCGCCGCCATCGAGCTGGCGCCGTGGAACATCACGGTCAACGCGGTGATGCCCGGCAACATCCTGACCGAGGGGCTGGAAGGCGCCGGGCCGGAGTACATGGCGGCGATGACCGCCTCGATCCCGATGCGCAAGCTCGGCAGCGTCGCCGACATCGCCAATGCCGCGCTGTTCTTCGCCAGCGAGGAGGCCGGCTACATCACCGGCCAGGGCATGGTGATCGACGGCGGGCAGGTGCTGCCGGAATCGATCGGCGCGCTGGAGGAGATGGACAAGGCCTGACCCCGGCCCGCCCGCCGCCAATCAGCTCCCGCGATAGGTGGAATAGCTCCACGGCGTGCAGACGAGGGGCACGTGGTAGTGCCCCTCCGGCTCGGCGATGCCGAAGCGGAGCGGCACCTCGTCGAGGAAGGCGGGCTCGGGCAGGTCGAGGCCCCGGCCGGCGAAATAGGCCCCGATATGGAAGACGAGCTCATAGCGGCCGGCCCGCAGCGGCCCGCCACCCAGCAGCGGCGCGTCGGTGCGGCCGTCGGCATTGGTCACCGCCTCGGCCAGCAGGGCCCGGGCGGAACGGCCCACCTCAAACAGCCGCACCCGCACGCCCGCGGCCGGCGCCCCCCGGTGGGTGTCGAGAACGTGGGTGGAAAGCCGCCCGGCGGTCCGGGGCATGCCGGGGCCCTCCACCCGCTCCACCAGCCGAAGCCGGGTTATCAGGCCGATCTCGGCCAGCGCCCGCGCCAGCTCGACATCCCGCTCATGGGCGAGCCGGCGCTCGAAGCTGTCCAGCAGCACATCGCGCGTCACCCGCCGCACGCAGATGACGAAGGGAAAGCCGAAACGGGCGCGGTAGGCGGCGTTCAGGCGCTCGAAACGCTCATATTCGGCGTCGGAGAGCCGATCGAGACCCAGCCCGGCCTGCTCGCTCACCGAGGCCGGCGCCATATCGCCGGCCCGCGCCGCCTTGCCCGCGAGGTCGGGGTGGGCGGCGACGAAGGCGACGCGCTCCGCCTCCGGCCGGGCCGCCACCGCGGCGGTGAGCGCCTCGTGCAGCTCCGCCACGGTGCGGAACGGGCCGGCGCCATGGGCATCGGCCGCCACCCACGGCGCATGTTCGAAGATGCCGTCGAGCGCGGCGACAAAACCCGCGCGGTCGAGGGTGTTCAGGGTGTCGAGCGTCAGCCGGCTCATTTCGGCATCTCCGTCTCGCGGGTGCGGCGTTCCGCCAGCGCGGCGAACAGCCGGTCGGCCTTGATCGGGGTGGCGCGCACCCGCACGCCGGTCGCGTCGAAAATCGCGTTGGCCAGCGCCGGCGCCACCGGATTGTAGGGGCTTTCGCTCATCGACTTGGCGCCGAGAGGACCGACAGCGTCGGTCGTCCGGGCGAAATGCACCTCCGTGACCGGCACGTCGGCGAAGGCGGGGATGCGGTAGCCGCGGAACGTGCCGTTCGTGATGCGCCCTTCGGCGTCCAGCAGGATTTCCTCGTGCAGCGCGGCGCCGAGCGCCTGCGCGACCCCGCCCTCGATCTGGCCGCGGCACTGCATGGGGTTGATCACCACTCCCGCATCGGCGGCATGGACGCTGCGCAGGATGCGGATCTCGCCGTAGCGCCGGTGCACCGCGACCTCGAAGCCCTGCACGTTGAAGGCGACCGAACGGGGGGTGCCGTCCGCCCGCCCATCCGCCACCAGCCGCGCCGGCTCCCCCGCCGCGAGCGCCGCCAGTTCGGCAAAGCCGAGATGGCGCTCGCCGGCGCGCACGCCATGGTCCGCCAGCCGCACCTCGCCGGGAGGGACCCCGACATGGTCCGCGGCAATCTGGCGAAGCTGCTCCCCCAGCGCCAGCGCCGCCCGCCGCGTCGCCTCCCCCGCCACCACCGTGCCGGTGGAGCCGTAGGCGCCGGTGTCGTGGCCGACATGATCGGTGTCCGACTGGAGGATGCGCAGCCGGTCCGTGGTGGTCGCCAGCAGGCCGGCGACGAACTGGGCGTGAACCGTGGTGGTGCCGTTGCCGAATTCCGCCGTGCCGGTGCGCAGCTCGAAGCGGCCGTCGGGCGCCAGCGACAGCCGGCATTCCGCGACATGGCCGCGTGGCGGGATGGTGTCGATCATCGCCGCCGCCACGCCGCGCCCCACCATCCAGTCCTCGCCCATCGGCGTCGGGGCCGCCGCGAACAGCTCGCGCTCGACGACATCGAGGCACTGGTCGAGGCCATAGCTGCCGATCACCGTGTCGTCGTCGGCATCCGCGTGATGGGCGACCAGCGGATCGCCGGGACGGACCATGTTGCGGCGCCGGAAGTGGAAGGGATCCATGCCAAGCGAGCGCGCCAGTTCGTCCAGCGCCGATTCGACGGCGAAGATGGTCTGGCTCAGGCCATAGCCGCGGAACGCGCCGGCCGGCGGGGTGTGGGTATAGACGGCAAAGCCGTCCACCCGCTTGTTCGGACAGCGGTACAGCGTCAGGCACTCGTTGCTGCCGTGAAACAGCACGCCGGGGCCGTGATTGCCATAGGCCCCGGTGTTGGAGACGATCCGCAGCGCGAGCGCGGTCAGCGTGCCGTCGCGGCTGGCGCCTGCCCGCACCGTGATCCGCATGGGGTGACGGGTGGTGGTGGCGGCGAACTGCTCGGCCCGCGTCAGCTCCAGCGTCACCGGGCGGCCGGTCTTCAGCACGGCCAGCGCGACGATGTCCTCGACCAGCATCTCCTGCTTGCCGCCGAAGCCGCCGCCCACCCGTTCGGTGATGACGCGCACCCGCTCGCGCGGCAATGCGTACAGGCTGGCGAGGGCATCGCGGGTGAGGAAGGGCGTCTGCGAGCTGGTGCGGATGGTGAGGCGGCCCTCCTCGTCGAGCCAGCCGATCGCGCCATGCGTCTCGAGATGGGCGTGCTGGACGCGCTGGAGCTCATAGGTCTCCTCGACCGTCACATCGGCACAGGCAAGGCCCCGCTCGACATCGCCCACCTCGCCGTGGACTTCGGCGCAGATGTTGCGGCGGGCATTGGCGATGCGGCTCGAGCGCGGCTTGTCGTGCACCCGAGGCGCGCCCCGGCGCATCGCCCGCTCGGGATCGAACACCGCCGGCAGGAGTTCGTACTCCACCCCCACCCGGTCGCGCCCGGCCTCGGCCGCCGCCTCGGAGGTGGCGACCACCGCCGCCACGCGCTGGCCGACGAAGCGGACGACGTCGTCGAGAACGCGGGTATCGTCCACATCGTCGGTCGGCCAGTGGTGGCGCGCGGTGGAGAACAGGGTCGCCGGGGCATCGGCATGGGTCAGCACGGCCACCACGCCCGGCACCGCGAGCGCGGCGCTGGTGTCGATGCCCTGGATGCGGGCGCTGGCGTGGGGGGAGAGCAGCAGCTTCATGTGGAGCATGCCCGCCCGGGCACCGTCGGGCGCGATGTCCATGGTGAAGCGGGCGCGGCCGGTGACGATGCCCGGCCCGGCGGGCGCGGGAATGCTGCGGCCGATCGCATCGCCCGGCTGGCCGCCTTCGGCATGGCAGGTGCCGGCGACGGCGTCGGCAATGGCGCGATAGCCGGTGCAGCGGCAGAGATTGCCCTTGAGCGCGGCGCACAGATCGCCCTTCCGCTCCTCGTCCAGCGCCGCGGCGGTCATCACCATGCCGGCCGTGCAGAAGCCGCACTGGAAGCCCTGCGCGTTCAGGAAGGCGCGCTGCACGGGGTGGAGCGTCCCGTCGGCAGCGGCGAGCCCCTCGATCGTCGTCACCGCGCGGCCTTCGGCGCGGAAGGCCGGCACCAGGCAGGAATGGACGGGATGGCCGTCCAGATGCACGGTGCAGGCGCCGCAATCTCCCGCATCGCACCCCTTCTTCACCCCGAACCAGCCGAGTTCGCGCAGCAGCGTGCGCAGGCACTGCCCGGCGCGCGGCGCAGCCTCCTGCTCCCGTCCGTTGACAAGCAGCCTCACGACATACCCCGCTGCAGCTCGTCGCGTATTTCCAGCGCGAATTCACGGGTGAGGTGGCGGCGCCATTCCGGCCGGCCATGGACGTCGTCGTAATAGAGCGAGGTGGGGATGTCCTCGATCAACCGCAGCGCCAGTTCGTCCGGGGTGGGAAAGCCGACGCACCGGATCTGGACCGGGCGGCGGGTGGCGGCGGTCACCGTCAGGATGAGGCGGTGATTGGCCCACGTGCCGATGACCAGAACGCCCGAGCGCCCCAGCGCGGAGAGCGAGGCCCGGCGGAAGGCGCAGCGACGGTGAAAGGCATGGACCGGCAGTTCGATGCTGCGCACCACCTCGCCTTCCGCCAGTTCCACGTCGAGCGGGCCATGGATGAAATCGACCACCCGCATCCGGCGCTCGCCGCCGTCGCGGGCCCAGATCACCACCTCGCCGTCGAGCGCCGCCGCGAGCGAGATCATCGGGCCGGCCGGCAGGCCCATGCAGATGTTGCCGCCCACCGTGGCGGTGTTCCAGATCTTGAAGGACGCCAGGAAGGACCGGCAGCACAGCCCGATCAGCCCCGCCGCCCGCCACTGATCCGGCGCCCGGAATGCCGCGAGTTCGGCGATGGTGCAGGTCGCGGCGATGCTGACCGTCTCCGGCGTGACGCGGATCGGCTCCCAGCCCAGCGCCGTCAGGTCGACCAGCCGGCGGACGGAGGGCTGCGGCTCGGAGAACAGCCAGGTGCCGCCGGCAAGCAGCGCCTCGCCCGGAACCGGCGGGCCCAGCTCGCTGCGAGAGCGCGGGCGGCTGACCGCCTCGACCGAATGAAGATCCATCACCCGGCCCCTCGCTCTCCGCGCCTCATCGACCGACCGTGCATTCGATCTGGCCGTGCGGCTCGTCGGTGGGGGTGAAGACCTGCCCGTCGAAGGCACGGTCGAAGGGCGAGAGGTCGATCGGCAGGTAGTGCTTGTTGGGGCAGGCCATGGAGATCTCGGCGATCTCCGGTACCGCCGCCAGCACCGCCTCGCCCATGAGGTACATGGTGTTCTGCACGCCGGGGCTGTAGGTGCCGGCGAACACCTTCAACGCCGCGTCGAGCACCGCCCGGTTGGCGTCGGGCCAGGAGGCCGGGGTGGCGGACCAGCGCCAGCTCGCATCCATGCTGGTGGCGAACAGCCGGTCGGCGGTCGGCTTCAGGGTGGTCGCCTCGTCCTTCCAGTAGTTCTCCCAGCCGGAGGCGGTGGTCTTGAGGACGGTGAAACCCTCGATGCCGGAAACCAGGGAGCGCGCCTCCCGCGTGGCGGTGAGCTTCACCGTGGGGTGGCCGTTGGCGTCGCGCAGGAAGGCGTGGTCGTGCTCCGCGCCATCGACCAGCAGCCGCGCCCACCGTGTCTCGCTGGCGGTGATCTCCACCCGGTCGACATGGGCGTAGCGGTCGAGGAAATAGCTGGCGAGGGCACCGGCAAAATCCTCGTTCTCCAGCCCGACATTGTCGCGGGCGACGATGTTGACGATGTTCTTGATCGTGTCCGTGGCGATGACCGCGGAATTGTCGCCCACGGTGTAGGACGCCTCGAAGGCGCCGGCCAGCATCGCCCGGACGCTCAGCTCGCGCACCTCGTGCCGCTCGGAATCGCGACGGACCCGCATGATGCGCACCCGGCCCTTGCCGTAGCTGTTGCGGATGAGCGGCATGTCGGTCCCCTTACGAATCGTCTGCGCCCCCGGCCGAGGCAACCTCATGCTGGCATCTTAACGACTGATGCGCCGCATGATATTCGAGATTGGAGAGCGTACCGCTGCCTGTTCGGCAGCATTGCGGCCGGATTCTGCAGCATGACCAAACGTGAGCCGCCGCGCCCCGCCAAGAGCGGCACCAAGAAAAGCTGGGAAGAAAACGGTTCTATTTTACCGGAAAAATCGATATATTCTCCGACCACAGCACCGGCGCGGCCGCGCGACCACGCCCTGTCGCCGGCGCACCTGGCGCGGGTGTTTCACCAGCCCGGCGTCATCTATTTCAGCGCCGTTGCCGAATGCCTGTCGATCCGGGAGGCAGCACGCCGGCTGAACGTCGCCTCCTCCGCCGTCACCCGGCAGGTGACCCAGCTCGAGGATGCGCTCGGCCTCGCCCTGTTCCAGCGCGAGACCCGGCGGCTGACCCTCACCCCCGCCGGCGAAATCCTCTACCGCCAGGTCCGCCGCCTCACCGCGCCGCTGGAGGCGGCGGTGGCGGAGCTGGACCTGCTGCGGGGGCTGAAGACCGGCTCCGTCCGCATCGCCAGCGTGGAAAGCGTCGGGCTCTCCTTCCTGCCGGGACTGGTGGTGGCCTTCACCCAGGCCCATCCACGGCTCTCGGTGGATGTCAGGATCTGCGCCTCGACCGAGATCCAGGCGCTGCTGGTCGAGGATCAGGTGGACATTGGCCTCGGCTTCGTGACCCGCCCGCCACCGCTCGTCGAGGTCGCGGTGCGCCGCGACGTCCGCATCGGCGTCCTGATGCGGCCGGACCACCCGCTGGCCGCCGAGCCGCGGCTGACGCTTGCCACCTGCATGGCCCATCCGCTGGCGGTGGCCCGCCCGGAACTGTCGATCCGCGAGGTGATCGAGCCTTTCCTGCGGCATGCCAGCCCGTTCGCACCCCCGCTCGTCGAGGTCGACTCGATCCGCATGCTGGTGGAACTGGCGCGGCTGGGCCGCCATGTCTCGGTCATGACGCCGATCGGCGCCCAGAACGAGCTGCTGAACGGCGAGCTGGTGTTCCAGCCACTGGAGGATTACGGCCTGCCGGCCAACCGCTTCGGCCTCATGGTCCGCGCCGGGCACAGCCTGTCCTTCGCCCCGGCCGCCTTCTACGAGCACGCCAAGCGCTATTTCCACGACGTCCCGCTGCCCGGGGCGATCTGAACCGGCTCACGAGGCTGTAACCGTTCAAACAGGGTGTTGCGCATCCGGGCCCGCCGGGCGCATATGCGCGCACGACCGAGAAAGCCCGGAGACGCCCCATGCCCGCCTATCGCTCGCGTACCACCACCCATGGCCGCAACATGGCCGGCGCCCGCGGACTTTGGCGCGCCACCGGCATGAAGGACGGCGACTTCGGCAAGCCGATCATCGCCGTGGTGAACTCCTTCACCCAGTTCGTGCCCGGCCACGTGCACCTGAAGGACCTCGGCCAGCTCGTCGCGCGGGAGATCGAGCAGGCGGGCGGCGTCGCCAAGGAATTCAACACCATCGCGGTCGACGACGGCATCGCGATGGGCCATGACGGCATGCTCTATTCGCTGCCGTCGCGCGAACTCATCGCCGACAGCGTGGAGTACATGGTCAACGCGCACTGCGCCGACGCCATGGTCTGCATCTCCAACTGCGACAAGATCACCCCCGGCATGCTGATGGCCTCGCTGCGCCTCAACATCCCTACGGTGTTCGTCTCGGGCGGCCCGATGGAGGCCGGCAAGGTCGTGCTCCACGGCAAGAAGGTGGCGCTGGACCTGGTGGACGCCATGGTCGCCGCCGCCGACGAGCGGGTCTCCGACGAGGATGTGAAGGTGATCGAGCGGTCGGCCTGCCCGACCTGCGGCTCCTGCTCCGGCATGTTCACCGCCAACTCGATGAACTGCCTCACCGAGGCGCTCGGCCTCTCCCTGCCCGGCAACGGTTCGACGCTCGCCACCCACGCCGACCGCAAGCGGCTGTTCGTCGAGGCCGGCCACCTCATCGTCGACATCACCCGCCGCCATTACGAGCAGGACGACGCCAGCGTGCTGCCGCGCGCCATCGCCTCCAAGCAGGCGTTCGAGAACGCGATGGCGCTCGACATCGCGATGGGCGGGTCCACCAACACGGTGCTGCACATCCTCGCCGCCGCCTATGAAGGCGAGGTCGACTTCACCATGGACGACATCGACCGGCTCTCCCGCAAGGTGCCGTGCCTGTCCAAGGTCGCGCCCGCCAAGAGCGACGTCCACATGGAAGACGTCCACCGTGCCGGCGGCATCATGTCGATCCTCGGCGAGCTCGACCGCGGCGGCCTCATCAACCGCGACTGCCCGACCGTCCACGCCGCCTCGCTCGGTGAGGCGATCGACCGCTGGGACATCACCCGCACCGGCAGCGAGAGCGTGCGCGAGTTCTTCCGCGCCGCGCCCGGCGGGGTGCCGACCCAGGTCGCCTTCAGCCAGAGCTCGCGCTGGGACGAGCTGGACACCGACCGGCAGAACGGCGTCATCCGCTCGGTGGAGCACCCCTTCTCCAAGGATGGCGGACTCGCGGTGCTGAAGGGCAACCTCGCGCTGGACGGCTGCATCGTGAAGACCGCGGGCGTCGACGAGAGCATCCTGAAGTTCACCGGCCCGGCCAAGGTCTATGAGAGCCAGGACGCCGCGGTGAAAGCCATCCTCGGCAACGAGGTGAAGGCGGGCGACGTGGTCGTCATCCGCTACGAGGGGCCCAAGGGCGGCCCCGGCATGCAGGAGATGCTCTACCCCACGAGCTACCTGAAGTCGAAAGGGCTCGGCAAGGCCTGCGCCCTGATCACCGACGGGCGGTTCTCCGGTGGCACCTCGGGCCTGTCCATCGGCCATGTCTCGCCGGAAGCGGCCAATGGCGGCACGATCGGGCTGGTGCGCGAGGGCGACACCATCGCCATCGACATCCCCAACCGCACCATCTCGCTGGTGGTGTCGGAAGAGGAGCTTGCCCAGCGCCGCGCCGCGCAGGACGCCGCCGGCTGGCGCCCGGCCCAGCCGCGCCAGCGCAACGTCACCACCGCGCTGAAGGCCTATGCCGCCTTCGCCACCTCCGCCGACAAGGGCGCGGTGCGCAAGCTGCCGGACTGAGCGCCCGGCACCGGCCCGGGAGACAGCTCCCGGGGCGGCCTACCGGCGGCAGCGGGCGCGCAGGCGATCCAGCGTGCGGGTGAAGACGGCGGCATCGTCCAGCGCATGGGCGAGGACGATGGCGCCCTGTATGGCCACCACCACCTCCTCGGCGAGGGCGGCCGCCTCATCGCGGGGGAAGCCCTCGCGCGCCAGCGCCACCGCCAGGGCGTCGCGCCAGCGGCGGAAATAACCGTCGATCCGGCAAGCGAAGCGCTCGCGGGTCTGGCCGAGGGCGAAGGCGCCGATCAGGCAGGCGCGGCGGCCGGAACGGAAATAGGCGTCCACCGCATCGAACATCGCGGGAAGCGGCGGGGCGGGATCGTCGCCCGCCCGGCCGCGCCCCTCGCGCAGCGGGGCGAAGATGCGGGTCTCGAACCAGCCATCGATCTCGGCGAGCACGGCCTCCGCCATCTCGTCCTTCCCGCCGGGGAAGAAGTGGTAGAGGCTGCCCTTGCCGAGGCCGGTGCGGGCGGAGATGCGGGCGAGGCTGGCGCCCTCATAGCCGCATTCGCGGAACAGCTCCCCGAGCGCGGGCAAGATATCCTCCCGTTCGGCGACGACCCGCGCCATGGCCGCCTCAGGGCGTGGGGTGCAGCGGATATTGCGTGCCGGTGAGGCGGTGATAGACGCTCGCCACCACCACCAGCACCACCGCGCCCGCCAGAACCGGCACCAGCAGGAAGCTCCACTGCGGCTGGGCGATGGCGAAGACGAGGATAGGGTCGGCACCCGCCGGCGGGTGGGTGACGCGGGCGATGGCCATGGCCGCGATGGCCGCCCCGACCGCGATCGCGGTGGCCCACCACTCCGCCGGCAGCACGGTGTGCAGCGCCAGCGCCACCGCCGTCGCCAGCACATGGCCGCCGATCACGTTCGCCGGCTGGGACAGCGGCGAATTCGGCACCGAGAACAGCAGCACGCAGCTTGCCCCGAACGGCGCGATGAGGAGCGGCACGCCGGCATGGACCGACAGCGCCCCGGTGACGCCGATGGCGACCAGCGCGCCGAGGCCCGCCAGCAGCGCGACGTGAGGCTTGTGGGGGGGCTGGTGGCGATGGATGTAGCGGCGCATCTGTGTACCGTCCGTTCAAGTTTGTACCGTTTGGTACAGAGCCGGCCGCCGATCGTCAAGCGCCGCAGAGTCACCGCGGCCGGCGGGCCGGCCGAGCCAGGCGGCGGGCGAGGCGGCCGGGTGAGGCGGCAGGACACGCGGCAGGACACGCGGCAGGCCAGGCGCGGGATCGGGTGGCGCCCGGCGGGTGGCCGGTCCATTGTGCCGGCAATTGCCACCGAGAGACCCGAGCGCATGAGCGACGCCATCCCCGCCCCGTTCCGCCTCACCGGCCGCGTCGCCCTCGTCACCGGGGCCGGTCGCGGCCTCGGCTTCGAGATGGCGAAGGCGCTGCGTCAGGCGGGCGCCCGGGTGGTCATCACCGGCCGCGACGCCGGCCGGCTCACCGCCGCGGCGGAGGCGCTCGCCCGGGAGGAAGGCCCCGCCGTCGACATCGCGGCCTTCGACATCGCCGACATCGAGGCCGGCCGGGCAGCGGTGGCGGACATCGTGCTGCGCCATGGCCGCCTCGACATTCTGGTGAACAATGTCGGCGCCCGCGACCGTCGGCCGCTCGCCGCCTTCGAGGAGCCGGAGGCCCGCGCCCTGCTGGAGGCCGATCTCATCGGCCCGATGCTGCTGAGCCGGGAGGTGGCCAATGTCATGGCCGGCCAGAGCCATGGCCGGCTGATCTTCGTCACCTCGATCGCCGGCCACGTCGCCAATCGCGAGGACCCGGTCTATACCGCCGCCAAGGCCGGGCTCACCGGGCTGATGCGGGCGCTGGCGGTGGATTATGGCCGGCTCGGCATCACCAGCAACGCCATCGCGCCGGGCATGTTCGCCACCGAGACCAACCGCCACCTCGTCGAGAACGCGGATTTCTCCCGCTTCGTCGACATCCGCGTGCCGGTGGGGCGCTGGGGCCGGCCGGAGGAGATCGGCGCCGCGGCGGTCTTCCTCGCCTCGGACGGGGCCTCCTTCGTCAACGGCCATGTGCTGACCGTCGATGGCGGCCAGACCGTGCGGATGTAGAACGCCTCAGAGGAAGGCCGACGCCACCTCCGGCGAATGGGCCAGCGCGTGCGCCATGTATTCCAGCGCGCCGCGCACCTTCTCGCGGTCCACCGGCCCGCCGAGACAGACCCGGGCGGCTTCCGGCGGGGTGCCGGCGGCGGCGAAGACATCGCTCGCCACCACCCCGATGCCGGTGGAGAGCATGTGGCCGACAAAGGCGGAGCGGGTCCACGGCTCCGGCAGCTCCACCCAGAGATTGAAGCTCAGCGGATCGGCCCGGAAGCTGCCCGGCGGCAGGATCTGCGCCGCCATCTGCTGGCGCGCCGCGCTCTCCGCACGGATGAAGCGCAGCAGCGTGTCGGCGGTGCCGTCCTCGATCCAGCGGGTGGCGAGCGCGACGGTGAGCGGCGAGGCCATGACGTTGGCGGCCCGCAGCGCGGCGGCGAAGGGCCAGCCGGCCTTGGCCTCCGGCACCACGACATAGGCCGCGCGCAGCCCGGCGCCGATGCATTTGGCGAGGCCGGCGACATGCCAGGTCAGGTCCGGCGCGATCGCGGCGAAGGGCGGCAGCCCGTGGGCGGGGATGAAGCCATAGGCGTCATCCTCCACGATCGGCACATGGTGGTGGCGCGCGACCTGGGCGATGGCGGTGCGGCGGGCCTCGGGAATGGTGAGGGTCGTGGGGTTCTGGAGCGTCGGGTTGAGGTAGATCGCCTTCGGCGCGAGGCGCACGCAGGCATCGGCGAAGGCGTCGGGGTCGATGCCGTCACGGTCCATCGGCAGACCGACCAGCCGCAGGCCGAGCTGGGCGGCGATGGAGCGCGCGCCGGGATAGGTCAGCGCCTCGCACAGGATGGTGTCGCCGGGCTTCGCCAGCAGGGTGAAGATGCCGAGCAGGGCGGGATGGGCGCCGGGGGTGACGAAGACGCGCTCCTGCGCCGGCACCAGCGCGCGCCGGCTCAGCCAGGCCGAGGCGGCGTCCTTGTCGGCGGGCGAGCCGCCGAAGCCCTGGTAGCGCAGCAGCGCGACGAGGTCGCGGCCCACCTCCGCCAGCCCCTCCTGCATCCGCTCGATCAGCGCGGGGTCGGTGGGCTCCGGCGGCAGGTTCATCGAGAGGTCGACGATCTCGTGGCGCGGGGCGTGGGCGGGGCGGCGCTCCGGTCGCGGCATGGCGGTGACGAAGGTGCCCTGCCCGACCCGGGCCTCCACGAGCCCGCGCTTCTGCGCCTCGACATAGCCCCGCGCCACGGTGGTGAAGTCGATGTCCAGCTCCTTGGCGAGGCGCCGCTGCGGCGGCAGCCGGTCGCCCACCGCCAGCCGCCCGGCCTTCAGATCCTCGGCGATGAGGTCGGCGATGGCGAGGTAGCGGGGTTTGTCGCTGCGGGAGAGGTCGGGAATCCAGTCGGCCATGGCGCGGTGCGGTCGAATCTCGGGTTTGGCGGTCGATTCCGCTCCGGCGGGGGCCGGCGACGGAATTGACTGTATAATGTTGCATCACCGTCTTGTCACCTGTGGTCCGTGTTTTGCTGCGTCTGGTTCAATGATGCGGCCGCGGTACGCTGTGACCGGATGTGCATGGAACTTAGGCAGCATCAGGCGTGACGGCGAATGGAACCGCGACATTCGGCCAGGATTCAGGCAGGCGTCGGAGCGAAGTGACTATATTATTGACTGCATATTGATGATAGATTGATGCTTTACATAAGCAATCAATTGCCCTATTGAATGCATGCGCCGTCGCCAACCGGCACGCCGCCCATCATTCAGCCGAGGAGAGCATCATGGTTGCCGTCACCGTGCCGGCCCATCAGAAGGGCGACATTCTGGTCGACTACGAAGACAAGAAGTTCGAGGACGTGAAGGCCGGCCCCGGCGAGAAGGCGCTGGTCACCTTCCACACCGTCGCCTTCGAGGGGTCGATCGGCCTCGTCAACATGCTCCAGGCGCTGCGCCTGCAGCGCAAGGGCTTCGAGACCTCGGTGCTGCTCTACGGCCCGGGCGTCACCCTCGGCCTCCAGCGCGGCTTCCCCAAGCTCGGCGACGAGGCTTTCCCCGGCCACCAGAACTTCAACAACCAGATCACCAAGTTCATGGAAGAAGGCGGCAAGGTCTATGCCTGCCGCTTCGCGCTGCAGGCGCTGTACGGCCATGGCGAGGGCTCGCTGATCCCCGGCATCATCCCGATCAGCCCGCTCGACGTGCTGGACATCATCTTGCTCCACCGCCGCGACGACGCCTTCATGCTCCACACCTGGACCGTCTGAGCCCCGCGCGGGAGGAAGGAGGGAGACGCCGCCATGACCGAGAAAAGGATCGTCCGGGTCGCCGCGGTGCAGATCGCGCCCGACCTCGACAGCCTCGAAGGCACGCTCGCCCGCGTCCTCGCGGCGCTGGACGAGGCGGCGGCGAAGGGGGCGCGCCTCGTGGTCTTTCCCGAGACCTTCGTGCCCTGGTACCCCTACTTCTCCTTCGTCCTCCCGCCGGTGCTCACCGGCGCCGAGCACCTCCGGCTCTATGAGAACGCCGTGGTGGTGCCCGGCCCGGCGACGGAGGCGGTCGCCGCGAGCGCCCGCCGCCTCGGCGTGGTGGTCGTGCTCGGGGTCAACGAGCGCGACCACGGCTCGCTCTACAACACCCAGCTCGTCTTCGACGCCGACGGCTCGCTGAAGCTGAAGCGCCGCAAGATCACTCCCACCTTCCACGAGCGCATGATCTGGGGCCAGGGCGACGGCGCCGGGCTGCAGGCGGTCGACACCGCGGTCGGCCGGGTTGGTGCGCTGGCCTGCTGGGAGCATTACAATCCCCTCGCCCGCTACGCCCTGATGGCGCAGCATGAGGAAATCCACGTCGCCCAGTTTCCCGGCTCGCTGGTCGGCCCGATCTTCGCCGACCAGATCGAGGTGACGATCCGCCACCACGCGCTGGAATCCGGCTGCTTCGTGGTGAACGCCACCGGCTGGCTCACCGAGGAACAGGTCGCCCGGGTCTGCCCGGACGAGAAGCTGCGCCGCGCCGTCAGCGGCGGCTGCATGACCGCGATCATCTCGCCGGAAGGCAGCCACCTCGTGCCGCCGCTCACCTCGGGCGAGGGCATTCTGGTCGCCGATCTCGACATGGCCCTCATCACCAAGCGCAAGCGGATGATGGATTCGGTCGGCCATTACGCCCGCCCGGAACTGCTCGGCCTCCAGCTCGACAACCGGCCGGCCGTGCCGATGCGCACCAGCGCCGCCTTTCCCCACACCGCCTTCCCCGTGCCCGCCGACATGACCGACCCCACAGGGAGCGACCGCGATGAAACCGATGGCGCCGACCGCCGATCTGGCCCCGCTGCCGACCGAGCGGCTGATCAACGAGTTGCAGTCCTACGGGGTCCGGCTCGCTGAGCCGAAGGCGGGCGCCGACAGCCGGCGCGGCGGCGCCGGGCCGTCCGACCACAAGGCGATGACCATCGACGGCATGACCGTGATGGTCCCGGTCCACACCGCGCCCGCCTTCGACAGCCCGTATCTCGTCGAGAAGCCGGACGCCTTTGGCCGCAGCGTCATCCGCCGCGACGGGCTGGCGCTGGGCGAGGTGAGCTTCCCGCTCCAGCCGAAATTCTACGGCCTCACCACCGCAGACGGCATTCCCTACTCGAAGATCGCGGTGCTGCACGGGCGCGACGTGCTCGCCACCACCGTGCTGCAGAGCTGCATCCGCTACCAGAGCCGCACCAAGACCTGCCAGTTCTGCGCCATCGGCCAGTCGCTCGCCGCCGGCCGCACCATCGAGCGCAAGACCCCGGCGCAGCTCGCCGAGGTGGCGAAGGCGGCGGTGGAGCTCGACGGCGTGAAGCACATGGTGATGACCACCGGCACCCCGCCCGGCCGCGACCGCGGCGCCGCCCTCCTCGCCGAGAGCGCGGCGGCGGTGAAGGCGGCGGTGGACCTGCCGATCCAGGTCCAGTGCGAGCCGCCCGACGACGACGCCTGGTTCGGCCGGCTGCGCACCGCCGGCGCCGACGCGCTCGGCATGCATCTGGAAGCCGTCACCGAGCCGGTGCGCCACCGCATCATGCCCGGCAAGGCGCAGGTCTCGGTGGAACGCTATTTCGAGGCCTTCGCCGCCGCCGTGCCGGTGTTCGGGCGCGGGCAGGTGTCGACCTACATCCTCGCCGGCCTCGGCGACAGCCGCGAGGACATCCTCGCCACCTGCGAGCGGCTGGTCGGCCTCGGCGTCTATCCCTTCGTCGTGCCCTTCGTGCCGATCTCCGGCACCCCGCTGGAAAGCCACCCGACCCCCACCCCCGCCTTCATGCACGCCATCCTCGGCCCGCTGTCCGGCATGCTGGTTGCAAGCGGTCTCAAGGCCATCGACGCCAAGGCCGGCTGCGCCAAATGCGGGGCCTGCTCGGCGCTCTCGACCTATGAACGGAGGGCCTGCTCGTGATCCTCGAACCATTCAAGCCGTTCACCGCGGCCGCCTTCATGGTGAAATACGCCACCGAGGGCTGGGAGCGGCGCGACGCCGCCCGGCTGCGGCGCCGGGTGTTCTGCGAGGAGCAGGGCCTGTTCGAGGGTGACGACCGCGACGGCATCGACGACATCGCCACGCCCATCGTCGCCCTGTCCGATCTCGGGGTGGCGCCGGGCGACGTGGTCGGCACCGTGCGCATCCACGAGGAGGCGCCCGGCCTGTGGTGGGGCTCGCGGCTCGCGGTCGCCGCCGACCACCGCAGCGTCGGCGCCATCGGTCCCGCGCTCATCCGCCTTGCGGTGTCCTCCGCCCATGCCCGGGGCTGCACCCGCTTCCTCGCCAATGTGCAGAGCCAGAACGGCCTGCTGTTCCGCCGCATGCGCTGGCGCGTGGTCGGGGAGTTCGAGCTGCTGGGTCGCCCCCACCTGCGCATGGAGGCGGACCTCGCGCATTATCCGCCCTTCCGCGCGCCGGAAACCGGCTTCCACGCCCATTCCCGCAAGGCGGCCTGAGCCATGAGCGCCCGCGTCCTCGCCCCGTTCGATCTCGCCGGCCTCGCCGCCGGGCTGCGCGCCGGCCGGGCGCTGGCGGGCAAGGCCGATATCGGCCTTGCCACCGCCCGGCTCGGCCTTTCCGCGGCGAGCGCGGTGGCGGTGGGCGACGACTGCGCGGCGATTCCCGACGGCGAGGGCTTCCTGCTGCTGGCCATCGAAGGCTTCATGAACGAGTTCGTCGCCGGCGACCCCTGGTTCGCCGGCTGGTGCGGGGTGATGGTGAACCTGTCCGACATCGCCGCCATGGGCGGGCGCCCGCTCGCCGTGGTGGACGCGGTGTGGGCCGATGGCGAGGCCGGCGCCGCCCCGGTGCTGGCCGGGCTGCGCGCGGCGGCGGAGCGCTTCGGCGTGCCGATCGTCGGCGGCCACACCAACATCCGCACCGATCGCGGCCAGCTCTCGGTCGCCATTCTCGGCCGGGCGAAGCGGCTGCTCACCTCGTTCGACGCCCGCCCCGGCGAGCGGCTTGTCGCCGCCATCGACCTGCGCGGCCGCTACCGCGAGCCGTTCAGCAACTGGGAGGCGGCGACCGAGGCCCCGGCCGAGCGGCTGCGGGGCGACCTCGAGCTGCTGCCGCGCCTCGCCGAGGCCGGACTCTGCCGGGCGGCGAAGGACATCAGCCAGGGCGGGGTGGTCGGCACCGCCGCCATGCTGGCGGAATGCTCCGGCGTCGGCGTCGCGCTCGATCTCGCCGCGGTGCCCGCGCCGCCGGGCGCCGATCCGCTGCGCTGGCTCACCAGCTTCCCGAGCTACGGCTATCTCCTCTCGGTGCGGCCGGACGACGTCGCTGCCGTGCTCGGCCTGTTTGCCGGGCGGGGCATCGCCGCCGCCGATATCGGCGCGGTGACTTCGGCGCGGACCGTCACCGTCACCGACGGGACCGCCACCGAGACGATCTGGGATTTCGAGCGGCAGGTGCTGCTGGGCTGCGGCCCGGGCGAGCGGGAGTACGCGGCATGAACGGCCCCCTGACACCCCGGGCGCGGCCGGAACGGGCGCGCCCCCTGCGGATCGCCATCCTCACCCATTCCACCAACCCGCGCGGCGGCGTGGTGCACGCGCTGGAACTCGCCGACGCGCTGGTGCGTCTGGGGCACGAGCCGGTGGTGCACGCCCCCGATCCGCGCGGCACCGGCTTCTTCCGCCCCACCCTCACCGAGGTTGTCGGCGTGCCCGCCTCCCCCGCCGGGCCGGACGTGGCGGAGATGGTGCGCCGGCGCGCGGCCGACTATGTCCGCCATTTCGAGGTGGCGGCGCATCGCCGCTTCGACGTGTGGCACGCCCAGGACGGCATCTCCGGCAATGCGCTGGCCGACCTGAAGCGGCGCGGCCTCATCGACCGCTTCGCCCGCACCGTGCACCACATCGACAGCTTCCGCGACCCGCGCCTGCTGGCGCTGCAGGAGCGGGCCATCCACGCCGCCAGCGAGCATTTCGTCGTCAGCCGGCTGTGGCGGGACGAGCTGGTGCAGCGCTATGGCCTCGCCCCGACGCTGGTGGGCAACGGCGTCGACACCTCCCGCTACAGCGCCCGCCCCGCGCCGGAGGACGCCGCGCTGCGCGCGCGACTCGGCCTCGGGCGCGGCCCGGTGATCCTCTCGGTCGGCGGGGTCGAGGCCCGCAAGAACACGGTGCGGCTGCTGGAGGCCTTCGCCCAGCTCCACGCCGTGCATCCCACGGCGCAGCTCGTCATCGCCGGCGGCGCCTCGGTGCTGGACCACCATGATTTCCGCGACCGCTTCGCCGAGGCGTTCGCCCGCAGCGGCCTGCCCGCCGCCGCCGTGCTGGAAACGGGACCGCTGCCGCAGGTCGACATGCCCGCGCTCTACCGCCTCGCCCACGTGCTGGCCTTTCCCTCGCTCACCGAGGGCTTCGGGCTGGTGGTGCTGGAGGCGATGGCCAGCGGCACGCCCTGCGTGGTCTCGCGCATCGCCCCCTTCACCGAGCATCTGCGCGACGACGAGGTGGCGTGGTGCAACCCGGAAAGCCCGGCCTCCATCGCCAACGCGATCGGCATGGCGCTGGGCACGGATTTCGCCGCCAGCCTCCGGGCCCGCGGCCTGAGGGCGGCGCGCCGGCACGACTGGGAGGCCACCGCCCTCGCCCATATCCCGCTCTACCGGCGCCTCGCGGAGCTGCAGCATGCCTGAGATGGTCTTCCACATCCGCTGGCCCGACGGCACCCGCGAGGCCTGCTATTCGCCTTCGCTGGTGATCAAGGACTATTTCGCCCCCGGCGAGAGCTACCCGCTTTCGGACTTCCTGGCCCGCAGCGCCACCGCGCTGAACATCGCGAGCGAGCGGGTGCAGGCGCGCTACGGCATGCCCTGCTCCCGCGCCATGGGCCAGCTCGCCCGCATCGAAACGGCCGGGCGCCGCTTCCAGGCAGCGTCCGCGAACGCCCCCGACATTCCCGAACCGCGCGTGACCGTCGAAGCTTTCGACGCCTGACGCTGGAGGACGACCCATGACCGACGCATCCGCGCCCCCCGGCGCCACCCCGCACCATGCCGTCATCGTCGTCGGTGGCGGACAGGCCGGCCTGTCCATGAGCTGGCACCTGCAGCAGCGCGGCATCGACCATCTGGTGCTGGAGAAGGAACGCGCCCTGCATGTGTGGGAAACCCAGCGCTGGGACAATTTCTGCCTCGTCACCCCCAACTGGCAGTGCGACCTGCCGGGCCACCCCTATGCCGGGCCGGAGCCGGAAGGCTTCATGAAGAAGGAGGAGATCCTCGCCTGGCTCGCCGGCTTCCGTGCCAAGGTCAACCCGCCGATCCGCGAGGGGGTGGAGGTGCTGAAGGTCGCCCCGCGTGCCGAGGGCGGCTATGCCGTCGCCACCTCGGCGGGCGCCTTCACCGCCGACCAGGTGGTGGTCTGCTCCGGCGGCTACCGCGAGCCGATCGTGCCCCGCCTCGCCGAGCGGCTGCCGGAGACGATCCTTCAGGTGCAGTCCGCCGACTACCGCAACGCCGGCCAGCTTCCCGACGGCGCGGTGCTGGTGGTGGGCTCCGGCCAGTCCGGCGCCCAGATCGCCGAGGACCTGCATCTGGAGGGCCGCAAGGTCTTCCTCGCGGTGGGCCATGCGCCGCGCTGCGCCCGGTTCTATCGCGGCCGCGACGTCGTCGCCTGGCTGGCGGAGATGGGCTATTACGAGATGCCGGTGGAGCGTCACCCGCTGCGCGAGGGCGTGCGCGACAACACCAACCACTATGTCACCGGCCGCGACGGCGGGCGCGACATCGACCTGCGCCGCTTCGCGCTCGAAGGCATGGAGCTGTTCGGCGCGCTGCGCGGGTTCGACCGGGGGTCGCTGGTGTTCGACACCAACCTCGGCCGCGCGCTCGACGACGCCGACGGCACCTATAACGGCATCAACGCCGCCATCGACGCCTTCATCGAGGAACGCGGCATCGCCGCGCCGCCGCCCTCGCGCTACGAGCCGGTGTGGCAGCCGGCCGCCGAACGCGAGCGGCTCGACCTTGCCGAGGCGGGCATCGGCTCGATCGTGTGGTGCATCGGCTTCCGCCCCGATTTCGGCTGGCTGGACGTGCCGGTGTTCAACGGCGCCGGGCGGCCGCAGCACCGGCGCGGCGTGACGCAGCAGAAGGGCGTCTATTTTCTCGGCCTGCCCTGGCTGAACACCTGGGGCTCCGGCCGCTTCGAGGCGGTGGGCCGCGACGCCGGCTTCCTCGCCGAGCGCATCGCCGAGGGATTGGCCGAGCGATTGGCCGACACGGGCAACGGCGTCCGCACCACCCCACGGGGGCACGCCGCATGACCATCGCCCTGCCGCTGCGCGAGCGTTCCGACGAAAGCCCGGCGACCGCGCTGGAACGGGCCCCTCCGGCGCTCCCCGCCGGCCGCATCGTGCTCGGCATGCCCCATCTCAGCCTCGGCGGACTGGCCGAGACCTGGCTGCTGAAGGAGCTGGGCCATCGCCACTGGCAGATGCTGGCGGCGCTGGCCGGCCGGGCCGTGCCCGATTTCCGCGACGAGCACGGCGCGCCCTGCTACGCCGCCTTCTGCGGGGTGAGCGTGCGCGAGGCCGCCTTCGGCCGGCTGCGCGAGCACGACGTGCTCACCCTCGCCTCGCGCATCGCCCGGGTCTCGCGCACCCAGTTCACCAGCCTGCACAGCCTCGCGCGCGACGGCGAGGCGGTGGGCACGGTGGAGCTGGCCTCGGTCTTCGTGAAGCGTGGCGAGCCGGGCCGCAACCGCTCCATCGCCCGGGTGGCGCTCGACCTGTTTCCCCCGCCCGGCGCGGCGGCGGAATTCGGCGGGGTGGCGGCGCTGGCGGCGCGGCTGCGGGCGCCCGACTGGGACGGCCATTTCGGCTTCGTGCGGGCGGAGGGGCGCGAACGCGGCCGGGTGACGATCAATCCCTGCCCGGCGCAGGATTTCAACGGCGCCGACTTCCTCTACTTCGCGTCGTTCCAGGCCTTCGTCGACCGGGCGGAATGGGAGCTGTTCGGCCGCCCCCGCCTCACCACGGCGGCACGCGACATCGTGTTCCACGGCAATGTCGAGATCGGCGATACGATCGCCGTGGTGCTGATGGGAGAACGCGCCACCCCCGCCGGGCTCGACCACTGGTTCCGGCTGGAGCGGGCCAGCGACGGCGCCCGGCTCGCCGACGTGTTCAGCCGGCGCGAGGAGCCGGCCGCCGCGGCCTGAGAGCCGGCGGCGCGGCCGCGTGCCACGACCGCCGCGGCTCGACGGCCGGGCGCGGGCGCCCTACACGGTCCCTCGCATCCAGTGCGACCGCTAGAGGGAACCGCCATGCCGAGCTTCATCCATCAGCTGCGCGAGCAAAACCGCGCCGACTGGACCGCCACGGTCCAGCACCGCTTCGTCGACGAGATCTTCCGCGGCGCGGTCGACCCGCAGGCGATGCGGCGCTACCTCGTGCAGGACTACCAGTTCATCGACCGCTTCACCGCGCTGGTCGGGGCGGCGATCGCCTTCGCCGACCGCTTCGACTCGCGCATCCGCTTCGCCCAGTTCGCGGCGATGATCACCAGCGACGAGAACACCTATTTCCAGCGCGCCTTCGACGCGCTCGGCGTGCCGGCGCAGGAGCGCGACGCGCCCACCCTCAGCCCGGTTACGGCGGCGTTTCAGGAGCTGATGCACGACGCCGCGCAGAGCCGCGACTATGGCTGCTGCCTCGCCGTGCTCAGCGTGGCCGAGGGCATCTATCTCGACTGGGCCGACCGCCCCGGCGCGGCGCTGCCGCCCGACTTCCTCCACGCCGAGTGGATCACCCTGCACAATAATGACGGCTTCCGCGCCTTCGTCGGCTGGCTGCACGCCGAGCTGGACCGGGTCGGCGACACGCTTTCGACACAACAGGCCGAAGTGGTGGGCAAGTATTTCACCCGCGCCGTGCAACTTGAGCGCGCTTTCTTCGATCACATCTTCACGTGACGTCAAGCAAAGGTCGCTGCCGGCGGCACAGTCGAACCATGCGGGTAAAAAGGCACCCCTTACCGGTTTTGCAATGATCGCCGGCCGCTTCTTCGGCGTACCGAAACATTAAGCCTTGCCAGGCGGGCGTGAACGTCATGGCACCGCCAGAAATGTTCACGCCCGCAGGTTGCAGGCCGTGGCGACGGCGACCGACTTTGCCGACGATGACAGATCACGACATTTCGACTTTCACGGCAACGCCATGGACCCTGTGTGAGCGCGATCGGCCAGACTATATTCGTTTCATTTCGGCATTCTTCTTCGCTTGAACATTGACGTTTGGGAGAAAGCTGGTAAACCGATTCTGATCTGAATGGAGAAGATGATGTCCGAACAAGAGAGCTCGAACGCCGATTATCTCGGCCTCACCGCTGACGTCGTTGCTGCGTTCGTCGGCAACAACTCGGTTCCCGCGGCCGAGCTCCCCGAACTCATCGCCAAGGTACATGGCGCTCTGGTGCGGCTTGCCACTCCCGCGCCGGTCGTCGCGGAAGAAGTGCTGAAGCCGGCGGTCGCCATCAAGAAGTCGGTGACCCCGGAATATATCATCTGCCTGGAAGACGGCCTGAAGTTCAAGTCGCTGAAGCGGCATCTTCGGACCAAGTACAACATGACGCCGGAAGAATACCGGGCGAAGTGGGGCCTGCCGAACGATTACCCGATGGTCGCGCCGTCCTATGCCGAGGCACGCTCCAATCTCGCGAAGAAGATGGGCCTCGGCCAGCAGCGCAAGAAGCCGGTGCCGCCGCCGGCCCCGGCCAAGACCCGCGGGCGCCGCAAGGTCGCCGCGGCCTGAGCGTCCCGTTTCGGGGCGACCCTGGCGCCGCCGGCCCTCGCCCGGCGCCTTGAGAACGGTCGTGTTTCGAAGCCGTCCGGCGCCTGCCGGGCGGCTTCGCCGTTTGCGGCCTCAGGCCGCCGCGTCCCAGTCCGGCGCGAGGCCCGGCGGGCTGACGATGCGCCCGGCCGGCTCGGCGAGGCTGGAAATCGCCGCCATTTCCTCCGGCGACAGCGCGAAGTCGAAGATCGCGATGTTCTCCGCCGCCCGGGCCGGGCTCGCGGTCTTGGACAGCGCCACCACGCCGTCCTGCTGCACCAGCCAGCGCAGCACCACCTGGGCGATGCTCCGGCCGTGCCGGGCGGCGATGTCGGTGAGCAGCGGATCGCGCAGCACCTTGCCATCCGCCATCGCGTAATAGGCGGTGAGCGCGAGTCCGGCCTCGCGCGCGGCGGCGAGCAGGCGCGACTGGTCGAGATAGGGGTGGTACTCTACCTGGTTGGTGGCGAGCCGCGCCGCGCTCAGCCGCACCGCCTCCTGCATGAGCGCGATGGTGTAGTTGCTCACGCCGATATGGCGGGCCTTGCCGGCGCGGTGCACGGCGTTCAGCCCCTCGATCTGTTCGGCCAGCGGCACCGCTTGGTTCGGCCAGTGCAGCAGCAGCAGGTCGACATAGTCGGTGCCCAGCCGGGCAAGGCTCTCGTCGACCGAGGCGATCAGGTCGTCGTGGCGGAAGCGGTCGACCCACACCTTGGTGGTGAGGAACACCTCGCCGCGCGCCACGCCGGAGCGGCGGATGGCCGCGCCGACCTCGGCCTCGTTGCCATAGGCCTGGGCGGTGTCGACATGGCGGAAGCCGAGATGGAGCGCGCGGGGCAGCACCTCCAGAACCTGCGGCCCCTTCAGGCGGAAGGTGCCGAAGCCGAGAGCGGGAATGTCGGCGCCATTGGCGGGAACGATGTGCATGGAAGGCGTTCTCCTGTCGGGGTCGCGGGCCGCCAACCCATATAGGGCGGCGGCGGCCGGAGCTGTAGGAACTGGATCAAGCGGAGGGCGCGGCGCGGTTCAGCAGGCCGGCACCGGCGCGGCGGCGCGGCGGTCCAGCGCGGCGCTGCACAGGGTGAGGGCGAGCGCCCCCGCCACCAGCACGGCGCCGACCAGCGGCGTCGCGCGGAGGCCGAGCGGCGAGGCCACCACCACGCCGCCGACCCACGCCCCCAGCGCGATGCCGAGGTTGAACGCCGCGATGTTCAGCGCCGAGGCGACATCCACCGCGCCCGGCCGGTGGCGCTGCGCCATCTCGACCACATAGATCTGCAGCCCCGGCACATTGGCGAAGGAGAGGAAGCCGAGCGCGGCCAGCGTCACCAGCGCCGCCACCGGCCAGGGCGCGGTGAGCGCCAGCAGGGCCAGCACCAGCGCCTGCGCCGCGAACAGCCCGGTCAGCGCCCGCACCGGATGGCGGTCGGCGATCCGCCCGCCGGCGAGGTTGCCGGCCGCGATGGCCACGCCGTAGAGCACCAGCACGAGGCTCACCGCGCCGGCGGGAAAGCCGGTGATCTCCTCGAGGATCGTGGCGAGATAGGTGAAGGCGACGAAGGTGCCGCCATAGCCGAGCGCCGTCATGCCGAAGACGAGCAGCAGCCGGCCGCTGGAGAGCACCCGCAGCTGATCCACCAGCCCCGCCGGGGCGGGGCGGGAGAGATGGCCCGGCACCAGCGCGGCGATGCCGAGGAAGGCGAGCACCCCGAGCCCGGCCACGGCCCAGAAGGTGGCGCGCCAGCCCAGCGACTGCCCGATGAAGGTGCCGAGCGGCACGCCGGTGACGATGGCGACCGTGAGCCCCATGAACATGAGCGCGATGGCGGAGGCGCGCCGGTCGGCCGGCACGAGATCGGCGGCGATGGTCGCCCCCACCGAGAAGAACACGCCATGGGCGAAGGCGGAGAGCACCCGCGCCGCCAGCAGCATCTCATAGCCGGAACTCAGCGCGGCGAAGGTGTTGCCGGCGACGAACAGCACCATCAGCCCCAGCAGCAGCGGCTTGCGCGGCAGCCGGCCGGTGAGCGCGGTCAGCACCGGCGCGCCGAAGGTGACGCCGAGCGCATAGACGCTCACGACCAGCCCGGCCCGCGGCAGCGAGACGGCAAGATCCTGCGCCACGGTCGGCAGCAGGCCGACGATGACGAATTCCGTGGTGCCGATGGCATAGGCGGCGATGGCGAGCGCGAACAGCGCGGGGGGAAACAGCGAGAGGCGGGACGGCGAGGTGGGCGAGAGCGGACGGGACATGGAAAATCCTCCCCGCGACGCGCGCCGCGGGCTGAAGGGCCGGGCACCGGGCCTGACGGGGTGGATGGGTTGGTCCGAATATGCCCGCCGCCATTGCCGGCGATAAGCGCCGGGATGCGCTCAGCATCTGTGAAACGGGCTCACCAATGCCCTATCGCAGCACCCAACGGCAGCTCTTTCTCAATGTAGTAATTCTAATCAAAGCATATGAGTATCTGTAGACTTTCCGACAGGATATTCTTACATTGTAATAATTCTATTCGTCATTACAAAATATTAAGTTGACTTCGTCGTCTGACCCGAACGATAGCTGCCGCGTTATTTGGGGAAGTGCGGCGCACTATGCTTCATCCGCGGACATCATCCTTGCCGTCCCTGCCGGCTTCCCGCCCCGGCGCCGCGCCGCGCGCCGGCAGATGGCGTGCGGCCCTGCGGCGGGCCGTCGCCGAGGGGCTCGCCGGGCTGCGGGCGATCCTGCCGGCACTGGCGCTCGGCGCAGCGCTTCCCGCCGGTGCCGGGCTCGCCCTGCCGTCGGCCGCCCGCGCCGAGGTGGTTCTGCACGACATCACCGGGCGCGAAGTGCGGCTGCCCGCCCCCGCCACCCGGCTGCTGATCGACGATGGCCGCTTCCTCGTCGCGCTGGCGCTGATCAGCCCCGATCCGGTCGCGGCGCTGGCGGCGTGGCCGCACGACGTCAACCGCATCGGCCGGCAGACCTATGCCGATTTCCTCGCGAAGTTCCCCGCCCTTGCCGGCCTGCCCAAGGTCGCCTCCTCCGCCGGGGCGCTGTCGGTGGAGCAGGTGCTGGCGGCGCGGCCGGATCTCGCGGTGTTCTCGCTCGGCGCGCAGCCCTCGGCGGAGCAGCGCGCGACGCTGGAGGCCGCGGGCATTCCGGTCGTGGTCATCGATTTCTTCAACCATCCCCTCGCCAATACCGGCCCAAGCCTTGCCCTGCTGGGCGCCGCCACCGGCCATGGCGCCGCGGCCGAGGCCTTCCTCGCCTTCCGGGATGCCCGGCTCGCGGCGATCCGCAGCCGGCTCGCCGCCGCGCCCGGCGCCGCGCCGCGCGTGTTCCTGGAACCCCATGCCGGCCAGACCGGCGACTGCTGCAATTCGCCCGGGCGCGGCAATGTCGGCGAGCTGATCGAGGCCGCCGGCGGCAGCAATATCGGCGCCGCCGTCATTCCCCGCGCCTTCGGCAAGCTGAACCTCGAATACGTCATCGCCCAGGACCCGCAGGTCTACATCGCCACCGGCGGCAGCCACATGGCGGGCACGGCGGGCCTGACCATCGGGCCGGAATTCACCGCCGACGAGGCCCGCCGCACCCTTGCCGGCCTCGCCGCCCGGCCCGGCTTCGCCACGCTCGCCGCGATGCGCGACCACCGCGTCCACGGCCTGTCGCACCAGATCCTCAACTCCCCGCTCGACGTGCTCACGGTCCAGGTGCTCGCCGCCTGGCTGCGGCCCGAACTGTTCGGCGAACCCGAGGCCGAGGCGGTGCGGCAGGAGATCAACGCCCGCTTCCTCGCCATTCCCCTGCGCGGCCCGGACTGGATCGACCTCGACTGACCGCCCGCCCCTTTCCGCTCCCAAGGAGATGCTGCCGATGCCCGCCTTCGCTTCCCCCGCCCGCCGCGCGCCTGCCCGCACCGGCCTGCTCGCCGGCCTCGCCCTCGCGCTGCTGGCCGGCTCCGCCCTTGCCGAACCGGCGGTGGTGACGTCGGTGAAGCCGGGAGACGGGCTCTATGAGATCGTCGCCGGCAAGGAGCTGGTCTATGTCGCCGCCGCCGGCAAGCGGGGCGAGGCCGCCGGGCGCATCCTCGGCCTCGATCCCGTCACGCTGGCGGTGAAGCAGACCATCGAGCTGGGCGACGACCCCGGCTTCGGCCTCGGCATCAACCGCCGCACCGGCACGCTGTTCGCCACCCAGACCCGCACCGGCAGCGTCGCCGTCATCGACCTCGCCACCGGCAAGGTCGCGGCCGAGATCAAGCAGGGCGACAAGGCCCATGTGCGCGAGGTGGTCGTCGACGAGGACGCCGACCGCGCCTATGTCAGCGTGCTCGGCCGCCGCGACGCGCCGAGCGAGATCTGGATCCTCGACGGCGCCGGCCGGAAGCTCGCCGGCACCATCGGCGACCTGCCGGGCGGGGTCGGCGGCCTCGCGCTGGACGCGGCGAACAGACGCCTCTTCGCCACCGCGCTGGAGAGCAACCAGATCCACGAGATCGACCTTGCCGCCGGCAAGCTCGTGCGCTCCTTCCCCTCCGGCGGCAAGGGCTCGATCAACCTCGCCTATGACGCGGCGGGCGGCCGGCTGTTCGTCGCCAATCAGGAGAGCAACGACCTCACCGTGCTGGACGCGAAGGACGGCACCCTGCTCGCCACCATCCCCACCGGGGAAGGCGCCCTGGGCGTCACCTATGATCCCGCCCGCAACCTCGTCTTCGTCGCCAACCGGCGCGGCGGCTATCTCAGCATCGTCGACGGCAAGGAGCTGAAGGTCCTTGCCCATGTCGTCACCGGCTCGATGCCCAACACCGTGGCGCTCGATCCCGCCAGCGGCCGGGTCTACGTCTCCAACAAGGTGAAGACCGCCATGCGCCCGCCGCGCCCCGCGACGGCGGAAGGCGGCGCCCCGGCCGGTGCCGCCCCGGCGCCCCAGCCGGTCGCGGCCGCGCCCGGCGCCCCGGCGGCGCCGCCGGCCGGCGGTCCCGGCGGCCCGCGCCCGGCGCCGATGATCGACCCCTACGGCGACACCGTGACCCTGGTCACGCCCTGACGCCAGTCGTGGCAGAATCCGGGGAATGGAGATGAACCACCAGCCCGCCCGCAGCGATGCGCCTTCGTCACGGCCCGCGCCCGAGGTCGCGCTCGCGCCCAGCTTCGTGCTGCGCGGCGCGCGGGAGGCGCTGGCGGCGCAGGGCTGCCGGCGCAGCCTGCCCGCGGCCGGCGGGACGCTGGAGGACCGGCTCGCCCGCTTCTTCGCCCAGAACGGCGGGGGGCCGGGCCTGCTGGTCGGCGCCCTGCCCTATGAGGCGACGGCGCCGGCGCATCTCTATGAGCCCGCCACCCTCGCCCGGCCCGCCACCCCGGCCGCCACCGAGGCGGCACGGCATCCCCCCGCCCCGGCGCTGGGCGCCTGCCGGGCGACGCCCCGGCCGGATGTCGCCGGCTACCGCGCGGCGGTGGCGGCGGCGCTGGCGCGGATGGCGGACGAGGCGCACGACCCCGCCGGGCTGCGCAAGATCGTGCTGGCCCGCGCCCTGTGGCTGGAGACGGAACACCCGATCGACGCCGCCGCGCTGCTCGACCGGCTGGCCCGCGACCCCGCGGTCACCGCCTTCCGCGTGCCGCTGCCGGCCGCCGGGGCGGACGCGGCGCCGCGCGAGCTGGTCGGCGCCACCCCGGAGCTGCTGCTGGCGAAATCCGGCGCCCGCGTCGCCTCGCACCCGCTGGCCGGCTCGGCCCGGCGGCGGCCGGACGATCCGGCGGCGGACGCGGACGCCGCCCGCGCGCTGCTGGCCTCCGCCAAGGACCGGCGCGAACACGCCGCCGTGGCCGAGGCCGTTCTCGACGAGCTGGCACCGCTGTGCCGCACGCTCGGCACCCCGGAGGGCACCACGCTCTTCGCCACCGCCAGCATGTGGCATCTCGGCACCCGCATCGCCGGGGAGCTGAAGGACCCCGGCCTGCCGAGCCTCGTCCTCGCCGCCCGGCTGCACCCCACCCCCGCCGTGTGCGGCGCGCCGCGCGCCGCCGCCGCCCGGGCCATCGCGCAGCTCGAACCGGCGCCGCGCGGCTTCTATTCCGGCGCGGTGGGGTGGTGCGACGCCGCCGGCGACGGCCGCTGGTGGGTGGCGATCCGCTGCGCCGAGATCGCCGGCCGCACCGCCCGCCTCTACGCCGGGGCCGGCATCGTGCCCGGCTCCGACCCCGAGGCCGAAGCCGAGGAGACCGCCGCCAAGTTCGCCGCGCTGCTCGACGCCCTCGGCGTCGACGAGACCGGCCGCCTCCGCGCCGGGGAGCCCCTGCCATGAACCCGCCCCGCCCGATGCTCCCGCTGCGCCAGACCTGGCCGGACGCGTTCGCCGCCGCCTATCGCGCCGCCGGCTACTGGACCGGCGAGACCTTCCCGGCCCTGCTGCGCGACCGCGCCGCGCGCTTCGCCCACCGCACCGCCGTGGTCGGCGCCGACCAGCGCTGGAGCTATGCCGAGCTGCGCGCCCGGGCCGAGCGGATCGCCGGGGGCCTGCTCGCGCTCGGGCTGGCGCCGGGCGACCGGGTGGTGGTGCAGGTGCCCAACATCCCGGACTTCCTGAGCGTGATGTTCGGCCTGTTCTGCGCCCGGCTGGTGCCGGTCTATGCGCTGCCGGCGCACCGGCAGGTCGAGATCGTCCACCTCGCGCAGAAGAGCGAGGCGCGGGGCTACATCCTCGCCGACCGCCACGAAGGCTTCGACCACCGCCCGCTGGCCGAGGCGGTGCGGGGCGCGTGCCCCGGCCTCGCCCATGTCGTCGTCATCGGCGAGGCCGGGCCGTTCGCCGCGCTCGACGCCCTGCCCCCGGCCGCCGGGCCGCTGCCCCCGGATCCGGCGCCGGACGAGGTCGCCTTCCTGCAGATATCGGGCGGCAGCACCGGGCTGTCCAAGCTCATCCCCCGCACCCATGACGACTATCTCTACAGCGTGCGGGCCAGCGCGGAGATCTGCCGGCTGACGCCGGAGAGCGTGTATCTGGCGGCGCTGCCGGTGGCGCACAACTTCCCCATGAGCTCGCCCGGCGTGCTCGGCGTGCTCCATGCCGGCGGCACGGTGGTGATGTGCCCCTCGCCCGCCCCGGCCACCGCCTTTCCGCTGATCGCGCGCGAGCGCGTCACCCTCACCGGGCTGGTGCCGCCGCTGGCCCTGCTCTGGCTGCAGGCCGCGCCTTCGAGCGGCCACGACCTCTCCAGCCTGGAGGTGCTTCAGGTCGGCGGGGCGAAGTTCATGCCGGAGGCGGCCCGCCGGGTCCGCCCGGTGCTGGGCTGCACCCTGCAGCAGGTGTTCGGCATGGCGGAGGGGCTGGTGAACTACACCCGGCTCGACGACCCCGAGGAGGTGATCGTCACCACCCAGGGCCGGCCGATCAGCCCGGCGGACGAGGTGCTGGTGCTGGACGACGCCGGCAACCCGGTGGCGGAGGGTGAACCGGGCCACCTGCTCACGCGCGGGCCCTACACCATCCGCGCCTACCACAACGACCCCGCCGCCAATGCCCGCGCCTTCACGCCCGACGGCTATTACCGCACCGGCGACGTGGTGCTGCGGCGGGCGGATGGCCATCTCGTCGTGCAGGGCCGCGCCAGCGACCACATCAACCGCGCCGGCGAGAAAATCTCCGCCGAGGAGATCGAGGACCATCTGCTCGCCCACCCCCAGGTGTTCGACGCCGCCGTGGTCTCGCTGCCCGACGCCTTCCTCGGCGAGCGGAGCTGCGCCTTCGTCATCGCCGGGGGCGAGCCGCCGCGGCCGGCGGCGCTGAAGGCGTTCATGCGCGGGCGCGGCCTCGCCGATTTCAAGGTGCCGGACCAGATCGTGTTCGTGCCGGGCTTCGCCACCACCGCGGTCGGCAAGGTGAGCCGCAGGGAGCTGCGCGCCCGGCTGCGGGCGGATTTCCTGGCGCGCGGGACCGCCGATGACACGCCGGCCGACACCGCCGCGCCCGCCCCCGCCGGAGGCGCATGAACATGGCGCTGCCGACCATCCCGCCCTACGCGCTGCCCCGCGCGGAGGAGCTGCCCGCCCCGCGCGCCGCGTTCCGGCTGGAGCGGCAGCGGGCGGCGCTGCTGATCCACGACATGCAGAACTATTTCCTGCGCGTCTTCGCGCCGGAGGCCGCCCCGCTCGCGCCGATGGTGGGCAACATCGCCCGGCTGGCGGCGGCGGCGCGGGCGGCCGGGGTTCCGGTGTTCTACACCGCGCAGCAGGGCGCGCAGGACCGGCGCGACCGCGGCCTCCAGGCCGAGCTGTGGGGGCCGGGCATGAGCCGCGCGCCGGAGCACCAGGCGATCCTCGCCGCCCTCGCCCCGGCGCCTTCCGACATCGTGCTGGTGAAGCACCGCTACTCCGCCTTCCAGCGCAGCAACCTCGAAGCGCTGATGCGGGCCCGCGGCCGCGACCAGCTCGTGATCACCGGCGTCTACGCCCATATCGGCTGCCAGCTCACCGCCGCCGAAGCGTTCATGCGCGACATCGAACCCTTCATGGCCGCCGACGCGCTCGGCGACTTCTCGCGCGCCGCCCATGACGGCGCGCTCGCCTATGTCGCGGCGGTGTGCGGGGTGCCGCTGCCGACCGCCCGCCTGCTGGAGTGCCTGTCATGATCGACCCCGCCGCCATCCGCCGCTTCGAGGCCCCCGCCGCCCCGCTCACCCGCGAGAGCCTGCGCGCCGACATCGCCGCCATGCTGCACGAGACGCCGGAGGCGATCGGCGACGACGACAGCCTGCTCGACCTCGGGCTCGATTCGATGCGGGCGATGAACCTCGTGCTCGGCTGGAGCGCCGGCGGGCTCGACCTCGAATTCTCCGAATTCGCCGCCTGCCCGACGCTGGCGGGGTGGTGGCGTCTCGTCGAAGGCAGGATGGCCGCCCGTGCCGCCCGGCGCTGAGACCATGGCGCCCGCCGACGACGACGCGACGCTGCTGCCCCTCGCCGAGGCGCAGGAGGGGCTGTGGTTCGCCCAGCGCCGCGCGCCGCACGACCCTCTGTTCAACACCGGCCAGTATGTCGAGCTGCGCGGCCCGCTCGACCGCGCCGCCTTCGCGGCTGCGGTGAATCAGGCGCTGGCGGAGGCGGAGGCGCTCGCCCTGCGTTTCGTCGACACCTCGGAGGGGCCCCGGCAGGCGGTGGACCCGGCCCGGCGGCCGGCGCTTGTGGAGGTCGACCTCGCCGCCGCGACCGACCCGTTCGCAGCGGCGACGGCGCGCATCGCCACCGAGATGGCCCGCCCGGTCGATCCCCTGCGGGAGGCGCTCGCCGCCACCACGCTGTACCGGCTGGGCGAGGGGCGCCACGTCTGGCACCTGCGCATCCATCACCTCGCCATCGATGGCTATGGCATCCTCCTGCTGACCCGGCGGGTGGCGGAACTCTACAACGCCGCGGTGGCCGGCGAGCCGGCGGGAGCGCCGCTCACCCCCTTCGCGGTGGCGCTGGCGGAGGATGCCGCCTACCGCGCCGGGCCGAAGCGGGAGGCCGACGCCGCCTTCTGGCGCGCCGCCTTCGCCGACCGGCCGGACGCGGCGAGCCTCGCCACCGCCGCAGCGAGCCTTGCCACCGCCGCCCCCGCCGCGCCGCCGCCGGGTGCGCCGCCGTTCCACCGCGCCAGCGTCGAGCTGGGGGCCGCCGCCCGCGCCGCGCTCGACACGCGGGCGGCCGAAACCGGCCTGCCCTGGCCGGACGTCGCCACCGCGCTCGCCGCCGCCTTCTGCCGGCGGCACACCGGCACGGCGGAGATCATCCTCGGCGTGCCGCATATGGGCCGGCTCGGCAGCCCCGCCGCCCGCGCCGCCTGCATGCTGATGAACGTGCTGCCGCTGCGGGTGAGGCCGGACGAGAGCGCCCCGCTGGCGGATTTCCTCGCCGCCACCGGCCGCGACCTGCTGCGGGCGCGCCGCCATGGCCGCTACCGCTCCGAGCAGCTCCGCCGCGACCTGCGTCTGGTCGGCGGCCACCAGCGCCTGCATGGCCCGCTGGTGAACATCCTGCCCTTCGACGAGACCCCGCGCTTCGCCGGGCTTGAGGCCCGGCTGGAGGTGCTGAGCACCGGCCCGGTGGACGATATCGGCTTCACCTTCCGCCGCCACGGCGCGGACGGCGCCATCCGGCTGGAGGTCGACGCCGCGCCGGCGTTCTATGCCGCCGGAGAGGCCGCCGCGCTCGCGCGCCGGCTGGAGGCCTTCCTCGCCGCGTCGGGAACCGCCGCGCGGCTCGCCGACATCCCCACCGCGACGCCGGAGGAGACCCGGCGCCTCGTCCACGACCTCAACGCCACCGCCCACCCGGTACCCGACACCACGCTCGCCGCGCTGATCGAGGCGGGGATGCGGGCCGATCCCGCCGCCACCGCCCTCGTCTTCGGCGCGGCGAGCATGGATTACGCCACGCTCGACCGCCGCTCCGCCGCGCTCGCCGGCCAGCTCGCCGCCGCGGGGCTCGGGCCGGGCGACCTCGTCGCGGTGGCGCTGCCGCGCTCGCTGGAGCTGATGGTGGCGCTGGTCGCGGTGCTGCGGGCGGGGGCGGCCTATCTTCCGCTCGACCTCGCCCAGCCGGCGGCGCGGCTGGCGCGCATCCTCGCCTCCGCCCGGCCCAGGCTGGCGCTGGCGGAGGGCACGGCGCGGGCGCGGCTGGAGCCGCAGGTGCCGGTGCTGCCGCCGGAGCTTTGGGCCGAGGTGGCGCCATCCACCGCGGCCACCACCCCGCCGCAGCCGGGCGATGCCGCCTATGTGCTCTACACCTCCGGCTCCACCGGTGAGCCGAAGGGCGTCGTCATTGAGCACCGCGCCATCGTCAACCGCCTGCTCTGGATGCAGGCGCAGTACGGCTTCGGCCCGGCCGACGTGATCCTGCAGAAGACCCCCGCCACCTTCGACGTCTCGGTGTGGGAGTTCTTCCTGCCGCTGATCTGCGGCGCCCGGCTGGTCATCGCCGCGCCGGAGGCGCATCGCGACCCGGTCGCGCTCGCCGCGCTGGTGCGCCGCCACGGCGTCGGCACCCTGCACTTCGTGCCCTCCATGCTGGCGGCCTTCCTCGCCGAGCCGGCGGCGCGCGGGCTCGCCCTCCGGCGGGTGTTCTGCTCGGGCGAGGAGCTGCCGGCGGCGCTGCGCGACCGCTTCCACCAGACGCTCACCGGCGAGCTGCACAATCTCTACGGGCCCACCGAGGCGGCGGTGGATGTCTCGTTCTGGCCGGCCGGGCCGGACGACCGCTCGGTGCCGGTGCCGATCGGCTTTCCGGTGTGGAACACCCGCCTGCTGGTGCTGGACGCGCACGGCCGGCCGGCGCCGCCGGGCGTGGCGGGGCATCTGCATCTCGGCGGGGTGCAGCTCGCGCGCGGCTATCTCGGCCGGCCGGACCTCACCGCCGAGCGCTTCCGCCCCGACCCGTTCCTCCCCGGCGAACGGCTCTACGCCACCGGCGACCTCGCCCGGGTGCGGGCGGAGGACGGCGCGGTCGTGTTCCTCGGCCGCGCCGACCACCAGGTGAAGATCCGCGGCGTGCGCGTCGAGCTCGGCGAGGTCGAGGCGGCGCTGATGGCGACCGGGCGGCTGCGCGCGGCGGTGGTCCTCGCCCGCCCCGATGCCGGCGGCACGCTGCGGCTCGTCGCCTATGTCGTGCCCGCGCCGGGCGAGGCCGGGACGCCCGCCGACACCGGCAGCGCGCCGGGCGCGGGAACGCTGGCCGGGTTGCGCGAGGCCCTCGCCCGGCGGCTGCCGGAGGCGATGATGCCCGCCGCCATCGTGCCGCTCGCCGCGCTGCCGGTGACCGCCAATGGCAAGCTCGACCGCGCCGCCCTGCCGGCGCCGCCGCAGCAGGGCCTCGAGTCCCGGCCGCTGGCGGGCGCGATCGAATCTCGCATCGCCGCGCTGTTCGCCGAACAGCTCCGCCTCGGCGCCCTGCCGGGGCCGGAGGACGATTTCTTCGCGCTGGGCGGGGATTCGCTCGACGCGGTGGGGCTGCTGCTGAAGCTGCGCGAAGGCGCCGGCGGCGATCCCGGCTTCGGCCGCGACCCCGGCCTCGGCGCGCTGTTCGCCCACCCCACCGTCGCCGGCCTCGCCCGGCTGATGGAGCAGGAGGGCCTGAGCGACGCCGGGCTCGACCCGCTGATCCGGCTGGTGGAGGGCGAGCCGGGGCTGCCGCCGCTCTTCGTCATCCATCCCGCCGGCGGCATCGCCTGGTGCTATGGCGGGCTTGCCCGCGCGCTGGCGCCGCGGCGCACCGTCTATGGCCTGCAGGCGCCGGCGCTCGACCCGGCGGTGCCGGTGGCGGAAAGCCTCGAAGCGCTGGCGGCGGACTATGCCGGCCGCATCCGGGCCGCCAGCGCCGCCCGGCCGGTGCACCTCGCCGGCTGGTCGGTGGGCGGCATCCTCGCCCAGGCGGTGGCGGCGCGGCTGGCGGCGCAGGGCGTGGCGGTGGGGGCGGTGGCGCTGCTCGACGCCTATCCCTGCGACGTCTGGCGCGCCGAGCCGGACCCCGGCGAGGACGGCGCCCTGAAGGCGCTGCTCGCCATCGCCGGCCACGACCCCGACCGGCTGCCGGCGCTGGCGCTCACCCGCCCCGCCGTGCTCGCCTTCCTGCGCGCCACCGACAGCCCGCTGGCGCGGCTGCCGGCGGCAGCGCTCGACGGGGTGGTGCGCGTGGTGGCCGGCAACAACCGGCTGGTGCGCGGCCACCACCACCGGCGCTATCCCGGCCCGCTCACCCATTTCCGCGCCGCGCTGGACCACCGCGAGCGGGCGCTGGACCCGCAGATGTGGCGGCCCTACGCCGCCGGGCTGGAGGTGCACGACATCCCCGCCCTGCACGCCCACCTCACCGGGCCGGCGGCGAGCGCGCGGATCGCCCCGCTGCTGTCCGCCGCCCTCGCCGCGCGCGAGCGCGCCACGGTCGCGGACGGGCAGGCCGCGCTTACCCACGAACAGGACCTCACCTCATGCGCATGAGCGGCATCGCCGGGCGGATCGCCTTCGTCACCGGGGCCGGCGGCGGCATCGGCGCCGCCGTGGCGCGGGCGCTCCTCGCCGAGGGGGCGCGGGTGGTGGCGACCGACATCGACGCCGCCGCCGTGCGACGCCTCGCGACGGAACTGGGCGAGGGGGTGCTTGCCGCGCCGCTGGACATGCGCGACGGCGCGGCGGTCGAGGCGCTGGTCGGGCGGATCGAGGCCGAGATCGGCCCGATCGAGCTTGGCGCCAGCGTCGCCGGGGTGCTGTCCACCCGCACCATCGCCGAGCTCGACGAGGCGGAATGGGCGCGGGTGATGGACATCAACGCCGGCGGCGTGTTTCGCCTCGGCCGGGCGCTGGCCCGCCACATGGTGCCGCGCCGGCGCGGGGCGCTGGTCACGGTCGGCTCCAACGCCGCCGGCATACCCCGCCACGCCATGGCCGCCTATGCCGCCTCCAAGGCCGCCGCCACCATGTTCACCCGCTGCCTCGGGCTGGAGCTGGCGCCCCACGGCATCCGCTGCAACATCGTGGCGCCGGGCTCCACCCTGACCCCGATGCAGACCGGCATGTGGGCGGATGCCGGCGGCGCCGCCCGCGTCATCGCCGGCCAGCCGGAGGCGTTCAGGACCGGCATCCCGCTCGGCAAGCTGGCGACGCCGGAGGATGTGGCGGAGGCGGTGCTGTTCCTGCTGTCGGACCGCGCCGGCCACATCACCATGGCCGACCTCTATGTCGATGGCGGCGCGACGCTGCGGGGCTGAGCGGCCGGCGGACGGCCCGCGCCCGGGGGTGACATCCAGCGACGCCCGCCGGGTGTCGCGTCCCTGTCCGCGCCGGCCTCAGGCGAGGCCGTCGACCATCACCTGCACCTGGCCCCGCGAGCAGCGCTCCACCCGCGCCTGCACGCCATAGACCCGCGCCAGCAGCGCGGGGGTGATCGCGGCCTCCGGCGGCCCGTCCGCCACCACCGCGCCTTCCGCCAGCACGACGAGGCGGGCACACCAGCGGCTCGCCAGCGCGATGTCGTGCAGCACCGCCAGCACCACCATGCCGCGCTCCGCCGCCACCTCCGCCGCGAGCTGCATTACCCCGTGCTGGTGGCGGATATCGAGGGCGCTGGTGGGCTCGTCGAGCAGCAGGAGGGCGGGCGCGCGCACCAGGCACTGGGCGAGGCTGGCGAGCTGGCGCTGCCCGCCGGACAGCGCCGCGAGGCTGCGCAGGGCGAGGTCGGCGATGCCGAGCCGTTCCAGCGTCTCCAGCGCGTGGAGCCGGGCGGCGCGCTCCGGCAGCGCCGCCGCCGAGGCGCGCCCGGCCGCCAGCACGGATTCGAGCACGGTGAGGCCGGAGCGCTGCGGCAGGCTCTGCGGCATGTAGGTGACGTGGCGGGCGCGGGCCGGCCCGTCCAGCCGCGCGAGCTCGACCGCGCCGAGCCGCACCGAGCCCTTCGCCGGCACAAGCCCGGCGAGGGCCCGCAGCAGCGTGGTCTTGCCGGCCGCGTTCGGCCCGATCAGCCCGGTGAGCGTGCCGGGCCGCACCGGGGGCAGCGACAGCCCCGCCAGGACGGCGCGCCCGCCATAGCCGGCGCTCAACCCCTGCACCGCCAGCGCCGCCGCCTCGCTCATGTCCCGCGCTCCCGGCGGGCGAGGATGAGGCCGAGAAACACCGGCACCCCGATCAGCGCGGTGACGAGGCCGACCGGCAGCAGCGCGCCGGGCACCAGCACCTTGCTCGCCACCGAGGCGAGCGACATCACCAGCGCCCCGGTCAGCACGCTGGCCGGCAGCAGGAAGCGGTGATCCTCCCCCACCAGCAGCCGCGCCATATGCGGCCCCACCAGCCCGATGAAGCCGATGGTGCCGACAAAGGCCACTGCCGAGGCCGCCAGCAGGCTGACCCGCAGCAGCGAGAGGAAGCGCAGCCGCTCCACCGCGATGCCGAAGCTGCGGGCGCGGTCCTCCCCCAGCCGCAGCGCCGTCATCTTCCAGCTCGCCCGCAGCGAGAAGGGCAGCACCACCGCCACCGCCAGCGCCAGCAGGCCGAGCCGGCCCCAGCTCGCCCGCGCCAGCGAACCCATGCTCCAGAACACCAGCTGCTGCAGCGCCTCCTGGCTGGCGACGAACTGCACCAGCGCCACCAGCGCGTTGAAGGTGAACACCAGCGCGATGCCGAACAGCACCAGCGTCTCCACCCCGGCGCCGCGCAGCCGCGCCAGCGCCTGCAGCATCAGCACCGAGGCGAAGGCGAAGACGAAGGCGTTGGCGGGCACGAACCACTCCGCCGGCAGGCCCGGCACGCCGAGGCCGAGCACCAGGGCGAGCGCCGCGCCGAAGGAGGCGGCGGAGGAGACGCCGAGGGTGAAGGGGCTCGCCAGCGGGTTGTCGAGAATGGTCTGCATCTCGGCGCCGGCCAGCGAGAGCGCGGCCCCGACCAGCACCGCCATCAGCGCCGCCGGCAGCCGCACCTGCCAGACGATGACCCGCGCCGGCAGCTCCGCCCCGGCGGGGTCCATGAGCACCCGCAGCACCTCGCTTACCTTCAGGCTGGAGGGTCCGGTGGCGATGTCCAGAACCAGCGCCGCCGCCACCGCCAGCGCCAGCGCCGCCACCAGCAGCGCCCGCCGGCGCAGCAGGGCGGCATAGGCGGCGAGCGTCGCGGCATGGTGGGAGGTTTCGGTCATCGCATCGTCCGCGCGAGGGGCAGGCCGGTTCATGCATGAGCGCGGCAGATGGGTCAACCCGTTGTCCTGCCGAGATAATTTAGAAAAGCTCCAGTCTGCCTGCACCGGCGCGAAAGCGCTTTCCAGCCGCTTGCCGGCCGGCTAGAGCACGGTTCGATCCACGCCGCGGGAGCGGCGGCCGCGCCTGCCTCGCCCGCCTCGCCGGATGAGGACGCGAACCGCTCCCGCCTGACCCCGGAGCCGTGGCATGGTCCTGCCCGCCGCCCTGCCCCCCACCGCGCCGGTGCACCTGCCGGGCGCGCTGCGCTTCGATCTCGGCCCGGACGAGGGGACGGAACCCGGCGCGACGGAAGCGGACGCGTCCGCACGCCGCGCCGCCGCGCGGCCCTGGCGCATCTTCGTCGCCGAGCCGGCGGAGCCGCCGCCGCCGGAGGGCTGGCCCGCCCTGTTCATGCTGGATGCCAATGCCGGCTTCGCCACCTTCACGGAGACCGCGCGGCGCGCCGCGGTGCGCCCGGCCGCCACCGGCGTCGGCCCCACGCTCCTCGTCGGCATCGGCTACCCCACGCAGGCGCCGCACGACCGCGCCCGCCGCCGCTTCGACTTCAGCGCCGGCCCGCCGCGGGAGGCAGCCGAGGCGGGTTTGGCACCGGAGGGGCTGGAGGGGCTGCCCGGCACCGGCGGCAGCGCCGCCTTCCTCGGCTTCATCCGCTCGCGGCTGCTGCCGGTGCTGGCCGGGCGCTGGCCGCTCGATCCCGCGCGGCGGACGCTGTTCGGCCATTCGCTGGGCGGGGCCTTCGTGCTGGAGGTGTTCACCCGCGCGCCGGAGCTGTTCGCGAGCCATGTCGCGGTCAGCCCCTCGCTCTGGTGGGACGAACCGGCGCTGCTGGCCGGGCTGGCGGCGCGGGAGCGCGGCGCGCGCGCGCGCCTCGCCCTGATGGTGGGGGAATATGAGGAGGGGCTGGCACCCTGGCAGGAGGGCGCGCCCGGCGCCACGGCCATCGCCGCCCGTCGCGCCCGGCGCGGCATGGTGGCGGCGACGCGGCGCTACGCCGAGGCCGCGCGCGCCGCGCTGGGGCCGGAGGCGGTGCTCGCCTGCGCCGTGCTGGCGGGCGAGGACCACGCCTCGGTGCTGCCCGCCGCGATGTCGCGCGCGCTGCGCTTCGCCGCCGGCGGCCCGCTCTGAGGCGCGTGCCCCGCGCGGCCGGGAGGCGATAGCGCTCAGCGCCGGGCCGGCAGCATCCGCTCGATCAGCCGGTCGCGCAGCACGAACTGGTGGAACAGCGCCCCGGCCACATGCAGCCCCACCAGCACCAGCAGCCCGTCGGCGACCAGCTCATGCGCCTCGCCGGGCCAGCGGCCGAGGCTCTTGCCGAAGGCGGTGATCATCACGATGCCGAGGAGCGGCTGCACCACGATGGCGAGATAGAGCAGACCGTGCACGGCGTGGGAGGCGATCTCGACCAGCCGCGACGAGCCCGCCGGCAGCGGCGGCGGGCGGTGGGTCAGCCGCCACACGATGCGCAGCAGCGCCAGGGCGAGGATGCTGTAGCCGGAATAAAGGTGGAACTGGAACAGCACGAAGCGCCCGGTGGTGCCCTTCTCGAAGATGTCCCAGCTCCAGGCGCTGGAGAACTGCACGATGATGAGAAGCACGATCGCCCAGTGCAGGAAGCGGGCGACGGCATCGTAGCGGTCGGTCATGGCGGCGGCTCCGGTCGGGCGCGGTCCCGCCCGCACCCTGGAACCGTTCCATACCCCGTTTCCGTTCCGCACGGAAACCGTACCTTCGCCGGCCCGGCGCCGGCCGATGCCGCGCGCCCGGCGCGGGGTTCGCGAAAGAGGCGGCACGTTGCGCGGAAAAGGCCCGGCCGGGGCCGGGCCTCGCTGCGCGGCGCGCCGCCCGCGTCAGGCGACCTTGCGGCCGGCGTCGCGGCGCTCGTGGCGGCCCTCGCCGACCTCCTCGATGATCTTGGCGACGAAGGCGGGCAGGTCGGCCGGCGAGCGGGAGGTGACGATGCCCTGGTCGGCCACCACCTCCCGGTCGACCCAGTTGCCGCCGGCGTTCACCACGTCGGTGCGGATCGAGGGGAAGGAGGTGACGTTGCGCCCGCGCACCGCGTCGGCCTCCACCAGCAGCCACGGCCCGTGGCAGACCGCGGCCACCACCTTGCCGCTGTCGAGGAAGGCGCGCACCACCTTCATCGCGTCGGGGTTTACCCGTAGCTGGTCGGGGTTGATGACCCCGCCCGGCAGCACCAGCGCGTCGTAGCGGGCGGGGTCGGCGGCGGCGATCTTCAGATCGGCCTCGGCGGTGTCGCCCCAGTCCTTCTCGTTCCAGCCGCGGATGGGCTGGCCGTCCGGGGTGGCGAGCTCGACGGTGGCGCCGGCCTTGCGCAGCGCGTCGCGCGGCACCATCAGCTCGCTCTGCTCGAAGCCGTGGGTGGCGAGGATGAGGATCCGGGCCTCGCGGATATTCGGCATGTCTGTCTCCTGAACGTCGGCCCCCGCATCCCCTCAGGGCGAACGCCCGCCCTGGCGCGGGGTTCCCCGCCGGCCGATCACGTCGGGCGTGAGGCGGCGGGCTCCTCCGCCGGGCCGGCGGCGAGGAAGGCCCCGGCATCGGGCGCCACCACCTCCTGCCCCAGCCGCCGCATCAGCCGGCGGGCGTCCTCCGGCGCGTGCAGCTTGTCGGTGTTGTCGAAATAGACGAACACGTCGCGCGGGCGCGCAGTCGCAAGGTCGTCGGGGCCGGGGTCGTCGGGGGCCGAATCTTCGGGGGCGATGAAATCGCCGTCCCGCATCGGCAGGCCCCGCGCCCAGCAGGAAGCCCGCAGCGCCCAGCGGTCCAGCGCCTCGTCGGCATAGCGGCTGCGGTAGAGCTCGTCCGAGCCGTGCAGCCGGCAATAGGCGAAGTCGGCGGCAAGGTCCATCAGCCGCGGCCACGCCACCGTGTCGGCGCAGACCAGCGCCACGCCATGCCGGCGCAGCAGGGCGAGGAAGCGGGGATCGCGAAAGCTCTCGTGGCGGATCTCGACCGCGTGGCGCAGCCGGCGCGGCCCCTCTATGGCGAGCCACGGCGCCTTCAGCCGGGCGTCGTGCCGGCGGGCGCGCTCCAGCGCGGCCTCGGTGTCGTGCGGCAGCAGGGCGAGGAAGGCGGCGAGCCGCTCCTCCTCGAACGCGAAGTTCGGCGGGAACTGCCAGAGGATCGGCCCCAGCTTGGCGCCGAGCCGCAGCACCCCGGAGCCGAGGAAATTGGCGAGCGGCGCTTCCGGCTCGCGCAGCCGCTTCACATGGGTGATGAAGCGCGGCGCCTTCACCGCGAAGATGAAATCTTCCGGCGTCTCCTCAGCCCAGCGGGCATAGGCCTCCGGCTTCTGCAGGCCGTAGAAGGTGCCGTTGATCTCCAGCGAGCGGAAGCTGGCGGCGGCATAGGCCAGCTCGCGCCGCTGCGGCAGCTCGGCGGGGTAGAAGGCGCCGCGCCACGGCGCATAGGTCCAGCCGGAAAGCCCGATGCGGATGTCGGCGGGCCCTCGCCCGGCGTGGTCACGGCGGGACGTCATGCCCTCTAGCCTCCTGCCCCACGGGCAGGAACGCCCGCCCGCGCTAACGCGGGGCGGAAAGCCGGGGTTCCGGCTCGGGGTGCGAGGCCCCAGGTCGGGGGCGGGCCATGGCGCAGAGCCGCCTCGTCCCGGCCCGGACACGGCCGAGGCGGGACCTCGCGGCCTTCACGCCGCATCGCCGAGGCCAACCGCCCGGGCATGGGCGAGCCCCGCGGCGGGAGCCCCATGGCGGGAGCCCCATGGCGGGGTCGCGCCGGCACCACGCCTTCAGCCAGACTGGTGCCAGCCCGCCACCGCGTCACCGGGATCGGCAGGAGCGCGCTTCCGGCCGGCGGGGCGGAACAGCATGCCGATCCACAGCAGCAGCAGCGCCATCCCCGCCCCCGGAAACACCACCATGAACCAGAACGTGTACCAGTCGAGCTGAAACCCGCTCTTGCAGATCTTCGCGGCGGCTTCGTCCTTCACCAGCCGGAGCTGCTCGCGGCGTCCGGGCGCGTATTCGATGGGGTCGGGAAGGTCGAGGATCGTCCAGTGTCCGCCGGGCCAGAAGCGGGCCTCGGTACCCGGCGGCGAGCCGTCCGGCACCTGCTCGCAGATCGGCCCGTCATTCGCGATGCGGATCGAATGGCCGATTCCGTAGAGCGGCAGCAGCACGAGCACGAAGATGACGGCACCCTGGAAGACGCGCCCCTCCCAGCTCCCCGTGCGCAGCCCCTCCAGCAGCAGCACCGGGACCCGTTCGTGCCACGCCGTGCCGTGGCGGCGCGCGTACAGCAGCGCGACCAGCATCGACAGGCAGAACAGCGGCGCGCCGAGCACGACGGTCATGTAGGCGACGACCGCGTTGCCGTCCTTCTCCGGGCTGGCCCCGGTCTTGCCGCCGAAGATATCGCCCCCGCCCTGCACGGTGACGACGCCGGCCAGCACATAAAGCAGCAGCCCGAGAGCGAGCCATTTCCACAGAAGGGTGAGGTGCTCGCGGCTCATGGGCGGCACAACCGGTCGAGTTCGGCCTGGAGCTGGCCGCGCAGGGCTCCCGCCGGATTCAGCAGCCCGATCAAGGCCTGCCCCAATACGCCGCCGGCGTTGAGGTGAAAATCCGTGAGCCGGCAGTCGGCGCCGCGCACACCGGCCGACATGCGGACATCCTCGGCGACCGTCACCTGGAAAAACGCCTGATCGCTGGTGCGGCATTCCAGATGGGCCGTCACCTCCAGCGTCGACACTTCGCCGCCGGACGAATAGCAGATGGAGCGAAGCGAATGGTTGGGATTGTCCACGCCAGCGCGATCCACGACACCGCAGCCAACATGGGCGATGGCGGGCTCGAGCGCCTTGCGTAGCAGCCGGCCGGCCAGTTCGTCGCAGGCTGTCGCTGGCGCCAGCCCAAGAAGCAGAAAGAGGCCGGCTCCGGCCGGCGCCAACCTCCACCGCGATGCCCAGCCGATATGCCTTTCCCCGCCACATGGCGGCAACCGCATGCCTTCTCCCATCCTCGCCCCCCGGCTCATGGACGGAGGATGGTAGAACACGCACAGGTAGAAATTAAGAGCAATCCTCGCGGCCTACCCCTCCGCCAGCACCACCCCCTCGTCCGGGCGCAGGCGCAGCGGGCCGGCCGGTTCGGGGCCCTCGCGGTCGAGGCCGGTGGAGACGAGGCAGCGCCAGCCGCCGGCGGGGGCGGGCAGGTCGAGGCTCTCCTCGCGGGCCGACAGGTTCAGCACCACGGTGAGCACCTCCCCGCCTTCGCGGCGGCGATAGGCGAGAAGATCGCCCTCGGCCTCGATCCGCTCATAGCCGCCGACCGCCAGCGCCGGGTGTGCCCGGCGCAGCGCCAGCAGCCGGCGGTGCAGCGCCAGCATGGAGCGCGGGTCGGCCGCCTCGGTGGCGACGTTCAGCTCCGGCTGCGGGCCGATCGGCAGCCAGGGCGTGCCGGTGGTGAAGCCGGCGCGCGGGCTGTCGTTCCAGCGCATCGGCGCGCGGGCGGGGTCGCGGCCGACGCCGAGGCCCGGCTCGTTCTTCTCCCACGGGTCCTGCGCCAGCTCCGGCGGCACCGGCACGTTGGGCAGGCCGAGCTCGTCGCCGTAATAGATGGTGGGGGTGCCGCGCAGGGTCAGCAGCAGCATCGCGGCCACCCGCGCCTGCGCCGCGCCGAGCCGGCCGGCGATGCGCTTCTGGTCGTGGTTGCCCAGCACCCAGTTCGGCCAGCCGCCCTCGGGAATGGCGCGCTCATATTCGTCGATCATCTCGTCGAGGCCGCGGGCGTGCCAGCTCGCGGCGATGAGCTGGAAGTTGAAGGGCAGGTGCACGCCCTCCAGCCGCTCGCCGTAATAGGCCACCAGCCGTTCGACCGGCAGGTAGATCTCGCCGATCAGCACCCGGTCGCCATAGGCCGCCAGCGTCGCCCGCATGCGGGCGATGATGTCGAACACCTCGGGCTGGTCGGTGGAGCGGATCTGCTGGAAGCGGTTGATGTCCGGCTGGCCGGGGCCATAGCCGGGATTGGGCGGGTTGTCGCGGAAGAGGGCGTCCTTGACCAGATGCCAGATGACGTCGACGCGGAAGCCGTCCACCCCGCGCTCCAGCCAGAAGCGCAGGGCCTCCATCATGGCGTCCTGCACCGCCGGGTTGCGCCAGTTGAGGTCCGGCTGCTCCCTGAGGAAGGCGTGGTAGTAATACTGGCCGGAGGCCGCGTCGAAGGCCCAGGCGCTGCCCCCGAAATTGCTCATCCAGTTGTTGGGCGGCCCGCCGTCCGGGGCGGGGTCGCGCCAGATGTACCAGTCCCGCTTCGCGCTCTCCCGGCCCTGCCGGCTTTCGAGGAACCAGGGGTGCTGGTCGGAGGTGTGGTTGGGCACAAAGTCGAGGATGATGCGCAGCCCCAGCCGGTGGGCCTCGGCGATCAGCGCGTCAAAATCCGCGAGCGTGCCGAAGAGGGGGTCCACCCCGCAGTAATCGGCGACGTCATAGCCGAAATCGGCCATCGGCGAGGGGAAGAACGGCGAGATCCACGCCGCATCCACCCCCAGCTCGACGAGATGGCCGAGCTTGCGGCGGATGCCGTCGAGGTCGCCGATGCCGTCGCCGTTGCTGTCGAAGAAGGAGCGGGGATAGATCTGGTAGATCGCCCCGCGCTGCCACCACGCGCTGTCGTCGATACCCACGGAACCTCACACTTCGCTGCGCCTGACCACGTAGTCCAGCCCGCCGACGCGGTACCAGCGGTAGCCATAGGGCTCGAGGGTGACGTGATGACGTCCGTCCTCCGCCGGGGTGGAATGATCGTCGGAGAGCAGGTTGACCAGCCGGTCCTGGTCGCCCGCCGCCACCCCGCTGCGCAGCTTCACGGTGCGGCCCTCGGGATCGAAATTGTGCAGCACGATCACGTCGTTGTTGCGCCAGGAATAGCGCAGGCCCAGCACCCGGCGGTCGCGCAGGTCCAGCACCTCGTAATCACCCCAGCCGATCTCCGGCAGCTCCTGCCGCATGCGGATGATGCGCTCGGTCCAGTTCAGGAACGAGCCGGGGTCGCGCCGCTGCTCCGCCACGTTGACGGTGTGGTAGCCATAGGGCCCCTCGGCGCCGGTGGGCAGAAAGGTGTCGGGGCTGTCGCTGAAGCCGCCCTGCGCCTCGCCGGACCACTGCATCGGGGTGCGGGCGCAGTAGCGCTCGGGCAGCGAGAGGTCGTCGCCCATGCCGATCTCGTCGCCATAGCGCAGCACCGGGGTGCCCGGCAGGGTGAACATCAGGCTGTAGGCCAGCTCCATCAGCCGGCGGTCGTTCTTCAGCATCGGCGCCAGCCGGCGGCGGATGCCGCGGTCGTAGAGCTGCATGCTCTTTTCCGGCCCGAAGGCGTCGAACACCTTCTGCCGTTCCGCGGGCGAGAGCCGGCCGAGATCGAGCTCGTCGTGGTTGCGCAGGAACAGGCCCCATTGCGCGGTGGGATAGCCCGGCCGCGTCGCCTTCAGCGCCTTGGCGAGCAGCGAGGTGTCGGCGGTGGCCAGCGCGTAGAACAGCGTCTGGTTGACCTGGAAGTTGAACATCATCTGCATCCGGTCGCCGTCGCGGCCGAAATACTTCATGTCGTCGCGCGGCAGGATGTTGGCCTCGGCGAGGATGATGCTGTCGCCCTTGCGCCACTGCAGGAACTCGCGGAACACCCGGAGCATGCCGAAATGCTCCTTCGGCGTGCCGGAGACATGGGCGCCCTTCTCGGCGATGACGAAGGGCACCGCGTCCATGCGGAAGCCGGAAACGCCGAGCTGGATCCAGAACCCCATGATCTTGAGGATCTCGGACTGCACCTCGGGATTGGCGGTGTTGAGGTCGGGCTGGTGGTCGTAGAAGCGGTGGAAGTAGTAGGCCTTCGCCTTCTCGTCCCAGGTCCAGGTGGTTTCCTGCACCCCGGGAAACACCACGCCCTCGCCGGCATTGGCCGGCTTCTTCTTCGACCAGACATACCAGTCGCGGTAGGGCGAGGCGGGGTCGCTCCTGGCCGACTGGAACCAGGGGTGCTCGTTCGAGGTATGGTTGACCACGAGGTCGATCAGCACCCGCATGCCGCGCTGCCGGGCGCCGTGGGTGAACTCGACGAAGTCGCCCAGCGTGCCGAAGCGCGGATCGATGTTGTAGTAGTCGGCGACATCGTAGCCGTCGTCCCGCCCCGGCGAGGCCTGGAACGGCATCAGCCAGATCGCGGTGACGCCGAGGCCGTGGAGATAGTCGAGCCGGCGCATCAGGCCGCGGAAATCCCCGACGCCGTCGCCGTTCGAATCCATGAAGCTCTCGACCGAGAGGCAGTAGACGATGGCATTTTTGTACCAGAGATCGGGGATCACGGGCCGCTCCGCACAGACCAACCCGGGCGCAACGCCGGCGCCGGCCTGCCGTTCCCGCAAAACCGCGCCGTGACGCCCTTTGCGTGAAGGCGCGGGGGCCGGCGTGGCGCCAAATCCACGGCGCGGCGGTATCTGGCGGGGGATGGCCCGGTTAAGGGTGGGCCTGCGGCACGGATGCCGCTAGGATGGGCCTGAACGATGCCTTAGGAGTTTCCTCAGTAAATCCCGGTTATTGGCTTGCGGGAGCCGGGAGATGCGGGGCCGGATCGGATGAGCTGCGGATCATCCTCGACGATCGCCCTTCCGGCCGGCGTGCGGCCGGAGGGACCCTCCAGGGGAGTTGACGCGGAGAGCGATGCGGGCAGGACGTAAAGGGGGCGCAAGGTGGGGGTGGCCGGCAGGGCCGCTCGTGCCGACGGCTGTCTTTCTTACCCTGATACCGTTCGCCGCCGCCGCCCAGGAAACCGCCCAGCAGCCCGGCTTCCTCGATTCCATCCGCGACCTGTTCAATCCCGCCCGCATCGCCGAGCGCGAGGCCCCGGTCAGCGATCCCACCCCCTATGCGATCACGCTCGAGGTGAAGGGCGGTGACCGCAGCGCCCGCAGCGCGGTCAGCGACCTCTCCAATCTCGAGACGCTGAAGCAGCGCCCGCCCTCCGGCGCCGCCGGGCTGGTGCGCCGGGCGCTGGCGGATTACGACCGCATCACCGTCGCGCTCTACTCCGCCGGCTATTACGCCGGCACCATCCGCATCCTGCTGGCCGGCAAGCCGCCGGAATCCCCCGACATCTTCAACGTGGTGGAGGCCGCGCGCGCGCGGCCCGGTGCCGGTGCGGGTGGAGGTGACCACCGGCCCGCAGTTCACCTTCGGCACCATCGCCATCCTCGACGCCCGCACCCGCCGGCCGCTGGAAGGCTCGCCCTCCCCGGCGGCGCTGTGGATCGCGCCCGGCGAGCCGGCGCTGGCCGACAATGTGGTGCGGGCCGAGGCACGGCTGGTGGACCACTGGCGCGACCAGGGCTATCCCTTCGCCAAGGTGGTCTCCAAGGATGTGGTGGCCGACCACAAGACCCAGAAGCTCAACGTGACGCTGTCGGTCGACACCGGCCCGCGCGCGACCTTCGGCACCTTCACCGTCTCGGGGGCCGACTTCCTCACCCCCGGCTTCATCGAAGACCGCATCATGATCCCGCCCGGCACGCCCTATTCGCCGGAGCGGCTGAACCGGCTGCGGCGCCGGCTGCTGGAATATCAGGCCATCGCCAGCGTCCGCATCCGCGAGGGCGAGCGGCTGGACGCGCAGGGCCGGCTGCCGGTCTTCATCGAGGTGGCCCCGCGCGAGCCGCGCTATGTCGGCTTCTCCGCCACCTATTCCAACACCGAGGGCTCGGCGGCCAATGTCTATTGGGGCCACCGCAACCTGTGGGGCGGGGCGGAGACGCTGCGCATCGACGGCCAGGTCTCGTGGTTCGGCACCCAGCCGGAGGCGGTGCCGAGCGCCGATCCCTTCGGCTACAAGCTGGCCGCCAGCTTCACCAAGCCCGGCATCATCACCGCGCAGGAGGACCTCGTCGCCCAGGCCGCGGTGCTGCGCGAGGTGACCAACGCCTATGTCCGCGAGGGCGCCACCTTCCTCGCCGGCGTGCGGCACAATGTGGACGATCAGCTCTCCGTGCAGCTCGGCGCCGATCTGGAAACCGGCACGGTGGAGGACGCCAACGGCAAGGGCCCGGCCGACGTCATCGGCGTGCCGGCCGACCTGAAGTGGGACACCACGGACTCCCCGCTCGACCCCGCCAGCGGCTTCCGCCTTTCGGCGACGCTGGAGCCCTTCGCCAAGCTCGGCGCCGCCGATGCCGGGCCGGTGCTGGCGCAGGGCACCTTCTCCACCTATTACGGCCTCGACGAGGAGCGCCGCTACATCCTCGCCGGCCGGGTCGGGGCGGGCAGCATCTTCGGGGTGAGCGACCTCTACGACGTGCCGGCGCAGCGCCGCTTCTATGTCGGCGGCGGCGGCTCGGTGCGCGGCTACGACTACCAGTCCATCAGCCCGCGCAACGCCGACGGCGACATCGTGGGCGGCCTCAGCTATGTCGAGGCCTCGGCCGAGCTGCGCATCAAGGTCACCGAGACCATCGGCGTGGTGCCGTTCTTCGACATGGGCGCCGCCTACGCCACCGACACGCCGGATTTCTCCGGCCTCAAATATTCCGCGGGCATCGGCCTGCGCTACTACACCGCCGTGGGCCCGCTGCGCCTCGACGTGGCCTTCCCGCTGAATCCCGAACCCGATGATGCCGGCTACGGCATCTATGTCAGTCTGGGGCAGGCGTTCTGATGGGCATGATCGCGGGTTTCCTCCTCCGTCTCCTCGCCGTCGCCGGCCTGCTGCTGCTCACGGTGGTTGTGGTCGCCGCCCTCGCCTTCGGGCTGGCGCAGACCCCGCCCGGCAAGCGCCTGCTGGCGCAGGTGGCGAGCCATTTCGCCTCGCAGGACGGGCTCGCCGTCACCATCACCGACATCGGCGGCTTCGTGCCCTCCGACCTCACCATCGGGCGCATCGAGCTGGCCGATGCCGGCGGCCGCTTCGCCACCGTGGAGAACGCGGCGCTGGTGTGGCGCCCGCTCGCCCTGCTCGGGGCCCGGCTCGACATCGACCGGCTGGAGGCCACGCGGGTCACGGTGGAGCGGCGGCCGGTGCTGGCCCCCGCCGCCGCGGCCACGCCGGCGCAGCCCGGCGGCGGCTTCGCCCTGCCGGTGCGGCTGGGGCGCATCGCCATCGGCTCCATCGAGCTGGCCGAGCCGGTCGCCGGCCACGCCGCGCGCCTCGCGCTGGAAGGCTCCGCCGACCTCACCTCGCTGCAGCAGGGCCTTTCCGCCCGCTTCGCGCTGGAACGGCAGGACGCGCCGGGCAGCGCCCATGGCGCGCTGTCCTACCGGCCGGAAGGGCGCATCCTCGACGTCAACGTCACCGCGCAGGAGCCGGCCGGCGGCCTCGTCGCCCGCGCCGCCCGCATCGAGGGCCTGCCGGCCCTGACCGCCCGGGTGGTCGGCGCCGGCCCGATCGACGCCTGGAACGGCGACATCGACCTGAAGGCCGGCGACGTCGCCGCCGTCACCGGCAAGGCCGGCATCCGCGCGATCCCGGCGGGCTATCGCGTCCGCCTCGACCTCGACAGCGATGTCGGCCGGCTGCTGCCCCCCACCCTCGCCCCGCTGGTGCAGCCCCGCGCCACCCTCGCCGGCACCGCCGACATCGACGAGGCGCTGCGGGTGCGGATCGAGAGCCTCGCCGCCCGCTCCGCGGCGCTCGACGCCCGGCTCTCCGGCTCGCTCGATCTCGAGGCCCTGACCGCCGACCTCACTGTCTCGCTCGCCGCCGGCGACGCCGCCGCCTTCGCCGGGCTGCTGCCCCCGCTCGACCCGGCGCTGCGGTGGAGCACGCTGCGGGCCAGCGGCACCGTGAAGGGCGCGCTCGCCAACCCCGAGGTGGTCGCCACCCTGGAGGCCGCCGACCTCGCCGCCGCCGGCTACGGCGCCGGCACCCTGACGCTCGCCGCCCGCACGGTGCCCGCCACCGACGGCAGCCTGCCCTTCACCCTGGAAGGGCGCGCCGGGGGCCTTACCGCCGCCGACCCGAAGGTCGCCGCCGCGCTCGGCACCGAGGGCAGCTTCACCGTCTCCGGGGTGCGGCCGGCGCTCGGTCCCATCGCACTCGATGCACTCACCGTCCACCTCACCGCACTGACCGCACAGTTCGACGGGCGGGCCGATTCCACCGCCATCGCCGGCGCGGCCAAGGTGGCCCGGCTCGACCTCGCCGCGCTCAGCCCGCTGGCCGGGCGAACCCTCGCCGGCACCCTCGCCTTCGACGCAACCCTCGACGCCAGCAGCGATTTTTCCCGTGCCGCGGTTCAGCTCACCGGCACCACCAACGGGCTGCGCACCGGCATCCCCCAGGTCGACGGCCTGCTCGGCCAGCGCGCGACGATCGCCGGGGGGCTCGCGCGGGATGGCGAAAAGACCATACGATTCAAGGACTTCCGCGTCACCGCGGAGGGCTTCGACACCACCGTCAACGGCCGCCTCGCCCCCGACCGCGCCGACCTCGCCGCCCGGCTCTCCCTCGCCGACCTCGCCCGGCTCGACCCCCGGGTGAGCGGCGCGCTGGAAGGAGAGGCCGCCTTCTCCGGGACGCTGGAAAATCTCGGCCTGAAGGCCCGCCTCGCAATCCCTGCCGGAACGGCAATGGGCCAGAAGATTCAAGGCCTTAGCCTGAGCTTCGACGGCACCGACATCACCCGCCTGCCGGCTGGCGGCTTCCGCCTCGACGGCCGCGTCGCCGACCGCCCGGCCACCGGAAGCGGCAGCCTGACGAGCGAGGCCGACGGCGCCCGCCGTCTCCAGGGCCTCGCCATCGCCATCGGCTCGGCGACCGCCAAAGGCGATGTCACGATTGGCACGGATGCCATCGCGACAGGCGAACTGGCCATCAGCGCGGGCGATCTTGCAGACCTTTCGCCCTTCGCCCTCACCCAGCTCGGCGGCCGGCTCGATGGCCGCCTGACCCTCAGCCGTGACGGCGGGCGCCAGCGCGCGGCGCTGAATGCCAATGCGGCCAATGTGTTGGCCGCCGGCACCCGCATCGGCGGGGCCCGTCTCGACCTCTCCGTGCTCGATCCCGCGGGCGCCACCATCGTCGGCGGCACCGCCGATCTCACCGCCATCGCGACCGCCGGGCTCGACATCAGCCGGGCCCGCCTCACCGCCCAGCCGGACGGCAGCGGCAGCCGCTTCACCCTCGATGGGGTGGTGAACGACGTCAATCTCACCGGCGCCGGCCGGGTGGAGCGGCGCGGCACCGACGTCGCGCTGCGGCTCGACCGGCTCAGCCTCGCCCGTGGCAGCGCGACCCTCACAAGCACGGCCCCGGCCAATTTTCTCTGGTCGAACAGCACCTTGTCGATCGACCGGCTGGTGCTGGCCGGCGGCGGCGGCCGCACCACCCTCGCCGGTCGGGTCGGCGAGCAGATCGATCTGACGGTGGACGCGACCGGCCTGCCGCTCGCCCTCGCCGACCTCGCCCGCCCCGGCCTCAACCTCTCCGGCACGCTAGGCGGCAATGCCCGCATCACCGGCACGGCGGCGGTGCCGACCGGCACCTATACGCTGAACATCGCCCAGTTCACCGCCGCACAGCTCGCCAGCGCCGGCACCGGGCCGCTGCAGCTGCGCGCCGAAGGCCGGCTCGCCGGTGGGCGCATCGACACCCGCGCCACCATCGCGGGGCGCAACCTGCAGGGCGTCACCGTCACCGGCTCGGCGCCGATTTCGCAGGGCCAGCTTGATGTTGCGGTGCGCGGCACGCTGGATCTGGCCGGACTCAACCCGCTTCTCGCCGCCTCCGCCCAGCAGGTGAGCGGGCGCGCCGTGGCCGACCTCACGGTGCGCGGCACCCCCGCCGAACCCCGCGCCGGCGGCACCATCCGCATCACCGGCGCCACCTTCAACGACGCCGTCACCGGCATCTCGCTGTCGCGGATCGAGGGCGTGCTGACCGGAACCGACCGCTCGGTGACGGTCACCTCCTTCACCGCCGCCACCCGCAATGGCGGCTCGATCTCGGCGCGCGGCACCGTGGCGCTGGACCCCGCCGGCGGCTTCCCCGGCCGGATCGACGTCGACCTGCGCAATGCCGGCCTCGTGTCCACCGATCTCCTCCGCCTCGTGGCGGAAGGCCGGGTCGCGCTGGAAGGGCCGCTGGCGCAGGCCCCGCGCGTCACCGGGCGGCTGGTGGTGAAGACGCTGGACATCAATATCGCCGAGCGCCTGCCCGGCGGGGTCGGCACGCTGGACGTCAAGCATGTCAACGTTCCCCCGGGCTCGAAGGCGCGCGCCGGCGCCCGACAGGCCCGCAAGCCGCCGCCGGCAGCCGGCGGGGGCATCCCGCTCGACCTCACCGTCTCGGCGCCCAACAGCGTGTTCGTGCGCGGCATGGGCCTCGACGCCGAGCTCGGCGGCGACATAAAGCTCTCCGGCACCAGCCGGGCGCCGGTCGCCCTCGGCGGCTTCCAGCTGCGCCGCGGCTGGTTCAACATTCTCGGCCAGCGCCTCACCTTCACCCGCGGCCGCATCACCTTCACCGGCAGCCCCGACCCCGAGCTCGACTTCGTCGCGGAGACCACCGCGAACGATGTGACGGCACAGGTTCTGGTGAGCGGCCCGGCCTCGCAGCCGCAGGTGACCTTCAGCTCCACGCCCAGCATGGCGCAGGACGAGGTTCTGGCCCGGCTGATGTTCGGCCGTTCGGCCGGCTCGCTCACCGGAGGGCAGGCGCTGCAGGTGGCGCAGACCATCGCGCAGTTCTCCGGCCGCGGCTCCGGCGCGCTGGACCAGATGCGCCGGGCGCTGGGGGTCGACAGCCTCGACGTCGGCACCAATGCCGCCGGCAATGGCGGCGTGCTGGGGCTGGGGCGCCGGCTGAACGACAACATCTATCTCGGCGTGCGGCAGGGCACGACGCCCGGCTCCGGCCAGGTGACGGTGGATGTCGACGTCACCAAGCGCATCCGTCTGCAGGGCGCCACCGGCTCCGACGGTTCCACCAGCGTCGGCGTCGGCGCCCAGTGGGACTATTGAGGGAGCCCGGTCGAGCGGAACGCCCGGCGCCTCACGCCCGCAGACGATGGCCCGTGCGGAAGATCACCACGATCGCCGTGAGGCAGGCCGCGAGCAAGGCGAGGGTGATCGCGAGGCTGACCCGCACGTCGATGACGGCGACGCCGTAGAAGGTCCAGCGGAAACCGTCGACCAGATAGGCGATGGGATTGAACAGCGACACCGTCCGCCAGACCGGCGGCAGCATGTCGAGGGAATAGAACGTGCCACCGAGAAAGGTGAGCGGGGTGAGCACCAGCATCGGCACCACCTGCAGCCGCTCGAAGCCATCCGCCCAGATGCCGAGCAGAAAGCCCAGCAGGCAGAAGCTCACCGAGATCAGCATCAGGAATCCCAGCATTTCGACGGGGTGGGCGATTGAAAAGGGCACGAAGAGCCGGGCGGTCGCCAGGATGACGAGACCCAGCATCAGCGACTTGGTCGCCGCCGCCCCGACATAGCCGAGCAGCACCTCGGCGACCGAGACCGGGGCGGACAGCACTTCGTAGATCGTGCCGGTGAAGCGCGGGAGATAGATGCCGAAGGACGCGTTGGACACGCTCTCCGTCAGCACCGCCAGCAGGATGAGGCCGGGCACGATATAGGCGCCATAAGGCACGCCGCCCACCTCCGCCAGCCGCGGCCCGATCGCGGCGCCGAACACCACGAGATAAAGCGAGGTGGAGATGACCGGCGAGGCGATGCTCTGGAACAGCGTGCGCCAGGTGCGGTGCAGCTCGAAGAGGTAGATGGCGCGGACGGCGTGAAGGTTCACGGCAGGTCCTCCGCCGGGGTGCCGACCAGCTCGACGAAGATATCCTCCAGCGAGGAGCGTGTGGTGGTGACGCCCGCGATCTCCAGCCCTGCCGCCGCCACGCGCCGGAACAGCGCCGCGATGTCGGGCTCGCCCGCCCCGGCGCCGGCCTGCACCACGGACAGCGTCGTGCCGTCGGCGGACAGCTCGACATCCCCCCAGCCGGGCGGCAGCGCCACGAGCGGGGCCTTGAGGTTGATGCTGAGCCGGGTGCGGCCGAAACGGGCCATCAGCGCCTCCTTCTCCTCCACCAGCACCAGACGCCCGCGGTTGATGATGCCGATGCGGTCGGCCATCTCCTCGGCCTCCTCGATGTAGTGGGTGGTGAGGATGATGGTGACGCCCTGTCCGCGCAGGCGCCGCACCATCGCCCACATGTCGCGGCGCAGCTCGACATCGACACCCGCCGTGGGCTCGTCGAGGAACAGGATGGTCGGTTCGTGCGCCAGCGCCTTGGCGATGAGCACGCGGCGCTTCATCCCGCCGGACAGGCTGGAAATGACGGCGTCCTTCTTCTCCCAGAGCGAGAGCTCGCGCAGCACCCGCTCGACATGGCCAGAGTCGGCCCGTCGGCCGAACAGGCCCCGGCTGAAGTTCACCGTCGCCCACACCGTCTCGAACATGTCGGTGGCGAGTTCCTGCGGCACGAGACCGATGCGCGAGCGGGCGGCGCGGAAATCGCGCTCCACATCATGTCCATCGGCCACGATGCGCCCGGCGCTGGGGCGTACCAGACCGCATACCGCGCCGATCAGCGTCGTCTTGCCGGCACCGTTCGGCCCCAGCAGCGCGAAGATCTCGCCGCGCCGGATCGAGAGATCGACCCCGGCAAGGGCTGTCTGGCCGCTGGCATAGGTCTTGGTGAGGCCGGTGATGGACAGGATCGGAGGAGGCGAATCCATGGGCTCGGCCACGCGTGGGAACAGGAAGGGGAACAGGCATAGGCGAAGCAGCCGCCACGTTTAAGGGTAAACGCACGCCGTCCCATCACGTTGCATGACGGCGGACGGCGGGAAAATGACATCACGGCAACGCGACGGGCTCGCCTTTGCCTCGCGGCTTGGCTAGGCAAGAGGGATGGAATTCGCATCCGACAACACCTCCGGCGTCCACCCCCGCATCCTCGATGCGATCCTGGCCGCCAATGCCGGGCCCGTCGCCTCCTATGGCGCCGACCCCTTCACCGCCGCGGCCCGGCGCGCCCTGGCCGACCTCTTCGAGACCGAGGTCCACGTCACGCTGGTGACCACGGGCAGCGCCGCCAATTCGCTGGCGCTGTCCGCGCTCGTGCCCCCGCACGGCACGGTGTTCTGCCACGGCGAAGCCCACATCAACACCGACGAATGCGGCGCGCCGGAACTTTTCACCGGCGGCGCCAAGCTGACGCCGGTGTCGGGCCGAGCGGCGAAGATCACGCCGGAGGCGATCGCGAGGGTCCACCGCAACTTCGTCCGCGGCTTCCACCAGCAGCTTCCGGCGGCGGTCTCGATCACCCAGGCCACCGAGTTCGGCGCGGTCTATACCGCCGCCGAGATTGCGGAGATCGGCGCCTATTGCCGCGCTCACGGCCTGCACCTGCACATGGACGGCGCCCGCTTCGCCAATGCGGTGGCCTCGACTGGCGCCCGTCCGGCCGATCTCACCTGGAAGGCGGGGGTGGACGCGCTTTCCTTCGGCGCTACCAAGAACGGCGCCATGGGCGTCGAGGCCGTGGTGTTCTTCAACGCGGCGCTGGCCGAGCGCTTCGACTTCCGCGTCAAGCGCACGGGTCATGTGCTCTCCAAGGGCCGCTTCCTCGGCGCGCAGATGGCGGCCTACCTAGCCGACGGGCTCTGGCTGGAAAATGCCCGCCACGCCAACGCCATGGCGGCACGGCTCGCCGCGGGACTGTCGACGCTGGCCGGCGTGCGGCTCGCGACGGTGCCGGAGGCGAACGAGGTGTTCGCCATCCTGCCCCGGCCGCTGCACGAGGCGCTGACGGCAAGTGGCGCCCATTATTACGATTGGCCGGGCGACGGCCCGGACGGCGGCGGGATCGGACCCGACGAGGTGCTGGTGCGTTTCGTCTGCTCCTTCCTCACCGCCGAGGCGGAGGTCGACCGCCTGATCGCCCTCGCCGGAAATCCCGCATCAGAAGGTGCCGCCCGATGAGCGCCTATGCCGAGCTGACCGCCCATTTCGGGCGTATCGCCGCCATGTCCAACGCCGTCGGCATCCTGCAATGGGACAGCGACGTGATGATGCCGAAGGGCGCTGCGGGAACGCGGGCGGAGAGTCTGGCGCTGCTGCGCGTGCTGAGCCACGGCATGGCGGTCGATCCCCGCATCGGCGACTGGCTGGAGGCCGCGGCGCAGGACGACACGCTCTCCGATTGGGACCGCGCCAATCTGCGGGAGATAAAGCGGGTCTGGACGGTGCAGACCGCCCTGCCGGCCGATCTGGTGGAAGCGTCCAGCAAGGCGATCTCCGCCTGCGAGATGAAGTGGCGGCAGGCCCGCGCCGATGCCGATTTCCCCGCGCTGCTGCCCTATCTCGCCGAGGTGCTGCGCCTCCAGCGCGAGGCCGGCGTCGCCAAGGGCGAGAAGCTGGGCCTCTCCGCCTACGACGCCCTGCTGAACGACTACGAGCCCGGCGGGCGCTCGGCGAAGATCGACGCGCTGTTCGACGATCTCGCCGGCTTCCTCCCCGGCTTTGCCGAGGAGGCGATCGCCGCGCAGGCCCGCCGGTCGGAGCCGCCCGCGCCCGAAGGCCCGTTTCCGGTGGAGGCGCAGCGCCAGCTCGGCCTGAAGATCATGGCTGCGCTCGGCTATGATTTCGAACGGGGACGGCTCGACGTGTCGACCCACCCCTTCTGTGGCGGTGCCGACGACGACGTCCGCATCACCACCCGTTACGACGACGGCGATTTCGGCAAGGCGCTGATGGGGGTGATCCACGAGACGGGTCACGCCCTCTACGAGCAGGGCCGACCGGCGGCTTTCCTCAGCCAGCCGGTGGGGCAGGCGCGGGGCATGAGCCTGCATGAGAGCCAGTCGCTGCTGATGGAGATGCAGGCCTGCCGCAGCCGCGAGTTCATCAGCTTCGCCGCGCCGCTGATGCGTGAGGCGTTCGGCGGCAGCGGGCCGGCGTGGGAGGCGGAGGCGGTATGGCGGCGCTACACCCGGGTCGCCCGCGGCTTCATCCGGGTGGATGCCGACGAAGTGACCTATCCCGCCCATGTCATCCTGCGCTACCGGCTGGAGAAGGCGCTCATCGCCGACGCCATGCCGCTGGCCGAGCTGCCGGCGGCATGGAATGCCGGCCTGCAGGAGCTGCTCGGCATCACCCCGCCCGACGACCGCCTCGGCTGCCTGCAGGACATTCACTGGCCGAGCGGCGGCTGGGGCTATTTCCCCACCTACACGCTGGGCGCGATGACGGCGGCGCAGCTCTTCGACGCCGCCTGCCGGGCGGAGCCGGACGCGCTGCCCGGTCTCGCCCGCGGCGATTTCACCCCGCTGGTGGGGTGGCTGCGCACCCATGTCCACGCCCAGGGTTCGCGCTACGAAACCGACGAGCTGCTGACCCGCGCCACCGGCCGGCCGCTCGACGCCAGCGTCTTCAAGGCCCATCTGGCCCGGCGCTATCTCGGGACGCAATGACCGCCCCGGGATAGCGCTCGCGCCGGCTCAGCGCGGCCACGTCCAGTCGCGCACCTCCGGCAGGTCGACGCCGTGCGCCCGGATGTAGCGCTCGTGCTCGACCAGCTTGTCGCGGATCGCCTGCCGGGCATAGGCCCCGACCGTGGCGAGCTTCGGCACCCGGTCGACGACGTCGGCGACGAGGTGGAAGCGGTCGAGCCGGTTGCGCACCACCATGTCGAACGGGGTCGTCGTCGAACCCTCCTCGACATAGCCGCGCACATGCATGTTCCCATGGTTCGTCCGCCGGTAGGCCAGCCGGTGGATGAGCCAGGGATAGCCGTGATAGGCGAAGATCACCGGCTTGTCGGTGGTGAAAAGGGCGTCGAATTCACGGTCGGAGAGGCCGTGCGGGTGCTCGCTGCTCGGCTGCAGGGTCATCAGGTCGACCACATTGACCACCCGCACCTTCAGATCGGGGAAATAGCCCCGCAGCAGGTCGGCGGCCGCCAGCGTCTCCAGCGTCGGCACGTCCCCGGCGCAGGCCAGCACCACATCCGGCTCGCCGCCCCCGTCGGTGCTGGCCCACTCCCAGATGCCGATGCCGGTTTCGCAATGCTTCACCGCGGCGTCCATGTCGAGCCATTGCGGCGCCGGCTGCTTGCCGGCGACGATGACGTTCACCCGGTTCCAGCTGCGCAGGCAATGGTCCGTCACGTGCAGCAGCGTGTTGGCGTCCGGCGGCAGGTAAACCCGCACGATGTCGGCCTTCTTGTTCACCACATGGTCGATGAAGCCGGGGTCCTGGTGGCTGAAGCCATTGTGGTCCTGCCGCCAGACATGGGAGGTCAAGAGGTAGTTCAGCGAGGCGATGGGCATGCGCCACGGCACGTCGCGGGCCGACTTCAGCCATTTGGCGTGCTGGTTGAACATCGAATCGACGATGTGGATGAAGGCTTCGTAGCAGGAGAACAGGGCATGCCGCCCGGTGAGGAGATAGCCCTCGCACCAGCCCTGGCACAGATGCTCGGACAGTATCTCCATCACCCGCCCGTCGCGGGCGAGGTGGTCGTCCTCCGGCAGGGTGGCCGCGTCCCAGGCCCGGCCGGTGACCTCGAACAGCGCCTGCAGACGGTTGGAGGCGGTCTCATCCGGCCCGAACACGCGGAAATTCCGGCTCGCCGCGTTCTCCTTCATCACGTCGCGGAGGAACTGGCCCATGGCATAGGTGGACTCCGCCTCCACCGCGCCGGGGTGCGGAACCTCGATCGCGTAGCGGGTGAAGTCCGGCAGCCGGAGCGGCCGACGCAGCACCCCGCCATTGGCGTGGGGATTGGCGCTCATGCGCAGGCCGCCGGCGGGTGCCATCGCCGCGATCTCCGGCAGCAACCGGCCGTCGGCGTCGAACAGTTCGTCGATCCGGTAGCTCTTCAGCCAGTCCTCCAGCAGTTCCAGATGGCCGGGCTTGGCCATGTCGGCGAACGGCACCTGGTGCGAGCGCCAGAAGCCTTCGGCCTTCTTGCCGTCGACGGTCTTCGGCCCGGTCCAGCCCTTGGGGCTGCGCAGGATGATCATGGGCCAGCGCGGGCGCGGCAGCGGCTCGCCGGCCGCCTCGGCCTCACGCGCGAGCCGGCGGATTTCGGCGATGCGGCCGAAGGCGAGGTCGAAGGCCGCGGCCATCCGCCCATGCATGACGGCGGGGTCGTCGCCCTCGACGAAGATGGGGTCATGGCCATACCCGATGAAGAGCGCTTCCAGCTCCTCCGGGTCGATCCGCGACAGCACGGTGGGGTTGGCGATCTTGTAGCCATTGAGGTGCAGGATCGGCAGCACCGTGCCATCGCTGACCGGGTTCAGGAATTTGTTGGCGTGCCAGCTCGTCGCCAGCGGTCCGGTCTCGGCCTCGCCGTCGCCCACCACGCAGGCCGCGATCAGATCGGGATTGTCGAGCACCGCGCCATAAGCATGAGCGAGGGAATAGCCAAGTTCTCCGCCTTCGTGGATGGAGCCGGGGGTTTCCGGCGCGGCGTGGCTGGGAATGCCGCCGGGAAAGGAAAACTGGCGGAACAGCCGGCGCAGCCCTTCCTCGTCGGCGGAGATGTCGGGGTAGACCTCGCTATAGGTCCCCTCCAGATAGGTGGAGGCGACGACGCCCGGGGCACCGTGGCCGGGACCGGCGATGAACAGGACGTTCGCACCGGTGCGGCGGATGATGCGGTTGAGATGGACGTAGATGAAGTTCAGGCCCGGTGTCGTGCCCCAATGACCCAGCAGGCGCGGCTTCACATGCTCCATCGCCAGCGGCTCGCGCAGCAGCGGATTGTCGAGCAGATAAATCTGCCCGACCGAAAGGTAATTCGCCGCGCGCCACCAGGCGTTCATCAGCCGGGCTTCCTCCGCTTCCAGCGGCACGGCGGGTGTGAAGGCGGTATCGGTGTCGGTTCCGGTCATCTCAGGCTCCGTTGTGGACGCCCGCGCGCTGACGGGCCGGTTCGCGCTCTTCTCCGCTTCGGGTGGCCCAGCCTGACAATCCGGCCAGCGATCACCACAAAGCGCACCTCATCGGGCACACGACCCGGGTATCACCTGCAAAAACGCGCCGCTTTGCGACATCTCAATCAACGACGGTTCGATGACTGCTAGCCCTAGCGCATCCGGACGTCGCCGGAGGGCCTGAAGGCCGCGGCGGTGTCCTCCAGCGGGCGGTTCCGGCATGCAGGTGCGATCGAACATGATTCCCTTCCCCCTGAACGGCACGCGGCAGGCACAGGGCGCCTGTGCCGACTGCGGGGTGAAGTCACGCGCGGTCTGCGCCGGCCTCGCCCCGGAGGAGACCGGCATCCTCACCACCATCATGAGCACGGTCACGCTTGCTCCCAATCAGCTCCTGTTCGAGCAAGGCGATCTGCGCAGCCGGGCCTATACGCTCACCTCCGGCATGCTCAGGCTATCGGTCTCGCTGCCGGACGGGCGGCGGCAGATCGCCGGCTTCGTGACGCCCGGTGACTATCTGGGGCTCTCGGGCGAAGACGTCCACACCCAGGCCGCCGAAGCGGTCACCGCCTGCCGGTTATGCTCCTTCCCGGTTCCCGAAATGAACCGGCTCATGGAGCAGCACCCGCGCCTGCGCGACCGGCTCCATGAACTCACCCGCAAGGCGCTGCTCGAGGCGCGCGGCAATCTGCTCATGCTCGGCCGGCTGACCCCGAACGAGAAGCTCGCCCGCTTCCTCCTCGGCCTCTCCGACCGGGCGGTGGAGAACGGCCAGCCCGCGACGCCGCTGGCCCTGCCGATGACCCGCACCGACATCGCCGACTATCTCGGCCTCACGATCGAAACGGTGAGCCGCAGCTTCTCGGCGCTGAAGACACGCGGCCTCATCCAGCTCGCCGATGCGCATCGGGTGGAAATATGCGACCGCCCCGGCCTCACGGCGCTGGCCGGGCTGCCGGTATGACGTCCAACCACCCGCAACGGGTCGCCAGAGCGTGACAGTGTCGGATTGATCGTGATCAAGGCGACGAAAGCGGCGGAGGCGTCATCTGCGGCATTCAATCCTGGGAGATCGCCATGCCCCTCGAGACTGCCGTCACCCTCACCGGCGTCGTGTTCGCCTTCATTGCCTTCGCCGCGACCCTCGCCTGGGTCGACCATCGCTCAACCTGAGGCAGCACCGACACCGTGCTACGGAACCTTTGCCATCCATCGGCTTTTCGTCCTGAGAAGGGTGTAAGCCGCGAAGGTGAAGGTGTCGGCCGAGCACGAACGCACATCGCGCACCGACGAGCAGGAGGCCGCGGCGCAGCCGCAGAGCCGCACGCTCGCCGGGCTGCGGGCCGAAGCACGAGCCTGCCGGGCCCGCCCTCTCTGGGCCCCGGCAACCCAGACCGTCTTCGGCGAAGGGCCTGAGAGGGCGTCCCTCCTGTTTGTCGGCGAGCAGCCGGGCGATCAGGAAGACCTGGCCGGCCGTCCCTTCATCGGGCCGGCCGGCCTTCTTTTCGATCGGGCCCTGGCGAAGCCGGCTCGATCGGGCGCGGGCGTACGTCACAAATGCGGTGAAGCACTTCAAATTCGTCCCCCGTGGCAAGCGGCGTCTGCATCAAAAGCCGACAACCGGTGAAATCCGCGCCTGCAACCCATGGCTGCTGGAGGAGATGGCGCTCGTCGCCCCCCGGCTCGTGGTCGCGCTCGTCGCCACGGCGGCGCGGGCGGTGCTCGGCCGAGCCGTCGCGGCGGGCTCCTCACGCGGCCAGCCCATCAGCAGGGGAAACCAGCAGCCGGCCGCGCTGGTGACGGTGCACCCTACCATCTGCTGCACCTGCCCGACCGGGCGTCGAAGGAACGCGAGTACCAACGCTTCGTCGAGGACCTGCGGCTCTACCGCCCGTACCTCACCGCCGCCTAGCCATCAGCCCCGTCGCACCCGGCCGGCAAAGCTGATCAGCCGTTCCGAACGGGGCGGCACCAGCGCGCCGAGTCGCGCCGCCAGATCGGCCTCGGTGAACGGCTTCTCGAGCACGGGCAGGTCGAGCGGCACGCCGTCGGGGTCGGGCATGTAGCCCGTCGCCAGCAGCACCGGCAGATCGGGCCAATGTCTGGCGATCTCGGCCGCCAGCTGCAGCCCGGTCATGTGCGGCATCGCCTGATCCGTCACCACGACGTCGATGCCGGAGGTGCGGCGGAGCAGGTCGAGCGCCTCGGCGCCCGATTCGGCCGCAAGGGCCGCATGGCCCATATCCTCCAGCATGGCGACGGTGTTGGTGAGGACCAGCGGATCATCGTCCACCGCAAGCACCACCAGCCCCGCCGGTGCGGAGGGTTGCGGCGCCGGCCGTGCCTCCTCGTCGAGCGCCGCCCGGTCGGCGGCAGGCAACCACAGTTCGGCGACGGTACCCTCGCCGGCACGGCTGCGGAGCATGAATCGCCCGCCCGATCGCTCGGCGATGCCATGAACCATCGAAAGGCCGAGGCCGGTGCCCTTGCCGATGCCCTTGGTGGTGAAAAACGGCTCCACCGCCCGCCGCAGGGTCTCCTCGTCCATGCCGATGCCGGTATCGGAGACGCTGAGGCAGAGATAGGACCCCGGCTGCAGGCGGCGGTCGTCCGGCCCGGTCACCGCCTCCTCCCGGAGCGCGATCACGATACGCCCGCCATCGTACATGGCATCGCGCGCATTCACCACGAGGTTGAGCAAGGCCATCTCGAGCTGGTTCGCATCCGAGAGCACCGGCCGGTCGACAAGGGGAAAGCGCAGCTCGATGTCGTAGGCGGGCCCGAGCGAGCGCTGGATCAGCTCGGTCATGCCGCGGACCAGCGCGGGAACCGACACAGCCTCCGCCACCGCTTCCTTGCGTCGCGCAAAAGCAAGCATCCGGTTGGTCAGGGCGCGTCCGCGCTCGGCGCCCTTCACCGCATTCTCATGCAAGGCGAGGAGCTTGGGGTCATCCGGCAGACGCTTGCGCATCAATTCGAGACTGCCGAGCACGGCCATCAGCAGATTGTTGAAGTCATGGGCGATGCCACCCGTGAGCTGGCCCAGCGCGTCCATCTTCTGCGACTGCACCAGCGCCTCGCGGGTACGCTCCAGCACCAATTGGGCGTCCCGCCGCTCGGTCAGATCGCGCGTCACCTTGGCAAAGCCGACGATGCCGCCATCGGGCGCCCGGATCGGATCGATCACCACATAGGCCCAGAAACGGGAGCCGTCCTTACGCACCCGCCAGTTCTCGCTCTCGAACTTGCCCTCGGTGCGGGCCGTCTCCAGCGCCTTCGCGGGCAGGCCGGCGGCGCGATCCTCCTCGGTGTAGAAGCGGGAGAAATGCTGCCCGATGATCTCCGAGGCGGCATAGCCCTTCACCCGCTCGGCGCCCGGGTTCCAGCTCGTCACGATGCCGGCGGGGTCGAGCATGTAGATGGCATAGTCCACCACCGCCTCGACCAGCAGGCGATAGCGTCCCTCTTCGGAGAGCGAGGCGGCGAGCCTTTCCGACTGTTCCATGTGTCCTTCCGCGACGGGGCGAGGCGACGACGCGCCGGGCCTCGGCATCAATGCCCGATCGCCGAAAAAGTGCCACGGCGGACACGAGGACCGGCGCGCGCCACTGTCGATGTGAACTTTTGGCCGCCGGAGGCGTCAATGCGGCACCCCCGCCACTGAGACCACCGGAGCCCTTTAGCCATGACGCCTTCCGCCCGCCTGATGCTCATTGTTGCGGTGGCCGCGATTGCGGCCATCACCCTCGGCTATTTCATCACCTCGTTCTTCGTGCTGGACGAGGTCGAGACCTCGGGCGCCTTCGATCGACTTTTGGCCGCACGTACCCTCATATCCGCGCATGGATGACAGGGCCGCGCGCCGCGCTAGTGTGGAGCGACAGCACGATCACATACCGGCGGCGCGAGGACGGGCATGAGCGAGATGGACAGCTCCGGGATCGAAAACCGGCCCGGTACTTCGGACCACAACGAGGCCCCCAATCCGCCGGGCGGTCCGTCGCGGCCCCGCATCGTGATCATCGGCGCCGGCTTCGGCGGGGTCGAGACCGCGCGGGCGCTCAAGGGTGCGCCCGCCGACGTGCTGCTGATCGACCGCAACAACTATCACTGCTTTCAGCCGCTGCTCTATCAGGTCGCGAGCGCGGCCCTGTCGCCGGCCGATATCGCCTGGCCGGTACGTGGCGTGCTCAGCGGACAGGCCAACCTCACCGTGCTGATGGCGGACGTGACCGGCGTCGACACGGCGGCACGACGCGTGCTCCTCGGTGCCGGGAGCGTGCCTTACGACCATCTGGTGCTGGCCACCGGCGCGACCCATTCCTATTTCGGCCATGACGAATGGGCGCGGGTAGCGCCGGGGCTGAAGAAGATCGAGGACGCGACCCGCATCCGCCGGGAAATCCTCATCGCCTTCGAGCGGGCCGAGCTGTGCGACAGCGCGGAGGAGCGGCGGCATTTTCTCACCTTCGTCATTATCGGCGGCGGGCCGACCGGGGTCGAGCTGGCGGGCTCCATCGCCGAAGTCGCCCGCCACGCCCTTCCAAACGATTTCCGCCGGGTCGACCCGCGGACCGCGCGCATCCTGCTGGTGGAAGCGGGGCCGCGGGTGCTCCCCACCATGCCCCCCGCCCTGTCGGACTATGCGCGCGAGCGGCTGGAATCGATGGGCGTCGACGTGTTGACGAATGTGCGCGTCACCTCCTGCGACGGCGACGGCGTGGATACCGAGCCGAATGGCCGGATTCTCTCCGAAACCATCATCTGGGCCGCGGGTGTGCGGGCCTCGCCGGCGGCGGGCTGGATCGGCGCCGACGCAGACCGGGCCGGGCGGATTCGCGTCACGCCGGACCTGTCCGTGCCCGGGCTGCCGGACGTGTTCGCCATCGGCGACACCGCCCTGTTCGAGCAGGACGGGAAACCGGTTCCCGGCATCGCCCCCGCTGCCAAGCAGATGGGCCACTATGTCGGGCGGCTGCTCAAGGCCCGGGTCACGGGGACGCAGCCACCGGCCCCGTTCCGCTACAGCCACGCCGGCGATCTCGCGACCATCGGGCGCAACGCCGCGGTGGTGAAGCTCGGCCGCCTGGAGTTGAAGGGTTTTCCGGGCTGGCTATTCTGGAGCGTGGTGCACGTCTATTTCCTGATCGGCGCCCGCAACCGGCTCTCCGTCGCGTTCCACTGGCTGTGGAACTACGTCACCCGCCAGCGCGGCGCCCGGCTGATCACGGGAGACGATCACGAGGCCTGACAGAACGCCGTTCGTTCCAGCATCCCGCCTGCTCACATCAGGCTGAACGCCGCCCCCGCGACCGCCCCGGCCAGCACCAACCCGTCATGGGCGGCAAGGCGAAGCCCGTCCAGCCGGCCGGCTTCGTGCAGCCAGCCGGTCACGGCGGCGGTGGTGACGGCCCAACCGGCACCCGTCAGCAGAAGGGCGGCCGTGAGAAGGGCCGGCTCACCGGCCAGCCGCCCGGCGATGGCGGCGGCAAGGGTCACGGCAAGACCGATGCCGGCCAGCAGCCGCACCCCCAGCCACGCGGCGAGGCGCCCGGCAAACAGGGCCGGCCCATACATCGCCACGACGTGCCAGGCGACGATGCCGCTGATTCCCGCGACCGCAACGCCGCAGCCGGCAAGGCCGATCGGCACGCTGACCATGCTGGAGGCCATGGCCGCCCAGGCCACGGCACCGGTGAGGCTCGGCAGCAGCAGGCGCCGCAGCGGCAGCAGGGCGGCGGCGGGCGTCGCCTCCTCCGGCAGCGCAGGCCGGGCCTCGCGCAGGCCGACGGCGAAAACGAGCGCGCCGAGCTGCGCCGCGGCGGCCAGCAGCGTGGTGCCGAGCAGGGTATAGGGCAGCGAGAGCCGCTCGGCGACGGTGACGAGATAGGGGCTGCCCAGCCCCGCGAGCGCCCCGGCCCCGAGCACCCGCCCCACCGCGCCGGCGGCGCGCCCCGGCGCCGCGCCGAAGGCGGCAGCGTGGCGGTAGAACATGCCGAATCCCTGCGCCGCCCCGAGCCAGACCGCCCCCACCATGAGCAGCGGAAAAGCCCGTCCCAGCAGGGCGTGCGCCACCGCCAGCCCCCCGGCGACGCCGAGACCGGCGCCGATGGCGAGCGCGGCCCTGCGTCCGAACGTGTCGACCAGCAGCAGCGCCGGCAGCGTCGCGCAGGCCGCGCCGAGCAGGAAGGCCGCGGTCGGCCAGCCCGCCATCTCCGGCCGCGGCGCGGTCATCGCCCCGGCCAATGGCAGCGCCCCCAGCGTGAGTGCCTGCGCCAGGGTCACCAGGGCGAAGCCGAGCGACAGCGTCAGCACCGACGTCGGCCGTGCCCGCCCCGCCACATCCTCCGGGCAGGCGCAGGCGAGATGACCCGCACGGAGAACCGATGAGCCGAGGGTCATGGCTGCCGCCGCAGATCGTCGTCGCTCAGCACGCGGATCGCGGCGCCCTCCATGTCGTCATACTGGCCGGTGCGCAGCGACCACAGGAAAGCCAGCAGGCCGGCGAGACCGAGCCCCAGCGCCATCGGCAGCAGGTAGATCAGCACGTTCATGGCGTTTCCCTTTCCGGCATCCGCGCGCGCAGCGCATTCAGCGTGACGAGGGCGGAGGAACCCGACATGGCGAGCGCCGCCACCAGCGGCGTGACCAGCCCGGCAATGGCGAGCGGAACCGCGAACAGATTGTAGATCACCGCGATCCACAAATTCTGCCGCATCAGCGCACGGGCGCGACGGGCGATGGCCATGGCCTCCGCCACCGGCGCCAGCCTCTCGCCGAGAAAGACCACGTCGGCCTGTGCCTTGGTGACGTCGGCGGCGCTGATCGGCGACATGGAGACATGGGCGCGGGCGAGCGCGGGCGCGTCGTTGAGCCCATCGCCCACCATCAGCACCCGGCTGCCCCGTTCGGCCCGCGCGTCGAGTTCGCCGATCTTGCCGGCCGGGCGCAGGTCCGCGCTCCAGTCGGCAATTCCCAGCTCCCTTGCCACCGGCTCCACCGCCGCGGCGCGATCGCCGGAGAGGATGCCGAGCGTCTCGCCCATAGCCCGCAGCCGGGACACCGTGGCGCGCGCGTCCGGCCGGAGCTGCTGGCGCACCGCCAGCAGGGCGGTGCGGGCGCCCCAGCGCACCGCCATCACCGAACCGTCGAGAACATCCGCCGGAGGCTCCACGCCACAGAAGGCCGGACTGCCGAGGCGCACCGTCTCGCCGTCCAGCTCGCCTTCAAGCCCGGCGCCGGGAACCTCCCGGACCTGCGCCAGCGGCGATCCGCTGCCCGCCGCTGCCACCGCGCGGGCCAGCGGATGACGGCTCGAGAGCGCCAGCCGCGCCGCGACGGCGAGCAGGTCGGCCGGCACCTCGCCGGCATTGGCCAGGCTGGGCTCCGGCAGGGTGAGCGTGCCGGTCTTGTCGAACAGGACGCCATCGACCTCGGCAAGCCGCTCCAGCGCGTCACCGGTGTTCAGCAGCACGCCGCGCCGCATCAAGGCTCCGGCGGATACCACCTGCACCGCCGGCACCGCCAGCGCCAGCGCACAGGGGCAGGTGATGATGAGCACGGCGACCGCGATGAGCACCGCCTGGTGCAGAGAAGCGCCGGCCAGCATCCAGCCGGCGAAGGACAGCGCGGCCGTGGCGTGCACCACCGGGGCGTAGAGCCGCGCGGCGCGGTCCGCCAGCTTGACATAGGCGCCGCGGGCGGTGGACGCCCGCTCCAGCAGCCGTTCGATCTCCTCGAGAAACGTGCCCGTTCCCGCCGCCGTGGTGCGGATCTGGAGGGCGCCGTCGTGCAGAAGGCTGCCGGCATGCAGCTGGCCGCCCACCGTCGCGGCACGGGGCAGAGTCTCGCCGCTCACCAGGCTTTCGTCGACCGCACCGGCGCCCGCACACACCACGCCGTCCACCGGCACACGCTCCCCCGCGCTCACGAGCACGATATCACCCGGCCGCACCGCGCTGGCGGGCACGGCGACGACGCTTCCGTCCGGCTCGATGCGGCGGGCGAGGTCCGCTTTGAGCGAGGCGAGATTCGCCGCCTCGGCCCGGGTGCGGCGGCGCATGGCGTGATCGAGATAGCGCCCCGTCAGCAGGAAGAAGAGCAGCATGGTCGCCGAATCGAAATAAGCATGCTCGGCGTGGTGCAGGGTCTCGTACACCGAGACGCCAAGCGCCAGCAGCACACCCAGCGAGATCGGCACGTCCATGTTGAGGGCGCGGGCGCGCAGGGCGCGCAGCGCGCTCTGGAAAAACGGTTGCCCGCCATAGGCGCAGGCCGGAAGCGCGATGAGCGCCGACAGCCAATGGAACAGGTCACGGGTTTCCGGCGTGATATCGGTCACATTGCCGGACCACACCGAGACCGACAACAGCATGATGTTCATCGCCGCGAAGCCGGTGACGCCCAGGCAGCGCAGCAGATGGCGCGCCCGGGCGGCCTCGATGGCCTCGGCGCTGCTCGATTCGAAAGGGTGGGCCTTGTAGCCGATCCGCGCGAGAGCGGCGAACACCGCCTCCGGCTCCGCCGCCGGGGCTCCGGGCCAGCTCACCGCCAGCCGATGCGTGGTGTAGTTCAGCCGTGCCTCGCTCACCCCGGGGACGGCTTCCACCGCATCCTCGATCTCGGCGATGCAGGCGGCGCAATCGATGCCTTCCACGGCAAAGTCCATGGCGATGCCGCCGCCCTCCACCGGGCGCAGGAAGGAGGAGAAGTCCCGGACCGGCGGACCGGGCAGCGGAAGCGCGCCCGGAAGCGCGGCGGCGAGGCCGGCCATCACAGCCTCACTTCAACACGACGCGATTGACGGAGCGGAACAGGCGCTCGCCATCCCGCGTCAACTCGATGACGAGGTCCCACTGGCCGGGCCCCGCCTCCACCGTGCCGCTCCAGGCACCGGTGCCGGTCGGGGTGGTGGCGATCACCGCGTCGAGCCGGCGGTTCGAGGGATGGTGCAGCACGGCCGACAGTTCGAGCCCCGCCAGCGGCTGGCCCTCGGCAGAGAGGGCCTTCAGCCGGAACGCGCCCCGATCGACATGCGCATCGACCTCCCAGTGGCGGGCGGCCTGCGCCGCGGCGGCAATCTCATCGTTCTTGAAGTCGAGACCCGCCTTATAGGAGCTGTCGGTCTCTACCCCGCCGAAACTGTCGAGCGCGGCCCGCACCAGGAAGAAATTGGCGGTGAAGACCACGCCGAAGAAGGCGAGGAAGATGGCAAGGACCGTGCGTCCGGTGATCGGTCGTCCGGCAACGGCGGATGCGGCCATGGCGGTTGCTCCTCAGGGGCCCTTGAAATGGTCACGCGCGGAAGCCGAAGCGCCCGTGGCGAGGTCGGAGATGGTGAAGTCGACATCCAGCGAAGCGGCGGCGGGCAGCCGTGTGTGGGTGGAAACCAGCAGCCGGACCTCGGTGGTCTGGTCGGGACCGACGGTCACAACCGGCAGGCCGCCCTCCTTGGGCTCGCCCATCACCTCGACCCGCGCTTCGGGCACACCCGCCACCGCGATGGAGAAGCGACGCTCGACCAGTTCCTTGTTCACCAGCCGCACCGTGTAGGCGTTGCGGATGGAGCCATCGGACAGCAGCACGAAAAACGGGTTGCGGTCGTGGATGATCGCCACGTTCTCACTGGAACGGGTGGCGAGCGTTCCCACCATGATGCCGCCGATCACCACGATCAGCGCGGCGTAGAGCAGCGTGCGCGGCCGCAGCACGCGGTACTGCTCGGGCTTTCCCTCCTGCCGGGCGCGCACATTCATTTCGGTGTCGTAGGCGATGAGCCCGGCCGGCCGCGACAGCTTGGTCATGATCGCGTCGCAGGCATCGATGCACAGGCCGCACTGGATGCAGCCGAGCTGGGCACCCTCGCGGATGTCGACCCCGGTGGGGCAGGCGGCGACGCACTGCTTGCAGTCGACGCAATCTCCGCCCGGCAGGCCAGCGAGCTTCAGCGCCTCGGTCTTCTTGAAGGAGCCGCGGGGTTCGCCCCGATCGTAGCGATAGGTGACGTTGAAGGCGTATTCGTCGGTGAGCGCAGCCTGGATGCGCGGCCACGGGCACATATAGGTGCAGACCTGCTCGCGCATATGGCCGGCGAGCACATAGGTGGTGAAGGTGAGGATGCCGATCCACGCATAGGCCACCAGTGGCCCCTGGCCCTTGAGCAACTGCATGGTCAGCGTCGGCGCATCGGCGAAATAGAGCACCCAGGCGCCGCCGGTCCACCATGCCACCATCAGCCACAGCACATGCTTGGCCGCCGCTTCGAACGCACGCTGGCCGCGCGAGGCGTGCTTGAGCTTCTCGCGCCGCTCGCGCGGGTCGCCTTCCACCAGCCGCTCGATCGCCTGAAAAAGATCGGTCCACACCGTCTGCGGGCAGAGATAGCCGCACCAGATGCGGCCGGCCACCGCGTTCATGAAGAACAGCACCAGCGCCGCCAGGATCAGCAGCCCGGTGATGTAGTAAATCTCCTGCGGCCAGATCTCGATGAAGAAGAAGTAGAAGCGCCGGTTGGGGAAATCGATCAGCACCGCCTGCGAGGGAGCGCCGGGGCCGCGATCCCAACGGACGAAGGGCAGCAGGTAATAGATGCCCAGCGTCACGATCAGGATCGTCCATTTGATCCTGCGGAAGCGGCCGTGCACCGCGATGGGGTAGATTTTCCGCCGCGCCGCGTAGAGCGGGGCGTCGTCCTCGGTCGCGGTCGCCGCTTCGGGGGCGGCCGCCTCAAGGCTGGCACTCATTTCAGATCTCCCGGCATGCGGGCCGACAACACCACGCACGGAACGACCCCGCATTGATCTCGGACAATGCGGGGTCGGGGCGGCTGTCGGGTCGGGGAGCGGAGCGCCCCGTTCGGAGGCCGGAGCTTACTTCCCGCCACCCAGCGTATGGACGTAGACGGTAAGCGCCTTGATGGTGCCCTCGTCCAGCCGCCCGCCCCAGGCCGGCATGATGCCGCCGCGGCCATGGGTGATGTCGGCAACGATATCGGCCCGGCTGGAACCGTAGAGCCAGATACCGTCGGTCAGGTTTGGCGCGCCGAGTTCCTGGTTACCCTTGCCCTCCGGGCCGTGGCAGGCGGCGCAATTGGCCTCGAACACCTCCTTGCCCTTGGCGATCTGGGCGTCGGGCGCCGGCGGCAGGCCGGACAGCGAGCGCACATAGTCCGCCGCCGCGAGGATGTCCGGCCGCTGCAGGATGCCGTCGGTGCCGAAGGCGGGCATGTTGCCCTGGTGGCCGGCGTCATCGGTCGATCGCGCGCCATGGGTGATGGTCGCGTGGATCTGCTCCAGCGAGCCGCCCCACAGCCAGTCGTCGTCGTTCAGGTTGGGGTAGCCCTTCGCGCCACCCGCACCGGCGCCGTGGCAGGGCGCGCAGTTGTCGCCGAAGGCGGCGCGGCCCTGCGCCCGGGCGAAGGCGAGGAGCTCGGGATTCTGCTCGATCTGATCGAGTGAGGCCGCCTCCAGCTTCTCCGCGAACACCGCGCGCTGCGCCCGCAGGCCCGCGAGCTGGACCTGCACGGCATCGCGCGAGCGCCAGCCGAGCACGCCCGACGTGTAGGAGCTCACCATCGGCCAGGCCGGGTAGACCACCCAGTAGGCCACCGCCCAGGCGATGCAGGCATAGAAGGTCCACAGCCACCAGCGCGGCAGCGGATTGTTGAGTTCCCGGATGCCGTCCCACTCGTGCCCGGTAGTGGACACGCCGCTGGCGGCATCGACCTCGTTGTGATGGGCTTCAGCCATGATGGGTCCCCGGCTCAATCGTCGCTGAGAGGCATGCGGGCGGCCGCGTCGAACTCGCCGCGACGCTTGGGCGAGAGCGCATAGGCGAGGACGCAGAGGAAGATGCCGACGAAATAGAGGAGCCCCCAGGTCTGGGCGAACTCCGCAAAGGCGCGATAGGTCTCGTTCATCTCATCCCCCTCAGCGCACATTCGCCTTGTCTTCGTAGAGCTTGAAGTCGACCATCGTGCCCAGCGCCTGCAGATAGGCGATCAGGGCGTCGGCTTCGGTGATGGTCGTGCGGTTGCCGTCGAAGTCGCGCGCCTGCGCCCCGGGATAGCGGGCCTGCAGCGCGGTGGCGTCGGCGTCCTGGGTGGCCTGGGTGCGCAGGTCGGCCTGCGCGTCGGCGATCATCTCCTCGCTGTAGGGCACGCCGAGCAGGGCGTTCACCTTCAGGTCTTCGGCGATGTGATCGGCGTCCAGCGGCGTCTCCGCCAGGAAGGGGTAGCCGGGCATGATCGAGCCCGGCACCACCGAGCGGGGATTGGCGAGGTGCTGGCGCTGCCACTCGTCGGAGTACTTGCCGCCGACTCGGGCGAGGTCGGGGCCGGTGCGCTTGGAGCCCCACTGGAACGGCCGGTCATACATGCTCTCGGCCGCGAGCGAATAGTGGCCGTAGCGCTCCACCTCGTCGCGCAGCGGCCGCACCATCTGGCTATGGCAGTTGTAGCAGCCCTCGCGGACATAGATGTTGCGGCCGGCCAGTTCGAGCGGCGTCCAGGGACGCACGCCGGACACCTTCTCGATCGTGCTCTTGAGGTAGAAGAGCGGCACGATCTCGACGAGACCCCCGATGGCGATGACGATCAGGATGCCGAAGACCAGCCAGATCGAGTTTTTCTCGAAGAAGGCGTGCTTGGCCCAGAGCGACTGCTTGTGGGTGACGGTTGCCATGGTCGGGCCTCCTCACTCTGCCGGAACGAGGGAAGGAGTGGCGGCCGAGGCGGCCTCCGGCTCACGGATGGTCATGTAGATGTTGAAAGCCATCAGCAGGGCGCCGACCAGGAAGAGCACGCCGCCCAGCGCACGGATGACATAGAAGGGGTGCATCGCCTCGACCGTCTCGATGAAGGAGTATTCGAGAAAGCCGAGCGAGGTGTAGGCCCGCCACATCAGCCCCTGCAGGATGCCCGCCACCCACATCGCCGAGATGTAGAAGACGATGCCGATGGTCGAAATCCAGAAGTGCCAGTTGACCAGCTTGAGCGAATACAGCTCGCGCTTGTTCCACAGCCACGGCACCAGGCAGTAGATGGCGCCGAACGAGATGTAGGCGACCCAGCCGAGCGCGCCGGAGTGGACGTGGCCGATGGTCCAGTCGGTGTAGTGGCTCAGCGAGTTCACCGACTTCACCGACATCAGCGGACCCTCGAAGGTCGACATGCCGTAGAAGGCGACCGACACCACCATCAGGCGCAGCACCGGGTCGGTGCGCAGCTTGTCCCAGGCGCCCGAGAGGGTCATCAGGCCGTTGATCATGCCGCCCCAGGAGGGCATCCACAGCATGATCGAGAAGGTCATGCCCAGCGTCTGTGCCCAGTCCGGCAGCGCGGTGTAGTGCAGGTGGTGGGGACCGGCCCAGATGTAGAGGAAGATCAGCGCCCAGAAATGGATGATCGAGAGCCGGTAGCTGTAGACCGGGCGGTCGGCCCGCTTCGGGATGAAGTAGTACATGATGGCGAGGAAGCCGGCGGTGAGGAAGAAGCCCACCGCGTTGTGGCCGTACCACCACTGCACCATCGCGTCCTGAACGCCGGACCAGACGATGTAGGATTTGGGCGAGAACACCGAGACCGGCACCGTGGCGTTGTTGCCGAGGTGCAGCACCGCGATGGTCACGATGAAGGCGAGATAGAACCAGTTGGCGACATAGATGTGCGGCTCCTTGCGGCGCCAGATCGTGCCGATGAAGACGCAGAAATAGGTCACCCAGACGATGGTCAGCCACAGGTCGGCGTACCATTCCGGCTCGGCGTATTCCTTGCCCTGGGTGATGCCGAGCAGATAGCCGGTGCCGGCAATGACGATGAAGAAGTTGTAGCCGAGCACAACGAACCACGGCGCCAGATCGCCCACCAGCCGCGCGCGGCAGGTGCGCTGCACGACGTAGAAAGAGGTAGCGATCAGCACGTTGCCGCCGAAGGCGAAGATCACCGCCGAGGTGTGGAGCGGGCGCAGCCGGCCGAAGGCCGTCCACGGCAGGTCGAGGTTCAACACCGGAAAGGCAAGCTGGAAGGCGATAATCACGCCGACCAGAAAGCCGGCGATGCCCCAGACCATCGCCGCGATGGTCGCGAACTTGACCGGGCCGAAATTGTAGTTCGGCTTGCCGTCGATCTCGAGGGCCGGCCGGGCGGCCGGACGGTCGACATAGCGGTTGAGAATGGCGAAGACGCAGACGATGCTCGCCAGCGCCGAGAGATAGGCGTGGAAGGCATAAGCCTGGCTTTCGGCGCCCGAGGCCACCACCAGCGCCCCGAGCGCCAGCATGGCGAACAGGAAGGCGAGGCCGCCCTCCCCATAGGTCATGCTCTTCTGGGGACCACCCGCCGGTCCCTTGGCTGCGGGGTCGGGTTGACCCAGGCTCAGCTCTGTCTGCATTCCGCTCTCCAGGAGCAAGCGCGCGCCGCGGCGCTGTGTGTCCTGGAAAACCCCTAGGGAACCTTGCCTCTCGCCTCATTGATTGAAATCAAGCGAAACTGCGGCGTGGCGACCGGGTACCGAACATCGGGCGATGGCGAGGCCCGCTCATCGGGATAGCGCGGGAAAACCACGCTTGCGCCACATCAAGCGACGGCGCCGCGGCGCGCGCATTCTGTGCCGCACATGGTGCGGAGAGACGCTATGGACGCTATGGTGCTGCATGCTCTGGGCACGCCGCTGCGGGCGGAAACCCGCCCGGACCCGGTGCCCGGGCCCGGTGAAATCCGCCTGAAGGTGGAGGCCTGCGCGGTCTGCCGAACCGACCTGCACGTGGTCGACGGCGACCTGCCCGACCCAATGCTGCCCATCATCCCCGGGCACGAGATCGTGGGCCGCATCGAGGCCCTTGGGCCCGGCGTTACCGGACTCAGACCCGGCCAGCGCGTCGGCGTGCCATGGCTCGGGCATAGCTGCGGCCAGTGCCCGTACTGCGCCGAAGAGCGCGAGAATCTCTGCGATTCCCCGGTCTTCACCGGTTTCACGCGCGATGGCGGCTTTGCCACCCACACCGTGGCGGATGCCCGCTTTGCATTTCCCATGGCGGAACAGGCCGATGCGGTGGCGCTGGCGCCGCTGCTCTGCGCCGGGCTGATCGGCTGGCGGTGCCTCTCCATGGCCGGGGAAGGGCGGACGATCGGCCTCTACGGATTTGGTGCCGCCGCGCACATCATCGCGCAGGTGTGCCGCTGGCAGGGACGCCGCGTCTTCGCCTTCACCCGCCCCGGCGACACGGCCACGCAGGATTTCGCCCGCAGCCTCGGCGCGACATGGGCGGGCGGCTCCGACGAGCCGACGCCGGAGACGCTCGACGCGGCGCTGATCTTCGCCCCGGTGGGCGCGCTCGTTCCTGCGGCACTGCGGGCGGTGCGCAAGGGCGGACGGGTGGTGTGCGGCGGCATCCACATGAGCGACATTCCCGCCTTCCCCTACCGCATCCTGTGGGGTGAACGTCAGGTGCTCTCGGTCGCCAATCTCACCCGCCGCGACGGCGCCGAGTTCCTCGCCCTCGCCCCGCAGATCGGCCTGAAGATGGAAACGACGCGCTATCCGCTGGCGCGGGCCAACGAGGCGCTGGCGGATCTGCGCGCCGGACGGCTGCAGGGCGCCGCGGTCCTCGTGCCGGGAATGACCGGCTGACGGCAGGTAGCGCCCGACCCTCCGGGTTCGGGCGCCAGGGCGCCATCAGATCTCGGCGAAGGCGCGAAACTGGAGACGGTCCTCCACCCGGCGGACGCCCGGCACGTTGCCAGCCAGCAGAACGAGGGCGTCGCGCTCATCCGCCGAGCGGATGAGGCCGAGCAGTTGCACCACGCCATCCTGCACCGCGGTGACCACCGTCAGCGGGCTGGCCCAGGCCTCGCGCTGCAGCGCGGCGTCGAGGTCGATCTGGATATCCGCGTCGGAACGCGCGGCTTCCGGCCCCTTCCGTCCCGTCTTGGCCGCCACGAAGGCGCGAACGAGATCGGCCCGGCTGATGATTCCCACCAGCTTGCCCCCGTCCAGAACGGGAACCCGCTTGATGCCGCGCCGATCGAGCAGGTCCGCGACGTCGGCGAGGCTGGAATCGGGATGCACGCTCAGCACCCGCCGGGACATCACGTCCTTCGCCAGCCGGCCATGGGACTTGACGTAGTCCTGCGCCAGTGTCTCGCCGCTGGTGAACAGCTCGAGCCACCAGGAACGGCGGCGCTCGGTGCGGGTCTCGGCGCGGTGCAGCAGGTCGCCCTCGCTGACGATACCGACGACGTGACCGGCCGGATCGACGACGGGGGCCGCGCTGATGCGATGGCGCACCAGCTTCTCCGCGACCGCGACCAGCGTGTCGTCCGGCGTCACGGTTATGACGGGATAGCTCATGATCTCGTGGACGCGCATGGTTTCCTCCCACCGGCAAGCGCCTGAACGCAACATCAGGCTAGGGAGGAGACGAGGCAGGCTCCTTGATCGGCATCAATTCTACCGTTTATCTAACGAAGGGTCAGCTCCCACCACGAAGATCAGATATTCCGCTTGGTCACCCTCAAGTAGAGCCACGGCTGCCCACGGCCCCGCCGATCTAGGGCAGATCGTCGTCGAACAGCGCCACTTCGGCCCCCGCGACGCCGGGATCGAGTTCCAGTATGGCGCCCGAGGGTGCCGGCGCCTCGGGACTGCGCCTGAGGCTGGAGACATAGAGCGTGCGCAGCCCCTCCCCGGCAAAACAGGGCATGGTCGGCGCCGGCACGGGCAGCGGAATGCGCGCCAGCAGGCGGCCATCGGCGGCATAGCGGTTCAGGCAGCCGGCGGAGACGCCGCTGCTCCAGTAATGGCCTTCGGCATCGCAGGCCCCGCCATCCGGCCGGCCCTCTTCGTTGGACGGCGTGGCGATCCGGGTGCGGTGGGCGATGTCGCCGGTCGCGGGATCGAAATCCCAGCGATCGATCCACGGCCCTGCCGAATCGCTGTGGAACATCTGCCGGCCGTCCGGGGACCAGGCGAGGCCGTTGGAAACCTTCAGTCCCTCGATCATCCGCCGCACGGTGCCGTGGCGGTCGACGCGGAACAGCGCCGCGATCGGCTCGCGCTTGGCACTTTCGACGTCGTGGATGGTGCCGACCCAGAAGGCCCCATCCGGGCCGACCTTGCCGTCATTGAGGCGCAGCCGCGGGAAATCCGCCTCCACCGTGGCGAGCAGCACCCGCGTCCCTGTCGCAGGGTCGAACAGCACCACATCACCGCCGACCGCCACCACCAGCCGGCCGCTGCGGGCGAGGCCGAAGCTGCCCACCGGGCGGTCGAAGCGCCACTGCCGGTGCTCGCCGCTGGCCGGGCTGAAGGCGTGGATGGTACCGGCCGGAATATCGGCAAAGAGCAACCTCCGGTTCGCCGCGTCCCATACCGGGGACTCCGCCAGCGTGCAGCCGGCGTCGAAGGCGACGCGAATCTCGGGATGGTGCGACATGGGCGCCTCCGCTACCGGGCTCCCGCCCGCCGGGTGCCCGCCCCGTTACATAGACCCATCCGGTGACAGCACGAAAGCGGATGTCCTAATGCAGGAAGCGGCGGAAGCGGCGCAGCGCGAGCACGAAGAGCACCGTCCCGATGCCCGCCAGCGCCGCGATCTGGGGCCACACCACCTCAAGGCCGGCGCCGCGAAACAGCACACCCTGCGCCAGCATCACGAAATGCGTGTTCGGCGCCGCCAGCATGAGGTTCTGAATGATCTCCGGCATGCTTTCGCGCGGCGTTGAGGTTCCCGACAGCACCTGCAGCGGCAGCAGCACCATCATGAGCAGCAGGCCGAACTGCGGCATGGTTCCCGCGACCGTGGCGAGATAGATGCCCATGCTGGTGGTGGCGAAGAGCTGCAGCGCCGCGCCCAGCAGGAACAGCGGCACCGAGCCCTCGATCGGCACCGCGAGCAGCCCCTGGACCACCACCACGACGGAAAAGGCGGACGCCGCCAGCACGACGAGACCCATCGACCACACCTTGCTCACCATGATCTCGGCCGGCGTCACCGGCATCACCACCAGATGCTCCAGCGTGCCGTGCTCGCGCTCGCGGATCGAGGCGGCGTGGATCACCCGGCCGGGCTGCGTCGAGAGCTGCGCCATCGGCACGCCGAGTTGCTTCGCGGCGGCCTGCAGCAGCATCTGGCGCGCGGCGGCGCCGAGCTTGCGCATCGTCTCGTAGCTCATACGCACCGACATGCTGCCGCCGGTGAAGCGGTAGCCCCCGATCAGCGTGTAGTCGGGGCCGGGCGGCGCGCCTTCCACCACGAACTGCGCGGGATCGACATCGAGCTCCTCGCCGACGATCTGCGCCATGGCGGTGAAGATGCCCTGCCCGCCCTCGATGAAGGCGCTGCGGAACAGCACCGTGCTGTCCGGGCGAATCTGGATATAGGCGTTGACCCGGGTGCCCGGCACGACGGCAGGGGCTTCCTGGGCAAAGGCGCGTCCGCCCGCCGGCAGGGCGACGCCCAGCACCAGCGCCCCCAGGGAGGCGCCGAGGAAGCGGCGCCGCGAAAGGTTGAGCGGCAGGGCATCCGGTTTGGCGGCGGGAATGGGGCTCATCTCGTTCATCGTGCCGCTCCTCAGGCCTGCGCCGCGTGCCGGACGGCGGCGGCGATGGCGTTATAGGTGCCGCAACGGCACAGATTGATCATGGCGGCGGCGATGTCCTCATCGCTCGGCTTCGGGGTCTGCTTGAGCAGCGCGGTCGCGGCCATCACCTGGCCGGACTGGCAATAGCCGCACTGCGCGACCTGCTGCGACACCCAGGCTTCAACGACCTTCTGCCCCACCGGATCCTGCGTCACCGCCTCGATGGTCATGATCTGGCCACCGGCGACCGCCTCGACCGGCGTCACGCAGGAGCGGGTCGGCTGGCCGTCCACCAGCACGGTGCAGGCGCCGCATTGGGCGAGTCCGCAGCCATATTTGGTGCCGGTCATGCCGAGTTCGTCACGCAGCACCCAGAGCAGCGGGGTGTCCGGCTCGATGTCGAGGCTGTGCGTCTGTCCGTTGATGGTGAGATCCACCGTCATTCTCCGTGTAAAAGGACGCGAGGCCGGGCGCGGCGGCACGACCTGCACGAGGTCGCCGTCCATCCGCGACCGGTCAGGGCGCGCGTTTGATCTGGTTCTGAATCTACGCGGTGGTCGTCCGAGGTATTAGAAGCAAGCCTCGCTTGCCGCGATGAGCCCAGCTCATGAATGGACGGCCAGCCGCTACCGTCGGTCGTCGTGCGGTCTACGGATCAGCCGGTTGTGTTCGCACTGCACGCGCCGATTCATCAGCCGGTGTCAGCGCCGCGCCGTCGCGGATAAAGGGAACCGGCCGCGGGTCAGTAAGGGCGTCACGCCGCCCTCAAGACGCCCGAGCCGGATCAGCCCAGGCGAATAGCGGTAGCTCGCGTAATAGAAGACGAGATTGCCCCAGGGCGCGTAATAGGCGAGGTCGCCGGGCGCCTCATCGGCAAAAGAGCCGCTGCCCGCCTCGGTGAGCTTGCGCGGGAGATAGGTGATCTTCTCATTGGTCGAATAGTCGTCGATCACCAAATTCAGCGGCAGCATGGCCACGAGGTCGCGTGCCGAGGGGCTGTCGACCAGCGTCGCGGTGAAGGCCTGCCCGTTGAAGACGAAATCGACATGCATGAACGGCCTCTCCGCTGTTGCGCTTCGCGCCGGGCAGGGCACGACCATGGCCGGCGCGGCCACAGCCGATGCGACGAGCTGCACCGCTCGCCGGCGCGTCATCATCCTCGTCACGGCCTACCTCTCCATCGCGAGCGCGTCCCGGCAAAGCTGCACCTGCGGCTTGTTCCGGCGGTTAAACTAACGACACCTCCGGCGGCGAATTAGCAGCGCCGTTGCGCATGGAGATATGAGCATTCGTCATCAATCGCGTCGTCGCCGCCCGCTGTGGCTGGTAATGCGGTCGTGACCTCGGGATCGCCCCCAATGACCGCACGCAGCTTCCCACCTTGCGCATCTGAGATAGAATAGGTCTTCTTTCATGATGAAGGTTCATGGATGGCGCGCGAGAACATCAACGACCTGCTCGCCTTCATCGCCGTCGCGCGCGATCGTAGCTTCACCCGCGCCGCCGCGCGCATGGGCGTGTCGCAGTCGGCGCTGAGTCACACCATCCGCCAGCTCGAAGAGCGTCTCGGCGTACGCCTGCTCACCCGCACGACCCGGGCCGTCTCGCCCACCGAGGCTGGCGAGCGCCTATTGGACGGTATCGCCCCGCATTTCGACGAGATCGAAGCACACGTGGACGCCCTCAACGCGCTCCGCGACAAGCCCGCCGGCACCATCCGCATCTCCGCCTCTGACTATGCGATCAGCAGCGTCCTGTGGCCCAAACTGCAGAAATTTCTGCCGAAATTCCCTGACATCAAGGTCGAGCTGATTCTGGACAACGCGCTGACCGACATCGTCACCGAGCGCTATGATGCCGGCGTGCGCATGGGCGAGCACCTTGCGAAGGACATGATCTCCGCCCGCATCGGGCCGGATTTTCGTTTCACCGTGGTGGGTTCGCCCGGCTATTTCGCTGCGCATCCGCGGCCTTCGCACCCTGAGGAACTCGTCCAGCACCGTTGCATCAACTACCGGCTCCAGACGTCGGGCGGCCTTTGGGCATGGGAGTTCGAGAAGGACGGCCGGGAGTTGAAGATCCGCGTCGACGGCCAGTTGGCCTTCAGCAACATCTTCCATGTGTTGGACGCGGCCGTTGCCGGCAGCGGCCTCGGCTTTGTGCCCGAGGAGATCGCGCGGGATCACATCAGCGCCGGCCGCTTGATTCCCGCGTTGCAGGACTGGTGCGCCTATTGGGACGGCTTCTATCTCTATTACCCTAGCCGCCGGCAATCCTCGCCGGCCTTCGTCGCATTGGTGGAAGCCCTGCGCCATAGGGCCTAGCTCCCGACCCACCGAAGCCGCCGCTGTCCCCGCCGCCTCGTATTGCGTGATGAAACCGGCATTCATTGATAAACAATGCTCATAAAGGCGAACGAGGCCAAGGGGCTACTGGTTCCTGAATACGTTACCAAACTCCATCCAACGCATTCCGCAGCGATGGAGACCCACATGCCCATATCTTCGACCACCGTGCCTGGTGCAGCATCCCCCGCGCCCGACGGGCTGAATCGGCGCAGCATGCTCAAGGCCGCCGGCGCGGGTCTGGTCGCGGCCGGGCTGCCCGTCATGCTCGATCCTGATGCCGCCTTGGCCCAGGACATGTCGCGGGGGCGGCGAATTTCTACACCGGCGACAAGGTCACCCTCCAGAAGGTCACCTTCAAGAGCCAGTACCAGATGGACGTGGTCGGCAACCTGATCCAGCCGAAGAGGCCAGACCGAGACGTGCGCCGCCCCGCGATCATCGTTAGCCATCCCATGGGCGCGGTGAAGGAACAGAGTGCCACCCTCTACGCGACGAAGATGGCCGAGCAGGGTTTCGTCACCCTTGCCATCGATCTGACCTTCTGGGGCGAGAGCGCCGGCGCGCCGCGCAACATGGTTTCGCCCGATCATTACACCGAAGCTTTCAGCGCCGCAGCCGACTATCTGGGCACAAGCCCCCTCGTCGACCGCGACCGCATGGGTGTCCTGGGCATCTGCGGCTCCGGCAGCTTTGCCATCAGCGCGGCCAAGATCGACCCGCGCCTTCGCGCCGTAGCCGCCGTCTCGATGTACGACATGGGGGCGGCGAACCGTAACGCGCTCAACCACTCCCTCACGCTCGAGCAGCGCAAGGCGATCATCGCGGCGGCGGCCGAGCAGCGTTACCTGGAGTTCCAGGGCGGCGAGATTGCGGTGGCTGGCGGCACTGACCTTGTGCTCACCGCCGACACTCACCCCATCCAGCGCGAATTCTATGACTTCTACCGCACCCCGCGTGGCGAGGTCACGCCGGCCGGGGCCTCGCCGCAGCGCACGACGAAACCGACCGTGACCAGCAATGTGAAGTTCATGAACTTCTATCCCTTCAACGACATCGAGACGATCTCTCCACGCCCTATGCTGTTCATCAGCGGTGACCAGGCGCATTCGCGCGAATTCAGCGAGGACGCCTACAAGCGGGCGGCTGAGCCGAAGGAGCTCGTCTCGGTCGCCGGAGCGGGCCACGTGGATCTCTACGACCGCGTGGACCTGATCCCCTTCGACAAGCTCACCCGCTTTTTCAATCAGAACCTCGCGGCCTGACGGGGACAGCGCTCCCGCCGCCAATGGCCCGCGGGCGCGCCGCTGTCATGCTTACCCGAGGCTTCGCCAAGGCTATCTCCATGAATATCGCAATTGTTTTCGACAGTGGTTATGGCCACACGGCCAAACTGGCCCACCACGTCGCCGAGGGCGGCGCCCGTGTTCCGGGGGCCGAAGCGACGCTGTTCCCGGCCGCCGAGCGCTCGATCGAATGGGAGGCGCTGGCCGCGAGCGACGCCATCATCTTCGGTTCACCGACCTATAATGGCCTGATCTCGGCACGCCTGAAACAGTTCATGGAAGAATCCACCCGCACGGCCTGGGTAACGCAGAGCTGGCGCAACAAGATCGCGGCCGGTTTCACCAATTCCGGTGCCCTCCACGGCGACAAGCTGAATGCGCTCGTCTCACTGGCCCTCTTCGCTGCCCAGCACGGCATGATCTGGGTGGGGCTCGACCTTGTTTCCGGGCAAGACGCCGGAAGATCTTATTCGCCTCGGCAGCTGGCTGGGTGCGATGGCCCAGTCGGACGACGGGCCCGCGGAGACCACGCCCATCGACAGCGACTTGCGCACCGCCGCCTATCTCGGCCAGCGCGTCGCCGAGACGACCGCTCGACTTTCGATCGAAAAGCGCTGCGTGATGTGAGCCCCTTTTCTCCTCCGGGTCAGGAGAGCGTCCCATGAGGATCAGGGGCTCACGTCACCCTTCGTGCCGAGGCTCGGGCGCTTCATCGCACCGATCGCGAATTTGCCAAGGCGCGCCGCGAGGCCGGCGGCGCTGCCGCCGCTTGGAAAGCGGCCGAACACACGCCATGGCATCCGGGAATTTTCTTCCGGGAGCATAGATTCTGCTCAGAAAGTCGCGTCCGAGGGCAAATCCAAGCAGAAAACGCCCCGAAGGGCGTTCGCTAAGTATCTTATTTTATTGGAAAATTTGGAGCGGGCGATGGGATTCGAACCCACGACCCCAACCTTGGCAAGGTGCCCCAGGCGCTTGCGCCACACTGCGAGGAATTGCGCTGGAATCGTATAAACTACCGTAATTACATTATATTTTTCCTCATTTCCGTCGCCGAACCTCCCCGATGGCGCGCCTGAATGCGCCCTGAAAAGCTGACTTTCTGCTTACTCCGGCGGGCCACCCGTGATAAAGTAAGCAAAGTTCCGCTAACACGCTGATATATCATGGCAAAGCTCACGAAGCAGACGGTCGATGCTCTGAAACCTTCGAAGGTTGGGGTCAAAGGTTCGTATTTGATCGAGTGGGATCAGGAGCTCAGGGGCTTCGGCGTCAAGGTCGTCGCCTCGGGCTTGAAGACCTTCGTCGTCCAATATCGCAACGCCCAAGGCCGCAGCCGTCGCATCATGATCGGTCGCTACGGCGTCATGACCTTGGAAGAGGCGCGGCGCGAGGCGAAGACCGTCCTCGGCCGGATCGCCAGGGGCGTCGACCCTCTCGAGGAAAAGCAAGCGGCGGCCAGTGACGCCATCACCGTTGCTGAGGTGTGCGACTGGTATCTGGCCGAGGCGGAGGCCGGCCGGATCCTCGGTAAGAGACGCCGGCCCATCAAAGCGTCAACGCTTGCCATGGATCGCAGCCGCATCGACGTGCATATCCGGCCGCTCCTCGGGAAGCGCGCGGTCAGCGCGCTCAAGCTCGGCGATATCGAGGGGGCACAGGCCGACATCGCGGCGGGCAAGACGTCCAAGCCTCGCGCCGGCAGTCGCGGCGGTGCCGCGACGGGCGGCGAGGGCGTCGCTGCGCGGACCATGTCGACTCTGCACGCGATCTTCGAGCACGGTGTCCGGCTGGGAAAGATCGAGAGCAACCCGGCGCGCGGCGTGCGTCGCCTCGCCAGCACGCCGCGCGACCGCCGGCTGAGTCGTGCCGAGATCGAGAAGCTCGGCCAGGCGATGCGGGCCGCGGAGCAGGAGGGGGAGCACCCGACCGGCCTCGCGGTGATCCGCTTCTTTCTGATGACGGGGCTGCGCCGCATGGAGGGGCTCGCTTTGGAGCGTGCCTGGCTCCATGACGAGGATGGCTCGATCCGATTTCCCGACACGAAGAGCGGCGCGCAGACGCGGGTGATCGGCCGCGCCGCCGTCGACTTGCTGCTGGCTCAGCCACAGGCCGGATCGCGCTTCTTCTTCCCGGCCGACTGGGGTGAAGGGCATTTCGTCGGGATCGTGCGCGTGCTCGATCGCCTCTGCTCAATGGCGCGCCTGGAGGACGTCACCCCACATACCCTGCGCCACACCTTTGCGAGCGTCGCCGGCGACCTCGGCTTTTCCGAATTGACGATCGCGGCGCTCCTTGGCCATGCAGCGCGCGGTGTGACGCAGCGCTATATCCATATCGACGAGGCGTTGCGGCTCGCGGCCGATCGCGTCGCGGACGAGATGGCCGACATCCTCGACGGCAAGGCGGCGGCCGCGCGTCCTTCTCGGCGTGGGACGCGACAGTTGCAGAACGTCCGGTGAGCAGACCAGGGAGCGCCGCAGGCGGAATGGTGAAGCGGTGCGATTAAACAGGTCCTGTCGGCCAGCGAGTTTCAGGGGGTTGCGGAGCGCGGTTGGCGCCAACCCGCCGGGTTTGCATGCCTGACGCGGAGATTGCTGACCTCATTCTCCGCATAAATTGCGGATATTGCCTCTTGCGCTTGCGGAGATTGCCCCTCACATTCTCCGCATCGAGCGCGGAAAATGATAAATTACATTCATGAGCTGCCAGACTGGCCCCGGTTTCGCTGGGATCACGCGGTGCTGACCGCGCCGCTGGCCGCGGTGCGTCATCACCAGGGACGGTTAGTCGGCCGCATGGAAGGACTCGGCTTCGAGCTCCGTGGCGAAGCCGTCCTGCGATCCCTGACCGAAGAGGTCCTCAAATCCAGCGACATCGAGGGCGAGCGGCTCGACCGCGCGCAAGTGCGCTCCTCGATTGCGCGGCGCCTCGGCATGGATATCGGGGCGCTTGCCCCGGTGGATCGCCATGTCGAAGGGGTCGTGGAGATGATGCTGGACGCGACCCAGAACTACCGCCTCCCACTTAACGAGGAGCGGCTGTTTGGCTGGCATGCCGCGCTGTTTCCCACCGGGCGCGGCGGCTTGGTGAAGATCACCGTCGGCGCGTGGCGCCCCGGGGAGGCTGGTCCCATGTAGGTCGTTTCCGGACCGATCGGGCGCGAGCATGTCCATTTCGAAGCGCCGAGGGCGGAACGCCTTACGGCCGAGATGCAGGCCTTCCTCGCGTGGTTCAACGCACCCTGCAGCATCGACCCTGTCCTCGTCGCGGCCATAGCCCATCTATGGTTCGTCACCATCCACCCCTTCGAGGACGGGAACAGACGCATCGCCCGCGCCATCGCCGACATGGCGCTGGCGCGCTCGGAGGGCTCGCCGCAGCGGTTCTACAGCATGTCCGCGCAGATCCGTATCGAACGGAAGACCTATTACGACACCCTGGAGCGGACGCAGAAGGGCGACCTTGACATCACTGCGTGGCTGTCCTGGTTCCTAGAATGCCTGGACCGCGCCTTTCAAGGGGCAGAGGCGGCCTTGGCAACGGTTCTGCGCAAGGCGAGGTTCTGGGAGGCTCATGCCAGGAGCGCCCTTAATCCGAGGTAGCACCTCGTGGTGAACCGCCTGCTTGACGGCTTCGAAGGCAAGCTGACCTCGTCCAAATATGCCACGCTCGCCAAGTGCTCGCAGGACACTGCCGCGCGCGACATCGAAGACCTGTGCGGCAAAGGCGTTCTGGTACGGGATCCGGCCGGCGGGCGGAGCACTAGCTACAGCCTCATCGCTAGCGCCGCCGACGCCGTGGAGGCGGTGGCGCGCTGGCTGCTGGCACATGCCGACAAGGCGGCTCGGGACGGGCTGGGCTGGCCCAGTCCGGAGGAGGAGCGGGCTCGGATGGAGCGCATTCAATCTATCGGCCGTGAGCTGCAAACGCTTGCTCGCGAGCCCGACGCGATGCCGAGCCATGCCGAATTTGAACAAAGGCTACGTACGCTGCACGATCTGGGGCTTTTCCTGGACGATCGGTTGGTTGGCGCAGTCGCGCGGGCCATCCACCAAGGTCTTTAGTCACGGCATTCCATGGTGCCGTACAGCTTTTCATTATTTTGCATAATAATCATATTTTAATCCCGCGCTAAATATTTTCATCTCACGAACATGAGTGAAAACATCTGAAACACGGTCTCAATGTCGGTTCGAAACCACTCGGTAGCGTTGAACGAGCGGCCATCTGGCCCTGTGACCTTTAGAGCGCGGTTGAGAAGGGGCTTAGTTCACTGCCATCGGCGCAGCAGGGTGGCTGAAGCGGCGATGGTGATGAGGGTTTCGGCGACTGCGGTGATCTGCTCGTAGTCGCGGACGAGGCGGCGGTTCTTGAAGATCCAGGCGAAGGTGCGCTCCACCACCCATCGACGCGGCAGGACCTCGAAACCTTTGGCCTTGGCGCCGCGGCGGATGATATCGAGGGTGATGTGGGTCTTGTCCGCCGCCCATGTCACAAGCCGCCCAGCATAGCCGCCATCGGCGAAGACGCGGGCGACGAACGGGTAGCGCCGGCGCGAGGCCTTCAGCGGCAGCTTGCCGCCGTCGCGGTCCTGGATATCGGCGGCGTGAACACGCACGCAGAGCAAGCGCCCATCGGTGTCGGTCAGGATGTGCCGTTTGCGGCCGGTGATTTTCTTGCCGGCATCGTAGCCCTTGGCACCCCCTTTTGATCAGCGGTGCGGACCGACTGGCTGTCGAGGATCGCCGCCGAGGGCGACGCTGATCTGCCGCACCGCTCGCGGTCGGCCATGACGAGCGTGTGGTGGACGCGCTCCCAGACGCCCTCGCGCTGCCAGCGGCGCAGATAATAATAGACCGTCTGCCACGGCGGCAGGTCATGAGGCAGAAGCCGCCACCCCATGCCGGCCCGCAGGAAATAGAGGATGGCGTTCACCAGTTCACGCGACGTGGCCTTCCTGGGGCGCCCGCCCGCCTGCGCGTCGGGGATCAGCCGCGCGATCAGATCCCATTGTCCGTCAGTCAGGTCAGTGTCGTAGCGGCGCCGTGCGGGTGGCTTCTTCCGGGGCATGGAGTGTCGGCTTGGCTCGTTGATCCGACGCCCTATGAATCACGCAAAACCCGTCTTGGGAATCCTTCTCAAACACCCTCTTAGCGCGGCGTGGAACGGCCGAAGCGACGCATGGATCATGCGCTCAGCCTCCTTGGCCGAGTATCCAACGAGCTCGTAGGTCTCAATGATTTCAACCGGCGCGAACAGAAATGCCGCCTGCGTCTCTGCCCGGGCCACCCGGTCCTCGACGGTTCCGGCCGTCGTTCCTACCTTCAGGAGACCACGGACCTCCGGACGGTTTGAACGAGAGCGAAGCACATAAACGAAGCCGGTATGTGCTCCTTGGAACAGTGGTCCTGCCCCTGAAAATCCGATCCGGCGGGCGTCCTTATCCTCATAGAGACGCCGCACCAGAGAGGACATCAACAGGTTCGATTCGGTCTCGTTGTCGAAAATCACGCGAAGGCGTGCGTCCGGTTTGCCGTTGCGCCGATGTTCGTCGCGCACATCGGCAACATGGACGAGCTGCCCTTTGAGAACGAAAAACTCTCCGAGCTCGACGCGCTCCTGATGGAAAGGTTGCGGCTTCCGGCTTCCTTCCTCGACAGCAAGGCGCACCGACTCAAAAGCGACGCGAAACCGGTCGAAATCCAGGCATGGCCGCCGATCGGCGACGTAGTCTGTCAAACGGCGTTGGAACGGGCCCCCCCATCGGCGTTCAAAAGGGCCCCCATTGCGTGCGGTGATGGGACGGTAGCTCAAAGGCGGTTCTTGAAGCGCCAGCTCTCGTTTCCGGTCTCGACGATATCGCAGTGGTGGGTCAGGCGGTCGAGGAGCGCGGTGGTCATTTTGGCGTCGCCGAAGACCGAGGGCCATTCACCGAAGGCCAGGTTCGTGGTGACGATCACCGAGGTCTGCTCGTAGAGCCGGCTGATCAGGTGGAACAGGAGCTGGCCGCCGGACTGGGCGAAGGGCAGATAGCCGAGTTCGTCGAGGACGATGAAGTCCATTCGAGTGAGATAGTCCGCCATGCGGCCCTGGCGGCCCGCTCGCCCTTCCGCCTCGAGCTTGTTGACGAGATCGACGACGTTGAAGAAGCGTCCCCGGGCACCGGCATGAATGCAGGCCCGGGCGATGGCGATCGCCAGATGCGTCTTGCCGGTTCCCGTGCCGCCGATCAGAACGGCATTGCGCTGATGGGCGATGAAGTTGCCGGAGGCGAGATCGCGCACCAGCGTCTCGTTGATCGGCGTGTCGTCGAACACGAAGCCGTCGACGTCGCGGGCGAGCAGCAGCTTGGCGATCGTGATCTGGTATTTGATCGAGCGCGCCTGCTTTTCGGAGATATCCGCCTGGAGAAGATCGCCGACGACACGGCTCGGCTCATGCTGACGCTTCACGGCCGTGGAGATGATCTCGTCGAAGGCCGCCTTCATGCCGTAGAGCTTCAGCTCGCCCATGGCGCCGAGGATCTCGGAGCGTTCCATCACAGTGCTCTCCTGAGGTTGTCGTAGCGTGCACAGTCCGCCGCCGGCTCGTGGCGAAGTCGCAGCGCGTCCGGGGTCATGATGGTCATCGTGCGTGCCGGCTCGCGGGCTCTGGCCAGGATGTTGAGGATGACGTCGGCGGAGTGGACGCCTTCGCCGAGCGCCTCCGAACACGCGGCCTCCACGGCAGGCAGGCCGTCGCTCAGCACCGCGGTGAGGATGTTGACCATCTGGCGCCCGCCATCGGGCGTGGTGCCGAGCTTGCGGCGCACGCGATCCAGGTGTGCGGGCAGGACCCAGTCCTTGAACGGCGCTCCGTTGCGAAGAGCGCCGGGCTTCCTCGCCAGGACCGGCACATAATGCCAGGGATCGTAGATCGTCTGGTCCCGCCCGAAGCAGCGCGGATGCTCGCCGACGATCCGTCCCTCCTGCCGGATCTCGATCCTATCGGCATAAGCGCGGATCTCTGCCGGGCGCCCGACGGCTCCGGCGGCGACAGAGTAGCGGTTGTTGTCGAAGCGCACGAGACAGGTCTTCGATACCGAGACGGGCGCCGCGTGGAAGCCGTCGAAGCGGCCGCGATAGGGAACCTGGCTCGGCCGCTCTCCCTCGAACACCTCCCAAACCGTCCTGTCGCGCAGGTCCGGATGGCGGTGCGCCTTGGCGAAGGCGATCGTCCTGTCGAGCAGCCAGGCGTTCAGCTCCTCGTAGCTCTTCACCCGCAGGCGTGGTGTGAAGAAGCGCTCGCGCACCAGCCCTACCTGGTTCTCGACCTGCCCCTTCTCCCAGCCCGACGCCGGCGTGCAGGCCACGGGATCGACGAGGTAGTGCCCGCACATCTGGAGGAAGCGCCTGTTGTAGGCGCGCTCACGGCCGACGAAGATCGTCTCCACGGCGGTTTTCATATTGTCGTAGATCCCGCGTGTGCAGGCGCCCTTGAAAAAGGCGTACTATAGCTGAACTGATGTGGGCGTGCTCAGGAGCCATCCTTGGCCATGCGAACGCACGCTCGACGGCTATCTACGCGCATGTGCAACATGATCCTTCGCGGCGCGCGGCTAATCGGATCTCGGGAAAGATTGCTGAAGCACTTGCAGATTCCGACGTTCATCCGGCCGGGTTTCCAATCGTCATCCGGCCAGCATT
>NZ_JAHBGE010000041.1 GCF_018390635.1 Ancylobacter lacus | reverse complement strand
AGCGCGGCAGCGAATAGCCGTCCAGCCGCGCGGTCTCGTCGATCTCCCGCGGCACCCCGGACATGAAGCCTTCCAGGATCCACACCGCCAGCGGCACGTTGAACAGGCAGTGCGCCAGCGCCACCGCCCATGGCGTGTCGAACAGGCCGATGGCGGAGTAGAGGTTGAAGAAGGGCAGCGCGAACACCGCGGGCGGCGCCATCCGGTTCGACAGCAGCCAGAAGAACAGGTGCTTGTCGCCGACGAAGCGGTAGCGCGAGAAGGCATAGGCCGCCGGCAGCGCGAGGCCGATCGAGATGATGGTGTTCAGCACGACATAGCTGAGCGAGTTGATGTAGCCCGAGTACCAGCTCGAATCGGTGAAGATGGTGCGGTAGTGCTGGAAGGTGATCTCCCGCGGCCACAGCGTCACCGAGGTGGTGATCTCGTAGTTCGTCTTCAGGCTCATATTGACGAGCCAGTAGATCGGCAGCAGCAGGAACAGCAGGTACACCGTCATGACGAGGGTGCCGCCGCGCGAGGAATGGTTCACGACGCGATCTCCCGGTCGGCGCGCTCGGTGCCGGCATGGGTCATCACGGTGTAGAAGACCCAGCACACGGCGAGCACGATGAGGTTGTAGACCAGCGACATCGCCGCCGCCTTGCCGAGGTCGAACTGGCCAAGGGCGAGCTTCACGAGGTCGATCGAGAGGAAGGTGGTGGCGTTGCCCGGGCCGCCGCCGGTGAGGACGAAGGGCTCGGTGTAGATCATGAAGCTGTCCATGAAGCGCAGCAGCACCGCGATCAGCAGCACCCGCTTCATCTTGGGAAGCTGGATGGTGGTGAAGATGGCCCAGCGCGAGGCGCCGTCGATCCGCGCGGCCTGGTAGTAGGCGTCCGGGATCGACTTGAGGCCGGCATAGCACAGCAGCGCGACGAGGCTGGTCCAGTGCCACACGTCCATCACCACGATGGTGACCCAGGCGTGCAGGGGATCGCCGGTGTAGTTGTAGGCGAAGCCGGTGCTGTTCAGGGCGTAGCCGAGCAGGCCGATATCGGCGCGGGCGAAGACCTGCCAGATCGTGCCGACCACGTTCCACGGGATCAGCAGCGGCAGCGCCATCAGCACCAGCGTGGCGGCGACCTTCCAGCCGCCCTCGCGCGGCATGGAGAGCGCGACGAGGATGCCGAGCGGCACCTCGATGGCGAGGATGATGGCGGAGAACAGCAGGTTGCGCCACAGCGCGTCGAAGAAGCGCCCGCCGAGGTCGGAGGCGGGGTCCAGCAGCTCCTGGAACCAGCCGAGGCCGTTCCAGAAGAACTGGTTGTTGCCGAAGGTGTCCTGCACCGAATAGTTCACCACCGTCATCAGCGGCACGATGGCCGAGAAGGCGACGATGGCGAAGACCGGGGCGACCAGCCACCAGGCGCGGTTGTTGAGCGTCTTTTCCATCGGTCAGGCCTTCGTGCCGGTGGCGGGCTGGCCGGCCACGAGGTGGCTGTCGGCATAGATGTGGATCTGGCGCGGGTCGAGCCGCAGCGCGGCCTCCGTGCCGTCGATGGCGAGGCCGTAGGGCACGGTGGCGGCGACGGGCTGGCCGGCGATCTCGACGCGGGCGATGCGCACCCGGCCGATATCGTCGATGCGCTTCACGGTCACTGGCACGCCCTCGCCGCGCCGGGCGAGGAAGGCGAATTCCGGCCGCACCCCGAGCTCGATCCGGGCGCCCGCCGGCAGGGCGGGGTAGGCCCGCTCCAGCGCGATCGCGGCGCCGCCGACCCGGGCGGTGGTGCCCTCCACCGTCGCCGGCAGCACGTTCATGCCCGGCGAGCCGATGAAATGGCCGACGAAGGTGTGGGCGGGGCGCTCGAACAGCTCCTCGGGGGTGCCGGTCTGCACCACCGCGCCGTCATGCATCACCACCACCTTGTCGGCGAAGGTCAGCGCCTCGGTCTGGTCGTGGGTGACGTAGATCATGGTGAGGTCGAGCGCGCGGTGCAGCTCCTTCAGCGTGGAGCGGAGCTGCCACTTCAGGTGCGGGTCGATGACGGTGAGCGGCTCGTCGAACAGGATGGCGTTGACGTCCGGGCGCACCAGCCCGCGGCCGAGCGAGATCTTCTGCTTGGCGTCGGCGGTGAGGTTCGAGGCCTTGCGGTCGAGGCTGGCGGACAGGCCGAGCTGGTGGCCGATCTCCTCCACCCGCTTGCGGATGACATCGGCGGCGACGCCGCGGTTCTTCAGCGGGAAGGCGAGGTTCTGCCGAACCGTCATGGTGTCGTAGACCACCGGGAACTGGAACACCTGGGCGATGTTGCGCGCTTCCGTCGGCAGCCGGGTGACGTCCTTGCCGTCGAACAGGATGCGGCCTTCGGTCGGGATGACGAGGCCGGAGATGATGTTGAGCAGGGTGGTCTTGCCGCAGCCGGAAGGCCCGAGCAGCGCATAGGCGCCGCCCTGCTGCCAGACGTGGTCGATGCGCTTCAGCGCATAGTCCTTCGGGCTGGTCGGGTTCGGGCGATAGGCGTGGGCAAGATGGTCGAGGGTGATGCTGGCCATCGTGCTCTCCTCAGGCCGCGAGATCGAGCTGGCGGCCGGCGCGGCGGCCCTTGGTGTCGAACAGCAGGATGTGCAGGGGATCGATATGGACCGCGACCGCGGCGCCCGGCTCCAGCCGGCGCACGCCGGTCAGCAGCGCGGTGAGCCGGCTGGTGCCGATGTCGACATGCACGAAGCTCTCCGAGCCGGTGATCTCCGAGACCGAGACCACCGCGTCGAGGCTCAGCGTGCCGGGCGCCACCGGGCTGCCGGGCGCGGCGAGCTCCAGGTGGTGGGCGCGCACGCCGACGGTGTAGGTGCCGTCCGGCACGCTCTCGAACACGCCGGCGACCGGGACCGTGCCGCCGGTGGCGAGCCGCACCTGCCCGCCGGACTTCGTGACCTCGAGCGTGTTGAGCGGCGGATCGGAGAACACCCGTGCCGTGTCGAGGTCGAGCGGGTGGCGGTAGACGTCCGGGGTCGGGCCGAACTGGGTCAGCGCGCCTTCCAGCAGGGTGGCGGTGTTGCCGCCGAGCAGCAGCGCCTCTGTGGGCTCGGTGGTGGCGTAGACGAACACCGCGCCGGTCGAGGCGAAGATGCGCGGCAGCTCCTCGCGCAGTTCCTCGCGCAGCTTGTAGTCGAGATTGGCCAGCGGCTCGTCGAGCAGCACGAGGTCGGCGCGCTTCACCAGCGCCCGGGCGATGGCGCAGCGCTGCTGCTGGCCGCCGGACATTTCCAGCGGCCGGCGCTGGAGATAGGGCTCCAGCCGCATCAGCCGCGCCGCGTCGGCGACCCGGCTCTCGATCTCCGCCCGGGGCAGGCCCTGCACCCGCAGCGGGGAGGCGATGTTCTCGTACACCGTGAGGGCGGGGTAGTTGATGAACTGCTGGTAGACCATCGCGACGGAGCGCTTCTTCACCGGCAGGCCGGTGACGTCGCGCCCTTCCACGATGACGCGGCCGGCGGTGGGCACGTCGAGCCCGGCCATCAGCCGCATCAGCGAGGTCTTGCCGGCGAGGGTGGCGCCGAGCAGCACGTTCAGGCTGCCGCGCTGGAGCTCCAGCGAGACGTCGCGGATGTGGACCTGTCCGGCGATCTCACGCCGGACCTTTTCGAGAACGAGGCTCATGACGCGTTTCCTCCCGCCGCCAGCGTGTTCCGGGCCGCAAAGGCGGCCGGCCCGCCTTCCACGGCGGCACGCACATAGGCGTCCAGCCGGGCGGCTTGTTCGGTGCTGAAGCGGAGCCCGAGCTTGGAGCGCCGCCAGAGTATGTCCGCGCCGCTGCGCGCCCATTCCTCACGAATGAGATAGCGCACCTCGGCTTCGGTGAGGTCCGCGCCGAAGGTCTCGCCGAGGTCGCGCGGGCCGCGGGCGCCATCCAGCAGCCGCAGGGTGCGGGTGCCGTAGGCCAGCACCAGCCGGCGGGCGAGCCTGGCGTCGAGCCAGGGGTGGGCGCGCTGCACCTGGGCGATGACGCGCGGCACGTCGCGGACGTCGAAATCCCCGCCCGGCAGGGGCGCGGTGCCGGTCCAGGAGGGCTTGTCGCCGCCCGGCAGCACGTTCTTCAGCTTCTGGACGGCATGCTCGGCGAGCCGGCGATAGGTCGTGATCTTGCCGCCGAACACCGAGAGCAGGGGCGCCATGCCCTCGGTCTCGTCCATTTCAAGCACATAGTCGCGGGTGGCTTCCTGCGCCTTGGAGGCGCCGTCGTCATAGAGCGGGCGCACGCCGGAATAGGTCCACACCACATCGGCGGGGACGATTGGCTTCTTGAAGTATTCGCTGGCGGCGGCGCAGAGATAGGCGATCTCCTCGTCGCTGGCCTTCACCTCGTGGGGGGCGCCCTTGTAGTCGCGGTCGGTGGTGCCGATCAGGGTGAAGTCGCGCTCATAGGGCACGGAGAAGATGATGCGCCCGTCCGCGTTCTGGAAGATGTAGGCGCGGTCGTGGTCGTAGAGTTTCGGCACCACGATGTGGCTGCCCTGCACCAGCCGGACCGAGGCCGGCGAGTTGGCGCGCACCACGCGGGCCAGCACCTCGTGCACCCACGGCCCGGCGGCGTTGACCAGCACCCGGGCGGCGACGCTCTCGCGGGTCTTGTCCTCGGCGTGCTCCACCTCCAGCCGCCAGTGCGCCGGAACCGAGCCCTCGGCCGCCCGCCGCTCGGCGGAGACGACCCGGGTGCGGGGGCGCACGTCGGCGCCGCGCTCGGCGGCATCCAGCGCGTTGAGGACGACGAGCCGGCTATCCTCCACCCAGCAGTCGGAATATTCGAAGGCGCGGGTGTAGTCCGCGCGCAGCGGCTGGCCGGCGACGTCGCGGCGCAGGTCCAGCGTGCGGGTGGCCGGCAGCAGCTTGCGGCCGCCGAGATGGTCGTAGATGAACAGGCCGAGCCGCAGCAGCCAGGCCGGCCGCAGCCCCGCATGGTGGGGCAGGATGAAGCGCAGCGGCCAGATGATGTGGGGGGCGATCTTCCACAGCACCTCGCGCTCCATCAGCGCCTCGCGCACCAGCCGGAACTCATAGTGCTCGAGGTAGCGCAGCCCGCCGTGAATGAGCTTGGTGGAGGCCGAGGAGGTCGCCCCGGCGAAGTCGCCCTGTTCCAGCAGCACCACCGAAGCGCCGCGCCCGGCGGCGTCGCGGGCAATGCCGCAGCCGTTCACGCCACCGCCGATGATGGCGACGTCATACATGGCGTCGAGCATACGTGCGTTCACGCGCATCTCCCGTAGGCGCCAGCCTTTTGGTCAGGATGGCTTTCGTTTTTATCTTCATATGGAGCCTAAATGGTCATAATCGCGCTTGCAATAGGTTCAAACGAAAGTTTTATGCTTTCGAATATGTGCAGTGCGGCAAAAGCGCGGCGGTATCGGGGCAGTCCCGCCGCCCCGGCGCGCCAGTGAGCGGGGTTCAGAAGCGATCAACTTCCAAAATATTGAGATAGCGTCATATTCCTGCATATTGTGCTGATGACCCATATCACTCTATGCTCGGCCGCGTCGGAACCTGCGGAGGAGGATGGAGCGTGCTGAAGCTGGGCTACAAAGCATCTGCGGAACAGTTCGACGCCCGCCGCCTGCTCGATTTCGCGGTTGCGGCAGAACGGGCGGGCTTCGACTCGGTGTTCGTGAGCGACCATTTCCAGCCCTGGCGGCACACCGGCGGGCACGCGCCGGCGGCGCTGGCCTGGCTCGGCGCGCTGGGCGCCTCCACCTCCCGCATCATCATGGGCACCAGCGTGCTCACCCCCACCTTCCGCCACCACCCGGCCATGGTGGCGCAGGCCTTCGGCACACTGGGCCAGATGTTCCCCGGCCGCGTCATCCTCGGGGTCGGCACCGGCGAATCGCTCAACGAGGTGCCGGCCACCGGCGGGCCCTGGCCGGAGATGAAGGAGCGCTTCGCCCGGCTGCGCGAGGCGGTCCGCCTCATCCGCCAGCTCTGGAGCGAGGAGCGCGTGACCTTCGAGGGCGAGTATTACCGCACCGAGGGCGCCACCATCTATGACCGGCCGGACCAGCCGGTGCCGATCTACATAGCCGGCGCAGGACCGATGATCGCCAAATATGCCGGCCGTGCCGGCGACGGCTTCATCTGCACCTCCGGCAAGGGCTGGGACCTCTATACCGAAACGCTGCTGCCCAATGTGGCGGAGGGGCTGGCGGCCTCCGGCCGCGACGGCGCCGGCTATGACCGCATGATCGAGATGAAGGTGTCCTTCGACACCGACCTCGCCCGCGCCCGCGAGGACACCCGGCTGTGGGCGGCGCTGGCGCTCTCGGCCGAGGAGAAGATGAGCGTCGAGGACCCGCTGGAGATGGAGCGCCTCGCCGACGCGCTGCCGGCCGAGCGCACCGCGAAGCGCTGGATCGTCTCCACCGATCCCGACGAGCATGTCGAGAAGATCGGCGCCTACATCGCGCTGGGCTTCCGCCATCTGGTGTTCCATGCTCCGGGGGCCGACCAGGAGCGGTTCCTGCGGCTCTATTCCGCCGAGGTGCTTCCGCGGCTGCGCGCCGCCTATGGCTGAGCCGGCGGGCGCGGCGGTTCCCCCGGGGTTTTCAGGAGCGGTGGCGTGACGTTCGGCCCGCAGGCACTCGATCTCTTCGCCCTTCCCGGCCTGCCGCTGGTGCGGCCGGGCGACGATCTCGCCGCGCTGGTGCTGGAGGGCTATGGCCGCGCCGCGCGGGTGCCGGCCGCCGGCGACGTGGTGGTGCTGGCGCAGAAGATCGTCTCCAAGGCCGAGGGCCGGCTGGTGGATCTCGCCGACGTCTCACCCTCGCCCGCCGCGCGCGAGCTTGCCGCCGTGGTGGAGAAGGACCCGCGCTTCGTCGAGCTGGTGCTGGGCGAGAGCCGCCGCGTGGTGCGGGCGCGGCCGGGCGTGCTCATCGTCGAGCACCGGCTGGGCTTCGTCATGGCCAATGCCGGCATCGACCGTTCCAATGTCGAGGCCGACGGGCGGGAGCTGGCGCTCCTCCTGCCGGCCGATCCCGACGCCAGCGCCGCCGCGCTGCGGGCCACGCTGGCCGCGCGGGCCGGGGTCGAGCTGGCCGTGGTCATCAATGACAGCTTCGGCCGGGCCTGGCGGCGCGGCACCATGGGCATCGCCGTGGGGGCCGCCGGCCTCGCCGCGCTGGTCGACCGCCGCGGCGAGCCCGACCTGTTCGGCCGCCCGCTTCAGGTCACGATGATCGGCCATGCCGACGAGATCGCCGCCGCCGCCTCGCTGGTGATGGGGCAGGGCGACGAGGGCCGCCCCGCCGCCGTGCTGCGCGGCCTCGCCCCCACCGCCCCGCACGGCGCCGCGCGCGATCTGGTGCGGCCCGAGCATGAGGACCTGTTCCGATGAGCCCACCCTTCCGCATCCTCGCCCTCTCGGGCGGCATCGGCGGCGCCAAGCTGGCGCTGGGGCTGGACCGGGTGCTGCCGCCCGGCGCGCTTTCCGTCCTCGCCAATACGGGCGACGATTTCGTCCATCTCGGCCTGCACGTCTCGCCCGATGTCGACACCCTGCTCTACACCCTTGCCGGGCTCGACGACCCGGTGAAGGGCTGGGGCCGCCGCGAGGAAACCTGGACCTTCATGGCGGCGCTGAAGGCGCTGGGCGGGGAGGACTGGTTCCTGCTCGGCGACGGCGACCTCGCCACCCATGTCGAGCGCTCCCGGCTGCTGGCGCAGGGGCTGACGCTGTCCGAGATCACCGAGCGGTTCCGCGCCCGGCTCGGCATCGCCTCCGCCATCCTGCCGATGAGCGACGACCCGGTGCGCACCCGGGTGAAGACGCGGGAGGAGGGCTGGCTGGACTTCCAGCCCTATTTCGTCGGCCGGCGCTGCGAGCCGGCGGTGGAGGCGCTCGACTTCGCCGGGGCGGCCGAGGCGCGCATGGCGCCCGCCGTCGCCGCCGCCCTCGCCGATCCCGCGCTGGCGGCGATCGTGCTGTGCCCGTCCAATCCCTATCTGTCGATCGACCCCATCCTCGCCGTGCCGGGCATCCGCGCCGCGCTGGCGCGGCGCCGGGTGCCGGTGGTGGCGGTCTCGCCGATCATCGCCGGGCAGGCGGTGAAGGGGCCGACCGCAAAGATGATGCGCGAGCTGGGGCTGGAGCCGGGCGCGGCGACCGTCGCCGCCCATTATGCCGGGCTGGTCGACATCCTCGTGGTGGACGAGGCTGATGCCGGCGTCGCGGTTCCCGAGGGCATGGCGGTGCACGCCGCGCCGACCCTGATGCGCAGCCTCGACGACAGGACCGCGCTGGCCCGCGTCGTGCTCGCGCTGGCGGGCCGGCCGGCATGAGCGGGCAGGGCCGCGGCGGGGCGGGCTGCGGCGGGGCTGGCCGTGGCGGGGCGGCGCCCGGCGCCTCCGGCGTCTGGGCCGTGGTGCCGGTGAAGCCCTTCGCCGCGGCCAAGCGGCGGCTGGCCCCGGCGCTGGCCCCGGCACAGCGCGCCCGCCTCGCCCGGGCGATGCTCGACGACGTGCTCGCCGCGCTGGTCGAGGTGCGCGAGCTGGCCGGCGTCGCGGTGGTGACCGCCGATGCCGAGGCGGCGGCGATGGCCGAGGCGCTGGGTGCCTGCGTCATCGCCGAGCCGCAGGCGCGCGGGCTGAACGCGGCGCTGCGGCGGGCCGCCGCCGACCTCGCCGGGCGGGGCGCGGCCGGCGTGCTGGTGGTGCCCGGCGACATTCCCGCGGTGGCCTCGGAGGACATCGCCCGCCTGCTCGCCGGCCATGACGGCACCCCGGCGGTGAGCCTCGTTCCCGCCCATGACGGGGAGGGCACCTGCGCGCTGCTGGTCTCGCCGCCGAGCCTGCTGCGCTTCGCCTTCGGGCCGGCGAGCTTCGCGCGCCATTGCGCCGCCGCCGCGCGGGCCGGGATCACGCCCCGCCTCCATGGCGCGGCGGAGCTGCCGGGCATCGCCTTCGACGTCGACCTTCCCGCCGATCTCGCCCGGCTCGCCGGCCTTCCCGCCACACGCGGCACCCGGCGGCTGCTGGCGGCGGAGGCCGCGCTGCTGCCGCGGCCGGGCTGAGCGCGCCCCGCCGGACGCGGCCTGCCCAGGCCGGCGCCACCCACCGCCGTGCGACCGACCCGTCGCCGACCCTGCCTCATTGAGCCACCAGGAGAGCCCCCATGGCCGATTTCGTCCTCGTGCATGGTTCGTTTCACGGCAACTGGTGCTGGCAGAAGCTGGTGCCCCGGCTGGAGGCGCTGGGCCATCGGGTGATGGCGCCCAACCTCCCGGCGAGCGGCGGCGACCCCGCCCCGCTCGCCTCCGCCGATCTCGCCGGCTATGCCGCGCGGGTGGGCGAGGCGATCGAGGCGCGGCCCGGCAAGGTCATCCTGGTCGGCCACAGCATGGGCGGCATCGTCAGCGCGCAGGTGAGCGAGAACCTGCCGCACCGCCTCGCCGCCACGGTCTATCTCAACGGGCTGCTGTTCCGCGCCGGGGAGACGCTGGTCGGCTTTCTCGACGCCCACGCCCATCTCGGGGTCGAGGACCTCGTGCTGGCGAACATGCAGGTCGCCCCGGACGGCGAGACCGCGACCTTTCCCGCCGCCGCGGCGGGCGCGGTGTTCTACAACACCTGCAGCCCCGCCGATGCCGCCTTCGCCGCCGCCCGCCTGACCCCGCAGCGCATGAAGGTCTACCGCGACCCGCTGAACCTCACCGCGGCGCGGTTCGGCACGGTGCGGCGCTTCTACATCGAGGGCACGCGCGACAACGCCGTTTCCCTCGCCTATCAGCGCGCCATGACCGCGCGCACCCCCTGCGAGGCGGTGTTCACGCTGGAGGGCGACCATTCACCCTTCCTGTCCGCCCCGGACGCGCTGGCGGCGCGGCTCGACGACATCGCCCGCCGAGCCGCATGACCGCTGGGGAAGCGGGGTGCCGCTCATTAACGCGCCAACCCCGCCCGGGCGGCTGAATTCTTGAGCATCCGGTGGCGATCGGCCCGCCGGCACGCGCCGCGTTTCCTGTGTGTCTAAACACCAGCACACTTTGGCACAGAACTTGGATCATTCATCGACATAGCCTTCGGAGGGCCGTATGTCGTCAATCGCCTTTGCCTCGGTATCCAAGCGCTACGGCGAGGTGGATGCAGTCAAGCATCTCGACCTCGCCTGCGCCGCCGGCGAGATGCTGGCGCTGCTGGGGCCGTCCGGCTGCGGCAAGAGCACGACGCTGAAGATGGCGGCGGGGATCGAGAGCGTTTCCTCGGGCGAGATCTGGTTCGGCCAGCGCCCGGTCTCCCGCCTCGCCCCGGGCGAGCGCAACATCGCCATGGTGTTCGAGGACTATGCCCTCTACCCCCAGATGACGGTGTGGGAGAACGTCGCCTTCCCGCTGAAGGTGCGCGGCGTCACCGGCCAGCCGGCGGCGGAGCGGGTGGGCGAGGTGCTGACCCTGCTTGGCCTGCGCGCCATGGCCGACAGCCACGTCAAGGGCCTCTCCGGCGGGGCGCAGCAGCGGGTGGCGATCGGCCGGGCGCTGGTGCGCGACCCCGAGGTCATCCTGTTCGACGAGCCGCTTTCCCATCTCGACGCCGACCAGAAGGTGCAGCTCCGCGCCGAGATCAAGCGGCTGCAGAAGCTGCGGCAGGTCACCTCCATCCTCGTCACCCACGACCAGACCGAGGCCATCGCCATGGCCGACCGGGTGGCGGTGATGAATCACGGCGTGCTGCAGCAGGTCGCCGCGCCGCAGGAGCTGTATGAGCGGCCGGCGAACCTGTTCGTCGCCAATTTCATCGGCGAGCCGCCGATGAACCTGATGCCGGCGCAGGCCGGCGCCGGGGGCGTGCTCGCCGGGCGCGGCTGGCGCGTGACGCTCGACGCCCGCCGGGCGGCCTTGCTGGAGTCGCGCCCCGGCGCGGCGGCGGTGGTGGGCCTGCGGCCGGAGCATATCGGCCTGCGCGCCCCCGGCCCGGGCGAGGCGGTGCGCGGCACCGTGACCTATCGCGAGCCGCGCGGCGACGCCGACGTGCTGACCGTGCAGCTCGCCGCCGATGCCGGCGCGGGCGATGTCTTCATCACCGAGATTGCCGGCCCCTCGCGGTGGCGGGCGGGCGATCCGGTGGCGCTCGATCTCCAGGTCGAGCGGCTCCTCGTGTTCGACGCGCAATCCGGGCGCAATCTGGAGGTGGCGGCATGAACGCGGCGCTCGCACAGTCCGCCACCCGCGCCGCTGCGCTGGTGGTGGAAGGGATCGGCAAGAGCTTTCCCGCCGGCAAGGGCGGGGCGAAGGGTGCCCTGCGCCGGGTGCTGGAGGAGATCGGCCTCGAGGTGGCGCCGGGCGAGATTCTCGCCCTCACCGGGCCCTCCGGCGCCGGCAAGACCACGCTGTGCCGGATCCTCGCCGGGCTGGAGCGGCCGGACGAGGGCGCGGTGCGGCTCGGCGGGCGCGATCTCGCCGGGGTGCCGGCGGGGCGGCGGGCGGTCGCCTTCCTGTTCGAATCCTATGCGCTCTATCCCCACCTCACGGTGCGCCAGAACGCGCTCTCCCCGCTGCAGGCGCCGAATGCCGTGGGGGCCGGCGCCGGCCGGCTCGACCCCGCCGCCGCCGAGCGGCGGGTCGACGAGGTGCTGGAGCTGCTGGAAATCCGCCATCTCGACGCCCGCCTGCCGGGCGCGCTGTCCGGCGGGCAGAAGCAGCGCGTCGCGCTCGCCCGCACGCTGGTGCAGGACCCCGCGCTGTTTCTGCTCGACGAGCCCATCTCCCATCTCGACGCCAAGCTGCGCCACAAGCTGCGCGGCGAAATCCGCCGCCGGCTCTCGGCGCAGCCCGCCCCGGCGATCTGGTCGACGCCGGACGGCATGGAGGCGCTCTCGGTCGGCGACCGGGTGGCGGTCATCGCCGACGGCCGCATCGAGCAGGTCGGCACGCCCGAGCAGATCTGGCTCAGCCCGGTCTCGACCCGGGTGGCGAAGCTGCTCGGCGACCCGCCGATGAACCTGGTGCCGGGCACGCTGGCGCAGGAGGGCGGCGGGCTCTCCTTCACCCGCCGTGAGCTGCGGCTGGCGCTGCCGCCCGCGCTCGCCGCCGCCGCCCGCCGGGCGAAAAGCGCCGAGGTGGTGCTGGGGGTGCGGCCGGACGCGCTCACCCTGGTGCCGCCGGACGCGGCGGGCGCCGCCCGGGCGGAAATCTATTCCAACGAGCCCTTCGGCAAGCACGCCATCGTCACGCTCGACCTCGGCGCGCTGCTGGTGAAGGCCAAGACCACCATGAGCCTCGCCTCCGGCCTCGGCGACCTCGCCGGGGCGGGAACGGGCGAGGGCATCGGCGCTCCGGTCGGGCTGGAGCTGCCGGCCGAGGGGCTGGTCCTGTTCGACGGTCCCACCGGGCGGGCGCTGCCCGCCGCCTGAGGGGATCGAGACGTGCCTTTGGCGTGCCGCGGCTGAAAAAAGAACGAAGGGGAACTCGAATGACGATGAGATGGTGCCTTGCCGCCGCCATGGCGGCTTCCACCGTGTGGGGCGCGGCCAGCGTGCGCGCCGACGACACGAGCTTCTACGCGGAGGCGGCCAAGCCCTACAAGGGCGTGACGATCCGCGTGCTCGACGAGATCACGCCGCTGCAGGAGACGCTCTCCAAGATCGTGCCGGACTTCGAGAAGGAGACCGGGATCAAGGTGGAGTGGGAGCTGCTGAACCACTTCGAGGTCATCAACAAGGGTCAGGCCGACATGCTGTCGGGCCGCGGCTACTACGACGCGGTGATGCTGCACGGCTTCCAGCTCGGCCCGATGATCTCGGCCGGCGTCATCCGCCCGCTCGACGACCTCGTCGCCAACCCGAAGCTGGCCAACCCGAACCTCAACACCTCGGATTTCATCCAGCAGCCGTTCAAGACCGCCGCCTTCACCGGCGGCAAGCAGTATTCCTTCATCAACTGGAACTACAACCAGGTCTACTGGGCCCGCGCCGACCTTCTGGGCGACCCCGGCGAGAAGGCCGCCTTCAAGGCGAAGTACGGCTATGACCTCGCCCCGGCGGCCACCATCGAGCAGATGCGCGACATCGCCGAGTTCTTCACCCGCAAGAAGGGCGCGATGCTGGCCGGCAAGCCGCTGGAAAGCGATTTCTACGGAATCGTGCTCGAAGGCATCAAGGGCGGCTCGACCTTCCCCACCCTGTGGGAGAACTTCATCAAGAACTATGGCGGCGACCTGATCGACGCCGAGGGCAAGCCGAACTTCGACACCCCGCAGACCGTCGCCGCGCTGAAGATGTGGCACGAGCTGTGGACCTTCGCCCCGCCCGGCATCGCCGAATACTCGCTGGTCGACGTGCCCACCGTGATGGGCAACGGCATCGCCGCGCAGTCCATCGCCTGGTCGGACTTCGTGCTCGGCATCGACAAGAAGGGCGTGTCGCCCTACGCCGGCAAGTTCGTCTATGGCCCGATCCCGGTGAAGGCCGGCACCACCAAGCGCTATGCCGGCGCCGAGCCCTCGGTGACCGTGATCAACGCCGCCAGCAAGAATCCCGAAGCCACCTTCATCTTCCTGGAGTGGCTGGCCGACAAGAAGCAGCAGGACAAGCTCATCACCATGGGCGAGGGCGGCGTGCCGATCCGCTCCTCCTCCTGGGCGCTGCCGGCGATCGCGGGCGCGGCCAACCAGAGCCTCTACGCCGCCATGCAGTCGACCCTCGACGTCGCGGTGGCCAAGCCCAAGATGCCGAAGTTCTACGAGATCTACGACGTGATGAGCGGCATCGCCCAGGAAGTCGGCCTCGGCAAGATCACGCCGGAGCAGGGCGCCAAGATGGGCCAGGCCGAGATGCTGAAGCTCTGCACCAAGTGCCTGCTGTGAGGACGAGGGTTCTGATCGTGTCGGTCGGGGCCGTTCCGCGGTCCTGACCGTGCCGGGCCCCGGCGCGGCCCTCCCCTGAGCCGCGCCGGGGTCCGCAACCCCCGCCCGGGGCGAGGGATCGGGCGCAACCCGTTCCGCCTCCCCGCAGCCGAAATGGAGAACGCGTCCCGCGGTCCGATGGCGTCGCCACCGACCGGCGCGTGCTCTGGACGGAGGGCCCTCGCCCAGCCCCCCTCTGTGGGGGTCCTCCGTTTCCTTTCCCGTTTCCACCGAAGGAGCCGACCATGGCGAGCGCTGGCGAGACGATGGCACCGGGCGGGCCGGCCCGCGCTTTGCCGCGCGAACGGTTCTGGTACCCCTACCTGCTGATCGCGCCCTCGATGATCACCCTCACCGTGGTCTCGCTGATCCCGTTCATCTACACGGTGTACCTGTCGTTCCACGCCGCCAAGTTCGGCCGGGTGACCGACTTCATCGGCTTCGACAACTACGCCCAGCTCCTCACCGATACCCGGTTCTGGAACTCGATCGGGGTGGCGGCGACCTTCGTGTTCATCGCGGTGCCGATCGAGTTCATGCTCGGGCTGGCCGGGGCGCTGGTGCTGAACCAGAACGTGCGCGGCCGCGCGGTGCTGATCCCGCTGCTGTTCATGCCCACCATGATGGCGCCGATCGTGGTCGGCCTCCTGTGGAAGATCATGCTGGCGGGCTCGTGGGGCTTCCTGTCCTACAACGTGCTGGAGCGCTTCAACCTCATCGAGGGCACCTCGGTCTTCGCCTCGCCGGATCTGGCGCTCTACGCGCTGATCTTCGTCGACATCTGGCAGTGGACGCCCTTCATGATGCTGGCCTTCTTCGCCGGGCTGCAGGCGCTGCCGCTGGGGCCCTACCGCGCGGCGGCGGTGGACGGGGCCAACCCGCTGCAGATGTTCTTCCACATCACCCTGCCGATGCTGACGCCGCTGCTGGTGGTGATCGGGCTGCTGCGCTTCATCGACGCCTTCAAGGTGTTCGACACCGTCTACATCCTCACCGGCGGCGGGCCGGGCACCTCGACCGAGACGCCCTCCATCCTCGCCAACAAGATGACCTTCGAGTTCTGGAACATCGGCGAGGCCTCGGCGCTGGCGGTGCTGGTGTGGCTCGCCTTCTTCGCCTTCTGCAACGTGTTCTACCAGATCGCCAAGAAGCGCCTGAACGCCTTCTGAGCCCCGCCGAGGAAAGGGAGAATCCCCATGGCCGAGGAATCCGCCCGCCCGCAGGGCTCGCGCGGCCTGCTCTGGACCAGCGTCACCGTGGTCTATGCCGCCGTCGTGCTGTTCCCCATCTTCTGGATGGCGAGCATGATGGTGAAGCCGAACGAGGCGATGTTCGCCCGGCCCACCGCGTGGTTCTTCACCCCGACGCTGGAGCATTTCGACTATGTGCTGGCGCAGGGCTTCCACTGGAGCCTGCTGACCTCCTTCGTGCTCTGCACCCTGTCCACCGCGCTGGTGGTGGTGATCGGCACGCCCGCGGCCTATGCCTTCGCCCGGTTCGAGATGAAGCTGAAGGACGACATGTTCCTCTTCATCCTCGGCACCCGGATGGCGCCGCCGGTGTGCCTCGTCATCCCGTTCTACTTCATCTTCGCCCGGCTGAACCTGCTCGACACCTTCCTCGGCCTGACGCTCGCCTACATGACCTTCAACCTTTCCTTCTACATCTGGGTGCTGCGCTCCTTCTGCCGCGACCTGCCGGTGGAGCTGGAGGAGGCGGCGGCGCTGGAGGGCTGGTCGCGGGCGCAGGTGTTCCGCCGGGTGGTGTTCCCGCTGCTGCGCAACGGCATCGTCGCCACCGCCGTGCTGTGTTTCATCTTCGCGTGGAACGAGTTCCTCTTCGCCTTCATGCTCGGCGGCAAGGCGGTGCAGACCCTGCCGGTCTCCATCCCCAAGCTCATCACCTCGCAGGGGGTGCGCTGGGGCGAGATGGCGGTGGTCGGCATGACCGCGCTGCTGCCGGTGCTGGCGGTGGTGTTCGTGCTGCAGCGGCACATCGTGCGCGGCCTCACCCTCGGTGCGGTGAAGGGCTGAGCGGAAAGGGACAATCGCCATGGCCGAGCATTACCTGCCCTCCACCCCCGGCAACGTGCAGTGGGGCCTGTGGGACGCCGCCGTCCCGCCGGTGCTCACCATCCGCTCCGGCGACCGGGTCGTGATCGACACCCTTTCCGGCGAGCCGGAGGACATGCCCGATCCCGCCAGCGGCCTCGCCATCCTGCCCGAGCAGCCCGCCGTCTTCGCCCACGCCTTCCGCGGCCCCGGCCCGCACCTCCTCACCGGGCCGATCGCGGTCGAGGGCGCCGAGCCCGGCGACGTGCTGGAGGTGCGCCTGCTCGACATCGCCTTCCGCTCCGACTGGGGCTGGAACATCCAGATGCCGTTCTGGGGCACCCTGCCGGACGATTTCCCGGAGCTGCGCCGGCTCCACATCCCGCTCGACCTCACCCGCAAGGTCGCGCTTCTGCCGTGGGGGCAGGAGCTGCCGCTGAACCCCTTCTTCGGCAATCTCGGCGTCGCCCCGGCGCCGCAATGGGGCCGGCTCTCCTCCACCCAGCCGCGGGTGCATGGCGGCAACATGGACAACAAGGAACTCGGCGTCGGCGCCACGATGTTCTTCCCGGTCTTCGTGCCGGGGGCGAACTTCTCGGTCGGCGACGGCCACGGCGTGCAGGGCGACGGCGAGGTGTGCCTCACCGCGCTGGAGACCGCGCTCACCGGCACCTTCGAGTTCCACCTGCGCAAGGACATGCGGCTGACCACGCCGCGGGCGGAGCGCGCCGACAGCCTCATCACCATGGGCTTCGACGAGGATCTCGACGATGCCGCCCGCATCGCGCTGCGCGACATGATCGCGCTGATCGTCGAGCGGTCCGGCCTGTCGCCGCAGGACGCCTACACGCTGTGCTCGCTCGCCGCCGACCTGCGGGTGACCCAGACGGTGGACCTCAACAAGGGTATCCACTGCGTGCTGCCGCGCCGCTTCCTTCCCGCCCGCTGAGGTCGAAATGATGCGCAAGACGCGCTTCGGCATCTTCATGCCGCCGTGGAATTCGCCGCCCACCCAGAACATCACCACCTCGCTCCAGCGCAATCTGGAGACCATCCAGTGGATCGACGCGCTGGGCTATGACGAGGCCTGGGTCGGCGAGCACCACTCGGCCGGCAGCGAGATCATCGCCGATCCGATGATCTTCCTCGCCCATGCGGCGGCGCTCACCCGCAGCATCCGGCTCGGCACCGGCATCGTGCCGCTGCCCTACCACAACCCCTACCATGTCGCCGAGCGGATGATCCTGATGGACCATCTGCTGCGCGGGCGCTTCATGGCCGGCTTCGGTCCCGGCGGGCTGCCGAGCGACGCCACCATGTTCGGGCTCGACCCGCGCGAGCTGCGCCCGGCGCTCGACCATGATCTCGGCGTGCTGATGAAGCTGCTCACCAGCACCGATCCGGTGAGCGTGAAGACCGCGCGCTACACGCTGCACGAGGCGTTCTGCCAGCTCGCCCCGCACAGCGACCCGCTGTTCGATGTCTGCGTCGCCGCCACCCGCTCGGAGGCCGGGCCGCGCATCGCCGGGCGCCATGGGCTCGGCCTGCTCTCCACCGGCGTCATCTCGCCCAGGGAAGGCATGCCGGCCCCGCCGCTGCACTGGGACGTCTATGCGCAGGAGGCCCGCGCCCATGGCCATGTGCCCGACCCCGCGCGCTGGCGGCTGGTGGTGAACGTGCATGTGGCGGAGACCCGCGAACAGGCCGTCGCCGATCTGCGCCACGGCTTCGATCATTTCTGCGACTACACCCAGAAGACCATCGCCATGCCGGCCATCACCGCGCAGGGCGACAGCTTCGAGGAGCGGATCGCCTGGATGAACGAGGGCGGCATCGGCGTGATCGGCACGCCCGACGACGCCATCGCCTTCCTCACCCGCCTCGCGGCGCGGGCGGGCGATTTCGGCTGCATCCTCATGCTCGCCCATGACTGGGCGAACCGCGAGGCGACGCTGCGCCACTACGAACTCTTCGCCCGCCACGTCATCCCGCGCTTCCAGCCGAGCTACCGGCGTCTCATGATGGCCGAAGCGCGGGCGCAGGCGAGCCACTCCGCCGACCTCGTGACGAATTCCGCCGCCATCAACGCCTGGCTGCCGCCGAGCGAGCAACTGCCTGCCGGTGCCTGAGGAGACCCCCATGTCCGCACCCCCCATCGCCCACAAGGACCCCAAGATGCCGCCGCCGATCGCCCTGCCGGAGGGGGCGGACTGGGCGGGCGCGCTCGGGGTGTTCTCGCCCGGCGTCGCCGAAACCCTGCTGGTGGCGGCGCGCACGCTCTATCCCCATGACGGGCTGCCCGAGCGGGTCTATCGCCGCGTGGTGGCCCATCTCGACCGGATGGCAGCGGCCTCGCCGCTGGCGGCGCAGGGCTTCGCCGAATTCGTCGATCTGCTCGACGGCGCCTTTCCGCTGCCCTTCATCGAGCTGTCGGAAGGCTTCCGGGTGCAGGTGCTGAAGCGGGTGGAGGCCAGCGCGCCGTTCCGGCTGGTGCAGCGCTCCACCGTCCGCTTCCTCTATGACGACATCGAGGTGTGGGAGGCGTTCGGCTATGAGGGCGCCGCGGTGCATCTCGGCGGCTATGTGAACCGCGGCTTCGACGATCTGGACTGGCTGCCCGAGCCACCGGCGCCGGCCGTCTGACCCCTCTCCCTTCCCGCGACACTTCGGGCCCCCGGCCCCTTCAGGACGACCGACATGGCACGCTACGAACTCGACGACGACGGCGTCGTCGTCATCATCGGCTCCGGCGCGGGCGGCGGGACGCTCGCCAACGAACTCGCCCAGCGCGGCGTGGAGGTGGTGCTGCTCGAAGCCGGCAAGCACCTCACCGCCGAGGATTTCGTCAATGACGAGTGGGGCGGCTACGAGATGCTGTCCTGGCTGGACAAGCGCACCGCCTCGGGAAGCTGGCGGGTGGCGAAGGACCACCCCACCGCGCCGAGCTGGCACTGCAAGGTGGTGGGCGGCACCTCGGTCCACTGGTCGGCCTGCTGCTACCGCTTCATCGAGGACGATTTCCGCGCCCGCACCGTCTATGGCGACATCCCCGGCACCACCCTGATCGACTGGCCGCTGACGCTGGCCGAGATCGAGCCGTGGTACGACCGCGCCGAGGCCAAGATGGGCGTCACCGGCACCAACGGCCTGCCGCCGCTGCCGCCGAACAACAATTACAAGGTGATGCGGGCCGGCGCGGCGGCGCTGGGGCTCACCGTCTCCACCGGCCGCCACGCCATCAACTCGATTCCCTATGACGGCCGCCCCGCCACCATCCAGGACGGCTTCACCATCACCGGCGACAAGGTGGGCTCGCGCTGGTCGACGCTGAACGTCGAGATCCCGCGCGGCCTCGCCACCGGCAAGCTGGAGCTGCGCCCGGAAAGCCGGGCGGTGCGGATCGAGCACGACGCGGCGGGCAAGGCGAGCGCGGTGGTCTATGTCGACGCCGCCGGCGTCACCCACCGGCAGAAGGCCCGCGCCGTGGTGCTGGCCGGCAACTGCGTGGAGACGCCGCGCCTGCTGCTGCACTCCGCCAGCGCCCGTTTCCCGAACGGTCTCGCCAATGGCTGGGGCCATGTCGGGCGGCACTATCTCCGCCACATCGTGCAGACCGTGTGGTCGCTCTTCGACAAGCCGGTGAACATGCACCGCGGCGAGCTGATGGCCGGGCTGGTGACCGACTATGTCCGCCACGACCCCTCCCGCGGCTTCGCCGGCGGCTATCTCATCGAGCTGAACTCGATGGGCCTGCCCACCACCGCGGCCTTCCTCGATCCCGGCTGGTGGGGCCGCGACTTCGTCTCGGTCATCGAGCAGTACCGCAACATGGCCGGCATCTTCATGACCGGCGAGGACATGCCCCAGGCCGACAACCGGGTGACGCTGACCGACGAGCTGGACGCCTATGGCGTGCCGGTCGCCAACATCCACTATGACGACCACCCCAACGACCTGAAGATGCGCAGCCACGGCTACAAGAGCCTGACCGCCATCCACAAGGCGGCGGGGGCGAAGCGGTCCATCGAGGCGCCGTCCTACCCCGCCAGCCACAATCTCGGCTCCTGCCGCATGGCGCAGCGGGCGGAGGACGGCGTGGTCGACGGCTATGGCCGCGCCTTCGAGGTGCCGAACCTGTTCATCGCCGATGGCTCCAACTTCGCCTCCGGCGGCGCCGCCAACCCGACCCTCACCATCGTCGCCCTCGCCATGCGGCAGGCCGAGTTCATGGCCGAGCAGATGGCGGCCGGGGCGCTGTGAGCGGGGAGGCTGCCCGCTCGCCGGTAAGGGTATCCCGTCGCGGGTGAGCGGGTATAAGGTGTGCGGGTCCTTCCTCCAAGGTGACGATCCGTGTCCGCCCTGCACGCCTACCTGACGCTGGTTCCGCTGGTCATGTGCAAGGCCGCCGCCTCGAAATGGACATTGATCGATCCGTACCAGATGGAACGGGGCCCCGACTGGATCGAGGCGGCGACCGATTCGCTCTCCTGCAACGCGCTGCTGCTGCTCGCGCTTCTGCTGCATGGGTGGGGCTTCGTCGAAGCCGCCCATGTCGCGGCCTATATCGCGCTGGGCGCGGCGCTGTCGTCCGCTTACGTCATGAACGCGATCGGACCGTTCCCCCATGGTCGGGGGCGCGGGCGTCTTTCCCGGTTCGCGTCGCGGAAGCTCGATACGTTGATGAGCGCCTGTTATCCCCTGGTCTTCGTCTTCATCTACGGTTTCCTGCTCTCGCCCTTCTACACGCTCGATGGGGTCTACTGGACGGCGATCGGGCTGGGCATTCTGCTGCTGGTGGAGAAGACGTTCTTCATCCGGCGCCGTTTCCACGGCGAGCTGAACCCGGCCCTGCGGCTGGTTCAGGCTGGAGTCCTCGTGCGGGGCAGCGTGGCGTTGACCTCCGTGGTCGGTATCGGCGGCCTGCTGCTCTGGCTGCTGCTGTCCCATTCCATCCTCCACCAGATCGGCGCGGGCGTGGATCACACCCACTTCCTTCCCTTCCTCATCGGGGTCGTGCTGTATGGCCGATGACGCCGGATCGGAAAGCCGCGCCTCCGGCGGGCCGCCTCCGATGACGCCGGACGCCGTGCCGGCTGCCTCGGCGGGCGGGGATTTCACCGAGCCGACGCTGGACTACTGGCAGGAGCTGCACAGGGAGGTGCCGGCGCGGTTTTCCCCCGCGCCGCCGCACCGCTTCGGCTACCCCGTGCGGCTGCCGGACGGGCGGGTGCTGGTGCTGCCGCTGCGCGCGGTGCCCCCGGGCGAGCGGGCGGTGGCCTCGCTCATCGCCAACCAGGCCTCGTACGCGGTGGTCTCGGCGCTGGCGGGGCACATGGCCGATCTCGCCCGCGGCCTCGGCGCCGGGCTGGTGGTGGGGCTGCCGACGCTGGGCCTCGCCTTCGCCGCCGGGGTGGCGGAGCGGCTCGGCCAGCCGCGCTATGTCCCGCTCGGCTATTCCCGCAAGTTCTGGTACCGCGACGACCTTTCCGAGCCGGTGGTCTCGCTCACCTCGCCCGAGCCCGGCAAGCGGCTGCGGATCGACCCCAACCTGCTGCCGCTGCTGCAGGGGCGGCGGGTGGTGGTGGTGGACGACGCCATCTCCACCGGCGCGACCGCGCTGGCCGCGATCCGGCTGCTGGGCCGGCTCGGCATCGAGCTGGCCGGGGTGGTGGTGGCGATGAAGCAGACCCGCCGCTGGGAGGCGGCCCTCGCCGCCCTCGCCGCGGAAGGACGCGTGGTGCCGCCGGTGCGCGCCGTCTTCGCCGGCCCGCAGTTCGAGCGCCGGGCCGAGGGCTGGTGGCCGGTGGAGGGCACGCTGGCGCCGCTGCCCTGAGCGGCGGCGCGGCCCGCGCCATATCCGCCACCCGCTTCCGCCGCGCCGGCCGGCATGACCGGCGCGGAAGCCTCAAAGCCGCGCGGGCGTTCGTCAGGCGGCGCCCCGCGCGGCCTCCATCGCCTCCCACACCCGGGCCGGGGTCAGCGGCATGTCGAGATGGGCGATGCCCAGCGGCGCCAGCGCGTCCACCACCGCGTTGACGAAGGCGGGCGGCGCGCCGATGGCGCCGGCCTCGCCCGCGCCCTTGATGCCGAGCGGGTTGGTGGTGCAGGGCACGTTCCGGGTGCCGACGCTGAAGAAGGGCAGGTCGTCGGCGCGGGGCAGGCCATAATCCATGAACGAGCCGGAGAGCATCTGCCCGGTGTCGGCGTCGTAGACGGTGTTCTCGGTCATGGCCTGGCCGATCCCCTGGGCGATGCCGCCATGAATCTGCCCGGCCAGCACCAGCGGGTTCAGCACCCGGCCGAAATCGTCGACCACGGTGTAGCGCTCCACCGCGATGCGCCCGGTCTCCGGGTCCACCGCGACCTCGCAGACATGCGCGCCATTGGGGAAGGTGCCGATCATCTGCTCGAAATCGCCGACCCCGGTGAGGCCCCCGGTCTTCGCCGCCAGTTCCAGCAGGCCGATCGCGCGGTTGGTGCCTTCGGCGCGGAAGGCGCCGTCGTCGAAGCGGATGGCGTCCTCCGGCGCCTCGAGCGCCTCGGCGGCCGCCGCCCGGCCCTTGCCGATCACCGCCTCGCCGGCGAGCTTCAGCGCCCCGCCGCCATGCACCATGGTGCGCGAGGCCACCGTGCCGCCGGCGGAGGGCAGCGGCTGGTCGGTGTCGCCGCTCTTGACGGTGATCAGCTCGGGCTCGACGCCGAGCTGCTCGGCCAGCATCTGCACATAGGTGGTCTCATGGCCCTGCCCGGTGGACTGGGTGCCGATGTGCAGCAGGATGCGCCCGTCCGCGCCGATCTCCACCACCGCGCCCTCCTTGCCCGGCACGCCGGTGCGCTCGATGTAGTAGGCGAGGCCGATGCCGCGCAGCTTGCCGTCGCCGCGCTCCCGCCGGGCGGGGAAGCCGGCCCAGTCGGCGGCGTCGAGCCCGGCCCGCATCACCGCGGCGAAGTCGCCGGAATCGTAGGTGACGCCGGTGTCGGTGGTGTGGGGCATGTCCTCCGGGGCGATCATGTTGAGGGCGCGCAGCGCGTCCGGCGCGAGGCCGGCCTCGCGCGCCGCCTTGTCCACCAGCCGCTCGATCAGATAGGCCGCCTCCGGCCGGCCGGCGCCGCGATAGGCGTCGATCGGGGCGTTGTTGGTGTAGGCCACCCGCACGTCGGTGGCGACCTTCGGGATGCGGTAGACGCCCGGCGCCATGGGCGGGCCGGAGAGGGTGGGGCAGTAGACGCCGAAGGCCGAGAGCGCGCCGCCGGCACTGGCCAGCGTCTCCACCTTCAGCGCGGTGAAGCGGCCCTCGGCGTCGAGCCCCAGCCGGGCCCTGGAGAGGTTGTCGCGGCCCTGCGTGTCGGAGAGGAACGCCTCGGAGCGGGAGGACTGCCAGCGCACCGGCCGGCCGAGCTTGCGGGCGGCGTAGAGCACCAGCCCCTGCTCGGGATAGGGCACCGCCTTCATGCCGAAGCCGCCGCCGACATCCGGCGTGATGACCCGCAGCTTCTCCTCCGGCAGGCCGAACAGCGGCTGGAACAGCCAGCCCCGGATCATGTGGCTGCCCTGCGAGCCGGTGACGAGGGTGAAGCGGTCGGCCTCCCCGTCATACAGGCCGATGGCGTTGCGCGGCTCCATCGAGGAGACCACGATGCGGTTGTTGACCAGCTCCAGTTCGACCACGCGGTGGGAGGCGGCGAGCGCGGCCTCCGCCGCGTCGAGGTCGCCGAGGGTGAAATGCAGCGCGAGATTTCCCGGCGCCTCCTCGAAGAGCTGCGGTGCCCCCTCGGCGAGGGCGGCGGCGGCGTCCACCGCCACCGGCAGCTCCTCGATCTCCAGCTCCACCGCCTCGGCGGCGTCGATCGCCTGCGCCAGCGTCCCGGCGACGATGAAGGCGAGGGGCTCGCCGAGATGGCGCACCTTGTCCTTGGCCAGCAGCGGGCGCGGCGGGGTGGGCATGCGCCCGCCGCCGGCATGGTCCAGCACCACCACCACCGGAAGCGGGCCGATGCCGTCGGCGTCGAGATCGGCCGGCCCCCAGGCGCCGAGCACGCCGGGCATTTCCCGCGCGGTGCCGAGGTCCAGCCGGCGGATCACGCCATGGGCCACCGGCGCGCGCACCACCACGCCATGGGCCTCGCCGTCGAAATGGTGGTCGTCGGTGAAGCGCCCGCTTCCGGTGATGAAGCGCAGGTCCTCGACGCGACGGAAGGGCTGGCCGACACCGAACTTCATCAGGCTTTCTCCACTCTCGCCGGCTGAAGCGGCCGGCCGGTTGCACTTGGTACTATTTGTGAGAAGATCAGCACGCAGGGCTTGATATCGATGATAGTCTAATAAGATAGTGCGTCGCACAAGGGGTTGTTCGAGGCGTCCATGGCTGCCGCAGACAGCAGGTTGAAGGGTGAAGCCGTCTCCCGCGGCGTCGGTGCCTCGGTGCCGCGCAAGGAGGATGCCCGGCTGCTGGAAGGCCGTGGCCGCTTCATCGGCGACATGCGATTTCCAGGCCAGCTCGAAGCCGCCTTCTACCGCGCGCCCATCGCCCATGGCCGCATCCGCGCCATCCACATTCCCCCGCATCTGGCGGGGCGGGCCTTCACCCATGCCGACATGGTGGGGGTGAAGGACATTCTGGCGAAGACGGGGCTGCCCGGCTTCCGGGTTTCCGCCCAGCCCTCGCTCGCCGCCGACAAGGTGCGCTTCGCCGGCGAGCCCATCGTCATGGTGCTGGCGGCCACCCGGGCCGAGGCGGAAGATCTGGTGGAGGCCATCACCGTCGAGTTCGAGGAGCTGCCGGCCAATCACGACATGCTCGGCGCGGTCGCCCCCGGCGCGGCGCTGATCCATGAGGACTGGCCGGAGAACGTGTTCCTCGTCTCGCAGGCGGAGAAGAACTTCGAGGCCAGCCGCGCCGTCCTCGACGCCGCCCCGGTGAAGGTGACGCGCACGGTGCGCACCTCGCGCCAGTGCATGGCCCCGCTGGAGGGCAAGGGCTGCATTGCCCTGCACGAGCGCCATGTCGAGCAGCTCACCCTGTGGACCTCCACCCAGATGCCGCACATCGTGCGCTCCGGCCTCGCCGAGTGCCTGGGGCTGGAGGAGCGGCAGGTGCGGGTGGTGGCGCCCGATGTCGGCGGCGGCTTCGGCTGGAAGGGCCTGCTGCAGCCGGAGGAGGTGTGCTGCGCCTGGGCGGCCTTGAGGCTCGACCGCCCGATCAAGTGGCTGGAGGACCGGCGCGAGCACCTCATCGCCGCCGCCAACTGCCGCGAGCACCATTACGAGATGACCGCCTGGGCCGATGCGGAAGGCCGCATCCTCGGCCTCGACGCGCTGGCCCATGTCGATGCCGGCGCCTATTCGGTCTACCCCTTCTCCGCCTGCCTCGAAGGCGCGCAGGTGGTCTCCAACCTGCCGGGTCCCTACGACATTCCGGCCTATCGCTGCCGGGCGCTGTCGGTGTGCTCCAACAAGCCGCCCATCGTGCCCTATCGCGGTGTCGCCCGCACCGGCGTGTGCACCGCCATCGAGTTCATGGTGGAGGCGGTGGCGCGGGAGGCCGGGCTCGACCCTGTGGAGGTGCGGCTGCGCAACCTCGTCGGCCCGGAGCGGATGCCGTTCCGCTCCATCACCGGCAAGGATTTCGACATGGGCGACTATCCCGAGAGCCTGCGGCGGGCGCGGGAGATGATCGGGGACGCCGCGGTGCGGGCCCGGCAGGCCGGCGGCGAGGCCGATGGCCGCCGCATCGGCATCGGCTACGCCGTCTATTGCGAGCAGGGCGCCCACGGCACCTCGGTCTATCACGGCTGGGGCATTCCCATGGTGCCCGGCTTCGAGCAGTGCGGCGCCCGGCTGACGCCGGACGGCACGCTGGAAATCCGTGTCGGCAACCAGAGCCACGGCCAGTCCATGGAGACCACGCTGGCGCAGATCGCCTGCGAAATCCTCGGCATCGACCCGGCGAAGGTGAATGTGGTGCATGGCGACACCGCGCTGACGCCCTATTCCACCGGCACCTGGGGCTCGCGCTCGGCGGTGATGGCGGGCGGCGCGGTGGCCAGCGCCTGCGAGCAGATGGCCGAGCGGGTCAAGGCGATCGGCGCGCATCTGCTGCAGGCGCCCCGCGAGGCGGTGCGGCTGGAGGCGGCGCGGGTGGTGGGGCCGCAGGGCTCGGTGAGCCTGCGCGAGATCGCCCACACCTTCTACCGCGCGCCGCAGAACCTGCCGGCCGACGCCAATCCCGACGGGCTCGACCTCGTCGCCGGCTATCGCCCGGCGGTCGACACCGGCACCTTCTCCTATGCCAGCCACGCCGCCGTGGTCGCGGTGGCGCCCGGCACCGGCGAGGTCGAGATCCTCGACTACGTCATCGTCGAGGATGGCGGCGTGCTGCTGAACCCGATGGTGGTGGACGGCCAGATCTATGGCGGCACCGCCCAGGGCATCGGCACCGCGCTGTATGAGGAGATGGTGTACGACGCCAACGGCCAGCCGCTGGCCTCCACCCTCGCCGACTACCTGCTGCCCGGCGCCGGCGAGATGCCCCCGGTGCGGATCGCCCACATGGAGACGCCCTCGCCCAATACCCGCTTCGGGCAGAAGGGCATCGGCGAGGGCGGCGCCATCGCCCCGCCCGCGGCCATCGGCAACGCCATCAACGACGCCCTCGCCGGCCTGGGCGCCGAGCTCACCACCTGCCCCATGACCCCGCGCCGGGTGCGCGAGGCGCTGGTGCGGGCCGGCGCGGCGGCGGAGGCGGCCCGATGAAGGCGGCGGCGTTCGACTATCACCGCCCGGCAACGCTGGCGGCGGCGCTGCCGCTGCTCGCCGGGGGGGCGCGGCCGGTCTCCGGCGCCCAGAGCCTCGGCCCGATGCTGAACCTGCGGCTCGCCCGCCCCGCCGCGCTGGTGGAGGTCGGCCGCCTGCCCGAGCTGCGCCGCGTCGAGGAGCGGCCGGAGGGCGTGCTCTACGGCGCCGGCATCACCCATGCCGAGTTCGAGGACCGCGCGGTGCCCGACCCCACCGGGGGAATCCTGCCCGCCATCGCCCACGGCATCGCCTACCGCGCGGTGCGCAACCGGGGTACGCTCGGCGGCAGCCTCGCCCATGCCGACCCGGCGGCGGACTGGCCGGTCACACTCACCGCGCTCGGCGCCATCGTCCACCTCACCGCACCGACCCGCCACCGCGAGATGCCGCTGCGCGACTTCCTGCGCGGCGCCTTCGACACGGCGCTGGGAGAGGGCGAAATCCTCGCCGGGGTGTTCGTGCCGCGCCTCTCGCCGCAGGCCCGCTGGGGCTATCGCAAGTCCTGCCGCAAGGTCGGCGAGTTCGCCGAGGCCATGGCGGCGGTATTGCTGGACCCGCCGCGCGGGGTGGCGCGCCTCGTCATCGGCGCCACCGAGGCCCGGCACATCGTGCTGGAAGGCTTGCAAACGCTGGATTCCGTCGAGGCCGCGCTTGCCGGCGCCGGCCTCACCGAGGACCCGGCAAGGGCCCGGCTGTTCCGCACCGTGGTGCGCGAGGCGCTGGCGGCCGCCACAGGGGAAGGCGCCCACGCATGAACCGCGTCACCATCGAGGTCAATGGCCGCGTCCTCGCGGCGGAGGTCGCCCCGCGCCAGCATCTCGGCGATTTCCTGCGCGAGGAGCTGCTGCTCACCGCGACGCATCTGGGCTGCGAGCACGGCGTCTGCGGCGCCTGCACCGTGCTGATCGACGGTGCCCCGGCGCGGTCCTGCATCGCCTTCCCGGCCATGCTGGACGGCGCGAAAATCACGACGCTGGAAGGACTTAGCGATGACCCGGTGACGGCGGAACTGCGTGCCGCCTTCACCGCGGAGCACGGCCTGCAATGCGGCTTCTGCACGCCGGGCATGCTCATCATGGCGCGGGACATCGTGCTGCGCCGGCCCGGCGCCGACGAGGAGGCCATCCGCCACGAGCTGGCGGGCAATCTGTGCCGCTGCACCGGCTATGTCGGCATCGTGCGGGCGGTGCGCGCCGTCGCCGCCGCCCGCGCCGGGCTTCCGGCGGAGGTGACGCGGGGCCTGCCGGTGCCCGCCCCGGCCTATGTCTCGCCGCTGGCGCTGCCGGAGGCCGGTGCGCTCGCCCCCGCCGGGCGGGCGGCGCCGGCTGCCGCGCCCCCGTCCGCGCCGCCCCCGTCCGTTGACGAAAAGTCGTTGGAGACGTTGAAGAATCCCGTCCGGCTGGAGCAGCGCTTCACCGTGCCGGCGGGGGTTGGCGCGGTGTGGGACTTCTTCCAGCGCCCGGAGGCGGTGGTGGCCTGCCTGCCCGGCGCGCGGCTGGTCGCCCCCAGCGACGGCACCCGCTTCGAGGCGGAGATGACGGTGAAGCTGGGGCCGATGCAGGCCGCCTTCCGCGGCGCGGGCACCATTGCCGCCGACGCCGCCAGTTATACCGGCACGTTGCGCGGGCAGGGGGTGGATTCCCGCAGCGCCAGCCGGGTGCAGGCCGAGCTGGTCTACCGGCTGGAGCCCGCCGGCGTCGCGACCGCCGTCCATGTCGACATCGCCTATGCGCTGCAGGGCCCGCTGGCGCAGATGAGCCGTGGCGCCATCGCCCGCGACCTCGCCGGCCGGCTCACCGTGGCCTTTGCGCAGAACCTCGCGGCAGCGCTGGCCGGTGCCGGGGCGCCGGCCGCCCCCGCCCCGCTGGACGGCGGCGGGCTCCTCCTCGCCATGGTGAAGGACTGGCTGGGGCGCCTGTTCCGCCGCCGCGGATAGGCGAAAAATCAAGCGAAATCAAGGATTTGGCTAGTCGCCCCTGAGCAGGTCGACGTCGAGCTGCACGCAGTCGCCGCGGTAGATGATGTCGGCGACATAGATCACCACGTCGTTCTCGTCGACCACGACCAGATGGGCCTCGACCGTGGGAAAGCCGATGCCAATGGCGAGAAGATTGGCGATGCGCGGCTCCACCGTGCCGACGATGAAGGACTGCCGCGCCCGCTTCACCGCGAGGCCCTCAAGGCTGGCGACCACCGCGATGGTGGGCTCGCGGCCGAAGCGGTCGATGGCGCGCTGGTAGATCTCTTCTGCCAGATGCACCCGGGCGAAGGAATAGGGCTGGCCACGGCGGGACTGAACGCTCTCGAAATAGCGGTAGTCCTGCGCCGGCACGCCATCTTCCGCCCGCAGCGGCGGTGCCGGCGGCGGGGTGGTGACGGGGAGGAAGCGCGGCACGTTCATGCCGATGGTGCCGGCCAGAGAGCGCCATTTGAGGTCCAGCTTCAGCCAGCGCTTTTCCTCCACCTGCGCCGAGACAAAGGTGCCCTTGCCCTGGATGCGGCGAACCAGCCCCTCGTCCTGCAGCACCTCGACAGCCTGGCGGACGGTGACGCGCGCCACCTTGAACTCCGCCTCAAGCTCCTGGAGGGTCGATATCTTCTCGTTCGGCCGCCAGACCCCGTCCTCGATCCGGCGGCGGATCACCCCGGCGATCTGCAGGTAGCGCGGCACCGGGCTGCGGCGATAGTCCGGGCTGGCGAGGGCCGAGGCGTCCTTGGGCATGGCGGGCGTCGTGTCCGGCGAGGGCCTGTCCCGGTCGGCCGGCAATCGGGGCCGCGGCGGGAGGGGCGGAATCAACGAGAAGGTCTATCTTCTGTATCACGTTATCCTATGATTCGACCGTCCCGTGCGGATCGAGGCCCGGTTTTGCGGGGTTAATCGTCGAAGGCGCTGACCACGCCGGAGACGAGGTTGCGTTCCAGCAGCGCGGCGAGGTCGATGGCGGCCGCCGCCCGCACCGGCGCCAGCGTGCCGATCTGCCGGGTGATCTCGCGCTCCTGCGCTCGCCGCGCCTCCTCCGCCGCCTCCACGCTCACGGCCTCGAAGCGGACGGTCGCGCCCGGCAGCAGTCGTCCTGCCGCGGGCAGGTCCGCGGAGATCACCGTCGCGATCTTGGCGTAGCCGCCGATGGTCTGGTGGTCGACCAGCAGCACGATCGGCTGGCCCGAACCCGGCACCTGAATCGAGCCGGTGGCGATGCCGTCCGACACGATGTCGGCCCCGGCGACGAAGCCGAGCGCAGGCCCCGCAAGCCGCATGCCCATGCGGTCGGCCTCGCGCGTCACCGCGTAGGGGGCCGACAGGAAGGTCGCCATCGCCTCCGCCGTGAACGCTTCGGCCTGCGGCCCCGGCACCACCCGCAGCGTGCCGGCGAAGGCGAGGGAGGGCGGCTCCGGCAGTTCGAGGCACGGTCCGGGCAGCGACGCCGGCGAAAAGGGAAGGGTGTCGCCGGCCCGCAGCGCCCGACCCTCATGCCCACCAAAGCCGCCCTTGAGGTCGGTGGCGCGCGAGCCCAGCACCGGCGCCACCGGCAGGCCGCCGGCCACCGCAAGCACCGCGCAGCCGCTGCCGCGCAGCGCGCCAACCCGCACCACCGCCCCGGCCGGCGCGTCGAAGGCCCGCCACGCCGGATAAGTTGTGCTGGCGCCGTCCGCCTCGACCACGATGGTGACCTCGGCCCCGCCGAGGGCGAGCCGCGCCGTGCCGCCGGTCACCTCGAAGGCCGGGCCGGCGAGGCGGCATTCCAGCGCCGCGGCGGATTCATCGTTGCCGACTAGCGCGTTGGCGAGGCGCAGCGCCACCGGGTCGAGCGCGCCGCAGCTCGACACGCCGAGGGCCTGCCAGCCGAACCGGCCGAGGTCCTGAACCGTGGTCTGCGGCCCGGGCTGCAGAATGCGGAGCGTGCCTCCGGCAGGGATCGGGCTCGTGTCTCCGGCAGGGGTCGGGCTCATGGGGCCGTCGCCTTCTCGCGCGGGGGCTCAAAGGCGCCGGCGGCCACGGCGGCGCGGATGGCGGCGTGCTCTTCCGGCCCGACGGGTGCGAAGCGCACGCCGTCGCCGGGGCTGAACAGGGTGGGGGGCGTGCGGGCGGCGTCGAAGAAGCGCACCGGGGTGTTGCCGATCAGCCGCCAGCCGCCGGGCGATTCGAGGGGATAGACCCCGGTCATGCGCTGGGCGATGGCGACCGAGCCCGGCGGCACCCGCACCCGCGGCGTGGCGAGGCGCGGCAGGTCGAGCCGGGGGTCGAGGTCGCCGAGATAGGCGAAGCCGGGCAGGAAGCCCTGCATGTAGACCCGGTAGGTGCCGGCGGCGTGGCGCGCCACCACCTCCTCGGGCGGCAGGCCGAGCGCGGCGGCGGTGTCGGCGAGGTCCGGCCCGGCCGAGCCGCCATACAGCGTCGGCAGCACCCAGACCCGAGCCGGCCCGGCCGCGGTCTCCTCGCCGAGGTCCAGCGTCGCCAGCGCCTGCTGGATCGCCGCCGCGCTGCCGCGCCGGGGATCGTAATGCACCAGCAGCGAGCGGAAGGTCGGCACCGTCTCCGTCACCCCCGCCGGCGGGGCGGCGGCGATGAGCGCGGCGACGCGGTGCACCCGCGCATTGAGCTCAGGGTCGATCCGCGCGCCGAATTCGATGGCGAAGGCGGTGTCGCCCACGGGGAGGAAGCGCGCGAGGTCGGCGAGACGGGCCGTCAGCGGAACCTCCATCCGGCGGGAGCGGGCGCGATGGCCCTTGGGGAAGTGATGCTATGGATAGTATCTTTGTGCTTGAAAGCCATGCAAGTTTAATGTGTTAATATCATCAGGAATGAAGCAGCGGAGAGCGCCGTGACCTTGCGCATCAACATCAACGCCGACATGGGCGAGGGCTACGGCCATTATGACATCGGCGACGACGATGCCATCCTGAAGATCGTGAAGAGCGTCAATGTCGCCTGCGGCCAGCATGCCGGCGACCCCACGGTGATGCGGCGGGTCTGCCTCGCCGCGCAGGCGAACGGCGTTTCCATCGGCGCCCATCCCGGCTTCAACGACGTCTGGGGCTTCGGCCGCCGGCAGATCCGCATGAGCGCGAGTGACCTCGAATATCTCGTGGCCTATCAGCTCGGCGCCCTCGCCGCGATGGCGGCCTATGCCGGGGCCAAGGTCACCCATGTGAAGCCGCATGGCGCGCTCAACAACATGGCGGCGGTCGATGCCGATTATGCCCTCGCCATCGGCCGCGCGATCCGCACCGTTGACCCCTCGCTCTATTATCTCGCCCTCTCCCATTCCGAGATGGAGAAGGCGGCGCTGAAGCTGGACCTGCCGCTCGCCCGCGAAGCCTTCATCGACCGGCATTATGACGACGACGGCAACCTGCAGTCGCGCACCATCGCCGGCTCGGTGATCAAGGACCCGCAGCTCGCCATCGCTCGCACCATCCGCATGATCGAGGATGGGGAGATCATCTCGGTGAACGGCAAGCGCATGCCGACCCGGTTCGATTCGCTCTGCATCCATGGCGACGAGCCCACCGCCATCGCCGTCGCGGCGGCGGTGCGGCAGGGGGTGGAGGCGGCCGGCATCAAGGTCGTCACCCTTCCCGAGATGATGGCGGGCTGAGCGATGGCGCAGGGCGGTGTCGGCACGTTCGAGCGCCTCGCCGCCCGGCTGGTCGGGGGCGGCCGGCTGGACGAGGCCGAGGCGCTGGCCCTTGCCGGCGCGGGTGACCTGCCGGCGCTGGCCGCCGCCGCGGCGAGGGTGCGCGACGCCGGCTTCGGCCGGGTCGTCACCGTCTCCCGCAAGGTGTTCATTCCGCTCACCCAGCTCTGCCGCGACGTCTGCCACTACTGCACCTTCGCCCACCCGCCCCGGCGTGGCGCGCGCGCTTTCCTGACGCCGGACGAGGTGCTGGAGATCGCCCGCGCCGGCGCCCGCATGGGCTGCGACGAGGCGCTGTTCACCCTCGGCGACAAGCCGGAACGGCGCTACGCCGTGGTGCGGGAGGAACTGGCCGCCCTCGGCCATGGCTCCACGCTCGGCTATCTCGCCGCCATGGCGAAGCGGGTGATGGAGGAAACCGGCCTGCTGCCCCACCTCAATGCCGGGGTGATGGACGAGGCCGAGCTCGCCGCGCTGCGCGAGGTTTCCGCCTCGCAGGGCCTGATGATCGAGACCACCGCCGCCCGGCTTTCGGCGCGGGGCGGCCCCCATTTCGGTTCGCCCGACAAGCTTCCCGAGGTCCGGCTGGCGACGCTGGAGGCGGCGGGCCGGGCCCGGGTGCCGTTCACCACCGGGCTGCTGATCGGCATCGGCGAGACCCGTGCCGAGCGGATCGGGGCGCTGCTCGCGATCCGCGCCGCCCATGAGCGGCACGGCCATGTGCAGGAAGTCATCATCCAGAATTTCCGGGCCAAGCCCGGCACGCGGATGGCCTCCGCTGCCGAACCAAGCCTTGAGGACCACCTCTGGACCGTGGCGGTGGCCCGGCTGGTGCTCGGGCCGGCAATGTCGATACAGGCGCCGCCCAATCTCCAGCCCGAGGGGCTGGCGGCGCTGATCGGTGCCGGCATCAACGACTGGGGCGGTGTCTCCCCGGTGACGCCGGACCACGTGAACCCGGAGGCGCCGTGGCCGGCACTGGCCGCGCTGGCGCAGGCGAGCGCGCGCGCCGGCAAGGTGCTGGCGCCGCGCCTCGCGGTCTATCCCTCGCATCTCGACGCGGCGGCGGGCTGGCTGGCCCCCGCGGTGCGGTCCCGGGTGCTGAGCCGTGCCGATGCCGGCGGACTCGCTCATGAGAGCGGCTGGCGGGTCGGGGAGAGCGGCGGCACAGTGGTGGAATGGCCGGCGGCGCCCGCCCTCGCCGCTCCGGCGATTGCCGCTCCCGCTGTTGCCAGCCCCGCCCGTGCGCTGGATCGGCTGCTGGAGCGCCCCTTCGCCGGCCGCGGCCTCGATGAGGGCGACATCGTCGCGCTGTTCGAGGCGCGCGGCGACGAAGCCCGCCGGGTCTGCGCGGCGGCGGATGCGCTGCGGCGGGAGCGGGTGGGGGAGGCGGTCTCCTATGTCGTCACCCGCAACATCAACTACACCAATGTCTGTTCCTATCGCTGCGGCTTCTGCGCCTTCTCCAAGGGGCGCGGGGCCGAGCATCTGCGCGGCCGGCCCTATGAGCTCGATCTCGGCGAAATCCAGCGCCGCGCCCGCGAGGCCTGGGCCCGCGGCGCGACCGAGGTGTGCCTGCAGGGCGGCATCCACCCGGACTATTCCGGCGAAACCTACCTTTCCATCGTCCGCGCGGTGAAGGCGGCGGTGCCGGAGATGCATGTCCACGCCTTCTCGGCGCTGGAGGTGCGGCACGGCGCCTCGACCCTTGGCCTGCCGGTGGCCGACTTCCTCGCGCGGCTGAAGGAGGCCGGGCTCGGCACCCTGCCCGGCACCGCGGCGGAGGTGCTGGACGACGAGGTGCGCGCGGTGCTGTGCACCGACAAGCTCACCACCCAGCAATGGCTGGACACCATCGCCGCCGCGCACCGGGTCGGGCTGCGCAGCACCTCGACCATCATGTTCGGCCATGTGGATGCCTATCGCCACTGGGCGCGGCATCTGCTCCGGCTGCGGCGGCTGCAGGCGGAAGCCGGCGGCATCACCGAATTCGTGCCCCTGCCCTTCCTCCACATGGAAGCGCCGCTGTTCCTGAAGGGCGGCAGCCGGGCCGGACCCAGCCGGCGCGAGGCCATGCTGATGCACGCGGTCGGCCGGCTGGCGCTGGACCCCTTCATCATCAACATCCAGGCCTCGTGGGTGAAGCTGGGCGAGGGCGGCCTTGCCGCCGCGCTGGAGGCGGGGGCGAACGATGCCGGCGGCACGCTGATGGACGAATCGATCAGCCGGGCCGCGGGCGGCGTGCACGGCCAGGAGTTTCCGCCGGCCCGCATGGAAGCGGTGATCCGCGCCGCCGGGCGCATTCCCCGCCCGCGCACCACGCTCTATGCCGACGCGCCGGAGCGCCAGGTGCGGGCCTCCTTCGCCGCCGCCGCGCTGGCGCCCCGGGTGGAGCGGCCGGCGGGCAAGCTGGCGAGCATCGGCAGCCTGAAGGCGCTGCGGGGCTGACTTGGTTACCGGGCTGCGCCGCCAGGACGCCCGCGACTGTCGGCGTGCGCGGCTGTCGGCGTGGCCGGCTTGACGGGGTGTGCGCCGGCCGGAGGCGGGCCGCGGCGTGCGCGGCACCGCACGGGCTGCCCGCGCCTATGTCCGCAGCAGCGGCAGCACCTCGTGGGCGAGCCGGTCGATCTGTTCGTTATCGTAGCGCCACGGCACGAAGACGATGTTCTTCACCCCGGTCGCGATATGGGCGGCGATCTGCTCGGCGCATTCGGCCGGGGTGCCGACGATGGCGCTGTCGAAGGTGGAGAGGCTGCCCTTGGAGAGGTCCCACTCGGCGTGGAGCCATTCCGTCATCTTCGGCAGGCCCTCCTCGCGCGGGCCGACATAGATCGGCAGCTGGTTCAGGCTGTCGAGCTGCGCGGGGTCGCGGCCGGCCTCCTCGGCATAGGCGCAAATCTTGGCCCAGGCCTCGCGGTAGCCCTCGGGGGTGTAGAAATAGGTCAGCCAGCCGTCGCCGCGGGTGGCGGCGCGCTTCAGCACGACGTCGACATAGCCGCCGACCAGGATCGGCGGGTGCGGCTTCTGCACCGGCTTGGGGAACATCACCGCGTTGCGCAGGTTCAGCTCGTCCCACTGGCCGGTGACGCTGTCCTCGGTCCACAGCCGGCGCAGGATCTCGAGGTTGCGGTCCATGATCTTGCCGCGCCGCTCATAGGGGATGCCGACCGCATCGAACTCGCGCTTGTACCAGCCCACCGCCGCGCCGAGCGTGAGCCGGCCATTGCTGAGGAGGTCGAGCGAGGCGAGCTGCTTGGCGAGGATCACCGGGTTGCGCAGCGGCAGCACCAGCACGCCGGTGCCGATGCGGATGGTGGAGGTGCGTGCCGCCACCGCCGTCAGCAGCGCGAGCGAGTCGATGATGGGGAAGTGCGGATCGGTGCCGAGCAGGATGTGGTCCCACACCCACAGCGATTCGAAGCCGAGCGCTTCCATCCGCACGCCGTAATCCACCAGCGCCCGCGCATCCGGCAGCTCGGGAAAGCGGGTGAAGTTGCGCATCGCGATGCCGTAGGACACGGGGGCGGGCATGGCGTTCCTTTCGCTTCGGTTTCTTCCGGCGTCCTCGCCACATGGCGGCGTCCGCCGGCGGGGATGCTGTGGCTCGGCAGGGGGCGCGATCGCGCCCTAGGCGGTGTAGAGCCGCGCAGGGTCCAGCTCGCGCAGGATGGCGAGTTCGCCCGCCGTCGGCGGCTCGGTGACGGCAACGTCGTCCGGGACCGGCAGGGGAAAGCCGGTATGGGCGCGGATCGTCTCGGCGCTGACGCCCGGGTGCAAAGCGAGCACCATCATGGCGCGGCTTTCGGGGTCGAAGCCGAGAATGCCGAGATCGGTCACCACCCGGAACATGCCGCCGGCCGGCAGGCCGGCATCGGCGCGGCTGCTGCCGCCGCGCAGGAAGCCCGGGCTGGTGACGAAGTCGACCTTCTCCACGAAGCGCCGCTTCTCGTGCTTCATCGCCACGATCATGTCGGCGAGGCTGGCGATGTCGTTGCCGCCGCCGGTGCCGGGAAGCCGGATCTTCGGGGCGTCGGCATCGCCGATGAAGGAGGAGTTCAGATTGCCGTAGCGGTCGATCTGCGCGCCGCCCATGAAGCCGACATCGACATAGCCCCGCTGGAGCATCAGCAGCACGTCGGTGATCGACACCAGCATGTTGGCGCGGCGGGTGCAGCGCTGTTCATTGGTGGAGGGCGGCAGCTTGCCCGGCTCGACGAAGGGGCCGATCACCCCGCCCTCGAACAGGATGGTGAGGCCCGGGGCGTGGGTGCGCTGGGCGAGGATGGCGGCCAGAAGCGGAATGCCGACGCCGGCGAACACGGTCTGGCCCTCGCGCAGCAGCCGCGCGCTCATCACCGCCAGCAGCTCGGACGCGGTGTGGGCCGGGGCGGCGGGAGCCACGCCGAGATCGGCGCGGGCGAGGCCGGCGTGAGCGAGGTCAGTCGTCATAGATGCTGCTCCCGCGGCGCCGGGCGTCGAGCAGCTCGGCCATGCCGATACGCTCGAGATAGCCGGCCCAGTTGGTGGGCTCGTGATAGAAGCGCTCGAGATAGGCCTGCGCCCCCGCCTCCGGGTCCTTTGCCGTCATCTCGGCATAGAGGTCCATATGGCTGTAGAACGGCTCGTAGAGCCCGTAGCACTCGTGCGGCGCGCTGCCGAACGGCACTTCCACCACGGCATCGACGGTGAAGAAGCCGATCTTGGTCTGGTCCGGGGCCCGGCGGATCTGCTCGTTGGAGACGATCCGCTCGGTGGTGAGGATCACGCGCTTCGCCGCCATGGCCATGTCGATGTCCATGAAGGTCAGCCCGTCGAGCTGGGCGTTGCCATAGGCGTCGCAGCGCTGGACGTGGATCAGCGCGACGTCCGGGTTCAGCGCCGGCACCAGCAGCAGGGTCTCGCCGGTGAAGGGGCATTCCAGCGTCTTCGCCCCTTCGGCGCGGTCGAGCACGCCGGAACCGAGCATGGAGCGCATCGGCATGAAGGGCACGCCCATGGCGCCGGCGCGGTAGCGCAGGCCCATCGCCATGTGGCTCCACTCCTCGAAGCGGGCGCGCCCGCTCTCGGTGTAGGCCCGCATCACCTTGGAGACGCCCCAGACGATGCCCTGGCTGAACCAGCTCGTCATGATGTGGCGGGAGGCGCCGGAGGCGTAGAGCAGGTCGCCCTCGGTCGAGATGATGGAGCGGGAGACGGTGAGATCCGTCACCCCGGCGCGGATCAGCGCCCAGATCATGGCGAACGGCGTGCGCGAGGCGGTGCAGCCGCCCAGCGCGACGTGCTCGCCCGACGTCACCAGCTTCGCCGCCTCTTCCAGCGACATCACCTTGTCGCGCAGGCTGCGGTCGCGCGCGCGGGTGGCGGCGCGCAGGTCGAGATAGGAGGAAACGCCCACGACCACCCCCTCAGGCCGCCGCCGCGACGCCGACGTCGCGGTTCATGCGGGTGATGAGCTCGTCGAACACGGCGAGCTGGCCATGCAGGCCCTTCCAGAAGGACTGGTGCCGGCGCCGGTCGAAATCCTCGACCGGGATGCCCTGCTGTTCCACCCAGGTGTAGTAGCCGAGGTTGAACACGCGCTGCCGGTCGCGGTGGTCCAGCTCCAGCACATGGTCGGCATCGCCGCCGAGCAGGTGGCGGCCGAAGGCCTCGGCGGCGTCGATCTGGTCGTAGCGCCCGCCCTTGCGGGCGAGATGGGCGGCAAGCTCGCTGGGGTAGAGCTCGGCGCCGTCGGTCGCGACGGTGATGATGGCGTCGTCCGGCCCGAGGTCGAGCCGGCGGGCGACCTTGATCGCGGCCAGCACGTTGCCGATGCCGGAGAGGCCGAAGGCGCCCAGCGCCTCGATCAGCGCCCCGTCGAGCCCGCGGCGCTCGGCGAGATAGGCCCGGCCGGCCTCGCTGCCGAACAGCAGGGCGAGATCGTCCGACGCCGTGTCGGAGACGCCGGCGATCACGTCGGTGTTGGTGACGTTGTGGATGAGGGGCACGTGCTTGTCGCCGATGCCCTGGATGTTGTGCTCGCCGAAGCCGTTATAGAGCAGGGTCGGGCATTCCACCGGCTCCATCGCGACGATGCGGGCGCCGTGCTCTTCCTTCAGCCGGTCGCCGGCGCCGAGCGTCCCGGCCGAGCCGGTGCCGGCGACGAAGGCAGCGAGGCGCAGCCCGGGCGTCAGCCCGGCATGGGCCTCGAACAGCCGCGCGGCGGCGCTGCCGGTCATGGCGTAATGCGCGAGGTAGTTCGGGAATTCGGCGAACTGGTTGAGGATGACGTTGCCGGGGTCGCGGGCGATCTCGGCGCAGGCGTCGTAGATTTCCTTGACGTTCGACTCGGTGCCGGGTGTGCGGACGATGTCGGCGGGGTCGGTGACCCACTTCTCCAGCCAGTTGAAGCGCTCGGCGCTCATGCCGCCGGGCAGCACCGCGACGCCGCGGCAGCCGAGGATGCGGGAAATGGCGATGCCGCCGCGGCAGTAGTTCCCGGTGGACGGCCACACCGCGCGGTGGGCGACGGGGTCGAAGCTCCCGGTGACGAGGCGGGGCACGAGGCAGGCATAGGCCGCGAGCACCTTGTGCGCCCGGATCATCGGGAAATGCCGGCCGAGCATGACGAAGATGCGCGCGGGCACCCCGGTCAGCGCCGGGGGCAGCTCGACATGGGCCGCCACCTCGTGGCCGCCCACCTGCATCGGGGCGTTGTACCAGTGCACGCCGAACAGGTTGCGGGCGTCCGGCGCGTTGCGGTCCGCCGCGCCGGCGGCACGCCGCCACGCGTCCGGCATCGAGCCCGGATCGGCCAGTTCGCTGAAGCGGGGCAGGGCGATGCCGCGGGCGCGCAGATGCGCGACGGCCGCGCGATAGATGCCGGGGTCGCAGACATCGGCATGGAGGTCGAACGGGTTCATGCGGGTCCTGTGCTGATCGTCCGGCGGTGCCGCCGGCGCCTCTGCGAGAGCCTGGTTCCTATCGTACTATTGTTAGTACCATTTGGACAAAATCACTAGCTTTTGCAGCGATGTCAAATGGCTAAATATGCGTCTTCCGTGGGTGTCCTTTCCATTCCCTCGGGTGCTGCGGGCGTCCAGGGTGCGCGATCCCGTCCGCTCATGGGGGACCTGCAGGAAACAGGCCGGGCGGTGCCGGTTGGGGGCACACCTTGGGAGGGGATGGCCGTCCGGCGCGGCTGCCGCGCCGCGGGCTGCGCAGGTCAATGCTTTGATCCTATGTGCTAGGTGACAGGAACAAAGAGAAAGAAAATGCTTCCCCAGTGGTGGCTTACGTTGTCCAATCATTAGGCAGCGGAAGGCGCCGAAAGCGGCAGCGGCCGGTGACCTCCGCGCGGCGGCGCGGAAATACCGTGCCTGGCCGCCGTCTCGCTGCCGCGCCGGAATGGCACGGGGGTTGCGAGCCCCGCGCCGGGACGTCCAGCCACAGGAGCCACGGCCGATGCCGACCTTCGCCACGACCGTCAATGGAATCGCCGTCACGGCGGAAGTCGACCCGCGCCTGCTTCTGGTCGATTTCCTGCGCGAGCGGCTTGGCCTCACCGGCACCCATGTCGGCTGCGACACCAGCCAGTGCGGTGCCTGCACCGTGCATCTCGACGGCCGGGCGGTGAAGGCCTGCGCGGTGCTGGCGGTCCAGGCGGCGGGGCGGGAGGTGCTCACCATCGAGGGCATCGGCAGCGCCGAGGCGCTGCATCCCATGCAGGCCGCCTTTCGCGAGCATCATGGCCTGCAATGCGGCTTCTGCACGCCCGGCATGATCATGGCCGGGCTCGACACGGTGCGGCGCCACGGCACCGAGCTCGACGCCGAGACGGTGCGGGCCGAGCTCGAAGGCAATCTGTGCCGCTGCACCGGCTATCACAACATCGTCGCGGCGGTGATCGACGGCGCGGCGGCCATGGGTTCCGCCGCTTTCGCGCCCGCCGCCGGCTGAGGGAAAGCGCCATGTTCACGTTCAGCTATCACCGTCCCGCCAGCGTCGACGACGCGCTCGCCCTCGCCGCCGCCGAGGACGAGGCGAAATACCTCGCCGGGGGCCAGACCCTGCTGCCGACACTGAAGCAGCGCCTCGCCTCCCCCTCCGATCTGGTCGATCTCGGCGACATCGCCGAGATGTCCGGCATCCGGGTCGAGGAGGATCGTGTGGTGGTGGGGGCGATGACGCCCCATGCCGATGTCGCCGCGTCGGCGGCGGTGCGCGCGGCGATCCCGGCGCTGGCCGATCTCGCCGGGCGGATCGGCGATCCCGCCGTGCGCAACCGTGGCACGATCGGCGGGTCGGTCGCCAATAACGACCCTTCGGCGGATTATCCCGCCGCCTGCCTCGGCCTTGGCGCCACCATCCTCACCACGGTGCGGGAGATTCCGGCGGAAGCCTTCTTCCAGGGCCTGTTCGAGACGGCGCTGGCGCCGGCCGAGATGATCACCGCGGTGTCCTTCCCCGTTCCGCTGCGCGCGGCTTATGAGAAGTTTCCCAACCCCGCCTCGCGCTACGCCATGGCCGGGGTGCTGGTGGCGGTGACGCCGGCCGGGGTGCGGGTCGCGGTGACCGGGGCGAGCCAGGCCGGGGTGTTCCGCTGGACAGAGGCCGAGGCGGCGCTGGACGCCGCCTTCGCGCCGGAGGCGCTGGTGGGCCTCGCCTTGCCGGCCGAGGACATGATCGCCGACATTCACGGCAGCGGCGCCTACCGCGCCCACCTCGCCGGCGTCATGGCCCGCCGCGCGGTGGCCCGCCTGCTGGGCTGAGCCGCCGCCGCGCAAGAGAAGCGCGCCGCGGTGTAGCGCGCTGCGGTTGCCGTTCCCGGCGCCGCCGAGAAGAACCCGCCGCGCGGTGGCGCGCTGCGGTTGCCGTTCCCGGCGCCGCCGAGAAGAACCCGTCGCGGGGTGGCGCGCTGCGGTCGCCCTTCCCGGCGCCGCCAAGAAAAACCCGCCGCGCGTGGCGCGGCGGGCGAGTTGCGGGGTCGGGAGACCCCCTCCGATAGGGTGCGCCGCTCTCGGGCGGAGAGGCCGGCGGGACGCGGCCCGGGCCTCAGTGCTCGTCGTCCTTGATCTCGTTCTTGAGCAGTTCGAGGATCCGCCGCTTCACCGCGATGAACTCGGGGTCCATGACCATGTCCATGGAGCGCGGCCGCGGGATGGGGACCACGATCTCCTCCTTCAGCCGGCCGGGGCGCGCGGTCATGACATAGATGCGGTCGCCCAGCAGGATCGCCTCGTCGATGTCGTGGGTGACGAAGAGCACGGTCTTCTGGTGCTGCTCCCACACCCGCAGCAGCAGCTTCTGCATGGTGTTGCGGGTCTGGCTGTCGAGCGCGCCGAAGGGCTCGTCCATCAGCAGGATCTTGGGGTCGTTGGCGAGCGCCCGCGCGATCGCCACGCGCTGCATCATGCCGCCGGAGAGCTGCTTGGGGTAGGCGTCGTGGAAGGCGGCGAGGCCGGTTTCGTTGAGGTAGCGGTTGACGATGTCCTCGCGCTCCTTCGCCGGCACGTTGCGGCGCTTCAGGCCGAACTCGACATTCTCCCGCACGGTGAGCCAGGGGAACAGGGTGTAGGACTGGAACACCATGCCGCGGTCGGCGCCGGGGCCCTGCACCACGGTGTTGCCGAGCAGGATGTCGCCCTCCGTCGGGTCGGCGAGCCCGGCGACGAGGTAGAGCAGGCTCGACTTGCCGCAGCCGGACGGGCCGACGATGACCGCGAACTCGTTGTCGGGTACGTCGATCGAGATGCGGTCGATGGCCACCACATTCTTGCCGGTGCGGGTCTGGTACTCCAGCCGCACATCCTTGATGCGCAGGCGGGAGCGGGTGCCGGCATCGGTGGCGGCGGCGTTCACAACGCTCATCGGGGTGCCTTCGTCGTTCGGTGGATCAGTTCGCCCAGGCGACCAGCCGGAGCCGGATCACGCGGAAGATGAGGTCGGTGAAGAGGCCAAGCAGGCCGATGATGGCGATGGCGAGGAAGATCACGTCCACCTGGAAGCCGCGCATCGCCTTCATGCTGATGTAGCCGAGCCCCGAAGAGGCGGCGACCAGCTCGGCGACGACGAGATAGGTCCACGCCCAGCCCATGGTGATGCGCAGCGTGTCGATGATGCCCGGCAGCGCCGCCGGGGTCAGCACGTGCAGCAGCGCGTCGCGCCGCGAGGCGCCCAGCGTGTAGGAGGCGTTGAGCAGGTCCTTGTGCACCCCGCGCGACACGTCGGCGATCATCACCAGCTGCTGGAAGAAGGTGCCGAAGAAGATGACCATGATGCGCTGTTCGATGCCGATGCCGATCCACAGGATGAACAGCGGCACGAAGGAGGTCACCGGGAGATAGCGGATGAAGTTCACCAGCGGCTCGAGGCCGGCCTGGACCACCCGGAAGGTGCCCATGAGCAGGCCGAGCGGCACGGCGATGATGGAGGAGATGACGAAGCCGATCACAACCACCTGCAGGCTGGCCCAGATGTGCTGGGAGAGCGTGCCGTCTTCGAGCAGGCGGAAGAAGGCCGCGGTCACCGCGCTCGGCGAGGGCAGGAAGATGTCCTGCATGTAGCCGCCATAGGTGAGGATCGACCACACCGCGATCACGGCCACCCAGGTCAGGGCGGAGATCGCGAAGGCCAGCGAGCCGGGAATCTCCGACTTCGGCGTCAGGCACTGGTCGAGCAGGGATTGTTTGCGCGCCATTGAACGTCTTCGTGTGTCATGCCGGGGGGCCCCGGCGCGCGCGGTGCGCGCCGGGAGCGTGGAAGGCGGCGGGGCGTGCCCCGCCCGTCAGCTCACTGGGTGAAGCTGGGGTCGATGACTTCCTTGTAGGTGATCGGCTTCTTCACCTTGCCGAGATCGGCCCAGATCTCGTTGCCGAGCTGAAGCACCTCGGTGACCTTGCCGGGCTTGTCCGGGGTGCCGAGATAGTCGATCGTCATTGCCTTGTCGTAGAACTTCACGCCCGAGGCGGCGTCGGCGAAGTCCTTCGGCTCCTTGAGATAGCCGCCGACGCCCTTCGCCATGATGGCGTAGGCCTTCTCCGGGTTGGCCTTGGTGTAGTCGACCGCCTTCTGCAGCGCGGCGACGAAGCCCTTCACGTCCTTGGGCTGCTTCTCGAGGACGCTGCAGGAGAATTCGAGCACGTCGACGATGACGCCGGGGGTGTCGGCGCTGCTGGTCAGCACCTTGCCGACATTCTTGGTCTTCACGAGGGTGAGGTTCGGCTCCCAGGTCACGGCGGCGGGCACCTGGCCGGCGATGAAGGCGGCGGCGGCGGCGTCGGCGCTCATGTTCAGCACCTCGACCTCCTTCAGCGGGATGCCCTTCTTCTTCAGCAGGTAGGAGAACCAGAACTGAGAGGTCGAGCCCTCGTTCATGGCGACCGTCTTGCCCTTGAGGTCCTCGAGGCTGTTGATCTCCTTCACCGAGACCATGCCGTCGCCGCCATGGCTTTCGTCGAACAGCGCCACCGCCTTGAAGCAGAAGGAATCGGAGCGGTACTTCAGGATCTCGTCCAGCGTGGTGGCGGTGCCGGAGAGCTTGCCGGCGGCCTGGGCGGCCATGGCCAGCGCGGAATCATCGACCACCTGGAAATCGACGTCGACGCCGTTCTCCTTGAAGTAGCCGAGTTCCTTGGCGAGGTAGAGCGGCCCGTAGCCGACCCAGATGGTGTGGCCGAGGGAGAGCTTGCCGGCGAAGGCGGCCTGCGAGGCGACCGCCGCGAGCACGGTTCCGCAGAGAACGCCGGCGATCTGCCGGCGGAAAAACTTGTTCAGCATTGGTCCTAATCCTCAGTCGTGCCAGTCATGCAGCGAAGCGTCCCATGCCCTTCGCGAACCGCGCCGCCGTGCCGGGGCGTCCCGTTCGGGAAAGCATCCGGCCGGGAGCGCCGCCGGTGCATCCCGTCCGGCGACATAAAAAGCAATTGCTATGCCAGTTGCCGGCGTGACCGCCGCGGCGCGGGTCGGCGAGAGCTTGGTTTTTATTGCCGCCTGACAGCGCAATTGCCGGCCGGATGCGTTCGAGACCTGCATGTCCGGCATGATAGATTGAGGAAGAACTGGCCACTTCGCTGGGCACTTAATGTATTCGTGTGCCCTTCTTTCGCGCTTTGGCGGCAGAACCTTCGTATAGCCGGCGCGGTGCCGGCGGGGCCGAAGCACAAGTGCCGGCTGTACGCGGCGACGTCCTCGCCGGTGCGGGGCGCGGGGGGTGGAGCCGGTGGCGCCGCCTTGCGGCGTCCCGGCTTCCACTGCCCCGATACCGGCGGGTGCCAAATGAGATGGTCATGCGGCACACCGAATGACCTGCCGCCGTAGCCCGTCCGGGCGCGGTTCCGCTCGGGCTTCCACAGGGGAAGCCCGGAGCGGCCGGGCGAGGGGGTCAGTAGCCGCGCGCGGCGTGCACCTCGTGCAGCGGCGCCTCGCCGCGGCGGACCCGGCGGATGCTCTCCGCCACGTCGCGCGCGGCCAGCGCCGGCACGGTGATGCTGGCGATATGCGGGGTGATCAGCACGTTGGGCGTGGTCCACAGCGGGTGTCCCGCCGGCAGCGGCTCGTTGACGAAGACATCGAGCGTGGCGCCGCCGAGATGGCCGCTCTCCAGAGCGGCGATCAGCGCCGCCTCGTCGACCAGCTTGCCGCGCGAGGCGTTCACCAGCTTGGCGCCCTTGCGCATCATCGCCAGCTCGGCGGCCCCGATCAGCCCTTCGGACTCGCGGGTCAGCGGCACCAGCACCACCACGATGTCGGAGCCGGCGAGGATCGTCTCCAGCCCGTCGCGCCCGGTGAGGCAGGTCACGCCCGGCAGGGTCTTGGCGCTGCGCGACCAGCCGGTCACGCTGTAGCCCATGCCGGCGAGGGCGAGCGCCGCCGGCGTGCCGAGCTCGCCCAGCCCCAGCAGCCCGACCTTGACCTCGGACAGGGCGCGCGGATGCACATAGGTCCATTCGCCCCGGCGCTGCGCCGCCTCGAACACGTCGATGTCGCGGGCGTAGCGGGTGACGGCGAAGATGATGTAGCTCGCCATCATCTGCACCATGCCGGGGTCGTTGAGGCGCGAGATCGGCACCGGCACTAGGTCGTCCCGGCGCACCAGCGCGTCGACGCCGGCGCCGAGATTGGTCACCAGCCGCAGGTTCGGGAAGCGGGAGAAGAAGCCGGCCGGCGGGCTCCAGACCAGGGCGTAGCCGACCTCGGCGGGATCGCCGACCCCGTCGGGCGCGACGCGGAAATCGAGATCCGGCAGCTCGGCCGCCAGAGCCTCGCGCCAGGCTGCGGGATCGTCGACGGCGCTGTAGAAAACCAGGGCTTCGCGGCTCACCGGGGCACTCCGTGTGGGGGTGGCGGACGCCCCGGCGGGCCTTTCCCGCGCGAGCGCGTCGAATCGCTCGCCCCGTTTCTAGCGTCCGCCCAAGGATGTGTCCTGCCCATCTGCTGGGCAGCGGCTCCGTTTGGGGTGTCAGCCAAGCGCGGCGGCGCCGCCGACCGGTGAGAGGAGCGCGGCGATGGCTTCCCCTTCCGCCCCGGCGGCGGGGTGCAGGGTGGCGGGGCCCTCGGCCATCAGCGTGTCGCCCGCCTCCAGCCGCGGCGCGCCGGAGCCGTCGTCGAACCGCCAGACGCCGCGCACCGCGTGCAGCACCACATGCCCGCCGGGCGGGGCCGCGAGCGCGGGCGCGCTGCCGCCGGCGAGCGGCAGCACCTGCGCCTGCCAGCGCCCGCGCCGGGTCATCACGTTCAGCACCTCCACCGCTCCGCCCGCGAGCCGGGAGGAGGGCGCGAGAACGCTGTCGAAGGTGAGCGGTCGCAGCCGCTCCAGCGCCCGCGCCTGGCCGTCGAAGACGAGTTCCAGCCCGGCGCCGTGCAGCAGGGTGATGTGGCGCTCGATGCCGGGGAAGGAGGAGAACGGCCCATCGGTGACGATGGGCGCGAGGCTCACCCGGATGTCGAAATCGTCATGCCCGCTGCCGGCCGGCAGCAGCACGATGTCCCGGGTGATGCCGCCGCCGTTCTTCCACGGGATGACGCTGTGATCGGCGGGGCGGATGTGGCGCCACCGGAACGGGCGGGTTTCGGTCATCGCTTCGTCTCCCGGGGGTTTCCTGCGCCACCGCTGCGCCGCGCCGGCGGCAGGCTAGTGCATGGGGCGTCCGCCGCGCAATGCGGGCGGGCGGGGCCGCGAGGGCCGGTTCTCAGCGCAGCGTGCGGCTGGGCGACAGCGTGCCCGGCGCGAAGGCGCCGCCGGCCGAGAAGCTCGCGGTGAGATGCCGCGCGAACACCCCCACCGCCGGCCGCGGCGTCTGCCGCTTCAGCCGCAGGCTGACCAGCCGCACCGGCTCCAGCGTGTCGGTGATGGGCACCGAGGCGACGCGGCGGCCGTCATGGGTGATCTGGGTGCGCGGCAGCACGTTCTGGATGGAATAGCCGCGGCCATGGCCGACGAGGCCGCGGGTGAGGTCGTAGGCGCGGGAGCGGAAGGCGATCTGCGGCTCCACCCCGACCGAGCGGAACAGGCTGAGGAAATAGTCCCGGGAGTGCGGCAGGTCGAGCAGGATGAAGGGCTCGCGCGCCAGCTCCGCGAGGCTCACCCCGTCGCGTCCGGCCAGGGGATGGTCGGCCGGCAGCACCGCATAGGGCGGCAGCTCGGCCAGCAGCTCGGCGGCGATCTCCTCGGGCCGGGCGAAGTCGTAGGACAGCGCGATCTCGGTGCGGCCGGCCACCAGCGCGTCGAGGATGAGCTGCTGGTCGCCCTCGTCGAGGCTCACCGTGATGCCGGGGTGGCTTTCGGCGAAGGAGGAGAGCAGGCCCGGCATGAAATGGGTGGCGATGGTCCAGAAGCAGCCGACCGAAATCTCGCCGCGCACCTCGTCGGCCATGGCACGGGCGTTCTGGCCGAAGTCGCGGGCGTGGTTCAGCAGCAGCCGGGCCTCGTTGATGATGCGGGTGCCGGCGATGGTGGGCGTCACGCCCTTGGCGTGGTGGCGCACGAAGATCTGCGCGCCGCATTCGGCCTCGAACTGGGCGATCGCCGCGGAGATGGAGGGCTGCGAGACGTTGAGCTGGCGCGCCGCCTCGGTGAGATTGCCGCACTCGGCCGTGGCCACGATGTAGCGCAGGGCGCGCAGCGAGATGTTCATCGGGAAATTCTATCTCAAGGAACGATAGAAAATATTTTACCGATCCATTCACGCAGCACAAGATTGCGTCACGAGAAAAGGATGGGCAGATGATCCGCACAGGTGACGAGTACCGCAACGGGCTGCGCGACGGCCGCGAAGTCTGGATCGATGGCGAGCGCGTGACGGACATCACCGGCCACGCCGCGTTCAAGCCCATCATCGACGTCAAGGCGCGCATGTACGACATGGCGCATGAGGCGGCCTATCAGGACCGCCTGACCTATGTCGAGGACAACAAGCGCAACACCATCTTCTACAAGCCGCCGCGCGAGACCAAGGACTGGACCGACAAGATCGGCGCGGTCGACGCGGTGATGAAGGACATTGGCGGCGTCGTCACCCGGGTCGGCGACGAGACCATCGGCGAGGTGTGGTCGCTGATCGACGGCCGCGACGTGCTGGCCGAGTTCGACCCCCGCTTCGCCGACAATGTCGACCGCCACGTCCAGACCATCTTCGACAACGACATCTTCCACGTCTCGGCCAACACCGATCCCAAGGGCGACCGCTCCCGCGCCCCGCAGGACCAGGACCCCGACATGATGGTGCATGTCGTGAAGGAGACCGACGCCGGCATCATCATCCGCGGCGCCAAATACGAGACCGCCGCCGCCTATGCCGACCAGGCCTTCCTGAAGCCGACCGTCGGTGCCTGGAGCAACGAGAAGCTCTCGGACTACGCCGTGGGCTGCGTCGTGAAGATGGGCGCGCCGGGCGTGAAGCACATCTGCCGCTCCGGCTTCGCCGGCCGCTCCGATCCCGCCGACTACCCCCTCGCCAACCGGTTCGACGAGGTCGAGGCGCTGGTGATCTTCGACAACGTGCTGATCCCCTGGGAGGACGTGTTCTTCTACCGCCACACCAAGGCGGCGCAGTACATCCGTTCCACCCTGCACCGCTACTCCGCCTTCCCCTATGTGCAGCGCCTGCTCTACGTCGCCGACATGATGATCGGCGCGGCGATGTGGAACGCCAAGCAGACCGGGCTGGACAAGCTGCAGTCGGTCCGCGAGAAGCTCGCCGACCTCGTCTGCTACCGCGAGGGCATCAACGCCCATCTCACCGCCTCGATCACCCTAGCGGAAAAGAGCCCCGGCGGGCTGCTGATGCCGAACCAGTCGCTGCTCTATGCCGGCCGGGTCCATGCCTGCTCGCAGCTTCCCGCGATGATGCACATCGCCCGCGAGCTGTGCGGCGGCCAGATCTGCGTCACGCCGAACGCCGCCGCCTTCGCCGCACCGGGCTCGGGCGAGTGGCTGAAGAAGTTCTACACGCTGAACGAGGAGTGGGGTGCGGACGACCGCCGCAAGCTGCTTGCCTTCGCCCGCGACCTGCTGAACTCGGACTATGCCGGCCACCGGCTCACCTTCGTGCAGTTCGCCCAGGCCCCGCACTTCAACCACCTCGCGGCGGTGTATAATTCCTTCGATTTCGAGGGTCCGCTGGAATTCGTCCGCAAGGCCGCCGGCCTGTCCGACGCGGTGTGGGGCGCCCGGCCGGGGCGGCTGTCATGAGCATCGATCCCGCCCTGTTCCGCGACGCCATGGGACGCACCGCCTCCGGCGTCACCGTGGTGACGACGGCGGGCGAGGCGGGCCGCGCCGGGCTCACCGTCTCCTCGCTGTGCTCGCTGTCGATGGAGCCGCCCTCGGTGCTGTTCTGCGTGCACCGGGACAGCCGGTCGCTGCCGGCGATCCTCGCCAATGGCGTGTTCGCGGCGAACATTCTCGGCCACGACCAGCACCGCGTGGCCGACAGCTTCGCCGGGCTGATCCCCGAATGGCGCGACGACCGTTTCGCCGCCGGCACCTGGGACACCCGCGTCACCGGCGCGCCTCTGCTGCACGGGGCGCTGTGCCGGTTCGACTGCCGGGTGGCGGGCGTCTTCGCGTTCGGTACCCACCACATCGTCGCCGGCGAGGTGGTGGCGGTGGAAACCCATGCCGAGGAGCCGCTGGTCTATACCCGCCGGGGCTATCGCCGGCTGGCGAGCGCATAGGGGCTTCATGCGTTTGTCAGGGGGTTCGGCCGAAGCTGGAGCGGCGGAGCGGGCAGTCCCGGCCGCCGTCGCGCTGCTGCGCGATCTCATCGGTTTCGAGAGCGTGAGCCATCGCTCCAACCGCGACATTGCCGACTATATCGCCGATTACCTCGCCCGCTTCGGCGTCGAGGCGCGGCGGCTGCCCAATGCGGCGGGCGACAAGGTCGCGCTGCTCGCCACCCTCGGCCCGGCCGACCAGCCGGGCGTCGTGCTCTCCGCCCACACCGACGTGGTGCCGGTGGAGGGGCAGCGCTGGTCGAGCCCGCCCTTCGCCGCCACGCTGCGCGACCAGCGGGTCTATGGCCGCGGCAGCACCGACATGAAGGGCTTCATCGCCACCGTGCTGGCAGCGGTGCCGAAGTTCCTCGGCACGGCGGGCCGGACCCCGGTCCATATCGCGCTGTCCTATGACGAGGAGGTCGGCTGCGCCGGGGCCGACGATCTGGTGGCGGCGGTGGCCGGGCTGCCCGCGCCGCCCGCGCTGTGCATCGTCGGCGAGCCCACCGGCCTCCGGGTGGCGCGCGCCCACAAGGGCAAGCTCGCCCGCCGGCTGGTCTTCACCGGGCGGGGCGGGCATTCCGCCCTGCCGCACCGCGCGGCCAATGCGGTGGAGGCCGCGGCGCGGATGGCGGTGGCGCTGTCGGCGCTCGGCGCCGAGCTGCGCGTGCGCCATGACCCGGCCTTCGATCCACCCTGGTCCAGCGTCCATGTCGGCTCGCTCCATGGCGGCGGCGCGCTGAACCTGGTGCCGGACCGCGCCGTGCTGGAATTCGAGGTGCGCACCCTGCCCGGCGAGGACGAGGCGGCGCTGATCGCCCGGCTGGACGCGCTGCAGCGCGAGGCGCACGCCGCGCTGGCGGCGCAGGCCCCAGAGGCCGGGGTGGCGATGGAGCCGATCAGCGCCTATCCCGGGCTCGACACGCCGGCGCAGAGCTGGCCCGTGACGCTCGGCGCCGCGCTGTCCGGTGCCGCGGCGGCGGGCGCGGGCGAGCCGACAACCCTCGCCTTCGGCACCGAGGCCGGGCTCTATGCCCGCGCCGGCATCCCCACCATCGTCTGCGGCCCCGGCGACATCGCCCGCGCCCACAAGGCCGACGAATGGATCGGGTTCGACGAGCTGGCGGCCGCCGGTGCCATGATGTCGCGCCTCGCCAGCCTGCTGCACGCCCCGCTCGACGCCTGGCCGCTGCGGGCGCCCGCATCCCCCCCGACCTCCTGATCCCGAACCGAGAGAACGCCGTCCATGGTCGTCCACACCCGCCTGCGCCCGTTCAACACCAAGCAGACCTATCCCGAGCAGAAGCTCGACAACGATCTCTCCCAGGGCGTCGTGGCGCGCGGCACCATGGTGTTCCTGCGCGGGCAGGTCGCGCAGGACCTCGACACCCGCGAGAGCGTCCATGTCGGCGATGCCGGCAAGCAGGCCGAGAAGGCCATGGCCAACATCAAGCTGCTGCTGGAGGAAGCCGGCAGCGACCTCAGCCACATCTGCCGCGTCGTGGTCTATCTCACCGACATCCGCTACCGCGAGGCGGTCTATCAGGAGATGGGCAAGTGGCTGAAGGGCGTGTTCCCGTGCTCCACCGGCCTCGTGGTGCCCGCGCTCGCCCGGCCGGAATGGCTGGTCGAGATCGAGGTGACGGCCGTCATCCCCGACGCCGCCTGATCGGGAGGGCGGCGTGACCTTCTCCGTTTCCGCGCGCTGCGCGCGCACCGGCATGTTCGGCATCGCCGTCTCCTCCTCCAGCCCCTGCGTCGCGGCGCGCTGCGCCCACGCCCGGGCCGGGGTCGGGGTGGTGGCGACCCAGAACATCACCGACCCGACGCTGGGGCCGAAGGGGCTCGACCTCATGGCGCAGGGCCTTTCCGCCGCCGAGGCGCTGGCCCGGTTCAAGGCCGAGGCGCCGCATTTCGAGTTCCGCCAGGTGGTGCTGCTGGACCGGGAAGGGCGCGTCGCCGGCCATTCCGGCACCCGCACGCTGGGCACCCACGCCATCGCCACCGGCACAGATGTGGCGGCGGCGGGCAACCTGCTCGCCTCGCTCGAGGTGCCCGCGGCCATGGTCGCGGCGTTCGAGGCTGAGCCCGAGGCGCATCTCGGCGCGCGCATCCTCGCCGCCATGCAGGCCGCGGTGGCCGCCGGTGGCGAGGAGGGGCCGGTGCATTCCGCCGGCATGCTGCTGGTCGACACGGTGGGCTGGCCGGTGGCGGACCTCAGGGTCGACTGGACCGAGGGCGACCCCATCGCCGAGCTGGCGGCGCTGTGGGCGCTGTGGCAGCCGCAGATGGACGCCTACGTCACCCGCGCGCTCGACCCTTCCACCGCGCCGTCCTACGGTGTCCCCGGCGACCAGTAGTCCGTTCCGAGCCGCGAGGCCTGCCCATGTCGATCCTCCTCCCCACCCTGAAGCTCACCCATGCCGGCGCGCTGAAGATGCTCGCCGCCGCCGTCGCCAAGGCGAGCGAGATGGGGGTGCCGCAGAACATCAACATCGTCGACGAGGGCGGCAATCTTCTCGCCTTCGTGCGCATGGACGGCGCCAAGCTGCTGTCGCGCGAGACCTCGCTGTCCAAGGCGATCACCGCCGCCTCGCACCGCCAGCCGACCTCGCGGCTGAAGCCCGCCGACGAGATCAAGCTGTCGCTCGCCGGCGGCCAGCGCCTCACCAATCTCGAGGGCGGGCTGCCCATCATCGTCGACGGGGTCTGCCTCGGCGGCATCGGCGTGGGATCGGGCACCGGGGAGCAGGATGTCGCCGTGGCCCGCGCCGGCCTCGCCGCCATCGGCGCCGACGACCAGATTCCGTGAAGGGAGAGAAAACCGTGCGGATCGAGGTCGTCAGCGGCCCCAACACCAATCTCTACGGCCTCGACCCCACCGGCCCCTATGGCCGGCTGACCCTTGCCGACATCGAGGCGGCCTGCCGCGCCCGCGCCGCGGCGATGGGCGCCGAGCTCGGCTTTCGCCAGTCCAACCATGAGGGCGAGCTGGTGGACTGGATCCAGCAGGCGCGCGGCACCGCCGACGGCATCGTCATCAATGCCGGCAGCCTCTCCTACACCTCGATCGCGCTTCCCGACGCGCTGGTCGCCTTCGGCGGCCCGGTGCTGCAGGTCCATGTCAGCAACGTGTTCCAGCGCGAGACCTTCCGCCACCATTCGCCGATCTCGGCGGTGGCGACCGGCTGCATCATCGGGCTCGGCCCGGCGGGCTACGCCGTGGCGGTGGAGGCGCTGATCCGCCGGCTCTCGGCCTGAAGGCCAGGCGCCGGCCTCGGCCGGTCGCGCCTCAGCCGGGCGTGCCGACCGGAATCTGCTGGGTGATGCAGTGGATGTTGCCGCCGCCCAGCAGGATTTCCCGCGTCGGCAGCCCGATGACCTCGCGGCCGGGGAACAGGCCGGCGAGAATGGCCCGGGCCTCCTCGTCGTGGCGCGGGTCGAGCAGCGGCATCAGCACGAAGCCGTTGCCGACATAGAAGTTCACATACGATCCGCCGAGCCGCTCGCCGACGCCGCGGCTCATCGTGCCGCCCCCGGCCAGCGGCTCCTCCACCGCCTCGGCCGCGGTGCGGAACAGCGGGCCCGGCAGCGGCAGCTTCACCACCTCGATCGGACGGCCACGGGCGTCGCGGGCGCGGCTGAGCCGCTCGAGCGCGGCCCTGGAGATGGCGTGCTGGGGGTCGGCGGGGTCGTCGCACCAGGTCAGCGCCACCACCCCGGGGCGGACGAAGCAGGCGATGTTGTCGATGTGTCCATCGGTCTCATCATCCACCAGACCGTACTCGAGCCAGAGGATCGTCTCGACCCCGAGATAGTCCCGCATGTTGCGCTCGATCTCCGCGCGGGAGAGCTGCGGGTTGCGGTTCGGGTTGAGCAGGCACTCCTCGGTGGTGAGCAGCGTGCCCTCGCCATCGACATGGATCGAGCCGCCCTCCAGCACGAAGGGCGCGCGGTAGCGCGGAACGCCGGCCTGCCTCAGCACGGCGGCGGCAAGGGCGCGGTCCTGCTCGAAATCGGTGTAGAGCCCGCCCCAGGCGTTGAAGTCCCAGTGCACCCCGCGCAGACGCCCACCGGCATCGGTCACGAAGGTCGGCCCGCTGTCGCGGCACCAGGAGTCATTGCTCGGAATTTCAAGGACCTGCACGCCCGGCGGCAGGGTTTCCCGGGCGGAAGCGAGCGCCTCCGGCGGCACCAGCATGGTCACCGGCTCGAAGCGGGCGATCGCGCCGGCAACGGCGGCGAAGGCCGCCTGTGCCGGCCGCGCGCCCTCCCGCCAGTTGTCGGGGCGCACCGGCCAGATCATCAGCGTGCCGGCATGCGGCTCCCATTCCGCCGGCATGCGGAAGCCGTCGGCGGTGGGTGGGCCGGGCAGCGTCGCGGGGGCGTCGGCGGTCATGGCGGCTCCTTCAGCGTGCGGCGGCGTGGGGCTTGCGGCCGTCGAGGCTCAGCAGCGCGCCGTAGAGCTCCGGCCGCCGGTCGCGGAAAACTCCTCAGGAATGGCGCTGCTGCGCGATGGCGTCGAGATCGAACGTGGCCGTGAGCACCGTCTCCTCGTCCCGCCCCGCCTCCGCGACCTTGGCGCCGGTGGGATCGGCGATGAAGGAGGAGCCGTAGAAGGTGATGGAGGTGCCGTTGCGCCCGGCCTCGGTGCCGATCCGGTTCGAGGCGACCAGCGGCATAAGATTGGCCCCGGCATGGCCCTGCATCACCCGCTGCCAGTGCGCGGCCGATTCAAGCGTGGGATCGTGCGGCTCGGAACCGATGGCGGTGGGATACAGCAGAATCTCCGCCCCCATCAGCGCCATGGCGCGCGCGCATTCGGGAAACCACTGGTCCCAGCAGATGCCGACGCCGATGCGGCCGACCTTGGTGTTCCAGACGCGGAAGCCGGTGTCGCCGGGCGAGAAATAGAACTTCTCCGTATAGCCGGGGCCGTCGGGAATGTGGCTCTTGCGGTAGACGCCGGCAATGCTGCCGTCGGCGTCGATGACCGCGAGGCTGTTGAAAGCGGCCTGTCCCGCCCGCTCGAAAAAGCTCAGCGGCAGCACCACCCCGAGCTCACGGGCCAGCGCGGCGAAATGCGCGATCAGCGGGTTGCCTTCCAGCGGCTTTGCCAGCGCGAGATATTCGTGGAGCTGGTCCTGGCAGAAATAGGGGGTCTCGAACAGCTCCTGAATCAGGATGAGCCGGGCGCCGCGCGCAGCCGCGGCGCGCACCAGCGCCTCGGCCCGTGCGATGTTGCCGGGAATGTCCCAGGAACAGGCCATCTGGGTGGCGGCGACGGTGAGGTGGCGCATGGGAGACTCCTTCACGGACCCTGCGCGGCCCGCGCCTCCGCCTCCCATATTCCGATGTCCGGCACAAGACACCGCGTGGGAGGGGATGCGGGCCCGCGGAAGGGGCAGGTGTCCACAGGCCTGTGGAAAGAAACGTCACCACCCCGTTGCAATCGCCCGCGGCATGGGGCATAGAACGCCGCGTTCGGGGGCGGCCACTCAGCCGCCGGGCCGAGGAGCGGTGCGGGTGTAGCTCAGGGGTAGAGCACAACCTTGCCAAGGTTGGGGTCGTGGGTTCGAATCCCATCGCCCGCTCCAAATTTTCCCAATAAAATCTGATAGTTAGCAAACGCCCTTCGGGGCGTTTTCTGCTTACCGGCAACACCTCTGCCATTTCGGTAAGCAGGCGGTAAGCGCGGCAGGGAAAGCCGTGGCGCGCTCCAGCGGAGGCGACCGCCCTGTCAAGGCTGAGGTCATGCATCGCCGAGGTCCTTGGCGATCCTTCGAGGCCGTCGAGGTTGCCACGCTGACCTGGGTCGACTGGTTCAACCATCTCTGGCTGCTGGAGCCTATCGGTAACATCCCGCCAGCCGAAGCCGAGGCACGCTACAGCGTCATGCTCGATGAGACAGCAATGGCGGCATGACTTAAGCCAAATCGCCTCCGGTGAAGCCGGGGCGGTTCATTTCAGATCACACCTCCCAGGCTGTCGGGCAGAGCCACCCCAAAGCCCTCAGGGCGCAAAAGTGTGAGAGGCAGGTCTGGATTTCCGTGACGGGTTGAGGGTCGGGAGAGAGGCTTCCGGCGCCCGTCATGGAGGTGTTCCCCATGAACATGCAGGTTCTGGATGCCGGTCGCGACGCCAGTGGCGGCCACAAGGTGGATGTCACGCGCGGCGAACGGGTCGGCCGCGTGTCGTCGGAATGGTTCTCCCGGCCGGATGATGAGCGGTTCCTGTCGCTCGGCGAACTGGCCGCGATGGTGCGGGGGCGTGCCGATCACAGTCGGTCGCGCCTGGTGGAGACGTCGCGCATCCATGTGGAGGCGAGCCGCTCCAATGCCGAGCGGTTGGCGCTGGTCATTCCCGGGGCGGATGCCCCCGTCGAGCCGAACCATTGGTCCTTCGGCCAGCTCGCGGCCCAGATCGGGGCCCCGGCCGCCTATCTGCGCCAGCTTCCAGCCGCGCTGGCCGGCATTAATCTGCAATATGGCCTGACCTCGCACCGCGCCGAGCAGATCAAGACGTTCGAAACCGCCAATGGCCGCGTCGAGTTGCGCGCGGTCACCGGCCCGGACTATGGCCGCATCTATGATCATGAGCTGGTCGAGGCAGTGCAGCGCATCGCCGGCAACGGCACCGGCGACACGCGCTGGAAGGTGCCGGGCGTGCTCGACTGGTCGACGGGCGTCTATAATCCGCGTGTCGACATCACCAAGGACACGACAACGCTTTATGCGTCCGACCGCGACGTATTCCTGTTCCTGGTCGACGATCTCAACCCCATCGAAGCCGGGCGTTTGCCCGACGGCGCGCCGGACCTTTATTTCCGGGGCTTCTATTGCTGGAACTCGGAGGTGGGCGCCAAGACGCTCGGCATCGCGAGTTTCTATCTGCGTGCCGTCTGCCAGAACCGCAATCTCTGGGGTGTCGAGGATTTCCAGGAGATCACCATCCGCCACTCAAAATACGCCGCCTCGCGCTTCGCGCACGAGGCGGCCCCAGCCCTGACCCGCTTCGCCAATTCCTCGCCCATGACCTTCGTCAACGGCATCAAGGCCGCACGCGAGAAGATCGTCGCGCGCACCGACGAGGACCGCAGCGACTTCCTGCGCAACCGGGGCTTCTCCAGGGCCGAGACCGCCAAAATCATCGATACGGTTCTGGCCGAGGAAGGGCGCAAGCCCGAGAGCATCTTCGACTTCGTGCAGGGCATCACCGCGCTCGCACGCGACAAGCCGCACCAGGATGCGCGGCTCGACCTGGAGGGCCGGGCCAAGAAGCTGCTCGATCGGGCCGCCTGATTTCCGGAAAGCCGGAGATGCGGACACCCGTGTCTCCGGCTTTCCGGCTTTGCGCTTGTGCGGATCTGCGGTTCTGCGGCGTCGCCCTCCAGAGTGAGAGGGCGGCGCTGCGCTTCGTGACGGGTTGGAGGTCGAGAGAGAGGCTCTTGGCCGCCCGTCGCGGAGGTGCCTTCCATGGCGACCAATGTTCAGAAGATCACGCTCTCGCCCTCGCGTGACATACCCTTCAACAAGCTCCTGCTCAGCCAATCGAACGTCCGGCGCATCAAGGCCGGGGTCTCGATCGAGGAACTGGCTGAGGACATCGCCCGCCGTGGCCTGCTGCAGGGCCTGAGCGTCCGGCCTGTGGTTGACGACGCCGGCGTCGAGACCGGCATGTTCGAGATCCCGGCCGGCGGACGGCGCTATCGGGCGCTGGAATTGCTGGTGAAGCAGAAGCGCCTCGCCAGGACTGCGCTTGTGCCCTGCGTGATCCGGGAAGGCGGCATCGCCGAGGAGGATTCGCTCGCCGAGAATGTCCAGCGCGCGCCGCTGCATCCGCTCGACCAGTTCCGCGCCTTCCTCGCCCTGCGGGAGAAGGGTCAGTCCGAGGAGGAGATCGCTGCCGCCTTCTTCGTCTCCGTCGGCGTGGTGAAGCAGCGTCTCAGGCTCGCCTCGGTCTCGCCGGTGCTGTTGGAGGTCTATGCCGAGGACGACATGACGCTCGACCAACTCATGGCCTTCACCGTGTCCGGCGACCATTCGCGCCAGGAACAGGTCTTCGAGCGGCTGAAGACCTCCTATGACAAGCAGCCCTATGCCATCCGCCGCATGCTGACCGAGGGTGCTGTCCGCGCCTGTGACAAGCGCGCCCAGTTCATCGGTCTTGAGGCCTATGTCGAGGCCGGCGGCACTATCCTGCGCGACCTGTTTCAGGGCGACGACGGCGGCTGGCTGCAGGATGTCGCGCTTGTCGACCGGCTGGTGGCCGAGAAGCTGAAGGCTGAGGCCAACGCTGTCGCTATCGAGGGGTGGAAGTGGGTCGAGATGGCCCCCGACTTCGCCTATGGCCACACCTACGGCTTGCGGCAGCTGCGCGGTGAGACCATCCCGCTCAGCGCCGAAGAGGAAGCCGGCCGCGATGCCCTCCAGGCGGAATATGATCGCCTGTCCGCGGAATACGCCGAGGCGGATGAACTGCCCGACGATGTCGATGCGCGGCTCGGCGAGATCGAGACGGCGATCGAAGCCTTCGACGCGCGTCCGATCACCTTCGATCTGCTGGAGGTGGCGCGCGCTGGTGCCTTCGTCAGCATCGCCCATGACGGCACGGTCCGCATTGAGCGCGGTTATGTGCGGCCGGAGGACGAACTGCCGGTGGAGCCCGAAGTCGCCGCGGAAGACGCCGTACCGCACGTTGGCGCGGTTGCGGCCATGCGTACCGGCGAGGCCGTCATGGCAGACGCGCCTGAGCCCGAGGAGGACGAAGGGCTGTCTGCGCTCTCGGACCGGCTGATGACCGAGCTGACCTCGCATCGCACGCTCGGCCTGCGCCAGGCGCTGGGCGAACGGCTGGACGTCGCCTTCCTCGCCGCCCTGCATGCCCTGACGCTGAAGAGCTTCTACCGCTACGGCTCGGATAGCTGCCTCGAACTCGACCTGAAGAGCGTGGCTTTCAGCGCGCAGGCGCCGGGGCTGAATGACAGTGCCTCGGCCGCGGCGATCCACGCCCGGCATGAGGGCTGGGCCAAGGTCCTGCCGAAGGACTCGGCCGATCTCTGGGAGGCGCTGCGGGATTGGGACAGCGACAGCCGCTCCGGCCTGTTCGCCCATGTCGTGAGCCTCTCGGTGAACGCCGTCCATGAGGCCTGGAACCGGCGGCCGCGCGCGCTCAACCATGCCGATCAGGTCGCCCGCGCCGTCGACCTCGACATGGCGGCTGCCGGGTGGAAGCCGACCGTGGACAATTTCCTCGGGCGCGTGACCAAGGCCCGCATTCTGCAGGCGGTGGGCGAGGCAAAGGGGCCGCGTGCTGCGGAGCGTATCGCGCACCTGAAGAAGGGCGACATGGCCCGCGAGGCCGAAGCGCTGCTGGCCGGCACCGGCTGGCTGCCGGAACCGCTGCGCGGAGCCGAACCGGAGGCCGGCGAAGGAACGGCGGCGCAGGACGGCACAACGGCCATGGGCGAAGACGGGAGCCATGAGGATACTGAGGACGCCACGGACATCCCCCCTGCCGTGGCGGCGGAGTAACCCTCAACACGATCCTGAACCTCGGCCCGCCGGCTCTGTCGGCGGGCCTTTGTTTTTGAAAAGCTCGCCATGTCCGGGATTGCTCAACATCTGTCGCGCCGGCTCGCCGATCGAGCCGAGGCGGTCTGCCGCCACTATCTCTCCAATGGACGCCGGGAGGGCCGCTACTGGCTTGTCGGCGATATCAGAAACACGCCCGGCCGCTCGCTCTTTGTCCGGCTCCAGGCATCTGCGAAGGGGCCGGCGGGCAAATGGACCGATGCCGCCACCGGCGAGCATGGCGATCTTCTCGACGTCATCCGCGGATCGCACGGTCTCCCCGACTTCGCTGACGTTGCTAAGGAAGCGTCCGCCTTTCTCAACCTGCCGCATCCCGAACCGGAGCCCGTAGCACAACGCGGTATCGCGCCGGCCCCGTCAGGATCGACCGAAGCGGCAAGGCGTCTGTTCGCCATGTCGCAGCCAATCGCCGGGACCCTCGCAGAGACGTATTTGCGCCGACGCGGCATTACGCTTCTGCACGGAGCCGGAAACCTGCGCTTCCATCCGCGCTGCTACTACAAGCCTGACAACGGCCCGACAGAGACCTGGCCCGCGATGATCGCCGCCGTCACCGATCTCTCCGGCAGGATCACCGGCGTGCACCGCACCTGGCTCGCACCCGACGGTTCGGACAAGGCTCCGGTCGACACGCCGCGCAAGGCGATGGGCGATCTGCTTGGGTCTACCGTTCGCATCGGTGTGCCCAACAGCGTGATCGCAGCGGGCGAAGGCATCGAGACCATGCTGTCGCTCCGGCAGGTCCTGCCCAACATGGCGATGGCACCGGCGCTCTCGGCATCGCATTTGGCCGCCGTCCTGTTCCCGCCTGCCTTGAGGCGGCTCTATATCGTCCACGACAAGGATCCGGCAGGCGACTCCGCGCGGGACACGCTGCTCGAGCGGGCGAACGCCGAGGGCATCGAGGCCATTCCATTGTCGCCAGCACTTGGGGACTTCAACGAGGATCTCCAGCAGCTCGGTATCGATACCCTGCGGACGGGCGTTCGGGTGCAACTCGCACCGGAAGATGTCGTGCGCTTCATGAGCCTGGCCCCATAGCCGAAACCAGATGAACCGCGAGACGTGTCCGCCATACACGCAAGGATGCGTCAGTCACGGCAAGAGGACCGCGCCTTGGGCCTTCGAGAGGGCGATCGGCCATCAGCCGGGCCGGATCGGCAATGGCTGCCGCCGACGATTTTCCGGCGCGGCCTTCGGGCCGCTTTCCATCGCGAAGCAAAATCGCCGGCTTCTCGCCATCCTCCGCTGGCGCTGCGGCCCTCTCGCTTCGCTCCGGGTGCAGGTCCGTCCCGCCCGACGGCTTCGTCGCCATGAAGGCCGCCACGGCAAGCGGTCCAAACCGATGGAGCATCCCATGAGCGCGCATGACGACCACGAGCCGCACCACGTCTCATCCCCGACCGACCACCTGATCCAGGAATTGCAGCTCCACGGTTACCGTCCTTCCGAGGACGAGCGCGACCAGCGCCTGCCACCGGAGGACCGCCTCATCGAAGGCGCCATCGCCGATATCTTCGATGCCCTGGTCGCCACGATCACCGACACCAGCCTCGATGCCGAGCTTCCCGATCTCCTCTGGTCGACCGTCAACATGTTCCACCGCGCCGTGGACCGGATCGAGCAGAAGCTTGACGTCAACGAGCAGGCCCAGAAGCAGCTTCAGCATGAACAGGACGGCTCCGAGGTGAAGTCCCTGGAGCTCGAGCGTCTGATCGACATCGGCATGAACCTGATCGGCCGCCGCGACGGCATGGAAACCTTCCGCGATGCCGCCGCCGACCGCTACCGTATCGCCACCGGCTCTCCCTGGACGCCACGGGCCGGATCACGGGTTAACCATCGCCACCTCACCGCATCGCTGATCGACAGCCGGGATTTCCTCGCCGCCAGGAGGCGCGCGGATAGCGAGGTGCTCGTGCCCGCCGGGCCGAAGATCGCCTTCTCGGGTGGCGACACCGCCGATCATAGGCAGATCTGGGCCAAGCTCGATCAGATCCACGCCAAGCACCCGGACATGGTGCTCCTGCATGGCGGCTCCCCAAAGGGCGCCGAGAAGATCGCGTCTCTCTGGGCCGATAGCCGCAAGGTGCCGCAGGTGGCCTTCAAGCCCGACTGGACGAAGCACGCCAAGGCTGCGCCCTTCAAGCGCAACGACCAGATGCTGAACGTGGTGCCGATCGGGGTCGTGATCTTCCCCGGCACCGGCATTCAGGACAATCTGGCCGACAAGGCCCGTAAGATGGGCATCCCGGTCTATCGGTTCGGCTCCGGCGGCGCATAAGCGCCGCCAAGCCCGCCATCTTGAATGTGATGGCGTTTCCTCTATTTTGCTATCAACGCTATCGGCCTTACTGGAGGCGCCATCATGCCCGCAGTGACGATCCGCAACCTCTCCGAGGCGACGCACCGTGCCCTCAAGGTGCGCGCGGCACAGCACGGCCGCAGCACCGAAGCCGAGATGCGCGACATCCTGGAGACCGCCGTTCGCCCTGACACGCGCCTCCGGCTCGGAACGGCGCTCGCGGAACGCAGCCGCCGACTGGGGCTGACCAATGAGGACATCGACGCCCTCAGCCCGGCGCGCGACAGGATGCCTGCCGAGCCGATGAGTTTCGAATGATCCTTCTCGACACCAATGTCATCTCGGAGGCGATGAAGCCCACGCCCGACGACACCGTGCGGGCGTGGCTCGACGAGCAGGCGGCCGAGACGCTCTATCTCTCCAGCGTCACCATCGCCGAACTGTTGTACGGCATCGGTGCGCTGCCCGCGGGCAAGCGGAAGGACCGGCTCACGGATGCCATGGACGGGGTGATGGAGCTGTTCGCCGACCGCGTCTTGCCTTTCGATGTCGCTGCCGCACAACGCTATGCCGACCTCGCCGTGAAGGCGCGCGGGGCTGGGAAGGGCTTTCCGACGCCCGACGGCTATATCGCCGCAATCGCAGCCGCCCGGGGCTTCACTGTGGCCACCCGCGATACCAGCGCCTTCCATGCCGCCGGTGTGGCGGTCATCAATCCCTGGAGCATGCCACGCTGACGGCTTCCCACAGGCAGCACGTGTTGCACCTCGCAGCCCGGCGGAAGCAACCTGCGCAGTAACCCGCCATCACGGTCTCCTGACCGGACGACCATCCCCGTTTCACGACGCTGATCCTTGGGTCCAGCCGATGGCCTGACGCCATCAACCCATGATATGTGGAACGGCCCGCGATGCAAGGATGCCCTTCAGTCGATTTCACCACATGAGGACGGTGCGGTCATATGTCCGGCCTTTCTGCGCGGCACATGACCGCTGGCCTCGATGAAATTCGCGAAGCAGGTGGCTGGATCAAGGGGGCGCGCTTTGTGCGCGTCACGGGTTTCGGCCTGTCCTGTTTCGGGATTTCGTCCCGTGGATTCATCGTCTGCTTATGCACCTCGCTTCTGCCGGCCCTCGCCGGTCAGCTCGTACGGGCGGTCGGGATCCTCAAGCGGGTATCTCCTTCGCCGGAGTTTCCATTGGGCTGCGGTATATTCCACCTCTGGTCATATGTGGAACGGCCCGCGATGCAAGGATGCCCTTCAGTCGATTTCACCACATGA
>NZ_JAHBGE010000040.1 GCF_018390635.1 Ancylobacter lacus | reverse complement strand
CGGAGCGCGGATGGCTGCGCCGCTATCCACCTCGATCGAATTGCGCCATCTGCGCTACTTCGTAGCGGCCGCCGAGCACGGAAGCTTCCGCAAGGCGGGGGTGGCTCTTGAGGTCAAGGAATCGTCCATCAGCCGGAGCGTGCGCGATCTTGAAGACGAGATAGGTGTGTCGCTGTTCATCCGGCATTCAAGCGGGGTGAACCTCACTCTGGCGGGGCAGCGCTTTCTGAACCGCACGCGCCAAGCGCTCGATCAAATCCGCGAGGCGACGGTGGAAGCGGCTGCGCTCGGGCGGGCCGAGGAAGGCCACCTTAAAGTTGGCCTGTTCTCGAACCTGTCCTCCGGCTTTCTGCGCGACCTGTTCCAGACGTACGACAGCCGTTATGCGGGCGTTCATATCGACTTTGTCGAAGCGCCTGCCGAAAATCACGCGGCCGCGATACGGCGGTTTGATCTCGACGCCGCATTCGTGCTGGGCCGGCAAAGCTGGCCGGACTGTGATGCGATTTCCTCGTGGAGCGAACCACTTCTGTTCGCGCTGCCGCGGCTTCATCCTCTGGTCCAAAGGGATGTGCTGTCCTGGCGAGATCTCGTGGACGAGACCTTTCTTGTCCGCACCGAAGGCTCCGGCAATGAGGTGCGCGGCTTCCTTGAGCGCAGGTTCCGTGAGCTCGGTATCTCCCCGCGCATCAGTACGCAGCAAGTCGCCCGCTTCAGCCTTCTGGGTCTCGTCGCCACGGGACGAGGGATCCTCCCGGTGTTGGAATCCGAGACTGTGATCAGCCTGCCGGAGGTGGTGTTCCGCCCTCTCGCCGGCGAGGCGATCCCGTTCTCCGTGATTTACTCGCCTCGCAACGATAACCCGGCGGTGCGCACCTTGCTCAGCCTCACACGGAAGATGGCCCAGGAGCGGGCTACGACGCGCTGATGCTCGCAGCGCCGCCAGCATCGCGGCGCGCCTTGGCGAACTCACGATCCGTGGCGATGAAACGCTCCAGCATGGGCACGATAAGCTTCACGGGGTCTGGTGCAGGCTGGCCAGTTTCCCGTGCGAGCACCTCGGCGTAGGCGACAAGATCGCGGTGCAGCGCGCCGGGCAGCGACAGCGCCACCTTCACCGGCTTGTCGTTGGGGATGGGGCCGAGTTTCAGCTTCGCCATGGTCAGTACCTGTAGGGTTCGAGCACGAGGTCACGGGTGACCATCACCCGCACCGGGAACCCCGGCCGGATGGTCAGGGTCGGCGCGACCTGCAACTGCCGGCGGATGATCTCCTGGCCGGCATCGTTGATGGTGTCCTGCGCCCCGCTTTGGAGCGCCTGGATCAGTTCGTCTTCATCATCCATGGCGAGTTCGGCGCTGACGGAGAGGAGCGTCGAGAGGCCGATCGCCTTGGCGAGATCCCACCCGTGCATGTCGACGCCGTCCTCAAGGCCGGCATAGCCCTGCGCATCGGTGCCGGGCTGACGCTCCAGCACGATGGAGCGACCATTGGGGAAGATCAGCCGGTTCCAGACCAGCAGGATGCGGCGCTGTCCAAAGCCGACGCCATTGTCGTACTGGCCGAGCAGGCGTGTGCCCTGCGGGATGATCAGGATCCGGCCCGTCGGGCTGTCATAGACATTCTCGGTCACCTGCGCGGTGATCTGGCCGGGCAAGTCGGAGCGGATGCCGGTGATGAGCGCGGCCGGGATGACGGCGCCGGCCTGCAGCACATAAGGCGATGCCGGTGCCATGACCCGATCGGATGCGACGACGCGCCGATCGACGGCGGCATTGAGGAAGGCAAGCTGGCGGTCCTGGGTCGAGGGCGGGCCGCCCGGTCCCGCTGCGCCCAGGCCGCGGTAGCCGGAAGCACCGGCCGATGACGGCGGCGCCGCGCGAGCCTGCGCCGCCTGGAAGAACACACGGCTGGTCCGCGCGGCTTCCTGTTCGGCGAGACGGCGCTGCTGCTCAGGATCGACCTGTGGCGCTGCCATTGTCGGCGGCACGACGAGCTGGCCGCGGTTCTGTGCATCAAGGATCGGTCGGCCGAGATCGCCCGGCAGAGGCGGACCCAGGATCGGCCCGGTGTAGTCCCGCGGCAGGCCGGCAAGGCCGTCGGCGGTGGAGCGGTTCTGGGTGGAGTAGAGCTCCGCGCCGCCGGTGCCCTTGTCGCGACCCTGCAGCGCATAGATCACGGCGCCGCCTATGCCGAGGCTGACAACCAGCCCGGCGCCGGCGAGGACCTTGCGCGAGAAACGCGTGACGCGCGGCGGCTCGGGACGCAGCCGCATCGCCGCGGCGTGATCGGTGGTCGGAGCGCCGAGATCCACCTCGAGGTCATGATTGTCGGGGCTGTTCATTATGCCGGCCTCCCATCCGTGCGCTCGATCCGCACCTTCTGCGGACGCTCGCCGCCGCCGAGGCGGAGCTCGGCCGCACCGAAGAGCCGGTCGACGATCAGGATGTTCTGATAGATGCGGCTATTGACGATCTGCGCCTCACCGTCCGCCCCAATGACGAAGAGCGGCGGCATCTCGCCCTGAATGACCCCGCGCGGGAACTCGACATAGACCTTACGCCCGTCGTCATAGACGGCCATTGGCCGCCAGGGCGGCGTGTCGCCGGAGAGCGCGTAGCGGTAGTTGCGCGCTGCGAAGCTGGGGATAACCGGTACCGCCGGAACACTGGAGCGCTGTGCTCCCGGAACCTGTGGATAGGCCCAAGCGACGGCCGGCATATAGGGCTTCTCGCCGGCCCGCAGCTCGATAATATAGCTGCGCCGGTCGGTGGTGATGACAAGGTTGGTGGAGATGTCCGCCCGCGTCGGTTTCACCAGCACATGCACGCGCCGGTTCACACCCTCGCCGCTCTCCGTGTCGCCAATGATCCAGCGGGCGGTGTCGCCGGCCGCGATGGGGCCGCTGCCGGTCAGGCTCTCGCCCGGCTCCAGTGCGATGTTGGTGATCTGGCCGGGCGCTGCATAGACTTGATAGAGCGCACCCTCGCTCCAGGGATAGATCTGGATGGCGTTGTAATAGCCCTCGCGGCGCGGTTCCACGCGGGCCGCCGCATTGGCGTTCTCGACGCGAGCGACGGGCGTTTTGGCGTCCGTGCCGCCCTTGGCCGGCGTCCAGGCGGGCGGCGTGTGGAGCGGGCGCGGACGCTCGTCAGTGACGACGGCTGGCACGGCCGGCAGCGCCGGCACCTCACTGTCATAGCTGATCTGCGGCGGCTTCGGTGCCGAGGCGCAGCCGCCCAGCGCAGTTGCCGAAAGCAGGAGAACCGCAAAGGCGGAGCGGCGGAAAGCCCGAGATGCGGGTTTACGGAGAGGTGTTTTCACTGGCTCATCTCCCGCGACCAGCTGATGGCGTTGACATAGATGCCGAGCGGATTGGTACGCAGGCGCTCGGCATCGCGCGGTGGCTGGATCACCAGGGTGAGGATCGCGCTCCAGCGCTCGGTGGCGGCGAGCTGGCCGTTCTCATAGCGCCGCTCGACCCAGGCGACGCGGAAGGAGTCGGGCGAGGCCCGGATGACGCTGGAGACCTCGACGGCGATCTGCTGCTTGCCGACCCGGGTGAAGGGATCATTGGCGCGGGCATAGTCGTTGAGCGCGGCGGCTCCCCGATCAGTGGTGAACTCATAGGCCCGGAGCCAGTTCTGCCTGACGATCACCGGATCGGCCGGCAGGCTGCGCACCTGCTCGATGAAGCGGGCAAGATGCCAGGCGATCTGCGGATCGGTCGGACGATAATCGCCTGTGGCGGGTCCAACGGCCTGCGTCTGGCCGAGACGATCGACCTCGACCACCCAGGGCACGACGGTGCCCCGCGTCGACTGCCAGATCAGAGCTGAGGCAAAGCTGCCTGAGAGGAACAGGCTACTAAGCGCCATCAGTCGCCAGTTCTTGGCCTGCACGCGGGCCGAGCCGATGCGCTCGTCCCAGACCTGGGCGGCCTTCTGATAGGGCGTGACGGGTTCTGGCGAGGTGCCGTAATGGGTCGCGGGTCGCTTGAAGAGGCTCATGAGCGGTCGCTCTCAGACAGGGAGACGGAAGAGCCGCCGGCATGGCTGTCACCGGAGCGCACAGCATGGGCGGCGGCGGAGACGCCATGGCGAAGCGACTGGCCGCGCTTCATGCGCTTGGCCCAGTCGGGCACCTCATCGGCGGAGGAAGCTGAGGACGTACCGTTGACGGCGTTTGCGAGCGGTGACACGGCGGCCGAGCCCGCCGCGCGCGCGACGCCACCCAGTCCCGAGGCGACACTCGCCATGCCGGACTGCCCGGCCGCACCGATGCTGTAGGCCGTCGCTCCGCCCCGCGCCGCAGCCGCCGTCGCCGAGAGGGCGGCCCCACCGCCCCGGATTGCGAGACTAGCGGCACCGCCGGCCGCCATCAGGGCACCACCGGCGGCCATGCCGGTGCCGATGGCCGCTCCGGCGCTCAGCTGTGGGCCACCGGAGACAAGGCCGGCGGCAATGCCGGGACCGAAGATGCCGAGACCAAGCAGAGAAAGGGCAGCCAGCACGATGGCCATGGCGTCATCGATGGTGGGCGTCTGTCCCCCAAACCCCGCGGTGAACTGGCCAAACAGGGTGGAGCCGATGCCGATGATGACCGCGAGCACCATGACCTTGATGCCGGAGGAGACGACGTTCCCCAGCACCCGCTCGGCCATGAAGGCGGTTTTGCCGAACAGGCCGAAGGGGATCAGCACGAAGCCGGCGAGCGTCGTCAGCTTGAACTCGATCAAGGTGACGAAGAGCTGGACCGCGAGAATGAAGAAGGAGAGCAGCACCAGCGCCCAGGCAAACAGCAGGCAGGCGATCTGGATGAAGTTCTCGAAGAAGGCGACCCAGCCCATCAGGTCCGAGATCGACTCGAGCAAGGGACGGCCGGCATCGAGCCCGGTCTGCGCCACTTTGCCGGGACGCATGAGGTCGCTGACGGAAAATGCCGTTCCCGAGCCCTTGAGGCCGAGCCCGGCAAAGCTCTCAAAGACGATGCGGGCGAGGGTGTTCCAGTTGCCAATGATGTAGGCGAAGACGCCAACGAACAGGGTCTTCTTGATGAGCCGGGCGATGATGTCGTCATCCGCACCCCACGACCAGAACAGCGCCGCCAGCGTCACGTCGATGACGATGAGCGTGGTGGCGATGAAGGCAACCTCGCCGCCAAGCAGGCCGAAGCCGCTGTCGATGTAGGAGGTGAAGACCCCCAGGAAGTTGTCGATGACGCCAGTGCCGTTCATGGCTCAATGGCCTTCGTTCGGCGCGGGATGCCCGAGAAACCGGTCGCGCGTTTGCGCCCAGATCTTCAGGCACGCGGCGTCTTGGGTGGCCGCCTCTCCAAGCTGCTGGCAGCGGCGCTGCTCATCGCGCAGAGGATCGCGCGCGGCCCCTACCGTCCGAATGGGTGAAGGCTCCGGCGCCTCCTCCACCCGGGTCATCTCCACGACCGCCGCCGTGCCGGCGATGGCCACAAAGATCACCGCGCCGAGCCGGGCCAGCAGGACTGCGTCCATGTCGGCCTCCCGTCAGTTGCTGAACATGCGGGCATTGCCGGCCTGATAGCCTGCGCCCGGGGTGAGGAAGCGCCGGCGTTGCTCACGGCCCTGCTCGGCGGCGGTCGCGCGTTCCGCCTCGGACAGCGCCTCGGCGCGCCCATTAGCGGACATCACCGCGATCAGGTCGGAGAGCTGCTGCGACTGCAAAGCGAGCAACTGGTTGCCGGCCTGCGTGGCCTGAAGCGCGCCCGTGGCGCCCTGGCTTTGGCCCACAAGCGTCGCCATCTCGGCCTTGTTGGCGTCGACATTGCCGACGACGCCGGCCTGCACGCGCAGCGCATCCTGCAAGCCACCAACCGTGGTCTGCCAGCGCGAGCGCGCACCGGCGACGAGATCGGCATCGGAGGCCGAGAGCGGGATGCTGCCATAGCGCTGCTGGAAGGCCTGGTCGATCTGGCCGACATTGAAGGCGATGCTCTGTGCCTGTCCGAGCAACTGCTGGGTGCGCTGGACCGATTGCTGGATCTGCTGCAGCGAGGAATGGGGCAGGCTGGCGAGATTGCGGGCCTGGTTGATCAACATCTGCGCTTCGTTCTGCAGCGAGGTGATCTGGTTGTTGATCTGCTCGAGCGCCCGCGCCGCCGAGATCATGTTCTCCGCGTAGTTCCACGGGTCATAGACCGTGAGGGCCTGCGCGGACGGGGACAGCACGGGTGCGAGGGCGAGCGGTGCGGTCAGCAGCGCGACGGCGAACGCGGATAGGCGCAGACGGGACAGCGTCATGGCTGCGTCTCCAGATTGGTGAGGTTGGGAAGGAGGTCGGCAGCCCAGCCGAGGCCGCGATGACGCAGCCAGGCGTCCAGGAAGCCGTCGCGGCCATGCGCGGCGAAGATCTCGCCGATGGCCTGCTGGTCCGTCTTCGAGGACGCCGCGCACAACGCCAGCGCGACCTCGCTGAGGCCGAGTTCGAACAGCCGGTTGCCGCGCCGCGACTGGCAGTAATAGTCCCGCTTCGGCATGGCCCGCGCGAGGATCTCGATCTGCCGGTCGTTCAGGCCGAAGCGGCGGTAGATGGCGTTGATCTGCGGCTCGATGGCCCGTTCATTGGGGAGCAGAAGACGTGTCGGGCAGCTCTCGATGATGGCGGGCGCGATCGCCGAGCCGTCGATATCGGAGAGGGACTGCGTGGCGAAGATGACGGAGGCGTTCTTCTTGCGCAGCGTCTTCAGCCATTCCCGCAGCTGGCTGGCGAAGGCGTCATCGTCCAGGGCCAGCCAGCCCTCATCGATGATGATGAGGGTCGGTGATCCGTCGAGCCGGTCCTCGATCCGGTGGAACAGATAAGCCAGCACAGCCGGCGCGGCCTCCGTGCCGATCAGACCTTCCGTCTCGAAGGCCTGGACGGTGGCCGAGCCCAGATGCTCGCTCTCCGCATCCAGCAGCCGCCCCCAGGCGCCGCCCAGACAGTAGGGACGCAGCGCCTGTTTGAGGTCGTTGGACGGCAGA
>NZ_JAHBGE010000039.1 GCF_018390635.1 Ancylobacter lacus | reverse complement strand
CAGACTGCGCTTTCACGCCCAACCTATGAAGGTGCCGCCGGGACGACGCTTACGCATCTCGCGCCACACGAAGTCGATAAACTCACGCTCGTCTCAACGGGCTTACTCGCCCAGCGCAGGCTCGCCCGTGGGCTCCGGCTGACCTATCCGGAAGCGGTTGCGCTCATCTCCACGGTGCTGCTCGAACTGATCCGCGACGGAAAGCACTCCGTGTCGGACCTCATGGCGATCGGCGGCAAGCTCCTCGGCAAGCGCGAAGTCCTGCCGGGCGTCGCCGAGATGGTCGGCGAAGTCCATATCGAAGGCACCTTCCTGGACGGCACAAAATTGGTTGCCGTGCGCTCTCCGATCACAGTAGAGACCGGCGATCTTGCCCTTGCACTCTATGGCAGCTTCCTGCCGGTGCCGGACGCCTCGCTCTTCGCAGCCGAGGATGAAGAAACGGCCGGGACGATCACGGTCGCCGATGGCTCGCTGACCCTGAACGTGGGGCGCCCATCGGCCAGCATCGACGTGACCAACACCGACGAGCGGCCGATCCAGGTCGGCAGCCATTTCCACTTCGTCGAGGCCAATCCGCGCCTGAAATTCGATCGTGATTCTGCTTATGGCAAGCGCCTCGACATCCCGGCCGGGACTGCCATCCGCTTCGAGCCGGGCGAGACCAAGTCGGTCAGGCTGGTCGAGATCGCCGGCAACAGGGTGATCCGTGGTGGCAACAACCTCGCTGACGGTCAGGTCGGCGCGTCGAACAAAAAGGCCACGCTGACCCGCGTTGGCGAGCGCGCATTCGCGAACAAGGGCTGAGAGGGGCATCCAATGGCATACCAGATCAAGCGCGGCGACTATGCAACCCTCTTCGGCCCGACCACCGGCGACAAGATCCAGCTCGGCGACACCTGCCTCGTCGCCGAAGTCGAGAAGGACTACACCGTCTATGGCGACGAGTGCGTGTTTGGGGCTGGCAAGGTCATCCGTGACGGCATGGGCCAGGCAACCGGTGTCGATTCCAAGAAGGCGCTTGATTGCGTCATCACCAATGCCCTGGTCATCGACTATACCGGCATCGTGAAGGCGGACATCGGCATCAAGGGCGGCAAGATCGCGGGCATCGGCAAGGCAGGAAATCCCGACGTCATGGCCGGCGTCGACCCCGACCTGATCATCGGCGTCAACACCGAGGTCATCGCCGGCGAGGGGCTGATCGTGACTGCGGGCGGTGTCGATACCCATTTCCACTACATATGCCCGCCGCAGCCCTATACGGCGATTGCCAGCGGCATCACCACACTTGTCGGTGGCGGCACCGGCCCGGCGACCGGCTCGCTCGCGACGACCTGCACGCCGAACCCGGTCTATCTCAAGCTGATGATGCAGGCGACGGACTCGATCCCGGTCAATTTCGTCTTCACCGGGCGCGGCAATTCCTCGAAGCCCGATGGCATGAAGGAACAGATCCTTGCTGGCGCTGGCGGCCTGAAGCTGCATGAGGATTGGGGGACGACCCCTGCCGCCATCGACACCTGCCTAGCGATGGCCGACGACTACGACGTGCAGGTCACGATCCACACCGACACGATCAACGAGAGCTGCACGGTCGAGGATTCGATCAAGGCATTCGCCGGCCGCACGATCCACACCTATCATTCCGAGGGCGCCGGCGGCGGCCATGCGCCGGACCTGATGCGCGTCTGCTCAGAGCCGAACATTCTCACCAGTTCGACCAGTCCGACCAATCCCTACACGGTCAACACGGTCGCCGAGCATCTCGACATGCTGATGGTCTGCCATCACCTCGACAAGAATATTCCCGAGGACGTGGCCTTCGCGGCAAGCCGCATCCGCGCCGAGACCATCGCAGCCGAGGGCGTCATGCACGATCTCGGCGCCATCTCCATGATGACCTCCGACAGCCAGGCCATGGGCCGCGCCGGCGAGGTCATCACCCGCACCTGGCAGATCGCCGACCAGATGAAACGGCAGCGCGGCAAGCTGCCGGAGGATGCTCCGGGCAACGACAATTTCCGCATCAAGCGATATGTCGCCAAATACACGATCAACGGCGCCATCGCCCATGGTATGAGCCATCTGATCGGTTCGATCGAGAAGGGTAAGGTGGCCGACCTTGTCCTGTGGAAGCCGGCCTTCTTCGGCGCACGACCGGAGATGGTCTTGAAGAGCGGCTTCATCGCCTTCGCGCAGATCGGCGACGCCAACGCCTCCATCCCAACGCCGCAGCCGCTCATCATGCGGCCGATGTTCGCCGCGACGGCCGCCGGCACGGCCGGCACCTCGATCCTCTTCGTCAGCGAAGCCTCCATCACAGACGGAGACGTCCTCTCCTATGGTCTCGGCAAGCGGATCGAGGCGGTCCGGAAATGCCGTGGCATCGGCAAAGCCGACATGAAGCTGAACGATGCCCTGCCGAAGATCATGGTCGATCCGAAGACCTATCGCGTCACGGCGGACGGTGAGGAGATTGCGGTGAAGCCGGCATCGAAACTGCCGCTCGCCCGACGTTATAGCCTGTTCTGAGGCTTGAGAGGCTGGCGGCCATTGCCGCCAGCCTCTGGCGACCGATCAAAGGGCTATCACCGGTCACAGCGGCACCATCCGTTTGATCGCCTATGACGGCTGTGAATTGCGCTCCCGATATGCCGCCTTATCCACATCTTGACACTCGCATCGGCGTGGCGCCTATATCTGGTGGTCACGGTCTCTCGACTCGCAAGATCGAGAGCTAAGAGGGAAGCCGGTCCAAGCCGGCGCTGCCCCCGCAACTGTAAGCGGCGAGTTCCTGTCCAGCCATGTCACTGGGGCCGCAAGGCCTTGGGAAGACGGACAGGAATGATGACCTGCGAGCCAGGAGACCTGCCGCGACACCAGTACGTCCACGGGCGGGGTGTCCCGGTGAGGCGCTTGCTTCGGGTGGCATACGCCTCCCGTGTTCCGGCATGCGTCCGCTTGCGCTCCGTCCCCACATTCATCGGGGATGATGATGCCAGCGACAGCCGAACGCCATGCCAATGGCAACCACAGACTCTCTACGCCGGCCCCTGACGTCCAGGCGGTCGCCAGCGCGCCCGGCTATCAGCTCATCCGCCGCAATGGCGCAGTCACGCCGTTCGATGCCGCCAAGATCGCGGTTGCCCTGACCAAGGCGTTCCTCGCCGTGGAGGGACAGTCCGCCGCCGCGTCCCGCCGCATCCACGACATCGTCGCCGGGCTGACCGACCAGATCGTGGCGAACCTCACCCGGCGCCCCGATATCGGTCGCACCTTCCATATCGAAGACGTGCAGGACCAGGTGGAACTCGCCTTGATGCGCGGGGAGCATCACAAGGTCGCCCGGGCCTATGTGCTTTATCGCGAGGAGCGGGCGCGAGAACGCGCGAAGGCCCTCGCCGCGGCGCATCCGGCCGGTGGTTCCACCGCCGTGCTGCATGTGAAGACCGCCGACGGCGCATTGGTGCCGCTGGATGCCGCCCGCCTCTCGACCGTCATCGACGAGGCCTGCGCCGGGCTCGACGGCGTCTCGGCCGACGCGGTCCTTTTGGAGACGCAACGCAATCTCTATGACGGCATCTCGCTCGATGAACTGGCGCAGGCGCCCATCCTGGCGGCGCGCACGCTGGTGGAGACCGAGCCCAATTATGCCAAGGTCAGCGCCCGCCTGCTGCTGGACAAGCTGCGCCGCGAGGCCCTGAGCTTCGTCGCCGGCCGGCCGGAACAGGCGACGCAGGCGGAGATGGCGGAGCGCTACGGCGATTATCTGCGCGCTTATGTGAGGACCGGCATCGCCAACGACCTGCTCGATCCCGAGCTTGGCCGCTTCGACCTGTCCCGGCTCGCCGCGGCACTCAAGCCGGAGCGGGATCTCCAGTTCGACTATCTCGGCTTCCAGACGCTCTACGACCGCTACTTCCTGCACGTGCGCGGCACGCGCTTCGAGCTGCCGCAGGCCTTCTTCATGCGCGTCGCCATGGGCCTCGCTGTGCGCGAGATCGACCGGGAGGCGCGGGCGATCGAATTCTACAATATCCTCTCCTCCTTCGACTTCATGGCCTCCACGCCCACCCTGTTCAATGCCGGCACCCTGCGGCCGCAGCTTTCCTCCTGCTTCCTGACCACGGTGGCGGACGATCTCGACGGCATCTTCAAGGCGGTGAAGGACAATGCGCTGCTGGCCAAATATTCCGGCGGCCTCGGCAATGACTGGACGCCGGTGCGCGGCCTCGGCGCCCACATCAAGGGCACCAACGGCGAGAGCCAGGGCGTCGTCCCCTTCCTGAAGGTGGCCAACGACACCGCCATCGCGGTGAACCAGGGCGGCAAGCGCAAGGGCGCAGTCTGCGCGTATCTCGAAACCTGGCACGTGGACATCGAGGAGTTCCTCGACTTGCGGAAGAATACCGGCGACGACCGCCGCCGCACCCACGACATGAACACGGCCAACTGGATCCCGGACCTGTTCATGCAGCGCGTGGCGGCCGGCGCCGACTGGACGCTGTTCTCCCCCGACGAGACGCCAAACCTGCACGACCTCTACGGCAAGCCCTTCAAGGCCGCCTACGAGGCCTATGAGGCCAAGGCCGGGCGGGGCGAGATGACGGTGTTCCGCACGGTGAAGGCTCTCGATCTGTGGCGGCGCATGCTGACCATGCTGTTCGAGACCGGCCACCCCTGGATCACCTTCAAGGACCCCTGCAACATCCGTTCGCCGCAGCAGCATGCGGGCGTGGTGCACTCATCGAACCTGTGTACCGAGATCACGCTCAACACCAGCGCGGACGAGGTGGCGGTGTGCAATCTCGGCTCGGTGAACCTCGCGGCGCACGTGACGGACGCGGAGCTCGATCTCGACCGGCTGCAGCGCACCGTGGCCACAGCCATGCGCATGCTGGACAATGTGGTGGACATCAATTTCTACACCATCCCCGAGGCGCGCCGGTCCAATCTGCGCCATCGCCCCGTGGGCCTCGGCATCATGGGCTTCCAGGAGGCGCTGGAGACGCTGCGCCTGCCCACCGCATCCGAAGAAGCCGTAGCGTTCGCCGACACCTCCATGGAGGCGGTGAGCTATTTCGCCATCTCCGCCTCGGTGGACCTCGCCGCCGCGCGCGGGCGCTACGCCTCCTTCGAGGGCTCGCTGTGGTCGAAGGGCATCCTGCCCATCGACAGCCTCGACCTCTTGGCGGAGGCCCGCGACGGCGACGTGGAGCTGGATCGCTCAGCGACGCTCGACTGGGCCACGTTGCGCCGGCGCGTGGTTGAGACCGGCATGCGCAATTCCAACGTCATGGCCATCGCGCCCACCGCCACCATCTCCAACATCGTCGGCGTGTCGCAATCCATCGAGCCCGCCTACAGCCAGCTTTACGTGAAGGCCAACATGTCCGGCGACTTCACCGTGGTGAACGCCAACCTCGTGCGCGACCTGAAGGCGCGGGGACTGTGGGACGAGGTGATGGTCTCCGACCTCAAATATTACGACGGCATGGTAAGCGCCATCGACCGCGTACCGGAGGATCTGAAGGCGCTCTACGCCACCGCCTTCGAGATTGCCCCTGAATGGCTGATCCGCGCGGCCGCCCGCCGGCAGAAATGGATCGACCAGGCCCAGTCGCTCAACCTCTATATGGCCGAGCCGTCCGGCCGGAAGCTGGACGAGGCCTATCGGCTGGCCTGGCGGTTGGGATTGAAGACCACCTATTACCTGCGCGCCCACTCGGCCACCCACGTGGAAAAGTCGACCCTCAAGGGCACCGACGGCAAGCTCAACGCGGTCTCCGCCGCGCCCATCCTGATGGCGGCGCCGAGCGCCTGCTCCATCGCCGATCCCACCTGCGAGGCCTGCCAGTGAGCGGGGATGATGTGATGATGCTCGACTGGTCCGACACCAAGCCCCTTCCCGCCGTGTCCGCAGCCGTTGCCGGCGGGGCGGGAGCGACGCCCGCCGACGCCACCGGCCTCGGCGCCATCGAGCGCGGCGCCGCCCGCGTCAGCGTCGACGAAAAGCGCATGATCAACGCGCGCGCCGACGTGAACCAGCTCCTGCCCATGAAATACCGCTGGGCCTGGGAGAAGTATCTTTCGGGCTGCAACAACCACTGGATGCCGACCGAGGTCTCCATGCAGGCGGACATCGCGCTGTGGAAGTCGAGCTCCGGCCTCACCGAGGACGAGCGGCGCATGCTCAAGCGCAATCTCGGCTTCTTCGCTGCCTCAGAAAGCTTGGTGGCGAACAACATCGTGCTCGCCATCTACCGCCACCTCACCAATCCCGAATGCCGGCAGTATCTCCTGCGCCAAGCGTTCGAGGAGGCTGTTCACACCCACACCTTCCAGTACATCGTGGAAAGCCTCGGCCTCGACGAGGGCGAGCTGTTCAACATGTATCGGGAGGTGCCCTCCATCACCGACAAGGCGGCGTGGGCGCTCAAGCACACGCAGAGCCTCGACGATCCCGCCTTCGCCACCGGCACGCCGGAGGCCGACCAGCAGTTCCTGCGCGACCTCGTGGCCTTCTACGTCGTCTTCGAGGGCATGTGGTTCTATACCGGCTTCGCGCAGATCCTCTCGCTGGGTCGGCGCAACAAGATGGTGGGCATCGCCGAGCAGTATCAATACATCCTGCGCGACGAGAGCATTCACCTGAATTTCGGCATCGACGTCATCAACCAGATCAGGGCCGAGAACCCCCATCTGTGGACGAGCGCCTTCCAGGACGAGGTGCGCACCATGCTGAAGGACGCGGCCGAGCTGGAGGCCGCCTATGGGCGGGACACCATGCCCCGCGGCTTCCTCGGCCTCAATGCGGCGCTGTGCGAGCAATATATGCACTTCATCGCCAACCGCCGCTGCGCCCAGCTCGGCCTCGCCCCGGTCTTCGCCGAGGCGGAGAATCCGTTCCCCTGGATGAGCGAGGCGATGGACCTGAAGAAGGAGAAGAACTTCTTCGAGACCCGTGTCATCGAGTATCAGAACGGCGGTGCGCTCGCCTGGGATTGAGCGGGGGGAGGCGCTCAGGCCGGCCCGTGCCCTCACGCTGAGTTTCTGGATGGATCTGGGTTGCGCCAAGTGCGTATGGGGCGAATATCTGCAGAATAAACCTTATCATTGGGTGTAATTTTATAGTGATTTTAATTTCTGCATTGGACGAATTGTCCACTTCAGAGAAGTGCGGGTCGAGTACCAGAAAGGGGCTTGGAGTGATCTATGAAGCTCATGCCCGCCTGGAAAGTTATGGCGCGATTGATGCCGGTCTGCGCCGCAGCCGTTTTTTCGATGATGCTGTTTTGCCTCGTCCTGGCCGTGGATGCCGCCCCGCCGGTCTCCTCGCAGGAGGCGCTTGGCGAAGTTCTGTTCTTCGATGTGAACCTGTCGCGCGCGCGAACCCAGTCCTGCGCCACATGCCATGACCCCGCCCATGCCTTCGCGGACCCGCGCAAAGGCGCGGCCGATGGCGCGGTGTCGCTCGGGGACGGCGGGCGAGCGCGCGGCGTGCGTAACACGCCCACTGTGACCTATGCCTTTCTCGGTCCCCGCTTCGGCAAGACGGCCGATGGCGGCTACGCGGGCGGAGCGTTTTGGGATGGGCGTGCCGACACGCTGGAGGTTCAGGCGGGGCAGCCCATCCTCAATCCGGTGGAAATGAACATGCCCGACAAGGCGAGCGTGGTGGCCCGCCTGAAGGAGAATCCGGCCTATGTGGAGGCATTCGAGGCTGTGTTTGGCCCGGATGTCTTCAAGGGCACCGAGCGCGCCTTCGCGGCCCTGTCCTCAGCGCTGGCCGCCTATGAGCGCAGCCCGGCGGTCTCGCCGTTCGATTCCAAATATGACCGCTTCCTGCGCGGCGAATACAAGATGACTCTGCAGGAGGAGCTGGGGCGAGTGCTATTCTTCTCCAACCAATTCACCAATTGCCACCTCTGTCACAAGCTTTCCGCATCCGGCGGGGAAGGAGAGCCCTTCACCAACCACAAGTTCCACAATATCGGCGTGCCGGCCAATCCCGCCCTCGGTGTCCCGGTGGATCACGGCCTCATGGCCGGGCGGAAGCTGAAGGACAGGCGTCGCGACGGGCAGTTCAAGGTGCCCACCCTGCGCAATGTGGCGGTGACCGCACCCTATATGCATAATGGTGTGTTCAAAGACCTGCGCACGACAATCCTATTCTACAATAAATATATCTCCCACGCGCCGGCGCGACAGATCAATCCGGAGACGGGTCAAGCCTGGGCGCCGCCCGAAGTGCCAGGCACCTTGTCCGTCAAGGAGCTCGGGGCGGCTCCCGCCTTGGACGACCGCCGCATCGACGCGCTGGTCGCCTTTCTAAAGACATTGACCGACAAGCGCTATCAAGGTCAGGTCGAACAATAGCCCATGGGGCGATCATCCGGACGGAAGAGTCCTCCAATTCGCCTGGCAGCCATATGCCAGTGGGGCGGTGCCAATCATTTCACCCGCCACTTCTCGAGCTTGCGGGCGAGCGTGCGTCGATGCATGCCAAGGCGGCGTGCGGTTTCCGAAATGTTGAATTCTGCATCCACCAGAGCTTCGTGGATGCGTTCCCATTCCAGGTTCTTGATCGAGGTCGGGCGCCGCGTCAGAGGCACCGTTTCGTCGCCGCCGGACTTGCCGAAGGCGGCAATGATGTCGTTGGTATTGGAAGGCTTGGGAAGATAGTGGCAGGCCCCCAGCTTGATCGCCTCCACGGCTGTAATGATGCTCGCAAAGCCGGTGAGGACCACGATTCTCATGTGCGGATCATGGGCATGGAGCGCCTTCACGCATTCCAGGCCTGATCCGCGGGCGAGCTTGAGATCGACGACGGCAAAGCCCGGGGTCGCGGATGCAAGCTCCTTCCGAAGACCTTCCAGGCCATCGCATGTAACAACCTCATAGTCGCGCCGCTCGAACGAACGGCGCAGGGCCCGCGCGAAGGTGATATCGTCTTCCACAATCAGGAGAGTATTTCTATCCGACATCTCGCTCGCCCGTAGATAAGGACGCGATTGGAAGGGAGAGCGCGACGGTCGCCCCTCCCGCCTCGCTGTTTTCCGCATGGACGGTGCCGCCCAACTTGCGGACCACATTGACCACCAAAAAAAGCCCCAGCCCGCTCCCAGGGCGGGCCTTGGTGGAGCGGTAGGGCTTGCCCAGTTCCTCCAGTATGCCCGCCGCGAAGCCGGGACCGGCGTCGCGAACAGCGATGACGAGATTGCCACCTTCGCGCCGGACCTGCGCGCCAATCCAGCGCGGCGAGGCTTCGAGCGCATTGTCGAACACGTTGAAGAGAATTTGCTTCAGCGCGGCGTCGGAGACGATTTCAACGTCGGGATCGAAGGCGTTTTCATAGTCGAGCGCCTGCGGCGCGCGGTTGGTTCGCCACTCCGCGACCAAGCCGTCCATGAACCCTTTGACGCTGGTATATTGCGTCCCCTCGCCACGCGCTTCTCCCGACGACATCAGGATGCCCGAGACGATGACCTTGCAGCGCTCGACCTGGCCTTGCATGTCGGCGACCTCCTGGGCAAGGTCGCCCTCCCGCTGCACCAGCGGCAGGCGCTCCCAGTCGCTCAGGATCACCGAAAGCGTAGCCAGCGGCGTGCCCAGTTCATGAGCCGCGCCGGACGCCAGAAGGCCCATGCGGACAATATGGTCTTCCTCTGCCGACCATTGCCGCAGATCCGCGAGGTGTGCGTCGCGCATTTGAAGGTTCCGCTGGATCCGCATCACGAAGACCGCCAGCAGGCACGCCGCGAGCACGAAGCAGATGAACATGCCCTGGATGTGGAGGTTGAACAGATCGGCCCCGTGCGCATGGGGCATGGCGATGCTGCGATGAGCAACGGTAAGCCATACAAAGCAGCCGCTGGTGATCGCGACGAGAATCCACACCGACCAGACGTCGAGCAACACCGTCCCCAGGATGACCTGGAGGAGATAGAGCGAAATGAATGGATTGGCCGCTCCGCCGGTCAGATAAAGCTGCACGGTGAGGGCCGCCACGTCGAGCAGAAGCTCAATGAACAGCTCCGCATTGGTGACATGATCCTGCCTGAGATGCCGCAGCAAGCTGATCAGGTTGAGCCCCACGAGAAAGAGGATCACCACACTCAGTTGGAGGATCGGCAAGGCGATGGCGAGGATCTGGTCGACAAACCAGATCGTCACCACCTGGCCGCCGACGGCGAGCCAGCGCAGTTGGATGAGCAGCAACAGATTTTTCTTGTTGGTCGTGTCCAATGGTGGAATTTCGTGTCTCCCAAGCCCTGTTTCGAGGCGCGCATAGGGGCGATCCCCGACGGGATCACGGTGCCCCCCGGAAGGGGGGATTCGATCAGAGAGGGCCGCCTGCCTTACCTTGGATGAAACGCCAGATCCAAAGCCGGAAGCTGAGGAGCAGGCCTTTCACGTCGATGGGATCACCCGGATCGAGGGCTCCGGGGATCATTGTGTCTTCTCGGCGGGGGCCTTGGTTGCAACCGCTCGGTTGGCCTCCTCCACCTTGCGCATATAGTCCTGGGTCTTGGCCCGGACCAATTCGCGATGGGGCGTGACGGCGGCTTCCCGGTAGAGATGCCGCCCGACGCCCATCAGGGAAACCACCACCAGCATGAGCGCGCAAATCGGCAGGAAGCTCTTGCCGATGGTCTCGGCGGGCCGCCGCGTCTCGGCAAACATCAGATGGGCCATGCCAAGGGAAACCAGGATCGCAATGCCAAAAACCGCCCACACGGCGTGAAGATTGGTTTCGACCTGCGGCAGGGTCAGCATGGCGAGCGGGCCGACCAGAAATTGGGCGGAGGTCGGCCAGAACGCCCATTGATAGCCCTTGCGCATCAGCTCGACGCGCGCGAAGCCGGTCTCCTCGATCTCCTGCGCGCTGCGCCTGCGGAACAGCCACACCATGAGCAGGCCCGTCATCGCCGGGCAGGCCAGGATGAAATGGGCGTAACGGGGGAATACGTTCGGCAGCGCGAGGGCAGAGAAGAAGCCCTGCGTCGTCCCCCATTTTTCCGGAAACAGCATCAGATTGATGTTGGTGAGGAAGATCAACGGGATGAACAGGAACAGCAGGCACACCACGATGGCGATGGCGATATGCAGCCATTTCACCCGGTCCATCTGGTGCCACAGATATTTGTGGATGTACGTCAGTACGAAGGCCGCGATCACCAGCGGGATAATGCTGATCCAGAAGGCCCCGGTCAGCGCATTCGCCGTGTAGAAATAGACCGTATAGATGGTGTTGATCGCCAGCAGGGGGCCAATGCCAAGAACAACCGCTATGGATTTGTTGGCGGTGATGGTGGAAGCAATCGCGTACGCCAGCTTGTCGTAACGCTTCTCCTTCAGGCCGCGCAGTTCGTAATGGAGGGTGAGCAGCGCTCCGCCGATCATGAAGTTCACGAACACGATGTGCATCAGGAAGAAGATCACCAGCACTGCGATCAGCACCGGCTCCGGTGCCGGAAGGGGCAGCGGAATGTCTCTGGGAACGGGGATCTCAGTCATCGGGCGGCCGTTTCTTTGCGGATATCGGTGGTGGCGGTGCGGGGCGCGGCATCACCATTCACGATGACGCCTGCGGTCTGCGCTCCGGGGATCGGCGCCGTGTTGTTCTGGAGATGTTCGAGATAGGCGCCAAGCCATTGCAGCTCTTGCGCATTCCCTGGGAACGGCGGCATGAAGGGCTGGGCGTAGTGCATACCCTCGATGTAGCCGGCAGTGAGTTCAGGGGTCCAAGGACGATCACCGAACATCCTTTTCAGATGGCCGGTGATACTATTCATGCCGTGGCCGGTATGGCAGCGCGAGCAAGTGTCCATGAAGACATCCTTGCCCTTCTGGATGCGCTCCAGCAGGGCGTCGCGTTGCTCGCCCGACAGTCCCGCCGGCAGGCCCGCTTGCTCGGCCGGCGTCAGCGGATTGGAATAAGTGGCATAGGCGAGGACGCCGTCGCGCTGAAGCAAGGCATAATCGCCCACACGCAGGCCATTGGCATACATGTACTGGCCGATCACATAAGGCTTGCGAATGAATTCGCGCACCCGCTCGAAATGCCCGGTCATCCAGAGGATGGCGACGAACGGAACCACCAGCGCCACCTTCGGCAGCAGGTTGGGCCGGGCGATCGCCACCTGCACGACTAGCAGGATGGTGATGACCGTCACCACGGCGATCTGAAGGAATTTGTTCTGCCATTCGGCGAACTGCATGGTCGCCAGCGAGACCGCGAGATTGTCCTTCATGGCCTCGGGGACGGAGGTGTAATACCACCAGCCGGCGAGCAGCACGAACGGTGCGAACACCAGCGTCCAGACGCCGACCGCGCGCAAGGCCTCGAGGCGGAAGGCGTCCTGTTTCCCGGTAAAAAACAGGATGAGGAACATCGAGATGATGCCGGCCATGGCGGCCGCAAGCGGGGTGCGGAACGCAAGCTGCGGGATGTACAGCGGGTTCAGGACGCCGGTCCAGAAGCTATGATCGGTCAGCCAGTTGCCGGGATCCATCATGAACCCGAGGATGGCGACGATGATCGCCATGGTCACCCAGGAGAAGAACGCAAGGGCGAATCCAAGCTTGATGTGCCGCGCCTTCCATTCCGGTCCGCGAGCGCTCCATTTCTTCCACGTCAGGGTATAGGCGAGGATCAGGCAGACTTCGGTGATGAACACCAGCCATTCGGTGAACCAGGCCCAGAAGAACACGCGGATGAGGCTGCCGATGGAATAGGGATTGACCAGCGAGACCGACAGCCAGATGCCCACGCCGGTCAGTGCGCCGACGGTGGTGGTGATCAGAAAGCAGAAGAACAGGATCTTATAGGCGAGGCGATCCCAACGCGGATCCTGTTTCTTGTTGCCATACCACTCCATGGCCGCGACCAGCGGCATCATGCCGACGGCAAGACCGTGATTGATCAGCACATGCAGAATGGCGATGGTGGCGATCAGCCCGCGGTTGCCGAGCAGATCCAGATGGAAAACGGGAAAATCCATCAGATGGCCCCCCCGGCGACAGGGTGGGGAGCAGGATCGGGCGAGAGGTCGGCCCCGGCCAAGGTCAACATCGCCAACTCAGCGGTAAATAAAAATGCGCCCAGGGCATAGGCGAGGCTTGCCGCGGAATTGGTGATGACCAGGAGCAACGCCACGAGCGCGAGGCAAATGGCGAGAACGCCAGGGATCCAGAGCAGCGCGATTTGATAGAAGTTCATCGCATCGCCCGACGCAAATGTGCGATTCACGACGCGAAATAAAAAATAGGATCCGGCCAGTAATACGGCGCCGCCGCCGATCACACCGTAAAGCGAGGCGCTGCTGATAATTGCGAGAAGGGCCGACAACATAATCAGATTGATCACGGTTGGCCGATGAGGGCGTGCGCCCAGCCACTTTGATATGCGCTCCATCTTGCTTCCTGCACATGAGACGATTGATGGCACTTAGCGGCCGGGCTCTCCCTTGGGGGAGTGGACAATCGGTCCAAGCGCGCAAAAAGCGTGGCGGAACGGGAGGGCCACGGGGAAGACGATTGGCATGAATGCGGTCCGATCTGCCCGCCATTTCGGAGGGGTCCTCCGGCAAATTCAGGGCATTGCGGACAATTCAGGGGCTTGATCTTCGTCCCGATTCTGAGGCGGCGGCGGAGCTAATTCCCTCCGTGAACCTCAGGGCTAGGTTCGTCTCGCACGGGCAGACGGGCATCGTGCCGCATTCTTTGCCCTTACGGCACGTCGGTCTTCCTGGCATGCTTCAGCCGTGGACGGGTTTGAGGATCGCGGATTGTGAGGCCCCCGAAGGCTTGGAGAGGATGGACCGCCTGCGCGGCAGCTTATCTGCTGCTGCTGCAAGTGCTGATCACCGGCATGGCGGCGGGGGCACATGCTGCGCCACCCGATAGGGGCGCCGTCGCCACCGTCCTTTGCTTGTCCTTGACCGGGGAAGGGTCATCGCAACCCGATACGGGCGATGGCCCGCAAGACGGCGTGCCGAAATGCTGCGTGCTCGGATGCGCCACGTTCGGGCCAATCGCCGATACTCCGGCGTATGCGTGGAGTGCGGTTCGGCAGCCCGTCTTGCAAGCGGGGGAGGAAGCCCCAGCCGGTGCCTTCACCGTCCGTACCAGCAGCCATGGCCCGTCCCCGAACCTTGCCAGAGCTCCGCCGACCACGGCTTGAGACGCCTGCCGTCGCAGTTCGCCCAGCCTGTTCGCTGAAAATGCTGCCTGCGGCGCGCCGCGGGTGACCGATCGTTGTGGATGCCGAAACGCTCCCTGTGCGGAGCGGGCCGTCGTGTGGCCGCCGGTGTCTCGTCGGCCCCTATCCGCTGGCGTCACGATGTCCGGTCTCTTCGCCCACAGGCGCGATGCCGGACCGTGGGCGTGAGCAGAGTGAGGCCGCCGAATAATTCGAGGCACAGGGAGCGCGATCTCCGCGGTGGAAGAGCGCTTGGACAGCGATGACCTGTTCCAGATGCAGCGCATGGATCCAGATCATCCATGGCGACCAGAACACTGACCTAAGTAAAGTCATACCAACCCGAAACGGGAGTATTGAAAATGAATAAGCATAAGTCTACGGCGATTGTCGGGGCGGAGCGCAGTCTGGTTTGGCTCGCCCTGGCGGGTGCGCTTCTAGGTGCCACCGGGGTGGGGGCCGCGCAGGCGCAGGAGGCTCAGCCGGTGGCGATCCGCTTTGCCGCCCAGGTGGGCGACAAGCCGTTCGCCTGTGGCCAGAGCTACGACAACCTCGGAGCCCCACCCTCGCGTGCCACCCCCACGGATTTCCGCTTCTATGTGTCCGATGCCGAACTGATCGACGCGGCGGGCAAAGCGGTGCCCGTGAAGCTGGAGCAGGACGGGCGCTGGCAGTACCAGGACGTGGCGTTGCTTGATTTTGAGAACCGCTCCGGCCCGTGTCTCACCGGCACGACGGATCTCAACGACAAGGTGGTGGGGACCGTCCCCAAGGGCTCCTACAAGGGGCTGCGCTTCACCCTGGGAGTGCCATTCGCGCTCAACCATGCGGATGCGACCATTGCGCCGTCGCCCTTGAACCTGACTTCCACGTTCTGGAGCTGGCAGGGCGGCTACAAGTTCGTACGCATCGACTTGTCCACCACCGGCACGCCCCAGACCCTGACGGTCGGGGAAACACCGAAGTTCGGCGACAAGGAGGCCAGCAAGAAGCTGGGCTTTGCCATCCATCTCGGCAGTACCGTCTGCGCCGCCGGGAGCACGGCGGAAAAGCCCACGGACTGCAAGAATCCCAACCGGCCGGTTATCAGTTTCTTGGCCTTCGATCCCGCCAAAGATGTGGTGGTGGCGGACCTCAAAGGGCTGCTCCAGGGCGTGAACATCGACGTCAACGCGCCCGACACCCCCGCCGGCTGCATGTCCAGCCCCAATGATCCGGACTGCAACCCGCTGATGAAGAACTTCGGCCTCTGGTTCGACGATCAGCCGAGCGGCGAGCAGACTTTCTTCCGCGTTCAGTGACAGGTGCCCCCATGTTTCGTCTTCGAGCGTTGATCGCGGCGCTGGGCCTCGTCGGCCTGGCCGGAACCGCCACTGTCGTCGCGGTTGCGGGCGGCCTGGGGGAGGTATCGCAGGCGCCATATGCGTGGAGGCTGCCGGCCTGGCTGCCTCCACCGCTCGTTCCCGCATCCAATCCCATGTCGGACGTCAAGATCGAGCTCGGCCGGCGCCTGTTCTACGATCGGCGCCTGTCCAGCACGGGCACCATGTCCTGCGCCAGTTGCCATCTGCAGGCGCTGGCCTTCACCGATGCGCGCATGGTTCCCAAGGGCGTCACCTGCGAGGTGCATTCCCGCAATTCCATGTCGCTCGCGAACGTGGCCTATTTCCCGGTGCTCACCTGGAGCAATCCCTTGCTCTCCCACCTGGAGCAGCAGTCGCTCGTGCCACTGTTCGGGGAAGCGCCAGTTGAGCTGGGATTGAGCGGTCTGGAAGGCGAGATGCTTGCGCGGCTGAAGGCCGAGCCGGTTTACCCGCCGCTTTTTGCCGCCGCTTTCCCGGACGAGAAGGGCGCCATATCGCTCGGTACCGTCACCAAGGCGCTGGCCGCATTCGAGCGTACGCTGATTTCCGCCGACAGTCCCTATGATCGCCATCGCTACGGAGGGGACCGAACCGCGCTGTCGGCGAGCGCTCTGAGGGGAGAATCCCTATTCTTCAGCGAGCGGCTGGAGTGCTTCCATTGCCATGGCGGGGTGCATTTGACGGATAACCTGGTGCACACCCGCAAACCTTTCGCCGAAGCTGGGTTCCACAATAACGGGCTCTATAACACCGATGGAGAAGGGGCCTTCCCGACTTCCAGTCAGGGCTTGATCGAGCACACAGGACGCCCGGACGACATGGGCCGGTTCCGAACGCCCAGCCTGCGCAATGTGGCGGTGACCGCGCCTTACATGCACGACGGGAGCATTCCCGACCTGCGCGGGGTGATCGCCCATTATTCCGCCGGAGGGCGCACCATCACTGAGGGGCCGAACGCCGGCGTCGGCAGCGGAAGTCCGCTGAAAAGCCCGTTCCTGCCCGGGTTCAAGCTGACGCGGGCCGAGACCGACGATCTCATCGCATTCCTCGAAAGTCTCACCGATCGCACCTTCCTCACCGATCCGCGCTTCTCCAACCCCTGGCAAGAACCGTAGGCGCCGCCGAGCGCCGGCCAGAGGGCGGAACCATCGAAAATACAGGGAGCCGAATCATGTGCGCGTGGGTGAGGCCGTTGGTGCATGCGATGCTGCTATTGGCGGGCGTGATGCTGTCTGGTGGCAGCGCCTTCGCGCATGCATCGCTCCTGCGCGCCGAGCCGACCGACGGCTCCATGCTGGCAAGCGCCCCCCTGTTGTTCGTGCTGACCTTTAGCGAGCCCGTATCCCCCTTGGTGCTGCGGCTGGCGGGGCCGGACGGATCACTCATGACCCTAGACTCTCCGGGTGCCCGTGACGCGATCCTGCGGGTTGAGGCACCCGCCGCGATGGAAAACGGCACATATGTGCTCAACTGGCGGGTCATTTCGCAGGATGGCCACCCGGTCGCGGGCGGCATTCTCTTTTCCATCGGCGCGCAGACCCCGGGCATGTCCGCGTCGGCCGTGGACATTGTCAATTGGCCGGTGCGTGGCGCCATCTGGACCACCCGGCTGGTGATTTATGCCGGTATATTCATGGGCATCGGCGGTGCGTTCTTCGCAAGTTGGATCGGCGGCGTGTCGCGCCCGGCGGTGCGCTCCAGTGCGGGCCTTATGATCGCCGCCCTGCTGGCGTTGCCCCTGTCGGTCGGCTTCCAGGGACTTGATGCCCTGGGCGCAACCCTGCGCAACCTGAACGAGCCGTTGGTCTGGCGCGCCGGCTTTTCCACCAGCTATGGCACCACCGTACAGTTCGCCCTGGGCGCCATAGGTCTCGGGCTTCTGTCCCTTGTCCGGCACGGAATTGCGAGCCGATTGTTGTCGCTTGCGGCGCTCGCTGTGGCTGGATTCGCCTTCACCACCAGTGGCCATGCCAGTACAGCCGATCCGCAATGGCTGACGCGGCCCGCCGTGTTTCTGCACGTGGTGGGCATCGCCTTCTGGGCTGGAGCGCTCATCCCGCTGCATGGTGCCCTGCGCGTGCGAACCTTGGACGCGGTGGTGTGCCTGCGCAGATTCTCCCTGGCCGCCCCGTTCGCCGTGATGCCGCTGGTCGCCGCGGGACTGCTGCTTTCCCTGATCCAGCTTGGGCGCCTGGATGCGCTGTGGGCCACGGCCTATGGCGCGCTGCTCCTCGCCAAGCTCGCGCTGCTCGCCGCCCTGTTCGCGCTGGCCCTGGTCAATCGCCTTTGGCTGACAGCGCCGGCCGAGCGCATGGAGCCTGCGGCCGTGAGGCATCTGCGCCGTTCCATCCGCGCGGAGGTTATCCTCATTCTCGCGATCTTCGCGGTGGCTGCGGGCTGGCGTTTCACACCGCCACCGCGTGCGCTGGCGGCGGCAGCCGCCGAACCCGCCTCGGTCTACATACATAGCGCGGATGCCATGGTGGATCTCATGATCACGCCTGGCCGCGTTGGGCCGGTCAGTGCCTCGATGATCATCATGACCGGGGATTTCGGGCCGTTGGACGCGAAGGCGGTGACGCTCGTCCTCGCCAACCCAGTCGCCGGAATCGGCGCACTCAGCTTACCGGCAACGAAGCCTGGGGAGGGCACGTGGCGTGTGGAGGATTTGAGGCTTATGTGCCCGGGCCGATGGATCGTTCGCGTCGATATCATTGATCGGGAGGAGAAGACTCGCGCGTTGGACGGGATGATCGAGATCCGCCCCTAAGTGAAAGCCGGCCAGAACCGGAAGGCTTGGCCGGCTTCGAGCGCCTCTTATGCTTCCCGCCCGCTTGCCGTTCGGCCCTCTGCGACTTCCGGCAGAAGGTGGCCCAGCGGATCGAAGCCCCCCACGTTATCGGTCAAAAGCCTTGTGGTTGGCGCTCCGCGTTGTGCGCCCGCCCGCCGTAGGTGCGTAGCGAGAAGCCGCACAATATTCTCACCGCCTAACTCTTTCGATCATCCCCCGGCTCCAGCCTGCCAACCAAGACAGTTGCGCGCGATAATTTCCCCCCCCACAAATGAGGTTATGAAAATTATCGTGGGAGCGATTCGATGGCTGCGGTTCGCGTGCTTGCCGATCATCCTGAAGTTGATGCTCGTCTCGCCGAGTTCGGTGTAACGCGCCAGGCGTTGCTCGAGGTCGTGCGCGGCGTGGTCGCTGCGCGTGCCGACGCGATCGCCGATGATCCCGCTTCTGCAGAAGGGCAGCTCGCCTACATCTACGGCACCCGATATGTGCGGCAGCTTTTCCGGGCAATCGGTTGGGTCAATTATCGCGAGAACAACGTCGAATCCGTTAAGCATCCGGATAGCCCCCTTAAGGTGGTCTATCAAAGTGTCGACCTTGCCGCCGACAAGTTGCACAAGCCGCAAGCGGTTTCCGGGAAAGGCTCCGGCGCCGACCGTATCATTGCGGTGGGACAGGCGGGGCTGTTCCCCGAGGAAGAGATGTCCGCGGCGCGGGATCAGAGCCTCGCGGAGCTTCGGACCGGCGTATGGTTCTTCTGCGTGTCGGTTCAAGGTGATGATGTCCGTGCCGAACTTTCGCTGCCTTCGGGCATTTCCGGCGGCAATTTCGAGGGCTTCATCGAGCGCATCTTCATCCTCGATGGTGGTGAATGGCCGGCGGATGCCATCCTTGATAGTGATCGTCCGGATGGCATCGAGTTCGAGCCTGCTGTTTTGCGTCGCTAAGGCCATGTTCAACATTGGCAGAATGGAACTCGCGCGGAAGCGGCAGCGGTTGACCGCCAAGGCTCTCGCCGAGCGGGCTGGCATATCACCGGTCACCTTGTCGCGTGTCGTCAACGGGCAGCAGGTTCCGGATGAAGACACAGTCGATGGCTTGGTGCGTGCGCTAGGGTTCCCGCGGGAGTTCTTCTTCCGGGACGACGCGGCCCCGATCAGTGCTGATGCCGCCAGCTTCCGGAGCATGACGGCGATGTCGGCGCGCGAGCGCGATGCGGCACTCGCCGCCGGTTCCCTGGCCTTCGAGATGTCCGCCTGGGTGCGAGAACGGTTCGTTCTGCCGCAGCCAGACCTGCTCGACCTCAGCCATGAACGTGATCCCGCTGGAGCCGCACGTGCGCTACGCCAGCATTGGGCGATCGGCGAGCGGCCGATCTCGCATATGATCAAGCTGCTTGAGACGAAGGGCGTCCGCGTCTTCTCGCTGGCCGAGAACACGAAGAATGTGGATGCCTTTTCCTGTTGGCATGATGGTGAGCCGTACGTCTTCCTCAACACCTTCAAGACCACGGAGCGCAGTCGGTTCGACGCCGCTCATGAGCTGGCTCACCTCGTCCTGCACAAGCACGGTGGTCCCAATCAAGGACGCGCTGCCGAGCTTGAAGCACATGCCTTTGCATCGTCGTTCCTGATGCCTCACGACGACGTCGTGGCGACAATCCCATTCGTCCGAAGCCTCGATCAATTGGTGCTCGCAAAGAAGCGGTGGGGCGTGTCCGTATCGGCGCTCGCGCACCGGCTCCACCGGATCGGCCGGATCTCCGATTGGAACTACCGGACCTTCTGCATCCAGATAAACAAGCGCTTCGGCATCAACGAGCCTGACGGTCTCCCGCCAGAGAGATCTGCGATATGGCAGCGTGTGCTCACGGAGCTTTGGCGGGAGGGCGTAACGCGCCAACACGTGGCAGCCCGCCTGGATATCCCTGAGGCAGAACTCGACAATCTGCTGTTCGGGCTCACCGGGGATGTGAATCCACCATCTGTCGCCGGTTCGTCTCTCCGGCTAGTTCCGTGATTGTGCCTGGGGGGCTGTGTCGCCGAGATATGCACCCGATTGCCCGCTCTGAGCGGGCACCTCGTTCTTTCCTGCCAGTGCTTGCGGATTCCGACGTAACCGGCCACCTATTCCAATCATTATCCGGCCACCGTTC
>NZ_JAHBGE010000004.1 GCF_018390635.1 Ancylobacter lacus | reverse complement strand
ATTCCGCAAGCCTTCGCAGCTATTTGCCGGGATTCTACGGAGTCGGGGTATAACATAAATTTCATCAAAAGCAAGACTTATCGGAATCTCTTGAAAACTATGAGTCGCTTCTTATTTTCCATCGACGACGCGATGGAGGGCGTCTGCAATGAAATCGACCCCGGTCGCCTATCTCTTCTGGTTCTTCGGCCTCATCGGCGTGAGCGGCATCCACCGCTTCTATGTCGGCCGCTACTGGACCGGCGCGCTGTGGCTGGTGACGTTCGGCCTGCTCGGCATCGGGCAGATCATCGACCTCTTCCTCATTCCCGGCATGGTGCGGGAAGCCAATCTGGAAGAGCGTGTCGAGCGGATGGAAGCGCTGACCGGCCGCCGCTTCTGAGCGGGAACCGCCCGCGCCCGCCGCACCGGGGCGCGCGCCGATGACCGCGCGCGCGCTGATGTTCCAGGGCACCGGCTCCGATGTCGGCAAGTCGCTGATCGTCGCCGGCCTCGCCCGCGCCTTCGCCCGCCGCGGGCTGGCGGTGCGTCCGTTCAAGCCACAGAACATGTCGAACAACGCCGCCGTCACCGCCGACGGCGGCGAGATCGGCCGTGCGCAGGCGCTGCAGGCCCGCGCCGCCGGCCTCGCGCCAAGCGTCCACATGAATCCGGTCCTGCTGAAGCCGCAAAGCGAGGTGGGCGCGCAGATCGTGGTGCAGGGCCGTGTCCACGGCGCCGCCCGCGCGGCGGAGTACCAGCGCCTGAAGCCGGGGCTGATGCCCTTCGTGCTGGAGAGCTTCCGCCACCTCGCGGCCGAGGCGGACCTCGTGCTGGTGGAGGGCGCCGGCTCGGCGTCCGAGATCAACCTGCGGGCGGGCGACATCGCCAATATGGGCTTCGCCCGTGCCGCCGGGGTGCCGGTGGTGCTGATCGGCGACATCGACCGGGGCGGCGTCATCGCCAGCCTCGTCGGCACGCAGGCGGTGCTGGCGCCGGAGGACGCCGCGCTGATCCGGGGCTTCGTGGTGAACCGCTTCCGCGGCGACCCCGCCCTGTTCGCCGAGGGCATGGCGGACATCGCCCGCCGCACCGGCTGGGCGCCGCTCGGCCTCATCCCCTTCTTCCCCGCCGCCGCCCGGCTGCCGGCCGAGGACGCCCTCGGGCTGGACGGCCCGCGTCCGGCCAAGCCCGGCGCGCGGGTGAAGGTCGCGGTGCCGATCCTGCCCCGCATCTCCAATTTCGACGATCTCGACCCGCTCGATGCCGAGCCGGGGGTGGAGGTGGTGCGGCTGCGGAGCGGCGCGCCGCTGCCGGCGGGCACCGACCTCGTGATTCTCGCCGGCTCGAAATCCACCATCGCCGACCTCGCGGCGCTGCGCGCCGAAGGCTGGGACGTCGACATCGCCGCCCATGTGCGGCGCGGCGGCCGGGTGCTGGGGCTGTGCGGGGGCTACCAGATGCTCGGCCGCGCCATCGCCGACCCGAACGGGGTGGAGGGGCCGCCCGGCCGCGTCGAAGGGCTGGGCCTGCTCGATATCGAGACCGTGCTGTCGGGGGAGAAGCGGCTCGTCCCGATCCGCGGCACCACCGCCGACGGCGTCGCCTTCTCCGCCTATGAGATGCATATGGGCCGCACCGAAGGGCCGGCCCGGGCGCGTCCGTTCGCGACCATCGAGGGCGAGGGGCCGGAAGGCGCGGTGTCGCCGGATGGCCGCGTCATGGGCACCTATGCCCACGGCCTGTTCGGCGACGACGCCCAGCGCGCCGCCTGGCTCGCCCGGCTCGGTGCCGGCCCGTCCGATGTCGCCTACGAGGCCGGGGTGGAGGCGGCGCTGGACGCCCTCGCCGAGCATCTCGGCCACTGTCTCGACCTCGACCGGCTGCTGGCGCTGGCGGCGCCGGTCCCGGCTTGAACCGATGGCGCAGGGGCGTGGTAAGCAGGCCCGCCGGGCCCCGTCTCCGCCGCCTGGCCTCCCCATCGACAGGGCGCGCGGCCGCCTCAGCCGAAGATGCGGCGCAGGAAGATCAGCTTGCCCACCGCCACCGCGCACACCAGCGCGACCAGCAGCGCGTCGGCGACGGTGTAGAGCCGCAGCGCGCGGCGGATGTCGCGGGCGGAAAGCTCGCGCCGGCCGTCGCGGTTCATGTATTCGTATTCGATCATGACGCCGTGATAGGCCCGCGGCCCCGCGATGGCGATGCCGAGCGCACCGGCCATCGCCGCCTCCGGCCAGCCGGCATTGGGCGAGCGGTGGAACCGGGCGTCGCGCCGGATCGCCCGCACCGCGCCGGCCGCCGAGCAGCCCGGCATCACCGCGGCGGCCATCACGATCAGCACGCCGGCAAGCCGCGAGCAGGGCAGGTTCACCAGATCGTCGAAGCGCGCCGCGGCCCAGCCGAAATAGAGATGCCGCGCGGTGCGGTGGCCGATCATGCTGTCGGCGGTGTTCACCGTCTTGTAGAGCGCGCCTCCGGTCATGCCGCCGGCCAGCACCCAGAAGGTCGGCGCCACCACCGCGTCGGAAAAGTTCTCGGCAAGGCTTTCGATGGCGGCGCGGGCGACCCCGCTCGCGTCCAGCGCATGGGGGTCGCGCCCGACGATGTGGGAGACCGCCTCGCGCCCGGCGGGCACGCTGGCCTGCAGGCCTTCCGCCACCCGCAGCACATATTCGTGCAGGCTGCGCTGGGCCAGCAGCGAGGAGGTGAGGATCGCGACCGGCACCACGCCGAGCGGCAGCAGGAACAGCGCCCGCTCCAGCGCGAACACCGGCAGCCCGACGATCGCCAGCAGCAGCACCAGCGAGAGGATGCCCGCCGCCCGGCGCAGGCGCGGCCCGCCGCGCTCGTCGTTGAGATGGCGGTCGAGCCAGCCGATCAGCGCCCCCGCCCACATCACGGGATGGCCGATCCGGGCCACCAGCCATTGCGGATACGGCACGGCGGCCTCGAACAGCAGCGCGAGTGCGGCTAAACCGAAGCTGAGCTCGAAGGGCATGCGAACCGATTCGCTGGATCCACGGGAGCCCGCACCATTTCCGGCGCCGCCGCCGGTATCAAGGGGTTTGCGCGGTCCGGCCGCGCCCCCGCCATCAGGACGAACGGATGAACGAGATCGCGCCGATCCCCCACCCCGCCTTGCCCCCGGCGCTGGACGCGCGGAAGCGGGCGGTGCTGAAGGAGGTGTTCGGCTTCGACCGGTTCCGTCCCGGCCAGCAGGAGGTGGTGGATGCGGTGCTGGCGGGCCTGCCGACCCTGGCGGTGATGCCGACCGGCGCCGGCAAGTCGCTGTGCTACCAGCTTCCCGCGCTGGTGCTGGGGGGGCTCTCCATCATCGTCTCCCCGCTCATCGCGCTGATGGACGATCAGGTCGCGGCGCTGAAGCTGGAGGGGGTGGCGGCGGACGCCATCCACTCCGGCAAGTCCCGCGAGGACAATGTCGCGGCATGGCGCCGCGCCGCCGCGGGCGAAACCCGCCTGCTCTACATGGCGCCGGAGCGCCTGCTCACCGACCGGATGCTCGCCGCCCTCGCCCGGCTGCCGCTCGGGATCGTCGCCATCGACGAGGCCCACTGCATCTCGCAATGGGGCCACAGCTTCCGCAGCGAGTATCTCGGCCTCGGCAAGCTGCGCGATGCCTTTCCCGACGTGCCGCTGGTGGCGCTCACCGCCACCGCCGACGCCGGCACCCGCACCGACATCGTGGAGCGGCTGTTCGGCGGGCAGGCCCGCATCTTCGTCTCCGGCTTCGACCGTCCGAACATCTTCCTCGCGGTGGAGGAGAAGCGCCGCCCCGGCGAGCAGATCGAGCGCTTCGTGCGCCAGCGCCCCGGCGCGGCGGGCATCGTCTACCGGCTCTCCCGCAAGAAGGTGGAGGAGACCGCCGCGGCCCTCAGCACCGCCGGTGTCCGCGCCCTGCCCTACCACGCCGGCATGAGCATCGAGGCGCGGCAGGCCAACCAGGAAGCCTTCCTCGCCGAGCCGGGCATCGTCATGGTGGCGACGGTCGCCTTCGGCATGGGCATCGACAAGTCCGACGTGCGCTATGTCGTCCACGGCGACGCCCCCGGCACGCTGGAAGCCTATTACCAGGAGATCGGCCGCGCCGGCCGCGACGGCCAGCCTTCCGAGGCGCTGCTGCTCTACGGGCTGGAGGACATCCAGACCCGCCGCCGCTTCATCGAGGAGGAGGCCTCCGAGCCCGAGCGCAAGCAGGTGGAGATGCGCCGGCTCGACGCCATGGTGGGCTTCTGCGAGGCGGTGACCTGCCGCCGGGCGGTGCTGCTGGGCTATTTCGGCGAGCGCGCCGGGCCCTGCGGCCAGTGCGACGTCTGCCGCAACCCGCCGCGCGTGGTGGACGCCTCGGCCTCCGCCCAGCTCGCGCTCCGGCTGGTGCGCGCCACCGGCGAGCGCTACGGCGCCGCCTATCTCGCGACCGTGCTGACCGGCGGCGTCACCGACCAGGTGAGCGCCCGCGGCCACGACCGGCTCGCCGAGTTCGGCGCCGGTGCCGACAAGCCTGTCGGCGAATGGCGCGCCCTGCTGCGACAGCTCGTCGCCACCGGCGCGCTTCACGCCGATGCCGAGCGCTTCGGCGCTCTGGTGCTGACCGAGAGCGGCCGCGCCATCCTCGGCGGCACCCGCGCCTTCACCTCCCGCGCGCCCTCGCTGACCCGCCGGGAGCGGACGCCGACCAGCGCCAAGGGCGCCGAGCTGGCCCCGGCCGAGGCCGAACTGTTGAGCCGCCTCAAGGCTTTGCGCCGCTCCATCGCGGCCGAGCGCAACGTGCCGGCCTATGTCGTCTTCGCCGACAGGACGCTGGAGGAGATGGCGGTGGAACACCCGCGCTCGCGGGCCGAGCTCGCCGCCATCCGCGGCGTCGGCACCGCCAAGCTGGCCGCCTTCGGCGCGGAGTTCCTCGCGGTGCTGAAGGACTGACCGTCCCACGGTGACGGTAGGACACCATCGAAAGACGGGTTCCCGAACGCCCGCAGGCCTGATTAGATGCTCGCCAACGGGCGCGCGACGCCCGACGCGACACTGTACCGGGATGGAAACGATGAAGATGAGCCTGATTTCGGCCGCGCTCGCGGCCGCCGCCGTGTTTGGCGCCGCTTCCGGGGCCGATGCCCACGGCCCCACCCGCCAGAAGGTGAGCGAGACCATCGAGATCAACGCCGCGCCGGAGAAGGTGTGGGCGGTGGTCTCCAACTTCCAGGACGGCAGCTGGATTCCGGTCGTCGCCAAGACCGAGGGCACCGGCGGCAACGCGCCCGGCGCCAAGCGCACCCTCACCCTCAAGAACGACGCCACCGTCGAGGAAGAGGTCGCCAAGTTCGAGCCGGAGAAGATGACCCTCATGTACCGGATCGACAAGGTCGACGTGAAGGTGCTGCCGGTCACCAACTATTCGTCCTGGCTGATCGTCACCCCGGCCGATGGCGGCAAGTCCAAGGTCGAGTGGCGCGGCGCCTTCTACCGCGGCTACCCCAACAACGACCCGCCGCCGGAGCTGAGCGACGAGGCCGCCGTCGCCGCCGTCACCGGCCTCTACAAGGCCGGCCTCGAAAACCTCAAGAAGCAGATCGAAGCCGGGAACTGAGGGTGCGGCGCCCGCGCCCCGAGGCCCCCGCCCTGCCCAGCCCGCGGCCGCCGGCACCCCGCCGCGCGGCCGCGGCGCTTCTCGCCGTGCTTCTGGCCGGCGCCCCGCCCGCGGCCGGCGCCGCACGGGCCGACGAGGCCTTCGTCACCTCGCAGCCGGCGGAGACGCTGAGCGTCGTCGACCTCGCCAGCCGCCGCGTCGTGGCGACGCTGGCCATAGCCGGCAAGCCGGCCGGCATCGCGGTGAGCCCGGACGGGCGCCGCGCCTTCGTCACCAGCCCGGACGGCAAGGCGCTGACCATCGTCGACGCCGCCGCCCGCCGCGTCGAGCGGCGCGTGGAGGTGGGCGGCGGCCCGCTCGGGGTGGCGGTGCATCCCTCCGGCTCGCCGGCCTATGTGGCGGACTGGTACCGCCACCGCGTGGTCGCGGTCGACGCGGCGAGCGGGCGGATAACCGGCGAGGTGGAAACCGGCGACTCGCCCTCCGGCCTCGCCGTGACGCCGGACGGGGCGCTGCTGGTGTCGGCGGACCGCGATTCCGACCAGATCAGCCTCATCGACACCGCCAGCCTCACCCGGCTCGGCACGATCGCCACCGGCAAGCGCCCCTTCGGGGTGACGATCGACGCCGGCGGCCGGCGCGCCTATGTCGCCAATGTCGCCTCGAACGACATCACCGTGGTCGACCTCGCCGCCCGCACCGTGGTCGCGACCGTGGCGGTGGGCGAGCGGCCCTATGCGGTGGCGCTGGCCGGCGGCCTCGGCTTCACCACCGACCAGTATGCCGGCACGGTGACGGTGTTCGACCTCGCGACCTTCGCGAAGAAGGCCGCCATCCCGGTCGGCGACTATCCCGAGGGGATCGACGCCTCCCGCGACGGGAGCGAGGTGTATGTCGCGAGCTGGGAAGCCAACACGCTGAGCGTCATCGACACCGCGACGCTGAAGGTGGTGAAGGAGATCGACATGGCCGACGGCCCCCGCGCCTTCGGCCTCTTCGTCCGGCGCACCGACTGAGCCGCGGGCGGCGCCTGTTGCCGCGCTGACGCGAAGCGCGGCTACCCTCGCGCGGATTCAGCCAAGGATGACGCCGATGGACGACACTTTCTGGCACGACAAATGGCAGCGCGGCGACATCGGCTTCCATGGCGCGCGGCCTCACCCGCTGCTGCAGCGCCATCTCGCCGCCCTTCATGTCGGCCCCGGGGCGCGGCTGCTGGTGCCGCTCTGCGGCAAGAGCCTCGACATCCACTGGCTGCTGGCGCAGGGCCATCAGGTCGCCGGGGTTGAGCTGAGCCGCGCCGCGGTGGAGCAGCTCTTCGCCGAGCTCGGCATGGAGCCGGCGGTCCACCACATGGGCCGCCTCGCCTGCTTCGAGGGCGACGGCCTGTGCGTGTTCGTCGGCAACATCTTCGATCTCGACGCCATGACGCTGATGCCGGTCGACGCCGTCTATGACCGCGCCGCCCTCGTCGCCCTGCCCGGCCCGCTGCGCCGGCGCTACACCCGGCAGATCGTCGAGCTCACCGGCGGGGCGCCGCAGCTTCTCGTGACCTATGAGCACGATCCGGCGGCGCTGGAAGGCCCGCCCTTTGCCGTCGACGCCACCGAGCTGGCCCGGCATTACGAGGCGGAGTACCACCTCTCCTGCCTGGAGCGCCGCGCGGTGGAAGGCGGCCTGCGCGGCCACCCCTCCTGCGAAGCCGCCTGGCACCTCGCGCCGCGCTGAAGGCCCCCGCCGCTCGACGGGCTAACCTCCGCGAAGAGGGTCCCAGTCCGCGCCCCCCGAGGGATCGACCCGCCCGCCCCCGCGCGGGGCTTCGGGCGCGGGGCGGCGAGGCCGCTGTCAGACGTTCAACGGGAAAAGCCGGCGGCGGCCGGCCGGTCCGCCGAGCCCGCGTCGCGCAAAGAGCGCCTCAGATCGCGTAGTCGCCGGTCTGCTGGGGCGGGGGGGCGCGGCAGTCCACCCCCGGCCCGCCGGAGGCGAACAGCCGGGCGCGGTCGAGCCGCACCGCCACCTTCTCGCCCACCGGCACCCGCACTGTGGGGGCGATGTCGGCCTCGAACAGCGCGTTGCCGACGCTCACTTCCACCCGCCGGATGGCGCCGTGGCGGCGGAAGCCGCGCACCTCGCCCTTCAGCCCCGGCGTGCCGGGAAGCCCCAGCGAGACGTCGTGGGGACGGACATAGACCAGCCCCGGCCCATCCGGCACCGGCAGGGTGGCGGCGGCGATGGCGGTGTCGCCGGCGATGGCGATGCCATCCCTCACCGCCACCTCGATGCGGCTGGATTCGCCCATGAAGCCGAACACGGTGGCGGTGGCCGGCCGGTCATAGACGTCGTCGGGGGTGCCGACCTGCTCGATCCGGCCCTTGCCCATCACCACCACCCGGTCGGCGAGCTCCAGCGCCTCTTCCTGGTCGTGGGTCACGAACAGGGTGGTGTGGCCGGTGCGGTCGTGCAGCTCGCGCAGCCAGCGGCGCAGTTCCTTGCGCACCAGCGCGTCGAGCGCGCCGAACGGCTCGTCCAGCAGCAGCACCTTGGGCTCGATGGCGAGCGCCCGGGCCAGCGCGACGCGCTGGCGCTGGCCGCCGGAGAGCTGGGCGGGAAAACGCCCGCCATAGCCTTCGAGCTGCACCAGCGCCAGCAGGTCCTCCACCCGGCGGCGGATCTCCGCCGCGGCCGGCCGCTCGCCGCGCGGGCGCGAGCGCAGACCGAAGGCAATGTTCTCCGCCACGTTCATGTGCCGGAACAGCGCGTAGTTCTGGAACACGAAGCCGATGCCACGCCGGCGCACCGGCACCGAGAGCGCATCATGCCCGTCGAACAGCACGCGGCCATGGCTCGGCTGCTCCAGCCCGGCGACGATACGCAGCAGCGTGGTCTTGCCGGAGCCGGAGGGGCCGAGCAGGGCGACGAGCTCGCTCGGCGCCACGTCCAGCGACACGCTCTCCAGCGCCGCCGCCCCGGCGCCACCGAACTGCTTGCCGACATTCTCGATCGTGACCGCGACCGTCATGAATTACTCATCATTCGTGTGAATATCTGATTTCACCAGAATATAACTGAAAATTCGGCTCTGTGAAGCGCCCGGCAAGTCGTCCGCGTGCCGGCGCCACCTCGCCGGACCCGGCGGGGACGACAACGGGGCGCGGTGCCGCCTTGCCAGCCGGGCCAAAGCTTTCTAGACCGGCCTTCATGAGCGACGCAGCCCCCCACACCACCCTCAATCTCGACGGCTACACCCCGCTGCCGCCGGGCAAGATCGCCTGCATCGTCACCTTTCTGGAGATGACGGAGCGCCCGGCCCCACTGCCCGAGACCGGCGATGGCGGCTTCACGCTGGAGCGGGTGACGAACCCGGCGCCGGGCTGGTACCGCGACCTGTTCCGCCGCATCGGCGAGGAATGGCTGTGGTATTCGCGCCTGCTGCTGGACGACGCGCGGCTCGCCGCCATCCTCGCCGATCCCGCGGTGTCGGTGAACGTGCTGCGGCGTGACGGGCAGGATGTCGGGCTGATGGAGCTGGATTTCCGCATCCCGGAAGAGGTGGAGCTCGCCTTTGTCGGGGTGGTGCCGGGGCTGGTCGGCAGCGGCGCCGGCCGCTTCATGATGAACCGGGCGCTCGATCTCGCCTTCGCCGCGGCACCGCGGCGGGTGCATGTGCACACCTGCACCCACGACCATCAGGGCGCCATCGGTTTCTACATGCGCGCCGGCTTCAGGCCGGTGCGCCGCGCGGTCGAGATCACCGACGATCCCCGGCTGGACGGGGTGCTGGCGCCCGGGGCGGCCCGGCATTTTCCGCCGCTGTAAGGGCTCAGGCGCTGGCGGAAATCCGCACGCGGCCGCCGCTGCCGCGGGCCGGCAGGTCGATGGCGTCGAGCCCGCGCTCGCGCTCGCCGAGCGCCTCGATCTTCTTCAGCTCCTCCTGCGCGGCCTCATAGGCGGCGCGGGCATCGTCGAGCTGCTGGGCCAGCTCGCCGGCGGAGGCGCGGAGATTGTCGCGCCGGGTGGCGGCGGCGCGGGCATAGGTGGGATAGGCGAAATGGTTGGGGTCGCTGATGCCGGCGCGCTGCTGCTCGGTGGCGATCTCGCGGTCGAGGTCGTGGGCCATGCGCTCGAACTCGGCGATCATCGTCTCGATCTGCAGGTACTGCCGGCGCTTCTCTTCCGTCTGGAAGCGCTTGAGGCGCACGAGGGTGTCACGGGACTTCATCGACGCGATACTCCGCTTGGCGCGGACGGCCCTCCGGGGTCGTCCTCGGCACTGCCGGCCGGAGCGCATGGGGCGCCGGGCTCGACGGGAACAGCATGGCGCCGACTGGTTGCCGGTTCCTTACGATGACACGCCGGGCGACGCCGCGGTGACGCTGGGTCCGGTGGTATCCGCCACACCTGTTGCAAATGAGCAACAAAACCGGTTGCCCCACGGGCGGTGGCGGCGGTAAAGCGCCCGTGCGCGACGCCATCCACAGGGATGGAAACGATTTGTTTACCGGCTCCGTTAATGATCGCGTCATCGTCCGGTGGTGCCGGGGCTTGGCGCAAAAGCGGAGTCCCGAGACTCACTTAGGCTCACTTGTTCATAAACCGCTGCAAGCCTGGTCGTTTCAGAATCCGATTTGAATTCAGGCCTTTGGGGGAAGACTCGGAGAAGCTCCGTCTTTCCCCTTGTGCCCGGGAATCGAGTTTTGTTACCCCTAGGGGTGGCGGGTGTCGAATCGGTGTGTCGAGCCGGGCGCGGGGCGAGTCAAGCCTGGCCACGCGGCCGGCCGGCGTTCTGCCCCTGGGGCCGTGGCGAGGGAAGGGGATTTGCAAATGCGCGTCTTGCTCATCGAGGACGATCGCGCGACCGCGCAGAGCATCGAGCTGATGCTCAAATCCGAGAGCTTCAACATCTACACGACCGACCTCGGTGAAGAGGGCGTCGATCTCGGCAAGCTCTACGACTACGACATCATCCTGCTGGACCTGAACCTGCCGGACATGTCGGGCTACGACGTGCTCAAGGGCCTGCGCGTCGCCAAGGTGAAGACCCCCATCCTCATCCTCTCCGGCCTCGCCGGCATCGAGGACAAGGTGAAGGGCCTCGGCTTCGGTGCCGACGACTATCTCACCAAGCCGTTCCACAAGGACGAGCTGGTGGCGCGCATCCACGCCATCGTCCGCCGCTCCAAGGGCCATGCCCAGTCGGTCATCACCACCGGCGACCTCGTGGTGAATCTCGACACCAAGACCGTCGAGGTCGGCGGCGCCCGGGTGCACCTCACCGGCAAGGAGTACCAGATGCTGGAGCTCCTCAGCCTGCGCAAGGGCACCACCCTCACCAAGGAGATGTTCCTCAACCATCTCTATGGCGGCATGGACGAGCCGGAGCTGAAGATCATCGACGTCTTCATCTGCAAGCTGCGCAAGAAGCTGGCGAACGCCTCCGAAGGCCGCAACTTCATCGAGACCGTGTGGGGCCGCGGCTATGTGCTGCGCGAGCCCAATGAGGTCGAGGACCGCATCCCGGCCTGAGCCGGCGGCACCAGCGCCCGCGCCGCACCCGGACGCTCCGCGAAACCCACCCGAAACCCCGCCGCCGGCGGGGTTTTGCATGTCCGGGCGGCAAAAGACGGCAAGGCCCCCTCCCCGGCACGGCCGGGCCCCGAAGGCCCCGGCCGGCGGGCGCGCGCGTTCAGCGCCCGGGGGACGCCGTCACTTGGCGTGATCGGCGATCCACGTCTTCAGGAAGGCGATCTCCGCCTCCTGCGCCTTGATGATGTCCTCGGCGAGCCGGCGCAGCTCCGGGTCCTTGCCGTATGTGAGCTCCACCTTCGCCATGTCGATCGCCCCCTGATGGTGGGGGATCATGCCGCGGGCGAAGTCGAGATCGGCATTACCGGTCATCGGCAGCGCCATGTCCTTGTGCATCTTCGCGTTGGCGGCCTCGAAGGCCTGCGAGGAGGGGCCGTCGTCCCCGCCGGCGCCGGCCATGCCGGGCATCATGTGCTGGGTGTGGTCCATCGGCATGGTCTGGGCCCCGGCCCCGGCGAGGCCGGACAGGGAGGCGCAGGCGAAAGCGGCGGCGAAGGCCGCGGTGCGGAACATGGTCATGGGATATCGTCCTGAAACAGGGTGGTTGGCGCGCCCCGGGGCGGGGCGCAGTGGCCGCGAAGCGTTCAGGCGAGGTAACGGGGTGGCGGCTCCGGCAGGGCGGCGCGCACGCCCACCAGAGCGGCGGGGGCCGGGGCATGCCAGCCGGCGCGGTTCAGGGCCGGCCCTGGTGCAACGAGGCCGGGCGCCGGGGCGAGGATGAAGCAGGCCAGGGCGCAGCACAGATGCCGGCTGTCGGCATGTCCGCCCGCCGGATCGGGCATGGCCACGGGGATTACGGCGACGGGCTTGGCGGCGAGGGGATTGGCGGCGAGAGGCATCACCGCGCCGTCCTGCGGTGCGCCGGCAACGGGCGCCGCGCCTTCGTGGCACGGCATGGCGGCGCTGGCCTGCGCCACCGGCAGCAGCATCCGGGCGGCGGCGAGCGCGGGCGCGGGCATCCCCGCCCCGACCGCCAGCAGGGCGAGAACGAGGGCGAGAGCGCGAAGGCGGGCCATGGCGCGCAGCAGCTTCATGGGGAAAACATAGCACGCCGGCCGGCATCGGCCAGCATCGGCCGATCACATCCGCGCGCCGGGGCGGCGCGAGCGGCGAAACGCGCCACCGCCGCCCTCAGCGCGAGGGCACTCGAGAAGACGGGCGCGGGAAAACCGGCGCCGAATGACGGCGTCGGAAAACCGGAAGACGGGCGCGGCCGCTCAGGCCGCCCGGGTGCCGCGCATCAGCACGCGGACGAGCCCGCGCATGTCGCCCGCCACCAGCACCGCGTCGAAGCCGGGCGGCACCACCGCGCCGGCCCGCCGGGCGATGCCCAGCAGCCGCGGCCGGTCGGCCGGGGCGGCGGCGCGGGTGGAGCCGAACAGGCGGTCCAATGCCGCGCCATAGGCGTCGAGATCGACGATGACGATGTCGTAGCGCCGCCCGCTCAGCGCCGGCGCCCGGGGGTCGTCGGCGAGCGAGACGTCGTAGCCCAGCTCGCGCAGCGCGATGCCCTGCCGCTCGCAGGCCTCGCCCGCCGGGGCGACGACGAGGGCGCGCAGGCGCTCGGCCGGCTTGCTGCGGGTGGCGGCGATGCCGATCGGCAAATGCAGCAGGATGGCGCGGGTGCCGCCGGCCAGCACCGCCATGCCGGCGATCATGTCGACGGCGGGCAGCGCGGCGCCGGAGAGGTTGGCCGGCAGCGGCACGATCTCCGCGCTTTCCAGAATGGGCTCGGCGTCGAGCAGAACGGTGCCGCGCACCCGCCCGGCCTGCCCCACCAGCAGCAGCGCCCCGGCGCGGCCCGGCTCGCGGCGGGCCTGCCCGGCGCGGGCGAGGCCCAGCCGGGCGGCGAGCCGCATCAGCGGCAGCCCGGTGCCCTTCAGCGTGCCGGCCTCCGCCATCAGCGCCAGCGACTGCCAGCGCTCGCCATCCACGGGCAGAAGCTCGACCACGCTCTCATAGGACAGCGCGAAGCGCATGCCATCGAGCGCGAAGACGAGAACCTCGGTGCGACTGTTCTTCATGGGACCGGCGGTGCTGCGTTGCGGGGCGTCCGTCACGAGCGGCGGACCTCGCGACTGTGCCGGAGCCGTGTAAACATTGTTTGAAGCTGAAGCCGAAAGCTTGAGCGACCCTGTGTTTGGTCGCGCCCGCCCGTGTTCAGTCCCGCACGGCCGCCGCCGTCTCTCCCCCTTCCCGGCCTCAGGCCGGGCGGGTGGCGATGACGACGCCCTCGCCTTCCAGCGCCAGCGCGATCCGCACCCCGACCTCGCGGGCCAGCAGCCCGGTGTAATGGGGCTGCACGCCATGGGCGTCGATGCTGCCGCCCTCCGAGGGCTCGCCGGCCAGCAGCCCTTCCAGATGCGGGGGGATGCGGGCATGCGAGCCGCAGGTGGCGATGCGGAAGCCGATCTCCTCGCCCTCGCCGGTCTGCTCCACCGCCATCACCCCGCCGCGCGGAATGGTGGCGCCCGCGACCATCAGCAGGTTCAGCAGCAGCTTCACCCGGTTCTTGGGGAGATAGGCGCGCGGCACGCTCCACTCCAGCGTGGTGCGGTCGTCCTGGATGAAGCCGCGCGCCACCTGCTCGGCATCGCCGGTGTCGATCTGCGCCCCGGCCGAGCCGGCAGCGCCGAAGGCGAGCCGGGCGAACTGCAGCCGGGCCGAGGCCTGCCGCGCGCTCTTGGCGATGAGGTCGAGCGCGAAGGCCTTCATGCTCGCGTCGTTCTCGTCCTCCAGCACCTCCAGCCCGTTGACGATGGCGCCGACCGGGCTGATCACGTCGTGGCACACCCGCGAGCACAGCAGCGCGGCGAGATCGAGCTTGTCGAGATTGACGGCGGTCATCGGGAGGTTTCCATCACGTTGGCGCCGCCGGTCGGGCGGAGGCACGGGCCTGCGAGAAGGTCGAATCGCGGCGGGGCATACGATCCGGATCGCGCGTGTGATACACCGCCCGGCCGGGCCCGCCAACATGGCGGGCGCCGCCGCCCTGTCCCGCCCGCCGGCCGCGCGCCGCTTCGGAATCCGCCCATGCCGTCGCTCTCCCCGTCCGCTCCCTTCGCCCCCGGCGCCAGCCTGCCGCCGCTCCTCGCCGCGCTCGCGGGCGCGGTGCTGGATGCCGGCGCGGAGATCATGCGCATCCGCGCCGCCGGCTTCACGGCGAATGCCAAGGCCGACCACAGCCCCGTCACCGCCGCCGATCTCGCCGCCGAGGCGCTGCTGCGCGCCCGCCTCGCCGCATTGATGCCCGAGGTGCCGGTGGTGGCGGAAGAGGCGGTGTCGCAGGGCCGGGGCGAGCGGCCGGGCGCCAGCTTCCTGCTGGTCGACCCGCTGGACGGCACCCGCGAATTCGTCGCCGAGCGCGGCGAGTTCACCGTGAATGTCGGGCTGGTGGAGCATGGCGAGCCGACGCTTGGGCTCATCTATGCCCCGGCGGTCGGCACGCTCTATGTCGGGGCCGCCGGCGGGCGGTTCGGCGCGGCCGGCGCCTTCCGGGCCGAGCGCGCGCCCGGCGCCGCCCCCGCGCCGGAGAGCTGGCAGCCGATCCGCTGCCGGCCGGTGCCGGCCGCCGGGCCGGTCGCGGTCGCCAGCCGCTCGCATCTCGACCCCGACACCGAGGCGCTGCTGGACCGGCTCGGCGTCGCCGAGCGGGTGTCCTGCGGCTCGGCGCTGAAGTTCGGCCTGGTCGCGGAAGGGCGGGCCGATCTCTATCCCCGGCTGTCGCCGGTGATGGAATGGGACGTCGCGGCCGGCCACGCCCTGCTGCGCGCCGCCGGCGGCAGCGTCACCCGCCCGGACGGTACGCCGCTGCCCTATGGGCGCGAGGAGGCCGGCTATCTCGTGCCCGGCTTTCTCGCAAAAGGCACAATCCTGCGGGCATAAGGGTCACAGCCGGTCACGTTTCGGCAGCGGCACGGCCGGTTCGTCTTCCGCTCGCGGGTTCGCGTGTTAATGATGAAACCGAACCGGGTCCGCCCGCATTCCGTCGCCAGCCCTGTCGAACGATCGCCCTTCAAGCCCCCTTCGCGAGACACACCATGCCGACTTTGCGCCCCCTCCTCGCTGCCCTCGCCCTGCTGCTGCTGCCGATGCTGGCGGCGCCCGCGGCGGCGCAGCAGCCGCCGCAGCAGCCGCCCGCCCAGGCCGACTCCTATTCCACGGACGAGCTGGTGCGGCAGGGTCACGGCTTCTTCGGCGAGGTCTCCCGCGGGCTGGCGCTTTCCATCGAGAAGGCGGTGAGCAAATGGGGCCAGCCCAACGGCTACATCCTCGGACAGGAAGGTTCGGGCGCCTTTGTCGGCGGGCTGCGCTATGGCGAGGGCACGCTCTACACCCGCAATGCCGGCGACCTGAAGGTGTTCTGGCAGGGCCCCTCGCTCGGCTGGGACTTCGGCGGCGACGGCGCGCGGACCATGATCCTGGTCTACAACCTCAACAGCATCAACGACATCTTCCGCCGCTTCGGCGGCATTTCCGGCTCGGCCTATTTCGTCGCCGGCTTCGGCATGACCGCGCTGGCGAGCGACCCGCTGGTGGTGGTGCCGATCCGCTCAGGCGTCGGCGTGCGCCTCGGCGCCAATGTCGGCTACCTCAAGTTCACCCCCCAGGCCACCTGGAACCCGTTCTGACCCCGCCCTCCCCGGCGGCCCCCCGCTCCTGACCGGCGGCGCCGGTGACGCCGCGTGGCGTCGACGGATGCTTCGGGCTAGAGTTCCGGCAACCGCCGATGGGCGCGACCCTCGTGGCCGCAAGCGACGGGTCGGGCTGGCCGACCCCACAAGGTGATACGACCACATGGTCGAGATGATCATGTATGCCGCGCTCGGCTTCCTGGCCGCGACCCTGCTCGCGCTGCTGGTGCTGCCGGCCGTCTGGCGCCGCGCGGTGCGGCTGACCACCCGCCGCATCGAGAACGCGCTGCCGGTCTCGATGGCCGAGTTCCTCGCCGACAAGGACCAGCAGCGCGCCGCCTTCGCGGTCGCCCTGCGCCGCGAGGAGCTGCGGGTCGAGGAGCAGCGCGCCCGCAACGCCCAGGACCAGATCGAGCTGGCCCGCCGCACCGAGCGGGTCGCCGAGCTGGAAGCCGCCCTCGCCGCCGCCACCGCCGAGTCGGAGGACCGCCGCCTCGCCCGCGAGGAGGCCATCGGCCGGCTGCAGCTCGTGGAAGCCGAGCTGGCGCTGCGCTCCCGCGAGCTGCAGGAGCTGCACTACGCGCTGGAAGCCGCCCGCCGGGAGCTGGGGGACGCCACCGCCCGCGCCGACGCGCTCCGCACCGAGGCGGAGCATCAGCGGGTCGAGGCGGTCGCCCTCGGCACCCGCGCCGACAATCTGAAGGACCGAACCCTCGATCTGGAACGCCAGCTGGCGGCCGTGCAGGCCCGCCTCGCCGACGAGCGCTCGGCGCTGAAGCAGATGGCCGAGCAGGTCGGCAAGGAGCGCGAGCGCAGCCAGACCGCCGCCAGCCGCCTCGCCGACGCCGAGATGGCGCTGGCCGCCGCCCGTGAGGAGGTGGCGGAGCTTGCCCGCCGGCTCGGCGACAACCAGAAGGCCGACACCGCCGACCTGAGGGCCGAGCGCGACCGGCTGCGTGAACAGCTCGCGCTGCGCGAGGCGGAGATCGCGGCCTATGCCGCCGCCGGCCCGGCGCCGGCCGCGCCCGTGCCCGACGCGGCGGCGCTGCGCGAGCGGATCCTCACCCTCGCCGCCGAGGTCGCCCACATCACCGCCACGCTGGAGGGGCCGGAATCGCCGATCCATGCGCTGGTGAACGGCCACGTCGCCGGGGTCGAGGGCGAGCCCCCGACCCTCGCCGACCGCATCCGCCGGCTGCAGAAGGACGCCGCCCCGGCGGGCGAACCCCTCCCCGCCGCCGTCGACGCCTGAGCCGACCGGGCGGGCCGGCACCCGCCGCGCCGGCCGCTGCCGCTGTTACCGGCCGATCCCGGCGGGCCGGATCGCCATCTGCAGCGCCTCAAGGTCCTTGCGGGTGGCGCGGGAGAGCCCGGCGCCGTCGCTGGCCGAGACGAAGTCGGTGGGCGCGTGCGGCACCTCGGGCCGGCCCTGAAACACCAGCGGGCCGTTCTCCGCCATCACATAGTCGCCCGGCCGCAGCGTGGGGTCGGAGTCGATGGGAATGGCGGCGAGGCCGAACGGGCTGGTGCCGGTGCAGGTGCAGGCCGGATTGACCGAGGTGCGGTAGGCATAGGCGTTGGGCAGCGAGGTATAGGGCCGCCCGTCGCTGGACACCGCGCGGTCGATCCCGGTCTCGCGGCTGGAGGAACTGAAGACCTGCATCTCGGCGGAGGGGCAGAAGGCCTGGCAGCTGCTCTGCGCCGCCTGGCGGTCGCCGCCAGTGCCCGAGATCGGGAAGAAGCGGCCGTCGCAGGTGCGCACGCAGTAGGCGAAGGCCCCCCCGCCCATCGCCGGCGCCGCGGCGGCGCCCGCCGTTCCGGCGTCCTCGCCGGGATAGCTGCCATCGTCCGGCGCCACCTGCCCGGCGGTGTTGCCGCCACGGCCATAGAACCCGCCGCCCCGCGAATTCTCCCGCGAGGGGCCGGCCTGCGAGGGGGCGCTGCCGCCGCGCAGCCAGTCGCCGCGCAGGAAATTGAGGAACGGGTTGTCGGCGCGGGCGGCACCCGCGGAAAGGCCGACCACGGCGCAGCACGCCGTCACCCCGAGAATTCGCGCGATCCTGACGCCCATGCTGTCCATCCGGCAACCGCCCCTTCTTTAGCCCAAAACCGGCTGCGCGACAGTGCACCGCGTGCGCCCGTCCACCCCCGCGTCCCCGGTGCCCGGCGGCCGGAGGTGCCGGCCCGGCATTTCCGTAGCGGAAGAAAGGGTTCTAATCTGGGCCGGTCCGGACCGAACCCGCCCCGGGGCGCGGCCGCAGAGCCCGGCCGGACCCTGCCCCGCCCCGCCGCGGGGCCAATCACCGAGGGAACCCCCACGCCGGCGCGCCGGCAACGCCAAAGGACCCGCCATGAATCTCGCCCGCCTGCTGAAGCAGCGCGCCGACGCCGCCCGCCCCGTCCGGGTCGGGCTGATCGGGGCCGGAAAATTCGGCTCCATGTTTCTCGCCCAGCTCCGCACCACGCCGGGCCTGCACCTGCTCGGCATCGCCGATCTCTCCGTCGATCGCGCCGCCGCCGCGCTGGCGCGCACCGGCTGGGACGTGAACGCGGCGCGGGCCGCTTCGTTCACCGCCGCCCTGCGCGAGGGCACGACCCTGCTCACCGAGGATGCGGCGGCGCTGATCGCGGCGGACGGGCTCGACGTGGTGGTCGAGGCCACCGGCAGCCCGGCCGCTGGGGCGCGCCATGCCCTCGCCGCCATCGACGCCGGCCGCCATGTCGTCATGGTGACGGTGGAGGCGGATGTGCTGGTCGGCCCGCTGCTCGCCCGCCGGGCCCGGCAGGCCGGCGTGGTCTATGGCATGGCCTATGGCGACCAGCCCGCGCTGGTCTGCGAGATGGTGGACTGGGCGCGGGCCTGCGGCTTCCGGGTGGTGGCCGCCGGCAAGGGCACGAAGTACCTGCCGGCCTTTCACGCCTCCACCCCCGACACGGTGTGGCAGCATTACGGGCTGACACCGGAACAGGCGGCGCAGGGCGGCATGAACGCGCAGATGTTCAATTCCTTCCTCGACGGCACCAAATCCTCGATCGAGATGGCCGCCATCGCCAATGCCGCCGGTCTCGCCGCGCCGTCCGACGGGCTGCTGTTCCCGCCCTGCGGCGTCGACGACCTCGCCCGGGTGCTGCGGCCGCGCGCCGCCGGCGGCGTGCTGGAGCGGGCCGGCATGGTCGAGACCGTCTCGAGCCTCGAGCGGGACGGCCGCCCGGTGTTCCGCGACCTGCGCTGGGGCGTCTATGTGGTGTTCGAGGCCGAGGAAGGTCCGCAGGGCGATTATGCCCGCGCCTGCTTCCGCGAATATGGCGTCGTCACCGACCCCTCCGGCCGCTACACCGCGCTGTACCGGCCCTATCACCTCATCGGGCTGGAACTCGGCATCAGCGTCGCCAGCGCCGCGCTGCGCGGCGAGCCGACCGGGGTGGCGGAGGCCTTCAACGCCGATGTGGTGGCGGTGGCCAAGCGGCCACTGAAGGCCGGGGAGACGCTGGACGGGGAAGGCGGCTTCACCGTGTGGGGCAAGACGCTGCCGGCGGCGGCCTCGCTGGCGCGGGGCGGCCTGCCGATCGGCCTCGCCCACGGCGTGCCCCTCACCCGCGACATCGCGGCGGGAGAGGTCATCGGCTGGGCCGATGTCCGCTGCCCCGACAGCGACATCGTGCGGCTGCGCCGGGAGATGGAGGCCGCCTTCGCCCCGCCGGGCTGAGGGCCGGGCGACGGCCGGGAGGCGGCCCGGCCGGCAGCCGGGAGCCGCAGGTGGGCCTGTTCGTCGGGAAGGCGGTTGGCGACGCTGTCGTCGAGCGGCTCGCCCATCACCGCGCGGCCATCGAGGCCGCGGCCCTCGCCATGCTGCTTCCTGTCCCGGTTCGAGTGGGTCATGGGGTCCGGTACCATGTCCGGGTCGGCCTCCTTGCTGCGGTCGCCCTGGAGGGCGGGCCTCCTGGCTACGCCCGCGCCGCGGGCCGGGCGCCGAAGCCGGAGCCGGAGCCGGAGCGGCCGGGGCGACGGCGGGGTGTCACAGATCAACCGGCCGCCGGGAGGGTCGCCCCCGGCGCCGAGGGGAAAATCGCTTGAAAAGGAAGGCGGTAGAGGGATGGCACCGCCTGCGCGGGGCGCGCCGCCGGCTCAGACGGCGCGGCGGGTCGCGATCACCCATTCCCGCGCGCGCTGCTCGGGAGTGGCGTTCAGCAGCACGTCGGTGACGACACACACCGTGTCGGCACCGGCCGCGAAGCAGCCCGCCGCGCGCTCCACGGTGAGCCCGCCAATGGCGACCAGCGGCACCTCGCCCACCCGCGCCTTCCAGGCGGTGATGCGCTCCAGCCCCTGCGGCGCCCAGCGCATCGCCTTGAGGATGGTGGGGTAGACCGGGCCGAGCGCGACATAATCCGGCGCGCAGGCCAGCGCGGTCTCCAGCTCCGCCTCGTCATGGGTGGAGAGGCCAAGGCGCAGCCCGGCACGGCGGATCGCCGGCAGGTCCGCCACCGCGAGGTCCTCCTGCCCGAGATGGACGAAATCGCAGCCCTCCTCGATGGCGAGCTGCCAGTGATCGTTCACCACGAGCTGCGCGCCGTAGCGCTGGCAATGGGCGCGGGCCTCGGCGATCTCGCGGCGCAGCGCCGGCTCCGCCATGTCCTTGGCGCGAAGCTGCACCAGCTTCACCCCCTGCGGCAGCAGGCGGGGCAGCCAGGCGGCGCGGTCGACGATGAGGTAGAATGGATCGAGGGCCATGGGGGTCGGAACTTTCAGGCGGGCGTGGCGGCGGGTGGACGGAGGGCACGCGCCAAAGCCGGACGCGCGGGACGCGGGCGGGTATCGTGGGGGCTGCGGGCGCGGTGGCGACGCGACGGAAGAACAACGGGTGAGGGAACGGCGGGGGCCGTCCCGGCGGTCAGTCCAGAACCGCCCGGCCCATCACCGGGGTGGAAGGGGCCGCCATGTCGCGGGTCTCCATCGGGTCGGCGAGGAAGGCCTCGCGGCCCGCCTCCAGCGCCCGGGCGAAGGCCCGCGCCATGCGGGCGGGGTCACCCGCCTTGGCGACGGCGGTGTTCAGCAGCACCGCGTCATAGCCCATCTCCATCGCCGCGGCGGCGTGGGAGGGCAGGCCGATGCCGGCATCCACCACCAGCGGCACGCGGGGGAAATGCGCCCGCAGCGAGCGCAGGCCATACGGGTTGTTCAGCCCGCGGCCGGAGCCGATCGGCGCCCCCCACGGCATCAGCACCTCGCAGCCGGCGGACAAGAGCTTCTCCGCCACCACGAGGTCTTCCGTGGTGTAGGGAAACACCTCGAAGCCGTCGCGGCAGAGGAGGCGCGCCGCCTCCACCAGCCCGAACACGTCGGGCTGCAGGGTGTCGTCCTCGCCGATCACCTCCAGCTTGACCCAGGGGGTGCCGAACAGCTCCCGCGCCATCTCCGCCGTGGTGACGGCTTCCTTCACCGTCTTGCAGCCGGCGGTGTTGGGCAGCACCCGCACGCCGAGGTCCTGGATCATCTTCCAGAAGCTCTGGCCGGCGAGGCTGGCGCCGGATTCGCGCCGCAGCGACACGGTGACGATCTCCGCCCCGCTGAGGCGGATCGCCTCCGCCAGGATCGCCGGCGAGGGATACTGCGCGGTGCCGAGCAGCAGCCGGGAGGAGATCTGCGCGCCATAGACCTCCAGCACGTCCGGGGCGAGGCCCGGCTTCACATTCATCGCGTCCATCTCATCCCCCCTGCATGGGTGCGAGGATCTCGATCCGGTCGCCATCGGCGATCGGCGTGGCCTCGCGCTTCGCCGCCCGCACCATCGACCCGTTCAGCGCGGTGGCGACGATCGCCTCGGCGAAGCCCAGCTCCGCCAGCAGCGCGGCGAGGGTGGGCGCCGCGGTCTCCGAGGCCTCACCATTCACGACGATCTTCATCCATGACCTCCGGGAAATAGGCGCCGTCCAACGCCACCTCCGCCGCCCGCCGGGCGAGCGCCGGCGCGGCGAGGAAGCCGTGGCGGTAGAAGCCGTTCACGAAGATCGTGCGGCCCCGCTTGCGGATGCGCGGCAGGTTGTCGGGAAAGGCCGGCCGCACGTCGGCGCCGATCTCGACGATCTCCGCCTCGCCGAAGGCGGGGTGGAGCTGGTACACCGCCGACAGCAGCTCCAGCATGGAGCGCCCGGTGACGCGGCCGCGCTGGTCGTTCTCGATCGAGGTCGCCCCGATCATGAAGTGCCCGTCGCCGCGCGGCACGACGTAGACCGGGATGCGGGGATGCAGCATCCGCACCGGGCGCTTCAGCGCGATCTCGCGGGTGAAGAGCACCAGCATCTCCCCCTTCACCCCCCGTAGGTCGGCGAGGCGGTCGCGGGCGGAAAGGCCGCGGCAGTCGACCACGATGTCGGCCCCATCGGTCGCCGGATCGGACTCATCGTCCACCACACTGCACCCGAATCTGATCTCGACGCCGTGCTCCGCCACCAGCTTTCCGGTGAGCGCGGCGAGCGCCTTGCGCGGCTCCAGATGCGCTTCGGTGGGGAAGAACAGCCCCTGGTCGAAGCGGCCCGCAAGGTCCGGCTCCAGCGCCGCCAGCGCCGGCCCGTCGAGCCACTCGAACGCCTCGGTCCGGCGCGCGAAACGGCGCAGATCCGGCAGGTCGCGCGGCGGAGCGAGCACGAGACTGCCCTCTCTCGGCACGTCCGGCACCTCGCGGCGCCAGTATTCCAGCGATTCGAAACCGAGTTCGGCCACCAGCGGCTCCGCGCTCTCGCGCTCGCACCACGGCGCCAGCATGCCCCCGGCAAACCACGAGCAGCCCTGCCCGGTGCCTTGATTTCGCTCGACAATCGTGACCCGGGCGCCGCGCAGCGCGAAGGCGTGGGCGCAGGTGAGCCCGGCAACCCCCGCCCCGACGACGGTCACACGCGGGGCGTTCGCCGCGCCGGGCGCGGTCGTCGCACTGTCATGGGCCTGTTCTGGAGACGTCATCCGCTCCTCCCTCCGCCAGTCCAAGCTGGATCAGGTTCAAAGGGTCGCCATGCCGCGGAATTTCCGCGCCGATAGCCTCTCAGCCTCCTGACGAGGCTCCCCTGGACAGATGTGATATAGTGCTTCGACGGCTCGCTGTCACCGTCGTGCCATCGAGTTTCCGGGCTTCATCGTGCCCGCCGACTGCGGCATGGCGGCGCTGGTGCTGCCTTACTCCCCGCGCCGCAGCTTGTGCGGCAGCACCACCACATTGTCCCGCCGGCGGCCCGCCGCCGTAACGAGCGCATGCTCCAAGGCCTCGCGACCAAAAGGTTTTCCGATGCGCACGATGTCGGGATCCGCCCCTTCGGGCAGCTCGGCATAGCCGGTGCCCAGGATCACCGGCATCTGCGGCCGCCGTGCGCGGATGGCGGCGATGAGCTGGAGGCCGGACATGCCGGGCATGGCCTGATCCGTCAGCACCACGTCTATCGGAATGCCCGAATCCAGCAGTTCCAGCGCGGCCGTGCCGGATATGGCCTCGGTCACGAGGAAGCCGAGGTCCTCCAGCATGGCGGCCGTGGCGCTCAGCACCAGCGGGTCGTCGTCGACGACCAGCACGGCCAGACCGGCGCCACCGCCGGTCTCGGCAGGCGCCTGCGGATCCGGCACGCCTTCCGCCGGCACCATGACCGCCAGCGGCAGCAGGATTTCCGCGGTGGTACCCTCCCCGAGCCGGCTCTTCAGCAGCAGGCGTCCGCCGGACTGCGCCGCGAGCCCGTGGACCATGGCAAGGCCGAGCCCGGTGCCCTTGCCGACGCCTTTGGTGGTGAAGAAGGGCTCGGTGGCCCGAGCCAGCGTCTCCTCATCCATCCCCGCGCCGGAATCGCTGACAGACAGGCAGAAATACCGACCGGGCGGCAGGGCGCCACCGTCGGCATCCGCGGTTTCGGCTACGATCTCCTCCTCGCGCGCCGCGATGACGATGGTTCCGCCCCCAGGCATCGCGTCCCGGGCATTCACCGCCAGATTCAGCAAGGCGAGTTCCAGCTGGTTGGCGTCGACCCGGGCCAGCGGCAGGCCGAGAGGAAAACGGGTCTCGATACGCACGCTGGGGCCGATGGAGCGGCGCAGCAGGTCCGCCATGCCCAGCACCAGATCGGGCACGTCGACCGGCTCCGGCTTGAGGTCCTGACGGCGGGCGAAGGCCAGCATGCGCTGGGTCAGGGCGGCCCCGCGCTGGGCACCCTGAATGGTGTTGTCGATCAGCCGCAGCAGCCGGGGGTCGTCGGGCGCGCGCTTGCGGGCCAGCTCCAGATTGCCGAGGATCACTGCCAGCAGATTATTGAAATCATGCGCGATTCCGCCGGTGAGCTGACCCACGGCCTCGAGTTTCTGGGCCTGTCGCAATGCCGCCTCGGCCCGGCGGCGCGCCGTGATGTCGACCAGCCCGCAGAGCGTGGTGAGGATATTGCCCTCGGCGTCGCGCAGCGCGATGGCGGAAAGCACGCAGTCCAGCACCCGCCCATCCTTGGCGACGAGACGATATTCCGCCTCGCTGAGCTCGCCCTGCTGCTGAAGCCGCGGCCAGTGCTCCTCATTGCGGCGCCGGGCGGAATCCGGCGTCATGAAATCGGTGAGTTCGTGGCCCAGCACCTCCACGCGTTCATACCCCAGCAACCCGAGCCAATGGTCGCTCACCTGCTCGATCCGGCCGCGGGCATTGAGGGTGTGCAGCGGCAGCGGCGTGCGCTGGTAGAGCAGCCGGGCGTGCTCCTCGCTGCGGCGCAGCGCATCGGCCTCGCGCTCCGCCAGCACGGCAAATCGCCGGTCGTAGAGGGAGGCCAGCGTCGCGGCCCCGAGGATGACCAGCGTCGCCGCGGTCATCGCCATGCCGAGCATGAGGTGGTCGAGACCGGGAGACACCTTGCCGGCGACGGCGCCGGACATGTCGGGCATCACGAAGGCGGTGCCGTGCATCGCCGTGTAGTGCATCCCGGCCACGCCCAAACCGAGCGCGCCGGCTGCCAACATGCGGTGCCTCAGCCGGGCGGAATGGATCGCCAGCCACAGCCCGCCTGTCGAGGCGCCGATCGCAATCAGCAACGCCGCGGCGACATGCGCGGGATCGTGCTGCACCATCGCATCGAGCTGCATGGCCATGATGCCGAGATAATGCATTCCGGCAATGCCGATGCCCATGAACAGGCCGCCCACGGCGATGTCTGGCAGGCGCCCCGCGCTTCGGCCCGCAAGGAGGAAACCGACCGAGGTGGCCAGCACCGCGACGAGAAAGGAGAGCAAGGTGAGGCCGGGGTCGTAGGTGACCGTGCCCACATAGCGGAAGGCAAGCATTGCCACGAAATGCATCGCCCAGATGCCGCCGCCCATGACGGCGGCGGCCGAGCCGAGCCAGATGAGCCGGGTATATCCGCGGGAATCGCGGATGCGGCCGGCGAGGTCGAGCGCGGTATAGCTGGCGGCAACGGCAATGACGGCCGACAGCACGACAAGCAGCGGATCGTGCCCTGCCATGGCGTTCATGACCCTACACCCGCTGCCCGCACGGAAAGTCCACCCTCCTCACGCGGGGCCGCACCGTCGCGAACACCGCGCTTCATCGGTGCGGATCATGCGCCCTTTTGGCCGCACTGATAACCCGTGAGCGGGCGGCGATCACTGGCTGTCGTCGTCGGCGTGCTCCGGCTTGCCCTTCCGCTTGGTCGAGGCGAGTTCGTCAAGTTGCCGGGCGCTCATGGATTCGTACATCGAGCGGGAGGCGCCTTTCAGCTCGGACGCTTTCTGCTCGCCACGCTTGGCCACCAGTGCGGCCCCGGCCGCTTTCTGCTGGGCCTTGGATTTGGCTGGCATCGACGCCTCCCTGCCTCAGGAGAGATAGCCGAACAGCCACAGGCCGATGATGATCGGCAGCGGGATGCCGATGAGCCACAGAAGTCCACCCTTGAGCATGATCGCCTCCATTGCTGATGGCGTCTCAACCGGCCGCGTGTTGTTTGGTTCCGGCCGACTGGCAAAAGCCACCCGAGGCGCCAGATATACCTGCGGAAGCGGCCGCGACGGCCCCAGCGAGCGAGGAGATACCGTGGCGCCGAAGCGAACCCGCCGGTCCTTTCTGGGCATGTCTTTCCCCGGAGAGATGGGCACGCTGCTTGTCCTCTTCGCCGCGGCGGCGGCGCTGGTCGGCTTTGCCGCCATTGCCGACGAAGTGCTCGAGGGAGAGACACACGGCTTCGACGAGGCCCTGCTGCTCGCGTTTCGAAACCCCGCCGACCACGCCGACCCGATCGGACCGGCCTGGCTCGAGATCGCCATGCGGGACATCACCGCGCTCGGCAGCACCTCCGTGCTGATGCTGGTGACGCTGATCGCGATCGGTTTCCTGCTGATGGCCGGCAAGCGGGGGGCGGCGCTGCTCGTCACCCTGTCCATCGCCGGCGGCACGGCGCTGAGCCTCGCGCTCAAGTCCGGTTTCGACCGCCCCCGCCCCGATCTCGTGGCGCATCTGGTCGACGTGCACACGCTGAGCTTCCCGAGCGGCCACGCCATGCTCACGGCGGTGACCTTTCTCACCCTCGGCGCGCTGCTGGCCCGCACCCAGCGCTCGCGGCGGCTGCGGGCCTATATCGTCGGCATCGCGCTGTTCCTCACGCTGCTGGTGGGGTCTAGCCGGGTCTATCTCGGTGTGCATTGGCCCACCGATGTCCTCGCCGGCTGGTGCGTCGGCAGCGCCTGGGCGCTGATCTGCTGGATGCTGGCGCTGTGGCTGCAACGCCGCGGCGAGATCGAGCCTGAGACCGGCACGGCGGACAACGAGGGCCCGACCGCACTACCCCCCGACGAGGCGACGGACGCTCGCACCAGAACCTCCGCGAAGTAGAGTTGTCGCACGCGGCGCCGGCGCTATGATCGGCGCTGCGTCGCGTTCACCGGCGCGTGGGAGGAAAGCAATGACCAAAAAAGCGCCCGAAGGGCTCCTCATCGCCGAAATGGGCGTTATCGAAACAGTGGAATCCGACAACATCCTCCGGTGGGATGGCGACGTGCTCTATGTCGAGCAGGACATTTACCACAATGGCCAGCTTGTGCACCGCAAGTACAAGCGCCGGGTGACCAAGGATGTCGCCCGCGCCGTGCTGGCCATGGCCGGCGTGACGCACTGACCCGGCAGACGGCCGCGGCTCAGCGCACGAGCCGGGAATGGGCGCGGCGGCGCCAGGGCGCGGTGGATTTTGAGGGCAAGCCATTCGGGATCGCGCGGCCCCGCGCGATCTGCGGCACTGCCTTTCGGACGCGACAACGATCGTGTCCCGCGGACCGGTTCGTCAACGCCTACACCGGCACGAGCACCGCAAGCAGGATGAGCCCGATGCCGGCCATGGCGGCAAGAAAGGCGCAGGAGCGCAGATAGGGCACGCCCAGCGCGTAAAGCGGCACATAGATGAGGCGCGCCAGCAAGTAGAGCGCCGTCCCCGCCATGGTCAGCGCACCCTCCCGCCCGGCGACGTGGGCAATGAGCACGGCGCCCATGAAGACGGGCAACGTTTCGAGTAGGTTCGTCTTCGCCCTCTCCAGCCGGCCCGTGAGTTTACCCGGCGGGGGAGCGGGTTCGTCGCGCGGGCCGGCATTGTAGGCGATGCCGGTTTCCCGGTTCCGAAGAATAGCCGGCACCATGATCTGAAAAAGCGTCAAAACCAGTGTGAAGCCGAGTAATGTGAGTTCAAACGTCATCTCGCCTCGCCATCTGGCTTGTCTCCCCTCAATTCTGCGCTAACTATCTACGTCGAGCACCTTGCCGCGGATCGGGCAGGGAGAAAGCGAAGATGGTGTCGGCGAAGACGAAACTGCGGAAGCTCTCGAATGGTCGCCCGCTTCGGCAGATCGCCGCCCTGCCCTATCGCCGTGACGAGAGCGGCAACATCGAGGTCCTGATCGTCAGTTCGCGCGAGACGCGTCGGGCCGTCATCCCCAAGGGATGGCCGATGAAGGGGCTGAAGGACTGGAAGGCCGCCCAGGTCGAAGCCCGCCAGGAAGCGGGCGTCATCGGCACGATCGGGCGCAAGAAATGCGGCGAGTTCGTATACTGGAAACGGCTCGACAGCGTATTTGGGCTTGTAAAGGTCGCGGTCTATCCGCTGCTGGTCCGGCGCCAGCTTGCCGACTGGCCCGAGCGGCATGAGCGCGTCCAGCGCTGGCTTTCCCCTGACGATGCCGCACTCCTGGTGGACGAGCCGGACCTCGCAAGCGTAATTCTCGATGCCACGGCCGCTCTGGCGGGTGGAACGCCGGCGGGCGGCAAGGGGGATCGGCCGGTAATGTCCGGAAACGCGGCTCGGCGCGCAAGGGCTCCAACGTCGATGACCCTCAGCCGGCCCCCAGGACCGGCTGAGACAAGCGACATCGTGATGATGCTGCGGTGGGCTGGGGCGACCCCAGCCGATCCGTAGCTGCGGGCTTTACTCGATGACCTGCACCACGCGATGGGTCTGGGGATCGACCAGCACGGTGCGCTCGTTCACCACGGTGTAGCGATAGCGTGTGTCGCCATACTGCGAGGGAACCTCGTAATAGCGCACACCGCTCGCGGGCAGTTCGGTACCGACGACGACCTCCCGGTCGTAGCGATAGGATGGCACGCGCTCCTCCTCCACCACATAGGTGTGGAACCGGGAGCGCTGGTCATCGGAGATGCCGCCGACCACAGCGCCGGCAACACCGCCGACCACCGCCCCGACCGGCCCGCCCACCAGCGCGCCACCCACCGCGCCGGTCGTGGCACCGGCCGCAACACCCGCGCCATCCTGCGCGCTGGCCGCGGCGGGAATGGCTAGAAGCATCGCACTGGCAAAGATGGCTTGGCGAATCATGTCCGTCTCCTCTTGTCTCCGACCCGGATGTGCTGTAAGCGTCGTCCTCAGGCCACGTTACTGAGGGTGGGCTTGGTGGGATAGGCCC
>NZ_JAHBGE010000038.1 GCF_018390635.1 Ancylobacter lacus | reverse complement strand
CCCGATGGCGGATGTTATGGCTCACATCCCGCGACAGCTTCAGCCCCGCAACAACGGAATCCAGGTTCCAGTGGGGCGCTGCCTCCGCCGGGTGGGCTGGCCCGGCCTCGCGGGCCGGTGTGGCCGCGCCCGCGTCGGCTTGGCTGTCTGCAACCTGTCCCCGCACGCTCGACATCCCCACCAACCCTCCGGCGGTACAGTGGTGGCATGACAAGGATTCATTGTCTACAGACTTTCTAGACTTAAGCCCTCCGCGCCTCCGGGCGCGCCGGCGGGCTTTGGCCGCCCCGTGGGCCGCCGCGTGCGCCATCGTTTCAGGCGCGCTCGGCGCCGGTCCCGCCCGGCGCGCAGCTTCGACCCTGTCGGTGGATAAGGGGTGCGGCCGGAGGGCTTCGGCGTCCGCGATTTGACAGGTCGAGCCGATAAAATTTATATAGTCTGTAGATTATTAGATTCAGCAGTCAGGCAGGCGATCATGACGTCTCCAGCTATCCGGTTTGGCGTCTGGGCGCCGGTGCACGGGCCGCGTGCGGCGCTCCGCGATCCGCAGGAGCCGTTCGATGCCTCGTGGGACCACAACCGGGCGGTCGTGCTGGAAGCCGAGCAGCTCGGCTTCCATTCGACGCTCATCGCCCAGCACACCGTCAACCCGCATCTGCCCGACCACGACCAGCTCGAGACCTGGACCGCCGCCGCGGCGCTGGCCGCGCTCACCAGCCGGATCGAGATCATCGCCGCGGTGAAGCCCTTCATCTTCCACCCGGTCTTCCTCGCCAAGATGGCGCTGCAGATCGAGAACATCAGCGGCGGGCGGTTCGGCATCAACCTCATCAACGCCTGGAACAGTGCCGAATTCGAAAAGGCGGGCATCGCCTTCGGCGAGCATGACCAGCGCTATGAGTATGGGCGGGAGTGGATCTCGGTCGTCTCCCGCCTCGTCTCCGGCGAAACGGTGACCCATCGCGGCCCGCATTTCTCCATCACCGACTACCGGCTGACGCCGCGCGACCTGCACCGGGCGCGGCCGTCGGTCTATATCGGCGGGGAGTCCGAGCCGGCGCGGGCGCTGGCGGCGGACCATGGCGACGTCTGGTTCATCAACGGCCAGCCGCTGGCGGATGTCGCGGCGCTGATCGCCGATCTGCGGCGGCGGCCCCGGGCGGGCGCGCCGCTGCGCTTCGGCCTGTCCGCCTTCGTCATCGCCCGCAAGACCGAAGCCGAGGCGCACGAGGCCTATGAGCGCCTGCTCGCCCTCGCCGCGCAGGATGCCGACGTCCACACCCTGCAGCGCAAGCATGCCGATCCCCGCACCGTGATGTTCCAGACCATGGCGAAGTCGGTGCGGGTGGGCACCAATGGCGGCACCGCCGCCGGGCTGGTCGGCTCCTACGATCAGGTGAGCGAACGCATCCTCGCCTTCCATCGCGCGGGAATCGAGCTGTTCATGCTGCAGTTCCAGCCGCTGCGGCCGGAACTGCGGCGCTTCGCGGCAGAGGTCGTGCCCCGCGTGCAGGCCGCCGGCGCCGTTGCGCCGTCTCCCGCCCTGTCCGGCGCCTGATCCCGACCCCCGACACGAGAGAGCACGGCATGAGTGTGACCACGCAGTTCGACGTCGCCGGCGGGCGGATCCCTTCATCCGCGGCATCGCCCGGCGTCCGGCTGGGCGCGGGCAGCCTCGTGGCGCTGTCCTGGCTGGTGCCGGTGCTGCTGCTGATCGTGTGGGAGGCGCTGGCGCGCTATGGCTGGATCGAGCCGCAGCTGCTGCCGGCCCCCAGCAAGGTCGCGCTCACCGCCTACAAGCTCACCGTCTCGGGCACGCTGCTGCACGATCTCTCGGTCAGCCTGCTGCGGGCGGCGGTGGGCTTTGCGATCGGCGGCGGCATCGGCTTCGCGCTCGGCACGCTGGTCGGCTTCTCCCGGCTGGCGGAAGCCCTCATCGACCGCAGCGTGCAGATGGTGCGGGCGATCCCGTTCCTCGCGGTGCTGCCGCTGGTCATCGTCTGGCTCGGCGTCGGCGAGGGGCAGAAGATCTTTCTCGTGGCGCTCGGCGTCGCCTTTCCGATCTACGTCAACACCACGCTCGGCATCCGGCAGGTCGACCCCAAGCTGATCGAGCTCGGCCGGGTGCAGGGGCTGGACAACCGCGAGCTGATCACCCGCATCATCCTGCCCGGCGCGCTGCCCTCCATCCTCACCGGGGTGCGGTTCTCGCTGGCGACGGCGTGGCTCGCGCTCGTCGTCGCCGAGACCATCGGCGCCCAGGCCGGGCTCGGCTTCCTCGCCCTCGACGCGCGGGAATTCCTGCGCACCGACGTCATCGTGCTGACGGTCGTCATCTATGCGCTGATCGGCGTCGGCGCCGACAGCCTCGCCCGGCTGCTGGAGCGCCGCCTGCTGACCTGGCACCCCAATTACGGAGCCGGGCGATGACCGTGCAGCCGCCCGCTTCCGCCTTCCGCACCAACGCCGTCGTCGTCTCCGGCCTGCGCCGCGCCTATGGCGAGCGCACCGTCATCGACCGGCTCGACCTCGTGATCGGGCAGGGCGAGTTCGTCGTGCTGCTGGGCGAGAGCGGCTGCGGCAAGACCACCCTGCTGCGGGCGCTGGCGGGGCTGGACCCGATCCAGGGCGGCACGGTCGAGGTGCCGGGCCGGCCCGCCGTGGTGTTTCAGGAGCATCGGCTGCTGCCCTGGGAAACGCTGTGGCGCAACGTGACGCTCGGCCTGCGCGCCGCCGATGCCCGCGCCCGCGCCGCCGCCGCGCTGGCGGAGGTGGGCCTCGGCGACCGGCTGGACGACTGGCCGCGCAACCTCTCCGGCGGGCAGGCCCAGCGCGTGGCCCTGGCCCGGGCGCTGGTGCAGGAGCCGAAGCTGCTGCTGCTCGACGAGCCCTTCGCGGCGCTCGACGCCCTGACCCGCCTGCGCATGCACGGCCTCGTCAAGGACCTCGTCGCCCGCCACCAGCCGGGCGTGCTGCTGGTCACCCACGATATCGACGAGGCGCTCCGGCTCGGCGACCGCGTCCTCGTCATGCGCCGCGGCGTCATCGCCGCCGAGCACCGGCTTTCCTCCCACAACGCGGCCGCGACGGCGCGGGCCGAGCTGCTGCGCGAGCTCGGTGTCGCCCTCGACGGCGGCCTTCCCTCCTCACATTGACCGCAAAGGAACGTTCCATCATGTCGAGTTCCATCCTGGTGCCGTCGCGGCGCGCGTTCCTGGCCGCCTCGCTCGGCGGCGCCGCGGCGGCCGGGCTCGCCGGCATCGGCCCCGCCTTCCCCGCGACCGGGCGCACCACCGACACGCTGCGCCTCACCTGGGGCTATTTCGGCCTCAGCTACCTCGCCAAGCAGCGCGGGGCGCTGGAGAAGCGGCTGGCCGACCAGGGCATCAAGGTGGAATGGGTCGGCCCCTTCCCCAACCACGCCCCGACCCTGCAGGCGGTGACCGGCGGCACCGCCGACTACGCCTTCGGCGGCAGCACCACCCCGGCGCTGGCGGCCCTGCTCGCCGGCTCGCCGCTGGTCTTCACCCAGTTCTTCATCTACGAGCCGCGCACCACCGCGATCATTGCCAAGAAGAGCTCCGGTATCGCCCGGGTGGAGGACCTCGTCGGCCGCTCGGTGGCGGTGAACCGCTCCGGGCTCGGCGAATTCCTCGTCGTCGCGGCGCTGGAGCAGCACAATATCGACCGCTCGAAGGTCAATTTCGTCTATCTCAACCCGCCGGACGCGGCCCCGGCGCTGGCCGCCGGCAAGGTCGACGCGTGGTCGATGTGGAGCCCCGGCGTCGACATCGCCCGCGTCGAGTACGACGCCCAGGACGTCTATCTCGAGGGGCGCGACCTGCCGTTCCAGATCGACTTCAACAGCTATCTCACCCGCCGCAAATTCGTCGAGGAGAACCCCGACCTCGTGCGCGCCTTCAACGCCGCCATCGTCGCCGAGGCGGAATGGGCGAGCGCCAACAATGTCGAGGCCGAGACCATCGCCTTCGACGGACTGAAATACCCGGAGGCGGTGCGCGACCACTTCATCTCGCTGAAGCGCCGCTACACCCCCTACGCCGTCACCGACCAGGCTTTCCTGGCCAAGTTCCAGACCGCCGCCGACTGGCTCAGCGCGCGCAAGGTGCTGCCGGAGAAGGTGACCGTAACCGACTATGTCGCAGCGGTGTGAGGCAGCGATGAACCGGCCCCTCGAACCTCTCGCCCTCCAGCCCCCCGCCGATGGCGAGGCCGCGCTCGCGCGGCTCCAGCCGCTGTTCGACCGGATCGAGCAGGGCGCCGCCGAGCGGGAGCGCGACCGCATCCTGCCCTTCGCCGAGGTCGCCCTGCTGCGCGAGGCGGGCTATGGCGCGCTGCGCCTGCCGGGGAGCGGCGATGCCGGGCTCAGCTTCCGCCAGCTGCTGAAGATCGTGATCCGGCTCGGCGCCGCCGACTCCAATGTGGCGCACATCTTTCGCAACCACTTCTCGGTCAACGAGATCTATATCCGCCGGGCCCGCGCGGGGCAGGGCCTGCTCTGGCAGCAGGCGGTGCGCGAGGGCGCCCTCTTCGGGCTCGGCAACATCGAGCTTGGCTCGAAGAGCGCCGGCGGCGTGCTGCCCTCGACCACCCTCACCCCGGACGGCGACGGCTTCCGCCTCAACGGCACCAAGTACTACACCACGGGCACGCTCTATGCGGACCATGTGCTGGTGCGGGCGGCGACCCCGGACGAGCGGCTCGTCTCGGTCATCATCCCGGTGGGTCGTGCCGGGATCGAGATCGTCGACGACTGGGACGGTGTCGGCCAGCGCCTCACCGCCTCGGGCACCGGGCATTTCCGCCAGGTCCGGGTCGAGGCCCCGGAGGCCATCTTCGATGGCGAGGGGGTGGGCTACGGCCTCGCCTATTCCAACACGCTGGCGCAGCTCTACGTCACCGCCATCGTCGCCGGCATCGCCCGCGCCGCGCTGAACGATGCCCGGCGCCTGCTGCTCGGCCGCACCCGCACCTTCTACTACGCCAATGCCGAGCGGCCGGCCGACGACCCGCTGCTGCTGCAGGTGCTCGGCGAGATGTCCGCCGATGCCTTCGCGGCCGAAGCCGCCGTGCTGGCGGCGGCCGAGGCACTGGATGCGGTCGGCTCCGCCCGCGACAGCGGGCGCGACGACCCCGATCTCGCCCACGCCGCCGCCCTTGCCTCGGCACATGCCAAGCTCGTCGTGGACGAACACGCCATCCGCAGCGGCAGCCGCATCTTCGATCTCGCCGGCGCCAGCGCCGCCAGCCGGGCGCGCAACCTCGACCGCCACTGGCGCAACGCCCGCACGCTGGCGACCCACAATCCCGGCGTCACCAAGGCCGCCGCCATCGGCGCCTTCGAGACCAACGGCACGCGGCTGCCGGCGAAGGGGTTCTTCTAGGCGGGGCGGTTACCGCCGCGCCGGGCCGGCTCCGCCGGCGGCAGGTCCGCCGGTCCGCGGCTGAGGACCCGCGCGCCGGAGGTAGTACGGAGAGCCCCGGCGGTTGCCAGATGGGCTCACACAGCTCCCCCACCTCGCGGGCCGGGCCAGCCTGAGGCGGGAGCCGGCGCCGGGGAAGCGTTCGCCGCCGGCCAGGGGCAGGCGGGGGTTCGGCATAGCCGGGGCTCGGCATAGGCGGGGCTCGGCATAGGCGGGGCTCGGCATAGGCGGGGGTTCGGCAGCGCCCGCCGGTAGCGGCAAGGCAGCACGGTGCCGGGGATCAAGCGCCCGATCCCGCCCTGGTCAGCCGGGCGTGCCGGCGTCGTCGTCCCGGCGCATCGGGCGGGCGTGGACCTCCCGCCGCAGCCGCTCGTTCTCACGCCGCAGCGCCGCGAGTTCCTCCCGCACCGGGGCGAGCGCGGTCTCCAGCTCGGCCTCGCTGAAGCGCGGGGTGATGTGCTGCGGGCAGTTCCAGTCGAACGCCTCGACCGCGATCAGGGCGAGCCGTTCGACGCGGCCGGGATAGCCCGGCACCGCCAGCCGCGCCGCGAGCGCCGGGTCGTCCGCGGCGTCGACGAGGCGCAGGCGGCCGAAGATCTTCAGGCGCTGGCGGTGGGCATAGTCCATCAGGAACAGCGACACCCGGTCATTGGCGCCGACATTGCCGGTGGTGATGTACTGCCGGTTGCCGCGGAAGTCGGCGAAGCCCAGCGTCGTGTCGTCGACGACGCGCAGGAACCCCGCCGGGCCGCCGCGATACTGCACATAGGGCCAGCCGGTTTCAGAGACGCTGGCGATGTAGAAGCCGTCGCGCCCGGCGATGAAGCCGCGTTCGGCCGGGCCGAGCGGGTCGGCGGCCGCCGGCTCCTCTCCGTCCTGCGGCCCGGCGAAGTGCCCCCACCGGCCCGCGCTGCCATAGCGCTCCTGCGCCGCGGCGACGGAAGGCGTGGTGGCGATGTCGAGATATCGGCTGCTCATGGCGTCCACCGTTGCGCATGCCGGTGCCCGGGCCGAGACCCGGGCCGGCGCGATGCCTGCCGGAACCCGGCGTCCTCAGTCCTGCAGCGCCCAGTCTGCCACCTGCCAGCGCCGTTGTCCCCGGTCGGCGACGATGCGGCCGAGGCCGGGGAAGGGCATGTGGGTCGAGGCGATCAGCGCGCCTTCCGAGGCGGCGAGCGGGAAGAAGCGGTCGCGCATCGCCTGCGCCGCCGCGCGGTCCTGCTCGAACAGGAAGAACACGTCGGTCGCACCGGGGTGCACCACGGGAAACAGCATGTCGGACACCATGATGAGGCTCTGGCCGCCATCCTCGATCCGCACGCCGATATGGCCGGGCGTATGGCCGGTGAGATCGACGAGTGTGATGCCGGGCGCGATTTGCCGCTCGCCGTCGATCGCCTGCAGCTTCGGGTAGAGCCGCACCACCTCCTCCGCCATGCGGAAGCTGGTCTGCAGGTAGTCCGGGGCGGCGTTGCGCTTGGCCGGGTCGGTCCAGTGCTTCACGTCGCGGCGGTCGATATAGAGTTCGGCATTGGGATAGTTGTTCCGGCCGCCCAGGATCAGCCCGCCCATGTGGTCCTGATGCATGTGCGTCACGATCACCGCGTCGATGGCGTCGCGGTTGATGCCGATGGCGTCGAGCGCCCGCGGCAGGGCGCCGGTCTGGCCGATGGAGCCGGCCGCGCCGGTGTCGAGCAGGATTTTGCGGGTGCCGTCCTCGACCAGATACTGGTTGAAGACGAAACGCACCCCGCTCGGCCGGGCGGTGTACTGCGTCTGCGCGGCCTGCTCCACCTGCCCGGCGCTGCGGCCGGGAAAGAAGGTGTAGGGCATGTCGGCATAGCCGTCGGTCAGCGCGGTGACGGTGAAGCGGCCGATGCGGATCTGCGCCAGCGGCGTCACGCGGGCGATGCCGGCGGCGGTCGCGGCGCCCGGCGCCGGCGTGGCCGGAGAGGCCGGGCTCTGCGCGGTGGCGAGGCGGGGCGCCAGCCCGGCGCCGAGAAGCCCGAGCGACAGGCTGCCGGCAAAGGCGCGGCGGGAAAGCTGCGGCATGGTTTCCTCCGTCAGGTCGTGGATCGAGGCGGCCTGTCCCCCCGGACCCGCGCCACCTGGAGGCGACGTTAGGACATGCCTGTTTTCGGGAGTATTCTGCCCTTTCGGGAGAACGCCTCCCGCATTTCGGGAGGTTTCATGGACCGGTTCGACGCGATGTCGGTGCTGCTGGCGGTGGTGGAGGCCGGCAGCCTTTCCGGCGGCGCGCGGCAGCTTCGGGCGCCTCTCGCCACGGTGAGCCGCAAGGTCGCCGATCTCGAACGGCATCTCGGCGCCCGGCTGGTCACCCGCACCAGCCGCGGCCTGACCCTCACCGACGCCGGCCGCGCCTTCGTCGCCGCGTCGCGGCGCATCCTCGGCGAGCTGGAGGCGGCGGAGCGGGAGGCCGCGGGCGACTATGGCGCGCTGCGCGGCGCGCTGCACGTCACCGCGCCGGTGGCCTTCGGCCAGCGCCACCTGCTGCCCGTCGCGCTGGATTTCCTGCGGCAGCAGCCGGAGATCAACCTGCGGCTCACCCTCGCCGACCGGCAGGTGAGCCTCGCCGAGGAGCATGTCGACGTCGCCCTGCGGATCGGCCATCTCGCCGACAGCGCGCTGATCGCGATACGGGTGGGCGCGGTGCGCCGGGTGATCTGCGCCAGCCCCGGCTATCTCGCCCGCCACGGCGTGCCGCGCCAGCCCGAGGACCTTGCCGGGCATGACGGCATCAGCTTCCAGGGCTTCGCCGTCGCCCCGGAATGGCGCTACCGCCGCGACAGCGCCGCCTTCGCGGTGGAGCCGCGGCCGAAGCTCGCCGTCAACACCACCGAGGCGGCGGTCCAGGCCGCGCTGGCCGATCTCGGCATCATCCGCGTGCTGTCCTATCAGGTGAGGGAGGAGGTGCGCGCCGGGCGGCTGCAGGTGCTGCTGGCCGATTTCGCGCCGGAGCCGCTGCCGGTCAGCCTCATCCACCTGCCGGCCGAAGGGCTGCCGCCCAAGGTCCGCTGCTTTCTCGACTGGACCGTGCCGCGCCTTCGGGCGGCGCTGGCCCGGCTCGAGGCCGAGGGCTGAGGCCGCGGGGACCGGGCGCCGCCGTCAGGAGGCCGGCCCGTCCTGCTGCTGTTCGGCCCGCCATTGCGACGGCGCCATGCCGGTCCAGCGGTGGAAGGCATGGTCGAAGGAGCTGTTGGCGGAATAGGAGAGCGCCTCCGCGATGCGCCCGACCGGCAGGCGGGTGAGGGCGAGAAGCTCGCGCGCGACGGTGAAGCGCACCTCGTCCTTGATCGCCTCGAAGCTGGTGCCGACCCGGGCGAGATGCCGGGCAAGCGTGCGCGGCTGGAACCCCAGCTCGCGCGCGACCGAATCGCGGTCGGCTTCGTCCAGCATGAGCCGGGGCCGAAGGGTGTGGCGCACCTGCGCCGCGATGTCTTCGAGGTCGCCGCGCACCATTGTCCGGATGGCGGCGCGGAGCTGCAGCCGCCGGGTGGGGTCCGCCCCCGGCAGCGGCAGGGCCATGTCGCGGCCCGCGACGACGAGGCCGGTCTGCTCCTGGTCGAAGCTGATCGCGGTCTTCAGCAGGCTGCGGTAGAGCGCGGGATTGTCCGGCGGGCCGACGCATTGCAGCGCCCGGACCGGCTGCGCCTTGCCCCCGCTCAGCGACCGCACGAGGTTGCAGCCCATGGCGACGACGAGATCGTACACCTGGCGGTCGCGGCCGGCACCGGCATCGTAGAGGCCATAGCCGATGATGGCGTCGTCGCCGCTGCGCTGGAGATAGGCCACCGCGCCGCGGGAATAGCCGAGCTGCAGCCCGACATAGTCGCGCAGCGCCTCGCCCAGGGTGGGCGCGCAGGCCATCATCTCCCCGATGATCCCCAGCGCCCGGTGATCGTTGCGGGCGCCGAGAAGCAGGCCGAGATGCGGGCAGCGCGCCAGGCGCGCGCTGTGCTCGATCAGCCCGGCGAGGGCGGGAAAGGGGAGGCGGGCCTCCGGCTGCAGCGCCTCTGGCGTGAGGCCGGAGCCGGCGAACGCCTCCTCGAGGCTCACCCCCAGTTCGCCGAGAAGCGCCGGCAGCTCGGCCACCGGCCCCACGCGCTGGGAGGGGACATTCTTCAAAATTGCGAACTCCTGTCCTCTAAAGGCAAGCGACAGAGTTTTTCATAAGTTATCCCTCTACCGTCCCGCAAGTCATTCTTACAAGATCGTTCTGCTTGGGATCACCTAGATCGACCGTCGTCGCAGCCGGCACGCCGCTGTTGTGTCTTCGCGTCCGCATGATGATCGTTAGGAAAACGACACAATTCCACAGAGGTTTCGCGCCTCCCGCCTGCGCAAAACCTTGCTGTGTGCCTGCATTGTTTGGAAACGCCCGTAAGGAAGCCTGCCATGACGATCTCGCGCCGTGCCCTGCTGATGGGGGGTGCCGCACTGGCCACCGCCGCCACGGCCCGTGATGCCCTCGCCTGGGACGGGCCGCTTTACGATCTCGCCGAGGGAACCGAGGAGTTCGCCGTCGCCTCCGACGCCTATGTGTTCGGCTATCCCCTGGTGACGATGGAATATACCCGGCGGGTGATGACCAATGTCGCCGCGACGCAGGCCATGCGCGCGCCGATGGGCACCCTCATCAAGGCGCGCGCCTATCCCGACGCGGCGTTCCGCGACGTGACCGCGCCGAACGCCGACACGCTGTACACCACCGCCTTCTTCGATGTCGGCGCCGAGCCCTGGGTGGTCAGCATCCCCGACATGAAGGGCCGCTATTTCCTGCTGCCCTTCCTCGACGGCTGGACCAATGTGTTCCAGGTGCCCGGCTCCCGCACCACCGGCACCGGCGCGCAGACCTTCCTCGTCACCGGCCCGGGCTGGAGCGGCACGGTGCCGGACGGCATGGTGCAGCTCAAAGCCCCGACCAGCATGGTCTGGATGCTCGGCCGCATCTACTGCACCGGCACGCCGGAGGACTATGCCGCGGTCCACGCCCTGCAGGACCAGTTCAGGCTGTTCCCCCTCAGCGCGCTCGGCAAGGACTACATCCCGCCGGCCGGCAAGGTCGACCTCTCCATCGACATGAAGACCCCGGTGCGCGACCAGGTGAACGCGCTTTCGGCGGCGGACTACTTCACCCTGCTCGCCGAGCTGATGAAGACGAACCCGCCCGCGCTCAAGGATGCGCCGGCACTGGAGCGCTTCAAGGGCATCGGTCTCGTGCCGGGCCAGAGCTTCGACGCCAAGGCGCTCGACAAGACCTGGGACAAGCGGCTGCCGCAGCTCTCCTTCGACCGCATCATGCTGCACTTCAAGTTCAGCGACGGGGATGTGAAGGACGTCAATGGCTGGGGCTACACCACCAAGGCTGGTGTTTACGGCACCGACTATCTCCAGCGCGCGCTGATCACCGCCATCGGCCTCGGCGCCAACCGCCCGCAGGACGCGGTCTATCCCACCTCGCTGAAGAACAAGGACGGCAAGACCTACAGCGGCGCGAGCAGGTATCAGCTTCGCTTCGCCCCCGGCCAGCTGCCGCCGGTAAAGGGCTTCTGGTCGCTGACCATGTACGACGCGAACATGTTCTTCGTCGCCAACCCGATCAACCGCTATTCCATGAGCATCCGCACCAATCCCAAGCTGGAGGCGGACGGCTCGCTGGTCATCTATATCCAGAACGAGAGCCCGGGCGCGGACAAGGAGGCCAACTGGCTGCCGGCGCCGAAGGACCGCTTCAACCTCATGCTCCGCCTCTACTGGCCGGACGAGAACGACCCCTCGATCATCGACGGTTCATGGGTCATTCCGGCCGTGACGAAGGTGGGGTGAGGTGACGGCATGATGGACGGCACTTCTCATCGGCGCTTCTTCTCACCGGCAGCGGGGGCTCTCGCGCTCGCGCTGGCCGGGCTCGTCGCGGCGGGTCCTGCCGGCGCGGCCGACCTGTCGAACCCGGCGGCGATCCCGGTCAAGGCCGACCCCGCCGCGGCCGCGGCGCCGGCCTCCGACTGGCGGTTCCAACTGACGCTCTATGGCTGGCTCACCGGGCTGAACGGCGATATCGGCGTGCGCGACCGGCCGACGGTGCCGCTCGACGCCAGCATCTCCGACGTGCTGAAGAATCTCGACGGCGCGGTGATGGGCTCGTTCCTCGCCCAGAACAGCCAGTGGCTGTTCATCGCCGACCTGGTGCTGGCGCAGCTCTCGCACGACGACACCTTCGGACGCCGCGGCGAACTCAACGCCGACGCCACGCTCACCCAGACCATCGCGACCGGTGCGGTCGGCTACAAGCTGCCGATCGGGGTGGCCAACCTCGATCTCGCCGTCACCGCCGGCCTGCGCTACGTCCAGCTCTCCACCGATCTCGACGTGACCTTGTCGGGCCACGACTTCGCCTGGTCGAGGTCGGATTCGGAACAGTGGGTCGATCCCACCGTCGGCTTCGTGCTGCAGTGGGCGATCACCGACCGCTGGTACCTCAACGCGATGGCGGATATCGGCGGCTTCGGCGTGGGTTCTCAACTGTCCAGCACCGGCTATGTCGGCGTGGGCTATCTCTGGACCACGTCCATCTCCACCGCGATCGGCTACCGCTATCTCTACGAAGACTACGAGAATGGCGGTTTCCGCTACAACGCCACGATGCACGGCCCGACCGTCAACCTCGGCTGGCGGTTCTGAGCCCGGCGCCGGCGAAGTCTCTTTGCCGGCGCAGCGTCCGCCTTCCCCGTCGCCGGCATGCGCCCGGGAGTGCCGGCCGGGGCTCATGGCCTGACCGGCAGCGCCCGGGTCATGGCCGTCGGCCGGCCGGACTACGGTCCGCCGGGCGCCTGTCTTCCACGCACCCGCCGCCGAATCCGTCGGGGCCGGCGAGGAAATCGAGGAAGCTGCGGGTCTTTGCCGGAAGAAAGCTGCGGTCGGGGTAGATGGCCGAGAGGGGCGCGGTGATCGCCGGCTGGTCCGGCAGCAGCCGCTCCAGCACGCCGGTGTCGAGGTCCCGCTGCACCACCGGCTGGGGTATGATCAGCAGGCCCATGCCCTCGATGGCGGCGAGATGCAGCAGGGCTTCGTTCGCGCTCCGCAGGACCGGTCGCAGGCGGATTTCGGTGGCGCCGGGGCCGCTGCCGAGCCGCAGCCGCCCGGTCGTGGTGACCGGGGTGTAGGCGAGGAAGGGCGCGCCGTTGAGGTCGCGAAGGCTGGCGGGCCGGCCGATGCGGTCCAGCAGCGCCGGCGCCGCGACCATGTAGAAGGCGATCTCCGCCAGCCGCCGGGCGACAAGCCCCTCCTGCAGGGCGAGGCTGACGCGCAGGGCGAGGTCGTAGCCGTCCTCGACGAGATTGACGTGCTCGCCGCTGAGGTCGATGTCCAGCGTCACCTCGGGGCAGCGCTGGCGATAGGTCGCCAGCATGCGGGCGAAAGCCGGGTTCGCCATCCACACCGGCAGGCTCACCTTCAGGCTGCCGTGCGGGGCGAGGGCGGTCTGCGAGATTCGCGCCCCGGCCTCGTCCAGCCCCTCCAGCAGCGGCCGTACCCGGTCGAGATAGATCGCCCCGGCCTCGGTGAGGCTGACCTTGCGGCTGCTGCGGTTCAGCAGCCGGGCGCCCAGCCGCGCTTCCAGGTGCTGCACATGTTTGCTGGTCATGGCGGCGGAAAGCCCGAGCCGCTCGGCCACGGCGACGAAGCTCCGCGCCTCGGCCACGGCGGCGAACACCCTGAGGCTCAGCAACGTGTCCATCCGTCTCCCGGGGCGCATCGGCGGGCGCGGCTCCCGCCCCCGGAGAGCCTGCGTCATCCTCCGGCGAGAGGCAAGATCGAGGCGCACGAGCCGGCCATCATCAACCCGGAGGAAAGGGTGCATCGCCTGTCCCGCCGATGATCGGGCGTGAGGTGCCCGTTAACCTCCGGCCATCCCAGCATCGCGGCCGCCGCGCCGCCGCCCTCCGAGGAACCACCATGAGCCTCATCGCCCCCACACCCTCCGCCGCCTCGCGCGGCTGGAACCTCGCCCTCTGGATCGGCCAGCTCGCCCTCGGCCTGCTCTATCTCATGGGGGTGTGGATGCACCTCGCGCTCTCGCCGCAGCAGATGGCGGCGATGGGGGCGGTCTGGGCGCTCGGCGCGCCGCTGGCGCTGGTGCGGTTCATCGGCGTGATGGAGCTGCTCGGTGTCCTCGGCCTCATCCTGCCCGCCGCGACCCGCATCCTGCCGGGCCTGACGGTGTGGGCGGCGGCCGGCCTTCTGGCCATCCAGGCGCTGGCGATTCCGTTCCACATCCTGCGCGGCGAGGTGGCGCCGCTGCCGTTCAACCTGGTCTATGTCGCGCTGTGCCTGTTCGTCCTCTGGGGCCGGACCCGCAAGGCGCCGATCGCGCCGCGCTGAACCGCGCGCGGAACGGTCGGTCCGGAGCCCGGGCCGCCGCGCGCCGTTCCCGGGCGGTTCCGGCCCCGCCGGCGCCATGGCTGCCCGCCGTCGCGCCGCCGCCGGCTACAGCACCGGGCCGAGCATGGCGATGGTGTTGTTCCAGAGCTGGCGGCGGCGGCTCAGCTTCGTCACGTCCGCGACGTCCAGCGGCAGCGCGGCGTCGAGGAAGACCTGCTGGCGGGCGCGCAGGACGCGGGTGAAGGCCTCGTCGTGCAGCAGGATGTTGTTCTCCGCGTTCAGCTCGAAGCTGCGGCGGTCCATGTTGGCGGAGCCGATCAGCGCGGTGGTGCCGTCGAGCGTCAGCGTCTTGGCGTGCAGCAGGCCGCCGACATATTCGCGGATCTCGACCCCGGCCTCCATGAGCTCGCGGTAATAGCTCCGGCTGGCGGCCGCCACGATCCAGGAATCGTTGCGGCGTGGAAACACGATGGTGGTGGCGACGCCGCGCCGGGCGCTGGCGCAGAGCGCGGCCTGGATCGGCTCGTCCGGCACGTAATAGGGGGTGGTGATCACCAGCTCGCGCCGCGCCGCGTTCATCAGCGCGACGAAGGTCTCGGGCATGGCGGAATAGCGCACGCCTGCGCCCGAGCCGATGACCTGCGCGACGAAGCCGGGCTCGGCCGGCGGCAGCGGCTCGGCGAACAGGGGCGAGAGGTTCTCCGGGCTCTGCGCCATCCAGTTGCTGGCGAAGAGGTGCTGGTTCTGCCGCACCACCGGCCCCTCGAACCGCGCCATGATGTCGACCCAGGGCGCGAAGCGCGCCTTCACCGCGAAGGCGGCGTCGGCGCAGTTCTGGCTGCCGCAATAGGTCACGGCGTTGTCGATCACCACGATCTTGCGGTGGTTGCGCATGTCGATGCGGCCCTTGAAGGGGCGCAGCAGCGGGTTGCCGATCGGCAGCGCCGCCGCCAGCCGCACCCCGGCCGCCGCCATGTCGCGCCAGTGCGGCGAGCGGATCAGCGCGCGCGAGCCGAGGTCGTCGGCCATCGCCCGGCAGGTCACGCCGCGGGCGGCGGCGCGCTTCAGCGCCTCCACCACCTTCAGCCCGTTGCCGTCCGCCAGCCAGATGTAGAACAGCACGTGCACGCTGGTGCGGGCGGCGTCGATGTCGGCGACCATCGCCTCGATGGCGGCGGCGGAGTCCGGCAGCAGGCTCGCCCGGTTGCCGCCGACCGGCAGGTAGTGGCTCACCGACTGCCCCACCCGGAACAGCGGCACGAACCGGTCGGGAATCGCCGCCTCCGCCCCGGCGCCCGCCACCTCGCCCGCCGGCGGCAGCGCGGCGAAGGCGGCGCGCAGCCGCTCCACCCGGGCGCGGCCGAGATTGACCTCGCCGAACAGCACATAGGAGATGACGCCCACCACCGGCGTCAGCGCGATGACCAGCACCCAGGCGAGCCGCGAGGCCGGCTCCCGGTGCGGGCGCAGCAGCGCGCGGACGATGAAGAGAAGCTGCAGGCCGGCATGGGTGGCGAACAGCAGCCAGGTCAGGAGGGTGGAATCGGGCATGTCGGGGAGGGGGTGATGGGCCAGGGGCGGCGCATTAAAGCATGTTCGCCCCGCGAAACCACGCGCCCGCCTCGCCTCATGCCGCCGCCCCGCGCCACCGCCCTGCGCCACCGCCCCTCGCCACCGCCCCTCGCCGCCGCGACCCGGTGGCGTGACCCGGCGGCGCTACCCGGTGGTGCTACCCCTCGCCCCGTGCGCCCGTGCGCCCGCGCGCGCCCGGCGGCGAGGAAAAGCCCGCGGCGGTCGCGGCGCGGGGGGAGGCGGCCGGCCCGATCGGGAGTAGAATGCGCCGGGAGCCGGCCGTCGCGCCGGCCGGAAAAGCGGCCACGGGCGGACCACGCCCGGGCGACGTGGGAGGATGGGTGATGCAGGAATGGCGCCGCCACATGATCGGGCTCGCCGCCCTGGTTCTGCTCGCGGCGGCGCCGCGGGCGCTGGCCGATGCCGCGGCCGATGCGCCGCCGCCCGGTGCGGCCGCCGACCCCTCCGGCGATCCCGCCGCGGTCGGCGACACCGACGGGGCCTATACCGACCGCGCCGGCAACCCGACCTTCCGCATCGCGCCGGACGGCACGGTCGACTGGTACACCGGCGTCGGCTACACCCAGTACACCGCCAACTGCATGCAGTGCCACGGCCCGGACGGGCTCGGCTCCACCTTCGCGCCCTCGCTGGTGGGCGCGCTGCAGGTGCTGGACCACGCCGCCTTCGTCGACACCGTGACCAATGGCAAGCAGAATGTCAGCGCCAGCCAGGAGCTGGTCATGCCGGCCTTCGGCCGCAATCCCAATGTGATGTGCTACCTCGACGCCATCTATGTCTATCTGCGCGCCCGCGCCGATGGGGCGGTGGAGCGCGGCCCGCCGCAGAAGGTGGCGCCGCGCCCGCCGGGCTACAGCGCGACGGTGGACGCCTGCATGGGGTGAGCGGCGGCCGGCCCCGTCGTCGGCCGCCGCGGCCTCACCCCCGCCCGCCGCGGGAAAGGCTGGCCGGCGAGGACGTGACGTACTGGATCGAGCGGCGGATCAGCTCCGGCAGGCTAGTGGCGCCGAGCTTGGCCTTGAGCTGCGAGCAGGTGTTGGCCACCGTCTTGTAGCTGATGCCCAGCTCCTCGGCGATCTGGCCGTAGGAGCGGCCCTCCGCCAGCAGCGAAAGGGTCTGCAGCTCGCGCGGGGTGACGTCGGCGAGCGCTGTGCTGCCGGCGGTCCGGCCCAGCAGGGCGACCTGCATCGCCATGTCGTGGCTCATATAGGGCTGGCCGCGCCGCACCCGCTCGAACGCCTCCAGCAGCCCGCCGGAGGAGGTGTCCTTCAGCACATAGCCATTGGCGCCGGCCTCCAGCGCCCGGCTGGCGATCACCGGGTCGCCATGCATGGAGAAGACGAGGATGGGGGTGCGCGCGCTCTGGCTGCGCAGCCGCCGCACCAGCAGCAGGCCGGAAAGGCCGTTGCCCTGCAGGGCGAGGTCGACGATCACCATGTCCGGCCGCTCGCGGCGGAACTGGCGGTAGCCGCTCAGCACGCTGTTCGCGGTCAGCACCCGCTCGACCCCGGCGTCCTCCAGCAGCCGGGCGCAGCCCTGCAGCACGATGGGGTGGTCGTCGATCACCAGCACGCTGGTCATGTCGTGGGCTCCCGGGTTGCGGTGTCGAAGCCGCCGGCCTCGGCGGGTATCTCGAATTCCACGCGGGTGCCCGGCGTGCCGGCGGCGATGCGCCAGCGCCCGCCCAGCGCCGCCACCCGCTCCTCGATGCCGATCAGCCCATAGCCGGCGGCGCTGTCCGGCCGGAAGCCGACGCCGTCATCCTCCACGGAGAGGCGCAGCCAGGGCCCCTCCGCGCCGGCGAACTCCTCCAGCCGCACCCTCACATGGCTCGCCCCGGCGTGGCGAACCGCGTTGGTGATGGCCTCCTGGGCGCAGCGATAGGCGGTGAGCCCGACACCCTCCTCGTGGATGCGGCTGCGGTCGCCGGCCTCCAGCGTGAAGCGGTGCTCGGGGGCGCTGCGCTCGAAATCCGCCACCAGATCGGCGATGAGGTCGCAGAGGGGGACATGGCCGAGCGCCATCGGCCGCAGGCTGCGCAGCAGCCGGCGGTTCAGGGTCTGCATGCGGTCGACGATGGCGCTGGCGTCGCCCGCCCGGTCGCGCAGCCGCTCGCGCAGCCCGGCCCCGGCGTCGGCGGCGAGGCGGGCGATCGAGTCGAGATTGGCCCGCACCCCGAACAGGCAGGGGCCGAGCTCGTCGTGCAGATCGGCGGCGACGCGGCGGCGCTCGTCGTCCTGGGCGGTGACGAGGCGGCGGTTGAGCCGGGCGGTGTCGTCCCGCGCGGCCTGCAGCGTCACCGCCAGCGCGTTGAACCGCCGGGTGAGGGCGCCGAACTCGCGCACCCGCGGCGGCGGCAGCCGGTGGCGGTAGTCGCCCGCCTCCAGCGCGCCGAAGCCGGCGGCGAGATCGCGCAGCGGCGCGAACAGCCGGCCGAGCGCGAGATAGAGCGCGGCGAGGATGACGAGGCTCACCGTGCCCGCCAGCACGGCGAGGTCGGACATGTCCTCCCACACCTCGGCGATCTCGTCGGCGCTCTCCCCGGAGATGATGACCCGGCCGAGCCAGGTCACGCCCTCATGGATCGGGATTTCCCGCACCATGGGCGGGATGTCGACCAGGCGGACGAACCAGCCGGGCACCTGCGCCGCCGCCGAATCCCGCGCGGGGTCGGCGGCCTCGTCGTCGCCCTCCGCCCGGCTGTCGGCATTGGGGGCGACGTCGAGGCTGCGCCCGCCCGCCGTCTCGATGCGGATGCGGACATGGCGCAGCCCGCCGATGTGGAAGGGCAATTGCTCCAGCGAGGCGCTGGCCCCCTCCCGCGCGCTGATCCGCTGCACCGTGCTCTCGACGAAGCGGGCGGCGATGGCGAGCGAGGCCGCCATCTCGACATTGGTCGCCCGCCGGGCATTGGCGATGACGAGGGCCGCGGCGCCGATCGCGGCCAGCGCGTTGATGGCGAGGAACACCGCCAGCACCTGGAAGCGCAGCGAGCGGGCGCGCCACAGCCGGCGGGCGACGCCGGCGCCGGCCGGAAGGCCGTCGGCGTCCGGGCGCAGGGCCTGCCCGTTCGGCGTCCGCCCGTCCAGCGTCCGCCCGTTCATGGCCGGGCCGCCGGCGCTGCCGGCGTCGCCGGAGCGGGGGCCGCCGGCGCTTCGGCCGGCTCCGGCCACAGGATGGAGCGGGCGCGGGGCACCGTGCCGGCCAGCGCCGCCAGCGCCCCGCCGTGGTCGAGGCCCTGCAGCCGCAGATTGTAATAGTGCTGGCATAGCGTGCCGAAGCCGGCGCGCGAGCCTTTCGGCGCCAGCGCGGCGAGATCGTGCACCAGTGCCTGCGTGCTCGCGGCGAGGCCCTTTTCCCGCAGCATCGCCTCGAGTTGCACCGCGCGGTTGGCGATCATCCGCCCGCTCTCGTCGAACCGGGCGTCGGCCTCTGCCAGCAGGTCGCGCCAGCGGGCGACGGCGGGGTCGCTCTCCGGCAGGTCGCGGCCGGCGGCGCGGCTGGCGAGCCAGCGCGCAGGGCTGGCGGCCTCGCCGCTGTCGAGCCGGGTCCGGCGGGCAAGGCCATCGGCGGGCGGCGGGGCGACCTTTTCCAGCGCCGGGGCGGGCGCGGCCGGCGCCTCGGCGGCGGGGCTCGCCGCGGGCGGACGGGGCTCGTCCTCGCCGCAGCCGGCCGCCGCTACCGCGAGCGCGGCGGCGAGGCCGCGTAGGGCGAGAGGTGTCATCTTCATGTTTACTTAGAATGTTCTTATCAATTACGAAGCGGTCGATCGTGCCGCACCTGGATTATTGGTGACGACTTCGCCGCACGAGCGCAAGCGGCGGGAGCCTTTCCCGAGCGGAAAAACCGCCAAGTCGCCGAAAATCCACGATAATTTATACCCCCTACCGGCCCGCTCCGCTGCGGAACAGGGAAAACTTCCCGGTATCTTGCCGCAACTTCCCGGTTCTAATTGCCGGGCTTGCCGCAGACACGGGCCGCCGGACGCGCAAACTGTGCGCACAACAACGCCAATATATACTTAGATCTTCATAAGAAATCCCCGCCGCCCGAACAGCTCCACCCGCCGCGATGCGGCGGTGGGCTGCGGTCCGGCGGGGCATAACAGCCCGCGCCGCATCCCGCCCAGCGGGACGGACATGGGTGTCCTGGGACTGGAAACGCGAGGGAAGTCAAGATGAACCGACTGACGTCTTCGGTGTCCGCGCTGTCGCTCGTCGTCGCGCTCGGCGCGGCGGCTGCGCTGACCTGCGGCATCGCGCCGGCGCACGCCAACGACAAGCTCGTCGAGCTGTCGAAAAGCACCGACAACTGGCCGATGACCGGCAAGAACTACAGCGCCAACAACTACAGCGAAGCTGACCAGATCAACAAGCAGAACGTGAAGAACCTGAAGGCGGCGTGGTCATTCTCCACCGGCGTGCTGTCGGGCCATGAGGGCACGCCCCTGGTGGTTGACGGGGTGATGTATGTCCATTCGCCCTTCCCCAACACCACCTTCGCGCTCGGCCTCGACGATCCCGGCCACATCCTGTGGCAGCACAAGCCCAAGCAGAACGCCACCGCCCGCGCGGTCGCCTGCTGCGACGTGGTCAATCGCGGCCTCGCCTACTGGCCCGGCAACGGCAAGGTCGGCCCGCTGATCATCAAGACCCAGCTCGACGGCAATGTGGTCGCGCTGAAGGCCGACACCGGCGAGGAATACTGGAAGCTGGAGAATTCCGACATCAAGGTCGGCTCCACCCTCACCATCGCCCCCTATGTGGTGAAGGACACCGTGCTGATCGGCTCGTCCGGCGCCGAGCTCGGCGTGCGCGGCTATGTCACCGCCTATGATGTGGTGACCGGCGCGCAGAAGTGGCGCGCCTACGCCACCGGCCCGGACAACGACGTCCGCCTCGCCGACGACTTCAACAGCGCCAACCCGCAATACGGCCAGAAGGGCCTCGGCCAGGCCACCTGGGAAGGCGAGGCGTGGAAGATCGGCGGCGGCACCAACTGGGGCTGGTACGCCTTCGACCCCGACACCAACATGTTCTACTACGGCTCGGGCAACCCGGCGCCGTGGAACGAGACCATGCGCCCCGGCGACAACAAGTGGACCATGACCATCTGGGGCCGCGACATCGACACCGGCATGGCCAAATTCGGCTACCAGAAGACCCCGCACGACGAATGGGACTATGCCGGCGTCAACGTCATGATGCTCTCCGAGCAGAAGGACAAGACCGGCAAGCTGCGCAAGCTGCTGACCCACCCCGACCGCAACGGCATCGTCTACACGCTCGACCGCACCAATGGCGACCTCGTCTCGGCCGACAAGATCGACGACACCGTGAACTGGGTGAAGCAGGTCGACCTCAAGACCGGCCTGCCGCAGCGCGACCCGGAATACGGCACCCGGATGGACCACAAGGGCCGCGACATCTGTCCCTCGGCCATGGGCTACCACAACCAGGGTCATGACAGCTACGACCCGCAGCGCCAGACCTTCTTCATGGGCATCAACCACATCTGCATGGACTGGGAGCCCTTCATGCTGCCCTACCGGGCGGGCCAGTTCTTCGTCGGCGCGACGCTGAACATGTATCCCGGCCCCAAGGGCGACCGGCAGAAGTATGAGGGCCTCGGCCAGGTGAAGGCCTATGACGCCATCAACAACAAGTACAAGTGGGAGGTGATGGAGCGCTTCGCGGCCTGGGGCGGCACCCTCGCCACCGCCGGCGGCGTGATGTTCTACGGAACGCTGGACGGCTTCATCAAGGCCCGCGACAGCGACACCGGCGAGCTGCTGTGGAAGTTCAAGCTGCCTTCCGGCGTCATCGGCCACCCCATGACCTACACCCACAAGGGCGTGCAGTACGTCGCCATCTATTACGGCGTCGGCGGCTGGCCGGGCGTCGGCCTGGTGTTCGACCTGAACGATCCCACCGCCGGCCTCGGCTCGGTCGGCGCGTTCAAGCAGCTCCAGCACTACACCCAGATGGGCGGCGGCGTGATGGTGTTCTCGCTCGACGGCAAGGGTCCCTATGACGACCCGAACCTCGGCGAATACTCCACCCTCATCAAGACCGGCGGCTGATCCCGCGAACCGCCCGCCGCCCGCCGCCGCTCCCCCGGCGCGGGCGGCCCCTTCTCCGCATCGAGGCCGGCCCCGCCCCGGCGGCGCCGCGCCCTGCCGGACCCGTCCGCGCCCCATCCGCGGCGGGCCGCACCGAGAGGAACACCACCGTGACCCACGCGCTTTCCCGCTTCTGCCGCCGTGCCGCCGCCGGCCGCGCGGTCGGCGCGCTGGCCGCCGGGCTGCTCGCCGCCGCGCCCGTCGCGGCCGGTGCCGCCGGCACCGGCGTGCCCGCCTCGCCCGGCGCCGCCCGCGCGCCCGGCGCGCTGCGCATCTGCGCCTCCAATGTCGAGGCGCCGTTCTCCGAGAAGGACGGCTCCGGCTTCGAGGACCGCATCGCCGAGGTGCTGGCGAAGGCGATGGGCCGCACCGCGGTGTTCGTCCGCACCGACCAGCCCGGCATCTATCTCGTGCGCGACCTGCTCGACAAGAACGCCTGCGACGTGGTGATGGGCGTCGATGTCGGCGATCCCCGGGTGCTGGTCTCCCGGCCCTATTACCGCACCGGCTACGTGATGGTGACCCGGGCCGACCGCAACATCACCGCCACCCGCTGGGACGACCCGCAGATCCAGGGCATGAGCCGCTTCGCGATCCGCTTCTATTCCCCGGCGGAGACCATCGTGAAGCGCCTCGGCCGGTTCGAGGACAACGCCGCCTACATGTACTCGCTGGTGAATTTCAAGTCGCGACGCAACCAGTGGGTGCAGGTTCCGGGCGATCGCCTCGTCAGCGAGGTGGCGGGTGGGGAGGCCGAGGTCGGGCTCGCCTTCGCCCCGGAGGTCGCGCGCTACGTCAAGACCTCCACCACGCCGCTGCGCATGACGGTGATCGCGAACGACCTCGACCAGGGCGAGGGCCGGCCGACCATTCCGCTGCACTACGACCAGGCGATCGGCGTGCGCAAGGACGACACCGCGCTGATGGCCGAGATCAACGCCGCGCTGGAAACGGCGCGCCCCGGCATCGAGGCCATCCTCACCGAGGAAGGCATCCCGCTCCTCAAGCCGAACAGCTGATGCCGGCCGGCGGCCGCCGCGGGGGTGCCCGCGACCCGTCGTGGCCGCCGCCGCCCGATCGCAGAGATCCCCGAGAGGTCCCAGAGGTCCAATGAGAAAAACCCTGCTCCGGACGGCCGCCGTCCTGCTTGCCGTCGGAACGCTCGGCTGGGGTGCCCACGCCACGCTGATGTTCACCAACACCGTGACCGGCCAGCCGCTCGACCTGAACGAGGCGCCCGAGGAGGGCCGCGACACCCGGGCGGTGAAGACCTTCCTCGAAACCGGCACGAACATCTACAACGAGGACAAGATCTGCCTCGCCAAGGGCCATGAGCTGTTCCTCTCCATGTGTTCGGGCTGCCATGGCCACTATGCCGAGGGCAAGATCGGGCCGGGGCTGAACGACAGCTACTGGACCTACCCGAAGAACGAGACCGACCAGGGCATCTTCGAGACCATCTTCGGCGGCGCGCAGGGCCAGATGGGCCCGATGTACGGCGCGCTGAACCTCAACGAGATGCTGCTGGTGATGGCGTGGATCCGCCACCTCTACACCGGCGATCCCCAGACCGCGACCTGGCTGACCGAAGCCCAGCGCAAGGAGTTCAAGCCCTTCAACGCCACCTCCACCCACATCGAGCCGTCGGATGTGATGCCGCCGGAGTGCGGCGGCGCCAAGCCCGACTGAGCCGGGCGGCGCCGGACGGCCCGGGCCGCAGCGGCCCGGCACCACGAAAAGAGCGTCCAGAAGCGACGTCCCGAGGAAACGATCAGGAGCACATGATGAGCATCACCACGCGCCGCGCCGTCCATTCCCTCCTCGCCGCCACCGTTGCCGGCGGCCTCAGCCTCGGCCTTGCCGGCGTTGCCGCCGCCTATGACGGCACCACCTGCAAGGCGCCGGGCAATTGCTGGGAACCCAAGCCCGGCTATCCCGCGCAGGTCGCGGGCTCGAAATACGATCCCAAGCACGACCCCAAGGAGCTGAACAAGCAGTCCCAGTCGATCCAGGCGATGGAAGAGCGCAACGCCCGGCGGGTCGAGTATTTCCAGAAGACCGGCACCTTCGTCTACGACGTCAGCAAGATTCCGAACTGAGCTTGGCCGGACCCACCTGTGCCGCCGGCGCTCTCCGGCCCGGCGACGCGTTCCTCCGGGGTTTCCCGGTCTGGTGGGCACTTGGCGCGGCCACGGGGGAGCCGGTCTCCCGGCCGTGGCCGCGCCCTTTACCGGCAGGCGCCGCAAGCCCGGCCCCTGCGGCGCACCGGCGCCGCAAACCCGCCCTGCGGCGCCTGCGCCGCAAACCCTAACGACAGGGCGCACAGGCGCCGCAACGCCGACCGCAGGCCGCCGGGCCGCCGGCCGCAGCAGGGAGAGGCGCGCATGCGCGTGATCCGGGAGATGGAGCCGCTCGGCGACTGGCGCGCCCGCGCGCTGGCCTTCGAGCGCGAGGTCGGCAAGGCGGTGCTGGGTCAGGCGCGGGTCATCCGCCTCATCACCATCGCCACCTTCGCCCGCGGCCATGTGCTGCTGGAAGGCGATGTCGGCGTCGGCAAGACCACCCTGCTGCGCGCGGTGGCCCGCGCCATCGGCGGCGCCTTCTCCCGCATCGAGGGCACCATCGACCTGATGCCGGCCGATCTGGTCTACCACGCCCATCTCGGCGAGGACGGCCGGCCGCGCATCGACCCCGGCCCGCTGCTGAAGCAGGCCGGCGATCTCTCCATCTTCTTCTTCAACGAGATCAACCGCGCCCGCCCGCAGGTGCATTCCCTGCTGCTGCGGCTGATGGCGGAGCGCTCGGTCGCCGCCTTCAACCGCGACTACGTCTTTCCCCATCTCCAGGTCTTCGCCGACCGCAACCGGGTCGAGCGGGAGGAGACCTTCGAGCTGCCGGCGGCGGCCCGCGACCGTTTCCTCATGGAGATCGAGGTCGGCATGCCGCTCGGCGCCGAGGACCGCCGCCGGCTGATCTTCGATCCCCGCTTCCACGACGTCGACGCGCTGGTTGGGACCGTGGCGGAAGGCGTGCTCGATCCGGCGGGGCTGGAGAAGGTGGCCCGCGCCATCCAGGCCGGCATCCATGCGAGCCCGGTGCTGGAGGTCTACACCACCGCGCTCTGGGCGGCGCTGCGCGATCCCGCGGCGGCCGGCGTGGTGGTGCCCGGCGTCGACATGGCGCGGCTCGTCGCCGGCGGCGCCAGCCCGCGCGGCATGTCCTATCTCGTGCGCGCCGCCCGGGTGCGGGCGTGGCTGGAAGGCCGCGACATGGTGGTGCCGGAGGATCTGCGCGCGGTGTTCCCCGAGGTGATGGCGCACCGCATCTTCCTCGACCCGGTCTATGAGCTGAGGCGGGGGGAGATCGTCGGCGAGCTGATCGCCCAGGTCTTCGCCCGGGTGCCGGCGCCATGAGGGGTGCCGGGGGTGTCATCACCCGCTTCCTGAGAGGCGGCGGCGGTGGCGCGACCGGCGCCACCCCGGCGCGGGGTACGCCGGGGCCGTCCCCGGCGGCGGGTTCCGAGGCGCGGCGGGAGGCGGTGGGCCAGCTCGCCTATGCGCTGCGCTGGCGCCCGCGCGGCGTGCACCCCGGCGGCCATGCCGGGGCGGGGGAGGGCGGGGAGGGCGCCTTTCGCCGCCATGCCGAGCTGCTGCGCAGCCCCGATCCGCGCCGGCTCGACGTGCTGGCCTCGCTGCGCGACCCCTTTGGCGGGCTGCATGTGCGCCAGTTCTCGCCCCGGCGGGCGATCACCGTGGCGGCGCTGGTCGACACCTCCGGCTCGATGGGCTTCAACGCGACGCTGCCGGGGCCGGCGGCGGAACTCTGCGCCCTGCTGGCCGACGCCGCGCAGGCCATGGGCGACAGCTTTGCCCTGCTCGCCGCCGGGCCTGCCGCCCGGCCGGAGCTGGACCTGCCGCCGACCCGGCGGCGCGGCCTCGGCGCCGAGGTGCTGCGCCGGCTGCGCGGCGCGCCTGCCGCCGGCACCGGCAGCGACGGGCTGGCGGAGGCCGCCGGCCGCCTGCCGGCGCGGCGCAGCCTCGTCTTCCTCATCTCCGATTTCCTCATGCCGGAAGAGGCGGTGGAGCGGGTGCTCGCCGCGCTGTGGCGGCACGAGGTGGTGCCGGTGGTGCTGCGCGACAGCGCGACGCAGGCCGGCCTGCCGCGCTGGGGCCTCGTCGATCTCGCGGACCTCGAAACCGGGCGCAGCCGGCTGGTGCTGCTGCGCCCGGCGCTGCGGGCGCGCTGGCAGCGCGCGGCGGCCGAGCGGCGGGCGGCGCTGGAGGCCCGGTTCCGCCGCCACGGCGCCCGTCCGTTCGAGCTGGTCGACCGGTTCGACCCCGAGGCCTTCGCCCGCCACCTGCTGGGGGGCTGAGATGCGCGCGCGGTGGCTGCCCTGCCTGATCGCCGGCCTCCTCGCCGGGCCGCTCGCCGCGGCCTTTCCCGCTGCGCCGGCGCGGGCCCAGGTCGACACCTCGCGGGACACCGGCACGGGCGAGGAGGCCGCTCCGGCACCCGCCGGCGAGGCGGCGCCGGCCCCGGCTGCCGGCGGCGGCGTGCGCGCGGTCGATCTCTACGCCCCGCGCGCCTTCGGCTATGTCCTCGGCGATGCCTTCTCCCATCAGGTCGAGATCGCGCTCGACCCCGCCTTCACGCTGGACGCCGCCGCGCTGCCGCGCCCGCGCGCGGTGACCTACTGGCTGGAGCTGCGCGAGGTCCGGCTGGAAGACCTCGGCCGCCACGACGGCGCCCGCCGCTACCGCCTCCACCTCGGCTACCAGACCTTCTACGCCCCGCTGGAGCCGAAGCGGCTGGAGGTGCCGGCGGTGATGCTCGCCGCCACCGACGGCACCCGCCGGGTCGAGGCCCGGGTGCCGGCGTGGTCCTTCCTCATGTCGCCGCTGCGCGAGGTGAGCGGGGCCGCCCCCGGCGAGGCGCTGCGGCTGCGGCCCGATGCCGGCGCCCGCCCGGTGCCGACCGGCGGGGCCCTCGCCCAGCTCGCCGCCGCCGGCGGGGCGGGCCTCCTCGCCCTCGCCGCGCTGGCCTTCCAGATGGGGTGGTGGCCGTTCCGGCCGGGGGCCTCCCGCCCCTTCGCCGCCGCCGCCCGGCGGGTGCGGCGCCGGCTGGACGCATCGGCCGGCGAAATGGACTCATCGTCCACCTCACCGCACTCATCCTCCTATGCCGCGGCGCTGCTGGAGCTGCACCGCGCCTTCGACGCCAGCGCCGGCCGGCGGCTGCTGGCGGACGACCTCGACGGCTTCCTCGCCGCCCGCCCCGGCCTTGCCGCCGCCGCACCGGAGATCCGCCGGCTGTTCGCCGCCTCGCGCCTCGCCTTCTTCGGAGAAAACATAGACATCGCAAAGACTTGCCTGCCGGCGGCGGAGCTTGGCGGCCTCGCCCGGCGGCTCGCCCGGCTGGAGCGGAGGGGGTGATGGTGCTTACGACGCTGCTGCCCGCCGGGCTCGGGGCCGAGACCCTTGGGGTGGATTATCCCCTTGTGTTGTTGGGGCTTTTCCTGTCCCTCCTGCCGCTCGTCGCCTCGCCGCTGGCGCGGCAGGGGGTGCCGGCGCTGGCGCTGGCGCCGCCGGACCGGCTGTCCCGCCTCGTCGCCGGGTCTATCCGCCTCGCCGGGATGCTGGCGATCGCCGCGCTGGTGCTGGCGCTGGCGGGCCTCCACCGCCGCGCCCAGTTGGTCGAGCGGGAGGGGCAGGGCGCCCATGTGGTGCTGCTGCTGGACCGCTCCTCCAGCATGGACAACACCTTCGCCGACCGCGCGCCTTCCGGCGACGTGGAGTCCAAGTCCTTGGCAGCAAAGCGTTTGCTGTCGGAGTTCGTGACCCGGCGGCCCAATGACCGGATCGGGGTGGTGGCGTTTTCCACCTCGCCCATGCCGGTGCTGCCGCTGACCGATCACCACGGCGCGGTGCTGGCCGCCATCGCCGCGATCGACCGTCCCGGCCTCTCCTTCACCGATGTCGGCCGCGGCCTCGCCCTCGCCTTGGCCAGTTTCGGCAGCGACAGCGACGAGGCTTCCCGCGCCGTGGTGCTGGTGTCGGACGGCGCGGCGCTGATCGACCGCAAGGTGCAGGAGGCCCTGCGCGACGAGGTGGCGCGCAACCCGGTGCATCTCTACTGGCTGTTCCTCCGTTCTCGTGGCGCCCGGGGCATCTTCGAGGCGCCGCCGCCCGGCGAGAATACCCCGCAGGCCAACCCGGAACGGCATCTTCATCTGTTTCTTCAAAGCCTTGGCGTGCCCTACCGGGCGTTCGAGGCGGGCAGCCCGGAGGCGGTCGGGCAGGCCATCGCCGAGATCGACCGGCAGGAAACCCGGCCTCTGCGCTACATCGAGCGGGTGCCCCGCCGCGACTATGCCCCGGCGCTGCTCGGCGTCGCCGCCATGGCGCTGGCGCTGCTGCTTGCCGCCAAGGCCGCCGAGCGGCCGCTGGCCCGCCGTCCGCAACCACTTGATTCCAATGAGGAACCCATGCGACCCCGGAGGCTCGCGGCATGAGCGCGTTCGCCATCGTCCCGCCGCCGCGCCCGGCTCGCCGGAGCCTGTCCCTCCCGCGCCCGTCGGTGCGCCGGTTCCTGCTCTGGGCGACGCTGGCGGTGCTGGCGGCGAGCCTGATCGGGGTCGGGACCGCCGGCTGGCGGCTGGCGCGGGCGGCGCGGGACAATGCCGCCATCGACGCGCTGGCCGCGGGCAGGGACCTGCCGCTCGGCCCGGCCGCCGGACCGGAGGCCGCGATGGCGCGCCTCCACTTCCTGCTGCTGCGCGGCCGGCTCGACGAGGCCCGCCCGGTGCTGGCCGCGGTGGTCGCCCGGGGCGCGCCGGCGCTGGCCGCGGCGGCGCTCTACGACACCGCAAATGCAAGGTTGCGCAAGGCGTTGGAGCATCTCGAGGTCGGCCAGATCGACGCGGCCATCCCGCTGGTCCGCCTCGCCAAGGACAGCTACCGCCGCGCCCTGCTGATCGACCCCAGCTTCTGGGACGCCAAGTACAATCTCGACATCGCCATGCGGCTGGTGCGGGATTTCCCCCAGCTCGACCAGGACGGCGAGGAGCCGCCGCCGGAGGCCGCCAAGCGGTTGTGGACCGACCTTCCCGGCATTCCGAAGGGCCTGCCATGAGCCGCCGCCTCAGCCGCCGCATCGGCCTCGACCGCCGGTTCGGACTGCTGCTGGCCGCGCTGGCCGCGACCTGCGCGGCCCTGCTGGCGCCGCGGATCGAGCGGCCGCGCAGCGCCCGCGACCTGCTGCTGGTGGTCGACATCACCGGCAGCATGAATGTGCGCGATTATACCGTGGATGGCCGCCCCACCTCCCGCCTTGAGGTCGCCAAGCGCGCGCTGCGCGACCTGCTGGCCGCCCTGCCCTGCTCGTCCCGGGTGGGCCTTGCCGTCTTCACCGAACGCCGCAGCTTCCTGCTGTTCGAGCCGGCGGAGGTCTGCGGCAACTTCGCCCCGCTCGATGCCGAACTCGCCGCGCTGGACTGGCGCATGGCGTGGGAGGGCGACAGCTACATCGCCCGCGGCGCCCAGTCGGGCTGGGAGCTGGCGCAGGCGGTGAGGGCCGACCTCGTCTTCCTCACCGACGGCCACGAGGCGCCGCCGGCGCCAGCGGCCGGCCTGCCGCCCTTCGAGCGCTCGGGGCCGCCGGTTCACGGCCTTCTGGTGGGCGTCGGCGGCCCCGAGCCGGCACCGATCCCCAAATTCGACGAGGATGGCCGCGAGACCGGCTTCTACGCCGAGGCCGACGTGCCACAGGAAAACCGCTCCGGCCCGCCCCCGGCCGATGCGGAGAGCCGCCCCGGCTACAACCCGCGCAACGCGCCCTGGGGGGCGGAGGCCGCCTCCGGCACCGAACATCTGAGCGCACTGCGCGAAGAGCATCTGCGCGCGCTCGCCGCCCAGCTCGGGCTTGGCTATGCGCGGCTGGAGTCGCCCGACAACCTGGCGGGTGCGGTGCTTGCCGCCACCGAACCTCGCCCGGTCCGGGCGCTCGTCGAGACCTACCCGCTGCCGGCCGCGCTCGCGCTGCTGGCGCTGGTGCTGGCCCATCTGATGCCCCTTGGCCGACGCGCAGCCCGTCGCTCCCACCCATCATCCCCGCCCGTCACCTCACAAGGAAACGCCCGCCCATGATCGAGAGGCTTCTCGCCGCCGTGCTGTTGACATTCGCCTGCTTCGCGCCCGCCGAGGCCCACGGGCCGACGCCACAGAAGGTGGAGGAGAGCGTCATCATTCCCGCCCCGCCGGAGGCGGTGTGGAAGGTGCTCGGCGCCTTCGGCGGCATTGCCGGCTGGCACCCGCTGGTGAAGCAGGCCAGCGCCACCGGCGGCGATGCCCCCGGCGCCGAGCGGGTGCTGACGCTGGCGACGGGCGAGATCACCGACGGGCTCGACGACTACAGCGCGGCCGAGCGGCGCTACGCCTATCGCCTGTCCAAGGAAAACATCGAGGCTCTGCCGGTGAGCTTCTACACCGCGGAAATCCAGGTGAAGGACGCTCCCGGCGGCAGCGAAGTCGTCTGGATTGCCCGGTTCTACCGCGCCGACACCACCAACGAGCCGCCGGATAACCTGAACGACGAGGCGGCCATCGCCGCCATGACGACCTTCTTCCGCGCGGGTCTCGAAGGCCTCAAGGCGAAGGTGACGGCGCCGTGAGGCCGCACACGGCGCGGCCTGTCCTACCGGGACCTGCGCCGGCGAGTCGGCGCGGCGCTACCCCCTTTGCGGCCCTCCTCAGGCGTGCCGTGCGGGTCGCGGCCGGCCTCGCCCTGCTCGCCGCCGTTGCGGCAGCCCGTGCGGCGGAGCCGGGGGATCGCCCGACGCTGGTCGCGGTGGTGTCCCAGCAGGCCGCCCGTCTTACGCTCATCGACGCCGCCACGTTGCGGCCGACGGCGACGGTGGCGCTGGCAAGGGTGCCGGCGGCGGTCGCGGTTTCGCCGGATGGCCGCCAGATATTCGTCACCCACCCCGATCTCGGCCTCGTCTCGCGGATCGACCGCACCGCCGGGACGGTGGATGCCACCTTCCACGCCGGTGCCGAACCGTTTGGCATCGCCGTCGAAGGCGAGGGGGCGCGGCTGCTGGTCACTGACTGGAGCGCCGATGCTCTGCTGCGGCTCGACGCCGGGACCGGCCGGGAAATCGGCCGGGTCGCGGTGGGGCGGTCACCCGCCGGGCTCGCCGTGGATGCCATGCGCGGCATTGCCTACACGGCGGACCGCGAAAGCGACGCGGTGAGCGTGGTCGACCTCGCCACACTGACGCGGGTCGCGCGCGTGCCGGTCGGCCGGGCACCTTTCGCCCTGGCGCTGTCGCCGGACGGCTCCCGGCTCTATGTCGCCAATGTCCGCAGCGGCGACCTGTCGGTGATCGACACGGCGACCCGCACCGAGCTCATCCGGCCGCGCGTGGGGCTGATGCCCTATGGTGTCGCGGTGAACGCCGCGGGTGGGCGGGTCCTCGTGGCGAACCAGCAGGGCGGTGAGGTCGTGATGCTGGAAGCTGTGAGCGGGCATGTGATCGCCCGCAGCCGGGTGGGCGGCTTTCCCGAAGGCGTCGCCGCGCTGCCGGACGGCCGGGCCGTGGTCGCGGCGTGGGCGGACGATGCAGTGGTGGCGGTGGAGGTCGCAACCGGCCGGGTCACGGGGCGTGTCGCGGTTCCCGCCGGGCCGCGCATGCTGGTGGCCGTGCCGTGAGCCGCCCTCCCTCCGACGGGGCCGGGCGGCGACGCGGTGGTCACGGCTCCGGCGTCTCCCGGGCGGGGGGTATGGTCGCGGAAGCCCCGCCGGTCTCAACCGCCCCTCCGGCAGGCACAGTCTCGCCGGCCGCCGGCTGAGGCCAGCGCTCCAGCGCCTCCTGCCCCGCCGGGGTGAGCGCATAGACGCCGCGCCCGATGCGCTCGAACCAGCCATAGACATTGTCGCGCAGAATGGCGGCGGCGCGCGGCGCCCGCTCCCGCAGGTCGCGCGGGCGGGCGGGCCCGGTGGCAAGGGCGGCGGCGCAGACCAGCGCCTGCTGGCGGTAGGCAGTCATGATCGGCCGGCGCGACATGCCGCCCATGGCCGGGTCGCCCTGCCGCCGCCGATGCTCCTCCACCAGCCGCGAGCGGCGGCGCGGGTCCTTGCGCGGCATCGGTGCGACCGGGGAGACGAGCACCGTCACCTCGCCGGCCTCGGAGACCGAGAGCATGCCGAAGCCGAGCCGCCGGCAGAGATTGCGGAAGCGGGCATCGGCCTCCCGCCCCTTGCCCTTGCGGGAGGCCCGCGCCGCCAACCACACCTCGTCACAGGCGCCCGCGCGGTCGACGGCCTGAAGCACAAGTTCCAGATTGAAGGCGAGCTTCATCTCCCCGATGACGACGACGGGGTCGGCGTCCGGCGACAGCGCGACGAGGTCGCAGCCGGCGATTTCGCCCTTCACGGCAAAACCCAGCCCTTCCAGGAAGCGCTTGACCGGCAGGTACAGGGAAGTTTCCAGGGCGGCGTCTCCTCGCGGCGCTGTGGGCGGCCGGGCACGGCAGGGGGGTCAGCGCCGCGGCCCGGCCGGGCCGGCGGCACGGGCGGCCACCCAGATGATATGGCGCGCGCCGCCGCCCTTGCCGTTGGCGCGCACCCGCACCTCGTCCACGGCGAAGCCGGACCGGCGCAGGCGCTGGGTGAAGTCGCGGTCAGGCGCCGAGGACCACACCAGCAGGAGCCCGCCCGGCCTCAGCGCCGCATGGGCGGCGGCAAGGCCGACGGGGTCGTAAAGCCCGTCATTGGCGGCGCGGGTCAGCCCGCCCGGACCATTGTCGACATCCAGCAGGATGGCGTCATAGGCCTGCCGGTGCTGGCGGATGAAGGCGCCGACATCCCCTTCCAGCAGGCTGACGCGGGGATCGTCCAGGCTGCCGCCGAACAGCGCGGCCATCGGCCCACGCGCCCAGGCGATCACCGAAGGCACCAGCTCCGCCACCCGAACCTCGGCCTGTGGGCCGAGCCGGGCCAGCGCCGCCCGCAGGGTGAAGCCCATGCCGAGCCCGCCGATGAGCAGCCGCGGCGCCGCGCGCTCGCCCAGCCGGTCGCAGGCCAGATCCGCCAGCGCCTTCTCCGACCCGCTGAGACGGCTGTTCATCAGCTCGGTGGCGCCGGCCATGATGGAGAACTCCTCCCCGCGCTTCATCAGCCGGAGATCGCCGAAGCCGTCGGGCACTTTCGCGGTATCGAGCAGGGACCAGGGAATCATGGGGCAGACCCGTCGGAGGCGATCCTCCTCGCCTATCGCCCTTCGGCGCGGCTGGACAAGAGCGCGGTTCAGGAAAGGGCGTGGAGGCGCGCCTCGGGGGCGACACGCTGCGCGATGTCGCACAGATGCCGGTGATGGGTGAGGTAGATGACCTGCCCGCTCCGCGCCATGCGGGCGAAAAGCCGGAACACCTCTTCCGAGCGCGGCTCGTCGAAGGTTTCCATGATGTCGTCCGCCACGAACGGCACCGAGGGGCGGGCGGCGGCGAATTCCTCGTAACCCGCGAGCCGCAGGGCGAGATAGAGCTGGAACCGGGTGCCCTTGGACATGTCGGAGGCGAGCTTCGAGGCCCCGGCGGCGGTGAGGCCGATCAGCGTCTCGCTTCCTCCGTTGGGGCGGGTGGTGAGCCCGGAATAGGCCCCCCGGGTGATGAGGCGGAACGCGTCCGAGGCGCGCTCCATCATCGAGCTGCGGTGGCGGTCGCGATAGGCCCGCAGCGCCTCGCCCGCGATCAGGCCGCCGGTCTTGAGCCGCAGGAAGCGCAGGGCCTTCTCCTCCATGTCGAGCAGCACCGTGCGCCGTTCGGCTTCCAGCCGCGCGGCGGCGTCGTCGCCGCCGATGGCGTCGAGGCGGTCGGCCGCCCGCGTCCGCTCGGCGAAAAGCTGCTTCACCCGCTCGTCGAGGTCCTCGATGCGCCCGGCCAGTTCGGCGCTCTCCCGCGTCAGCGCGGCGGGATCGAGGCCGGCGAGTTCGCGCAGCGCCTCTTCGAGGCTGTCCGCCTGCATCTCCGCGGCGATGCGGATGGCGACGCTGGCATGGTCGTGCTCCAGCCGGTCCCGCGCGGCGCAGGCCGCCAGCGCCTGCCCCACCTCCAGCAGGTCGCCGACGCCGAAGAAGGCGAGAAGCTCGGCCTTGCGGCTATCCTGCACCGCCATGTCGGCGGCGAGCGCGGCGCGCTCGGCCCGCAGCCGGGCGTGCTCGGCCTCCCGCTCGCGGCGGCGGCGAAGCTCCTGCCGGGCGTGGTCGAGGCGGTTGGCCAGTGCCCGGGCCGCCGGCAGCATCGCGTCCGGGTCCAGCGGCATGCCGAGCGCGTCATACAGGGCGCCGAGTTCGGTGGCGAAGGCCTGCCGATCCTGCTCCATCGTGTCGACACGGTGCTGCATGTCGGCCCGCTTCGGCAGCTCGGCGGCGAGGCCGCCCAGCGCGTCGAGCACCGCGCGCACCGCGCCGGTGTCGGTGCCGCGCCCGGCAAACCAGGTCGACGCCAGCGCCGCGTTCCAGCGGGCCTGCCAATCCTCCAGCGCCGCGGCGGCGGCGGTGGCGGCGCGCCGGCGCGTGGCGAGGTCGCGCTCCTGCTCACGCAGCCGCCGCTCGGCGGTCTCGCGTGCCTGCCGCAGCTCGCCCGCCTGCGCCAGCGCGGCTTCGGCGCGTTCGACGAGGACGGGCAGCGGCAGGGCGGCGGCGCTGCCCTCGGGGGTCGCCAGCAGCGCGGCGAACTGGGTGCGCTCGCGCTCGCCCTCGGCATGGGCGGCCTCGGCGGTGGCCTTCGCGGCCTGCCAGATGTCGCAGGCGGCAAGCGCCGCCTCGCGCAGGCGGCTCCAGCGCTCCAGCCGGCCAAGGGCCTGCGCGGTGTCGTCTTCCGCCGGAAGAGCGAAGGGCAGGCTGCGGCGGATCTGGCCGTCGAGTGCTCTCAGCGCGACCTCGGCCTCGGCCAGAAGTTCGTTCTCGCGCTCATGCTGCGCGCGGGTGAGGGCGCGGGCCGCGGCGAGGCTGCGCAGCCCGGCGACATCGTCGGCACGGGCGAGACGCTGGTCCGCGACATGGTCCGCCTCGCGCATCCGCGTCTCGAACGCCTCCGCGCTGGCGAGGTCGAGCCGGGCGCGGTGGAGCCGCCAGGCGGCGTCGCGTTCGGCGCGCAGCGCGGTGGCGCGCACATCGTCTATAGCCCCCGCGGAGGCCTCCAGCGCCGCGATCTGGGCTTCCTGCTCGCGCTGCTGGGTGACGAGTTCGCGCAAGCGGTTCTGATGGGTGGTGCGGCGGCCTTCCAGCGTCGCCAGCGTGCCCCGCCAGTGCTCGATCCGGGTCAGCTCGGGCATCTCGACCGCCCGCAGTGCCGCCGGGTCGCCGACCCAGGGCGCGAGAACGGCCAGCGCCTGGTCGAGCCGCCGACGGCTCTGCGGCAGCTCCCGCTCTGCCAGGTGCAGGCGGGCGGCAAGGTCGCCCTGCCGCAGGCGGCCCACCAGCGCCCGCAGCGTGGCGCTACGGCCCGCATCGTCCGGCGGCGGGTCGCCGAGCCGGGCCAGTTCGTCCTGCGCCGCCTCCACCGCGGCTGCAGCGGCCTCGGCCTCGGCGGCGGCGGCATCCCGCGCCGTGGCAATGCCGGAGCGCTGCTCGATCAGGTCGCGAAGGGTGCCGACCGTGGCGGCGGGCAGCACCAGCCGGGTCGGCTCCGGCTCGCCGGGCTGGCCGAGCGCGTTCAGCAGGGCATCGATGCCCCCCTGGAGCGCGGCGAGGCTGGCGCGGCGCTTGGGCAGATCGTCCTCGGCGCCGCGGAAGCGGGCGGTCGCCTCGCCGAGCCGCTCGATCCGCTCGCCGAGCGCCAGAACCGCGGTATCGAGCACGATAGCGTCGATCTCTTCGCCAAGGCGGTCCAACCGGCCGTCGAGGCCGGCGAGCTGGGTCTGCTGGCGGGCATCGGCGTCCATCAGCCGGGGGAGTTCGGCGGCCCAGTGCGCCGGCGGACGCGGCAGGCCGTCGAGCCCGGCCAGATCGGCGGCGATGCGGTGAAGCTCGCGCGCCAGCGGCAGCGCCCGCAGCACCCTGCCGACATCCTCGAGCCGGGCCCGCGCGCTGGCGCGCTGGCCGGCGGCTTCGTCATAGGCCTGCCCCGCCTTGGCGAGGGTGGCGGTCAGGGCCGCATGTGCGGAGGCCTGCACGTCGATCGCCTCGCGCTGGGTCTTCAGCTCGGCGAGCCGGCGCTTCAGTGCGGCGATCGCGGTGGAACTGGCGCGCTTGCGGAAGATGCTCTCGGCTTCGGTGTCGATCTCCTCCAGCCGGCGGCCGAGGCCTGCCAGACCGGCACTGGCGGAGAACAGCAGCTCGCCGAGATCGCCGCGGCTTTCGAGAATGGCGTCGCCACCTTCCTCCAGCGTCTGGTCGTCGAGCGAAAACATCATCCGGTAGGAGTCGCGGCTCAGGCCCGCCAGCGCGGCGGCGAGCCAGCCTTCGTTCATCGGCTGCCCGGCCGCGTCACGCAGCGATCCGGTGCGTTGCTTGACCCGCCTCAGCTCGCGCGCTTCCTCGCCCGCCTCCAGCGTTGCCCCCACTTCCATCGTGCCGTAGGGATGGAGGAAGTTGTAGCGGCTGCGCTCCTCGATGCCGAAAAGCAGGTCGAGATAGCCGGCCAGCGCGGTGGACTTTCCCGCCTCGTTCAGCCCGTAGACGATGTGCAGGTCGGGCTCGCCTTCAGGACAGGGCCCGAAATCGAGGCGATGGTCGGTGAATTTCCCGTAGCGGGTGAGGTCGAGCCGGCGCAGGCGCATCATTCGTCCCCGGTTGCTGGGGCGAGGCGCGCCATCACTTCCTCCGAACCCTCCTCCAGCAGTTGGGTCAGAAACGCCTCAAAGCCGGTCTCGTCCTCGCCGCCGAACCCGCGCGCATCGGGCGGAAGATCGTCGCGTACGGCTTCCGCCAGCTCCCGAATGGACTGGCGGATGGCATGACGGCCGACGATGTCGGACTGCATCAGGGCGCGCAGTTCGACCAGCGGATCGGCCGTGCCGGCGGCCGTGGCGACGGAGGGCGCCTCTGTCGCCAGCTCGATCCTGTCGATCCAGGTGCGGCCCAGTCGCTGGGCACGTTGCTCCGTCTCGGCCAGCAGGAGGTCGCGGTCCCGCCGCAGCCGCCACGCCAGCGGGGTCGCGCCGGTGAGCGACAGCCGCGCCACCAGATGATCGGAGGCGGTGTGCTCGCGCTGCGTCGCCAGCGCCCGCTCGATGAGCCCGATCGCCTCGCTCCAGGACGCGACGCCTCCCAGATCGACCGCGACCCGCTCGAACTGGGCGAGGCTGACGAGGCGCTGCTCGACGGTGAGGCGGCGGTCGTCGTGGAGGGTGACGAGCGACACCGTCTTGGGGCCCGCCTCGTTGATGTCGCGGCCCTGGGGAATGCCGGGCATGACGACGGTGCCGGCACCCTCATGCTGCGACCGCGCGTGGATATGGCCCAGCGCCCAGTAGTCGAAGCCCCAGCCCTGCAACTCCGCCACACTGCACGGGGCGTAGAGGTCATGGCCGGCGCTTCCGGCGAGGCTGGTGTGCATGATCCCGATATTGACCGCATCCCCCACCGGCCGGCGGAACTTGGGCAGCAGGCTTTCCGGGGCGTGGGGTCGGGCAAAGCTGAGGCCGTGCACCACGATGTCGAGCCCGCCGCGCTTCAGCTCGACCGCTTCGGCGCGGCCGCCGAACACCTTTACCGATGGCGGCAGGATCAGCTCCTGGGTGATCCGCGACATGGCGTCGTGATTGCCCCGCACCTTGAAGACGTCGATGCCGGCGGCGTGCAGGCGCTCCATCTGGCTGGCCAGGAACCGCGCCGTCTTCATCGAGGTCTGGTCGCCGTCATAGAGATCGCCGGCGATCACCAGCGCATCGACCTGCTCGTCGAGACAGAGATCGATGATGGCGACCAGAGCCCGCCGGCTGGCGTCGCCGACCAGCGCGGCGAGGTCGGGGTTGCGCAGCGCGAGCGACCTCAGCGGCGAGTCGAGATGAAGGTCGGCGGTGTGAACGAAACGAAAGGCCATCGCAAAATGGTAGCGGATCGGGCGTCGAGTCGCTGGGGAATTCTGCCCGCCTCGGCCGGCTGAGGCGTCGGCGCGCTCGCGGAGCCTATGCGGGCGAGGGAACGCATTCAGGCTGGATGCATTCAAAACAGGACACCGCGCACCACGGGGCCCCGGCCCCGCCATGGCGCGTCCTTCCTTTCGCCGAACCCGGCGTCTCAACGATCGGACGAGGATATGCACAGGCTTTCCAACCCCGGGCTGTCCCGCCGCGACGTGCTCGCGGCCGGCGCGGCCACCCTTGCGGGAAGTGCCGCAAGCCGCGACGCCCTCGCTCAAGAAGGTGTGAACCTCGACGCTGCTGGCACCTTGGAGGCTCCGTCGCAGCCGTTCCATGACACCGTTCGGCTGACCGTCAACGGCGTCATACGCGAGCTGCGGCTCGACACGCGGACCACGCTTCTGGACGCCCTGCGCGAGCATCTTCACCTCACCGGCACCAAGAAAGGCTGCGACCACGGCCAGTGCGGCGCCTGCACCGTGCTCGTCGACGGCGTGCGCATCAATGCCTGCCTGACGCTCGCCCTCATGCACGAGGGCGACGACATCACCACCATCGAGGGGCTGGGAACGCCGGAGAACCTGCACCCGATGCAGGCGGCCTTCGTGCGGCACGATGGTTACCAGTGCGGCTACTGCACGCCCGGCCAGATCTGCTCGGCGGTGGCGGTGCTGAAGGAGGTCGACGCCGGCATCCCCAGCCATGTCACCCACGATATCGCCGGCGCGCCGGCCCTCTCCGACGAGGAACTGCGCGAGCGCATGAGCGGCAACATCTGCCGCTGTGGGGCTTACTCCAACATCATCGACGCCATCACCGAGGTTGCGGGGACCCGCGCATGAAACCCTTTTCCTATGAGCGCGCCGCCTCGCCCGCAGAGGCCGCCGCGGCTGCCGCGCGGCGGCCCGGCGCACGGTTCATCGCCGGCGGCACCAATCTGCTCGACCTGATGAAGCTCCAGATCGAGGTGCCGAGCCACCTCATCGACGTCAACGGGCTGGCGCTGGATACGATCGAGCCGACGCCGGAAGGCGGCCTGAGGGTGGGGGCGCTGGTGAGCAACACCGCTCTCGCCGCCGACCCGAGGGTGCGGCGCGACTATGCGCTGCTGACGCGGGCGCTGCTCGCTGGTGCGTCCGGCCAGCTCCGCAACAAGGCGACCACGGCGGGAAACCTGCTCCAGCGCACCCGTTGCCCTTATTTCTACGACACCGCCCAACCCTGCAACAAGCGCCGGCCCGGCAGCGGCTGCGCCGCCATCGGCGGCTTCACCCGGCAGCTCGGGGTGATCGGCACGAGCGACGCCTGCATCGCCACCCACCCGAGCGACATGGCGGTTGCCCTCCGGGCGCTCGATGCGGTGGTGGAGACCGTGCAGGCGGACGGGGCGACGCGGACCATCCCGATGGCCGACTTCCATCGGCTGCCGGGCGAGACCCCGCACATCGAGACCGCGCTGCAGCCCGGGGAGCTGATCACGGCGGTGGTGCTGCCCCGCCCGCTCGGCGGCCGCCATATCTATCGGAAAGTGCGGGACAGGGCGTCCTATGCCTTCGCGCTGGTCTCCGTGGGGGCGGTGGTGCAGCCGGACGGCACGGGCCGGGTCGCGTTGGGCGGCGTGGCGCACAAGCCCTGGCGTGTGGAAGAGGCCGAGACGGAGCTGCCACGCGGCGCCCGCGCCGTGACCGAGCGTCTTCTCGCCGGCGCGCGGCCTACTCGGGACAATGCCTTCAAGGTCACGCTGGTCGAGCGCACGCTCGGTTCGGTGCTGGCGGAAGCGAGAGGCTGAGCCATGAAATTCGACACCCCCGCCACCACCAATCCGATCGACGCACTGAAGGTCGTCGGCCAGCCGATCGACCGGATCGACGGCCCGCTGAAGACCACGGGCACGGCGCCCTATGCCTATGAACACCACGGCGAGGCGGAGAACGTCGCCTATGGCCACGTCATCGGGGCCGGGATCGCCAAGGGCCGTATCGCCGGCATCGATACCGCGGCCGCCGGGCGCGCCCCCGGTGTCCTCGCCATCGTCACCGCCGCGACGGCCGGGCCGCTCGGCAAAGGCAAGCGCAATACCGCGACCCTGCTCGGCGGGCCGGAGATCCAGCATTATCATCAGGCGGTGGCACTGGTGGTGGCGGAAACCTTCGAGCAGGCGCGCGCCGCCGCGGAACTGGTGCGCATTGACTATCTCGCCGAGCCGGGCGCCTTCGATCTGAGGGCCGCGAAGGGATCGGCGACGAAGCCGAAGGAGAGCGGGCAGACGGGACCGGTCGACACCAGCGTCGGCGATTTCGCCGGGGCTTTCGCGCGGGCGCCGGTTTCGCTCGACACCACCTACACCACCCCGGACCAGTCGCACATGATGATGGAGCCGCACGCCTCTCTCGCCCTGTGGGAGGGCGACCGGCTGACGCTGTGGACCTCCAGCCAGATGATCGACTGGTGGACCGACGATCTTGCCGCGACGCTCGACATCCCGAAGAAAAACGTCCGCGTGGTGTCGCCGTTCATCGGCGGCGGCTTCGGCGGCAAGCTGTTCCTGCGGGCGGATGCGCTGCTGGCGGCGCTGGGCGCGCGGGCGGCGGGACGGCCGGTCAAGGTTGCGCTGCACCGCCCGCTGGTGCCCAACAACACCACCCACCGGCCAGCGACCGTGCAGCGCATCCGCATCGGCGCGACCCGCGAGGGCGACATCACCGCCATCGCGCACGAAAGCTGGTCCGGCGACCTGCCAGATGGCGGCCCGGAAACCGCGGTGAACCAGACCCGGCTGCTCTATGCCGGCGCCAACCGGATGACCGCGATGCGGCTGGCGGTGCTCGACCTGCCGGAGGGCAACTCCATGCGCGCTCCGGGCGAGGCGCCCGGCATGATGGCGCTGGAGATCGCCATGGACGAGATGGCGGAGAAGCTGCGCATCGACCCGGTGGAGTTCCGTATCCGTAACGACACGCTGGTCGACCCGGAGAAGCCCGGGCGCCCCTTCTCGTCGCGGCCCTTCGTCGAGTGTCTGCGCCTCGGTGCCGACCGCTTCGGCTGGAGCCGGCGCGATCCCCAGCCGGCCCGGCGCCGCGAAGGTCGCTGGCTGGTCGGCCTCGGCATGGCAGCGGCGTTCCGCAATAACCTATTGATGACGTCTGCCGCCCGTGTCCGGCTGGATGCCGAGGGGGGCGTGACGGTCGAGACCGATATGACCGACATCGGCACCGGCAGCTACACCATCATCGCCCAGACCGCGGCGGAGATGATGGGCCTTCCGGTCGGCCGGGTGACGGTGCGGCTCGGGGATTCCCGGTTTCCAGTCTCGGCCGGCTCCGGCGGCCAGTTCGGCGCCAACAACGCCACGGCGGGCGTCTATGCCGCCTGCGTGAAGCTCCGCGAGGAGATCGCCCGCAGGCTGGGCTTCAATTCAGCCGATGCCGCCTTTGTCGATGGTGAAGTGCGCAGCGGCAACCGCGCCATTCCGCTGGGGGCGGCGGCGGCCGAGGGCGAGATCGTCGCCGAAGACGCCATTGAGTATGGCGATCTCGACGAAACCTACCAGCAGTCCACCTTCGGTGCGCATTTCGTCGAGGCCGCGGTGGACAGCGCCACAGGCGAGGCGCGAGTTCGGCGCATGCTCGCGGTCTGCGCCGCCGGCCGTATCCTCAACCCGAAATCGGCGCGCAGCCAGGTCATCGGGGCGATGACCATGGGAGTCGGCGCGGCGCTGATGGAGCATCTCGCCGTCGACACGCGGCGCGGCTTCTTCGTCAATCACGACCTCGCCGGTTACGAGGTGCCCGTTCACGCCGATATCCCGCACCAGGAGGTCGTTTTCCTCGACGAGACCGACCCGATCTCGTCGCCGATGAAGGCGAAGGGGGTGGGCGAACTCGGCCTGTGCGGGGTCGGCGCGGCGGTGGCCAATGCCATCTACAACGCGACCGGCGTGCGGGTACGCGATTATCCCATCACGCTCGACACCTATCTCGACCGGCTGCCGGAGGTGGCCTGAATCCCCTGGGCGGACGGCGCCGGCACTGAAAGAGGGGGACGGGCAGCCATCTTCCCCGCGGTGCGGCTCGATATCAGGTGGCATCAACCGGCGGCGGACGTTTTTTCTGCGGCCAGCCGGTGGCGCGGTGATACTGCTCGCCCACCGCCAGCACCCGGGCGTCGGCGCCCGCCGGGCCGATGATCTGCATGCCGGTCGGCAGGCCGGCGGGGCCGAATCCACACGGCACCGCCAGCGACGGCAGGCCGATGAGGCTGACGGGGACCACCACCTCCATCCAGCGGTGATAGGTGTCCATGGCGTGGCCGTTGATCGTCTGCGGCCAGCGCCACTCCACAGGGAAAGGCCAGACCTGCGCCGCCGGCATCACCAGCACATCGTAGCGGCGGAACAGCTCTGCCGCCGCCGCGTACCAGCGCGAGCGCACTACGCTGGCGGCGTAGAGCTGCGCCGTGGTCACGGTGCGGCCGGACTCAATTTCCCACTGCGTCTCCGGTTTCAGCAGGGCGCGCCGCTGCGGATCGTCCCAGAGCGCGCCCTTGCTGCCGGCATTCAGGAATCCGCGCAGATGCAGCCAGGCCTGCCAAAGCTCTTCCGCCGGGATGGGCGGTTTCACCGGGTCAATGTGGGCGCCCAGCGATTCCAGCACCCCCAACCCGGCGGCGCACCGATCGAGGATGCCCGGCTCGCAGCGATAGGCCCCGCCCCAGTCCCCGAGCCAGCCGACCCGCAGGCCGGACGGGTCGATCTCCAGCCGGTCGGCAAAGGTCGCGCCGGGCCGCCCGAAGGGAACCTCGGGGTTCTCGCCAGCGATCACCTCGAGCAGACGGGCGACATCCTCCACCGTGCGGCCCATCGGGCCGTCGGTCGCGAGCGTCGCGAGGAAGGTGTCGCCCTCGGCGTCGCCGGGCACCAGCCCATAGCTCGGCCGGAACCCGTAGATGTTGCAGAAGGCGGCCGGGTTGCGCAGGCTGCCCATCATGTCGGAGCCGTCGGCCACTGGCACCAGCCGCGCGGCGAGCGCCGCCGCCGCCCCGCCCGAGGAGCCGCCGGCCGAGCGGGTCGTGTCGTAGGGATTGCGGGTGGCGCCGAACACCGGGTTGAAGCTGTGGCTGCCATGGCCCCACTCCGGGGTATTGGTCTTGCCGACGAAGATCGCGCCGGCTGCACGCAGCCGCGCCGCCAGCAGATCGTCGGCCTCCGGCACATGGTCGCGGTGGAGCGGCGAGCCATAGGTGGTGCGCAGGCCGCGCACGGCGACGAGGTCCTTCACCGCCAGCGGCAGGCCATGAAGCCAGCCGCGCGGCGCGGCATCGTCCAGCGCGCGGGCCTCGGCCATCAGGTCATCGGGATCACGTGGGGAAACGATGGCGTTCACCGCGCCATTGGCCGCGGCGAGCCGCTCCAGATGGGCCGCCATGATCTCGGAGGGCTTCACCGCGCGCGCGGCGACGAGGCGCGACAGTTCGGTCGCGGTCAGGTCCATGAGGGACAAGCAGGGCCTCCCGCCGGCGTCGGGTCCGGCCTGTGCAGGCAGACGGCGGGCCGCAGCAGCGGCGGCCCGCCGATGCGGATCACTTGTTCACGTCGGTCCAGATGCGGGCATAGAGCTGCGAGACCTCCGGCGAGCAGGCGGCGAGGAACTCGCCGGCCTTCTCGAACTGCGGCGGTACCACCAGCTCGGGAGCGTCCTTCATCTCCGGCGGCATGAACTTGTCCGAACCCTTGATGCCGTTCGCATATTTCGCGAAGCCGGAAATCAGCGCGGCATTCTCGGGTTCCATGATGAAGTTCAGGAACAGCTTGGCATTCTCGACATTCTTGGCGTCCTTGAGGATCACCACGCTGTCCATGAAGATCGGGTAGCCTTCCTTGGGATAGCCGAAGGCGATGTCGGGATTCTTCAGGCGCGAGCGCAGGATGGCGCCGTTCCAGTAATACACGGCGGCGTAGTCACCGGACGGCAGCTTCTCGGTCACGCTGTAGTCCATGGCGAGCCATTTCGGCTTGGCCTCGATCAGCTTGTCGCGGACCTTCTTCAGCAACTCCTTGTCGGACGTGCACCATTCCCCGCCGAGATAGCGGATGGTGGCGAACAGCACGTCGTTCATTTCCGGCTCGACGTTGATCTTGCCGATCAGCTCCTTCGGCGGGTCGAGGAAGATGGCCGAGGTGTTGATGTCGCCGCTATAGACCTTCTTGTTGATGCCGATGCCGCTCAGGCCCCACTGCCACGGCACGGAATAATGCCGGCCGGGGTCCCACGGCACGTTCACCCAGCGCTCGTCGACATTCTTGAAGTTGTCCATCTGGTCGGGACGGGCCTCAAGCAGAAGGCCCTCCTTGATCCAGATCGGCATGTAGTTTGCCGAGGGCACCGCGATGTCGAAGCCGTGGCCGCCGGCGCGAATCTTGGAGAGCGCGGTGTCGTTGGAGTCGTAATCGGTGACCGTGACCTTGACGTTGTATTTCTGCTCGAACTTCTTGATCAGTTCGGGGCTGGTGTAGTCGCCCCAGTTGTAGATATTGAGCGCGCCCTCGGCGGCGGCGCTGCCCGCCAGCCCCAGGAAGGCTATCGCCGCGCTGGCGATCGAGATCTTCCAGTTCATGTTCCCACTCCGGTTTTCGGTCTTCACGACTTCTTGCGGTTGATGAAGAAGAATGCCGTCACGATCAGGATCGACAGCGCAAGGAATGCGGTGGCGATGGCGTTGACCTCCGGGGTCACGGCGCGCCGGATCTGCCCCAGCATGTAGGTCGGCAGGGTGTCCTGCCCGCCCGACTTCACGAACTCGGTGATGACGACGTCGTCGAGCGAGATGACGAAGGCAAGCATGAATCCGGCGATGATGCCCGGCCGCAGCAGCGGCAGCGTCACCCGGCGGAAGGCCATCCACGGCGTGGCGTAGAGGTCGGCCGCGGCCCGCTCCAGTGAAGCATCCATGCCTTCCAGCCGGGCCCGGATCGGCAGGTAGGCGAAGGGAATGCAGAAGGCGGTGTGGGCCACGACGAGATATCCGAGCCCCGAATAGCCGGTCCACACCTTCACCCTGGAGAACACGATCAGCAGCGCCACCGCCGTGACGATCTCGGGCACCATCAGCGGCAGGTTGATGAAGGCGTATTTCGCCGACAGCCCGGGATAGGGCGCAGTGCGCGTGGTCGCGATCGCCGCCATCGTGGCGGCAATGGTCGCCATGGTGGCGGCGCTGAGAGCGATGACGAAGGAGCGCCACGCTGCGTCCTGCACCGCGGCGTTCTGCGACGCCTCGACGAACCAGCGCAGCGAGAAACCGCCCCACACCGTGACGGACTCGCTGGCATTGAACGCATAGGCCACCAGCGTCGCGATCGGCAGGTAGAGCAGGACGAAGGTGAACATCGCCACCGTGCCGAAGCCGGGCTGGGAGCGGACATCGAAGCGGCTAGCCATGCTGGGCCCCCGACTTCGCGGCGTTGCGGACATAGACCAGCAGGGCAACCATCACCAGGGCCATGAGCGTGATGGAGATCGCGGCCCCGAGCGGCCAGTTCCGCCCCGAGCCGAACTGCAGCTCGATCAGATTGCCGAGCATCATGTTCTTGCCGCCGCCGAGGACGCGGGGAATGACATAGGCGCCCAGCGAGGGGATGAAGACGAGGATGGAGCCGGCCACGATGCCGGGCTTCACCAGCGGGATGATGATCCGGCGCAGCACCGCCAGCCGCCCGGCGTAAAGGTCGTAGCCGGCCTCGATCAGCCGGAAATCCAGCTTCTCCATGCTGGCATAGAGCGGCAGCACCATGAGGGGGAGATAGACATAGACCATGCCGAACAGGATCGCCCAGTCGGTGTACATGATCGGCAGCGGTTCATCGATGACGCCGAGCGCCCGCAGCGCATTGTTGAGGATGCCCTCGTTGCGGATCACCTGCTGCATGGCGAAGGTGCGGATCAGCAGGTTGGTCCAGAACGGGATGGTGACGAGGAACACCCAGATCTCGCGGGTGTGGCGCGGCCGCGTCGCGATGAAATAGGCGGTGGGGAAGCCCAGCGCGAGGGTTGCCAGCGTCGTGATCAGCGACAGCCGCAGCGAGCGCCACAGGATCGAGAGATGTGCGTCCGCCAGCGTCACCGTGTCGTCGAACATGTCGCGCTGGAACAGCACGGAGAACCAGCCGTCCAGCGAGAACTGGCCGAACTTCACGTCGCCATAGTCGCCCTTCGCCATGAAGGAATAGGCCAGCATCACCAGCAGCGGGCCGGTGGCGGCAACGAGGATGATGAGCAGGGCCGGCGCCGACAGCATCCAGCGCCGACGGATCTCTTCCCGGTGATGGCGTTGGGCGTTCTCGGCGGCGCTGGCCATGGTCAGTCCCGCAGCACTTGGGCGGCATCGGCCGCGATGTCGATGCCCACCGCGTCACCAATGGCGAAGCCGCAGGATTGCGCCCGGGCATTCTGCTGGCGCACCGTGAACGTCTCGCCCCCGGGGATCCGGATGTGGATGTGCGTGTCGGTGCCGAAATAGACCACGTTCTCCACCGTTCCCGAGAGATGGCCGCCCTCTTTCACGGCGCGGGCATGCTCCGGCCGGACAACCACCGTGACATCCCCCCCGGGCCGTGCGCCCTCCGCCAGCGTCGCCGCGATTTCCGCGCCCGAGGACAGCCGCACCCGGACCAGCCCCTCGGAAAAGCCGATGACCGACGCGGCGAGGAAGTTGGTCTCGCCGATGAAGTCGGCCACGAAGCGGTCGGCCGGCTTGTCGTAGATGTCCCAGGGCGAGCCGACCTGCAGCACGCGGCCCTTCGACATCACCGCGATGCGGTCGGACATCGTCAGCGCCTCTTCCTGGTCGTGGGTGACGAACACGAAGGTGATGCCGGTTTCGTGCTGCATGCGCTTCAGCTCGATCTGCATCTCCTTGCGGAGCTTGTAGTCGAGCGCGGAGAGCGGCTCGTCGAGCAGCAGCACCTTGGGGCTGGGGGCGAGCGCGCGCGCCAGCGCCACGCGCTGGGCCTGGCCGCCGGAGATCTGGTCGGTGCGCCGCTTCGCCAGTTCCTCCATCCGCACCAGCTTCAGCATGGTCGCGACGCGGGCGTCGATCTCCGCCCGCGGCCGGCCGAGCATCTGGAGCCCGAAGGCGATGTTGTCCCACACCGAGAGGTGGGGAAATAGCGCGTAGCTCTGGAACACGGTGTTGATGGGCCGCCGGAAGGGCGGAAGGCTGGCAATGTCTTCGCCGTGCAGCAGGATGGCGCCTTCGGTGGGGTACTCGAAGCCGGCGATCATCCGCAGCAGCGTGGTCTTGCCGCAGCCGGAAGGGCCCAGCAGCGTGAAGAACTCGTTCTCCCGGATGGAAATCGACACGTTGTCCAGGGCCCGCAGCGCGCTCGCCCCCTGGCCGAACTCCTTGACGATGCCCTTGGCCTCGATCGCGTTCCGCTTGTCCTGTGGCCTGTCCGGCGCCGCCATACTCTGCACCCATGCGGTTCGCGCCGACGCGTTTGGAAGCCGCGCAGGCGGTGGCTCCTTTCATCGACGCGGTCAGCCTATGAGCCGGCTTGGCGAGGGGCAAGGGGGGCTTAAGGGTTATTCCCATACGCGAAGAAGTTTCGCGAGGGGAATAAACCATGCCGCAGGCTGACCTGATCATCGAGAATGCACGCCTCCTCACAATGGACCCGGCCTATCCCCGGGCAGAGGCCATCGCATTGGCGGGCCAGCAGATTTTCGCTGTTGGCAGCCGCGCGGAGGTTGCGGCGGCGGTAGGTCCAGGGGTTCGGCGGCTGGATGCCGGCGGCGCCTCGGTGCTGCCGGGTTTCATCGACAGCCATATCCACCTCTTCACCGGCGGCGCCCAGCTCGCCAGTCTGTCGGTGGCGGGCCTGAGCGGGTTCGACGCGATCGCTGCCGCCATCCGGCAGCGTGACGCGGAGCAGCCCGGCGAGGGCCTTCTTCTGGTGGAGCAGGCGGCTTACGCCATGTTCGGCGCGGGCGAGCCGATCGACCGGCACCTGCTGGACCGCATCCTGCCGGGCCGGCCGCTGGCCCTGTTCGCCAGCGATCACCACACCATGTGGGCCAATACCCCCGCCCTTGCCGCCGCGGGCGTGCTCAACGGCCTTGCCACCGCGCCGGGCAGCGAGGTGGTGATGGCGCCGGACGGGCTTGCCTCCGGCGAACTCGTCGAGTTCGAGGCCTTCGCGCCGCTCACTGCCCTGACCCCGACCGGCGGCCGCGAGATGCTCGGCCTGCTGGGCCGCGAGCCCGCCGCCGCGCCGACGGCCGCCCAGCGCGCGGTCGACCGGGCGATCCTCCGGCAGGGCCTCGCCTATTGCGCTTCGCTGGGCATCACCGGCTTCCACAACATGGACGGCAACCTTTACCAGCTCGAGCTGCTGGGAGAGATCGAGGCGGCGGGCGAACTCACCGTGCGGGGGCGCGTGCCGTTCCGGCTGCTGCCCGGCATGGGCGCTGCGGCGCTGGATGAGGCCGTCGAGCGTCGGCGGCGCTGGCATTCCGATCTTCTCACCGCCGACTTCGTGAAGATCTTCATGGATGGGGTGATCGAGTCCTATACCGCCCACATGCTGGACGATTATTGCGGCCGCCCCGGCCTGCGCGGCTCCTCCTTCTTCGAGCCCGCGGAATTCGATGCGATCTGCGTCGCCGCCGACCGGCTCGGCTTCCAGATCGCCGTGCACGCCATCGGCGACGCCGCCGTGCGCCGCACGCTCGACGGCTATGAGGCCGCGCGCCGTGCCAATGGCCCGCGCGACAGTCGCCACCGGATCGAGCACATCGAGATTCTCGCCCCGGCAGAGCTGCCCCGCTTCGCGGAGCTTGGGGTGCTGGCCTCGATGCAGCCGACCCATGCCCCCGGCGGGGCCTACCCTATCGAGCCCATCCTCAGCATGATCGGGCGCGAGCGCATGAAGCTTGGCTATGCCTGGCAGACTCTGCGCGAGACCGGCGCCCGCCTCGTCTTCGCCAGCGACTGGCCGGTCGCCCCGCTCGACCCGCTGCTCGGCATCCGTACCGCGGTGATGCGCGGGCCGATCCACGACGGCGCGCCACAGGAGCGACAGAGCCTCGACGACGCCATAGCCGGCTTCACCCGCGATGGCGCCTATGCCGCCTTTGCCGAGGATCGGCAGGGCGTGCTGAAGCCCGGGGCGCTGGCGGATGTCGTCATCCTCTCGGGCGACATCGAGGCCGCCCGGCCGGAGGACATCGACACGATGAAGGTGGCCGCCACGATCTGCGGCGGCCGCCTCACCTACGAGCGCGGCGCGGCATAGCCCAGGGGCGGCCGGCGGTCGAACCAGGGCTGCGCTTCCTCGATGCGGGCGCACAGGCCGAGCAGCATCTCGTCGCGCCCGAAGGCGGCGGCCAGATGCACGCCGACCGGCAGCCCCTCCGCTGTCCAGTGCAGCGGCAGCGAAGCTGCGGGCTGGCCGGAGGCGTTGAAGGCGGCGGTGAAGGGGGAATAGGCGAAGACCCCGCGCGGCCCCATGCGGTAGTCCACATAATCCTCGCTCGCATGGTTGAAGCGGCCGAGCGGGGCGGGCGGCTCCGCCAGCGTTGCCGTCAGCAGGATGTCGTGGCCTTCGAAGAAGGCTGCCATCTGGCGCCCATAGGCGTGAACGGCGTTGATGGCTTCCAGATAGTCCGACCCGCTCACCGTGCGGGCATAGGCTATGGCGCCGCGTGCAATGCCCTCGATCTCGTCGGGCTTGAGCGGTTCGCCGCGCCGCCGCACCGTGCCCTCGATGGAAAGCCGGCTGCCGCAGGCGACGATCTTGGTCCACGCGGCCATCATGCCGGCGGTGTCGGCGGCGGGCAGGGCCTCCTCCACATGATGGCCGAGGTCTTCCAGCAGCCGGGCGGTCTGTTCGACCGCGGCGCGGCAGTCGGGATGGATCGGGGCGCCGGTCAGCGTGGTCGTGGCCACGGCGACGCGCAGCCGCCGGTCGCGCCGCGCCAGCGCGGCGCTGAACCCGGCTTCCAGCGGCGGCGCGACATAGGGTGCCCCAAGATCGGCCCCATGGGTGGCGTCGAGCAGTACGGCGGTATCGCGGACCGAACGGGTGAGGAAGCCGTCGATCGCCATGCCGGCCCAGCCTTCACCCACATAGGGGCCGTCCGGCAGACGCGCGCGGGTGGCCTTGAAGCCGAACAGGCCGCAGCTCGAAGCGGGAATGCGCACCGAGCCGCCGCCATCCGAGCCATGGGCCGCCGGGACGATGCCGGCCGCCACCGCCGCGCCCGCGCCACCGGAGGAGCCGCCGGGGGTGTGCGCGGGATTCCACGGGTTTCGGGTGGGGCCGCCATAGACCGCGGCCTCGGTGGTCGGGCCGATGCCGCCCTCGGGCGAGGTGGTGCGGCCGAAGGTGACAAGGCCGGCCGCCTTCAGCCGCGCGTAGATGGCGGAATCCCGGGCGTAGCGGGTGTTGGCGAACAGCCGCGAGCCATTGTTGGAGGGAAAGTCGATCGCTTCCGCGCCGAGGTCCTTCAGCAGGAACGGCACCCCCGCCAGCGGCCCGTCCGGCAGGCCGTCGGCGATGAGGCGGCGGGCGACGCCTTCCTGCAGCATGGTGACGGCGTTGAGGCGGGGATTGAGCTGCTCCACGCGCCGCAGCGCTTCGTCGAGCAGCTCGTCCGGCAGCACCTCGCCCCGCCGCACCAGATCCGCCAGCCCGACCGCGTCGCTGGCGTCGTAGAGATCGCTGATATCCATGATGTCTGACCATCCCGCTGCCGCCCCACTTCGCGGTTCGCGCCCGGCCGGGCACGAACCGGCCGTACCCGCGCCGGCCTCGATTCCGGCGCGGTGGCGGATGGGCGATGATTCCTCGACACGGCTTTTGTCCGCGATCCGCCGGGCGCGGGCAAGCCGGCCGGCGCGGCGGGAGCGTGCCACCTTCGTCGCGGCGGAGGGGCAATGCCGCGTCCCGCTGCGGCGTCGACCCGTCCGCCGGTTTGTGGTCTAAGCCGCTCCGGCCGGCGGTACATCCGGCCGCGCGCGATGGGGCCACCATGACCGACACGCCGATCCACCGACCCGACGCCCAGGCGCTGAGCGGCCTGCGCGTGCTCGACCTCTCCCGCGTGCTGGCCGGGCCGTGGGCGACGCAGATGCTCGGCGATCTCGGCGCCGATATCATCAAGGTGGAGAAGCCGGGCGCCGGCGACGACACCCGCGGCTGGGGGCCGCCCTGGCTAACCGATGGCGAGGGGCTGGAGACCCGCGAGAGCGCCTATTTTCTCGCCGCCAACCGCAACAAGCGCTCGGTCACCATCGACATGGCCCGCCCGGAGGGGCAGGCGCTGATCCGCCGGCTGGCAGCGGCCAGCGATGTGCTGGTGGAGAACTTCAAGGTGGGCGGGCTCGCCCGCTACGGCCTCGATCCTGCGAGCCTGGCGGCCGAGAACCCGCGCCTGATCTATTGCTCCATCACCGGCTTCGGCCAGAATGGGCCGGAGGCCGGCCGCGCCGGCTATGACTTCATGATCCAGGGCATGTCCGGTCTCATGTCGGTGACCGGCAGCCCGCAGGACGAACCGCAGAAGATCGGCGTCGCGCTGGTCGACGTGATGACGGGCCTCCACGCTGCCGTCGCCGTGCTCGCGGCGCTGGAGCAGCGCCACCGCACCGGGCGCGGACAGCATATCGACCTCGCGCTGTTCGATGTCGCGATGTCCAGCCTCGCCAACCAGGCGCTGAACTACCTCGTCGGCGGCACCGCGCCGGGCCGCCTCGGCAATGCCCACCCCAACATCGTGCCCTATCAGGCGTTCGCGACGGCCGATGGCCACCTCATCCTCGCCATCGGCAATGACGGCCAGTTCGCCCGCTTCTGCCGTCTTGCCGACCTGCCCGATCTCGCCGCCGACCCGCGGGTGCAGACCAATGCGGGACGGGTGGCGCACCGCGCGGAGGTGGTGGCGGCCGTCGGTGCCGCGCTGAAACGGCAGACCAGCGCGGTCTGGCTCGCCATGCTGGACGCTGCCGGCATTCCGGCCGGGCCCATCAACAGCATCGCACAGGCCTTTGCCGAGCCGCAGGCGCTCGCCCGCGGCCACGCGTTGGCGCTGCCGCACGCCACGGGTGGCAGCGCGCCGGGCGTCCGCAGCCCGCTGCGGCTCGCCGACTCGCCGGACGTCGCGCCGCTCGCCCCGCCGATGCTGGGCCAGCATACCGATGTCGTGCTGGAAGCCGTTCTCGGCCTGTCGGCAGAGGAGCGCGGCGCGCTGCGCCGCGCCGGGGTCATCTAGGCAGGAGCGGCGGGGCCGTCCGATGCCGTCGCCGCCATCCGGCGGGCGTCGGTGACCCCGTCCGAAAGGTCGGCTCAGGCGCGGCCGGAGCCGCCGCCGCCGGGACGGTCCGGCGGGGATTTCAGCAGCATTGAGGTGACCGTCTCAGGCGCCGGCCCGGCCGGCATGCCCCGCTTCGGCATGCCGTCGATGAAGGGCAGGAGCTGGTGGCGGGCGATGGCGAGCACACGACGCAGCTCGCGGACCGGCTCGGCATGTTCGTCGACGCGCAGGTCGAGATAGGCGTAGTCCTCCTCCCCCTGCACGCGCAGCGCGGCGGATTGCTTGCCGCGCCTGTCGCCGCCGGCCTCGTCGCCGGCCTCCAGCGCCCGCATCAGCCTTTCCTCCAGCGGCTCCCCGGCGCCGGCGCGGAAGGTTGCGGCCATCGCGTCGATCGTCTCCGGCCCGGTGAGCATGTTGCCCTGTGCGGCGAAACCGTCGCCGATCTCCTGGCCGCACCAGGGCGTGCAGTCCGCGCCGGTCCAGGCGGCGGCGCGGCCCTCGATGTCGACGACGCCGATCTGGCGCAGCTCGCGTGCCGGGTCGTCCCCCAGCGCCGCCGCCAGCGCCTCGGGTGCCGGCGCGCCGGCGGCGATCGCCTCCAGCACGGCAATGGCGAGGTAGGGATTGACCCAGGACTGGGTGGACACCGCGCCGGCGCCCGGCCGCGTCGCCGGGCAGATCGAGCCGACCGCCGGCACCGCGGTCGCGACCGCCACGCCGACCCGCCCGGTCTCCGGGCAGCGGGCGACGATGGAGAAGGTGTTGAGTTCCAGAGACTTGTGCATGCGGACCTCACACGCTGAGATGTCGGAGGATGCGGGCGTGTGCGTCCGGCTCCGTGGTCGCCCCGGCATCGGCGAACTCGCCGCGGTCCAGCACCGCCCAGCGGTCCGCGACCGCCAGTGCGAAGGGCAGGTGCTGTTCCACCAGCAGCATCGTCGTGCCGTGGCGGGCGCGGGCGTCACGAATGACGCCGGCCAGCCGGTCGATCACCGAGGGCTGAAGCCCCTCGGTGATCTCGTCGACCAGCAGCAGCCGCGCGCCGGTGGCCAGCGCACGGGCCATCAGCAGCATCTTCTGCTCACCGCCGGAGAGGGTGCCGGCCCGCTGCCGCAGGCGCTTCAGCAGAAAGGGAAAGGCGGTCTCGACCTCAGCCAGAGCGGCGGCGAAGTCGGGCGCGCGCACCGCCAGCCGGAGGTTTTCCTCCACCGTGAGGTCCTGGAACAGCGCCTTCTCCTGCGCGACATAGCCTATGCCGAGCCGGGCGATGCGGTGCGGCGGCAGGCGGGTGGCGTCCGTACCCTCGAACCGGACGACACCGCCCATCTTCGGCAGGAAACCCATCACCGCCTTCAGCAGCGTGCTCTTGCCCATGCCGTTCTTGCCGAGCACGGCACGAATCTCGCCGGGCTGGAGGGCGAGGCTGACCTCGCGCACCACGACGGCGCCAGCGTAGCCGCTGGAGAGATTCTCGACCGCCAGGGCGGGCGTATCGTTGGCGCTGGCAGGCGGGTTTGTCGCGGGCGCGGTCATGGCGTCACCTCCTCGCGGCCGGCGGCCTGGTGCTGGATGCCCGCATGGCCCGAGCCGGCATAGACCTGCTTCACCAGTTCCGAATTCACCACCTCCTCCACCGAGCCGTCGAGCACGATGCGGCCCTGGTGCAGGACGATGACGCGCGAGGAAATCTCGCGCACGAAGTCGAGATCATGCTCCACCAGCAGCACGCACAGGCCCTGCCGGCGGGCAAGGTCGATGAGGATGGCGCCGATCTGCATCCGCTCGGTCTTGGTAAGGCCGGCGGTGGGCTCGTCGAGCAGCAGCACGCGCGGCTCCAGCGCCAGCACCATGGCGAGTTCCAGTGCCTGCTTCATGCCGTGCGACAGCAGATGAGCGGGGGTGCCGAGCTGACGGTCGAGGCCGGTGGTGGCGATGACGTGCATCGCCGATTCCGGAAGGTGCAGCTCGCCCGCCCTTCGCCACAGCGAGGGTCGCGCATGGCGGACCCGCGCGATCTGCAGGCACTGGGCGACGGTGAGCGTCTCGAACACGTTCGCCATCTGGAACTTGCGGCCGACACCGAGCGCGACGCAGGCCTCCGGCGGGCGCCGGCCGATGTCGTGGCCATTGACGACGATGCGGCCGGACGAGCGTTCGGCACCGTCGGCGATGCAGCGCATCAGCGTGGTCTTGCCGGCGCCGTTGGGGCCGACCAGGCTGACGAGCTCGCCGGCCCGGGCGGCGAAGTCGATGCCATCCAGCACGGTGAGGCTGCCGAAACGCCGCGCCACGCCCTCCACCGCAAGCGCCGGTCCGTCGCCGGGCGCCTCGCCCTGGGTGAGGGCGGGGTCGAGCGTCGAAAGGCGGACGCTGGCCACGGGCCGGGCCGGCCGCTTCAGGAATGAGCGGAACAGCCGGCGCGGCACGTCGGCCACCACGGGCAGAAGGCCGCGCGGGAAGGCGACGATGACCAGAACGAACACCACGCCGATGATGAGCTGCCAGACGAAGGGATAATCGCCGGAGAGCTGGGCGCTTTCATAGTCGACGATCAGCGTGCCGATCACCGGCCCCAGCAGCGTGCCGCGGCCGCCGAGCGCGGTCCAGATCACCAGCTCGGTGCCGAACACGAAGCCGGCCAGTTCCGGCGCCACCACCATCGCATAGCCGGCATAGAGATAGCCCGCCACCGCGCCGATGACGGCGCAGGCGAGATAGACCGTGATCTTCAGCCGCGAGGTGTCGAGGCCGAGATATTTGCAGCGCTGCTCGTTCTCCCGCACCGCCACCAGCAGCCGGCCGGCGTCGCTCTGCACGAACAGCACGGCCAGCGTCGTGACGCACACCAGGAAGCCGCCGGCCAGCCAGAACCAGCCCTCCATCGAGATGTCGAAGGAGGTGAAGCCGGACAGGCCGCTGGAGGAGCCGGTGAATTCGCCGCCGGTGTAGAGCAGCTGCGTCGCGACGATCGGCAGCACCAGCGTGATCACCGAGGCATAGAGCGCCGAGGCGCCATGCCAGAAGGCGAGCCAGCCCACGATGGCCGCCGTCAGCAGCGCCCCTCCCACCCCAAGCCCCAGCGCCAGCGCGGCATTGCCGGGGGTGAAGTCCATATGGGTGAAGACGAGGCCGGCGGCATAGGCGCCGGCGGCGAAGAACACCGACTGGCCGAAGGTGAGGATGCCGAGATAACCCCACAGCAGGTCGACGGTCAGTGCGACCGCCGCATAGAGCAGCGAGCGCGTCAGCACGTTCACCGAATAGGTGTCGAGCAGATAGGGGCCCGCGCCAATGACGGCGGCGGCGAGCAGGAAGCCGATGAAAAGCATGGAGAGGCGGCGGGATTCAGTCACGGGCAAACCCCTGCGGCCGGATGCGGAGGAGAACCGCCGCCAGCACGGCGATGGTCAGCCCGCCGAGAACCGGGCTGAGATAGGTGCTCACCAGCACCTGGGCGCCGCCGAGCACCAGGCAGGACAGCGCGAGGCTGAACAGCGAGGCGCCGGACACCAGCACCAGCATGAAGGCGTTCACCAGCCACGGCACCCCCATATTGGGATCGACGCTGGAGAGCGGGGTGATGAGAGCGCCGGCCACCGCGGCGAGCGCGGAGCCGAGCGTGAAGGTGAGGAAGCGCACCAGGCCCGAATTGATCCCCAGGCCGCGGGCGAGGTCCTCGTTCATGATGACCGCGCGGGTTTCGAGGCCGAGCCGGGTGCCCTGCAGCAGCGCCGTGAGCCCCAGCCCGAGCACCACGGCGATCGGCACCAGAGCGAGCCGCCAGGCGGAATAGCTCTCGCCCAAGAGGTCCAGCGTGCCTTCAAGCGGGGAACGGGTGAACTGCACGCCGCGGCCGAAGCCGATGGTGATGAGCTGGCCGAGAATGATGCTCAAACCCCAGGTGGCGAGAATGGCATCGAGCGGGCGGCCATAGAGCGGCCGCACCGCGAATCGCTCGATCGCCATGCCCGCAACGCCGCCGAACAGCGCCGCGGCGGGAATGGCGAGCCAGGGATTGAGGCCCATCTGGGTGGTGACCAGCGCGGCGTAGCCGCCCAGCGTCATCAGCCCGCCATGGGCGAAGTTGATGATCTTCATCACTCCGAACACGAGCAGAAGCCCGGTCGCGACCGCGTAGAGGATCGCGGCGGTGGTGACGATGTCGAGCCCTTGGGCGATCATCGGCCGTCCTTTTTCGAGGCGCGGCGCGCGGGCGCCGGGCCGTCCGGAAGGGGAGGCGGGCGCCCGGCGACGCCCGTTTTCGTCAGCGGGTGGTCGGGCCGGCAGCGTGACGCCGCCGACCGTCGGCCTTACCGGCTCACTTCAGCTTCGGGCACTGCTCGCCGGGATCGACGTTCTTGAAGGACGAGATGGTCTTCACGCTGCCATCGGCCTGAACCTGGCCGAGATACATGGTGAGCGGAGCGTGGCGCTGCTTGTTCATGATGATGGTGCCGCGCGGGCCTTCCACGCTCACCTCGGCAAGGGCGGGAATGACCTTGTCGGCGGCGGTTGTGCCGGCCTTCTCGACGGCCGCCTTGTAGGCATAGACCGCTTCGTATTCGGGCACGGAGAGGTCGTTGGGGGTCTTCAGGTCGGCACCGAACTTCTTCTCCATCGCCGCAAGGAAAGCCTTGTTGGCGGGGCTGTCGATGTTGGTGAAGTAGGAGCCGGCGATGTAGATGCCCTCGGCGTCGCCGCCCATGCTCTTGGCGGTGCCCTCGTCGACGGCAAGGTTGCCGTAGAGCGCCTTGATGCCGGCCGCGCGCAGCTGCTTGGTCAGGGTCACGTTCGGCGCGCCGCCGGCGGTGGAGGTGATGATCGCGTCAGGATTGGCCGCCTTCACCTTGGAGAGAATGGCGGTCCAGTCCGTGGCGTCCATCGGTGCGTATTCGTCGCCGACCACCTTGCCGCCGGTCTTCTCGATGTAGCTCTTGGTGAAGGACAGCATGCCGCGGCCGAAGGCGTAGTCCGAGCCGATCAGGAAATAGGTCTTGGCGCCCTTGCCGTTGAAGAAGTCGACGATGGGGGCGACCTGCTGGTCCGGCACCCAGGCGTTGACATACATATAGGGGCTGCAGGAGCGGCCTTCGTAGAAGGAGGTGTAGATGTAAGGCACCTTGCCGCGGTTGACGATCGGCAGGCCCGCATTGCGCGCCGCGGAGGTTTCCATCGAGATCAGCACGTCGACCTTCTTCTGGAAGATGAGGGAGTCGAACGCCTTCTGGGCGCCGGCCGCGCCGGAGGCGTCGTCCGCCACTTCCAGCTTAACCGGCCGGCCGAGGATGCCGCCCTTGGCGTTGATCTCCTCGACCGCCAGTTCGGCGGCCTGCACCACGGAGGGGGCGACGACGCTGTTGGCGCCGGACAGGCCGACCGGGATGCCGATGGTGATGGCGTCGGCGGCCAGAGCCGGCAGGCCGAGCACGGCGAGACCGGCGGTAAGGGCGCCGGCGGCGAGGAGGCCGCGGCGGGAAAGCGGTCGGCGGAACGGCGCGATGCGGGGCATGGGGTACTCCTCTGGGGAAGCTGTCGTATTCTGGGAGGGGAAGGGGCGGTCAGTACCAGCCGCGTGGAATCTCGGAGCCGAGCATCTCGGCATAGAGGTCGGTGCGGCGGTCGCGCAGCACCTGGTTGAAGTCGTTCCAGTTGCGGGCGCGGCGGCCGGCGCCGAGATCGACCTCGGCGCTGACGATCTCTTCGCCCGCCCGGCTCGCGGGCCCGGCGACCGGCCAGCCGGTGTAGCCGATGATGACGCTCTGGCCTTCGAAGGGCTGTCCCCGCTCGGTGCCGATGCGGTCGGCGCAGGCGATGTAGAGCGAGTTGGAATGGGCGGCGGCCATGGCGAGGATGTTGGCCATCGCCTCGCGGCCTTCCGCCTGGCCGGGTATCGGCACCCAGTTGGTCGGCACGCAGACGATGTCGGCGCCCTGCAGGGCCTGGAGCCGGTATACCTCGGGGAACCAGCCGTCGTAGCAGATGGCGACGCCGATCCGTCCGATGGAGGTCTGGAACACCGGGAAGCCGTTGTTGCCGGGCTCGAAGAACAGGTTTTCCGCCGCCCACAGGTGGGTCTTGCGGTAGGTGCCGATATGGCCGTGGGGGCCGATGACCACGGCGCTGTTGAACAGCGCGTCACCCTCCCGCTCGGTGATGCCGGCGACGATGTGCAGGTTGCGCGCCGCCGCGATGTCCATCCAGGCCCGGCTGGTGGGCCCGTCGGGAATGGTCTCGGCAAGTGCGAAGGCCTCGGCACGGGTTTCGAACACGTAGCCGGTGTTGGCGAGCTCGGGCAGCACGATCAGGCTCGCGCCGTCGTCGGCGGCGCGGCCGATCAGCTCCAGCGAATGAGCGACATTGGCCGCGGTGTCGCCGAAGCGCGGCTCCATCTGGATGCAGGCGACGCGCACGCGGCTCGAACCGGGGGTCGGGCTGGTCATCAAGGCACACCTCTGCCATCGCCGCGGCGCGCCGCGGCGTGAAAACAAAAAGCCCCCGACGACGTCTCTCGACGTCAGACGAGGGCTGCACAGCCTGGATTTTTCACGGCAACGCTGCCGCAGGCGCTACGAAGCGCTGGCCGTGAGTGAAGGACAGGAGCCCGGCGGTGTCAAGCGCCGATGCCGGTGAAAACGGCATTTGAGCAATTGCCCAAAATTAAGGCTTCAGCTTCCGCCCCCGCCGGGCCCGTCTCGGTCGAGGTCCACCAGCATGGCATGGGCATTGATGATGGAGGTGGCGATCGCCGCCATCGCCACCCGCTTGGCGGTCGCCTGCCGACGGATGAACTGGTAGGCCTCGTCCTCCGACAGATTGCGTAGTCCCATCAGCAGGCGTGTGGCCTTCTCGATCTCGCGGCGGGTGCGCAGTGTGTCCTCCAGCTTGGCGATCTTCGCCAGCAGCCGGCTCTCATAACCGCGCATCGACAGCGCCAGCACGAGGTTGGAGAGGACGCCCGAGGCGCGGATGGGGCGGATCAGCACGCCATGGGCGTTCGAATCCAGCAGCGCGCGCAGCACGGTGGGGTTCTCGTAGTCGACGATGGCGATGTGCGCGACCTGCACGTCGCTCACCCGCCAGGGCATCGCGGTGCGGGTGTCGCCGTCGAGCAGGAAGAACACGGCATCCAGCGGCGCGGGCAGTTCGCGCGGCGGCGGCCACACCATCTGCACCTGACAGCCGATGCGCTGGAGCTGGCGCATCAGGTCCTCGCCATCCTGGTCGCGCGGATGGACCACGGCGACCCGGGTGTTGCGCAGGTTCTGGATGAGGGCGGCAGCGCTCATCGCGGCTCAATCCGACCAGGCGTGATCATAGACATGGTCGACGAGATAGGGGTCGGGCTTCAGCGGCGCCCGGGCCTCCCACACGATGTCGAAGTCACCATGCTCGTTCACCATGCCGATCCGGGGGCGCAGGAAGGTGTGGTTGTTGTCGGGGTCGATGCGGATGCGGCCCTGCGGCGCGTCGAACTCCGTGCCCAGCGCGGCCTCGACGAGGCGTTGGGTGTCGAGCGAGCCGGCGCGGGCCAGCGCGTCGGCGAAGAGGTGGATCTGGAAATAGGCCGCCTCGGCGTACATCGTCACTGGCGCATCCCGCCCGAACCTCGCCCGGTAGGCCGCCACGAAACGGTGGTTCTGCGGTGTGTCCACCGTGGAGAAATAGGGCGCCGAGGTGATGTGGCCGACGCACAGCTCCGGCCCGATGGCGCGGATTTCGCCCTCCGCCATGGTGAGGCTGGCGATGGGCATGGTGCGGGGATCGAGGCCGGCCTCGCGGAAGGCCCGGTAGAAAAGCTGCGCGCCCTGGCCGACCACGGTGGAGAACACCACGGCGGGCGCCTTGCGGCGGATATCGGCCACCACACGGTTGATCTGGTCGGGGTGGGGCACCACCGGGACATAGGTCTCGGCGACGACCTCGCCGCCCTCGCGGGCCACGACATCGCGCATGATGCGGTTGGACTCGCGGGGATAGATGTAGTCGGAGCCGACGAGGTAGAAGCTCTTGCCATAGGTGGTGAAGAGATGCCGGGCGAGCTGGATGCCGTTCTGGTTCGGCGCCGCGCCGGTGTAGATCACGTTGGGTGAGTATTCGAAGCCCTCATAGAGCGACGAGTACCACAGCAGCGCGTTGCGGCGCTCGACCGTGGCGAGGATCGCCTTTCGGCAGGAAGAGGTGCAGCAGCCGAAGATGGTGCTGATATTGTCCTCGGTCAGCAATTGCTCGGCATAGCGGCGGTACAGCTCCGGGCTGGACTCAGGGTCGTAGCAGACCGGCTCGATCGGCTGCCCCAGCACGCCGCCGGCGAGATTGATCTCCTCCACGGCGAGGGCGGTGCCGCGGAAATGCTCGCTTTCCGGCACCTGCATGTACCCCTTGCGGGAGAACAGCACGCCGATGCGCCAGGCGTCGCCGGTGCGCGCACGCGATGCGGATGGGAGGACGCGGTCCGTCACGGTCGGGGTCTTTCACGCTGGGGCGATGCCGGCGTCTTAGCAGGCGCGGCCGGGCCGGGCCAAGCGGGGCGGCGGGCGGCGGCAGGCGGGGCGACAACCCGGCCGGTCGCCGCGAAGGTCACGGCACCTGCTTCTTGTCCAGCTTGCGGGCCAGCGTGCGGCGGTGCATGCCGAGCCGGCGGGCCGCCTCCGAAATGTTGAAGTCGGTTTCCACCAGGGTCTCGTGGATGCGTTCCCATTCGAGGTTCTTCAGCGAGGTGGGGCGAGCCGCCGGCGCGATGGAGGTATCGCCGGCGACCTTGCCGAAGGCAGCCTCGATGTCGTCGGTGTTGGCGGGCTTGGCGAGATAGTGCTGGGCGCCGAGCTTAATGGCCTCCACCGCGGTCGCGATGCTGGCAAAGCCGGTCAGCACCACGATGCGGGTCGAGGCGTCGTGCTCGTGCAGGGTCTTGACGCATTCGAGGCCGGAGCCGCTGGCGAGCTTGAGGTCGACCACCGCGAAGCCCGGCCGCACCTCCTCCAGCAATGCCCGTACGGAGGACAGCCCGTCGCTGACCCGCACCTCGTAGCCCCGGCGCTCGAAGGAGCGGCGCAGCGCCTTGGCGAAGGCGGCGTCGTCCTCGACGATGAGCAGGAGATTAGACGCCATGGCGCTCCTCCGGCGACAGCGCGCTGAGCGGCAGGATCAGGCTCACGCGCGCGCCTTCCGCGGTGTTGTGCGCACTTACGCTGCCGCCCAGCTTGCGGACCACATTGACCACGAGGAACAGCCCCAGCCCGCCGCCGGGGCGATTCTTGGTCGAGCGGTAGGGCGCCCCGAACTCGGCCAGCATCGCCTCGGCGAAGCCGGGGCCGCGGTCGCTCACCTCGACGCGGATGAGGCCGTCCCGGCAGGTGATCTCGATACCCACCCAGTCGGGCGAGGCCTCCAGCGCATTGTCGAAGACGTTGAACAGCACCTGCTTCAGCGCGGTGTCCGAGATGATGACATCGAGCGACTGCGGCGCCTCGAAGGCGAGCGTCGCGGGCGAGCGGCTGAGGCGCCATTCCTCCACCAGTTGCTCGAAGAAGCTGCCGACCGTGGTGCGCAGCGTGCCCTCGCCGCGGGCCTCGCCGGACGAGAGCAGGATGCCGGAGAGGATTTTCTTGCAGCGGCCGACCTGATTCTGCATCTCGGCAAGGTCGTCCGCCATCTCGGGGTCGGCGCTGACGCGGCGCAGCCGCTTCCAGTCGCTGAGGATGACCGAGATGGTCGCGAGCGGCGTGCCCAGCTCATGCGCCGCGCCCGACGCGAGAAGGCCCAGCCGCACGATGTGGTCCTCCTCCGCGGTCTTCTGCCGGAGCGCCGCCAGATGGGCGTCGCGGTCCCGCAGGTTGCGGGTGATCTGGTGGATGAACAGCACCAGCAGCGTCGCCGCCAGCACAAAGCACACGAACATGCCGGTGATGTGCAGGTCGAACAGCGAGGCCTGATGGTGCGGCGGCAGTTCCAGCGGACGGAAGGCGCGTGTCAGCAGCACGAAGCAGCCGCTCGCGATGCCGACCAGCACCCACGCGGTCCACGCCTCCAGCAGCACCGCGCCGAGGCTGACCTGCAGCAGGTAAAGCGAGATGAAGGGGTTGGAGGCGCCGCCGCTGAGATAAAGCTGGATGGTCAGCGCCGTCACGTCGAGCAGCAGTTCCAGAAACAGCTCGGTGTTGGTCACCGGCACCCGGCGATAGCGCCGCAGCAGGCTGGCGAGATTCAGCACCACCAGAAACGTGATGACGCCGACCATGTCGGCGATCGGCAGGGTGATGTCGAGCCAGTAGTCGGCGAGCAGGATCGTCACGATCTGGCCCAGCACCGCCAGCCAACGGAGCTGGACGAGCAGGGACAGGTTCTTGTCGCTGGCGATGTCGGGCGGCGGCGCCTTGGAGGGCGGCGACGGCGGGCGAGGGACCTCAGTCCCGACGTTTGAGAGCATACAGCGCACCCGTGGCGACCATCACTGCCAGGGTGAACCAGGTCAGCGCATAGACGAGATGGTTGTTGGGGAAAGTGACCACGGTGAGGCCGCCGACCGGCCAGCCGCCGGCCGTGGGTCCGGCGTCGGCATCCACGAAGTATGGCGCCACCGTGCCGAGTCCCTGCGCTTGCGCGATGGCCGCCACGTCGCGGGAATACCAGCGCCCCGCGGCGGGGTCGTTGCTGCGCAGGAAGCCGCCCTTGGGCTCGCTGAGGCGCAGCAGCCCGGTGATGGTGGTGGGATCGCCGCCGGGCGGTGTGGCGGGCCGGTTCGTGGGGTCGCGGCGCTCCGGCGGGACAAAGCCGCGATTGACCAGCACCACGAAACCCGTCTCGGTGCGGAACGGCGCCAGCACCCAGAAGCCGCCACCAAGGTCCGTCACCGCCTGGACGAAGGTTTCCCCCGGGAGGAAACGGCCCTGCAGCCGGACATGGCGGTACTCGTCGTTCGCGCCGTTGACGCTACCCCACGCCTCAGGTCCGGGCGCGGCGACCGGCTCGGCATGGATGCGGTCCTCGACCCGGGCGATGAGGTCGAGCTTCCAGGCCCGGCGCTCGATCTGCCACACACCGAGCCCGAGCAGCACCGCGACCATGAGCGCCGCGAGGCTGCCGAGGAGAAGGCGGAACACACGTGAACGCCGTGGCGTCCCGGACGCCACGGCTTCGCCGGCGGAGGGCATGTTCACCGCGCCATGCGGTGGTCAGGGGGCATCTTTGATCATCTGCTCCATGGAGTGGCCCGGCATCATGTTGGCGTTGAGGTGGTACATGACCCACAGTGAACCGGTGAGGGTGATGACCACGACGATGATGGTGAAGATCATCGCCAGCATGCTCCAGCCGCCTTCCGCACGGAAGTTCATGTGCAGGAAGAAGATCATGTGCACCACGATCTGCACCACGGCGAAGGCCATGATGACCAGGGCCGTCACGGTCTTGTCGGCGATCACGTCGCTCATCACCAGCCAGAACGGGATGGCGGTGAGGATGACCGACAGCACGAAGCCGGTGAGGTAGCTGGCGAGCGAACCGTGGGGCGCTTCCTCGCCGTGGCCGTGCCCGTGCGCGCCATGATCCTGCGCGCCGTGGTGGTGGGCGTGGGTGTTCGCGCTCATCGCAGCATCCCCATGAGATAGACGAAGGTGAAGACGCCGATCCAGATCACGTCCAGGAAGTGCCAGAACATCGACAGGCACATCAGCCGGCGGCGGTTTGAAGCGATCAGCCCGCGCCGGCCGACCTGCACCATCAGCGTCACCAGCCAGATCGTGCCGAAGGTGACATGGAGGCCGTGGGTGCCGACCAGCGTGAAGAAGGCCGAGAGGAAGGCGCTGCGCTGCGGCGTCGCCCCCATCTCGATCAGCGTGTGGAACTCGTGCAGCTCGATGCCGAGGAAGGCGAGGCCGAACAGGCCGGTGATCGCCAGCCAGATCTGGGTCTGCCGCACCCGGTTCTTCTCCATCGTCAGCATGGCAAAGCCATAGGTGATGGAGGAGAGCAGCAGCATGGTGGTGTTGAGCGCCACCAGCGGCAGCTCGAACAGGTCCTTCGGTCCCGGTCCCGCCGCATAATTGCTGCCCAGCACGCCGTAGACGGCGAACAGGCAGGCAAAGATGAGGCAGTCGCTCATCAGGTAGATCCAGAACCCGAGGGCGGTGCTGCTGCCCTCGGGGTGGGCGTGTTCCTCGACTTCGTAGAAGACGGGACGCTCGGTGGCGGTCGTGGTTGCCGTGCTCATGCCTGCACCTGCCCGGCCAGCAGACGGGTGCGCTCGGCTTCGCAGCGAGCCACTTCGTCGGCCGGAATGAAGAAGTCGCGGTTGTAGTCGAAGGTATGGCCGATGGCGACGACCAGCAGGGCGACGAAGCTCAGCGCGGCCAGCCACCAGATGTACCAGACCAGCGCGAAGCCCAGCACGAGGCAGATGCCCGCGAGGATGATGCCCGCGCCGGTGTTCTTCGGCATGTGGATCGGGCGGAAGCCCTCCAGCGGCCTGGTATAGCCGCGGCTCTTCATGTCCGCCCAGGCGTCGCCGTCATGGATGACGGGGGTGAAGGCGAAGTTGTAGTCCGGCGGCGGCGAGGAGGTCGCCCATTCCAGGGTGCGGCCGTTCCAGGGATCGCCGGTCACGTCCCGCAGCTTTTCCCGGTCGCGGATGCTGACGAAGATCTGCACCAGGAAGCAGGCGATGCCGAGCGCGATGAGGAAGGCGCCGAACGCCGCCAGGATGAACCAGATATGCAGCGAGGGGTCGTCGAACACGCGCAGGCGCCGGGTCACGCCCATCAGCCCCAGCACGTAGAGCGGCATGAAGGCGAAGTAGAAGCCGACGACCCAGAACCAGAAGGAGCACTTGCCCCAGAACTCGTTCAGCCGGAAGCCGAACGCCTTCGGGAACCAGTAGGCCATGCCCGCGAACAGGCCGAACACCACGCCGCCGATGATGACGTTGTGGAAGTGCGCCACCAGGAACAGGCTGTTGTGCAGCACGAAGTCGGCCGGCGGCACCGCCAGCAGCACGCCGGTCATGCCGCCGATCACGAAGGTCAGCATGAAGGCGATGGTCCACATCATCGGCAGCTCGAAGCGGATGCGGCCCCGGTACATCGTGAACAGCCAGTTGAACATCTTCGCTCCCGTGGGGATCGAGATGATCATGGTGGTGATGCCGAAGAAGGAGTTGACGCTCGCGCCCGACCCCATGGTGAAGAAGTGATGCAGCCACACCAGGTAGGACAGGATGGTGATGACCACCGTGGCGTAGACCATGGAGGTGTAGCCAAACAGCTTCTTGCCCGAGAAGGTTGAGGTCACTTCCGAGAAGATGCCGAACACCGGGAGGATGAGGATGTAGACCTCCGGGTGGCCCCAGATCCAGATCAGGTTCACGTACATCATCGGGTTGCCGCCGAAGTCGTTCGTGAAGAAGTTGGTGCCGACATAGCGGTCGAGCGACAGCAGCACCAGCACCGCCGTCAGCACCGGGAAGGCGGCGACGATCAGCACGTTGGTGCAGAGCGCGGTCCAGGTGAAGACCGGCATCTTCATCATGGTCATGCCGGGCGCGCGCATCTTGACGATGGTGCAGATGAGATTGACGCCGGAGAGCAGCGTTCCCACGCCGGCGATCTGCAGTGCCCAGATGTAGTAGTCCACCCCGGGGTCGGGGCTGTAGCCGATGCCCGAGAGCGGGGGATAGGCCAGCCAGCCGGTCTTGGCGAACTCGCCGATGAACAGCGACGCCATCACCAGCACCGCGCCGCAGGTGGTCATCCAGAAGCTGAAATTGTTGAGGAAGGGGAACGACACGTCGCGCGCGCCGATCTGCAGCGGCACCACGAAGTTCATCAGCCCCGTGACCAGCGGCATGGCCACGAAGAAGATCATGATCATGCCGTGGGCGGTGAAGATCTGGTCGTAATGGTGCGCGGGCAGGTAGCCCTCGCTGCCGTTGAAGGCGATGGCCTGCTGGGCCCGCATCATGATGGCGTCGGCAAAGCCGCGCAGCAGCATGATGATGCCGAGCACCATGTACATGATGCCGATCTTCTTGTGGTCCACGCTGGTGAACCACTCCTTCCAGAGATAGCCCCAGAGCCGGAAATAGGTGATGGCCCCTAAGACGGCGATGCCGCCCATCGCCACCACGAGGAAGGTGACGACCACGATCGGCTCGTGCAGGGGCAGGGCGTCCAGGGTCAGCCGCCCGAAGATCGGGCTGGTGGGAACGGGATACTCGGTCATTGGCGCGTCCCTGGCGTCAGATGTTGGAAGGAGCGCGAGGGCCGGCGGGTGCCGCCGGCAGGCTGATCGGGGTGAAGCCGGGCAGCGCCAGCCCCGCGCCCTTCACCGGAGCGAGGCTGCGCGGGGAGGTGGCGGCGGAGACGGTGCGCTGCGCCAGCTCCTCCGGCGAGCACACCCCGACGACATAGCCGGCCTTGCCGCCGAGCACGGTGCCCCGGCGGGCGTATTTGTCGTAGGTCAGCGGCAGCACGTTGTGGATGCCGGCGAGGCCGAGGCCACCCCTGGCGTCGATCGCCGTCATTTCGGCCATGCACATCTTGCCGGTGTCGACGCACATGTTGACCACGGCGTTAAACAGCGCGGGCTCGACCGTGCCGAAGCGGCGGACGGGCACATTCTCGCTCGGCTTTTCCAGCTCCAGATAGGCCGCCTTGGTCAGGCCCTCGGCGCTGGCCCGGTTCTCCGCCAGCCAGGCGTCGAACTCGGCGGCCGGCAGCGCCTTGAAGCCGAAGAACATGCCGGAGAAACCGGCGCCGCTGTAGTTCGCGGAGAAGCCGCGGGATTCGCCGGGCGCGTTGGCGACGGCGTGGAGCTTCGTCTCCATGCCCGGCATGGCGTAGATCATGCCCGCCAGAGTCGGCACGTAGAAGGCGTTCATCACCGAGGACGAGGTGATGCGGAAGCTCACCGGGCGGTCCACCGGCACCGCGAGCTGGTTGACCGTCGCAACCCCCTGTTCGGGGTAGATGAACAGCCATTTCCAGTCGAGCGCGACGACCTGGATCTCCAGCGGCTTCACGTCCGCCGGCACCGGCGTGTCGGCCGCGATGCGGTCGAGCGGGCGATAGGGGTCCAGCAGATGGGTGCCCATCCAGGTCAGCGCGCCGAGGCAGATGATGATGAGCAGCGGCGCCGCCCAGATCACCAGTTCGAGCTGGGTCGAATGGTGCCAGTCCGGCTCGTAGCGCGCGGTGGTGTTCGACTGGCGGTACTTCCAGGCGAAGAACACCGTCAGCGCCATCACCGGCAAAATGATGAGGAGCATCAGCAGGGTGGAGACCACAAGGAGGTCGCGTTGCTGCGCGGCGATGTCGCCCGTGGGATCAAGGACGACGAAGTTGCAGCCGCCGAGCGCCAGAAGGAGCGGCAGGACGGCGATCGGGCGGAAGCGGCTCACGGGAAAACCTGCTACTTTCGTTCGCATGCGGCGACGGGTAATTGCGGTGCAGCAACAGGGCCATTGGACAATTTGTCCAATGCCTGTCCGCCGCGACGAAAGGCAAGAAGGCGGCTCGGCGTGCCCCGGGCGCCCGAGACATTTCCGTGATTTCAGTGAGCGAGCACCATGTCGCAGCCTGTCTCCACCCTTGAACGCGACGCCCGGCAGCTTCACTCGGACGGACACACGCCCGGCAAGGTCGACCCCGGCGAGATCGCCGTCGGCGTGGTCATCGGCCGGGTCTCGGAGTTCTTCGACTTCTTCGTCTACGCCATCGCCTCGGTGGTGGTGTTTCCCAAGCTGATCTTCCCCTATGTCGATCCGCTGACCGGCACGCTCTATTCCTTCGGCATTTTCGCGCTCGCCTTCCTCGCCCGGCCGTTCGGCACCGCGCTCCTCATGGCGATCGACCGCACCTCGGGCCGCGGCGCCAAGCTGACGGCGGCGCTGTTCCTGCTCGGCACCTCGACGGTGGCGATCGCCTTCCTGCCCGGCCATGCCCAGCTCGGCGGCTGGTCGGCCTGGCTGCTGGCCGCGTTCCGCATCGGTCAGGGCGTTGCCTGGGGCGGCACCTGGGACGGCCTTGCCCCGCTGCTGGCGCTCAACGCGCCGGAGGGTCGCCGCGGCTGGTACGCCATGCTGCCCCAGCTCGGCGCCCCCATCGGCCTCATCATCGCCAGCGCGCTGTTCGCCTTCTTTATCGGCAACCTGTCGGCGGAAGACTTCTTCTCCTGGGGCTGGCGCTATCCCTTCTTCGTCGCCTTCGCCATCAACGTCGTGGCGCTGTTCGCCCGGCTGCGCATGGCGGTGACCCCGGAATACACCGATCTGTTCAAGCGCGGCGACCTTGAGCCCGCCCGCGTGATCGAGACGGTGCGGCACGAGGGGCGCGGCATCGCGATCGGCGCCTTCGCGCCGCTGGCGACTTTCGCCCTGTTCCATATGGTCACGGTGTTTCCGCTGTCCTGGGTGTTCCTGTTCACCCAGGAAGGGCCGACCCGCTTCCTGCTGATCGAGGCGATTGCCGCCTTCTTTGGCCTCGCCGCGGTCGTGGCGTCCGGCTTCGTCGCCGACCGGGTGGGCCGGCGCAATCTGCTCGGCGGTTCCGCCGCGGCCATCGCGGTGTTCAGCGGCTTCGCCCCGCAGCTCCTCAATGGCGGCGTGGTGGGTGAAAGCCTGTTCATGGTGCTGGCCTTCGTGCTGCTGGGCCTGTCGTTCGGCCAGTCCTCCGGTGTCGTGGCCTCGAACTTCCGCCGCCGCTACCGCTACACCGCCTCGGCGCTGACCAACGACTTCGCCTGGCTGTTCGGTGCCGGCTTCGCTCCGCTGGCGGCTCTGCTGCTCTCCAGCCATTTCGGCATCATCGCCTCCGGCGCCTACCTGCTCTCGGGCGCTGTCTGCACCCTGCTCGCGCTGCGGATGAACAAGCGGCTGGAGCTGGCCGCCGGCTGAGCCGGCGGCTCGACCCGGGCGGTGGCGGGTCAGCCCGCCGCTTCCGCTGCCGCCGGCACGCGGGGAAACGCCATGCGCTGCAGCAGCCCGCCGCCGGGCAGGTTGTGCAGCGAGAGCGTGCCGCCATTGCCGGTCACGATCTCGCGGGCGATGGCAAGGCCGAGGCCGGCGCCGGGCACGGCCTGGCCGCGGGCGGGATCGATGCGGAAGAAGGGTTCGAAGGCGCGGTCGATCAAGGCCTCGGGAATGCCGGGACCGCGATCCTCGATGGACACCACCGCCAGCTCGCCCTCGCATCTCACCTGAACGGTGGCGCCGCGACCATGGGTGGCGGCGTTGATGACGAGGTTGCGCACGGCCCGCTGAAGCGCCAGCGGCCGCGCCAGCACCTGCGCCGGCTCGCTGGCGGCCATCCGCGCGTTCAGGCCGAGCCGGCCGAGATCGTCGGTCACTTCGCGCACGAGTTCGTCCAGCGCCAGCGCGTTGCGCACGGAATGCTCCACCTCCTCGCGCACCAGCCGGATGGCGCTGTCGGCGATGCGGTCGAGCTCGTCGAGATCGGCGATCCAGCCCTCGCGCTCGTCGCCCTCCAGAAATTCGGCGCGCAGCCGCAGCCGGGTCATCGGGGTGCGCAGGTCGTGGCCGGCGGCGGCGACGAGGCGCATCCGGCTTTCCATCGCGCTGCGCAGCCGTGCCGAGAGCCGGTTGACCGCGCTGGCGGCGGCACGCACCTCGGCCGGCCCGTCTTCCGGCAGCGGGGCGAACTCGCCATCCGGGCCCACGGCCGCGACCGAGCGCTCGATGAGCGCGAGCGGCGCGACGAGGCGGCGCACCATCATCACCGCGATGAGCGTGGCGCCGAGGGTGATGAAGCCGATCCAGGCGAGGAAGGCGATGGTGCGGTCCTCAAAAGGCGTCAGCGTCGCCATCGGCACCACCAGCCAGCGCCCCTCCGCCAGCTTCAGCGAGATGACCGGTCCGCCGGGAGCCTCGAACCCGCTGACGATAACACGCTCCGGCCGCCCCAACCGCTCCAGCGCGGCGTTGATCCCGCGGCTCGGCGGGCTCTCGCCGGGAGCGCCCGGGGGCTTTTCGGCGGGTGGGACAGGCGGGGCATGGTCCGCCTGTAGCGCGCCCGGTGGCGGGAGCGGCTCGGGCGGGGAGGGCGGACCCCACAGCCGGTCCAGCAGGGCGGGCCAGCCGGGCGGAGGCGGGGGCCGGTCGCTTTGACCCGCCGGCTGCGACCGCAGCCCGAAGCCGGCGACGGCGGCGGGGGCCTGCCCCTCCGGCAGTCGCCCCGCGAGGTCGGCCAGCAGGGCGAGCTGCACCGCGGTGGCCTCCTCCGCCCTGTCGAAACGGGGCGGCGCCAGCAGCTGGAAGGACAGGGCGGAAGCCAGCACAACCACCAGCATGACCGCGCCGACCATCAGCAGGGTGAGGCGGGCGCGCAGCGAGGTCATGGTGCCGCGGCCGGCCATCCGTGGCGTCGTCACGGCCACGATCCCTCCGCGGGCGTGCGCGCGGGCGGGCCGTCCGTGCGCACCTCCACCGGCACGGCCAGCTGGTAGCCGCCATTGCGCAGCGTTTTCAGTATGTTGAAGCTGCCGGCGTCGCCCAGCTTGCGCCGCAGCCGGCTCACCAGCACGTCGATCGAGCGGTCGAAGGCGCCGGCTTCACGGCCCTGGGTGATGTCGAGCAGCTGGTCGCGCGACAGCATGCGGCCCGGCCGCTCCAGAAAGGCGAGGAGCAGGTCGAACTCGGCGCCGGTGAGCTGGATGTCGATGCCGGCGGCATCGAGGACCTGGCGGGTGGCGGGGTCGGCGAGGAAGCCGGCGAAGGCGAAGCTGGGCGGCGGGGCGGCGGCGGGCGCGCTCGCCGCCTCGCCGGTGCGGCGCAGAACGGCGCGGATTCGGGCCACCAGCTCGCGCGGATTGAACGGTTTTCCGATGTAATCGTCCGCTCCGACCTCCAGTCCGATGATGCGGTCGACGTCTTCCTTGAGTGCGGTGAGGAGGATGATGGGAACACGCGAGCGTGCCCGCAGCGTCCGGCACAGGTCGAGGCCCGAGACGTCCGGCAGCATCAGGTCGAGCACGACGAAGTCGATCCGGCTGGTGGCGAGGCGGCGCTCGGCCTCGCGGCCGTTCTCCGCCACGGTGACCCGGAAGCCCTGGCTCTGGAGGTAGCGGGCGAGCAGCTTGCGGATTTCGCCGTCGTCGTCGACGACCAGCACATGGGCGGTGTTGTCCACGGTCCTTCCCTGCATTCGGCAACCCCAGCCTTAGCCGATCGGGCCGGCACCGTCGCCACTCTTTGGCAAACGAGCGTTGCCCCCGCCGCGTCAGCCACGTTCGGAAACAAGCTCGCGCCGGCGGGACACGCTCGGACACGCCCGGACCTAGAGCCGCAACGTCGCGCCGCCAGTTTCGGCATCGAACGGAACGCAGGCAAGGAGCCGATCGTGAAACTGGTTTTCGTAACCCTTGCGGCGACAGCACTCGGCGCCGTGGTGATCACGGCGAGCCAGGCCGCCAATGGCGCGGGTTCCGGCCCGGACGCCGCCTGTATCGCCCGTGGCGACGCACCCGTGCCCCCGCCCGGTCCGCCGCCCGGTGTTCCCGGTTTTGGCGAATCGCGGGAGAGAGGCCGCTGCGGGCCGTCGCGCGAAGGCCGCGGGCCCGGACCGGAGGCCTTGGGCGGGCCGGAGCGCGGCTTCGGCGGTCCCCTCGGTGTGGCGGCGCGGCTCGCCGCGACCGAAACGCTGATCGGCATTCGTGCCGACCAGCTCGACGTCTGGCGCGATTACACCGATGCCCTGCTCGAGGCGCTCGCCCCGCCGCGGCCGCCCGGCGGCCCGGCCGGCGCGGCGCGGGCGGGGGAACCCGTGCCGCCGCCGGGCTCCCCGCCGGCGGGACCTCCGCCGGCCGGCGCGCCCGATCCGCTGCAGCCGGTGGCGGATTTCGCCGCCGGGCTGGCGGGAAAGGCGGAGGCGGCGGCCCGCCTCGGCCACGCGGTCGAAGCGCTGAAGGCGAAGCTGTCGCCCGAGCAGATGAAGCGGCTCGCCCTCGCCGGGCCGGCGCTGCCGCCGCCGGGCCCCTTCGGTCCTCCGGGCCGCGGGCCGCTGGAGGGCGGGCCGGAGGGCTGCGGGCCTCATGACCACCCGTCCTTTGGGCCCGGCGGTCGCGGCCCCGGCCCGGACGGCCTGCCGCCGTTCGACTGATGCTCTTTGCCGGCCTTCGGGCCGGCGGAGTCGGAAGCCGTTCTTGACGCCCCCTGCACGGCTTCCGGAGGAAGACGCGCCCAAGCCCACTCGGCGCGTCCACCCGAACGCCGGAAGGTCCCCACGGCCTTCCGGCGCTTGGGCGTTTTCGCGTCGGACCGGCGCCCGCCGCCAGCCGGTAGCCCGCGCGGGCCGGAGAGCCGTCCCCGGTTGCATTCCGCGACATTATGTCTATGCATAATCGGGCGGCCTTTCCGCGCCGGCCGGCACCCGCCCCCGCGGCCGGACCGCCGGTGCAGGGGTGGCGCGCGGCAGGGGGCGGTGAGTGCAGATGGCCGACGCGACGGAAGGGGAGACGGCGCAGCTTCCGCTGCACCAGCGTATCCGCGCCGAGATCGAGGGCAAGATCCTCTCCGGCGAATGGCCGCCCGGCTACCGCATCCCGTTCGAGCACGAACTCACCGCGCACTATGGCTGCGCCCGGATGACGGTGAACAAGGTCATCGCCGCGCTCGCCGGCGCCGGGCTCATCGAGCGCCGCCGCCGCGCCGGCTCCTTCGTGGCGCAGCCCCGGCTGCAATCGGCGGTGCTGGAGATTCCCGACATCCAGCAGGAGGTGGCGGGGCGCGGCGAAACCTATGGCTATGAACTGATCGGTCGGCGCCGCCGCCCGGCCGGCGAGGACGACCCGGCGGTCTTCACCGGGCAGGAGGTGCTGGAGCTGCGCTGCCTGCACCGCGCCAATGGCCGGCCGCTGGCGCTGGAAGAACGGCTGATCAGCCTTGCCAGCGTGCCGGAGGCCGCGGAGGTCGATTTCGCCGCGACCCCTCCCGGCTCCTGGCTGCTGCACCACGTGCCGTGGACCGAGGCGGAGCACCGCATCAGCGCGCTCGCCGCCAGCACCAAGGTGGCCGCCATTCTGGAGGTCGCCAAGGGCGCGGCGTGCCTCAGCCTGGAGCGCCGCACCTGGCGCGCCACGGAGACGGTGACGGCGGTGCGGCAGATCTTCCGCGGCGACCTCTATCACCTCGTCGCCCGGTTCTCCCCGCAGGGGTGAGGCCGGGCCGGCGCGGCGCTCGCCCCGGCCCGGCGCGCGTCCGCCGGGACGTCCCTCAGCCGAGAATGCCCGGCAGGTCGAGCTGGTGCTCGCGGGCGCAGTCGCGGGCGATGTCGTAGCCGGCATCGGCGTGGCGCATCACCCCGGTGGCGGGGTCGTTCCACAGCACCCGGGCGAGGCGGGCATCGGCCTCGGCGCTGCCGTCGCAGACGATGACCATGCCGGCGTGCTGGGAATAGCCCATGCCGACGCCGCCGCCATGGTGCAGCGACACCCAGGTGGCGCCCGAGGCGGTGTTGAGCAGCGCGTTGAGCAGCGGCCAGTCCGACACCGCGTCGGAGCCGTCGCGCATCGCCTCGGTCTCGCGGTTGGGGGAGGCGACCGAGCCGGAATCGAGATGGTCGCGGCCGATGACGATGGGAGCCTTCAGCTCGCCCCGGCGCACCATCTCGTTGAAGGCGAGGCCGAGCCGGTGGCGGTCGCCGAGGCCGACCCAGCAGATGCGCGCCGGAAGGCCCTGGAACTTGATGCGCCGGCCGGCCATGTCGAGCCAGTTGTGCAGATGGGCGTTGTCGGGGATCAGCTCCTTCACCTTGGCGTCGGTGCGGGCGATGTCCTCCGGGTCACCGGAGAGCGCCGCCCAGCGGAACGGGCCGATGCCGCGGCAGAACAGCGGGCGGATATAGGCCGGCACGAAGCCGGGGAAGTCGAAGGCGTTCGCCACGCCCTCGTCCTTCGCCATCTGGCGGATGTTGTTGCCGTAGTCGACGGTGGGAATGCCGGCGTGGTGGAAGTCCAGCATCGCCTGCACATGCACCGCCATCGAGGCCTTGGCCGCCTTGGCGACCCCTGCGGGGTCGCTGGCGCGCTTCTCTTCCCACTGGTCGAGGCTCCAGCCGATCGGAAGATAGCCGTTGACCGGGTCGTGTGCCGAGGTCTGGTCGGTCACGATGTCCGGCCGCACCCCGCGCCGCACGAGCTGGGGCAGGATTTCGGCGGCATTGCCGAGCAGCCCGACCGAGAGCGCCTTGCCCGCCGCATTGGCGTTCTCGATCATCAGCAGCGCTTCGTCGAGGCTGGTGGTGGAGGTGTCGAGATAGCCGGTGCGCAGGCGGAACTCGATGCGGCTCGGCTGGCACTCGATGGCGAGGCAGCTCGCCCCCGCCATGGTGGCGGCCAGCGGCTGCGCCCCGCCCATGCCGCCGAGCCCGGCGGTGAGGATCCACTTGCCCGCCAGCGAGCCGCCGAAATGCTGGCGTCCCATCTCGACGAAGGTTTCGTAGGTGCCCTGAACGATGCCCTGCGCGCCGATATAGATCCAGGAGCCGGCCGTCATCTGGCCGTACATGGCGAGGCCCTTGCGGTCCAACTCGTGGAAGTGCTCCCACGTCGCCCAGTGCGGCACCAGGTTGGAGTTGGCGATCAGCACCCGCGGCGCGTCCTTGTGGGTGCGGAACACCCCGACCGGCTTGCCGGACTGCACCAGCAGGGTCTGGTCCTCCTCCAGCCGGGTGAGGGCGGCGACGATGCGGTCGAAGCTCTCCCAGTCGCGCGCGGCCCGGCCGATGCCGCCATAGACCACCAGCTCGCCCGGCCGCTCGGCGACGTCGGGGTCGAGATTGTTCATCAGCATGCGCAGCGGGGCTTCGGTCAGCCAGCTCTTCGCCGTGAGATCGGTGCCGCGCGCGGCGCGGATGATGCGGGCATTGTCGAGGCGAGTCATCGCGGGGTTCCTTCAGGGTCAGCGGCGCGGGCGAAGGCGAGGCAGGCGTCGAGGATGCGGGCCAGCACGGCGCGGGCGGGCGCGGCGTAGCCGGGGTCGTAGGCCGGCGGCCAGTCGGCCGGCGACACCGCGCCGAGCGGCTCCGGCAGGTAGGTCCGGCAGGCCAGCTCCATCTGCACGGCATGGACGCCGTCCTCCGGGCGGCCGTGATGCCGGGTGATCCAGCCGCCCTTGAAGCGGCCATTGCTCACCCAGGAGAAGCCGCCCGTCGCCGCCTCGGCCTCGATGGCGGCCTGCAGGTCCGGCGCGCAGCTCGCGCCGCCATTGGTGCCGATGTTGAGGTGCGGCAGCGTGCTCTCGAACAGCCGTGGCACCACCGAGCGGATGGAGTGGCAATCATAGAGCACGATGCGGGGATGGAGCGTCCGCAGCCGGGCGATCTCGCCCTCCAGCGCGGCGTGGTAGGGCGTGAACCAGCCCTCCCGCCGCGCTGCGACATCCGGGCCGAGGCCGGGCCGGTAGAGCGGCTCGCCGTCGAAGGTGGTGGTCGGGCACAGTTCCGTTGTCGCCTGGCCGGGATAGAGCGAGGCGCCGGAGGGGTCGCGGTTGACGTCCACCACGGTGCGGGAGACGCCGGTCCGCACCAGGGTCGCGCCGAGATCGGCGGCGAAGCCGTAGAGCCGCTCGATCCACCAGTCGCAGTCCTTCCGCGCCAGCCAGGGCGAGACGAGCTGCGCCTCGATGTCGGGCGGAATGTCCGTGCCGGTGTGCGGCAGGCTCAGCAGCAGCGGGGCCTCGCCCCGCTCGATCTGGATGAAGCCGGGCGGGGCCACCGCTCAGCCCTCCAGCGCCGAGGGCAGCACCGCGTCGCCCAGCGCCGCCAGCGCGCCGGAGCGGATGAGGGCGGTGGCGGCTTCCATGTCCGGGGCGAAGTGGCGGTCGTCGTCGAGGGAGGGCACCTGCCCGCGCAGCAGGGCGCGGGCCTCTTCCAGCACCACGCTGGAGGCGAGCGGGGCGTGGAAGTCGCAGCCTTGCGCGGCGGCGAGATATTCGATGCCGAGCACGTTCAGCGCGTTCTCCACCATCGGCAGCAGGCGGCGGGCGCCATGGGCGGCCATGGAGACATGGTCCTCCTGGTTGGCCGAGGTGGGAATGGAATCGACGCTGGCGGGGTAGGCGCGCTGCTTGTTCTCCGACACCAGCGCCGCCGCCGTCACCTGCGGGATCATGAAGCCGGAATTGAGCCCGGGCTTGGGGGTGAGGAAGGCCGGCATGCCCGACAGCGCGGGGTCGACCAGCATGGCGATGCGGCGCTCGCTCAGCGAGCCGATCTCGCACACCGCGAGCGCCAGGGTGTCGGCGGCGAAGGCGACCGGCTCGGCGTGGAAATTGCCGCCCGACAGCGCCTCGCCCTCCTCCGGGAAGATCAGCGGGTTGTCGGAAACGCCGTTGGCCTCGGTGGCGAGCGTCGCCGCCGCCTGCCGCAGCAGGTCGAGGCAGGCGCCCATCACCTGCGGCTGGCAGCGCAGGCAATAGGGGTCCTGCACCCGCTCGTCGCCGACGAGATGCGAGGCGCGGATGGCCGAGCCCGCCATCAGCCGGCGCAGCGCCTGCGCGCTCTCGATCTGGCCGCGGTGCCGGCGCAGCGCGTGGATGCGCGGATCGAACGGGGCATCGGAGCCGCGGGCGGCGTCGGTGGAGAGCGCGCCGGTCATCAGCGCGGAGCGGAACAGCCGGTCGGCGCCGAACAGGCCGGCCAGCGCATTGGCGGTTGAGAACTGGGTGCCGTTGAGCAAGGCAAGCCCTTCCTTCGGCCCGAGCTCGAGCGGGGCGAGCCCGGCCTGCGCCAGCGCCTCCGCGGCCGGCAACCGGGCGCCGCCGACCAGGATCTCGCCCACCCCGATCATCGTCGCGGTCATGTGGGCCAGCGGGGCGAGGTCGCCCGAGGCGCCCACCGAGCCCTGCGCCGGCACCACCGGGGTCAGCCCCTGCAGCAGCATCGCCTCCAGCAGCGCCACCGTGGCGCGGGTGACGCCGGAGGCGCCCTGGGCGAGGCTGGCGAGCTTCAGCGCCATCATCAGCCGGGCCACCGGCACCGGCATCGGCTCGCCGACGCCGGCGGCGTGGGAGAGCACGATGTTGCGCTGGAGGGTGGCGAGGTCGGCGGCGGCGATGCGCACGCTGGCGAGCTTGCCGAAGCCGGTATTGACCCCATAGACCGCCTCGCCCCGGCCGACGATGGCGGCCACCGTGGCGGCGGCGCGGTCGATGGCGGGGAAGGCGGCAGGGTCGAGCCGGGCGCCGGCGCCGTCATGGATGGCGCGCCATTGCGGCAGCGTCACCGCGCCGGGCGTGAGGGTGACGGGCGGGCGGGTGGTCATGCGCCTCTCCAGATGCGGGCGTGAAGGGGATTGAAGCCCATGCGGTAGACCAGCTCGGCCGGGCGCTCGATGTCCCAGATGGCGAGGTCGCACCACTTGCCGGCTTCCAGCGTGCCGATCTGGTGCAGCCGCCCCAGCGCGCGGGCGGCCTCGCGGGTGACGCCGGCGAGGCATTCCTCCACCGTGAGGCGGAACAGGGTGGCGCCCATGTTCATGGTCAGCAGCAGCGAGGTCAACGGCGAGGTGCCGGGGTTGCAGTCGGTCGCCAGCGCGATCTTCGTGCCGTGCTCCCGGAACAGGCCGACCGGGGGCACCCGGGTCTCCCGGATGAAATAGAACGCGCCGGGCAGCAGCACCGCGACGGTGCCGGCGGCGGCCATGGCGGCGGCGCCTTCCTCGTCGGTGTGTTCGAGATGATCGGCCGAGAGCGCCCGGCAGCTCGCCGCCAGCGCCGCGCCGTGCAGGTTGGAGAGCTGGTCGGCGTGCAGCTTCACCGGCAGGCCGTGGAAGCGGGCGGCCTCGAACAGCCGGGCCACCTGCTCCGGCGAGAAGGCGATGCCCTCGCAGAAGGCGTCGACCGCATCCACCAGCCCCTCCGCCACCAGCGCGGGCAGCATGTCCGCGCAGAGATGGCCGATATAGCCGTCGGCGTCACCGGCGAATTCCGGCGGCAGGGCGTGGGCGCCGAGGAAGGTGGCGCTCACCTCCACCCGGCGCGCCGTGCCGAGCGCCCGGGCGGCGCGCAGGCTGGTGCGCTCGGAGGCGAGGTCGAGCCCGTAGCCGGACTTGACCTCGACCGTGGTGACGCCTTCCGCCAGCAATGCGTCGAGCCGGGGCAGGGCGCCGGCCAACAGCTCGGCCTCGCCGGCGGCGCGGGTCGCCTTCATGGTGGAGACGATGCCGCCGCCGGCCCGGGCGATGGCCTCATAGGAAGCACCGGCCAGCCGCAGCTCGAATTCATGGGCGCGGTTGCCGCCATGGACGAGATGGGTGTGGCAGTCGATGAGGCCCGGTGTGATCCAGCGCCCCTCGCAGCGCGTGGTTTCCGCCGCCTCGAAGGCGGGCGCCTCGGCGGCCGGGCCGGCATAGAGGATGCGGCCGTCGCGCGCGGCGACCAGCCCGTCCTCGACCAGCCCGAGCCCTTCGCGCCCCGGCGCCAGCGTCGCCAGCCTCGCCTCTCGCCAGATGCGGTCGCAGCGCATTTCCACCTCGGATCGTCGGGGGACGGGTGACAGGGGGGATCGATAATGTCTATACATAACGGGACGCGATCGCGCTTGTCCAGAGCCCGCGCGCCTGTCCAGAGCCTGCGGAAGAGAGGGATGTCCGTCATGAGCCTCACCACGTCACCGGCGCCGCGGCCTGCCGGCGCCCCGGCCCGGCTCTGGTTCGAGACGCTGCTGCTGGCGGAGGGCTGGGCCCAGGGCGTGGCGGTCGACATTGCCGGTGGCGTCATCGTGCGGCTGGAGCCCGGCACCGCGCCGGAAGCCGGGCGGGAGCGCCACGCTGTCGGCCTTCCCGGCCTGCCCAACCTGCACAGCCACGCCTTCCAGCGCGCCATGGCCGGGCTCTCCCAGGTGCGCGGGCCTTCCGCCGACAGCTTCTGGACCTGGCGCGAGGCGATGTATGCCGCGCTCGACCGGATGACGCCGGAGGATGTCGAGGCGGTGGCGGCGCAGGCCTATGTCGAGATGCTGGAGGCCGGCTTCACCCGGGTCGGCGAGTTCCACTATCTCCACCACGACCGCGACGGCGCGCCCTATGCCGACCCGGCCGAGCTCGGCGCCCGCATCGCCGCCGCGGCGGGCGCGACGGGCATCGCGCTCACCCTGCTGCCGGTGTTCTATGCCCATGGCGGCTTCGGCGGGCAGGCGTCGATGCCGGGCCAGCGCCGCTTCGTGAACGGGCTCGACGGCTTCGCCCGGCTGATGGAGGCGAGCGCGCGGGCGCTGGCGCCGCTGCCGGACGCGGTGCTGGGCCTCGCCCCGCACAGCCTGCGGGCGGCGACGCTGGAGGAGATCGCGGCGCTGCTGCCGATGACCGCCGGGCCGGTGCACATGCATGTCGCGGAGCAGACCCGCGAGGTGGAGGACTGCCTCGCCTTCAGCGGCCGCCGCCCGGTGGAGTATCTGCTGGACGGCGCGGCGGTGGACCCGCGCTGGTGCCTGATCCACGCCACCCACATGAGCGAGGCGGAGACGGCGCGGCTCGCCCTCAGCGGCGCGGTGGCCGGGCTGTGCCCGATCACCGAGGCCGATCTCGGCGACGGCATCTTTCCCGGCGCGGCCTTCGCCTCGGCCGGCGGGCGCTATGGCGTCGGCTCGGATTCCAATGTGCGCATCGACGCGGCGGGTGAGCTGGCGCTGCTGGAATATTCCCAACGCCTCGGCAACCGCGCCCGCAACGTCATGGCGCTGGCGCCGGGCCGTTCCACCGGGCGCACCCTGTTCGAGGCGGCGCTGGCCGGCGGCGCGCAGGCGCTGGGGGCCACCGGCGCGGGGCCGGCAGGGGTGGGGCTCGCCGTCGGCGCGCCGGCCGATCTCGTCAGCCTCGATGCCGGGCGGGCGAGCCTTGCCGGGCGCAGCGGCGACGGGCTGCTCGACGCCTGGATCTTCGCCACACGCGGCGGCGGGGTGGACTGCGTCTGGCGGCGCGGCGACAAGCTGGTGGCCGGCGGCACGCATCGCGACCGCGCGGCGGTGGAGGCCCGCTTCCGGGCGAGCCTGACCCGGCTGGCCGGGTGAGGCGAGGGGCCGCTCAGTCGGCCCGGGCTTCCAGCGCGTGGTAGCGCCGGCCGAAATAGATCAGCCCCTCGCGGGCATCGCCGGCGGCAAGGCCGATGACCTCGCAGAACAGCACGTCGTGGGTGCCGACCTCGACGGTGCGCACGATCCGGCAGTCGAACGACACCGCGGCGCCGACCAGCATCGGCGCGCCGGTGTGGGCGGTGCGCCATTCGCCGAGGGCGAAGCGTTCGGCGGGCGGCAGCTTGCCGCCGAAGCCGTTCGACAGCTCCTCATGCCCGCCCGCCAGCGTGTTGACGCAGACGACGCCGTTGGCGTGGACGATCGGGCTCGCGGAGGAACCCTTGTTGAGGCACACCAGCAGGGTCGGCGGAGAGTCGGTGACGCTGCACACCGCCGAGGCGGTGAAGCCGGCGCGGCCGGCCGGCCCGTCGGTGGTGATGATGTTCACCGCGGCGCCGAGGCGGGCCATGGCGTCGCGGTACTCCTGCCGGGTCACCTCTGGCGCGGCCTGCGCCGGGGTGGCGGCTTCCATCGGCTGGCACTGTCCCATCGCCGTTCCTTTCCGGGTTGGGCTCTCTCATGAGCCGGCTAAAGGGCGCGGCCGGGGAGCGGCCGCGCCGGGGGGTGTCAGAACTCGCGCAGATTGTCGCGCAGGAGCTGGTGCTTGTACTCGGTCCGCACCAGTCCCCGGGCCTGCAGTTCAGGCACGAGCCCGTCGCAGATCTCCGCGATGTAGCGGCGGGAGACGCGCAGCACCGGCGTGGTGATGAGGAAGCCGTCGCCGCCCACCTCGGCCATTGCCGCGCCCATCTTCTCCGCCACCTGCGCCGGGGTGCCGATCAGCTCCATGGAGGAGACGAGGCCGCCGCCGCCCGCCGCCGCCAGCTCGCGCAGCGTCTTGCCCGAGCCCCACTGCTGGAACTTGTCGAGCGTGCCCGACTCGCCGTTGGTGACGAGCTTCTCCGGCAGCGGCTTGTCCAGCTCGTATTTCGAGAAATCGATCTCGGTGATGGCGGAGATCGAGATCAGCACGTCGGTGACGAAGTTGTCCGACATGGTGACGTTGCGGTAGCGGGCATGAGCCTCCTCCTCGGTTTCGCCGAGGCTGGGGCAGATGCAGAAGAACACCTTGATGTCGTCGGGGTTGCGCCCGATCGCCTCGGCGCGGGCGCGGATGTCGGCGCGGAACGCCTTCATGCCCTCGACGCCATTCGCGACCGAGACGATGGCGTCGGCATAGCGGGCGGCGAAGTCGCGCCCGCGCGGGGAGGCGCCGGCCTGGAGATAGACCGGGCGGCGCTGCGGCGAGGGCACCGTGTTGAGCGGGCCGCGCACCTGGTAGTAGGTGCCCTTGTGGTCGATGGTGTGGACCTTGGAGCCGTCGGCATAGATGCCGTTCTTGCGGTCGAGCACGACGGCGTCGGGCTCCCAGCTGTTGAACAGCTTGTCGCAGACTTCCATGTACTCCTCGGCCATGGCGTAGCGCTCCTCGCGGGGCGGGAGCTGGTCCATGCCGAAATTCTTCGCCATCAGGTCCTCGGCCGAGGTGACGACGTTCCAGCCGAAGCGGCCCTTGGTCAGGCTGTCGATGGTGGAGGAGAGCCGCGCCAGCATGAAGGGCGGGTAGGCCATGGTGGACATGGTGGCGACCACGCCGAGATGCCGGGTGGCCATGCCCATCGCCACCGCGAGCGGTGCGGGATCGGCCTTCGGCACCATCATGGCGTGCTTGAGTGAGATGTCGCGGGAGCCGCCATAGGTCTCCGGCACCATCAGCTTGTCCTCGATCATGATGAGATCGAAGCAGGCGCGCTCCATGGCCTGGGCCATCTCGATGTAGAACTGGCCGTCCCACGGATTGCCGCCCTGGCCGAAGGGCTCGCGCCACTCGTCGGGGGTGAAGTTCATGAACCAGGCGAGATGAAAGCGTTTGTCGGCCATGTCTTGCGTCCTTGCACGGAGCGGGCCCGTCGCCGGGCGCCGGCGGTCAGTTGCTTGAAACCAGCTGGAGGCGGGCTTCGGCTCGGGCGGCTTCGAAGCGGCGGGATTCGCGCACGATCCGGCACTTGGCCTCGAAGTCGGAGGCGATGGTGGCGCCGAAGCGCTCGGGCGCCTGCGGGTCCTTGCGGGGGCGGTCCACGGCGATGACGCGGGTGCCCAGCAGGAAGGCCTCGGCGAGGTCGTGGGTGACCATGACGATGGTCATCCGGTGCTCCTCCCACAGGTCGCGCACCAGCTCGTGCATCGACTTGCGGGTGCCGGGGTCGAGCGCGCCGAACGGCTCGTCGAGCAGCAGCACCTTCGGCTTCATGATCAGCGCCTGGGCGAGGGCGAGGCGCTGCTGCATGCCGCCGGAAAGCTGCTGGGGGTATTTGGCGGCGTGCTCGGCAAGGCCGACGCGCTCCAGCAGGGCCATGGCCTCGGCCTCCAGCGCCCGGCGGCGGGCGCCGAACAGCCGGCCGAGGAAGGGCGAGGCCACCCATTGCGGCCCGCGCATCACATTGGCCAGCACGGTGAGGTGCGGGAACACGGAATAGCGCTGGAACACCACGCCGCGGTCGGCGGTGGGCTCGGGGGCGATCGGCTCGCCGTCGATCAGGATGCGGCCGCGGCTCGGCTGCTCCTGGCTCAGCAGCATGCGCAGCAGCGTGGTCTTGCCGACGCCGCTCGGCCCGATGATGACGAGGAACTCGTGGTCGGCGAGCGACAGGTTGACCCGCTCGAGCACGATGCGCTCGTCATATTCCTTCCAGACGTCCTCGAAGACGATGGTGGTCATCTCAGCCCTCCCGGATCCGGTCCCAGGGGAAGGCGAAGGCGTTCAGCCGCCGCAAAGCCCAGTCCATGACGAAGGCCAGCAGGGTGATCCAGGCGACATAGGGCAGGATCACGTCCATGGCGAGGTAGCGTCGCACCAGGAAGATGCGGTAGCCCAGCCCGCCCTCGGCGGTGATGGCCTCGGCGGCGATCACATAGAGCCAGGCCGCGCCGAGCGAGAGCCGCACCGAGTCGATCAGCCGCGGCAGCACCTGCGGCAGCAGCACGCCGCTGATCATCTGCCAGGTCGAGGCGCCCAGCGTCTGCGCCTTGATGATCTGCTCGCGCGGGATCGAGGCGACCCGCAGCATCACGTCGCGGATGATGAAGGGGGCGACGCCGAACACGATCAGCACGATCTTGGAGACCTCGCCGAGGCCGAACAGGATGAACAGGATCGGCAGCACCGCCAGCGGCGGGATGAGCGAGAAGGCCGCCATGAAGGGCTCGAACATGCCCCTGAGATAGGGGATGAAGCCGATCAGTATGCCGAGCACCAGGCCGAGCGCGGCGGCGATGCCGAGGCCGACGAACAGCCGCCACAGGCTGAGCCAGGTGTCCCACCACAGCAGGTACTGCTTGGTCGCGATGTCGAGCGTGGTCGCGAGCCGGGTGATGGCGGAGGCGAAGGCCGCGAAGCCCGGCATGAGCTTGTCGTTGGGGTCGAGGGCCATGCGCTCGCCCGAGGCGACGAGGTAGACGAGGATCACCACCACGAAAGGCAGGACGCCGAGCACGGTGCGCACGCCGGTCGAGGGCGTGTAGTTGATGATGCGACGCATGGGGCCTCCGGCGCGGGAACGCGAGATTCGTCGACGCGAGATTCGTCAGTGCGAAGTGCTTCGGCGCGGTGAGCGGATGGCGGGCGGGAGGGGGAGCCGCGGCGCCGGGGCGCGGCGGCTCCGTGACGATCAGAGCTTGCCGTCGACGGCGAGCTTGGTCGCGGTCGGGTCCACCCGCATCTTGATGTTGCCCTTGTCGCCGAGCACCGTGCCGTCGGCGACCGCGATGCCGATGCTGTCGACGCTGGTGGCGCCCTGCCCGAACAGGCCCTGGGCGAAGCAGAAGGTGCGGATGCTGTCCCAGATCTTGGCGTTCTCGGCCGCGGTGAGGAAGGCATAGGCCTCGGCCGGGGTGTAGAAGAAGTGGGTGGTGTCGATCTGCCCCTGCAGGCCGCTGGCGTCGGTGCCCATCGCGCTCGTCATCACCGCGCGCATCTCCTCCGCCTTCGGGCCGCCGGCCTTCAGGATGGCGAGGGCCTCGTACCACGCGCCGATCACCGCCTTGGCGAAATCGGGGTTGTCCTTGAGGTTGTCGGTCTTGGCGACGAACACGTCCATGATCTCGCCGGGGATCTGCGAGCTGTCGAAGAGCTTGGTGGCGCCCTTCACCTTCAGCATGTCCTCGGTGAGCGGCTTCCAGGAGACGGCGTGCTTCATTGCGTCCTGGGAGACGAAGGCGGCGGAGATTTCGGCATCCGAGATGTTCACCGTCTTGGTGGCGGTGGGGTCGTCGATGCCGGCCTTCTGCAGGGCGCGGTTCAGCAGGTAGTGCGAGACCGAGTACTGCAGCAGGAACACGTCCTGCCCGGCGAGTTCCTTCACGTCCTTGGCGGTCTTGGAGATGACGATGTCGTTGCCGTTGGAATAGTCGGTGATGAGGAACACCGAGGTGTCGACCCCGCCTGCCGCCGGCATGGTGAGGCCGTCCATGGACGCGACGCCCATGGCGTCCAGCTCGCCGGCGATGAACTGGTTCACCCCGCCCACATAGTCGTTCACGAGGATGAGGTCGACGTCGATGCCGTATTTGTCGGCCCACTTCTTCATGAGGCCGGACTGCTTCATGTAGGCGAACGGCATGAAGCCGATATAGACGTTGTAGCCGAGCTTGAAGCTCTTCTTGGCGGCGGCGTCGGCGGCGGTGAGGCCGCCGGCCATGGAGGCGGTGACGGCGGCGATGACGAGGGCGGCACGCATCAGGCGCTTCATGGGGGGGCGGCTCCTGGGTGAATAGCGCTGGACATGGCTATTAAGCGGGGACTTAATATCCCAAATCAAGCCCAACTATTGTGCAGCGCAATTAATGGGCAGACAGCCGGCGCGGTGACCGGCGGAGGCAGGCATGGCATTGACGGCAAAGGCGCCGCGGCGGCGGCTGAACCCGGTGGAACGGCGCACGCTGATCCTGGAAGAGGCGCTCCGCCTGTTTGCTGAGCGGCATTATTCGGTGGTGTCGGTGCGCGACATCGCGCTCGCCTGCGACATCAATGTCGGCCTCATCTACCACTACTTCGAGAGCAAGGACGATCTGGTCCGCTGCGCGCTGGAATATGCCGTCGGCCAGCTCATGGCCGGCTATGCCGCGCGGCGCCCGGCGCTGGAGGATGCCCGCGCCGAGATCGGCGCCTGGCTCGACACCCACATCACCATCGCCCCGATGTTGACCCGCATGGTGAAGCTGATGTCGGACTACGCCTCCTCCGGCGTGCGCACCCGCGAGATCGACGCCCAGCTCGCCGGCTTCTACGACGGCGAGCGCGCGCTGCTGGAGGCGGCCCTTGCCCGCGGCGTCGCGCGCGGCGAGTTCCGCCCGGTCGACGTCGCCCGCACCGCGCGCCGCATCGGCCTGATGCTCGACGGCATCTTCTACGCCTCGGAAAGCCGCGGCGACGACCGCATCGTCGAGGACATCCGCGACCTCGCCGATTTCCTCGACGAGACGCTGCGCCCCGGTCTAGGTCCTTAGGGCGATACGCCTTCTCCGTTACGGTCGGACGATGAGGCCGGCCGCCCCGCTGGAGGCCTCAGGCGGCTCGCAGCAGCTCGCGTATGAGAAAATCATTCAGGCGTTGAGCCGCAGGCGAAACCGATAGAGGGCTGCACAACACGCTCATTTCCAGGTCTGGCAGCAACGGCAGCCCTTCGCGCGGACCAATGATGCGTAATGAGGGCGGAACGCTGCACCGTGGAAGCCCGGCCACGGCAACGCCCGCTTCCACCACGGCGATCAACCCGGCCAGGCTTGCGCTCGAATAAGCCACGCGGTGAGCGCGAGCTGCTCCGTTGAGGGCTTCCACAACACGGCTATGGGCGGGGCCGCAGCCGGCTTCAAACAGGGCAACAGGAAGTGGATCGGTTTCCCAGGCGACGTGAGTGCGTGAAGCGACCCACACCAAGGGTTCGCGCCGCTGTGCATCAAAGGTCTGGCCCGGCTGGCGAGTGACGATCGCCAGATCGATCCGGCCACTTGCGATGGCCGGTACAAGCTGGCGCGAGGGTTCGCAGACAAGGTCGACGCTGACCAGTGGATGCTCGGCGGCGAACTGCGCGAGGACTGGCGGCAGAAACTGCGCCACGTAATCCTCAGGCGCGCCCAGGCGCACGGAGCCGGTCTCTTGCGGCCGCATGAGCGCTGCCCGGGCTTCCTCACTCAAGCGCAGAAGTTTTCGGGCGTAGATCACCAGTTCCTCGCCCGCGGCGTTCGGTCTGGCGGCCTGCGGGCCGCGCGCCAGAAGTTCGCGTCCAATCGACTGTTCGAGCCGTTGCATCTGCATGCTGACGGCGGACTGGCTTCGTCCAACCAAGGGGGCGGCGTTCGAGAAGCTGCCGCTTTCGACCACGGCGACAAAGGTTCTGAGCAGATCGAGATCGAGCGGTTGAGGCATGGCGTTATCAGATTATCGAATAATGGTTTCGAAGGATATTCGCTTTTCTGGCCTCCTCGCACTTGGCACATAGGCCGCGCACGCCCGTGAGCGTCCTACGAGGTGCTTCGATGTCAGAACCGTTTCCGCCTGCATCACCTTCTGAAGATGTCGACTCGCGCAAGGGATGGCGGGTTGTCGGTGGCGTGCATGTGCTGACGGCCGTGACCTTCGGCTCGGCCTATGCGTTCTCTGCGTTATTCCCGGGCCTTTCGAGAGATTTCGGAGCCTCGCGGGGCGAGATCGCCCTGGTCTTCTCCATATCCGCCTTCATTTTCTATGCATTAGGCGCGGTCGCGGGCCCTCTTGCCGATCGATGGTCGTCCCGCCGCTTGATTGCGGCCGGGTTGATCGCGATGGTCGCCGGATATGCCGCCGCCAGTCAGGCGCACTCCCTCGTCTCGTTATATGTCTCGTATGGTGCCGGCGTCGGGCTGGGGATTGGCCTGTCCTATGTTCCCGCCCTTGGAGCCGTGCAGTCCTGGTTCGTCAGTAGGCGCAGCCGGGCAACGGGGATGGCAACGGCAGGCCTTGGTGTCGGCACCCTCACGCTGCCGTTCGCAATGGGGCACGCCGTGCGCGACCTAGGCTGGCGTGGGTGCTTCCTTGCCTTGGCAAGTATTATCGCCGCCATCGGCCTGCCGGCTGTGGCGCTTATTCGCAAGCGGAAGGACAGAGCCGTCACCGCAGACACCAGGAGACCTGATTATCCCAGCCCTCTCGCCGCATGGCGCGATGGCCGGTTTCGTCTGTTCTATGCAATGCTCGTTCTGGCGTCTTTTTGCACGTTCATTCCTTACGTTCATATTGTCCCGGCCGCGCGCGACATGGGCCTGTCGCTCGAAAGCGGGACATCCCTGATCGGCCTTATCGGCATCGGGAATATCTTCGGGCGCTTTGTCCTTGCGGGCTTGGGCGACCGTATGGGCTCCCTGCGCCTGCTGGCCTTCCTGACCTTTGCCGTCGCCGGCTCTTTCATTCTATGGGCCCTCGCAGATGGCATGGCCATGCTCGCGGCGTTCGCGGTCGTGTTCGGCATGAGCTATGGCGGCTGCGTCGGGCTTTACCCGGCTGTCGCGGCCGATCTCTTCGGCACCACGCACATCGGGGCGATGCTCGGCTATCTCTACACGGCGGTGGGCGTGGCGGCTTTGCTGGGGCCAACCGTCACGGGTTTCATCTTCGACGGCACGGGAACCTATCTCGGTTCCATCCTGTGCAGTGCCGCCGCGGCTGTGGCGGCCGGGCTTCTGACGTTGCGGCTTAAGGACAATCAGGCCGCATTCCGTTTGCGCGCAGAGGAGGCTCAACGCCGCTGAGGGGTCGGCCAAAGATCCGTGTGGTGTGCCGCCTGCCGCTTCAGCTCCTCGAGGAAGGTGCCGACCAGCGGATTGCCGGCGGCCTCGCGGCGGAAGGCGGCGAAGTGCTGCGAGGGGTAGCGGTAGGTGTGCGGGCGCAGCTCCCGCATCTGGCCGCGCGCCACCCAGTCCTGGCCGATCGGGCAGGGCAGGAAGCCGATGAAGCGCCCGGACAGGATCATCATCGCCTGCGCCTCCATGTGCACCACCGTGCCGGCGGGGCGGGGGTGGCCGACCCGGTAGAGATCGTCGAGATGGCGATAGCCGCGCACGCTGAACAGCGAGCGCTCGATCGCCTCCTGCGTCACCGCCGCGTCCGCCGCCGCGAACAGCTCGTGGCCGCGGCCGCAATAGAGCCCCTGCATCTCCCGGTGCAGCGGGACATAGACCACCCCCGGCGCCTTCTGCGACAGCGGCCCCACCACGATGTCGTGGACGCCGTCGGCGATGGCGCGTTCGAGATCGTGCGGGGTGCCGAGCTCGAGGTCGATGCGCACCTCTGCGGCGCGCTCCATGAAGGCCCGCAGGGTTTCCTGCAGCGCCAGCGCCGGGTTGTGGGCGACGCCGTCGACCATGCCGATGCGCAGCCGGCCGATCAGCTCGCCATTCATCGCCCCCACCCGCTGCTGGAAGGTGTCGATGTCGGCGAAGAGCTGCTGCGCCGCCTGCCGGGTGGCGGTGCCGAGCGGGGTGAGGCGGAAGCCGCGCCGCCCCCGCACGCAGAGCGGCCCGCCCAGCTTGCGCTCCAGCGCCGCGAGGTGGCTGGACAGCGTCGACTGCGACAGGTTGAGCGCGATCTGCGCGGCGGGAAAGCTGCCGGCATCGGCGAGGGTGATGAAGACCCGCAGCAGGCGCAGGTCGATATTGTCGAGCCGGCGCATGGGCGTTTCCCGGTTCTGTATGCATCGAGAATTCTCGATGTTCATTTCGATTAAAACAGATTTCCTTCCATGTGAATTGCGGCGACCATGCCCCCATTCCATCCAGCCATACCGCCGGAGCCGCCCATGCCGATCCGCTGTCCCGCGAGAAGCCGATGAGCGCGCTGCCCCTCACCGGCCTCGGGCTGGAGGGCCGGCGTGTGCTCGTCACCGGGGCCAGCCGCGGCATCGGCTTCGGCATCGCGCAGGCCTTCGCCGCCGCCGGCACCGTTCTGCACATCCTCGCCGAGGATGAAGGCGTGTTCGCCGCCGCCGACCGGCTTGGCGCCACCGCCCACCGCGTCGACATCACCGAGGCCGCCGTGGTGGAGGCCGCGCTCGCCGCCATCGGCCCGCTCGACGTGCTGGTGAACAATGCCGGGCTGGAACTGCTCACCCCGCTCGACGATGCCGGCGCGGAGAATCTCGCCCGCTTCCGCCGCATCCTCGACATCAACGTCACCGGCACCTTCCTCGTCACCCGGGCGGCGCTGGCGGGCATGGGCGCGGGCGGGCGCATCATCAACACCGCCTCGATCTGGGGCCGGGTGGGCGAGCCGCTGTTCGGCGCCTATGTCGCCTCCAAGCACGCCATCATCGGGCTGACCAAGAGCTGGGCGAAGGAGCTCGGCCCGCGCGGCATCACCGTGAACGGGGTCTGCCCGGGCTGGGTGCGCACCGAAGCCTCGCTGCGCTCTCTGGCCGGCATGGCGGCGCGCAGCGGCCGCCCGGAAGACGAGCTGCTCGGCGAGATCGTCGGCGCGCAGGCGCTGCCCGGCCTCATGGAGCCGGCCGACATCGCCGGCGTCTACCTGTTCCTCGCCTCCGCGCTGGCCGCCAATGTCACCGGCCAGTCGCTCGGGGCCGACCGCGGAGAAGTTCCATGGTAGCGGCTGTGCTGAACGGGCGCCGCGCCCTCGTCACCGGCGCCGCCAGCGGCATCGGCCGCGCCATCCTTCTCGCCTTCCGGCAGGCCGGGGCGCAGGTGGCCGGGCTCGACCGGCTGCCGGCGCCGACGGACGAGGACGTCTGGGTGACCGCCGACCTCGCCGACCCCGCGCAGATCGACGCGGCGGTGGAGGCGGCGGCCGGGCTGCTCGGCGGGCTCGACGTGCTGGTGAACTGCGCCGGCATCGAGGTGGAGGCCCCGCTCGCCAGCTTCGCGCTGGCCGACCTCGACCGCATGCTCGCGGTGAACCTGCGGGCGCCGTTCCTCGTCGCCCGGGCGGCGCTGCGGGTGATGGGCGAGGGCGGGCGCATCATCAACATCGCCTCCGAGCTGGCGTTTCTCGGCCGGCAGAACGCCTCGGGCTACTGCGCCACCAAGGGCGGCATCGTCTCTGCCACCCGCTCCTGGGCGCGGGAGCTGGCCCCGTCCATCCTGGTCAACGCCATCGCCCCCGGCCCGGTCGACACCCCGCTGCTGAACTTCGGCGCCATGACCGAGGCGCAGAAGCAGCTCGAAACCGCCAACCCGATGGGCCGCATCGGCCGGCCTGAGGAGGTGGCGGCGGCCGCGGTCTTCCTGGCCTCGCCCGCGGCCTCCTTCACCACCGGCCAGTGCCTGAGCGTCGACGGCGGCGCCGCGATGCACTGAGCCTTCCTCGCCCCACAGGACATCCGGGGTCCATACCTCTTCCAACGCGCGCCAGGAACCCGATGGGCGACGTGATGGGTGGCGGGCTGGGCTGGGGCGGCGCCCGGCACGCTGGCGTTCGGCCGTCGGGCCGACATTCCGGCGCGCTCGCGGGCTGGTTGTTCCGCACCGCGGCCTTTCCGGCCCCCTCGCTGGCCTGCCGCTGCGGCGTTGGCGCACGGCCGGGCCTTCCCGGCATCGGCCCGTCCCCAGATCGCCCAAGATAATACCTCAACCGGACCCTTTTTTCGGCGAAACGGTCGGCTTGCGTTAATTTCTATAAATTCCATAGAATTTATATATTGCTTTTCCGGGCGATCGGCCGGATTGTATGTGCATCCTGTTTGAGAGGAGACGTCCATGGCGCTTCGAGATGCTGCGATACGGCTGGCCACTAGAGCCGCCCCTCTCAAAGACGAACTGCTGCAGACGTTCCATGAGCGGGCCGCGGTCTACGACCGGGAGAACCGATTTTTCTATGAGGACTTCGAAGACCTCAGGGCCGCCGGCTATTTCAAGGCGGCGGCGCCGCTCGAATTCGGTGGCGGTGGACTGGAATTACCGGATATACTTCGCGAACAGGCGCGCCTCGCCTATCACGCCCCGCCGACCGCGCTGGCCGTGAACATGCACCTCTACTGGGTGGGAACCGCCGCCTATCTCTGGCGCCGCGGCGACCATTCGACCGACTGGATCCTTGAGGAGGCCACCGCCGGCCGCATCTTCGCCGCCGGCCATGGCGAGCCGGGCAACGATGTCGGCCTCGCGGGCTCGACGGTCGAGGCCCGGCCGACCGGCGATGGCGGCTACAGCTTCCACGGCCGCAAGATCTTCACCTCGCTGTCGCCGGTCTGGGACTGGCTGGGCGTCCATGGCCTCGACAGCAGCGATCCCGCCAATCCCAAAATCGTTCATGCCTTCATCCGGCGCGAGGACCCCGGCCATCATACGGTCGAGACCTGGGACACGCTCGGCCAGCGCGCCACCCGCAGCGACGACACCGTGCTCGACGGCGTCGTGGCTCGCCGCGAGCACGTGACCCGCGTGCTTCCCGCGGGGCCGCCGGCCGACCCCTTCATCGACGGCATCATCTCCTCGGCGGTGCTGCCGATCGGCGCCGTCTACTACGGCATCGCCCGCCGGGCGTTCGACATCGCGGTGGAAGGGGCGCGCCAGCGCGTGTCGCCGGCGCTGGGCGGGCGGACCTATGCCCATCATCCGCAGACGCAGGTCGAGATCGCCAAGGCTTCGGTCGAGCTGGACAGCATCTGGGCCTATCTTGATCGCGTCGCCGTGGAATGGACGCAGGGCGTCGACCATGGCGCGCTGTGGCCGACCAAGCTGCTCGGCGCGAAGCAGCACGCCGTCGACGGTGCACGGCGAGTCGTGGACCGCGCGACCAAGGTCGCCGGCGCGCAGTCCCTCACCAAGCGCAGCGAGCTGGAACGGCTTACGCGCGACGTCCGCTCGGGTCCCTTCCATCCCCCGAACAGCGACGCGACCCACGACCTCATCGGCCAGATTCATCTCGGCGTCTTTCCGCCGGTGGCGCAGGCCGCCGAATGACGCCCGCGCTTCCGCAAGGAATACTGCCATGCTCGACACCATCGCCCCGCGTCCGGCCGATCTGGAATGGCGCCTGCCGCCCCCGCCGCTGACCGATCTCGCCGACGACATCCGCGCACTGGCCGCGGCGAACCACAACGAGAACTGGATACGCTCGCTCTCGGTCAATGGCGCCACCGCGCGGCGCTTCGTCGGCTATTTCGCCAGTCTTTTCGACGCCGGCACTGGCCTGCTGCCGCTCGCCGAGCGCGAGCTGATCGCGGTCGTGGTCTCGGCCACCAATGGCTGCGGCCTGTGCGAGATCCATCACACCAACGCGCTCGCCGACGCGCTGGGCGACGCGGAGAAGGCCCGGCGCATCGCGCTCGATCCGCATCTGGCACCGCTGAGCCCGCGCGAGCATGCGCTGGTCGAATTCGCCATCAAGGTGACGAAGGCGCCGAAATCCGTCTCGACGGCCGATCTCGACGAGTTGCGCGCCGCCGGCCTGAGCGACCCCGAGATCCTCGAGGCGCTCGAGACCAGCAGCTGGTTCAACCACACCAACCGCATCTTCATCTCGCTCGGCGTCCGGCCGGACGAGGCGTATTTCACCCGCTGATCGCCCGGAACCGGAGAGACGCCATGGCCACCGCTTCCCTCGCCGCGACCCATTCCGAACCCGATGCCTTCTCCGCCGACGCACCGGAGCCGATATCGCTCCTGGGCATTCGCGACGAGGCAAGCCTGCCGGCCCATCTCAAGGAAATCTACGACGATTTCCGCCGCCATTACGGCTTCATTCCCAACTGGCTGAAGGCGCTGTCGGCCAATCCGGACACCGCCTATCGGCTGGTGACCTTCTACAGGCACCTGTTCGATCCGGCACGCAGCCACCTCTCGGCGGCCGAGCGCGAGCTGATCGCGGTGGTGACCTCCGCCGCCAATCATTGCAGCTATTGCGTGTTCAACCACACCCAGGCGCTGGCGGCGGCGACCGGCGACCCGATCCGGGCACGCCGCATCGCGCAGGGTTACCATCATGTGCGCCTGTCGCACCGCGATCAGGCCCTCGCCGAGACGGTGGAGCAGCTCGCGCTCGACCCGGTGTCGCTCGGCGAGAAGGGACTCGTGCGGCTCGCCAATTTCGGCTTCTCGGCCGCGGCGATCCTGGAGATTCTCGAGATATCGGCCTTCTTCAGCTACGCCAACCGGCTGACGATCGCGCTCAACGTCGTGCCGGACGAACGCTTCTTCGCGAACTGACGGCGCCACCGTCGCGCGCGACCGGTCCTCGCCCGCCCCAGAGGGAAAGCGGGGTGTGACGACGCGCGCGGCTCGCGCGCCTCGACGAGAGGCCGTGTCGTCGCGCCCACGAGATCATGGTTGCCCTCGGCCTCGCCCCGGCGCTGGCCGCCCCTCGGGTGCGCGACGCCGCCTGACGCCACGCGCCCCTTCCCCGCACCGAGAGAGCCGCGATGAACACCCATGCCGCCGTCCCGCACGTTCCGCGCACGAGCGTGACCTTCGAGGCCGCGGGCATCTCCAAGTCGTACGGCCCCAACGTCATTCTCGACGATGTCGGCTTCGAGGTCCCCGCCAACCAGGTGGTGACGCTGGTGGGCGAGAACGGGGCCGGCAAGTCGACCATCTTCAACATATTGAGCGGCCTGACCACGCCGAGCGCCGGCTCGATGCGGCTCAACGGCAGGCCTTATGCGCCGCGCAGCTATGGCGAGGCGGTCGACCACGGTGTCTCGCGCGTGTTCCAGGAACAGGCGCTGATCCAGAACGTGCCGGTCTACGAGAACCTGTTGCTGGGGCAGGATCATCGCTTTCTGCGCTACGGCCAGCTTGTCGATCGCGCGGGCATGATCGACGCGGCCCGCCGTATCGTCGAGGAGGCCGGCATCGATGTCGATGTCCGCCGGCGGACCGGCGATTACGACTTTTCCAAGCGGCAGTCGATCGAGATCGCGCGAGCCTGCTTGGCACCGACCCTGGTCGCCGGAATCCGCTCCCCGCTCGTCCTGCTCGATGAGCCGACCTCCGCGCTCGACCGGCGCGACGAGGAGGCGTTCTTCCGGCTGGTCCGGCGGATACGGCAATTCGGCTCGCTGCTCTTCGTCTCCCACCGCCTTTCCGAGGTGCTGGAGATTTCCGACCTGATCTACGTCCTGAAGGACGGCAAGCTTGTCGCCAGGCTGGATCCCCGCACGGCCGACGAGCCGCTGCTGCACAGCCTGATGGTCGGCCGGGAGCGGGCGGCGGACTATTATTACGAGCGCCGCCAGCGCGATGTCGCCGCCCAGCCGGTGGTGCTGTCCGCCGAGGGCATCGACCTCGACGGCAAGGGCGGGGCGCTCGGCATCGAGGTGCGGGCCGGCGAGATCGTGGGCGTCGGCGGCCTGCTCGATTCCGGCAAGTCGGCGCTCGGCAAGGCGGTGGCCGGCGTTGTCCCGCCCGTCGCCGGCAAGGTGGCGCTGTCCGGCGCGCCGGGCCGCACCCCGGACATCCGACGCTTCGTCGGCAAAGGGCTCGGCTATATCCCGGCCGAGCGCCTGGTTGAAGGTATCATTCCCTCCTTCAGCGTCGCCTGGAACCTGTCGACCGGCAGCGGCGGCGACCTGTTCAGCGGGCCGCTCGGCTTCTGGCGCCGGCGTCGGGAGGTGGCCACCGCGCGGCACTACATCGACAGCCTCGCCATCCGCTCGGCGACGCCGGATCTTTCCTGCCGCCGCCTCTCCGGCGGCAACCAGCAGAAGGTGGTGCTGGCCCGCTGGCTCGCCCGCAGGCCGAAGGTGCTCATCCTCGACAACCCGACGCGGGGCGTCGACGCCGGCGCCAAGCAGGAGATCTACCGGCTCATCCGCGAGCTTACCGAGGCGGGGGTCGGCATCGTCCTGATCACCGATGAACTGCTCGAGCTGATCGGCCTGTCGAACCGTGTCCTGATCATGCAGCGCGGCCGGATCGCCGCGGAAGTTCCCGCCCCGGCCGACGCCAAGCCCACCGAGCACCAGCTCGTTGTGCGGATGCTGCCGCAGGGCTCGACGGGCGAGCTGCCGTCCGAGGCGCCCGCTGTCGCCGCTGCCCCCTTCCAACCCGCCGCGCTGGAGACGGTGTAATGAGCCTCGCAGTCCCTTCCGAGCACGGCAAGCCGCTTCGCGGCCTCCTCGATGCGTTCCGCAGCGTCGAGAAGAGCCTGTGGTTCCCGATCGGCGTCGTCCTCTTCCTGTTCGTCTTCTTTTCGCTGGCGACGGAATCCTTCGCCACCCTCCGCAACTTCACCGCGATCAGCGGGCAGGCGGCGACGCTGCTCATCGTCTGTCTCGGCGCCACCTTCGTGGTGCTGATGGGCAGCATCGACCTGTCCGTCGGCGCCATCGTGCTGCTCGTCGGCGCCGGCGGCGTGCAGATCCTCAACAGCTTTGGCATCGGCTACTGGGTGCTGCCGCTGGCCGCGCTGCTCGGCGGCCTGCTCGGCGCGATCAACGGCGCCGTCTACGTCTATGGCCGCATCCCCTCCTTCATCGTGACGCTCGGCACGCTGTCGGTGTTCACCGGCATCGCGCTGACGCTGCTGGATGGGCGAGCCATCCAGTTCACCGCGCCCGGCTTCGAGCAGATCGCGATCGGCCAGTTCATCCCGCGCCTGCCCAACATCGCGCTGTGGTCCCTGGTCGCCTGGGTCCTCGTGGTCGTGGTGGCCGTGCGCACGCGCTTCGGCCGCTACATGTACCTGATCGGCGGCGGCGAGCAGGTGGCGAGCACCTCCGGCCTGCCGGTGCGCCGCTACAAGATCTACGCTTTCGCCATCTCGGGTGTACTGGCCGGGCTCGGCTCGATCCTCGCGGTGGCGCGCCTCGGCGCCGCCGGCCCCTCGCTCGGCTCCGACCTGCTGCTCAACAGCCTGGCGGCCATCGTGGTCGGCGGCACCTCGCTCGCCGGTGGCGTCGGCGGGCCGCACCGCACGCTGATCGGCGTCCTCATCATCGCGATCCTCGACAACGGCCTGAACCTGATGGGCGTGTCCCAGTACCTGCAGATGATCATCAAGGGTCTGGTGGTCATCGCCGCCGTTCTCGTCAGCCGCAACGCTACCCAGGAAGCCGTGGTCAAGTAGACCGCGAGCGTCGCCAGGAGATTTCACGAATGGCCAAAAGGCTCGTCTTCAACGGATTCTCGATGAACGCCGTTTCCCACGTCTATCACGGACTGTGGCGGCGCCCCGACACCCGGCAGACCTCGTTCAACGAGCTGGAGACCTGGGTCGACCTCGTCCGCATCCTCGAGAAGGCGAAGTTCGACGCACTGTTCGTCGCCGATGTCATCGGCGTCGATCCCGCCTACAAGGGAAGCTGGGACACCTACATCGACGAGGCCGTTCAGATCCCGATCAATGATTCCGGCGCGCTGATCGGCGCGCTGATCGGGGCGACCGAGAATCTGGGGCTGACCCTCACCAGCTCGATCCTGCAGGAGCACCCCTTCAATTTCGCGCGCAAGCTCTCGACGCTCGATCACCTCAGCAAGGGGCGCATCGGCTGGAACATCGTCACCAGCGTCAGCCACAACGCGGCGCAGAATTTCGGCCTCGACCGCATCGTTCCCCACGACCAGCGCTACGCCTGGGCCGACGAGTATGTCGAGGTCGTCTACAAGCTCTGGGAGGGCTCCTGGGACGAGGGCGCGGTGATCAACGATGCGGCCGCCAACCGCTACGCCGATCCCTCGAAGATCCACCGCATCCACCACGAGGGGCGGCGCTACAAGGTGCTGGGCCCCCACCTCAGCCAGCCCTCGCTCCAGCGCACGCCCGTGCTCTTCCAGGCGGGGGCGTCGCGGGCCGGGCGGGCCTTCGCCGCCCGGAACGCGGAGGGCACCTTCATCGTCGCGGTCAATCCCGAGGGTGCCCGCCGCCAGATCACCGAGACCCGCGCGCTGGTCGCGGCGGCCGGCCGCGATCCGCACGACCTGCTGTTCATCCAGGGACTGAACGTCGTCGTCGGCGGCACCGAGGAGGAAGCCCGGCGCAAGGCGCGCGACTATGACGAGGACGTCAGCCTCGACGGCCTGCTCGCCCATATCAGCCGCGACCTCGGCATCGACCTCGGCCGGCTCGATCCGGATAGGCCGGTCGACGAGCTGGAGATCGAGGGCGTGCAGGGCGTGATCCGCGCCTTCGAGGAAGGCCATCCCGGCCAGAAGGCCCGCGTGCGCGACCTCGGCTATGCCTATGCCCATTCCTGCCGCATCACCGGCACCCCGGAGACGATCGCCGACCAGCTGGAAGAGTGGCAGCGCGCCGGCATCGACGGCGTCAACCTCATCTACAGCACCACGCCCGGCTCCTTCATCGAGTTCGCGCAGGAGGTCATTCCCGTCCTGCAGGCGCGCGGCCTCGCCCAGAAGGACTACGGACCCGGCACCTATCGCGAGCGGCTGTTCCCCGGCAGCGGCCCCCGCCTCAACGCCCGACATCCGGCTGCGGCCTATCGCAACGCCTTCGCCAGACAGCGCCTGCGCGAGCCGGCCGAATAGGCCCCGCGTCCCTCGATCACCAGAAAGGACCGATCATGCCGACCTTCAACCCCCGCTGGCTCCGCACGCTCGAGGAGCGCAAGACGGTCGACGACCTGATGGGGCGGCTCGACACGCACGGCGTCTCGCGCCGCGATTTCCTGGCCCTGGCCTCGGCCGGCGTCGCCGCCTCCACCTGGGCGGCGACCATGGGGTTGCCCTCGGTCGCGGTCGCCGCGCCGAACGGCAAGCTCGCTTTCCTGTCGGCCTTTCTCGCCAACGAGTACAACGTCATCCTCAACAAGGCGTTCGAGAAGGCGACGGGTGACCTCGGCTTCAGCTATGTCGGCCTCGACAGCCAGTTCGACAGCCAGCGCCAGCTCAACCAGTTCGAGCAGCAGGTGGCGGCCGGTTCGCAGTCGGTGATCTTCAACCTCGCGGACGGCAGTGCCATCAAGGGCGCCTCGCGCATCGCCGGCGACTCGAAGGTCTATATCGGCAATGTCTGGGACTCGCTGCCCTGGTTCACCCCCTTCGAGGCGAACGACTACTACACGCTCTACGCGGTGCCGGAGGAATTCGACGCCCACAGGGCGGTAACCTCCGAGCTGCTGAAGGCGGTCACGGCGAAATTCGGCGGCGGCAACATCATCGGCGTGACCGGAACCAACGGCAACCTGACCGACCGCCAGCGCAGCGCCGGCCGCGACGCCGCCTTCAAGGACTACCCCAAGACCAGGCTCGTCGACCAGCTTCCCGGCAAATGGAACCGCGAGGACGCGCTGAAGGCGACCGAGGACCTGCTGACGCGCAACCCCAACGTGGTCGGCATCGTCGCGCAGAACGACGATGTCGGGCAGGGCGTCATTGCCGCGCTGAACGCCGCCGGCCTGCGGCCGGGCGAGGATGTGCTCGTGGTCGCGGCGGATGGCACCAGCCTCGGCGCCAAGGCGATCGCCGCCGGCACCCAGCTCGCCACCAGCGGCAACAGCCCGGCCTACGCGGCGGCGCTGTTCGCGGCGCGCATCTACGACGTCACGCATGGCTGGCAGCCGCGCGCCTCCGAGCGCCTGCTCAACTGGCGCTCGCTCACCATCACCAAGGATAACGTCGGCGGCTACATCGAGCGCTATGTCGATAATGGCGGCATCGAGCCCTTCGACTATCGCCGCGTCTCCAAGGTGCTCTATCCCGACAGCTGGGATCCGCAGGCCGAAATCTTCCCGCTCGACATCGACAAGGCCTGGGCCGGCATCCCCAAGCCCGAGGGCTGGACCTATCCCAAGGCCTATCTCGACGCCAAGACCAACGGCGAATGGGAGGCCGTCACCCAGGAATATCGCGACCATTACAAGATCAGGTTCGACGGTCCCTCGCCGAACAAGAAGGCTTGAGCCTGCCTCGCCCTCGGCCCCATCGGGCCCCGTGGGCGGGCTGAACGTTGCCAGCAGGGGATCGGGGCCGTGCCAGACGCCGCAGCCAGAAGGTTGATCTTCAACGCCTTCGCCATGAACAGCCCGTCGCACGTCTATCACGGCGTGTGGCGGCATCCGCAGACGCGCCAGACCGAATTCAACGATCTGTCCACCTGGGTGGAGCTGGTCCGTATCCTTGAGAAGGGCCGTTTCGACGGGCTGTTCCTCGCCGACGTGATGGGCCTTGACGAGGTCCATCGCGGCACCTCCGACATCTATGTCGAGCAGGCGATCCACTTCCCCGCCAACGATCCGGCCATCCTGTCCGCCGCGCTGATCGGCGCGACGGAGCATCTCGGGCTGATGTTCACCAGCTCGATCCTGCAGAGCCATCCCTTCGACTTCGCGCGGCGCGTCTCGACGCTCGATCATCTGAGCAAGGGACGGGTGGGCTGGAACATCGTGACCAGCACCAGCCGCGCCGCCGCCCGCAACTTCGACTTCGAGGACCGGAGCCCCCACGACGAGCGCTACCGCTGGGCGGAAGAATATGTCGAAGCAACCTATAAGTTGTGGGAAGGCTCCTGGGAGGACGACGCGGTGCTCGCCGACAAGGCGCGCGGCGTCTACGCCGATCCGCGCAAGGTCCACCGCATCAATCACCGCAGCGAGCGCTACCGCATCGACGGGCCACATCTGTGCGTGCCCTCCCCACAGCGGACGCCGCTGCTCATCCAGGCGGGCTCCTCCGTGGCCGGGCGCCGCTTCGCCGCGCGCAACGCGGAAGCCACCTTCATCGTCAGCCTGACGCCGGACGGGGCGCGGCGGGCGGTCGACGACATCCGCCGGCAGGCCGTCGCCTTCGGCCGCGATCCCTCCGACATCCTGTTCTTCCAGGGGCTGTCCTTCGTGATCGGCAGCACCGAGGAGGAGGCGTGGCGCAGGTCACGGGAGCTCGACGACTACATTGACACCGATGCGCTCGCCGCTCATGTCGGCCGCGATCTCGACGTCGATTTCGGCCTGCTCGATCCCGACAGGCCGGTGGCCGATTTCAACATACAGGGCCTGCAGGGTTTCGCGCGCTTCGTCGAGGAGGCGAACCCCGGCAAGGTGGTGCGACTGCGCGATCTCACCACCGCCATGTCCTATAACGGCCGCATCGTCGGTACGCCGGAGACCATCGCCGATCGGCTGGAGGAATGGCGCGCCGCCGGCATCGATGGCGTGAACGTCGCCTACCAGCGCACGCCCTTCGCCTTCATCGAATTCGCCGAGCACGTCATGCCCGAGCTGCGCAAGCGCGGCCTGGCCCAGGAGAACTACGCCGACGGCACGCTGCGCGAGAAGCTGTTCGCCGGCCGCGGCGCGCGGCTCACCGAGCGCCATCCCGCCGCCCGCTTCCGCAGGCTCCCGGTTCCCGCAGCGGAGCCCGCGCTGTAGCCGCTCGCGGCACCCGCCACGCTCGAAAGGAGACACGCCATGCCCAAGGCCCGGACACCGCGGCAGATGAAGCTGGGGCTGTTCATGATGGCGCCCGGCCACCACGTCGCCGCCTGGCGCCAGAAGGACGCGCAGGCCGACCTCGGTGCCAATTTCAGGGCGTATGCGCAGCTGGCGCGGCAGGCCGAGGCGGCGAAGTTCGACATGATTTTTCTCGACGATGTCGTCGCCGTGAAGGACATCAGCGCCGACACCGGCACCCGCGTGGCGCGCGCGGCCTATTTCGAGCCGACGACGCTCCTCGCGGGCGTCGCCGCCGTGACCGAGCGGATCGGCCTCGTCGCCACCGCCTCGACCACCTACAGCGAGCCTTATGCGCTGGCCCGCCGCTTCGCCTCGCTGGACCTGATCAGCGAGGGGCGGGCGGGATGGAACCTCGTCACCTCCAACACCGAGGCGGAGGCGAAGAACTTCGGCAGCGCCGGCCACCCTCGTCACGAACACCGCTACGACCGCGCCGAAGAGTTCGTCGATGTCGTTCTCGGCCTGTGGAACAGCTTCGCCGACGACGCCTTCCGGCGCGACAAGGAGAGCGGGGTCTATTTCGACCACGACAAGCTTCACGTCCTCAACCATCACGGCCGGCACTTCGCGGTGCGCGGCCCGCTCAATGTCGCGCGCTCGCCGCAGGGCCACGCGGTGATCGTGCAGGCGGGCTCCTCGGAGCCCGGCAAGGAACTTGCCGCGCGCACCGCCGAGGTGGTCTTCACCGCCCAGCAGACGCTGGCCGACGCACAGGCCTTCTATAGCGACCTCAAGGGCCGGCTGGCCAGATACGGCCGCCGCGAGGACCAGCTCAAGATCATGCCGGGCATCTTCCCGGTGGTGGGCCGCAGCCGCGCCGAGGCGCAGGCCAAGTTCGACGAATTGCAGGAGCTGATCCACCCGGCCGTGGGCATCAGCCTGCTCTCCGCCATGATCGGCGATTTCGACCTCTCGGGCTATCCGCAGGACGGGCCGGTGCCGGAGCTTCCCGAGACCAATGGCGGCAAGAGCCGGCAGCACCTGCTGTTCGATCTCGCCCGCAAGGAGAACCTCACCATCGGCCAGCTCGCCCGCCGCATCGCCGGGGCGCGGGGCCACTGGCAGGTGGTGGGAACGGCGGGCGACATCGCCGACCTGCTGGAGGAGCGTTTCCTCAACGGCGGCGCCGACGGCTTCAACATCATGCCGCCCACGCTTCCCGGCGGGCTGACCGACTTCGCCACGCTGGTGCTGCCCGAACTGCGCCGGCGCGGGCTGTTCCGCACCGAATACGAGGGCACGACGCTGCGCGCGCATCTGGGACTGGAGGTTCCGCGCTGGCAGCCGCAATCGACCTTCACCGCCGCCGAGCAGGCCGGCTGAAGCGGCGGCGCGCCGCGGGTGCACGGCCGGTGTGCGCACGAACAGCTTTTTATTGACGTATTCTATAGAATATATGTTCTACTGAACCTGTCCGCATGGCAATCAGGTTGAAGAAACGATGGAAAGCCCCGCTTCCGCCCACATCGCCCGTCGCTCGCTTCTCAAGGCGGGCGCAGCCCTGGCCGGCGCCCTCGCGCTTGGCGGCCCCGCTTTAGCGCAGGCCGCCGCGCCGGCCGCCGCGGACGCTCCCGCGCCGTCGCTGAAGGGCAAGACGATTGCCATCAGCGTCGCCGGCACCGATCACTTCTTCGACCTGAAGGCCTATCAGGCGCAGATCGAAACAGTGAAGGAGCTGGGCGGCACGCCGATCGGGCTCGACGGCGGACGCAACGACAAGGCCATCGTCAGCCAGCTGCAGACGCTGCTGACCCAGAAGCCCGATGCGGTGATCCAGACGCTCGGCACGCTCTCGGTGGTCGATCCCTGGCTGAAGAAGCTGCGGCAGGCAGGCATCCCGGTCTTCTCGGTCGACCTGCCGTCGACCAACGTCATCAACACCGCGACGTCCGACAATTTCTCGCTCGGCGCCCAGCTCGCCCTGCAGCTCGTCTCGGACATCGGCGGCAAGGGCAACATCGTTGTCTTCAATGGCTTCGCCGGCGTTCCCGTCTGCGAAATCCGCTACAACGAGCTGCGCCAGGTGCTGAAGTACTATCCCGAGGTGAAGATCGTGCAGCCGGAGCTGCGCGACGTCATCCCGAACACGGTGCAGGACGCCTACGCGCAGATCACCGCGCTGCTGAGCAAATACCCGGACAAGGGCTCGATCTCGGCCATCTGGTCGGCCTGGGACATCCCCCAGCTCGGTGCGACGCAGGCGCTGATCGCCGCCGGCCGGACCGAAATCCTGACCTATGGCGTCGACGGCACGCCGGAAGTGCTGGCGCTGGTGAAGGATCCGAAGGCGCCGGCCGGCGCGGTGGCGGCCCAGCAGCCCTCGCTGATCGGCCGCACCGCCGTGCTCAACGTCGCCCGATATCTGAACGGCGACACGTCCCTGCCGTCGCAGACCTTCCTGCCGGCGATCGTCGCCAACAAGAAGAACGCCGCCGAGGTGCAGAAGCAGCTCGGCCAGGTCTGAGGCATCCGCCTCCTCCCGAGGCGCATGGAGCCGGAGGCGGCGACGCCTTCGGCCGTCGGGCAGCACGATGACAATTCTCGCGCCGACGCTCGCCATGCGCGGGCTGGTCAAGACATTCGGTCCCACCCGGGCGCTCGACGGCGCCTCGCTCACGGTCGCGCCGGGAACGGTGCACGGCCTCGTCGGCCAGAACGGCGCCGGCAAGTCGACGCTGATCAAGATCCTCGCCGGACTGGTCACGCCCGACGCGGGCGACATCGAGGTCGGCGGCACGCCGCTCGGCCCGCTGTCGCCGCGGGGAGCCGAAGAGCTCGGCATCGCCTTCATCCATCAGGACCGGCTGCTGGTGCCCACCGCCACGGTGGGCGAGGCGCTGTTTCTCGGCCAGGAACGATCGGGCTCGCGTCACGGGTTGTGGCGCGGGCGACTGGAGCGCCGCGCCGCCGGGCTGCTGGAGCGCTTCTTCGGCATCGCGCTGCCGAAGGGAGCGCTGATCCAGGACCTGACGACGGCGCAGCAGCAGATTGTCCAGATCACCCGCGCCCTGCTCGCCGACCCGAAGATCATCGTCTTCGACGAGCCCACCGCCTCGCTTTCCCGTCGCGAGGTGGATCATCTGTTCGAGGTGATCGGCCAGCTCAAGGCGCACGGCCTGACCAGCATCTACATCTCGCACTATCTCGCCGAGATCGAGCGCATCTGCGACGCGGTCACCGTGATGCGCAACGGGCGGGACGTCGCCCATGTCGACCCGCGCACCACCGGCACCGCCGAGATCACGCGGCTGATGGTGGACCGGGACGTGAAGGACCTTTTTCCCCGCCACAACGCGACGGCCGGCGCGCCGGTGCTGAGCGTCTCCGGCCTTGCCGCGCCGCCGGCCTTCCGCGATGTGTCCTTTACCCTGCACCGGGGCGAGGTTCTGGGCCTGACCGGACTGCTGGGTTCCGGCGCGAAGGATCTCGTGCGCAGCCTGTTCGGCCTCTCGCCCGCCAGGACCGGGCGGATCGAGGTCGACGGGCGGCCGGTGCGACTCGGCAGCCCCGGCGCGGCCGTCCGCCGGGGCATTGCCATGGTGCCGGAGGACCGCCGCGCGCAGGGCGTCGCGCTGGCGCTCGCCGTCGACGAGAACACGACGCTCGCCAGCCTTCCGGCGTTCAGCCGCTTCGGCTTCATCGACCGGGCCCGCGAGCGGCTTCGTGTCTCCAGGCTCATCGACGAGCTGAAGATCAAGACCTCCGGGCCGGAAGCGGCGGTGCGGACACTGAGCGGGGGCAACCAGCAGAAGGTGGTGATCGCCAAATGGCTGGCCCGCCAGTCCCGCATCTATGTGCTGGACGAGCCGACGGTCGGCGTCGACGTCGCCGCCAAGGCCGAGATCTACCGGCTGATAGCCCGCCTCGCCGAACAGGGCGCGGCCATCCTGCTGCTCTCGGCCGATCTCGATGAACTGCTCGGCGTCAGCGACCGCATTCTGGTGATGTATCGCGGCGAAATCGTCTCCGAGCACATCCCGTCCGAAACGACGGGCGCGCGGCTGCTGGCCGCCTCCGTTTCCGGCGCCCGCGCGGAAGGCATCGCCCATGTCGCTTGAATCCTCGTTCGAATCCTCGCTCGCCGCCTTCAAGGCGCTCCACCTGCCCCGCGCGGGCCGGCCGGCCCCGCCGCCGGAAGCGGTGGCGGCCCCGGGGCTTTCGCGCGGCGCCCTTGCCGGCGTGCTGCGCTTCGCCGGCCTGCTGGCCCTGCTTGCCGTGGTCGCCTTCTTCGCGGTGCGCGTGCCCTCGTTCGTGACGACCGGCAATATCGGCCTCATCCTCTCGCAATCCGCCGTGCTCGGCATTCTTGGCCTCGGGCTGACATTGGTGCTGATCACCGGCGGCTCGGACGTGATACGCGGCGGCATCGACCTGTCGCTCGCCGGCACGCTCGGGCTCGCCGCCGCGGTCTTCGCCACCCTCAACCAGGCGGGCTACGGGGATACGGCCTGCGTCGCCGCGACGCTCGCCACCGGCCTCGCGGTCGGCGCGCTGAACGCGCTGTCGGTGACGTGGCTGCGCATCCTGCCCCTGCTGGCGACGCTGGCGGTGATGAACATCTGCGGCGGGCTGGAGCTGGTGCTCACCGAGAACACCACGGTGCCCGCCGGCTTGCCGCTGATCGACGCGCTGAACCTTGTCGGGCCGTTCGATCTGCCGGTCATCGGGCTTGTCCTCGTCGCGGCGTGGCTGATCCTCGCCGTCACCGTGCGCTTCACGGCGGTGGGCCTGCGGGCCTATGCGGTGGGGGGCCACCCTGAAGCCGCGCGGGCGGCGGGCATCGACCTCACCCGCTATCTCGCCAGCTCCTACCTCGTCGCCGGCCTCCTAGGCGGGGTCGCGGGAATCCTCTCCGTCGCCTTCCTCAACGCCGCCACCTCCGGTTCCGCCGAGATGCTGCTGCCGGTGATCGCGACCGCCTTCCTCGGCCGGATGTTCTCGCGGCGGCTGGTGCCGACGGTGACGGGAACCCTGCTGGCGGCGGTGTTCCTCGGCGCTCTCGCCAACGGATTCCAGCTCCTGCACGTCTCGTCCTACTGGGTGAACGGCATCGAGGGCGCGCTGATCCTGGCCGTCGTCGGCGCCACCTCCGGCCTCGCCGGGCGGGGAGCGCGCCCATGAGCCTCGAGACCCTCGACAGCCCGCGCGCCGCCGCGCCGGACCTGCTGCGCTTCGGCGTGCCGCTGGCGCTCGCCCTGGTGCTGGTGGCGTTCTCGCTGATGGCTCCCGGCTTCCTCACGCTCTCCAACATCGTCGGCGTGCTGGTGAACAATGTGGCGCTGGCGGCGATCGTCTCCATCGCCATGACGCTGACCGTCGCGTCGGGCGGCACCGACCTTTCCGTCGGCACGGCGGTGGATCTCGGCAGCCTTGCCTTCGTCTCCGCCATCATCGCCGGCCAGCCGGTCTGGATCGCCGCTGTCCTCGGCGTATTGGCCGGCATCGGCACGGGGCTGTTCAACGCGCTGCTGATCGCGGGGCTGTCGATCACGCCCTTCCTCGCCACGCTCGGCACGCTGTTCATCGGTCACAGCCTGCAGCAGCTCACCACCGATGGCGGCAATCCGGTCTACGTTCCGACCGGCAGCATCCCGCCGGCGCTCGCCTTCATCGGCCACGGCGCCGTCTTCGGCGTACCGCTGGCGCTGTGGCTGGTCGCGATCCTCGCCGCCGCCGCCTGGCTGCTGCTGGCAAGGTCGCGCTTCGGCCGGGAGGTTCTGGCGGTGGGCACAGAGCCGCAGGTGGCGCTCTATTCCGGCCTGCCGGTGCGCTCCGTGCTGGCCTTCATCTACATCGCCAGCGCCGCCATCGCTTCGATCGCCGGCATCCTCATCTCGGCCAACGTCAATGCCTACGTGCCTTATTCGGGTAACGCGTATCTGCTCAACAGCATCGGCGCCGCCTTCATCGGCACCTCGCTCAGCCGCACGCGGCGTGCCAACATCCCCGGCACCCTGCTGGGCGTGCTGCTGCTCGGCTTCGTCTCCAATGGGCTCCTGCTGATCGGCTGGAACTTCTACTGGCAGCAGGTCGGCAGCGGGCTGCTCATCTTCCTCGCCCTGCTGCTCGCCTTCACCGGCCGCCGCGATGCGGCGTGAGGCGCCCGCCGTGTCCAGACCGATCATCCTCAACGCCTTCGTGATGAACACGCCGAGCCATCTGTCGCCCGGGCTCTGGCGCCATCCCGACGACAGCTCCACCGCCTATACGCGCCTCGACCACTGGATCGCGCTCGCGCGGCTGCTGGAACGGGGCCGCTTCTCCGCCATGTTCCTCGCCGACACGCTCGGCACCTACGAGGCGTTCGGCGGCTCGATGGCACCGGCCTTCCGGCACGGGCTGCACGTTCCGGTCAACGATCCCCTGCTGCTGGTGCCGGCGATGGCCGCGGCCACCCGGCACCTTTGCTTCGGCGTCACCTGCTCGGTGAGCTACGAGCACCCCTTCAGCCTCGCCCGCCGCTTCTCCACGCTCGACCATCTCACCGGCGGGCGGATCGGCTGGAACATCGTCACCTCCGCCCTCGACAGCGCCGCGCGCAATTTCGGCCGGGCCGGGCAGCTCCCGCACGATGCCCGCTACGAGCGCGCCGAGGAGTATCTCGAGGTCTGCTACAAGCTGTGGGAGGGCTCCTGGGCCGACGATGCGGTGCGCCGGGACAAGCATGGCGGCCTTTATGCCGACCCCTCGCGCATCCGCCCCATCGACCACCACGGCTCGCATTTCGACGTCGCCGGCCCGCATCTGGCCGAGCCATCGCCGCAGCGCACGCCCGTGCTCTATCAGGCCGGGGCCTCGCGGCGCGGCCGGGCCTTCGCGGCGCGCCACGCCGAATGCATCTTCGTCGGCGCTCCGTCGAGGATCGCGCTCAGGCGAACGGTCGACCACCTGCGCGCCGCGCTGGCGGAGGCCGGGCGTGATCCCGCCAGCGTGCCCATCGTCGCCGAACACACGCTCATCATCGCGCCCACCGCCGCCGAAGCTGAAGACAAGCGGGCCGACTACGCGCGCTATGCTTCCGAGGAAGGCGCGCTTGCCATGATGTCGGGCTGGATCGGCGTCGATCTCAGCCGCTACCGGCTCGACGATCCGTTCGAGCATGTGGAAAGCAACGCCATCCAGTCGGTGGTGGAGGCGATGAGCGCCGCCGATCCCGGACGGGTCTGGACCATCCGCGAAATCGCCGCCTGGTGCGGCATCGGCGGGCTGAGCCCGGTCACCACCGGCACGCCCGCAACCGTCGCCGACGAGCTTGAGGACTGGATCGCCGCCACCGGCATCGACGGCTTCAATCTCTCCTACGCCGTGATGGATGGCGGCTTCCGCGACGTCGTCGAACTGGTCGTGCCCGAGCTGGAGCGGCGCGGACGCTACCCGGCGCACTACGCCCCCGGCACCTTCCGCGAGAAGCTGTTCGGCAATGGCCCGCGGCTTCCCGCGACCCATCCCGCGGCCACCTTCCGCTTCGGTGTCGGGCCGGCCCTGCGGACGGCCTGACATCGCTCATATGAGGGACGACACGATGACGGCGACGCAGATCAAAGAGGCGTGGGGCGTTGGGCCGAGTTCGCGCTATGAGACCCTGGCGGCGCGATTCCGTCCGCTCTTCGAACGCATCCGGGCCAATGCGGTCGCGCGCGAGCGCAGCCGCACGCTGCCCCATGCCGAGATCGGCTGGCTGAAGGAAGCCGGCTTCACCGCCGTGCGCCTGCCGGAGGCCGACGGCGGCGCGGGCGCGAGCCTGCCGGAATTCTTCAACCTGCTGATTGAGCTCTCCGCCGCCGATTCCAATCTCACGCAGGCGCTGCGGGCGCATTTCGGCTTCGTCGAGGAGATCCTTCATACCGATGTACCCGGACGGCGCGAGGCGTGGCTGCCGCGTCTGGCACGCGGCGAGACCGCCGGCAGCGCCCGCAGCGAGGCGGGAGACGCAGCCCAGGCGGCGTTCGAGACGACGCTGCGCCGTCACCAGGACCGCTGGCGGATCGACGGCCGCAAATTCTACACCACCGGCTCGCTCTATGCCGAATGGATCCACGTCGCCACAACCTGCGTCGAGGACGGCGGCTCGGTGACGGCGGTGGTGCGACGCGACGCGCCCGGCGTGCAGGTGCTGGACGACTGGGACGGCTTCGGCCAGACCCTGACCGCGAGCGGCACCGCGCTCTTCGACGAGGTGGAGGTCGAGGACGCCGATCTGGTCGAGGACGCCGCGATCTTCGGCTACACGCTGCCCTTCTACCAGCTCGTCCACCTGTCGACGCTGGCCGGCATCGCCCGGGCGGCGGCGCGCGACGTCGCCGAGGCCGTCGCCCGGCGCCAGCGGAGCTATACCCACGCCGCAGGCCCCTTGCCGCGCCTTGACCCGCAGGTGCTGCAGGTGGTCGGGCGCGTCCATGGCGCCGCCTATGCGGCGGGCGCCATCGTCACCAGGGTGGCGGAGGCGGTGGAGCGGGCGGCGAACTCCGGCGACGGGAAGGCCGCGTCCGATCCGACCGCGCTCGCCCTCGCCGAGCTCGAATCCGCCCAGTCCGTCAGCGTGGTCACCGACCTCGTCTTCAACGCCACGACCGTGCTGTTCGATGCGCTCGGCGCCTCGGCGACGCTGCGCAGCGCCGGGCTCGACCGGCACTGGCGCAACGCCCGCACGCTCGCCTCGCACAATCCCCGCATCTACAAGGACCGCATCGTCGGCGACTTCGCGGTGAACGGCACGCTGCCGCCCCAGTCGTGGCGCATCGGCCGCGTCTAGCCTTCGGCGTCCGGTCCCGGGCGAAGGAAACCACCCGGTCCGGCGGACCGGCATCGCCGTCGTCCAACCCGGCGACCCGCCGCGGCGGGCGGCCCATCGCAGGCCTCTTTGCCCACATTTCGCTTGCCACTCAAATTATCTATTTATACTATAGATTATATGTAAATCTCACCATGGTGAAGCGATATGGCCCGGCCGATAGATCCCTCGCGGTTTCCCGATTTCGACAACAGGAAGGTGGTCGACGAACACCTCGAACGCCTGGACACCCGCGGTGTCTCACGGCGCGACTTCCTGGCGCTGGCCTCGGCGGGAGCCATCGCCAGCGCCACGGCCGGCATGGCCGGGCTGCCCTCGGTTGCCGTGGCGTCGCCGGACGGCAAGCTCGCCTATCTCGCCTGGACCTCGCGCGTCGAGTACATGATCCAGGCGAGCAAGGCGGTCGAGGCGGCCAGCAAGGCGTTGGGCCTCGGCTACACCTTCCTTGATGGTCAATTCGATAGCCAGCGCCAGCTCAACCAGTTCGAGCAGCAGGCGACCATCGGCTCCGGCGGCATCATCCTGCATGCCTCGGATGGCAGCGCGCTCAAGCGCATCGCCCAGCTCTCGCAGGACAATCAGGTCTATTTCGCCAATGTCTGGGCCACGCTGCCGTGGTTCACGCCGTTTGACGCCAGCGACTACTACACGCTCTACGCCGTGCCCGAGGAGTTCTCGGCCCATCGCGGCGTCACCGTCAAGCTGCTGGAAACCGTCACCAGGGACTTCGGCGGCGGCGACATCGTGGCCGTCACCGGCGTGCCGGGCTTCTCGACGGACACGGTGCGCAGCCGCGGTCGGGACGATGCCTTCAAGGACTTTCCGAAGACCAGGCTGGTCGGCCAGCTTCCCGGCAATTTCAACCGCGAGGACTCGCTCAAGGCGACCGAGGACCTGCTGGCCCGGTACAAGAACATCGTCGGCGTCGTGGCGCAGAACGACGACGTGGCGCAGGGGGTGATCGCGGCCCTGCGCAATGCCGGCGTGCAGCCCGGCAAGGATGTGCTCGTGGTCGGCGCCGACGGCACGAGCGAGGGCGCGCGGGCGATCGCCCAGGGCACGCAGCTTGCCACCAGCGCGAACAGCCCGGCCTATTTCGGCGCCTCCTTTACCGCCCGGCTCTACGACGTGACGCATGGATGGAAGCCGCGCGCCGCCGAGCGCCTGCTCTACTGGCGCTCCGTGACCACCACGCGCGACAATGTCGACGTCTATCTGAAGCGCTATGTCGACAATAACGGGGTCGAACCCTTCGATTACCGCCGTCTCTCCAAGGTCCTGCACCCTGCCGACTGGGATCCCCAGGCCGAGGTCTTCCCCCTCGACATCGACCAGGAGTGGGCCGGCATTCCCAAGCCCGACGGCTGGACCTATCCGAAGGCCTATCTCGACGCCAAGACCAATGGCGAGTGGGAGGCGGTGACGGCGGAGTACCGCGACCACTACAAGATCAAGTTCTTCGGCCCCTCGCCAAACGCCAAGTCCTGAGTCACACGCCGGGGCAATCCCCGAGGCCGGGTCGGACACCGGCCCGGCTCGTCACGACGTCTCCCGGTGGCCGCGCCTGCGCGTGGCCGCCGGTGGCATGTCGGCCCGGCGCCAGCCGCCGGCGCAGCCGCCGCCCTGCGCGCGGCCCACGACGGCAGAGGCCGGCAGCTCCATCCCGCCAGCGCCCCGGCATGGATGCCGGACAGCCGCACGCCGCGAAGCCTCGGTCAGTCCTTCATCCAATACCCAGGCGGGGCATGCGAACGTCCGCCCCTTCCGCGATGACGCGACACGCGGCTCGTCCGGCCACCGGCGCGGCGCATCCGACGGCGCGGCGGATCGCGCCCGGACAGCGTCGCGCCGCCGTGGACAGACCGCGCCGGCTCCGGCGACGAACAGGGCAAGGCTGATGCCGAGGATTGACTAAACGCCTGAAATTGCTATGGCGCTAAAGGCGATCGGAACCGGCGACACCCTTTGGTTGAGCGGATTCCGAAATGCAAATGCCGCTCGCCAGCGTGTGTCGGAATCGGTTGAGACATCCCCCATGGTCGACAGCGTCTTCATGGCCGAGCTGAGCTGGCCGGAATATCAGGCGAAGATCGAGGCCGGCGCGCCGGTGTTCCTCGCCCTCGGCGCCACCGAGCAGCACGGGCCGCACTCCCCGCTCAGCGTCGACGTCGTCATCCCCACGGCGGTGTGCGAGGCGGTGGCGCGCAGGGTCGGCGGCCTCGTGGCGCCCACCGTGCCCTATGGCTGCAAGTCCAAGCCCCGCTCCGGCGGCGGCGAGAGCTTTCCCGGCACCACCAGCCTCGACGTCTCCACCTTCATCCTGGTGGTGCGCGACATCGTGCGCGCGCTCGGCCGCGACGGGGTGAAGCGCCTCGTGGTGGTGATCGGCCATTTCGAGAATGGCTGGCCGGCGGTGGAGGGCATCGACCTCGCCTTCCGCGAGCTGGCGCGCGAGGGCATCGCCGACATGAAGGTGATGCGGCTGGAATACTGGGACTTCGTGCACCGCGCCACGCATGAGCGCATCTTCGCCCCCGGCAGCTTCCCCGGCACCGAGCTGGAGCATGCCAGCCTCATCGAGACCTCGCTGATGCTGCATCTGCGCCCGGAGCTGGTGGAGATGGACAAGGTGCCCGCCGACGGCCCGGCCACCTTCCCCGCCTACGACATCTGGCCGACGCCGGAGGGGTTCGGCCCGCCGTCCGGCGTGCTGGCCGATGCGCGGGGTTCCAGCGCGGAAAAGGGCCGGCTGCTGATGGACGACCATGTCGCGCTCATCACCGAGGCGGTGACCGCCGCCTTCAACCTCTGACGGAACCGCCGACGTGACCCAGAAGACCCTCGCCGATTTCCAGCCGGTCGATTCCGGCACCACCCCGCGCTATTCCGGCATCCCCACCTTCATGCGGCTGCCGATGGCGCGGCCGGAGGAGGTCGATGTCGCGCTGGTGGGCGTGCCGTTCGACGGCGGCACCACCAACCGCGCCGGCACCCGCCATGGCCCGCGCGAGATCCGCAACCAGTCGAGCCTCACCCGCCGGGTGCACCACGCCTCCGGCATCTCGCCCTATGACCTCGTTAAGGTGGGCGACTGCGGCGACGCCCCGGTGAATCCCATCGACCTGATGGAGTGCCTCGACGCCATCACCGCCTTCTACGCCGGCATCCGCGCCGCCGGCGCCACCCCGCTGACGGCGGGCGGCGACCACCTCATCTCGCTGCCGATCCTGCGCGGGCTGGTGAAGGACAACCCGGCCCTTGGCGGGCCGGTGGGCATGATCCATTTCGACGCCCATTCCGACACCTATGACAGCTTCTTCGGCGGCCACCGCTACACCCACGGCACGCCGTTCCGCCGGGCGGTGGAGGAGGGGCTGCTGGACCCGAAGCGGGTGATCCAGATCGGTCTGCGCGGCGCCATCTCCGACGCGTCGAACTACGATTACGCCAAATCCGTCGGCATCCGCATCGTCTTCATCGAGGAGCTGGTCGAGCGCGGCATCGCCGATGTCATGCAGGAGGCGCGGGAGCTGGTCGGCGCGGCGCCGACCTATGTGTCGTTCGACATCGATATCATCGACCCCTCCCAGGCGCCCGGCACCGGCACGCCGGAAATCGGCGGCGTCACCACCCGGGAGGCGCAGCAGATGGTGCGCCGGCTGGAGGGGCTGAACATCATCGGCGCCGACCTCGTCGAGGTCTCGCCGCCCTTCGACCCCTCGGGCCTCACCGCCCTCACCGGGGCGACGCTGATGTTCGAGCTGCTCTGCGTGGTCGCCGACAGCGTCGCCCGCCGCAAGGCCGGCTGAGCGCGAGCGGGAACGCGGCCGGCCGCCTCGGGGGGGGGCGCGGCGGGCGCTATTCCGCCGCTACCGCCAGCCGGGGGCAGGCGCCGCGCACCTCGTCGTCCACGGCGGTTTCGAAGCGCTCGAAATTCTCGACGAACAGCGCCACCAGCGCCCGCGCCGCCGCCTCATAGGCGCTGGCGCTGGCCCAGCTCCGGGCGGGGTTCAGAAGCTGGGGCTCGACGCCCGGCAGCGAGGTCGGCACCGAGATGCCGAAATAGGGATCGGTGCGCATGTCGACCTCGGCCAGCGCACCGTCGATCGCCGCCGCCACCAGCCGGCGCGTCAAAGCCAGCGGCACCCGGCGGCCGGTTCCCATCGGCCCGCCGATCCAGCCGGTGTTCACCAGCCAGCAGGTCGCGCCGTGGCGCTGCACCAGGTCGCGCAGCCGGGCGGCGTGGGTGGAGGGGTGGTGCGCCAGCGTCGCCCCGGCGAAGCAGGGCGAGAAGCCGGCATGGGCCGGTGCGCCATCGGCCGCCGCCATCGGGGCGCCATAGCCGGAGAGGAAGTGGTACAGCGCCGTGGCCGGCTTCAGCCGGGCGATCGGCGGCAGCACGCCGCGCGTGTCGCGGCAGAGCAGCAGGATGGCGCGGGGCGCCGGGGCGCGGCCGCTGAGGCTGGCATGGGGCACCACCCGCAGCGGGAAGCTGGCGCGCGGCGTCTCGCCCAGCGCGGTGCTGGCATAGTTCGGCTCCCGGGTGTCGGGGTGCAGCACCACATTCTCCAGCAGGGTGCCGAACCGGTTCACCGCGGCGTGGAGCTCCGGCGCGCGCTCGGCGCTGAGCCCCTCGGTGCGGACGTGGCAGCCGCCTTCGAGATTGACCAGCCCCGAGGCCGCCCAGCCATGGCTGTCGTCGCCGATCAGGGTGCGGCCCTCGTCGGCGGCGAGCGTGGTCTTGCCGCTGCCGTCATGGCCGAGCAGCAGCGCGGCCTCGCCCTCCTCGCTGACGGTGACGGCGCCGTGCAGCGGCAGCACGCCACGGCCGGGCAGCGCGTGGTCGAGGCAGAGCTGCACCGCGTTGCGCAGCTCGGCGCCCTCATTGGTGCCGCAGACCAGGATGTCGCCGCGCGCGAGGTCGATCGCGACGGCGGCGGGGCCGGTGAAGCCGTGGCGCTCCGGGTCGGCCTTGAAGCCGGGCAGGCAGAGCAGGGTCAGGTCGGGCACGAACGTCGCCAGCGTCTCCCGCGCCGGGCGCCGCAGCAGGGTGCGCAGGAAAAGCCCGTGCCAGGCCTGCTCGCAATAGGCCCGCAGGTTGAGCCGCCAGTCCGCATCCGCGCCGGCGTGCAGGTCCTGGGCGAAGATGGAGCGGCCGGCGGCGTGGGCCAGCATGTCGGCCTTCAGCCGGTCGAACGCCTCGCGCTCCAGCGGCCGGTGGCCTTCCCAGCCCTCCGGCGCGCTGGCGTCCTCGCGCACAACGCGGCGGTCGGCCGGGGCGGCGCTGGCCAGCGGCGCGGTATCCACGCACAGCGCCCCGGAGGCGGCGAGGCGCGCCTCGCCCCGGGCGATGGAGCGCTCGTACAGAGCGGGTTCGGCGAGATTCCAGAACACGATTCCCGAGCCGTCGAGGCCGTAGGCGGCAGCGCCCGTCGAGGGATTGCGTGTGCCGGTTTCCTGCATGCTCATCTCCTAAGGCGAGGGCCGAAGCGGGCCGCCGTCTCTTCCATGGGCTCCCGCGCGGGGCGGGAACGGAAAGGTCGCACCCGATGTCTTCCCCACCACTTGTGCTGATAATGTGGCAGGGAACCAAGTTGTGACCGCCGGCCCGGCCCGGCGCCGGCCACGGCGGCCGCCGGCCCGGCGCGTCAGGCTGACGCAGGCCGGGGCCGCTCTCCGCTGTCGTCCCCCCGCCGTCCCCCGCCGCCGGACCGGCGCTCGCGCGCCGCCGGCCGTTACCGTCCGCCACGGCCTTTACGGGCAAGGCCCCGTCGTGTGGCCTGCCGGCCGGGCCGCTCCGCGCCGCCGCCCGGCCGGGGCGGCCCCGGCATTGCGGGGCGAGGCCGGCCGGCGGTGAACGGTCACCTCATTGATGGTAGAGAGGGCGTGTCCGATCCGCGGCGGCGCAGGCCGGCCGGCGGGCGAGAGAGGCGGGGCGCGGCAAGGCCGGCCGAGGCGGAGACGAGGATGCGGGTGCGGTGTCAGGAATGCGGTCTGCGCCGGCAGCCCGCCTTCAAGCCCAAGACCGAGGCGGAGATCGCCTTCCTCGACACGCTGAAGCGCGACCACCTCACCGTGTCCGCCGGCACCTCGCTGATCCACCAGGGGCAGGAGGACGCCGACCTCTACACCCTCTTCTCCGGCTGGGCGTTCCGCTACAAGACCCTGCCGGACGGGCGCCGCCAGATCCTGCATTTCCTGCTGCCGGGCGATTTCATCGGCCTGCAGGCCTCGATGTTCGGCGCCTCGCTCTATGGGGTGGAGACCCTGACGGAGGCGGAGTTCTGCGTCTTTCCGCGCCAGCGCGTGTGGTCGCTGTTCGAGCGGGTGCCGCAGCTCGCCTTCGAGGTGTCGTGGCTCGGCGCCCATGAGGAGAGCCTCGTCGACGAGAACCTCGTCTCGGTCGGGCTGCGCAACGCCGCCGAGCGGGTGGCGGCGCTGATCCTGACGCTGCACAAGCGCTGCCGCACGCTGGGCCTCGTCGCCAATGACGACAGCTTCGCCTTTCCGCTGAACCAGAGCCACATCGCCGACGCGCTGGGGCTGTCGCTGGTGCACACCAACAAGACCATCGCCCGGCTGCGCCGGCTCGGCCTGTTCACCTTCACCACCGGCCGGATGCAGATCATCAACCCGCGGGTGCTGGAGCGCCTCGCGCAATATTACGACGACGAGCTGGCGCCGCGCCCGATCATCTGAGGCGGGGCCCGTCCGCTCATGCCGGCGGGGCGGGGCGGGTTGCCTGCGCCAGCTCCACCATCATCCGGTGCAGCTCCTCCCCGGCGCCGATGCGGCGGGGAAAGTCGAGCCGGCGCACCACCCCGCCGGCCATCAGCCCGCAGCCCTCCGGGTCGATGTCGATCAGCTCCCACGCGCCTGGCGCGGCGCCGAGCAGGACGGTGGCGTAGCGCGCCACCGCGTCGGCATGGTCGGCGTTCATGTGGACAACCGCGCCCTCCTCGGCCGCCAGCACGCCCTCGGCGCCGGCAAGCGGGGTGAGCAGCTCGGCGGCGGAGAGGTCGACGATGCGGCCGAAGCCGGCGACGAGATGGCCCTGCGCCGGTTCCAGCCGGTAGAAGCCGAAGTCGCGGAAGCCGGCGAACAGCGCGGCGTCGGGGTGCCGGCGCAGGAAACGCCGCCGCGCCGCCGCGTCGTCGGTCGGCACCACATGGCCGGTGAGGGTGAGGCAGGCGCGCTGCAGCTCCTCGCCCGGGGCGGCGCCGGGCCGGCCGCGCTCGTCGAGCAGCAGCGAGGCGCGCGAATCGGCCTTCAGGTTGCGGGTGTGGCGGGCAAGGCCGGAGAGCAGCAGCGTCGGCGCCCCGTCCGGCAGCGTCCCCACCTGCACCAGCGAGGCATAGGGGGTGCCGTCGGAATCCAGCGTCGCCAGCGCCCCGGTCGTGGATTCCCGCAGCAGCGTGCGGGCCGCCCGGGCCGGGTCGAAGCCTTGATCGTGCTGGGTTTCGGCGTTCATCCGCGGCCTCCTTCTGCCGTGTGCTGCGTTGCCGTTTCCGGTCGGTGAACGGGTGGGCCGGGCGCCCGCTGGCGAGGATGCGCCCGTCCGGCTTGGCCACGCGCCGAAAAGCGCGCTATTTTCCCGGTCGCCTGTTGCCTGTCACATTCTGGCCACGCCGGCACGGTTCACCGCGAGCCACCTGAATTTCGCGGCCGAACAGGAAAGCTCGTTTCATGCCGACCATCGCCCTTGTCGACGACGACCGCAACATCCTCACCTCGGTGTCGATCGCGCTCGAATCGGAAGGCTATCGCATCCAGACCTACACGGACGGCGCGACGGCGCTCGACGGCTTCCGCTCCAACCCGCCGGACCTCGCGATCTTCGACATCAAGATGCCGCGCATGGACGGCATGGAGCTGCTGCGCCGCCTGCGCCAGAAGAGCGACATGCCGGTGATCTTCCTCACCTCCAAGGATGACGAGATCGACGAGCTGTTCGGCCTCAAGATGGGCGCCGACGACTTCATCAAGAAGCCCTTCTCCCAGCGCCTGCTGGTGGAGCGGGTCAAGGCGGTGCTGCGCCGCTTCGCCCCCAAGGACGGCACCCTGCCGCGCGAGACCGACAGCGCCAAGGTTCTGGAGCGCGGCCAGCTCCGCATGGACCCGGAGCGCCACACCTGCACCTGGAAGGGCGAGAACGTCATTCTCACCGTCACCGAGTTCCTCATCCTGCAGGCGCTCGCCACCCGCCCCGGCGTGGTGAAGAGCCGCAACGCGCTGATGGACGCGGCCTATGACGATCAGGTCTATGTCGATGACCGCACCATCGACAGCCACATCAAGCGGCTACGCAAGAAGTTCAAGGTGGTGGACGACAATTTCGAGATGATCGAGACGCTGTACGGCGTCGGCTACCGCTTCAAGGAGTAGCGGGCCTTTGCTCGATCCCGACTCCACGCGCGCCGCCGGGGAGGGCGAGGGCGCCGAGCCCCGCCCGCCCGCGCGCGACCCGGCCGCCCGGCTGGCGCGCCGCCGCACGGTGCGGCTGGGCCCGCTCGCCGACCTGCTGGCGCTGCTGCGCCGGGTGCGGCGCTTCGTGGCGTTCAAGAGCTTCTCCAGCCTCACCCGCCGCATCGTCTTCCTGAACCTCACCGGCATGTTCCTGCTGGTGTCGGGCATTCTCTACCTCTCCGAGTTCCGCGCCGGCCTCATCGACGCCCGGGTGCAGAGCCTGCTGGTGCAGGGCGAGATCATCGCCGGCGCCATCGCCGCCTCGGCCCAGGTCGAGACCAACGCCATCACCATCGACCCCGAGCGGCTGCTGGAGCTGAAGGCCGGCGAGAGCTACGGCCCCGGCGAGGAAGGCTTCGCCCCGCTCGAATTCCCCATCAATCCCGAGCGCGTCGCCCCGGTGCTGAAGCGGCTCGTCGAGCCCACCGGCACCCGCGCCCGCATCTATGACCGCGACGGCGCGCTGCTGCTGGATTCCAGCTCGCTCTATTCCCGCGGCGAGATCCTGCGCTTCGAGCTGCCGGCCCCCACCACCCGCAAGCCGAACTGGATGGAGCGCGGCTGGAACAGCGTGCAGATGTGGTTCCAGCGCGGCGACCTGCCGCTCTACAGGGAGCTCGGCCCCAACAACGGCAAGGGCTACCCGCAGGTGGAGCAGGCCCTGCTGGGGCAGAAGGCGAGCGCGGTGCAGGTGAACGACCGCGGCCAGGTCATCGTCTCGGTGGCGGTGCCGGTGCAGCGCTTCCGCGCCATTCTCGGCGCGCTGCTGCTCTCCACGCAGGGCGGCGAGATCGACGAGGCGGTGGCGGCGGAGCGCTTCGTCATCGTGCGGGTGTTCCTGGTCGCCATCGCGGTGATGATGCTGCTGTCCTTCCTGCTGGCGGGCACCATCGCCGGGCCGGTGCGCAAGCTGGCGGACGCCGCCGAGCGGGTGCGCCGCCGCACCCGGCAGCGGGTGGAGATTCCCGACTTCACCCAGCGCTCCGACGAGATCGGCCATCTCTCCGGCGCGCTGCGCGACATGACCGACGCGCTTTATTCCCGCATCGAGGCGATCGAAAGCTTCGCCGCCGACGTCTCGCACGAGCTGAAGAACCCGCTCACCTCGCTGCGCTCGGCCGTGGAGACGCTGCCGCTCGCCCGCAACGACGCGTCCCGCGCCCGGCTGATGGAGGTGATCCAGCACGATGTGAAGCGGCTCGACCGGCTGATCACCGACATTTCCGACGCCAGCCGGCTCGACGCCGAGCTGCAGCGCCAGGAATCCGCCCCGGTGGACCTCACCCGGCTGCTGGGCACGGTGATCGGGGTGCAGAACGACGTGCGCCGCGGCGACGGGGTGACCATCGCCCTCACCTATGAGCCGGGCGGTGCGGCGAATGGCGCCTTCGTCGTGCCCGGCCATGATTCCCGGCTCGGCCAGGTCATCAACAACCTCATCGACAATGCCCGCTCGTTCTCGCCGCAGGGCGGCGAGGTGCGGGTGACGTGCCGGCGGCTGCGCGACCAGGTCGAGATCGTCGTCGACGACGACGGGCCCGGCATTCCCCCGCACGCGCTGACCCGCATCTTCGAGCGGTTCTACACCGACCGGCCGGAGGATCAGGGCTTCGGCCAGAATTCCGGCCTCGGCCTCTCCATCTCGCGCCAGATCGTCGAGGCCCATGGCGGGCGGATCTGGGCGGAGAACCGCTTCGCCGAGGCGGTGACGGCGCCGAAGCCGGCGCGGCGCGGCCGCCGCAAGGCCGAGCCGGCCCCGGTGGTGCCCGCGGCGGAGGGCGTGGTCGGCGCCCGCTTCATCATCCGCCTGCCGGCGGTGTGACGGCCATGGCCGCGCACCCGCCGGAGGAACCGCCGTCCGCGCCGGCCGAGGGGCAGGGGACCGGCGAGGTGCCGGCGGGCACGCTGCACGGCGCCTGCGTCGCCATTGGCGGGCACGGCGTGCTGATCCGCGGCCCCTCGGGCTGCGGCAAATCGCACCTCGCCTTCGCGCTCATCCTCGCCGGCCGCGCCGGAATCCTCCCCGAGACCCGGCTGGTGGCCGACGACCGGGTGCTGGTGGAGGTTGTGGAGGGCCGGCTGCTGGCACGCCCGGCCCCGGCGCTCGCCGGCCTGTTGGAGGTTCGCGGCCTGGGGTTGCGGCGGCTGCAGCCGCTGGCGCCGGTCCCGCTGCGGCTGCTGGTCGACCTTGCCGCCACCGATGCCGAGCGCCTGCCGCCGCCCGGCCGCACCGCGTCGTTCGCCGGGGTGGCGCTGGCGCGCCTCGCGCTCGGCCCCGGCATGGACCCGGTGCACGCGGTGATTGCGTACGCCCTTACCGCGCCGGGGCTCGATGACGAGGCTGCAGGCGATACACCATGGATTTAGATCAAATATGCGGCAGGCCTTGCCAATCTGGTGCAGTGCAACGATGATGACGGCCCCTCGATTGAGGCGGCAGGCACGCCCTCGGAGCCGAACCGCTCAGCGGACGGCGGAGCAGAATGATCGGACTCGTACTCGTAACCCATGGACATCTGGCCAGCGAGTTCCGCTCGGCTCTTGAGCACGTGATGGGGCCGCAGTCCCAGATCGAAGCCATCACCATCGGCCCCGACGACGACATCGAGCAGCGCCGCAAGGACATACTCGCCGCCGTCGAGTCCGTGAACAGCGGGGCGGGTGTCGTCATCCTCACCGACATGTTCGGCGGCACCCCGTCGAATCTCGCCATTTCGGTGATGAACGCGCCCGACATCGAGGTCGTGGCCGGCATCAACCTGCCGATGCTGGTGAAGCTCGCCACCGTCCGCGCCGAAGTCCCGCTGGATCAGGCGGTGGCGCAGGCCCAGGACGCCGGGCGCAAATACATCAACATCGCCAGCCGTGTGCTCGCCGGAAAATGACGCAGCCCCCGATGACGGACACGCCCGCCGCGCTGAAGCGGGAGCTTCCCATCCTCAACAAGCGGGGCCTGCACGCGCGGGCCTCCGCCAAGTTCGTGCAGACGGTGGAGCGCTTCGACGCCGATGTGCGGGTAACCCGCTGCGGCGAGACCGTGGGCGGCACCTCGATCATGGGGCTGATGATGCTGGCCGCCGCGCCGGGCACCGTCATCACCGTCGAGGCCAGCGGGGCGCAGGCGGTGGCCGCGCTGGAGGCGCTGGAGGCGCTGGTCGCCGGCCGCTTCGGCGAGGAGGAATAGCCGGCCCGCCGTCACCGCGCGCCGTCCGTCCGTCCGTCCGCCCGTCCGTCCGAGCCTGCCCACCTGGACACGCTCCGCCCGCGACGCCGGTAAGCCCCGTGGGCGCTGCCCGTGCGTGCCGGCCCATGCGCTTTCCCGAACCGTGTCGCCTGCGCTCCGGCGGGCTGCGCCCGCGTGCCCGCCGGCTGGCGACCCCCCGGCCGCCCGTGTCCGCACGCCGGGCCACCTTCCGCCACCAGCGGCCGGCGGTGTCAGGCCGGGGCAAGCCCGCCGAGGCAGAAGGGCGGGGCCAGGCGACGTTCAGGGCGGACCCTGCGGCGGGGCCGGCGGGCTGGCCGCGGCTGCGCGGAGCGGCGGCGGCACGCTGCGCGTGTCGATATAAAGACATCTTTATATCGTTATTGCCAGCGGCCGGGCCGGCTGGTAAACCCCAGCCGCCCGTCGCAGCCAATGGAAGATACGCTCATGACCCTCGCCAGCGAATATATCGTGAAGGACATCTCGCTGGCCGCATTCGGCCGCAAGGAGATCGATCTCGCCGAGAGCGAGATGCCGGGCCTCATGGCCATCCGCGCCGAATACGGTCCCTCCCAGCCGCTGAAGGGCGCCCGCATCGCCGGCTCCCTGCACATGACCATCCAGACCGCGGTGCTAATCGAGACGCTGAAGGCGCTCGGCGCCGATGTGCGCTGGGTGTCGTGCAACATCTTCTCCACCCAGGACCACGCCGCCGCCGCGATCGCCGCCGCCGGCATCCCGGTCTTCGCCTACAAGGGCGAGAGCCTGGAGGAATACTGGGACTTCACCGCCCGCCTGTTCGACTGGCAGGGCGGCGGCGTGCCGAACATGATCCTCGACGATGGCGGCGACGCCACCATGCTGGTGCATAACGGCCTGCGCGCCGAGCAGGGCGACGCCGGCTTCCTCGAACATCCCGGCTCGGAGGAGGAGGAAATCTTCTTCCGCCTGATCAAGCGGCTGCTGGCGGAGAAGCCGAAGGGCTGGTTCGCCGAGGTCGCGGCCGCCATCCGCGGTGTCTCGGAGGAGACCACCACCGGCGTGCACCGGCTCTACAAGCTGGCGGAGCAGGGTAAGCTGCTGTTCCCGGCGATCAACGTAAACGACAGCGTCACCAAGTCGAAGTTCGACAACCTCTATGGCTGCCGCGAATCGCTTGTGGATGCCATCCGCCGCGGCACCGACGTGATGCTGGCCGGCAAGGTCGCCTTTGTCGCCGGCTTCGGCGATGTCGGCAAGGGCTCCGCCGCCTCGCTGCGGCAGGCCGGCGCCCGCGTCATCGTCTCCGAGGTCGATCCGATCTGCGCGCTGCAGGCCTCGATGGAAGGCTATGAGGTGACGACGATCGAGGAGGCGTTCTCCCGCGCCGACATCTATGTCACCTGCACCGGCAACCGCGACATCATCACCGTCGACCACATGCGGCAGATGAAGGACCGGGCCATCGTCTGCAACATCGGCCACTTCGACAACGAGATTCAGGTCGCCGGGCTGCGCAACCTGAAGTGGACCAACATCAAGCCGCAGGTGGACGAGATCGAGTTCCCCTCCGGCCGCCGCATCATCCTGCTCTCCGAGGGCCGGCTGGTGAATCTCGGCAACGCCATGGGCCACCCCTCCTTCGTCATGTCCTCCTCCTTCGCCAACCAGACGCTGGCGCAGATCGAGCTGTGGGCGAATGCGGGCAAGTATGAGCGCAAGGTCTACACCCTGCCGAAGTTCCTCGACGAGAAGGTCGCGGCGCTGCACCTCGAGAAGCTCGGCGTGAAGCTCACCAAGCTCTCGCCGGAGCAGGCGGCCTATATCGGCGTCACCGTCGAGGGGCCGTTCAAGCCGGACCACTACCGCTACTGAGCGGCGGTTTCCGCACCGGGAAAGGGGCGCCGTCGGGCGCCCCTTTTTCATGCGCGGGCGGGGCGTGGCGGTGGCCTCAGCCCTCGTCCAGTTCCTTCTGCACGAAGACGAGGTCGAGCCGCTGGCCGAACTTGGTGCCGATGCCGGGCAGCCGGCCGGTCTCGACGAAGCCGAGCCGGGCGTGCAGCGCCAGCGAGGCGGCATTGCCGGCGGTGATGCCGCCGATCATCACCTTCTTGCCGAGCGCCCGGGCCGGGGCCAACAGCGCTTCCACCAGCGCCCGCCCGACGCCGCGCCCCCGCGCCGCGCCCGCGACATAGACCGAGTGCTCGACGCTGATGCGGAAGCCCTCGAACGGGCGGAAATCGCCGAAGCTCGCATAGCCCAGCACCGCGCCCTCCGCCTCCGCCACCAGAACGGGATAGCCCCGCGCCCGCCGGTCGGTGAGCCAGGCGGCGCGATTGGCGAGGTCGGCGGGCGTGTCGTTCCAGATCGCGGTCGAGTTCAGCACCGCATCATTGTAGATCAGGAGGAGGGAGGGAAGGTCGGCTTCCCCAGCAGGACGCACGATCATGGTGTCTCCGCGCGGCGGTTCGTGAAGTGAAAGTGCTGCGGTGCAGCGTATTGCGGACGCCGAGGCTTGCCCGAGGATGACTCGGTTGCCGGTTCGTCACGCTCTTGACGTGATTGTGCCACAATTGACGCCCTTCTTCTTGCAGGCGCTGGTTGGGGAATTCATGGCGGGTGAAGTCCCATGGAAACGTGGTCGTCCCAGATCGAAGGTCTTGGTCGCGAGGGGTGCGCGGCCAATCCGGGCGCCCTGCTGCGGCCGGGCCTCGAACTTGAGCTGAACCGTCTGCCGGCGGATATAGGACGCCCCTTCGCGGTCAGCGTCCACCGCCGCGGCGTGCTGATCGGCTATCTCCCCAAGGGCGACGCCCGGCTGGTGGCGCGGCTGTGCGACGCCGGCGGCAGCGCCCGGGCCTTCGTGCTCGGCCTCGCCCGGCACCGCGCGCTGCGCCGGCGCAGCCTGAAGGGTGTGGCGATCGAGATCGAGACCTCCGATGCCGGTGAGCTGTGGAGCGCTGCGGAGCGGGCGGAAATGGCGGGGCGCGGCGCGGTGGTGATGGCCGCCGCGGTGCGGCGCCCCCGCGTGTCGGTGGGCGCGCCCATCGTCGGGGCGCTCTGTGCCGGGCTGGTCGCGGTGGGGGCCTGGGCCAGCATGCCGGTGGGCGAGGCCGGCGCGATCCAGACCCTGCACATCCACGAGATCTGGGACGGCGGCGCCCAGTCCGCCCCGGCCTATGGCGGCGCGGTGTTCGATGCCTCGCAAGACCGGGCCTCGCAGGATAAGGTCTCGCAGGATCATGTGCCTCTCGGCCGCTTCGCGGTGGGCGACGAGACCGCGCCGCAGCTTGCCGTGCAGCCGGTCTCGTTCGACCAGCCGGCGGACCAGCAGGTGGTGCTCGCCGCCGGGTCCGCCGCGGTGGCGGGCGCGGCGCTCGCCGTCGCCGAGGCGGAAGCCGGGCCGGGACTGCCGGAGGAGGCGGTGCCGCTGCCGCTGCGCCGGCCGGCCCGTCTCGGCCGCCGGCGGTGAGGCGGCCGCCGCCGCGGTGTTGCGAAGGGGCGGCGCGCTGCCGGACCTTTCAACGATCGAAACGCGGACCTCGCGCAGGCGGGCGTCTGGCGGCGGGGGCGGGCGCGGCAGGGCCGGTTGGTCTCCGTGGGCGGGCGAACGGGGCCACCTCGCGCGGATTTGTCCGCGGCCGCTGGAAGAGTGCCGCGATTTTCCCATATGAAGAACAGCGCGGATGATCCGCGACAGGAGGAAAACGACCGAGATGAACCCGTCCGACCCTTATGAGCGCGTGCGATTCACCGTGAGGCGCATCAGCGGCTGGCAGGTCGCTCTTGCCGTCGCGGCGGCGCTCGCCATTGGCACGGCGCTGGCCCTGGTGGCGGCAAGCGTGTTCCTGGTCGTGTTTCCGGTCGCCCTGCTGGCGGGTCTCGCCTACAAGCTGTTCGGCCCCCGCCGGCCGGTGGCGCGCACCCGCGCCGATGTGACGGTGATCGACGCCGAATACCGCGAGCTGTCGCCGGACGAAATCGCCCGCGAGGGCAAGGCCGACGCCTATGGCGTGCGCCCCACCGGCCCCGGCCGCTTCCGCGCCACGCCGTTTTCGCAGCGCCCCTGAAGAGAAGCCCGATCGGGTGCCCATCGCGGCCCCCTGACATGACGAAGGCCGGACCCTCGCGGGTCCGGCCTTTTCCGTTTCGCCAGTGCGGCCCGGCGGCTACTTCTCGACGAAGGCCTTCTCGATCACGAAATCGCCGGGCTCGGTGGTGGAGCCTTCCTCGAAGCCGCGCTCCTTGAGGATGACGCGCATGTCGTCCAGGAGCTGCGGGCTGCCGCACAGCATCACCCGGTCGTCCTCCTTGCCGAGCGGCGGCAGGCCGAGATCGGCGAACAGCTTGCCGGAGGTGATGAGGTCGGTGATGCGGCCCTGGTTGCGGAAGGGCTCGCGCGTCACCGTGGGGTAATAGACCAGCTTTTCCCGCACGATCTCGCCGAGGAACTCGTCGTCCGGGAGCTGCTCGGTGATGAGCTCGGCATAGGCCAGCTCCGCGACGGTGCGGGTGCCGTGGACGAGGATGACCTTGTCGTAATTGTCGTAGGTCTCGGGGTCCTTGATCAGGCTGAGGAAGGGCGCGAGGCCGGTGCCGGTGGCGAGCAGGTAGAGCCGCCGGCCGGGCACGAGATAATCCACCAGCAGCGTGCCGGTGGGCTTGCGGCCGACGATGACGCTGTCACCCTCCTTCAGGTGCTGCAGCCGCGAGGTCAGCGGGCCGTCCTGCACCTTGATGGAGAAGAACTCCAGCGTGTCCTCGTAATGCGCGCTGGCGATGGAATAGGCCCGCAGCAGCGGCTTGCCGTTCACCTCCAGCCCGATCATCACGAACTGCCCGCTCTTGAAGCGCAGCGCGGGGTCGCGGGTGGTGGTGAAGGTGAAGAGATTGTCGGTCCAGTGGTGAACGCTGAGGACACGTTCCTGATGGAGATTGCTCATTTACAATCCATTTAAGTGAAATCTTCCAGATGAACCGGAAGGTCATGTAATTCGCTTCGCGACGGGTTTACTGCGCAATCGCGGCGATGTCGACTCTTCACGCGCCGCCGGCGTCGTCACCGCGCAGCGGCTGCGGCCGTTTCAGCCGGCCGAGCACCGCCCCGGCGAGCCCGACCAGCGCGACCAGCGCGGGGAAGGCGTGCACCTCGGCGCTGTCGGAGCCGGCGAGCAGCGGCAGGTTCATCACCACCAGCAGCAGGCAGGCGGTGAGGCCCGCCCCGGCGAGGGCCGGCGCCACCAGCCGGCGGAAGCGGCCGACCCCGCGCGGATCGGCCCGGAAGAAGGCGATGATGGCGGCGGCGCAGAGCACCTGCACCGCCAGTATGGCGAGGCTGCCGAGCGCGCTCATCCAGGAGAACACCACCGCGAACGGGTCCTGCCCGGTCAGCGCGAACACCGCCAGCATCCCCGCCGCCGCCGCGCTCTGCGCCAGCCCGGCCCGGCTCGGCCCGCCATGGCGGGGGTGCGGCGTCGCCAGCCAGTGGGTGCCCACCCCGTTGCGGGCCAGCGCGAAGAGATAGCGCGCGATCGCCCCGTGCAGCGAGAGCGCGCAGGCGAACAGGCTGAGCATCAGCAGCAGGTTCATCGTCTCCGCCACCCCCTCGCCGAGCAGCGCCCGTGCCGGCCCGAGATAGAGCCCGGTCGGGTCGGACCGGGCCGCCTCGGCGACGGCCGCCTCGCCGTGGAACACCAGCGCGGCATAGGCGGAGGCGGCGTAGAGCACGGCGATCAGCGCCACCGCGCCATAGGTCGCGCGGGGAATGTCCTGCGCCGGCCGGCGGGCCTCCTCGCCGAAAATGGCGGTGGCCTCGAAGCCGACGAAGCAGGCGATGACGAACACCATCGCCGCGCCCAGCCCCGGCGCCAGGATTTCGCGCGGCGCGAAGGGGGCGAGGCTCCAGCCCTGCGGTCCGCCATGGGCCAGCATGGCGAGATCCACCGCCACCAGCACCCCCAGTTCCAGCGTCAGGCACACCCCGAGCACCCGGCTGGAGAACAGCACGTTGCGCCGGCCGCAGGCCAGCACCGCGGCGATGGCGAGCGCCGAGCCCGCCCACCACGGCGCGCGCGCGCCGTCCGGCAGCAGCCCGGCGCTGGCCTGCGCCAGCACGAGGCCGAGCAGCCCGTACACCGCGATCTGGATCGCCTGATAGGCCAGCAGGGCGAGGAACGCGCCGGCCAGCCCCGCCGCCGGCCCCAGCCCCGCGCCGATATAGGCGTAGAAGGCCCCAGCATTGGCGATGTGGCGGGCCATGGCGGTGAGCCCGGCGGCGAAGGCGAGGTAGAGCAGCCCGGCGATGACGAAGGCGCCGGGCACCCCGGCGGGATGGCCGAAGGCGATCGCCCCCGGCACCCCGCCCAGCACCGCGGTGAGCGGGGCCGCCGCGGCGACGACGAAGAACAGGATATGCCCGGCGCCGAGCGAGCCGCGCCGCAGGGCGCCCCGGCGCGGGCCGTGCGGCGCGGCGGGCTCGCGCGCCGGCCCGCCCTCCGGTCCCGGTCCCGCGGTCCCGCCGGTGGCGGCCGGCCGCGCTCCTCCCCCGGTCGCGGCGGGAGCCTCGCTCCGGGCAGTGAAGGCCGTGCGGCCGCCGCCGGCGGCGATGGTCGCGACGCCGCCTTCGCCGGCGCAGGTCGCGCGCGGCGGCGTGACCGTTCCCGACACCCGTTTCTGACCCATGCGATCCCCCGCCGAGGGGCCGGCCCGTCGCGGCGACGGCCGGCCGGAAGACGTGCCGACACCTCTGGATATCGGCTTTCGGGGCGCGCGCGCCACGGACGCCTCGCCGCAGGCGGGGGCTCTGTGCGACCATGCCGCGCCTCGCCCTGCGCGCGGCGGTCGCAGGGAGTATGACAATGCCGCTGTTCAGCCACATCATCGTCGGCGCGCGCGACCTCGAGCGGATGAGCCGGTTCTACGACGCCCTGCTGGCCCCGCTCGGGCTGGTGCGCGGGCCGGCGGAGGAGGGCGGCGATGGCGGCCCGCCCGGCGTGCTGTGGATGCGCCCCGGCCGGCGCTGGCCGCAATTCTATGTGCAGGAACCCTTCAACGGGCTGCCCGCCACCTGGGGCAACGGCCTGCAGGTGAGCTTCGCCGCGCCCTCGCCGGAAGCGGTGGAGGCCGCCTGGCGGGCGGGGCTGGCCGAAGGCGGCCACGACGAAGGCGCGCCGGGCCCGCGCCCGCACTATGGGGAGGACTATTACGGTGCCTATCTCCGCGACCCCGAGGGCAACAAGCTCTGCGTGGTCCACACCGCCGACCTCGCCGCCGCCGCCGACTGAGGCCGCGCGGTCGCGGCCGGGGCAGGGGCGCGCGGTGGCGGCGCCCCCCGGGCCGGCCTCAGAGCGTCGGCGTCGCCGCGGCCGGGGCGCCGGCGAGCTGGCGCTTCATGGCGTACATGTCGAGGTCGGCCCGCTTCACCACGTTCTCCAGCCGCTCGCCCGGCTGGCTGGTGGCGAGGCCGACGGCGAAGCTCAGCCGCGGCCCGGTGTAGAACTGGTTGTTCAGCTCCATCAGCTTGCCGATGTTCTCGATCACCGCCCGGCCGCCCTCGGCGTCGGTGGCCGGCAGCAGCAGCGCGAACTCGTCGCCGCCGATGCGGGCGGCGCAGCGCGGCGGCTCCACCACCTTGCCCAGCACCTCGCCGGCCCGGCGCAGCAGCGCATCGCCGGCGGCGTGGCCGAGCTGGTCGTTCACGCTCTTCAGCTCGTTGAGGTCGACGATGATGACCGTGACCGGGAACGGCCCCTTGCGTTCCAGCCGGTTCAGCTCGTCGGCATAGAAGGAGCGGTTGTGCAGCCGGGTGAGCACGTCGTGCTTGCCGAGATATTCGAGATAGGCCTCCGCCTTCTTGCGCGCGGTGATGTCGGTGAGCGCCACCTGCACCAGCGCCCAGTCGCGCTCATGGCCGGGCAGCACGCTGAACTGCAGGTGGACATGCACCTCGTCCCCCGCCAGCGTGTAGTTCACCGCCTCGCGCTGGTGCATCAGCCGCCCGTTCCACAGGTCGACGAGCTGCTCGCGGAACGAGCGCATCATGTCGTCGCGGAACACCGTGCCGAGATTGCGCAGCAGCGTCGCCTTGTCCGGGGCGCCGAACATGTCCAGCGTCTGCCGGTTGACGTCGATCACCCGGATTTCGCTGATGCAGCGCTCGACGAATTCCGGGTGGACGTCGGTGAAGACCCGGAAATCCTCGATGCCGCGCGCCCGCACCTCGTCCATGAGCTGGCGGATGGTGGAGAAGTCCTCCACCCAGAGCGAGCAGGGCGAGTGCTCGAACAGGCCGCGGGCATGGTGCTCGGCCTGTTCCACCTGGCGCCGCGCGGTCTCCCGGGCGGTGACATCCTCGGTCGCCACCAGCACCCGGTCGAGCCGCGCCTCGTGGCCGGGCAGCACGGTGCCGTTGAGCTGGATGTCGAGCCGCCGTCCGGCGAGGGTGTAGTTCACCGTGTTGCTGAAGAAGCCGGTGCGGCCGTCGAAGAGCTGCGCCAGCTCCTCGACATGGGTGCGCAGCATGTCGTCGCGGAACACCCGGTCGATATTGGCGACGAGATGGGCGAGATCGTCGGCGCCGAACAGCGCCAGCGTGCGCCGGTTGACCTTGAGGATGCGGATGCGGCCGGCGCAGTCCCGCACCCGGGCGGGATGCTCGGCCAGGTGGGGGCGCAGCGCGGTGACACCCTGCGCCCGCCACTCGTCGAACAGCGCCTGCACCCCCGAGAAGTCCTCCAGCCACAGCGCGATGGGCGCGAGCTCGAAGGTCGGGTCGGCCACCTCCAGCTCCGGCAGGGGGCCGGGGGTGGGGTCGGTGCTCTTCAGAAACATGTTCGGCGTCCGGCGATCGCAAAGGGTCGGGAAGGCATCGGGCAGCGTCGCCGGGACGGCCGGCTTTCGCATGCGTGCGAGCATAGACGCTGGTCGCAGCGGAACCCCGGTAACATGATGACCGCATTGCGGCGCGAAACCGCGCGCCGGTGCCGGCGCGGCCGCCGGGGGCGGGCGGCTTCCCCGACGTTATTCGGCATTTGACGCCGCCGCCGTCCTGGTCCAAGTCGAAGCGATGGCGCCGGGCCCGCCGCCCGGCCGGCCGCAGCGAGGGAACCGTCATGACCATGCACGATTTTTCTGCCAGGCACTGGGTGGCGGTCACCGTCATCCTGCTGATCGCGGTGGGCGCGTTCCTGTTCAGCTGGACCTGACGGGACCGCCTCCGGCCGGCGGCGGTCGCGCCGCGCTGGCCAACCGCGGCGGGCGTGCCTATGTGAGGCGAAAGGCGCGGCGGCCGGGCCGCGCCGGTTTTGCGGGAGCGTTCATGTCCAAGCCGGCCCCGAAGCTCAGTCCCGACCCCGCGGCCGCGGAGCCCACCCCGCCGCCGCCGGCCGCCCCGCAGGGCACGGCCGGCCCCGCTGCGGAGCCGCGGGAGGAGCGGGCGGCGGAGCCACGGGAGGGGCGGGCGGCGGAGCCGCGGGAAGAGCCCGAGGCGGGCGAGAGCGCGCCCCGGCTTTCCGAGATGCTCAGCGACATCGCCAATGACGAATCGCGCGAGCGCATCGCCATCGGCGACCTCGTGAGCGAGATGCAGGAGCGCGCCTTCGGGCCGCTGATGTTCATCTTCGCCCTGCCCAACGTGCTGCCGACCCCGCCCGGCACCTCCTCGGTGCTGGGGGCGCCGCTCATTTTCCTCGCCGCCCAGCTCGCGCTCGGCCGCGAGCCGTGGCTGCCGCGCGTCATCGCCGACCGTTCGATCGGGCGCAGCGAATTCGCCGGCTTCATCAACAAGGCGGCGCCGTGGCTGGCGCGGGCGGAGCGGCTGCTGCGGCCCCGGCTCGGCGCGCTGGCGCGCCCGCCGGGGGAGAACCTGGTCGGCGCCATGTGCTTCGTGCTGGCGACCGTGCTGGTGCTGCCGATCCCGCTCGGCAACATGCTGCCGGCGCTGGCGGTGTGCGTGCTGGCGCTGGGCATCCTCGCCGGCGACGGGCTGTGGGTCCTCGCCGGCGGCGCCATCGCCATCGCCTCGCTGGGGGTGGTGTCCGGCGTGGTGTGGGGGCTGGTCGAGACCGGGCTCTACCTGCTGAAGAGCTTCTTCGCCTGAGCCGGCCTTCCCCGGCCGGGCCCGCCCTGGCTGGCGGCGGCCTCAGGCCTGCTGCTGGGCCCCTTCCAGCGCGCGCGAGAGCATGCTGAGGCACTCATGCGCCTGCCGCCGCCCGGCCTCGTCGCCCTGCAGCCGCAGCATGAGGTCGCGCAGGTCGCGGATCGCGACATCCACGGCGGTGAAGAGGTCGATCTCGTCGTCGTCCTCCGCCGCGGCGGGACGGGCGGGAAAGGGGATCACGTTACTCATGGAACCACTCGTCTCGTCGAATCGCCGTGCGGCGCGGCGACACGATGCGGCGCAGGTGGTTACCGGAGTGTTTTTAGGGGGAGGGGGTTAGGGGTCGTTCGGTGTCGAGAGAGCATTGAGGTTGGGTAGGCCGGCGAGGGGGGCGAAGTGGGCGACGCCCCAGTCACTCACGAAGAGCCATGTGAGGGCGGTCAGCCCGGCGAGGGGGGCGAGGTCTGTGACCGAGGTATTGCGCAGGTCGAGGCGGTCGAGCGCGGTTAGACCGGCTAGCGGGGTGATGTCGGTGACCTTGGTGCCGTTCAGGTTGAGCCATGAAAGGGCTGTCAATCCAGCGAGCGGGGCGAGGTCCGTCACCTTTGTGCTGAGCAGGTCGAGGTGTGAAAGCGCGGTCATTCCAGCGAGCGGGGTGAGGTCGGTGACCTTGGTGCGGCACAAGTCGAGCCATGAAAGGGCGGTCATCCCGGCGAGGGGGGAAAGGTCGGTAACGTTTGTATCGGGCAGGTCGATCAGTGAAATGGCTGTCAGTCCGGCGAGCGGGGTGAGGTCGGTGACCGCTGTTTGGCTGAGGGTGAGCCATGAGAGAGCGTCAAGTCCGGCAAGTGGCTCCAGGCTCTCTAGCTCTGTACCCTGAAAGTTTAGACCCTTGATGAATGGCCGCCACGCCACCGGCGGGGCGTAGCCTTCGAGGATCATCGCCCTCGCCTGAGCCTCGACATCCTCCGGTATCGACTCGGGCAGGGCAGCTTCTACCTCCGGCGCCGGTTCACTCTCCGGCGCCGCCGCGCCCCTTTCTTCCTCCTGTGATCCGGCGCCCGCCTCAATCTCCCCCGCCCGCGCCGCCTCTTCCACCGCGAAGAGCAGCGCGTGCTTCAGGTCGTCCGGCCGGCTTTCCGCCAGCGCCGCCACCTCGGCGGGGGCCGTCGCCAGCGTCGCCCGCGCCCGCTCGGCGAGGAGCGGGCTGACGCCGCCGCCCAGAACCGCCCCGGCCCCGGCGACCGCGAGATTGGTGAGGCTCGCCACCGCCCGGGCCCCGGCTTTTTCCCCGAGGAAGCCGGGGCCGGCGGCGGCCGCCAGCGCCTCGATCGCGGCGGCGTCCGCCGCGCCGATCGCGCCCTCGGCGTGGGCGATGCGGGCGAAGCGGCGGGCGGGCTCATAAAGGTCGGCGCGCACCAGCGCCTTGCCGGCGGCATCGTCCCAGCCCGCGACGGTGGGAAAGCCGCGCAGCCACGGCGCGGCGAGCCGCACCACGTCGCGCAGCGGGCCATGGATGGCGGGCGGCAGAGGGTCGTCCGGCTGGGTGGGGTCGGCGGCGAGTTCCTTGTGGGTTTCAAGGCAGCGGCCGAGCCGCAGCAGCAGCCCATAGGCCGTGGCCAGCTTGCCCGGCATCTGCCCGGGGTCGCCGTCAAGCAGCGCGTGCAGGTCGCGGGCGGCGCGGTGCAGCAGCGACCAGCTTGGCGCATTGTGCAGCCGCGCCGTGGCGATGGCGAGGTCCTCGGCGAAGCCGCGCACCACGTCCTGCATCTGCCGGAGCTGCGGGTCCTGCGCCGCGGCGATGTCGGAGGGCCGCCCCGAGCGGTCGATGACGAACCGGTCGCCTTGCGCCACCCAGACCGCACCGGCCGGGTCGGGCGCCGTCTCGGCGAGGGTGGTGAGGGAGGTTTCCGGCTCGGCGGGGGCGGTGCCGGCTTTCTCCGCAGCGGCGGCCAGATAGGCCGTGAAAAGCCGGTCGCGGTCGGCCTTCTGCCCGGCAACATCGCCGAACAGGGCGTCCAGAATCGGCATGATCTCCTTGGGCAGGGTCGCGCCCCGGCGCCAGTAGCCCACCGTCGTGGCGGCGACCACTCCTGTCTCCGAGCCCTGCAGGCTGGAGGCGATCCGGTCGGCGAACTCCACATTGGTGCGGGATTGGCCCTGCAACGCGCCGGGACGCGTGCCCTTCCGCAGATACTCGTCCAGCAGCCGCGCAAAGGCGGCGCGGGCGGGCAGCAGGTCGGCGTTGCGGGCCATTGCGGATCGTTGCGGGAGGCGTTGCGGCCGAAGCCATTCCGGTTGCGCCCAGAATGGTATGAATAGCAAGGCAGCTCAACCTGAAAGGGAGACTGCCCCGATGTTCCCCCAGCTTCACCTCGCCAGCGCCGCGCTGTGCGCCGCCTTTGCCGAGAAGGGCGTGAACCTCATCGAGAGCGGGGCCTTCGTCCACGGCATGTGGGCGCTGGCCGCCGCCTGCGGCTTCGCCCTGCTCTGCGCGGCGGCGGAGGCCGAGTGAGGCTCCGAAACGAATGAGGCCCCCGGGCGGGGGCCTCACGGAACGCAGGGCGGGCGGCGCGGCACGCCGCCCGATGGCCCCCGGGAGGGGGCCGCGAGGCAAAAGCGGGCGCGCGCGCCGCCCCGCGGTTCAGGCGACGGTCAGGCGGACGTCGACATTGTTGCGGGTGGCGTTGGAATAGGGGCACACCTGGTGGGCCTTCTCCACCAGCGCCTCGGCCTCTTCCTTCGGCAGGCCCGGCAGCGAGATGGCAAGGTCGATGTCGAGGCCGAAGCCGCCTTCCGAGCGCGGGCCGATGCCGACGGTGGCGGTCACGGTGGTGTCGGCCGGCACCTTGGGGCCGCCCTGCGACGCGACGAACTTCATCGCGCCGAGGAAGCAGGCGGAATAGCCGGCGGCGAAGAGCTGCTCGGGGTTGTTGCCGGGGCCGCCGGCGCCGCCGAGCTCCTTCGGGGTGGCGAGCTTCACCTCGAAGGTGCCGTCCGCGGTCCTGGCGGCGCCGTCGCGGCCCCCGGTGGCGGTGGCGGTGGTGCGGTAGAGAACATTCACGCTCATGGGTCGATCCTCGCTGGATGGAAGGCAGGGGAGGCGGGCCGGTTCCGGCACCGCCGGGGAGGGGCCGGCGCGGCGCGCCGGGTGGGGGTGGAGGCGGTCGGCACGGCAGGCGCCGGCAGCTCCGGGTTGAAATATCGTGCACGATAATATCGTGTAACGCGTCTCTGTCAACCGGATCATGGCCGCTGCGTCAGGTCGTCGCGGACGGGGCGATGTCGGCCGCATCGTCCACCTCACCGCACCGACCCGCCACCTTTCGGACAGGCCGGCCCTGGCGGGGGAGGGTGGCCGCGCGCGGCTATCCGCCGCGTCCCGCGCCGGGAAAGGACGGGGTCAATTGAATTGTATTTGTATGCAGCATTGACTACATTCAATGCGGATCAATGAAGGTATGGATAAGGGCTTTCCAATGTCCCAGACCGAATGGCCGCCGCTGTCGCCGATCGCCACCGGCGTGCGCGGGCTCTGCCCCCGCTGCGGAAAAGGCCACATGTTCAATGGCTTCCTGACGCTGGCGCCACGCTGCGAGGTGTGCGGGCTCGACTATTCCTTCGCCGACCCGGCGGATGGGCCGGCGTTCTTCGTCATCTGCTTCGGCTGCATCCCGGCGGTCATGTTCGGGCTTTGGCTGGAGGTCGCCTTCGCCGCGCCCTACTGGGTGCATCTGGTGACGACGCTGCCTTTCCTGCTGCTTACCTGTATACCGCCCCTGCGACCGCTGAAGGGCTGGCTGGTCGCCAGCCAGTATTACTACAAGGCCGAGGAGGGCCGGCTGGTCGGCAATGACGACGCCGCGCCGGCGACGGAAAGCGCTGTCGTCCAAAAGGGTTAGGCGGCGCCCGCCGGCTCCGGCCGCGCCGCCGCCTGGCCGCGCCCCTCCCGCCCGGTCTCGTGGAAACGGGCCGGCCGCACCCCGGCGGCCACAAGGTCCTCAAGGCAGTCGGCCGAGCGCAGATAGGCCAGCTCCCGCTCGCGCGGCTCCAGCAGCGGGTCGAGCCCGCGCAGCTCGTCGTCGACCACGCCGGGATGGCAGTGCACCAGCACCCGCTCCCCCGGCCCGGACAGGCTGGCGCGGAACACCTCGCGATAGGGCACGCGCTCGGAGAAATCATACAGGCCGCGGAAGCTGTCATTGCTCGGCAGGCCCGCTTCCGCCGCGCGGCGCGCCAGCCCGGCGCCCAGCGTGCCGATCAGCATCGCCTTGCCGAGCCCCAGCCGCCGCTGCCGCGCGTGGGAGGGCCGCTCGGTGCAGTTGCGCACCCAAAGCGCCCGTCCGGGATAGCGGGTGGCGAGCTCCTCGATCACGATGTCGCGGATGCCCGGCAGGGCGTGGGCATGCTGGTGGCCGTCGAGAAAATCCGGCGCCGCGCCGAAACCGTCCTCGAAAGCGTCGAGCTGGGCGCGCAGCTCGTCGCGAATGGCGGAAAGCGGCAGGCTGCGGCCGAGCGCGCGCAGGATCAGCGAGCCGATCTCCGGCAGCCGGCCGTCCTGGGCGAGGCCGCGGGCGGGCGTCAGCGCGCGCTGGCCGGTGAGGGTGAAGTGCAGGCCGACATCGGCGGGGTGGCGGGCGGTGAGGGCGCGGAAATCGGCGGCGCGGCGGCGCCATGCCGGCAATCCGGTCATTGCCCCGGTGGCGGAGAGCCGGCCCTGGATCACCAGCGCCTCGATTGCCTCACAAACGCCCTCGCTCAAACCGTAGTCATCGGCGCAAATTACTATCGCCTTGAGGTCATCATTCATGTCTTTTGGGGCCAAACAAATATCACAATTCAATAATACCTTACATCCTGCTTGAGCTGAAAGCAAATTTACGTAATGTAGTCTCTCGTCATTACGTTGATGTGCCGTGTTCCCTCTTCAACAACCGAAACCGCCATGTCCGCACGCGCCCTAGGGTCAGCCCGCCTGATATCCATCGTCGTCCCCGTGTATAACGAGGCGCGCTGTCTCGAAGCTTTGCATGCACGCCTGTGTCAGGTGCTGGATGCCTATCCCGACCTGCAGCGCGAGTTTGTTTTTGTCGACGACGGCAGCCGGGATTCGAGCTTTGCCACCCTGGTTGCTCTCGGGGCGCGCGATCCCGCGGTCAAGGCGCTGCGATTCGCCCGCAATTTCGGCAAGGAGGCGGCCATGGCGGCCGGCCTGCGCGCCGCCAGCGGCGACATGGTGGTGCTGATGGACTCCGATCTCCAGCACCCGCCGGAGGTCATCCCCGAGATGATCGAGCGCTGGTGCGCCGGGGTGCAGATGGTGATCGCGGTGCGGCGCTCGCGCGAGACCGATCCGCTGCCGCGCCGGCTGTTCAGCCGCGGCTTCTATCATTTCTTCCGCGCCATGTGCGAGGTCGACATTCCCGAGGGTGCCGGCGATTTCCGCCTGTTCGACCGCCGGGTGGTCGACGCCATCAACGCCCTGCCGGAGCGCAACCGCTTCATGAAGGGCATCACGAGCTGGGTCGGCTTCCGCCAGGAGGAGATCGCCTTCGAGGTGGCCGAGCGCGTCGCGGGGACAAGCTCCTTCTCGATGCTGCGCCTGCTGCGCTACGCGATCGACGGGCTGTCCTCCTTCTCCATGGTGCCGCTGCGGGTGTGGTCGCTGGTCGGCGTCGGCCTCGCCCTGCTCTCGGCGCTCTACGGTGCCTACCTCGTCGGCGAGACGCTGGTGTTCGGCGTGCGCACCCCCGGCTTCGCCTCGATCATGGTCGGCATGCTGTTCCTCTCCGGGGTGCAGCTCATCAGCCTCGGGGTGATGGGTGAATATATCGGCCGCATCTTCACAGAGGTGAAACAGCGCCCGCTGTATCTTGTCGCCGACGAGGTCGGGTTCTCCGCCCCGATGCCGGACCTGCTGCCCGCCGCCCGTTCCGCCCGTGCCGACGACCGGCACGCCCCTTCTCTCGTGCCCGGTATCGAATTGTGAGCCTGCGCGTCGCCGACTTCCCCCTTGCGGGCCTGCGTCCCTTCTCCGCGCTGGTGAGCGCGTGGCGCTCCACCAGCCTCACCCGGCTCGCCAGCCTCGCCCTGTTCGCCGGGCTGGCGGTGTGGATCGTCGTGGTCTTCCGCGACTACGGCATCAGCAATGACGAGCCGGTGCAGCACACCTATGGCCAGCTCCTGCTGGCCTGGTACGGCAGCGGCTTCACCGACGACCGGGCCTTCCACTATGTGAACCTCTATCTCTATGGCGGCCTGTTCGACATGATCGCCGCGGGGCTGGAGCCTTATGTCCCGCTGCCGGTCTATGAGTGGCGGCACCTGCTCTCGGCCGGCTTCGGCTTTGTCGGCCTGCTCGGGGTGTGGCGGCTCGCCCGGCTGCTCGGCAGCGAGAAGGCCGGCATCATGGCGGTGCTGCTGCTCGCGGTGACGGGCATGTATGGCGGCGCCATGTTCACCCACACCAAGGACGTGCCCTTCGCGGCCGCCATGCTGTGGAGCCTCTATTTCATCACCCTCATGGTGGTGCGGCTGCCGGAGCTGCCGTCCCGCCGGGTGATGGTGGGGCTCGGCATCGCGGTCGGCGGCGCGCTGGGCCAGCGCGTCGGCGGCGTCTTCGCGGTGTTCTACCTGCTGCTCACCATCGGCTTCGCCAGCGTGCTGCTGCGCGATCCGCGCCTGCCGCTGCGGCTGCTGCCCCGCCTCATCATCGCCGGCCTCGTGGCGCTCGCCATCATGGCGGTGACCTGGCCGTGGTCGGTGCTGCCGCCGACCAACCTGTTCGCGGCGATGGGCACCTTCAACAACTTCACCTTCGACCTCTCCACCCTCATCAACGGCAAGGACACCCCGATCGGCCAGGTGCCCGGCACCTACATGTCGGAGTATCTGCTGATCAAGCTGCCGGAGATCACGCTGCTCGGCCTTCTCGCCGCGCTGGGCGCGGGCCTCGCGGCCGGCATCGGCGTGCTGCGCCGGGTGGGCCTGCGTGCGGCGCTGGCGCGCCATCCCCGCCGGGCGATCGGCTTCCTGCCGCTGCTGCTGGCGATCGCGGTGCCGGTGGTCTTCACCCTGATCGACCATCCCCCGCTCTATAACGGCATCCGCCACTTCCTGTTCGTGCTGCCGCCGGTGACCATACTGGCGGCGCTGGGGCTGCAGGCGGCGTGGCGCGGGCTGGTGCGGCAGTCGCGGCCGGCCGGGTTCGCCTTCGCGGCGCTGGCGCTGGCGGTGTTCGGCTTCAATGTCAGCACCTTCGTGCGGATGCACCCTTACGAATATGTCGCCTATAACGAGCTGGTCGGCGGCACCGCCGGCGCCTGGGGCCGGTTCGAGGGCGACTACTGGTCGTCCAGCGTGCGCGAGGCCGCCATCGCCCTGCGCCGCGGCATCGAGCACGAAGTGGCCGCCGGGCCGCGCCGCTACAAGGTGGCGGTCTGCGCCGAGGACGTGCAGGCCTCCACCTATCTCGGCCCGAATGTCGACATGGTCGAGGACTGGGACGCCGCCGACTTCCTGCTGACCGCGCGCAATGTCGGCTGCGACGACGTGATGTCGGGCATGACCTACAAGACCATCAGCCGCATGGGCGTGCCGCTCGCCATGGCGGTGGACCTGCGGGCGCGCCACACCCCGCTCGCCGAGCCGCTGCCGTGGGACGACCGCGAGGACGGCCCCACCGGCACCGATCCCGACGCTCCCGCCGTGTCGCTGAAGGACGCCGGCAGCGAGACGGTGGCCCGGGCGAGCAAGCCCTGAGGCCGGAGCCCGCGCGATGACGGAGCGGAAAGCCCTTGAGGGCGCGGCAGACGGGGCGGGAACGGCGCAGGCCGGCCCCGCCGCCGGCCGGCATGGCGCGGCGCGTCTGCGCCATGCGCCGCTCATCGCGCGGCTGCGCCACATCCTGCTGTTCGCCGCGCTCGGCGCGGTCGGCACGCTGGCGCAGTACACCGTGCTCGTCGCGCTGGTGCGGGGGGCCGGGCTGGGGCCGGTGCTCGCCTCCACCGCCGGCTTCCTGGTCGGCGGGCTGGTCAACTACCAGCTCAACCGCCGCATCGCCTTCCGCTCCTCGAAGTCTCATGCCGAGGCGGCCGGCAAGTTCTTCACCGTCGCGGGGATCGGCCTCGGCCTCAACGCCCTGCTGATGACGCTCTTCACCCGGGTGCTGGGCCTGCCCTATCTGCCGGCCCAGTTGCTGTGCACCGGGCTTCTCGTGCTCTGGCACTATGCCGGCAACGCGCTGTGGACCTTCCGCGAGTCCCGGCCGGTCACGCCCGCCCCGGCGCCCGCCGCCGACGCCGGCTCGGCCTGAGCGGCCGCCGCCGCGCCTCCTCTTCCCTCTCCCTCTCCGGCTTCCTGTCGCCGCCGCCGTGCGCTCCGGCAAGCGCCCGGCCGTGGCGCGCGCTATCGCTGAAGCGTGCGGCCCGAACCGCCGCCGCGCCCCGGCCGGTATGCCATTCCGCTTTCGCAAGACCTCCCCTGAGCTTGCGGAAATGAAAATATCGTTCGCGATATAATGCATCCCGGCACTCTGGCGCGGCGCCGACGCCACCCCATATGCCGCTGGCGGGGGACGGCTGCGGCCGAAATCCTCACCCCGCAGGAGCCATCATGAAGAAGAACGACCCCCGCGCCTGGATGTGGTCGGACGCCGTCGAGATGCTGAACCGCGCGGAGCGCCTGCACCGGCAGATGTTCCAGCCCGCCGCCCCGGCGCCGGCGCGCGCCCGCAGCCACGCCCCCTGCTGGGAGCCGCCGGTCGACGTCCTCGAGACCGAGCACGAGCTTCTCGTCCTCGCCGCGCTGCCCGGGGTGGACCCTGCCCGCATGCAGGTCGCCATCCAGAACGGCGTGCTGCAGATCTCGGGAGAGCGCGTGCTCCCCTCCGAGCTGCGCACCGCCACCATCCATCGCATGGAGCTTCCGCAGGGCCGATTCGAGCGTCAGCTGGTGCTGCCGCCGGGCCGTTACGAGGTTTCACGTCCGTCCGTCGTCAATGGCTGCCTCGCCATTGTCCTGCGTAAGGTTTGAGGGGGCACATCACCATGCAGAACCCCGTTTTCACCCGCACCAACCCCACCTTCTCCGCCGAAACCGGCGGCGCCTCGCTCTCGCCCGCGGAAGCCGGCGCGGGCGGCCCCGGCACCCAGGGCAACGGCGCCGACACGCTCATCATCCTGCCGGTCCGCAGCTTCGTGCTGTTTCCCGGCGTGGTGATGCCGGTCGTGGTCGGCCGTCCCGCCTCCATCGCGGCCGCCCAGCAGGCGATCCGCGAGGGCCGGCCGGTCGGCATCCTCATGCAGCGCGACCCGGCGGTCGACGAGCCCGGCCCGATGGACCTGCACCGCATGGGCGTGGTCGCCAACATCCTGCGCTATGTCACCGCGCCGGACGGCACCCACCACCTCGTCTGCCAGGGCGAGCAGCGTTTCCGCGTCGAGGAGTTCGTGAAGGAGAAGCCCTTCATCACCGCGCGGGTGCGCCGCATCGAGGAGAGCTCTGAGGGCACGTCGGAGATCGAGGCCCGCTTCGTCCACCTCCAGGGCCAGGCCTCGGAGGCGCTGGAGCTGCTGCCGCAGGTGCCGCAGGAGCTGGTCGCCGCCGTGCGCGGCGCGGCCTCGCCCTCGGCGCTGGCCGACCTCGTCGCCGCCTATATCGACATCTCCCCGGAGGAGAAGCAGGAGCTGCTGGAGACGGTCGACATCGTCGCCCGCATGAACAAGGTCGCGCGCCTGCTCGCCCACCGCATCGAGGTGCTGCGGCTGTCGCAGGAGATCGGCCGCCAGACCAAGGCCTCGCTGGACGAGCGCCAGCGCGAGGTGCTGCTGCGCGAGCAGATGGCGGCGATCCAGAAGCAGCTCGGCGAGGACAACGGCAACAGCCAGGAGATCGCCGACCTCGAAAAGGCGATCGCCGACGCCGGCATGCCGGAGGATGTCGAGCAGATGGCCCGCAAGGAGCTGGGCCGGCTGCGCCGCATGCCGGATGCCGGGGCCGAATACGGCATGATCCGCACCTATCTCGACTGGCTGATCGCGCTGCCGTGGAAGCTGCCGGAGGAGAAGGCCATCGACATCGCCGAGGCGCGCCGCATTCTCGACGAGGACCATTTCGGCCTCGACAAGATCAAGCGCCGCATCGTCGAATATCTCGCCGTGCGCAAGCTCGCGCCCAACGGCAAGGCGCCGATCCTGTGCTTCGCCGGTCCGCCCGGCGTCGGCAAGACCTCGCTCGGCCAGTCCATCGCCCGCGCCATGGGTCGCGCCTTCGTGCGCGTCTCGCTGGGCGGCGTGCACGACGAGGCGGAGATCCGCGGCCACCGGCGCACCTATGTCGGCGCGCTGCCGGGCAACATCATCCAGGGCATCCGCAAGGCGGGCACCCGCGACTGCGTGATGATGCTGGACGAGATCGACAAGATGGGCTCCGGCATCCAGGGCGATCCCTCGGCCGCGATGCTGGAGGTGCTCGATCCCGAGCAGAACGGCACGTTCCGGGACAATTACCTCGGCGTTCCGTTCGATCTCTCGCGCGTGGTCTTCATCGCCACCGCGAACATGCTCGACACCATCCCCGGCCCGCTGCGCGACCGCATGGAGATCATCACCCTGTCGGGCTACACCGACAGCGAGAAGCTCCAGATCGCCCGGCGCTATCTGGTTCGCCGCCAGCTCGCGGCGAACGGGGTGGCCGAAGGCCAGGTGACGATCGACGACGAGGCGCTGAAGGCGATGATCCGGGCCTACACCCGGGAGGCCGGGGTCCGCAATCTCGAGCGCGAGGTCGGGCGGGCGGTGCGCCGCCTCGCCGTCGGCATCGCCGAGGGCACGGTGGAGAAGGCCGCCATCACCGCGGCGGACCTGCCGGAGCTGCTCGGCCCGCCGCTGTTCGAGGATGAGGTGGCGCTGCGCGTCAGCGTGCCCGGCGTCGCCACCGGCCTCGCCTGGACGCCGGTCGGCGGCGACATCCTCTTCATCGAGGCGACCCGGGTGCCGGGCCGTGGCGGGCTGATCCTCACCGGCCAGCTCGGCGACGTGATGAAGGAGAGCGCCCAGGCGGCGATGAGCCTGGTGAAGAGCCGCGCCGCGGAGTTCGGCATCGATCCCGCGCTGTTCGAGAAGAACGACGTGCATGTCCACGTCCCGGCGGGGGCGACCCCCAAGGACGGGCCGAGCGCGGGCGTGGCGATGTTCACCGCGCTGGTCTCGCTGCTCTCCGGCCGGACGGTGCGCAAGGACACCGCGATGACGGGTGAAATCTCGTTGCGCGGCCTCGTCCTGCCGGTCGGCGGCATCAAGGAGAAGGTTGTCGCGGCGGCGCGGTCCGGGCTCACCCGGGTGATGCTGCCGGCGCGCAACCGGCGCGATTATGAGGACATCCCGCAGGATGCCCGCGACCGGCTGGACTTCGTCTGGCTGGAACGGGTCGAGGATGCCGTCCTCAACGCTCTGGAGCCGGCGGCGGAGCCCGCCGTGGCGCCGCTCCGCGCCTCCGCCTGAGGGCCGGGCCGGCCCGCCTGTATCGCGCAGGCGGGCCGGCTTTCGCCCTATACGCCTGTATGTGTCCGGTCACATCCATGGCTGTTTCGATGAAACATCAAGTCGATAACGTGCAGGAGGGGGCGGAGATACATTGTCATTGTCGATGTCGAGCCGAGATCGACCTTCAAACAGGGAGAATGATGATGATCAACCTCAAGACCGCTTCCGCTCTTCTGATCGTTGCTGCCGCGGCGTTCGGCGCTTCCGCTGCCGAGGCGGCCACCACCTCGCGGCTGACCGAAGGTCGCAACGCCTATCTCAGCCAGACCGCCGAGAACGGCGCGGCGGCGATCCTGCAGCAGGAAACCGCGAACGCCCGCTCCAGCCGCTGAGCGGCGCCCCGTCGAGCGACGCCGTGCCGGCTCCGCCCCCGCGCTGCGGGAGCGGCGGTTCCTTGCCCGTTCGTTCGCTCCGGTGCGCCGGGTCGGGCGGACGGGCTGCCCCTTAGGGGTGCCGCTGCCGTCCGGCGGCCGCGCCTGTCAGCTCGCCGCGTCGCCCAGCACCCCCAGCAGGCCGCGCACCTGCGCGATCGCCGCTTCCAGCCGGGCGGCGAAGTCGGGGTCGGGCTTTTCCGCCTCGTGGATGCGGCGCTCCTCAGCGATTTCCAGAAGCAGTTCGAGGGCCTTGCGGGTGGGCGTGTCCATGGCGTCTTCCCAGTGCTGCCGTCGTGAACGCGCCGGCCGGGCGATCGTTGCGCCCGATCGGCAAGGGACTTCGGGGACGTGGTCGCGCGCCACTGGCGCGGGATCCGGCTTCTCGCCGCGCCGCGGCGCGGGTCTTCCCAGGCCGTCGCCGCCTCTCGCCTGTGCCGTGCCGCGGGTTCCGGCGCGGCCGAGGGCGGTAGCCGGCGCCTCGCGCGGGACCGGCGGCAAAAAGCCTGCCGCGCGATCGTGTCAGCAATGCTACTGCTCGCGCAACAGCGGCCCTCCGGTCGCGCCGGGAGACAGATGATGAGCGACGCCTTTAAGGACTGGGAAACCGACGGACAGGGCCATCTCAAGGTGTGGCCGCTGTTCGGCTTCACCACCGCGCTGTTCGGGCAGGAAGCGGCCGGGCTGCGGCTGGAGATCGGCACCACCGCGCCGAAGCCGGGCGAACCGATTCCCGCGCTGCAGCTCGTGCTGAAGCCCGATCAGGTGCGCCAGCTCGCCGACGCCCTCGCCGAGGTGGCGGAGCGGCTGGAGACCCTCACCTCGCTGGCCGGCCGAGCCTGACGGCGGCGGGCCGGCCGCCCGCCGCGCCCGCGCCGTGCGTCACGCCGCGAGGAAGCGGGCGTCGGCCTGGTCGAGCCGGCGGCGGATCTGGGTCACCGCCAGCGTGTCGTCGGGCTGGCAGTTGTCATAGGTCAGCCGCTCGCCCTTGCGCACCGGGCGCACCACCCGGGCCCGCTCGGCGAGGCCGAGCGGCAGGGCGAAGCCCTCGCGCGCCTCGCGCCAGGCCATGGTGAAGCCGCGATAGTCGTACTCGCCGATCTTGCCCAGCACCTGCCCGGGGGCGAGGTCGCGCTTGGCCACCGCCACGCACTCGGCCACCGGGCGGTCCAGCACCTCCATGTCGGGCTGGCCGTGCAGCACCGCGCGCACCGCCGAGAGCGGCACTTCGAGGCTGGTGAGGTGGAACGGGCGGATCAGCGCGAAGCAGGGGCCGGGGCCGACCTTGAGGTCGGCCATCCGCTCGATCACCCGCTCGTGGCGCGGCTTGACGATGCAGAACACGCCGGGCGCCACGCCCGCGCCGAGCGTGTAGTCCACCACCCCGGAGCGGGAGAGGATGCCGCCATCCTCCCGGCTGCACAGCACCTGGGCGAGCACGTCGCGGTCGGCGGCGGGACCGTGCATGCCCGGAACGTCCGGCACCAGCCCGGTGGCGTTGGCGAGCGCGGTCATCTCCACCATGGTCTTGGAGCCGTCGACGAACTCCACCAGCATGCGCGGGTTCATGTTGCGCGCCGCCGCCTCGGCGGCGAAGGCATCCGGCGTGGCGTCGCGGTCGAAGGCGTTGTTCTTGGCCTTGCCGGCGCAGACGATCTCGAAGCCGAGCGCCTGGGCGAAGCCGATGAGTTCGAGGGTCGAGGCCGGCTCGTCCCCGGCCGCGCCGGTGAGCACCACCCCGGCGGCGCGGGCTTCCTGCTTGAGGTGGCGGCCGATGGTGATGTCCGCCTCGACCGAGAGCAGCACCACATGCTTGCCGTTGCGGATCGCCTCCAGCGCGACGATGGTGCCGATGTTGGGGCTGCCGGTGGCGTCGATGACGACGTCGATCCGCCCGGCCGCGCACATCAGGTGGTAGTCCTCCGTCACCGCGATCTTGCCGGCCTCGATGGCGCGGTCGATGCCGGCGACGGTGGAGGCGGCGGCGAGGTCCTCGCGGGAATGGCCGGCGATGGCGGCGGCCTCGAAGGCCGAGCCGGGGTTGCGCACCGCGACCGCGCCGATCCGCACGCCCGGCATCAGCGCGGCCTGCACCAGCAGGTCGGTGCCCATCTGCCCGGCGCCGACGAGGCCGAGCGTGATCGGGCCCTTCGCGTCGGTGTGGCGGGCCAGCTCGGCGGCAAGGCCGGTGCGGGCGATTCCGCCCGGGTGGGAGCCGGCCGGCAGCGGCGTGCCGAAGGGCGCGAGCCCGGTGGTGGAGAACATCTGCGCTTCCTCTCCCCCCGCGCGTCCGGCGCAGGGCGTGGTCGGCTCTTCGGTAGCCGACATTGCGGCGGCGGCAAAGGTTCTCTTTGTGCACGAGCCTTCATGCCGGCGGCGCGGCCACCTCCAGCCCGAGCCGGGCGAGCACGGCGGCGGCCGTCACCTCGTCGGTGATGAACACGGTCGGGCGCAGCAGCCGCAGCGCGCCGATCACCGCCTCGGTCTTCTCGGGCCCGCCGGAGGTGAGGATGCGGCGCGGCGTCGCCTGCAGCGTCTCCATGGGAATGGACATGACCCGGCGGCTGATCGGGTGGTCGATCAGCCGGCCTTCGAGGTCGAGGAAGTTGTAGACGATGTCGCCCACCGCCCCGGCCGCCTCCAGCGAGGCCCAGTCCGCCTCCGAGAAGAAGCCGAACCGGCGCGCGGTGCTCTGCGCGCCCATGCCGCCGACGCTCACCACCACCGCGTCCATCTCCCGCGCCAGCGCGTAGACCGTGCCGAGGCCGCAGCGCTCGATCAGCGCGGTCTTGGTGTCGAGGCTGTCGACCAGCGCCGGGGCGGCGATGAGGTGGCAGTCGGCCTGGAACATCCGGGCGAACTGCCAGGCGAATTCGGCGGGGTTGTACTGCCGGGCCTTGGTGATGCCGCCGAGCAGCGAGATCACCGAGAGGTTGCTCACCGTCTTCTCGTCGATGAAGCCGAGCGCGCGCATCAGCGTGCGGCCCCAGCCGAAGCCGATGCGGAGGTCGGAGCGGATCAGCTCGGAGAGATACTGCCCGGTCGCCGCGCCGATGGCCGGGGTGGGGTCGGCACCGGGGCCGGAGAGCGGCACCACCACCGCCTCGGCGAGGCCGAACGCCTTCTGCAGCCCCATCTCCAGGCGCGGCAGCTCCGCCACCTCGCGGCTGAGCGAGATCCGCACCTCGTTGAGGCTGCGGGCGTCGGCGAGCAGCCGCACCACCGTCACCCGGCCGATGTCCAGCGCCTCGGCGATGGCGCTCTGGGTCATGCCCTCGACATAGTACATCCAGGCCGCGCGCAGCCGCAGGCGCGAGGAGCGCCGCCCGGCCGCGCCAAGCTCCGGCGCGCCTGCCGCCGGGTCCTGCCTCTTCGCCGTGTCTTCCGCCATGGTCCGCCCCGCTTGCCCGCCGATCCTACAGGGGGCGGGCCTGCTTCATCAAACTTTAGGCGTAGGCCCGGCCGGCTGTCCGGCAGGACGCGGGCCGCGGCGGTGCCTTATCACCGACGTGCCGCCGCGATCCCTTGCCGGCGCAGCGGAAACGCATGCCGGTCATGTCCGATTCGCCCTTGAACTAGGTCGCATGCGATTTAATCTATTCGTCACACAACAGGGATTGGCGCGCGTCATGTCCGACAAGGGCGACATCACCGGCAAGGGCTCCGTGGCCGACGACCCGATGCGGCTCGGCGACTTCCTCTGCTTCGCGGTCTATTCCGCCAATCACGCCTTCAACCGCGTCTACAAGCCTATGCTCGACCGGCTCGGCCTCACCTACCCGCAATATGTGGTCATGGTGGCGCTGTGGGAGGGCGACGGCCTCACCGTGGGCCAGATCGGCGACCGGGTGCTGCTGGAGACCAACACGCTGACCCCGCTGCTGAAGCGGATGGAGGGGTCGGGTCTCGTGCAGCGCTCGCGCTGCGCCGAGGATGAGCGCCAGGTCCGGGTGAAGCTCACCGAGAAGGGCCGCGCCCTGCGCGCCGAGGCCGCCATCGTGCCGCGGGAGATGGGCTCCTGCCTCGAGAAGGACACCGCCACGCTGGAGCGGCTCACCCATGAGCTGACCTGCCTGCGCGACGGCCTGCTGGCCCGCATCAAGGCGTGATGCCGCCCCGGCGCGGGGGACCGCCGGGCCTCGCCGCTCGCCGCTCGACGCCGGCCCTGCCGGTCAGGCTGACGCCGGGCTCACGGCCGTGGCCGACGCGCCGTCCTCCCCGCCGCCCGCCGTCGCGGCGGCCTCCGCGGCCGGCAGCCGCGAGCCGCCCTCGATGAAGCGCCGCATCCGGGTGACCTCGGCCCCGACATAATCGAGGAACGCCCGCACCCGGGGGGCGTGGCGCAGGTCCGGGTGGGTCAGCAGCCAGAGATCGGCGGAAAAGGTCGGCTCGATCGGCCCGAGGCGCACCAGCAGCGGGCGGGCATCCCCGCTCATGCAGGGAATGTGGCCGATGCCGATGCCCTCCTCGATCGCCTCGGCCAGCCCGAGCACGGAGTTGATGCGCAGCACGATGCGCTCGGGGGCGATGTTCTCGTGCAGGAACTTCGCCGCCTGCACATGGGCGAAGTTCTCCCCCAGCCCGATCCAGTTGCGCGCCGCCAGCTCCTCGAACGTCACCGCCTCCGGGTTGGGAAAGTCCTGCGCGCGGCCGTAGAGCGCCCAGTTGATGGTGGCGATCTTGCGCCCCACCAGATTCTCCGGCGGGTGGTCGGTGGCGCGGATGGCGACGTCGGCGTCGCGCTTCGACAGGTTCAGAGAGGTCGCCGACAGCACGAAATCGAGCCGCACCTCCGGGTAGCGCCGGCGGAAGCCGCCGAGCACCGGCACCAGCAGGTTCATCATGATGGAATCGGGAATGGTCACCCGCAGCTCGCCCGCCGGGGTGGGCTCGCGCCCGGCCAGCTTGCGGCCGGCGCTGGTGATCTCCTCGTCCAGCCGGGCCGCGAGGGCGAAAAGCTCCTCCCCCGACGGCGTGAGGGCGTAGCCGGTGCGGTGACGCTCGAACAGCGGCCCGCCGAGGGTCTCCTCGATCTGGTTGAGCCGGCGGAACACGGTGGAGTGGTTCACCCCCATCTGCGCCGCCGCGGCCGGCAGCCCGCGGGCGTCCGCGACCGCCTTGATGAGGCGGAAATCGTCCCAGCTCAGTCCCTTGAACGGCTCGGCCATGCCTGTCGAAGCTCCGTGTCGCGATACCAAATCGTTTCGTGGCCGCAATGCGTGAATCATATCGGCAGGAGCGATGTTGCGTCAACGCAAGCGATGCCTTGATGGATTCCGTCCCGGTTCGGATTATCTGGATGGCCAGCAAGGGCGCTGGCGCGCCCCACCAGATGAGGGCACCACGATGATCCACAACGGTATCCACCACGTGACGGCGATCGCCGGCAACGCTCGCCGCAATGTCGAATTCTACACCCGCACGCTCGGCCTGCGGCTGGTCAAGAAGACCGTCAATTTCGACGATCCCGGCACCTATCACTTCTATTACGGCGACGAGGTCGGCTCGCCCGGCACCATCCTCACCTTCTTCCCGTGGGACCATGTCGCGCCCGGCCGGCTCGGCGTCGGCGAGACGCAGGAGACCGTGTTCCGCGTGCCGGAAGGCGCGATCGGCTACTGGACCCAGCGTTTCGTCGAAAAGGGCGTCACCCATCAGGCCCCGGTGAAGCGGTTCGGCGAGAGCGTGCTGTCCTTCAAGGACCCGCACGGCATGCGCCTCGCGCTGGTGGCGGTGCCCGGCATCGAGAACGAGCCGGGCTGGACCGATGGCGAGATTCCCGCCGAGGCGGCCATTCGCGGCTTCCACAGCGTGAACCTGCTGCTGGCCGAGGCCGCGCCCACCGGCGCGATCCTGACCGACGTGTTCGGCTTCCGCGAGGTCGGCCGCGAGGGTTCGCTGGTCCGCTTCGCGGTGGAGGGGCAGGCCATCGGCGGCGTGGTCGACATCCACGAGGCCGGCGGCTTCCTGCCGGCCCGCATGGGCGGCGGCTCGGTGCACCACATCGCCTTCCGCGCCGAGGACGACGCGGCCGAGGCGGCGATGGTGAAGAAGCTGCAGGAGAACCACGGCATCCGCACCACGGAGCAGAAGGACCGCAACTACTTCCGCTCGGTCTATTTCCGTGAGCCGGGCCATGTGCTGTTCGAGATCGCGACCGACATTCCCGGCTTCGCCGCCGACGAGCCGGTGGCGAGCCTCGGCCAGGCCCTGAAGCTGCCGGCCTTCCTCGAGCCGCAGCGCGCCCGCATCGAGCAGGTTCTGCCCGAGATCGCGTGACGCGGCGCCGGCGGGCCCCGCGGGCCCGCCGGTCCGGCTTCCGCGGCCGGGGCGACCGGGGCGCGGACGTCGCCGGGGGTTCGCCCGCCGGCTGGCGGGTGTTCCCGTGGCGAGCCCCGTGCCCGAGCCCCCGTTTCGGGCTTCCGTGCCTGAGTTCCGTTCCCCGGCTCCGGTTTCCGAGCTCTCCTGCCGCCAACGCCCGGGCCGTGTGCCCGGGCACCCCTCCCGCCCTTTCCGCTCGCGCGGGGAGGCTCGGGAAGGGGGCGGCCGGACGAACCGGCGCCGGCCGGCTGTCCGCCCCGAAGGCCGGCCGTGCCGGCCCGGAGGGGCAGGAATTCCCGCCCAAGGGCGGCAGACATTGACCCCATGGCCGCCATCGCGGCCGCCGCCCTGCGGGGCGGCCGTTTCTGGAAAGGCCGCCCGAGGCGGCCGGAGGATTTCGTCATGACCGTCAACGCCGCCCCGGCGAAGGCCGGGCTTTCCTTCATCCACCGTTTCGAGCCCGGCACCGCCGACCGTCCCCCGCTGCTGCTGCTGCACGGCACCGGCGGCGACGAGCACGATCTCGTCCCGCTCGGGGCCCGCGTGGCGCCCGGCGTGGCGCTGCTCTCGCCGCGTGGCCCGGTGATGGAAGGCGCGATGCCGCGCTTCTTCCGCCGGCTGCGCGAAGGCGTGTTCGACGAGGCGGATGTGCGCCGCCGCGCGGGCGACCTCGCCGCCTTCGTGGCGGAGGCGCGCGACGCCTATGGCCTCGCCGCGCCGATCGCGCTTGGCTTTTCCAACGGCGCCAACATCGCCGCCGCGCTGCTCCAGCTCCACCCGGAGGTGCTGGCCGGCGCGGTGCTGGTGCGGGCCATGGTGCCGCTGGCGCAGCCGCCGGCACGGCCGATCCCCGGCACGCCGGTGCTGATGCTCTCCGGCGCGATGGACCCCATCGTGCCCGAGGAGAACGCCGCCCGCCTCGCCCGCTTCCTCGCCGCGGCCGGGGCGCAGGTGGACCACCGCGTGCTGCCGGCCGGCCACGGCCTCACCCAGCCCGATCTCACGCTGACGCGCGACTGGCTGGAACAGCGGGGCACCTCTCGCGGTTGATGGCGGCCCCGGCGCGCGTTTGCCGCCGCGCCGGGGTTCGACCACACTGCCGCCGGCCCGCCCCTGCGGGCCGGACAACGCCGGGGGGAAGGCCTATGAGGTGGGAGGATTTCCGCCGCAGCGACAATGTCGAGGACCGTCGCGGCGCAGGGGGCGGCTTCGGTGGCGGCGGCGGCTTCCGCGGCGGCGGGCTCGGCCTTGGCGGGCTGATCGTCGTCGGCCTGCTCGCCTGGGCCACCGGCATCAACCCGGCGATCCTGCTCGGCGGCGCCGAGGCGATCTTCGGCGAGGGCCGCCAGACGCAGCAGGAGGCGCCCGCCGCCCGTACCGGCGCGCCCAGCGACCAGCTCGGCCAGTTCGCCAGCGCGGTGCTGGCGCAGACCGAGGATGTCTGGGTCGAGCTGTTCAAGGCGCAGGGCAAGACCTACGAGAAGCCCCGCATGGTGCTGTTCTCCGGCGCCACCCGCTCCGGCTGCGGCGCCGCCCAGTCGGCCATGGGCCCGTTCTATTGCCCGCTCGACCAGAAGGTCTATCTCGACCTCTCCTTCTTCCAGGAGCTGAAGGACCGGTTCCGCGCGCCGGGCGATTTCGCCGCCGCCTATGTCATCGCCCACGAGGTCGGCCACCATGTCGAGAACCAGATCGGCCTGCTCGCCAAGGTGCAGGAGCGCCAGCGCCAGGCCTCCCGCGAGGAAGCCAACACCCTCTCGGTCCGGGTCGAGCTGATGGCGGACTGCCTCGCCGGGGTGTGGGCCTACCACGCCAATGACCGCTTCCGCATCCTTGAGGCCGGCGATGTCGAGGAGGCGCTGAACGCCGCCACCGCCATCGGCGACGACACGCTGCAGAAGCGCAGCCAGGGCTATGCGGTGCCCGACAGCTTCACCCACGGCACCTCGAAGCAGCGCAGCACCTGGTTCACCCGCGGGCTGAAAACCGGCTCCATGCAGCAGTGCAACACTTTTCAGGGCGCGATTTGAGGCCTATCTCTCGGCCATGACCCAGACACCCGCCGAAAAGCCGTTCGTGGCGCTCAACATCGCGGTGCTCACCGTGTCCGACACCCGCGTGTTCGACGACGACCGCTCGGGCACCACGCTGGTCGACCGGCTGGTGGCGGCCGGCCACAGCCTGGTCGCCCGCGACATCGTGCCGGACGAGGTCGCCGCCATACGCGGCAAGGTGGAGGGGTGGATCGCCGATCCCGGCATCGACGTGATCCTCACCACCGGCGGCACCGGCTTCACCGGCCGCGACGTCACGCCGGAGGCGGTGGAGCCGCTGTTCGAAAAGCGGATGGAGGGCTTCTCCACCGTGTTCCACCTCGTCTCCTTCGGCAAGATCGGCACTTCGACCCTGCAGAGCCGGGCCACCGCCGGCGTGGCGAACGCGACCTATGTGTTCTGCCTGCCCGGCTCGCCCGGCGCCTGCCGCGACGCCTGGGACGAGATCCTGGTGCACCAGCTCGACGTGCGCCACCGCCCCTGCAACTTCGTCGAGATCCTGCCCCGGCTGGACGAGCACCTGAAGCGGCCGAAGGCGAAGGGCGCCACGGTCTAGCCGCGCCCGGCGCGCGGACCCGGCCGAGCCGCGCCCGGCGCGCGGCCGGCTCAGCCCGGCAGCAGGATCTGCGAGCGCAGCAGCACCAGCCCGCCGCGGCGGATGCGGCCGAACAGCCGGTGCGGGGCGCTGGCGCCCGGCGGGTGGCCGCCGAGCCGGTCGTAGAAGCGGCGGTGGATCAAAAGGCCCTGCTGGGCGCGGGGCCGCCCCGTCACCGCCTGCCGGGCCATGGCGGCGGCCTCCTGCAGCCGCGGCGCGATGCCGAAGCCGTCCAGCGCCAGCCGGAAGGTGGCGGCCTGGCGGTCACTGGCCTGCATCCGCTCGACCTGGTCGATGAAGCCGCGCACGTCGCGGGGCCAGCCTTCCTGCAGCAGCGCCTCGGGTTCGAGGAACAGCAGCCACGGGCTGCGCGCCGCCGCCGCGCCCTGGCGCAGCCGGGCGCCGGCATCGGCCGGCCCCTCGAGATATTCGCAGCCCGCCGCGTCGGCGATCTCGGCGATGCCGGCATGGCCGCTGTCGACCAGCATGACCTCGCGCACGAGGCCGGCCGCGGCGCCCGGCACCAGCGCCGCCAGCGTGGGAATCAGCAGCCGTTCCGTGGAGTGGGTGGCGATGACGACGGAGATCACGGGCTTCCATGGGGCTATCGCCCGCCGGGGCGCGCCGGGCGTGTCACATTCTGGCTGAAGTCCTTGATCTGCCTATAGCACGTCGTTTCGCAGCGTCGAGCCCTGATGCGAAGAATGCGAGATGTTCTTGATATGTTCTGTTTTCGGCCCTAGAACGGAACAGAGGCAGGAGCACTTCCCATGGCACAGATCGAGGACGCCGGCCTGCGGCCGGCCCCGGCCGGGCCGGTGACGGCCGCGGCGCCGCGCCGGCGGGCCGGCAACCGCAACATCCTCGGCCGGCTGGCGCAGGAGCGGCAGGCGCAGCGCGAGCAGGCGGAGGCCGCCGCGGCGCGCGACCGTAGCGCGCTCGTCGATATGGCCGGCGCCGGGGAGGAGGCCGCCGCGCCGGGCGTGGAGGCGGAGCGGCGGCGCGGGCGGGGCGCGCTCTCCAATGCCGCCGGCCGTTTCGAGCCGCATGGCCGGGAGGCGTTCGACGATGGCTGGCAGAGCCTCGACGAGCTGCCGGCCTTCCGCACCGAGGTGACGGTGGAGCGGGCCCGCACCATCATCACCCGCAACGACTCCCCCGATGTCGGCTTCGACCGCTCGATCAACCCCTATCGCGGCTGCGAGCATGGCTGCGTCTATTGCTTCGCCCGGCCGACCCATGCCTATCAGGGCCTCTCCGCCGGGCTCGACTTCGAATCGAAGCTGTTCGCCAAGCCGGACGCGCCGGAGCTGCTGGTGAAGGAGCTGTCCAGGGCGGGCTATGAGCCGCGCACCATCGCGCTCGGCATCAACACCGATTCCTACCAGCCGATCGAGAAGGAATGGCGCCTCACCCGCCGCATCCTCGAGGTGCTGCGCGATTTCGGCCACCCCGTCGGCATCGTCACCAAATCGGCGCTGGTGCTGCGCGACCTCGATATCCTCGCCCCCATGGCGGAGAAGGGGCTGGTGAAGGTGGCGCTGTCGATCACCACGCTGGACCACAAGCTGGCGCGGGCGATGGAGCCGCGGGCGGCGACCCCGGTGCGCCGGCTGGAAGCGGTGCGCCGCCTCAGCGAGGCCGGGGTGCCGACCGCGGTGCTGGTGGCCCCGCTGATTCCCGCGGTAAACGACCACGAGCTGGAGCGCATTCTGGACGCCGCCGCCGCGGCCGGGGCGGAAGAGGCGGGCTATGTCATGCTCCGCCTGCCGCTGGAAATCCGCGACCTGTTCAAGGAGTGGCTGCTGGCGCATTTCCCCGACAAGTACCGCCACGTGCTGTCACTGGTGAAGGAGCTGCACGGCGGCAAGGAATATGATGCCGCCTTCGGCCAGCGCATGACCGGCTCGGGCCCCTATGCCTGGACCGTGGGGCGGCGGTTCGAGATCGCGGTGGAGCGGCTCGGCCTCAACCGGCGGCATCTGAAGCTGACCACCCGGCATTTCCACCGCCGTCCGGCGGCGGGCGAGCAGTTGTCGCTGTTCGGCTAGGCGCGATCCGCGCCGGTTGCGGCGACCGGCACGGGAACCGCCCATCGTCGCCTCGAAAGGTGACGAATGGACCGGGCCGGCGGAAGTGCCCGGCGATGCCGGGACTTCGGCCCTCACGATGGCCGGAGGGCGGACCGGGGGTGCGCCACGGAAGCCGGGAATCCGGGGTGCGCGTTTCGGCGGCGCCTGCCCGGCCGGGAGGTGTGGGGCAGGGCGCGGGACGGTCGGCCTGCGCCGCCCGGCCGGCGAACCGCCGGGGGAGGGCCTCGGCCCTTCCGGTCGCGTGGTGATCGGCGCGGCTGTGCCGGCAGGAGGTTACGTAGCGTAATATTTCAGTTCCGGGCCTGAAGGCGGCGGATGTGGGTGAGGTGGAGCGGGGCCCGCGAGTCGGTATCGGCCGGCTGTGGCGGGAGAGACGGGGAGGAGCGGAGATGATGGGAACGGTCATCGGCATGCGGACGGGCGCACGCCCGCAGCAAGGCGCGGCCGCGCGCGGCGGCATCGGGGCTGCGCCGCCGGGCGGGCCGGCCGGCGGCGGTCGGGCGGTAGGGGAGGCGCCGTTCGCCGCCTGCGGCACGGCGAAGGTGGAGGCAGCCAAGGTGGAGACGGCCAAGGTGGAGGCGGCCCGATTGGACGCGGCCCGATTGGACGCGGCAAAGCCGGGCTGCCCGGCGGCGGCGCCGGGTCTCCATGTCTCGCTGGTGACGCTGGGGGTCGAGGACCTCGCCCGCGCCGGCCGCTTCTATGCCGCGATGGGGCTGTCCCGCCGCTGTGCCGAGGCGCAGGGGGTGATGTTCTTCGCGGCCGGCGCGGTGGCGCTGGCGCTCTATCCCCGCCATGAGCTGGCGGCCGATGCCGGCGTGCTGTCGGGCCGGGCGGGGATGTTCGGCGGGGTGACGCTGGCCTGCAACCGGCCGGACCGGCGCGAGGTGGACCGCACCATCATCGCCGCGGTCGCCGCCGGCGGCCGGGCGCTGCACGGCCCGCACGAGACGGCGTGGGGCGGCTATGCCGGCTATGTCGCCGATCCCGACGGCCATGTCTGGGAGATCGCCCACAACCCCGGCTTCCCGCTCGACCGGGAAGGCCGCCTCGCCCTGCCGGCGTGAACCGCCGGCCACGACGCTGCGGTGGAGCGTGTCGGGGAACGGGTTCGGACCGGGTTCGGACCGGGTTCGGGTCACGGGCCTTGGTCGCAGCACCTGCCGGGAGGTGGGGCCACCCTCGGGTGGCAGCCGGCCAAGCCCGTGGTTGAGCGCGCCGGCGGCGGAGCGGACCGTCCGGGCGGGCGCGTGTGAGGCGCCCCCGGCCGGCGACCGGGCGGGGTGCCGAGGCCCGCGTGTGGCCGGAGCCGCCGTTCCTGCGGGGGATGGAGGGGAATGACGGGCAGCCGTGGGCCGCGAGCCGATGGTCGGAGCCGGGGCGGCGGTCGTGGCCCGGCGTGAGGCGGGTCGGAAGGTGGAGCCGGGGCGCGGTCGGGCCGCTGCGGTCCATGGCCGAGGGAAGGCGGAGCGGACCTCGGCCGGCTGGCGTGAGGCGGGTCGGGAGGTGGCGTGGCGCGGGTAAGGTCCCGTTTGAAGCGGGTCGGAGGCGGAAAGGGGCAACGGCGGCCGTGCCGGCCATGTCGCCCCGCCCGATGTCTGTGTCCGACGGATGGCCAGCGGGATCGCCGCAACCCCACCCCGGGTCCGCCGCAAAAGTTGCCTCGTCCTTGCGGCCTGAGGCCGCCGCCGCGACCGCCAGTGGCTCCGGGACCGGCGAACGTGCCGGTGGCCACGGTCCATGGCTGAGGGCAGGCGGAGCAGACGACGGCCGGCTGGCGTGAGGCGGGTCTGGAGGTGGGGCGAGGCGCGGCTGGGGTCAGCGTGGCGTGGTCGCCGGCGCGGTGGACGAGGTGGGCCGGCTGTACCGGCCATGTCGCCCAGCCCGGTGTCCGACGGACGGCCTGCGGGATCGCCGCAACCCCACCCCGGGTCCGCCGCAAAAGTTGCCTCGTCCTTGCGGCCTGAGGCCGCCGCCGCGACCGCCAGTGGCTCCGGGACCGGCGAACGTGCCGGTGGCCACGGTCCATGGCTGAGGGCAGGCGGAGCAGACGACGGCCGGCTGGCGTGAGGCGGGTCTGGAGGTGGGGCGAGGCGCGGCTGGGGTCAGCGTGGCGCGGTTGCCGGCGCGGTGGACGAGGTGGGCTGGCGGTACCGGCCATGTCGCCCAGCCCGATGTCTGTGTCCACCCGATGTCTGTGTCCGACGGATGGCCTGCGGGATCGCCGCAACCCCACCCCGGGTCCGCCGCACAGGCCCCCGGACGCGCGGCGCGGTCGCCTCGTGCGGGGCTCCGGCGGGCCGGGACGTGCCGTCCGCCCGGCTGCGAGAGGCACCGCTGCGGGACCGCACAGGCGGAGCCCGATGGGGCGCCCGGTGACCCGGGGGCGCGCCCTGCAATGGCCGTCAGGGGAGGATGATCGCCGGGTGCTGCGGCGACATGCCGCGGCGTGAGGGCGGGCCGGAACGGGAGGTCCCGCCGGGCACGGCTGCCGGAGCCGGCGTCCCGGCATCGGCCGATCGTGGGGCAGGCAGGGGCAGGGCGGCCCGTCGGTCAGGGGTGTGGATGGACACATCGTCCACCTCATCGGCCTGACCGGTCATTGTCTCAAAGGTTATTTAATACCGCGCAGGCGGATCTGCCGGCGGCGGCACCGGCGGGGTCCGCGGCGGCCGGCGGCGCTCGCTTGAGGCGGGCGCGGCCCCGCCGGCGGGGCTGTCCGCCGCCGGAATGAGGTGCGCCCCTCATCCCGGCGGCGGCCCAGTCGCGTCTCAGTTGGCCGGCAGCAGCGGGTCGATTTCCTTGGTGAGGTCTTCCGGGCTGAGCGCGCCGGAGATCTTCTTGCCGTTGATGAAGAAGGTCGGCGTCGCCGAGACGCCGAGCTCGGCGCCGCGCTTCGACACCTGGTCGACCTCGCCGGCCAGCTTGGCGTCGGAGAGGCAGGTGTTGAACTGCTCCTCGGTCATGCCGCCCTGCTTGGCGATGGCGAGCAGCGCCTGCGCCGGGTTGTTGCCGAAGGCCCAGTCCTTCTGGGTTTCGAACATGGTCGAGACCATCGGGTAGTATTTGTCCGGGCCGGCGCAGCGGGCGATCATGAAGGCGCCCTTCGCCACCACATCCAGCGGAAACTCGCGCAGGATCAGCTTCACCTTGCCGGTGTCGATGTATTTTTCCTTCAGGATCGGGAAGGTGGTGGTGTGGAAATGGGCGCAGTGGCCGCAGGTCATCGAGGCATATTCCACGATGGTGACCGGCGCGTCCGCCTTGCCCAGCACGATGTCCGGCAGCGCGCCGGGCGCCATCAGCTTGTCGGCGCTCACGGTCTGCGCCTCGGCCTCGCCGATGAAGGCGAACGTTGCCGGGCCGAAGCTCTGCGGGCTGGCAAAGGCCAGCAGCGCGGCCCCCGTGAGGGCGACGGCTCCGACTCCCTCGAGGAAGCGACGGCGATCGATCATTGGAGAACTCCGGTGAGGCAAGGTTCGGAACACGGGTCGGGGGCGCGGCGCCACCCGGTCGCACAAGCGCCTACAAGCACGGCGCGATCATGGCAACGGTAGGCGTCCGCGCCGTGTTGTCACCGCTGCGTGATGGGCGCCGAGTGACGCACCTCAGCGCCATACCTCAGCGCCCGGCCGGGCCGCGCTCGCGGGCGATGAAGGCGCCGAGCCGCGCCAGCGCGTCGCGCAGCCGCTCCTCCTCGAACGGGCCGATGCCCATCGCCTCCATTCGCCGCACCACCTCCCCCCGCGCCCCCGCGTCAGGCTCGGGCGGCGGGCGGCGGGGCGGCCGGGGCGGCGCCACGGGACCCTGCTTCAGGGCGAGCCGCCCGACGCAGCGCCAGCCGAAATAGCGGTTGATCCGTTCGATCACGATGGGCGCATCGTGTTGAAGTTCAATGGCATAGCCGCCCTCCACCCGCACATGCAGCACGCCGGGCTCATCCGCATCCGGGCGGGAGGGCCACACCAGCTTCATCGGCAGCGCCCGCGCCGCGAGCCCCGCGCCGACGATGTCCGGCCAGTGGGTCACGATGTCGACCGCGGCGAGACCGCGCCGGGCGCAGCTCTCCGCTATGCTGCCGGTGATGAGGTCGGCGAGCGGGCGGGCAGCGGTGCGCTGCCGGCGGATCGGGCCTTCCGGTCGGCTCATGCCGTCGCTTCCCCTGCTTTCATGACGTTCTCGACCAAAGTCCGGCGCCGCCTTGCGGTCCGCCGACGGGGCCGCCATCGTGGCGCGGCCGCGCGTGGGATGTGCGCGGCGCGGAGCCGATGACAGCATGGCGTCGAAAGCCAAACTAGCAATGGATGGTCCCGCACGAAAGCCGGGGGGCGTTGCTTTGCCGCCTCGGGAGGGGCCGGACCCGGCCGCGCTGCTCGTCTGGTACGACCGGCATCGCCGGCACCTGCCCTGGCGGGCGCCGCCCGGCAAGCGGGCCGACCCGTACCACGTCTTCCTCTCCGAGATCATGCTCCAGCAGACCACGGTAGCAACGGTCGGGCCTTACTACGCGGGCTTTCTCGCCCGTTGGCCACGGGTGGAGGATCTTGCCGCCGCCCCGCTGGAGGAGGTGCTCTCGGCCTGGGCCGGGCTCGGCTATTACGCGAGGGCCCGCAATCTCCATGCCTGTGCCCGGGCGGTGGTGGAACGCCATGGCGGACGCTTCCCCGCGGAGGAGCCTGCCTTGCTGGCGCTGCCCGGCATCGGCCCCTACACCGCCGCGGCCATCGCGGCGATCGCCTTCGACGCCGCCGCTGCTCCGGTGGACGGCAATTGGGAGCGGGTGCTGGCGAGGCTCTTTACCGTCGAGGAGCCTCTGCCTGCGGCGCGGCCGCTGTTCCGGCGGCTGGCGCTGGACATCCTTCCGGCGCACCGCCACGGCGATTTCGCCCAGGCGGTGATGGACCTCGGTGCGACCATCTGCACGCCGCGCCGGCCGGCCTGCGCGCTCTGTCCCTGGCAGGTCCCCTGCCGTGCCCGCGCGGCGGGAACGGCGGAACTCTACCCTCGCAAGGTGGCGAAGGCGGCACGGCCGACGCGGCGGGGCGTCGCGTTTCTGGCGGTAAGGCCGGACGGCGCCGTGCTGGTGCGCTCACGCCCCCCCAGGGGCCTGCTCGGCGGGATGACGGAAGTGCCCTCGACGCCGTGGGAGCCGGAGCCTGTCGCGAACGTCGCCGCGCACGCGCCGCTCGCCGCCGACTGGCATCCGCTCAACGCGGCGGTCAGCCATGTCTTCAGCCATTTCGCGCTGGAACTGGCGCTCTGGCGCGCCCGGCTGCCGCAGCACACCCCGGCGCCGGCCGGCCATCGCTGGGTCACGCCGCAGGGCTTCGATGCCGAAGCCTTCCCGAGCGTGATGCGCAAGGTGTTGGCCCATGCCGATTAATTCGGCCGGTTCGGTGAACCCGGCCGCACCCGGCGCGTTGGTGAAGCAACCCGCACATCGTGCGGCTCACCAGGAGATCATCACCATGGGCAGTGCAGCGGACAAGGCCAAGGGCCTCGGCAACGAGGCCGTCGGCAACGTCAAGCAGGGCATCGGCAAGGCGACCGGCTCCCGCGAACTCGAGGCCAAAGGCAAGGTTCAGGAAATCAAGGGCGAAGCCCAGCAGGCCAAGGGCAAAGCCAAGGACGCGGTGAAGCGCGCGGCCGACCTCTGAGCCGCCGATTCCCTTCCGCACTAATGAAAGGCCGCCGCCCGGCGGCCTTTTTCATACGCGATCGGCGGGGGATCGCCGCCCCGCCTATTCCGCCGCCTGCGCCATTTCGGTTCGGAAGGCGGCGCGCAGACTGTCGATCGGCACAAGGCCGTCGCGTGTCGGCACGTGCCAGAAGGTCCAGCCGTTGCAGGCCTCCGCACCCTGCGCCAGCGCCCCGGCGCGGTGAATGGAGCCGACCGTGCCGAGACCGGGCGCGCTTTCCAGCGACACCGTGCCGTCGGCGCGCACCAGTGCGCGGAAGCGCTGACGCGCATCGGTGAGCAGTGCTCCCGGCGCGATGAGGCCCCGCTCGATCAGCGCGGCGAACGGCACGCGGGGCGCCTCCCGGGCCGAGGGTGCGAGCGTGAGCGCGTCTTCCGGCAGCGGCTCCACGGCGGCGATGCGGGCGGTGGCGGCGGCGACATAGCTGGCGTCGCGCTCGATGCCGATGAAGTTGCGGCGCAGCCGGCGGGCGACCGCGGCGGTGGTGCCCGAGCCGAGGAAGGGGTCCAGCACCACATCGCCCGGCCGGCTGGCGGCGAGCAGGATGCGGGCGAGCAGCGCCTCCGGCTTCTGGGTCGGGTGAGCCTTGCGGCCTTCGGCATCCTTCAGCCGTTCATGCCCGGAGCAGATGGGGAACAGCCAGTCCGAGCGCATCTGCACGTCGTCGTTGCCGGACTTCAGCGCCTCGTAATTGAAGACGTAGTTGCGCGCGTCCGGCTCCCGCGCCGCCCAGATGAGCGTCTCATGGGCATTGGTGAAGCGGCGGCCGCGGAAATTGGGCATCGGGTTGGTCTTGCGCCAGACGATGTCGTTCAGGATCCAGAAGTCGAGATCCTGCAGCATCGCGCCGACGCGGAAGATGTTGTGGTAGGAGCCGATCACCCACAGCGTGCCGGTCGGCTTCAGCACCCGGCGCACCGCCAGCAGCCAGGCCCGGGTGAAATCGTCATAGGCCTGGAAGCTCTCAAACTTGTCCCAGGCATCGTCCACGGCGTCGACGAGGCTGTCGTCCGGGCGCTTCAGCTCGCCCTGGAGCTGGAGATTGTAGGGGGGGTCGGCAAAGACGAGATCGACCGAACGGGGCGGCAGTTTCGCCAGTTCGGCGATGCAGTCGCCGTGGCGGATGGTGTTGAGCGGCAGGCTGTCCGCCGTTCCGTCCCCCATGCCGCCGCCACGCTTGCCGCGGCCGGAACCCGCCGTCGTTACCCCGTTACGCAGAACTTTCATGGACCGACCTGACGCCTAGCAACGCAACATGCGTCCACAATCTCCACGCGTTGGGGTAAAGACGGGGTAAAACCCGCGTCCCTCGGCGGGATGGATATCCCATCGGAAGGAGCCGGCTTTGGTGGATGCAGGATCGGCGGTTTCGTCCGCCCCCGCGGGGCCGGTGCCGCGTCCGCCGCCCTGGCGCGGCGACGGCACCATCGGGCGGGCCGTGCGTTTCGCCGCGACCGTGCTGGGACCGATCGGGGTGGCGCTGACCATTGGCGTCGGCACGTGGATGATCTTCGCGCTGGTGACCGCGATCCTGTGCTTCAGCCTCGATGTGGGCGGGCGGCTGGCGCCGCGCTTCGGCTGGATGGTCGGCGGCGGGCTCGTGGTGCTGGCGGGGGCGGGGCTGGGCACGCTGGTGAGCGGGCTCTACCTGCCGACCACGCTGGGGTTCGCGGCGGCCGGCGTGCTCTACGCGCTGGTCGAGGCGCTCGACGCGACTGCGGCGGCGGCCTCGCGCTTTCTGTGCTTCACCTTCGCCATCGGCGCGCACTACATCCATCTGGACGGCATCGGGGCCGCGGCCGCGCTGGCGACCGTGGCCTATGGTTTTGCGGTCTCGGCGGTGTGGGATGGGCTGGTGGGCGGACCCCGGCCTTCGCTGGCGCCCGCGCCGGCCGGCATCGCCCGGCGCCTGCGCGACACCGCCGGGGAGAGGTGGCGCTTTGCGGCGGCGGTCGGCATCGTCGTGCCGCTCGCCTCGCTCACCAGCGTCGGGCTGGGCGTCGCCAAGCCCTACTGGACCCTCATCGCCGTCGTGCTGGTGCTCCGCCACGACGTGATGACGAGCTGGCGCACCATGGTGGAGGTGATGCTTGGCTGCGTCGCCGGCGCGGTGGCGGCGCTGGTTGTCAGCGCCCTGGTCGGCGGCGGCCATTGGGGGCTGATCGCCGGCATGATGATCGCCGCGCTCATCCGCTGGCCGGCCCATGAGATACACGGCATTCTCGGCAATGCCGCGCTCACCATGTTCGTGCTGCTGCTGCTGGAGGTGATCGCCGGCTCGGCCGGCGTCGCCGCGCGCGATGTGGAGGAGCGGGTGCTCGACTTCAGCCTCGGCTGCGGTTTCGCGATGCTGGCGCTCGGGCTCGACGCGTTGTTCGACGCCGTGCACCGCAGGTTTGCCGCCAGCCGCCCCTTGCGGTAGCGGAGCCGCTCTCAGCCCGGAGCGCGGTCGCGCAGGGCGAGGCCGGCGACGACCAGACCGAGGCCCAGTCCGTGATAGAGCTGCGGCGTCTCGCCGAGGACGCCGATCGCGAGCCCGGCGCCGAACACCGGCATGAGCTGCAGGAACTGCCCCGCCCGCGCCGGGCCCAGCTCCGCCACGCCGCGGGCCCAGAGCACGAAGCCGAGCGTCGGCAATGTCGCGACATAGCCGATGCCGAGCAGCGCCTCGCCGAGCGCGCCGGCATGAGCGGCCGGTAGCCCGCCCTGCAGGAGTTCCCAGGCCGCCACCGGGGCGAGCGCGGCGAGGCCGAAGGGGATGCTGGCGGCGAGGGCGGCGGCGGTGGACAGCTCGCAGGGAAAGCGCTTCAGCAGCACGGCATAGAGGCCGAAGGCGCAGATGCCGGCGAACAGCACGAGGTCGCCCGGATCGAGCGCGAGGCCGAGCAGATGGCCGAGATCGCCGCGCAGCACGATCAGCCCTACACCCGCGGTGGAGACGGCGAGCGCCAGGAGCTGGCGCGCGCTGGAGCGCTCGCGCAGCAGCAGCCACCCGAACAGCCCCACCACGATGGGTGCGCAGGAGCCGATCAGCGAGCCGTTGATGAGGCTGGTATGAGCGAGCCCGGCATAGATCAGCACAGTGAAGACCGCGATGTTGAGCACGCCGCAGGCCAGGAAGAAGGGCCAGCGCCGCAGCACGACGCCGAAATTGCCCGCAAGCTCGCGGAAGGTGAAGGGCAGCAGCAGCGCCAGCGCCACACTCCAGCGCGCGGCGGAGAGGGTGGCGGGCGGCACCGTGTCGGCCAGCACCCGGCCGACAAAGAAATTGCCCGACCACAGCAGCGCGGCCCCACTCAGCAGCAGGGCCGCGAGCGCTCCTGCCGAAAGCGCGCGGATGCCGGGGATGCCGCCGCGCCGGGCGGCGAGGGAGATCAGGGTGTCTGCCACGAACGCCATGACTGCCTCCGTCGGACGGGGCGGCGCGACTGCGCTGCCGATATAGGTAAGACTAGTTGACCTATGCCGGCATGTCCTTGCGTTGTTGCGGTGCAGCGTGGCGGTGAACGGCAGAATCTGCCGCCTAACGCGTCGTCTTGCGCGGTTCCCTGCCGCTGCCTGTCTTTTCGGCAACGGAATCCACTGAAACAGGCGTTGGCCGGAGATGGTCGAGCGGCAGCCGCCGGTCTTCCTTCACCCGCTTCAGCGCCAGCGAGGAGCGCACACCGCGCACGCCGGGAATGCCCATGAGGATGTCGTGGGCGAAATGGGCGAAGGCCTCCAGGTCCTCGCACACCACCTGCAGGAGATAGTCGCTGTCGCCGGTCACGCTGTCGCACGCGACAACCTGCGGCAGTGCCAGCACGGCGGCCTCGAAATCGCGCGCGGCTTCCTCGACCTGCCGTTCCAGATGCACATGGATGAAGGCGAGCACGCCGAGGCCGAGCTTCCGGGCGTCGAGCCGCGCCTGATAATCGGCGATCAGCCCCATTTCCTCGAGCTGCCGCGTACGGCGCAGGCAGGGCGAGGGCGACAGCCCGATGCGCTCGGAGAGCTCGGCATTGGTGAGGCGGCCGTCCTCCTGAAGCTCCCGCAGGATGCGCAGATCGAACATGTCGAGCACAGGCGGGCGCATCTTCTGCTCCTTCTGCGGCCTACGAGGTCATAATCTGCCGCAATGTGTCATTCACCCGGCAGGAACGGCAAGGTGATGGCGGTGCGGGCCGTTACCATCGTCGCCCGTGACAGGCGAGGCGGCGCAGGTGCGACGTCAACATGTCGTGGATCGTATCCCCGGTGCTACTTGAACTTGTGGGTCGAGGCCGGCACTTTCGGGCCATGAAATTCACCCGGCTTCGTCTTACCGGCTTCAAGACCTTCGTGGAGCCGACCGACATGCTCATCGAGCCCGGCCTCACCGGCGTGGTGGGGCCGAATGGCTGCGGCAAGTCGAATCTCGTCGAGGCCATGCGCTGGGTGATGGGCGAGAACTCCTACAAGGCGATGCGCGCCGAGGGGATGGACGACGTCATCTTCGGCGGCACCACCAACCGCCCGGCGCGCAACACCGCCGAGGTGGTGCTCACCGTCGACAATACCGAGCGCACCGCTCCCGCCATCTTCAACGACGCCGATACGCTGGAGATTTCCCGCCGCATCGAGCGGGAGGCCGGCTCGTCCTACCGCATCAATGGCCGCGAGGTTCGTGCCCGCGACGTGCAGATCCTGTTCGCCGACGCCTCCTCCGGCTCGCGCTCGCCGGCGATGGTGCGGCAGGGCCAGATCGGGGAACTGATCGGGGCCCGGCCGTCGGCGCGGCGGCGCATTCTGGAAGAAGCGGCGGGCGTTGCCGGGTTGCACGCGCGCCGCCACGAGGCGGAGATGCGGCTGCGCGCCGCCGAGGCCAATCTCGCCCGGCTGGAAGACGTCATCGGCCAGATCGCCAACCAGACTGAGGGGCTTCGCCGGCAGTCGCGGCAGGCGGTGCGCTACCGCACCCTCTCCGGCGACATCCGCAGGGCCGAGGCGACGCTGCTGTGGCTGCGCTGGCAGGAGGCGGTGGGCGGCCTCGCCGAGGCCGAGCGCACGCTGGACCTCGCCGTTCGGGAGGTGGCCGAGCGTACCCGCGCCCAGGCCGAGGCCACCACCCGCGCGGCGGTGGCCGCCCATGAATTACCTGCCCTCCGCGAGGCCGCCGCCGCGGCCGCCGCCGCGCTGCAGCGGCTGACCCTGGCCCGCGGCGAGCTCGACCGCGACGAAGCCCGCGCCGATGCGCGCCGCGAGGAGCTCGACCGCCGGCTGTCGCAGCTCCTCGGCGACATGGAGCGCGAGCGCGCCCTCGCCGCCGACGCCGGCGCCATGCTGGAACGCCTTGCCGCCGAGGCCGAGGAGATGGCCATGGCGCAGGCCGAGGCCGCCGACCTGGAAGAGGACGCGGCGATCCGGCGGGAGGAGGCCGAGGCCGCGCTCGTGGCGGCCGAGCGCAGCTTCGCCGAAGCCACCGCCGCCAGTGCCGAGCGCCACGCCCGCCGCGGCGCGCTGGAACGCCGCCTTCGCGAGGAAGGCGAGCGTCTGGTGCGGCTGGAGCGCGACATCACCGGGCTGGAAGCGCAGGCCCGGCAGATCGCCACGCACGGTGCCGCCGACGACCTCGACGCCCGCCGCGTCGCCGCCGAGGAGGCGCAGGACGCGCTGGCCGAGGCGGAGATCGCCGCCCAGGAGGCGGAGGCCGCCCACGCCGCCGCCCGCGCCGGGCTGGACCAGGCCCGCCGCCCGCTCGCCGAGGCGGAGAAGACGCTGCAGCGGCTCGACACCGAGGCGCGCACCCTCGCCAAGCTGCTCGACCCCGGCCATGGCCGGCAGTGGCGGCCGGTGCTCGATTCGATTCGCGTCGCGCGCGGCTACGAGACCGCGCTCGGCGCCGCCCTCGGCGACGACCTCGACGCGCCGGCCGATGCCGCCGCCCCGGTGCACTGGCTGGAGCGGCCGGGGGAGGCGCAGGATGCGGCGCTGCCGCCGGGCGCCGAGCCGCTGTCGCGCCATGTGGAGGCGCCGCCCGCGCTGGCCCGCCGGCTCTCGCAGATCGGCGTGGTGCCGCGCGACCAGGGCCTTCGTCTCGCCGCTGGCCTCAGGCCGGGACAGCGTCTGGTTTCGGTGGAAGGTGACGTCTGGCGGTGGGACGGCTTCGATGCCGCCGCGGAGGCGCCCACCGCCGCCGCCCGCCGCCTCGCCGAGCGCAACCGGCTCGCCGATATCGAGGCCCGGCTCGACGGCGCCCGCGCCGAGGTGGCCACCCAGCGCCGGGCGCTGGAGGCGGCGGAGGTCGCGCTGCGCAGCGCCGGCAGCCGCGAGAACGCCGCCCGCGAGGCCCGCCGTTCCTCCGCCCGCGCTCTGGACGCCGCGCGTGACGAGCTCGCCCGCGCCGAGCGCGCCGGGGCCGAGCGTGCGGCCCGGCTGGCGGCGCTGGAGGCCGGCCGCGAGCGGCTGGAGGCCGACCGTGAGGCCGCCGCCATCGCCCAGGCCGAGGCACAGGACGCGCTGGCGGAGCTGCCGCCGGCCACCGACAGTGCCGCCGAGATCGCCGGCATGCAGGCCCGCCTCGCCGAGGCCCGGGCCGCCGTCACCGAGGCGCGCTCCCGCGCCGAAGGCCTCGCCCGGGAGCGCGAGCAGCGTCAGCGCCGCCTGTCCGCCATCGCCGGCGAGCGCGGCTCGTGGCAAGCCCGCGCGGGCGGCACCGGCGAGCGGCTCGCCGCGCTGGAGGCGCGCCGCGAGGAAGCCGCCATCGAGCGTGCCGAACTCGACGACGCCCCCGCTCATTTCGCCGCCCGCCGGCGGGCGCTGCTGAACGAGACCGCGGCGGCGGAAGCCGCGGGCGCCGCCGCCGCCGACCGCCTGGCCGAGGCCGAGGCGCTGCAGCTCGACGCCGACCGGCTGGCCCGCGCCGCGCTGGACGGGCTGGCGGGCGCCCGTGAGGCCGCCGTCCGTGCCGAAGCGCGGCTGGAGGCCGGCCGCCAGCGCCGGGGCGATCTGATGCGCGAGATCGCCGATGTGCTTGACGTGGCGCCGGAGGGCGCCCGCGAGATCGCCGGCCTCGATCCCGCCGCCGCGCTGCCCGAATCGGCCGGCCTCGAAGCCGAGCTGGACCGGCTGAAGCGCGAGCGCGAGCGGCTCGGCGCCGTCAACCTGCGCGCCGAGGAGGAACTGGCCGAGGTGGAGGGGCAGCTCCAGGGCCTCGTGGCCGAGCGCGACGACCTCACCGAGGCGATCAAGCGGCTGCGGCAGGGAATCGCGGCGCTGAACCGGGAGGCGCGCGAGCGGCTTCAGGCGTCCTTCACCGTCGTGGACGGCCATTTCCGCCAGCTCTTCGGTACGCTGTTCGGTGGCGGCGAGGCCCAGCTCGCGCTCACCGATTCGGACGATCCGCTGGAGGCCGGGCTCGACATCATCGCCAAGCCGCCGGGCAAGAAGCCGCAGTCGCTCTCGCTGCTCTCCGGCGGCGAGCAGGCGCTCACCGCCATGGCGCTGATCTTCGCGGTGTTCCTCACCAATCCCGCGCCGATCTGCGTGCTCGACGAGGTCGACGCCCCGCTCGACGACGCCAATGTCGAGCGGTTCTGCAACCTGCTGGACGAGATGCGCGGCCTGACCCGGACGCGCTTCCTCACCATCACCCACAACCCCATCACCATGAGCCGGATGAATCGGCTGTTCGGCGTCACCATGGCCGAGCGCGGGGTGTCCAAGCTGGTGTCGGTCGATCTGACCACGGCGGAGGCGCTCCGCGAGGCGGTCTGACCGTCCGAGCTGCCGCAGGGTGCGACGAGCGGCAGCAGCTTTGCCGCATCGCCGAAGGCGCTCTGGTATGCCAAATAAGTCACGCAGGGCTTCCCTTGGTGCGCGGGCGGTGAAAAACGCCTGCGACAGAGCGTCCTGTCGTCGGAATTACGTAATTCGAACAAGCACTTGAAAGATGTGATCGCGTCCTTGACACCTCTCCGGGCGATCACTATGGTGCCGGCGGTTTTCGGGGGTGGGGCTACCTTCTCCGGCAGGAGCCGAGCGCACGAGATGGACGACCGGAACAAGACGGACGGCCAGGGCGGCGAGCGGCGGCCGGAAGAGAGCGATGCCGAGCTTCAGGGGCGCCTTCGCGGCCTCGGCGGTGCCCTTGATCGGGTGCGGGCCGAGAAGCGCGCGGAAGCGAAGCCGGCCGAGCCGGATCGGACGTCTACCTCCGCGGGTATGACGCTGGCGTTCCGGCTGGGAAGCGAGTTCGTGGCGGGCGTTCTGGTGGGTGCCGGCATCGGCTGGGGCATCGACCGGCTGTTCGGTACCTCGCCCTGGGGAATGATCGTGTTCCTGCTGTTCGGCTTCGGTGCCGCGGTGGCGAACATGCTGCGGGCGGCCGGCGAGACGGGCCGCACGCCGCCAAAGGGCGGCAGGTAGGATTTCCGCCTCCGGGCGGCACGAAGGCATCGCCCGGCGGGTGGTGGGATGAGCAGCCGAACGAAGGTCCGGGCCGCAAGGTTCCGGCCCGGGCGGCGGGGTTACGGGGGCCGGCGCTGTACAGGCAGCGCCGCGATTGAGGGCAGCGACCGGCAATGGCCAGCAGCGAGATCGATCCGATCCATCAGTTCCAGATCTTGAAGATCGTGGATCTGGGGGCGCCGGGTGGCGTGCAGCTCGCTTTCACCAATTCCGCGGCCTACATGGTCGGCATCGTGGCGCTGGTGTTTTTCTTCCTCACCTATGCCACCCGGGGGCGCACCCTGGTGCCGGGCCGGCTGCAGTCGCTGGCGGAGATGAGCTACGAATTCGTCGCCTCGACCGTGCGGCAGACCGCCGGCAATGAGGGGATGAAGTTCTTCCCGCTGGTCTTCTCGCTCTTCATCTTCGTTCTGGTCGCCAATTTCGTCGGCCTCATTCCCTATACCTTCACCGTCACCAGCCACATCATCGTCACCGCCGCGCTGGCGCTGGTGGTGATCGGCACCGTGATCGTCTACGGCTTCGTCCGCCACGGCACGCATTTCCTGCACCTGTTCGTTCCCTCGGGGGTGCCGGCCTTCCTGCTGCCCTTCATGGTGGTGATCGAGCTGATCTCCTTCCTCTCGCGTCCCATCAGCCTTTCGCTGCGTCTGTTCGCCAACATGCTGGCGGGCCACATCGCGATGAAGGTGTTCGCCGGCTTCGTGGTGATGATGAGCGCGTCGGGCGTCGCCGGCCTTCTCGGCGCGACGCTGCCCCTCGCCATGGTCGTGGCGCTGACCGCGCTCGAATTCCTGGTCGCCTTCCTGCAGGCCTACGTCTTCACCGTCCTGACCTGCATCTATCTCAACGACGCGCTGCATCCCGGTCACTGATCGGCGCCGTCGCGGGGTCCCACCCTTTTCGCCTCACCACAGCTACTGCGAATTCAATAGGAGAAGATCATGGAAGCGGAAGCCGCCAAGTTCCTCGGCGCCGGTCTCGCCTGCCTCGGCATGGGTCTCGCCGGCATCGGCGTCGGTAACATCTTCGGCAACTTCCTCTCGGGCGCCCTGCGCAACCCGTCGGCGGCCGATGGCCAGTTCGCCCGCGCGTTCATCGGCGCGGCCCTTGCCGAAGGTCTGGGCATCTTCTCGCTCGTCGTCGCGCTCGTCCTGCTCTTCGTGGTCTGACGAAACGCCGGCAGGGGTGTCGCCGGCCGGCCGCTGAGGCCGGGATGCCGGCGACCCCCGCCTTCTACGATCGAGGAAGCCTGAACCATGCCGCAGACAGAGGGTCCGGCCGTTTCGTTCGTCGTCGCGCAGGCGGAAACGTCGGCTCCCGGCGCGCACGGCGTCGGCACGCAAGATGACACGTCGCCCCTTCCGCCGAGCGGCGGCGCGGCGAACGGTGTGGAGATTTCGGTGCCGTCAGGCGAAGCTCACGGCGCGGGATTTCCGCCCTTCGATGCTCACACATTTCCTTCGCAGCTCATCTGGCTGGCGATCGCCTTCGGCGCTCTCTATCTGCTGATGAGCCGCATCGCCCTGCCGCGCATTGGCACCATTCTCGAAGAACGTCACGATCGCATCGCCGACGACATCGAGGAAGCCGGTCGCCTGAAGGCGGAAAGCGAGGCGGCGGCTCAGGCCTATGAGCAGGCCCTCGCCAGCGCTCGCGGCAAGGCCCACTCCATCGCCGCGGAAACCCGCGATACGCTCGCCGCCCAGTCGGAGGCCAGCCGCAAGGCGCTGGAGGCCGACCTGCACGGCAAGCTCACCGAGGCCGAGGCCAAGATCGCCGCCACCAAGACGGCGGCCATGGCCAATGTCCGCGGCATCGCGGTCGACGCGGCCGGCGCCATCGTGTCCGGCCTGATCGGCACCGTCCCGGCGCCGCAGGCGGTCGAATCGGCGGTCGACGCCGTTGTGAAGAACTGAGGACGCCGCCGATGGGCAACGCGGAACTCTGGGTCGCGATCGCGTTCGTGATCTTCATGGCCATCCTGATCAAGGCTGGCGCGTTTTCGAACATCACCCGCGCGCTCGACGCGCGGGGCGAGCGCATCCGCGCCGACCTCGACGAGGCCCGCCGCCTCAAGGAGGAGGCGCAGAAGCTGGTCAGCGAGTACAAGCGCCGCCAGCGCGAAGCCGAAGCCGAAGCCGAGGCGATCATCTCGACCGCCAAGTCGGAGGCCGAGCGTCTCGCCGCCGAAACCAAGGCCAAGCTGGAAGACCTCATCGTGCGGCGCACCCGCATGGCCGAGCAGAAGATCGCCCAGGCCGAAGCCCAGGCGCTGGCCGATGTCCGTGCTGCCGCGGCAGACGCCGCGGTGAAGGCGGCCGAAACCCTGCTCGCCGCGAATGTGGTGGGTGAGACCGCCGATCGCGTGCTCGCCGCCGCGGTCAATGATGTGCGGTCCAAGCTGAACTGACGACGCGGCGCCCTCGCGCTGCCGATGGCTTGGCCGGATCTATTGGACGATGCTGCGACGCCCGGCCGTGTGCCGGGCGTCGTGCGTTTTGAGCGGGCGCGAACGCCTCAGGCCTTGACGAAGGTGACGGTGCCGGAGGCGAGGTCGTAGACACCGCCCACCACGGTCACCTTGCCGGCGTGAATGGCCTCGGCGACCTCCGACTCCTCGGTTTTCAACCGCTCCATGGTGTAGAGCACATTGGCCCGGATCGCGGCGGCCACCGGATCGGGCGGGTTACCCGCCAGCGCCGTGCGCACCGGCGGGGCGAGATGTTCCGCCAGCGCCGGCAGATGGCCGGGCAGGCTCACATGCTTCTGCTCCACCTCGACGGCGGCGGTGACGGCGCCGCAGGCGCTGTGGCCCAGCACCACGATCACCGGCACGCCGAGGTGGCCGACCGCATATTCCATGCTGGCGAGGCCGTCCGTGTCGACGAAATTGCCGGCCACCCGCACCACGAACAGGCCACCCGGCGCCTGGTCGAACACATATTCAGGCGAGACCCGCGAATCCGAACAGCCCAGCACGATCGCCATCGGGTGCTGGCCCTTGGCCAGCGTCGCGCGATTGCCGAGGAAATCGGTGCAGGTCTGCACCCCCGCGACGTGGCGGGCATTACCGGCGACCAGTTCCTTCACCACCGCGTCCGGCGCCAGTGCCGGCGCCGCCGTGGTGGCGGCGGCGGTGCCGGGCCAGCCGAGCATGCCGGCCATGGCCGCGGCCGACAGGCCGACGGAGCCGCGCAGCAGGTGGCGGCGTGACAGAGAAAGGGTGGATGGGTTGCAGTCCAGACACATGGCGAGCCCCCTAGGGATGGATGGCGGCCTTCTCCGAGGCCGTCGAAGGTACCATAACACAGAGTCCCGTTATGCCGCCGCCGGTGGTTGGCCGTGCGGCAGGGACATCGGGCGAGTGTCGGCCCTGTGGCTGCCGTGAAGCTGTCCTTGGGAAAGGCGGCCCTCAGCCCCAGCGGCGGGGCCGGTAGAAGGTATGCTCGCCGATGGCATCGAGCTTGCGCATCTCCCGCACCCAGCGGGGATGAACGGACTGGGCGTGGTAATGGGTCGCCCGCCCCACCTGCTCGTCCCAGATCCGGCCGTCCAGCATGTCGGCCGCGATGCGCCGGGCCTGCTGCCACGCCTCCGGCTCGGTCACGACGTCCCGCACGTTGTCGCAGGCGAAGGTGAACTGGCAGGCCAGGTGGCGGTGGGCGTTCTGGTACACGGTGCGGCAGACATCGGCGGGGTAGTAGCCGGAGAACACCCGGTTCATCACCACCTGCGCCACCGCGATCTGGCCGCGCTCGGGTTCGCCGCGGCTCTCGAAATAAACCGCCTCGGCGAGGCACGTCTCGGCCCGCTCGCGCCGCTTGCCGGAAAGCCCGAGCCGATCAGCCGGGCTCGCCTCGCCGGCGGTGGCTTCGCCCTCGGCCATCTTGGCGAAGCTGCTGCCGGATTCCATCGGCGCCAGGGGCTGTGGCGGCAGGCTGGCAAGGCTGGCGCCGAAGATGAGGGCCGGCTCGCTGTCCGCCGGCCGGGCCAGCCCGGACATCGCCGCCGCGCCGCCCATCGCCTCTTCCGCCGCCGCATTGGCGTCCGGCGGGGTCAGCCCGGCGTCGAGGGACCGCCCGGCCGCGACCTCCGGCGAGTCGGGCTCGTCCGGCGCGACGCTGGCGGCGTCATCGGCCGGATCGCCCGCCGGGAGGTCGAAATGCGACGAATCGGGATCGGCGGTCTCGCCCGCGCCGGCCGGCGTGGCGGTGAGCGCCGCCTCGGTTCGCGCCGGCCCGGCAAGGGCGACGGCGGTGCCGGGCGGGGTGCCGGCGCCGTCCCCGGGGGCGGTGCCGCTGCCGGCGCCATAGGCGGTGGTGCCGTCCTCCAGCTCGGTGGGGTCGCCTGTGGGGTCGCCGGAGGGCAGCATCTCGGCGAGATCGTCGGGATCGGTGCCGGCGCCCGCGCCGGCCGTGGCGCTGGCGCTGCCGGCTCCCGCAGGGCCGGTGCCGTCGCCGGCGATCATGCGGTGGGGAACGGGAAGGCGGTCGCCTTTGGCTTCGCGGTGGACATCGACGCGGAACCGGCCGGGTGGGGTAATGGCGAGGTCGGAGGAGGGCCAGGCGAAGGTCGCCATGCGCAGTTCGCGCCCGCTCACCGGCAGAAGCCGCAGCCGAACCCCTTCGCTCCCGGAGTCGGGCGCGGCGGCCACCGCGTCGGCGGTGCGGTACCACAGCCCGATTCCTGCGCCGGCCATCACCGGCGCCAGAATGGCCAGGAGCGCCAGAGACCGCCGGCCGAACGTCGTCACACCCATGTCTGCGCCCGTCTTTTCCCGAGCCGCCGATGTCGCCGGGGTCGGTGCTGCGAAGGAGGGGCGTTCGCCCGCACCGGATGGCCGGGCCTGTGTGGGATCGCCGCTCCCGCGCCCGGCAGAAGCCGCCGCGTGGCACGCCGATCACACACAAGGTCCTGCCAGCCGGACGGAATGGTTGTCGCCCATTAACCTTGCCCGGCGGTTAACGGCGGCCTGCGGCGGGGGCGCGACGCAGCCATGGCCGGGAGGCGGCAGGGGGAGGCGAGAAGGAGGCACACGGCCGCCGCCTGGGCGCGCCTGTGGCGGGCGGCGCGGGGCAGGCGCCTCAGCGCGGCGCGGCGGCGCGGGCGAGGCGGTCGCGAATGCCTTCGCCCAGGCCGTGGCGCGGCAGCGGCACCACGGCGATGCCGCGCGCCCCGCGCCCGTCGAGTGCGCGCAGATGGGCGAAGAGCCGTGCCGCGGCTTCCACGAGATCGCCGTCGGGACTGAGGTCCAGCACCGCGACCGCCTCCGCCGAGCCCGGGGGCCGCGCGCCGGCGAAGGTGAGCAGCGCCTCGCCCGGCGCGACCTCGCGGGCGTCCAGCCGAACCGGCACCGAGGGGGCATAGTGCGAGGCGAGCATGCCGGGGGCGAGGGGCGCCGCGTCCTGATCGGCCGGCGGCGCCCGTCGGGCGAGCGGGGCGCCGAGCGCGGCCTCGATCGCCTCCCGGGCGAGCCCGCCGGGGCGCAGCAGTGTCACCTCAGGCCCGGAGGCGTCGAGAATGGTCGATTCGATCCCGACCGGGCACGGGCCGGCATCGAGCACGAGGTCGATTCGACCGCGCAGATCGGCCAGCACATGGGCGGCCGAGGTCGGCGAGACATGGCCGGAGCGATTGGCGCTGGGCGCGGCGATGGGCCGGCCGCTGGCGGCGATCACCGCGCGGGCGGCGGGATGCGCCGGCACACGGATCGCCAGCGTCGGCAGGCCGGCGCGGGCGAGGTCGCAGACCGCCCCTTCGACGGCCGGCACCACCAGCGTGAGCGGTCCGGGCCAGAACCGGGCGGCAAGCCGCTCGGCTCGGGCGTCGAAGCGGCCGATGCGCCGCGCTGCGGCGAGGTCCGGCACATGGGCGATCAGCGGGTTGAAGGAAGGCCGGCCCTTCGCGGCATAGAGCCGGGCGACGGCATGCGGGTCGGTGGCGTCGCAGGCGAGGCCGTACACCGTCTCGGTGGGAATCGCGACGAGGCCGCCGGTGGAGAGAAGGCGCGCCGCCTCCGCGATGCCGGCGGCGTCCGCCGCCAGCAGCCGGGTCTGCCGTTCCTCGATCGCCGCGTTCATCGTCGTTCGACATCCGTTCGTGAGCGCGGCTCGATAGGCGCCCGGCCGCGGCGGGTCAAGCCGTGCCGGCGCATGGGGCCGCATGCCGGCACGACCGGGGCGCGCGGCTCAATTTCTCCCGGTTGCGGCTGGAATGCCGGGCGTGGCTGGCATATCGTCTACCGCAAGCCTTCCAAACAAGAGAAGCCCGCGACACTGTCGGAGCGCCTGCCGCGCCCCACCCGCCCGCGCAATGCCGAGCCCGGAACGCCAAGGATCATCCCGCCGCCATGACTACCCTGCTCATTTCGCACGACGCCTGCATCAACCACCAGACGCCTCCGGGCCACCCCGAGAGGCCCGACCGCGTGCGGGTGCTGAACCGCGTGTTCGAGCAGGAGCAGTTCGCCCATCTCGCCCGCGAGCAGGCCCCGCGCGGCAGCCGGGAAGACATTCTGCGGGTGCACCCGGCCGATCTCATCGACGCGCTGGACGAGGCGATGCCGCAGAAGGACGGCGAGCTGGTGCGCATCGACGGCGACACCGTCATGTCGCCGGGCACCGGCGAGGCGATCTGGCGCGGCGTCGGCGGCGCGGTTCTGGCGGTGGACGAGGTGCTGGGCGGCAAGGTGGCGAACGCCTTCGTCTCCATGCGCCCGCCCGGCCACCACGCCGAGACCCGCACCCCCATGGGCTTCTGCTTCTTCAACAATGTCGCGGTCGCCGCGCGCCACGCGCAGAAGGTGCACGGCCTCGGCCGCGTCGCCATCGTCGATTTCGACGTGCATCACGGCAACGGAACGCAGGAGATCTTCTGGTCGGACCCCAGCGTGATGTACGCCTCCACCCACCAGATGCCGCTGTTCCCCGGCACCGGCGCGGTGGGCGAGCGCGGCACCTCCGACAACATCGTCAACGCCCCGCTGCGGCCGGGCGATGGCGGCGAGAACTTCAAGGAAGCCTTCCAGAGCCGCATCCTGCCGCGGCTGGAGGCGTTCGGGCCGGAGCTGCTCATCATCTCCGCCGGTTTCGACGCCCACACCCGCGACCCGCTGGCGAGCCTCAACCTGCTGGAGGACGATTTCGCCTGGGTCACCAAGAAGCTGATGGACGTTGCCGACCGGCATTGCGGCGGGCGGCTGGTCTCGGTGCTGGAGGGCGGCTACGACCTCGAAGGGCTGGCGCGCTCGGCCTCGGCCCATGTGACGGCGCTGATGCGCGGCTGAGCCGGCCTTTCCTCCGCGCCCGGCATGTGCGCGGCCGGGGCCGACCCCGGCGCGCCGATCCTGTATAAGGCGCCGAGTCGATGCGAGGGAGGATGCCATGGCCGACACGACTGATGTGAGCGGGCTCAGCTTCGAGCGGGCGCTGGCCGAGCTGGAGGCCATCGTGCAGAAGCTGGAAAGCGGCAATGTCCCGCTCGAGGAATCGATCTCGCTCTATGCCCGCGGCGAGGCGCTGAAGGCGCGCTGCGACGCCCTGCTGAAGGACGCCGAGGCGAAGGTCGAGAAGATCACCCACGGCGCCGACGGCAAGGCCACCGGCACCGTGCCGCTGGACGGCGAATGAGCCGAACCGGGCGAGCGACGCAGCGGCGGCTGCATTCACGAGGGGCGCCTGCGAGGCGTTGGCCATGAAAACCCCGCCATGAAGGCCCGCCCATGACGGTCCGGCTGCGGGCGCACCACCTGCTGTGCCTCCTCACCTATGTCGGGCGCGGCTACAGCCCGGCCTTCGTCGCCGGCTATGACCGGATCGTCGCCCGGCTGGATGCCGGCGAGGGCGCGGTGCTGGTGGCGGGGCCGGACGATATCTGCGCGCCCATGCTCGGGGCCGGCCACCACTGCCACGAGCCGCGCATCGCCGCGCGGGACGCGGCGGCGCTGGCGGCGCTGGCCGGTCTTTCCGGCGGGGCCCTGTCCCTCGGCGCGACGTTTCCCCTCTCCCGCGACGAGGTGGCCCGGCTGCGGGCGGCCTTTGCCACCGGCGCCATCCGCGCGGCCTGCGCGGGGTGCCAGTGGACCGGCCTGTGCGATCAGGTGGCGGCGCGCGGCTTTTCCGGCACGCGGCTGGCGGGGGCCGACCTCGTCACGCCCCCGCGCGCTCTCGGCACGCCGGATTGAACACCCGCACGGTCGAGGCGGGGTTGCGGGCCAGCGGTCCGGGCGGGCGCACCGGGCGGCGCACCAGTTCGCCGCCGCAGTTCGGGCAGATCCCGCCCAATACCGCCTCGGCGCAGTCCGCACAGAACGTGCACTCGAAGGTGCAGATCAACGCCTCCCGCGTGGTGGGCGGCAGGTCACGGTCGCAGCATTCGCAGTTCGGCCTGAGTTCCAGCATGGTCCCTCCAAGGCCGGCATCATGCCGCGCGGTACCGTCTCAGTACAGGCCGGGCACCACGCGCGGGGTGCGGGCCATGTAGGCGCGGTACTCGTCGCCGAAGGTGTCCAGCATCATCCGCTCCTCCTGCCCGACCCGGAAGAAGAACAGGATGCCGAAGCCGACGAAGCCGGCCGGCCCGGCCACGGCGTTCGGGATCAGGATGAGCTGCGCCAGCGCCCACAGGAAGAAGGCGGAATACATGGGGTGGCGGACATGGCGGTACACCCCCTCGGTGATGAGGCGGTGCTTCTCCTTGATCTCCAGCGTCACCGACCAGTTCTTGCCGAGGTCCTTGTGGGTGCGGCGGAACAGCCAGAGCGAGGCGAGGAACACGGCGGTGCCCAGCACGAGCTGAACCAAGGTGAAGGGGTAGTTGGCAAAGCGCGGCCAGCCGGTCGCCACCCAGATGCCGGGCACGACGCCGAGGCCGAGCGTCGAGCAGGTGAGCAGCACCCGCTCCCGCAGCCGGGAGCGGGCATCCACCACCCGTTCGCGCTTCACCCGCCGCTCGAAGGGAAAGCGGATGGCGTACCACCCGACGAGGCCGAGGCCCCAGATGATCTTGGCGGCGGCGAGAATGCTCATGCGGCGTCCGTGGATGCGACCTGGCTCTTCAGCGAGCCGTCGGGGCTGAAATGATCGGCCGGGCCGTTGCGGCTGAGGACCATGGCGGGAAACGGCACCGGGCCGATCACGAAGGCGAAGTAGTCGTAGGCGGCGGGGCGCTCGTTCGCCAGCATGAACTGGTAGTGCAGCCGCATCATCTGCCAGCGCAGCCGGTGGAGCTTTTCCGCCGTCAGCATGGTCTTGATGTTGGCGGTGCGCAGCACCGGCATCGGCCGCGGCGCGCCGGGCGGCAGCTCGATCTGGTCGAGCCGCGCCCGTTTCAGCCGCACCGGGTCGAATTTGTAGAAATTGATCGCGTCGTGCCGCGCCTGGTACTCCGCCCAGAACAGGCCGGGCGTCGTCGCCGCGCGCCGGGCCTCCGCCCGCACCCGGCCGCCCTCCGGGTGCAGCGCGAATTTCGGGATGGTCGCGCCGCAGGTGAGCAGGCACAGCCGCGTCGCTCCCTCGGCGAGGAAGGGGTCGGCGGAGAGCGCCCGGTCGAGCACCCCCACCGCCAGCGTGGCGCCGAGGCTGTGGCCGACCAGCAGCACCTCGTCATAGCCGCCCGAGCGCACCCGTTCGGCGAGGTGGACGGCGAAGGCGTCGAGCCGGGCCGAGAGCGCCGGGGTCTGGTCGCGCATATAGGCGCGGGCGAGGTCCCAGTCGTCGAGCGCATGGTGCACCCGCCAGCGCCGCCCGGTGCCGTGGAACAGGGCGAAGAAGGTGGCAAGGCCGATGCCGGTGCCGAGCAGGGCGGGCACCCAGCCCGGCAGGCTGCCCGGCAGTTCCGCCGCCAGCAGCCAGCCGAGCCCGAACGCCACCGCCCCCCCCGCCGCCAGCCCGGCCAGCATGAACAGAGCGACGACCGCGAAGGGAAAGAAGAAGAAAAGGCCGTAGCGCACGCAGGCGCGCAGATAGCGCCACGCCGTGCCGGTGAGGAGGAAGTTCCACAGCGCCGCGAAGCCGCGCCAGAGCCGGACCGCGTCGGACCGGCGGTCCAGCGCCATGACGATCTCGTCCCAGTGCAGGATTTCGTAGTCGGTTTCCTGCTGCCAGCCCGGCCCCTGGCTGCGCACGCGCCAGCGGCCGGCGAGATCGCCCGGCGCGTCGAGGCGCGGCGAGGTCTCCACGGTGAAGGACCACAGCCGCGCGCAGAGCCCCGCCTGATAGGCGAAGCGGCCGTGATGATAGTCCATCTCGGTCGCATCGTGGCCGGGCAGGAACAGCACGAGCCGGCGCGGACAGGTCCGCCCCGCCGCCTGGGTCTCCGCCGGCCGCCTCGTCACGACACCGAAACTCATGCGCGGGTTCTATCGGATGTGCGCGGTCTTGGCCAATGGCCAGACCCGCCATCCCCACCCGAGACGCGATGCCGCCCGCCGGCCGCCTGTGCACGTTGCGGTGATCGTGCGTGTACGAGGTGGCCGCGGCAAGGTCGGCACACGGGCGCGCGTTGCACCGCGCGGCGGCATTGTGTATGCCGGACGACGGCCTTCGCGCGCTGCGGGGCAGGTCACCCCAGCCTTGTCCGCACCCGCTCGCGCGGCCCGCGTATCGGAGATGTCCTTGACCCGACCGTCGACGCCGCTTCTCGACCTGGTGAGCGAACCCGCGGACCTTCGCCGTTTCCCAGAGGATCAGCTTGCCCAGCTTGCGGCGGAGCTTCGCGCCGAGACGATCGACGCCGTTTCGGTGACCGGCGGCCATCTCGGTGCCGGTCTCGGCGTGGTCGAGCTGACGGTGGCGCTGCACTACATCTTCAATACCCCGGACGACCGCCTCATCTGGGATGTCGGGCACCAGTGCTACCCCCACAAGATCCTCACCGGGCGGCGCGAGCGCATCCGCACCCTGCGCCAGGGCGGCGGCCTCTCCGGCTTCACCAACCGCGCCGAGAGCGTGTACGACCCGTTCGGCGCCGGGCATTCCTCCACCTCGATCTCCGCCGGCCTCGGCATGGCGGTGGCGAGCGAGCTGCAGGACACCCGGCGCAACGTCGTCTGCGTCATCGGCGACGGCGCGATGTCGGCGGGCATGGCCTATGAGGCCATGAACAATGCCGGGGCCATGGACAGCCGGCTGATCGTCATCCTGAACGACAACGACATGTCGATCGCCCCGCCGGTGGGGGCGATGTCGGCCTATCTCGCCCGCCTCATCTCCGGCCGCACCTACCGTTCGCTGCGCGAGACCGCCAAGCAGCTCGCCGGCAACCTGCCGAAGTTCCTCGGCCGCCAGGCGGCGCGGGCGGAGGAATATGCCCGCGGTTTCCTCTCCGGCGGCACGCTGTTCGAGGAACTGGGCTTCTACTATGTCGGCCCGATCGACGGGCACAATCTCGACCATCTGCTGCCGGTGCTGCGCAACATCCGGGACGCCGAGAACGGCCCGGTGCTGGTGCATGTCGTCACCCAGAAGGGAAAGGGCTATCCGCCCGCCGAGGCCTCGGCCGACAAGTATCACGGCGTCCAGCGCTTCGACGTCGCCACCGGGGCGCAGAAGAAGGTGGCGTCCAACGCCCCGACCTATACCCGCGTCTTCGCCGACAGCCTGATCGACGCGGCCCGGCGCGACCCAAAGATCGTCGCCATCAACGCCGCCATGCCGGCCGGCACCGGTCTCGATCTTTTCGCCGAGCAGTTTCCCGAGCGGGCCTTCGACGTCGGCATTGCCGAGCAGCACGCGGTGACCTTCGCCGCCGGCCTCGCGACCGAAGGCTACAAGCCGTTCTGCGCGATCTACTCGACCTTCCTGCAGCGGGCCTATGACCAGATCGTCCACGACGTGGTCATCCAGAAGCTGCCGGTGCGCTTCGCCATCGACCGTGCCGGCCTGGTCGGGGCGGACGGCGCGACCCATGTCGGCGCCTTCGACGTGCCGATGCTGGCCTGCCTGCCGGACATGGTGGTGATGGCCGCTGCCGACGAGGCGGAGCTGGTGCACATGGTGGCGACCGCCGCCGCCTATGATGCCGGGCCGATCGCCTTCCGCTATCCCCGCGGCGAGGGCGTCGGGATTGAACGCCCGGCCGAGGGCGTGCCGCTGGAGATCGGGCGCGGCCGGGTGCTGCGCGAGGGCAGCACGGTGGCGTTGCTCTCGCTCGGCACGCGGCTGTCGGCCTGCCTCGCCGCGGCCGACCAGCTCGCCGGCTTCGGCCTGTCCACCACGGTGGCCGACGCCCGCTTCGCCAAGCCGCTCGACCGCCGGCTCATCCTCGATCTCGCCCGCAACCACGAGGTCTTCGTGACGGTGGAGGAGGGCGCGGTCGGCGGCTTCGGCAGCCATGTGCTGACGCTGCTGGCGCAATCCGGCGCGCTGGACCGCGGGCTGAAGGTGCGCACGCTGCAACTGCCGGACACCTTCATCGACCATGATTCGCCGGCGGCGCAGATGGCGCGCGCCGGGCTCGACAGCAACGGCATCGTCGCCAGCGTGCTTGCCTCGCTCGGGCGGGAGCAGGATGCCGTGGGCGTCGCTGCTGCCCCCCTCGCCGCGCTGCTGCGCGGCTGAAGAAACGACGTCGCCGCGCATCTGCGCGGCGGGTTGGGAGCCTCGCCGCCGCTGTGTCGCGTGACGGCGCGGGCCCGTCACTCAGCTCTTGGCGGGCAGGGCTCTCGTCGTCCGGCAGGCATCGGTGAAGCTGTCGACCGCGCGGCCCGCGGTGCCGAGCGGCAGGGTGGCGCTGGCGCCCGGGGCGGTGAGGTGAAGCTGCTCGCCCTCCTGGAAGAGCTGCACCAGCTTCGGTTCCAGCCGGGCCTGGGCTTCAACGGCGCGGCGGCCGGCCTCGACCGAGGGGAAGACGCTCGCCGCGAACTCCACCTTGGTGCGGCCTGCCGCCACCACCAGCCGCACCGCGTCGCCGACCTGCGCCTTGGGCGGCGAGAGCTCGGCGACGAGCTGGAACAGGCCCGGCCCCGGCCGGCAGGTGGCGACCAGGGTGGCGGCGGGCGCGCCGGGCATGCGGAACTGCAGGACCACGGCCTCGTCATCGCGGCTGAAGGTCCAGACCCCGGCCGGTTTGGCCGGCACCTTGGCGGCGGCCTTGGCCTTGTTCTTCGCCGCCTTGCCCCCGCTCTTCGCCGTGGACGTGCCGGCGGCGCTCTGGGTGTCGGCCGCCTGCGCGGCGTGCAGGTCCGCCCCGCCAAACGGCCCTGTCGGCTGGCAGAAGCCGGCCAGCAGGGCAGCGACGGCGGCGAGGGCGCGAAGCGCCGGGTGGACAGGCAGGCGGAGGAGCGGCATCTGTTTCCTGGCGGCTGCCGGAGCGCGGGTCCGGCTCGGCTGAACGGCATGGGCGGCTTTCGGCTCCATGAGTAGACCAGGGCGTATGAACGGGTAATTGATCGATCGTGAGCCAATCCGATTCCTTTTCCGGCGCGTCTTCCGGGCGACAGCGGGCGGATCGTCTGCTGGTGGCGCGGGGCCTGTTCGACAGCCGAGCCCGCGCCCAGGCCGCCATTGCCGCGGGCCTCGTGGTCGCCGCCGGCCGCCGGGTCGCCAAGCCCTCCGAGATGATCGATGCCGATGCGGCGATCGAGGCGCGCGAGGCCTATGAATGGGTGTCGCGCGGCGGGCTGAAGCTGGAGGCGGCGCTGGACGCCGCCGGCCTGTCGGTGGCGGGGCTGACGGCGCTCGACGTCGGCGCCTCGACGGGGGGCTTCACCGAGGTGCTGCTGGCGCGCGGGGCGCGGCGGGTCTACGCGGTCGATGTGGGGCGCGACCAGCTCCACCCGCGTCTGCGGGAGCGGCCCGAGGTCGTCTCGCTGGAAGCGACCGACATCCGCACTTTGGCCGACGGCGTGATCGCGGCGCCGGTGGACCTCGTCACCATCGATGTCAGCTTCATCGGTCTGGCCCAGGTGCTGCCCGCCGCGCTGCGCCATGCCGGGCCGGCGGCGCATCTGGTGGCGCTGGTGAAGCCGCAGTTCGAGGTCGGGCGCGACAAGCTGTCGAAGGGCGGCATCGTCCGCGATCCGGCGGCCCGCGCCGACGCCGTGGCCGGCGTGGTCGCCACGCTGGAGCGGCTGGGGTGGCGGGTGCTCACCCGTCTCGCCTCGCCGATCGCCGGGGGCGACGGCAATGAGGAAAGTCTCGTGGTGGCGGCGCCGGCCGGGGAGGACCCGCCCGGCGCCTGAGCGCCCTCAGGCCGGGCGGCGGGCGGGGCCGGTGCCGAGCAGCGCCACCGCGACCTTTTCCGAGACATAGCCAAGGATCGCGCCCACCACCATTGAGGCGGCGATGGAGACGACCGGGTTGGCAAGGCCGGGGCTGGTGAGGTTGGCGAGGCCATCCGCCGCCATCAGGGCTTGCGCGGCGGTGGCGGCGAAGCCATAGACCATGGCGGGGATGGCCCCGAGCGCCGGCACATTGGCGAGCAGGATCATCACCAGCACGCCGACGCCGACGCAGAGGCCCGCCCAGACCGGCAGGCCGAGGCTGGCGCCGAGCCCGCCGCGGCTGACCGCGATGAGCGTGAGGCCGGCCATGATCGCGCCGGCGATGGTGGCGGGAATGGTGGCCTTCAGGCCGGCTTCCTTGCCGCCGCAATGAAAGAAGCAGGCCCAGGCGATGAACGCCGCCCAGATCTGCAGGGCGCCCGCGAGCGGGCCGAGGAACGCCCAGGTGGCGATGCCGCCGAGGACGCCGATGCTGATGGCCAAGGCCGAGATGAGTGACATGTCTTCCCCCTATGTGGCTGACTTCTTATTATGTGCGGATGCTTTGTCTGTGCTGCTTTGCAATATTCGCGGCATGCAGCGAACGAATACTACATGAGTCCCGCCATATATTCGAATCTATCTGTCTATCTGCCAAAATGACGCACGTCGAAAACTTGTGTAATACGTAATTTTTTATCGAGTGTATCGCCCATGACCGCCGCCCCCGCCCGCGCCGCCCTCACCATCGACCATCTCGGCCAGCGCGGGGATGGCGTCGCGCTGACGCCGGCCGGCCCGGTCTATGTGCCGCTGGCGCTGCCCGGCGAGCGGGTCGAGGCCGAGCTGGAGGGCGACCGCGGCCGGCTGCTGGCGGTGATCGAGCCGAGCCCGGGGCGGCGGGAGCCGTTCTGCCCTCATGTCGGGCCCTGCGGCGGCTGCGCGCTGCAGCACTGGGACGGCGTGCCCTATGCCGCGTGGAAGCGGGGGCTGGCGGTCGAGGCGCTGGCGCGCGCGGGCCTCGATGCCCCGGTGGGCGAACTGCGCGACGCCCATGGCGCCGGCCGCCGCCGCGCCACCTTCCATGCCCGCGCCGGCGGCGGCAGCGTCCGTGCCGGGCTGGATGTGCTGGCGGTCGGTTTTGCCGGCCGGCGCAGCCACGCCGTGGTGCCGATCGACGCCTGCCCCATCCTCGATCCCGCGCTGGACGGGGCGCTGGCCGCCGCCTGGGCGGTGGCCGAGGCGCTGGTGCCGCTGAAGAAGCCGCTCGACATCCAGGTCACCGCCACCGAGACCGGGCTCGATATGGATGTGCGCGGCTCCGGGCCGCTGAAGCCGGCGGTGATGGCGCGCCTCGGCGAACTCGCCGGCCGGCATCGGCTCGCCCGCCTCACCCGTCATGGCGAGCTGGTCATCCAGCGCGAGCCTCCGGTGGTGACGATGGGCCGCGCCCGGGTCGCGCTGCCGCCGGGCTCGTTCCTGCAGGCCACCCGGGCCGGCGAGGCCGTGCTGGCGGAGCGGGTGCAGGCCGCGCTGGCCGAACGGCTCGGCAAAGGGCGGCCCGGCAAGGGCGGCCACGTGGCGGATCTGTTCAGCGGGGTGGGGACTTTCGCGCTGCGTCTGGCCGAGACCCACCGCGTCACCGCGGTGGAAGGCAGCGAGCCGGCGGTGGAGGCGCTGCTGCGGGCGACCCGCTCCGCCGCCGGGCTGAAGCCGGTGGTGGCCGAGGCCCGCGACCTGTTCCGCCGGCCGCTGCTGCCGCTGGAGCTGAAGGCGTTCGACGCGGTGGTGTTCGATCCGCCGCGGCAGGGCGCCGAGGCGCAGGCCCGGGAGCTCGCCCGCAGCGCGGTGCCGGTGGTGGTGGGCGTGTCCTGCGATCCCGGCAGCTTCGCCCGCGACGCCGCCCTGCTGGTGGAAGGCGGCTACCGGCTGATCGAGGTCACCCCGGTGGACCAGTTCCGCTACACCGCCCATGTGGAGCTGGTGGGCGTGTTCGTGCGGTGAGCCGTTGGGGCGGCCGGGCCGCCGCGCGCCGGATCAGTTGCCCCAGCGCTCCAGCCACATCCGCTCGCCGATGGTGCAGGAAATGCGCGGCGCGGTCGCGGCGGCGTAGCGGACGGTGGTCTCGGGCGGCGGCTTCACCCCGGCCACCTCCAGCACCAGCTTGGTCTTGATGGCGTCGGCGAATTCGTGGCGGGCGTGGATGGGAATGACGAAGGCGCCCGGCCCGCCGATGACGCAGTCCTCGTAATAGACGTCGAGCTGTTCGATATCGAGCTGCGAGCCCGAGGCCGCCTTCAGCAGCAGCGGCAGACCGTTGATGGTGATGCCGCGCGCGGTCACCGCGTCGCGGGTGGGCTCCACCAGCGGGCCCTGGTTGTTGGTGCCGTCGCCGGAAATGTCGATCACCCGGCGCAGGCCGCGCAGGCCGTTATTCTCGAACAGCGCGGCGCCGAACGTCATCGCCCCGGAGATCGAGGTGCGGTAGACCCGGCGCAGCGGCGCCGCGCCGATGGCGTCGGCGAAGCGCCGGGCGCTCTCCCGGTCTTCCACCACGGTCCAGTCGACCACCAGCTTCTGCTCGCCCGCCCCGGCCCATTCGACATAGGCCAGTGCCACGCGGCCATTGGGGCCGAGCCGCAGCGCGTTGAGGAATTCCGGCGAGACCACCGCCTGCATGTAGCCCTCGCGCTGCAGCGCGAGCTCGTCGAGGTCCATGGAGTAGGAGACGTCGACCGCCAGCACCAGCTCGACATCGACCGTCTCGTCGGCGGCGCGGGCGGCCGGCGGTGCCGCCAGCCCCGCCGTCAGGAGGGCGGCCAGAAAAGCCGTGAGCCACGCGCCGATACGCACCATCGCGACCTCCGCCAGGGATCGTGCTCGCAGGGCGGGCCCCGAGGCGGCCGGAACGCGACGTCCTGTCGCTCCGGCTGGTCGAGACCGCACCCCTTCAGCGTGACACGCGGGCGGCGGGGGCCGAAATCACAAATGAGGGTCAGACGTCGAGATGCTCGGTGTCGGCGATCTCGATGCCGAAGCCGGCAAGGCCGACATAGGTGCGGGTGCGCGAGGCGATGAGGCGGATGGAGGAAATGCCGAGATCGCGCAGGATCTGGGCGCCAAGGCCGACTTCGCGCCAGTTGGCGTCGCGCAGGCTCTGCGAATCCGCGCTGTCGGCGCCGACATTGGTGGTCGGCACGCCGGCCGTGCCGTCGCGCAGATAGACCAGCACGCCGCGGCCTTCCGCCTTGATCCGCTCCAGCGAGGCGCGGATCGCCCGGCCGCCGGTGAAGACGTCGCCGATCGGGTCGGCCCGGTGCAGCCGCACCAGCACGTCGCGCCCGTCGCCGATCTTGCCGTGCACGAGGGCGAGGTGGTTCACCGGCTCGAACGGGGTGACATAGGAGATCGCCGCCATGTCGCCGACCGCGGTCGGGCAGTCGAACTCGGCGGTGCGGGTGACGAGCTTCTCGCGCGCCTGCCGATAGGCGATGAGATCGGCCACGGAGACCCGCAGCAGCCCATGCTCGGCGGCGAACGCGGCGATCTTCGGCCCGCGCATCACGCTGCCGTCGTCATTGACCATTTCGCAGATCACGCCGACCGGCTCGAGATCGGCCAGCTTGCACAGGTCGACCGCCGCCTCGGTATGGCCCGAGCGCATGAGCACGCCGCCCTCGCGGGCGATCAGCGGGAAGATGTGGCCGGGGCGGACGAAATCGGCGGCGCCGGCATTGGGATTGGCGAGGCCGCGCACGGTGGCGGTGCGGTCTTCGGCGGAGATGCCGGTGGTGGTGCCGTGGCGGTAGTCGACCGAGATGGTGAAGGCGGTGGCGTGGGGGGCGTCGTTGTCGGTCACCATCGGGTTCAGCCGCAGCCGGCGGGCGTGCTCGGCGGTGAGCGGCGTGCACACGATGCCGGAGGTGTGGCGGACGATGAAGGCCATCTTCTCCGGGGTCGCGAACTGGGCGGCGACGATGAGGTCGCCCTCGTTCTCACGGTCGTCGTCGTCGGTCACCACGAGCATCTCGCCGCGGGCGAAGGCTTCGATGGCGGCTTCCATCCGGCTGCGAAGATTGTCGGTCATGCCCGTCACTCTCTGGATGTCGAGACCGAGGAAATCGTTGGGCGTCACCGCCCCGCCGGTGGCGGCGCAGATACGCTCCGCCGCCTGCCGCGAGATCCAGGCCTGCTCGTCGTTGCAAAGAGCGGTAACGCTCGCCGGCGACAGCCCGGCGGCGCGGGCGAAGCCGCTGCGCGAGGTTTTCGTCGTCCTGAGCCAGTCCGCCAGTTTCATGAGGGCAGCCTAGCCCAGCTCATCTTCGCCGGCAATGAAGATGCGCGATGAATTTCAGTGATACTGAAATCGGCTTTGTCGATGCAGCCCCGCCCCGGGATTCGCCCGCCCTGCTCAGCGCGGCAACGGCCAGGGCGTGCCGGTGCCCACCTGCCCGCGATGGCGCAGCAGGTGGTCGGCCAGCACACAGGCGACCATCGCCTCGCCCACCGGCACCGCCCGGATGCCGACGCACGGGTCGTGGCGGCCCTTGGTGAGGATGTCGGCGTTCTCGCCATGCCGCGTCACGGTCTGGCGCGGGGTGAGGATGGAGGAGGTCGGCTTCACCGCGAAGCGCGCCACCACCGGCTGGCCGGTGGAGATGCCGCCGAGAATGCCGCCGGCGTGGTTGGCGAGGAAGATCGGCGTGCCGTCATTGCCCATCCGCATCTCGTCGGCATTGGCCTCGCCGGTCAGCCGGCCGGCGGCGAAGCCCTCGCCGATCTCGACTCCCTTCACCGCGTTGATGCTCATCAGCGCCGCCGCCAGATCAGCGTCGAGCTTGCCGTAGAGCGGCGCGCCGAGCCCCGCCGGCACGCCCTCCGCCACCACCTCCAGCACCGCGCCGACCGAGGAGCCGGCCTTGCGGATGCCGTCGAGATAGGCCTCCATCCGGCCCGCCGCCTCGGCGTCCGGGCAGAAGAAGGGGTTGCGGCCGATCTCGTCCCAGTCCCAGCGGCGCCGGTCGATCTTGATCTCGCCCATCGCCACCAGCGCGCCGCGGATGGTGACGCCCGGCAGCACCTTCGCCGCGATGGCGCCGGCGGCGACCCGCACCGCGGTCTCCCGCGCCGAGGAGCGCCCGCCGCCGCGATGGTCGCGGATGCCGTACTTCACGTCATAGGCATAGTCGGCATGGCCGGGGCGGTAGCTCGCCGCGATCTCCGAATAGTCCTTGGAGCGCTGGTCGACATTCTCGATGAGGAAGGCGATCGGCGTGCCGGTGGAGATGAGCCCGCCATCCCCGTCCGGCAGGGTGCCGGAGAGAATCTTCACCTCGTCCGGCTCGCGGCGCTGGGTGGTGAAGCGCGACTGGCCGGGCCGGCGGCGGTCGAGCGCGGCCTGCACCTCGTCCAGCCGGAAGCGCAGATTGGGCGGGCAGCCGTCGATCACCCCGCCGATCGCCGGACCGTGGCTCTCACCGAAGGTGGTGACACGGAAGAGATGGCCGAAGGTGTTGAACGACATCGCCAGGCACCGGGTTGAGGAGGCGTGCGGCTTCTAGGCCGCTTGGGCAGGCACGTCAAACCGCCGGCGGCGGCTGGCCGGCAGGCCGGCCGTGCCGCCGCCGGGGGAGGGTCCGGGCGCCTCCGGCCAACCCGGCGGCCACCGGCAGACGGGTCTTTTCCACCCCGCCACCTCGCAACAGCCCCGATCCGTGCTAGACAGGGACCCTTCCAGTTCACCATCACATGTTAGATGCCCTTATTTGAAATCGCCGTCGTTGTCCTGCTCGTGCTGATCAACGGCGTGCTCGCCATGGCCGAGCTGTCGGTCGTGTCGTCCCGCCCGGCCCGTCTGCGCAGCCGGGCCGAGCAGGGCTCCGCCGGAGCCCGGGCCGCGCTGAGCCTTGCCGCCGACCCCGGCCGCTTCCTCTCCACCGTGCAGATCGGCATCACCCTGATCGGCATTCTGGCCGGTGCCTTCTCGGGCGCGACGCTGGGCGAGATGCTCGGCGGCTGGCTGAAGGAGCAGGGCGTTTCCCACGGCCTTGCCGACGGCCTCGGCTATGGCCTGGTGGTCGGCGCCATCACCTATGTCTCGCTCATCATCGGCGAGCTGATCCCCAAGCGGCTGGCGCTGCAGAGCCCGGAAAAGCTCGCCAGCCTCGTCGCCCCGGCCATGGTGGTGCTCTCCAGGGTGGCGGCGCCGGCGGTGTGGATGCTCGACCTCTCCTCCCGGCTGGTGCTGCGCCTGCTGGGCGAGAACTCGGGCGGCTCGGAGAACAACGTCACCGACGAGGAAATCCGCGCCATCGTCGCCGAGGCGGAGACCGCCGGCGTCATCTATCCCGACGAGCGGCGCATGATCGCGGGCGTGATGCGCCTCGCCGACCGCCCGGTGCGGGCGGTGATGACCCCGCGCACCGATGTCGACTGGATCGACCTGACCGACGATCCCGACGCGGTGCGCCGGACGATCCGCGAGACCCGCCACACCCGCATGCCCGCCTGCGAGGGCACGCCGGAGGAATCAATCGGCGTCATCGACATCCGCGACCTGCTGGAGGCCTATCTCGACGGCGCCACGCCGGACCCGCGCCAGTTCGTGAAGCCGGCCGCCGTGCTGGTGGAGACGGCGGGCGCGCTCGACGCGATGAAGCTGCTGCGCCAGACCCAGGCGCCGATGGCGCTGGTGGTCGACGAATACGGCTCGATGGTCGGCATCCTCACCCCGGCCGACCTGCTCGGCGCCATCGCCGGAACGGTGATGCTCGACGACGAGGGCCAGGCCAGCCCGCACATCCACGAGCGCGCGGACGGCTCCTATCTCGTCGCCGGCTCGACGCCGGTGGACGAACTGGGCGACCTGCTGGCGATCCAGATCCCGCACGATGCCGGCTTCCACACCGCCGCGGGCTTCGCGCTGAACGAGCTGAAGGCGCTGCCGCAGGAGGGCGTCGTGTTCGAGGCGAATGGCTGGAAGTTCGAGGTGGTGGACATGGACGGCCGGCGCATCGACAAGCTGCTGGTCTCCCGCGCCGTCACCCCGCGGCGGCGCGCGCCGCTCTGATCACCCTCAGTTGGCCGGGCGCGACAGCCCGGAGCCGGCGGCGGCCGGCGCGGCCGCGCCGGTCATGCCCACAGGGGCGCTCGCGGCCGGCAGGCCGTGGGCCGGTGCGCTGTAGCGGGCGCCGAGGCTCGCGACCACGGTGACGATGGCGACGGCGAGGGCGGCGGCAATGAGGCCGTATTCCAGCCCGGTGCCGGTCGGGCGCCGGCCCACGACGTCCCGGCGTCGCTGAGCATACTGTCCCATCGTGATATCTCTGCTTGCGCTCATCTGTTCCAGCATCTGTCTTGCGGCAGATTTATTGTGGCTGGACCCTAGTGCCGCACTCCCTGCCCACGGGTTAACAGGTCGAACCCGCTGATGCCGTGGTTAATGCTTTGCCATCGTCCTGCGCCGCGCGGCGCAGGGGGGCTCGGCCGCCTTCACCGGCGGCGGCCGCGGGCGGGCGTCGTCCGTCAGGTGCCGCGCGGCTTCGCCCGGGTGGTGGGGGCGGCGGCGGCCGGGTCTTCCGGCCAGGGATGGCGGGGGTAGCGCCCGCGCATCTCGGCGCGCACCTCGCGCCACGAGCCGCGCCAGAAGGCCGGGAGGTCGCGGGTGAGCTGGATCGGCCGGTGCGCCGGGGAGAGCAGCGCCAGCGTCAGCGCCACCCGGCCGCCGGCAATGGCGGGGTGGGTGGCGAGGCCGAACAGCTCCTGCACCCGCACCGCGAGCGTCGGCCCGCCCTCGGCGGCGTAGTCGATCGGCAGGCGCGAGCCGGTCGGCGCCTCGTAATGGGTCGGCGCCTCCTCCTCCATCCGGCGGGCGAGGTCCCAGGGCAGCAGCCCGGCGAGGGCGCGGCCGAGCCGCTCGGCGTCGATCGCCTCCAGGCTGGTGAGCCCCTCGATCGCCGGGGCCAGCCAGTCCTCCACGGTCTCGGCGAGCCCGGCGTCGGAGAGGTCCGGCCAGAGATCGGGCGCGGCGGCACGGAGGAACCGCACCCGGTCGAGCCATTGCCGCTGGGCGTTGGACCAGCCGAGCCGGGCAATGCCGCGCTGCGCCGCCCCGCGCGCCAGCGCCGCCGCCGTGGCCGGGCCGGGCTCGACCCGGGCGGTGCGCTCCTCCAGCACCAGCGCGCCCAGCCGGCGCACGAAGCGCGCCCGCACCGCGCCGGCCGCCGGGTCGTAGGCGGTCTCCACCCCCTCGGTGAGGGCGTCGGCGAACTCTGCCGTGAGCTCGTCCTCGGCGAAATCCGCCGCCAGCAGGATGCGGGCTTCATCGGCGGTGCCCGCCAGTTCCGCCACGGCGAGGAAACGGGCGCGGGCGAGCCCGAGCGCCGGGTCGATGGCGGCGCCGCGCCCGTTCGCCAGCACGAAGCGGCGGCCGTCGCCGCGGGCGCGGGCGATGCGGTCGGGAAAGGCCAGCGCCAGCAGCCCGGCGGGCGAGGGCGGCTCGGCCCCGCGCGGGGCCGGCCCCGCCGCCCGCTCGGCCGATTCGCGCCAGCGCGCGGCCTGCCGGCGGGCCTCCTCGGCGCGGCGCGAGCGGTCGCGGCGGAAGCCGTCGAGCCGATGGGCGAGGTCGACGTCCTCCCCGCCCAGCCCGCGCTCCGACACCAGCGCGGCGATGGCGGCGGCCTCTTCCCCGGCGCCGCGGCGGGCGCCCTCGATGAGCATGCGGGCCAGCCGGGGTTCCAGCGGCAACCGGGCCATGGCGCGGCCGAGATCGGTCAGCCGGCCCTCGCGGTCCAGCGCGCCGAGGCCGGCGAGCAGCGCGCGCGCCTCCTTCACCGCCGGCGCCGGCGGCGGATCGAGAAAGGCGAGGCCGGCGGGGTCGCCAAGGCCCCAGGCGGCGAGGTCGAGCACGAGGCGGGAGAGGTCGGCGGCGAGGATTTCCGGCGTCGCATAGGCCGGCAGGCTCGCGGTCTCCGCCTCGCTCCACAGCCGGTAGCACAGTCCCGGCTCGGTGCGCCCGGCGCGGCCGCGGCGCTGGTCGGCCGCCGCGCGCGAGGCCCGCACCGTCTCCAGCCGGGTGAGCCCCACCCCCGGCTCGAAGCGCGGCACCCGGGCGAGGCCGCTGTCCACCACGATGCGCACGCCCTCGATGGTGAGGCTGGTCTCGGCGATCGAGGTGGCGAGCACCACCTTGCGCCGGCCCGGCGGGGCGGGGGCGATGGCGCGTTCCTGCTCGCGCCCTTCCAGCGCGCCGTAGAGCGGGGCGATGTCGACCGCGGGGTCGCGCAGCGCCTCCGCCAGCAGCCGCTCGGTGCGGCGGATTTCCGCCGCGCCGGGCAGGAAGGCGAGCACCGAGCCGCGCTCGGCGGCGAGCGCCCGCAGCACCGCCTCCGCCACCTGCCGCTCCACCGGGGCGCGGGGATCGCGGCCGAGATAGACCGTCTCCACCGGAAAGGCCCGCCCCGCGCTCTCGATCACCGGCGCCTCGCCCAGCAGCCGGGCGACGCGGGCGCCGTCCAGCGTCGCCGACATGGCGAGCAGGCGCAGGTCCTCGCGCAGCCCACCCTGGGCGTCGAGCGCCAGGGCGAGGCCGAGATCGGCGTCGAGACTGCGCTCGTGGAACTCGTCGAACAGCACCGCCCCGACGCCGCTCAGTTCGGGGTCGTCGAGGATCATGCGGGTGAAGATGCCTTCGGTGACCACCTCGATGCGGGTGCGGCGGCCGATCTTCGAGCCGAACCGCACGCGATACCCCACGGTTTCGCCCACCGGCTCGCCCAGCGTCGCCGCCATCCGCTCCGCCGCGGCGCGGGCGGCGAGGCGGCGCGGCTCCAGCACCAGAAGGCGGCGGCCGGCCATCCACGGCGCGTCGAGCAGGGCGAGCGGCACCCGTGTGGTCTTGCCGGCGCCGGGCGGGGCCACCAGCACCGCGTTCGGCCGCGCCGCAAGGCTCGCCTGCAGGGCGGGCAGGGCCTCGTCGATGGGAAGGGGGGAGGAGAAGCCGGTCATCGCGCGAGCACATAGCACAGCCGTGGCCGGCCGGCGCCCCGCCGGGCAGCCAGGCACCGCGGCGGCCATCAGGGGGCCGCGGGCCGTAATGGGCGGCCGTCGTGGAGGCGGGGCGGTGCCTCCGGGAAAACGCGCCCGGCGCCGGCGCGGGAGGGATAGCCGCCTGAACGAACATCCCGGCGCGGGTGGCCCGGCCGGGATGGCATTGTGTCAGGACATGGAGGGCGTGGGGTCACCGCCGGCCCGGCCCGGCCCGCCGGGGCCGGCGCCTCACATCACCGCGTCGATGGTCTTGCCGACCTTCTCCACCAGCTCGCCGACCTGCGATTCGCTGATGATGAGCGGGGGGCTCACCGCGATGGTGTCGCCGGTCACGCGGAACATCAGGCCCTGGTCGTGGAAGGCGCTCTCCATCGCCTCATAGGCGCGCTTGCCGATGCCTTCCGGCTTGGAGGCCATGTCGAAGGCGGCGACGAGGCCGACGGTGCGGATGTCGAGAATGCCGGGCTTGCCCTTCAGCGTCATCACCGCGTCGGCGAAGGTCGGCTCCAGCGCGCGGGCGCGCTCGAACAGGCCCTCGTCGCGGTAGAGGTCCAGCGTCGCGATGGAGGCGGCGCAGGCCAGCGGGTGGCCGGAATAGGTGTAGCCGTGGAACAGCTCGATCACATGGTCGGGGCCGTTCATGAAGGTGTCGTAGATGTGCTTGCGCACGATCACGCCGCCCATCGGCACCGCGCCGGAGGTCACGCCCTTGGCGAAGGTGATCATGTCCGGCACCACGCCGTAGCGCTCGGCGGCGAAGGGGAAGCCGAGACGGCCGAAGCCGGTGATGACCTCGTCGAAGATCAGCAGGATGCCGTACTTGTCGCAGATCTCGCGCAGCCGCTTCAGATAGCCCTTCGGCGCCGGCAGGCCGCCGGTGGAGCCGGCCATCGGCTCGACGATGACGGCGGCGATGGTCTGGGCGTCGTGCAGCGCGACGATGCCCTCCAGCGCCTCGGCGCGCTCGGCGCCCCATTCCGGCTCGCCCTTGGAGAAGGCCTGCTTCTCCCGGTCATAGGTGTGGGGCAGGTGGTCGGCGCCGGCCAGCAGGCTGCCGAAGAAGCGGCGGTTCGGCGAGATGCCGCCCACCGTGATGCCGCCGAAGCCGACGCCGTGATAGCCGCGCTCGCGGCCGATCAGCCGGGTGCGGGTGCCCTTGCCGGTGACGGCATGGAAGGCGAGGGCGATCTTCAGCGCGGTGTCGCCGGCTTCCGAGCCGGAGTTGCAGAAGAACACGTGGTCGAGGTCGCCCGGGGCCAGCTCGGCGATGCGCGAGGCGGCGCGGAAGGCGAGCGGGTGGCCGAACTGGAAGGTCGGGGCGAAATCCATCTCCGCCGCCTGCTTCTGGATGGCGGCGACGATGGGATCGCGGTTGTGGCCGGCGTTCGAGCACCACAGGCCGGCCGAACCGTCGAGAATCGCGCGGCCCTCGGGCGTGTAGTAGTGCATGTCCTTGGCCCGCGACACCATGCGGGGGCGGCGCTTGAACGCCCGATTCGCGGTGAAGCCCATCCAGAAGGCTTCGAGGTCGTTCGGGGCGGCGTCCGCGACGGTGTCGATGTCGTAAGCGAGGGACATGAAGGTCTCCGGGGGTCGGGTGGCGGGCAGGCTCCAAGCCCGCGGGGATCATGTACAATAGGGTACCAACAGAGGGCACACGAGAAAAAGTGATGATGTGATCACTTTCGCTTCTAGGCGTGTGTTTTTCCCGTGCGGAAACCCCGAGATTGGAGGCCGAAGCCGTTGGCGTGCCATCAAGTCGCCCCAACCATGCTACATTCACCTAAGGTCATGGTTTATGGTGCCGCTATGCCGCTTCGGCGGCGGCCTTAGGGATGCAGTCAGGAAACGTGCGTGGCCGACGCTGATGCAGTCGAACAGCGGTTGATGGCGGACGCCACCGGGAGCGATCCCGGGCGGGTCGCCCCCACGCTCGCGCCGCAGGCGGTGCGGGACGCGCTGGCCCGCGTGCTGGAGGCGGATGAGCTGCGCTCCTCGCCGCAGCTCTCCAACATCCTGCGCTTCGTGGTCGAGGCGACGCTGGAGGGCCGGCAGGACGCCATCAAGGGCTACACCATCGCGGTCGAGGCGCTGGGGCGCGACGCTTCCTTCGACCCGCAGACCGACCCCATCGTGCGGGTGGAGGCCACCCGGCTGCGCCGCGCTCTGGAGCGCTATTACGCCGGCACCGGCGCCACCGACGACATCGTGCTGGTCATTCCGCGCGGCAGCTACGTTCCCCAGTTCGTGGAGCGCCGGTCCGAGGCCGCCCCGCTGGCCCCGGGCGAGGGCCCGGGCGCCCCGCCGCCCGCGCCGGCGGGCCTTCCGGCCGGGCTGGCGGTGCCCGGGCTGGCGTCGCCGGACGGCGCCGCGGCGGGCGGCGGCAGCGCCGGCCCGGCCAGCCCGGCCGGGCTCGGGCTTTCCGCCATGGGGCTCCCCGGTACCGGCCCGGGTGACACCGAGACGGGAGACCTCCTCGCGGCGGCGCCGGCCGACCGGGCCTCGCGGCGCTGGATGCTCGGCCTCGTGGCGGTGCTGGTGCTCGTCGTCGCGCTGGGCGGGCTGCTGCAGATGGTGGATCCCTCCGGCTGGCAGGCGCTGCTGGCGGGCGCCCCGCGGCTGCAGGAGCGCACCAACCGGCTCGGCATTCCGATGATCGAGGTGCGGCCCTTCGAGACCGCCGGCACCTTCGCCTCCATGGGCGCGGCCCCCGTCGTCACCACCGCCACCGCCGCGCCGGCGGCCGGCGAGTTCGATCCCCGGGCGATCGAGATGCGGGTGCGCGACGCACTGGCGCGGTTCGACCTGCTCGACGTGCTGGCGACGCCGGAGGTGCGGCCCTCGGCGGATTGCAGCGGCGGCGGCCGGCTGTCCGCCGCCTTCTCGCTCGGCGGCATGGTGGAGAATCACGAGGACGGCAGCGTCGCCGTGCTGCTGCGGCTCGCCGATGTGTGCGACGGCACCATCGTCTGGTCGCGCGAGTTCGAGAGCCTGCGGCGCGGCAACGACCCGACCCTGACCGAGGTGGCGCTGGTGCGCGACATCATGGCGGCGGTGGCGGAGCCCTATGGCATCATCCAGGCCCGCGCCCGCGCCCGCATCGCCGCGGCCGGCGCGCCGCTGGAGCAGGCCGGGCCCTATGGCTGCGTGCTGATGGCCTATGGCTACTGGCGCTCCTATCTGCCGGCCGAACACCGCCGGGCGCGCGAGTGCCTGGAGGCGGCGGTGGCCGGCGACACCGGCTTTGCGGTGGGCAATGCGCTGCTCGCCGAGCTCTATCTCGACGAGATGCGCAACGGCGTGAATCCCCGCACCGACGCCCCCGCGCTCAACCGCGCGCTCGCCGCCGCCGAGCAGGCGGTGGAGCTGGCGCCGACCAGCGCCTATGCCCGGCGCGTGCTGATGGACGTGCATTTCTTCCGCGGCGAGCGCGGGCCGGCGATCGCCGCCGGCGAGGCGGCGCTGGAGCTGAACCCCTATGACGTCGACATCATGGCCGATGTCGGCGGCCGCCTGATCGCCTATGGCGAGCAGGAGCGCGGCGAGGCGATGCTGGCCTCGGTGCGGATGATCGCGCCGGGCATGCCGCCCTCGGTGGACTACAACCGGGTGATCGCGGCCTATCTGCGCGGCGACATCGCCGCCGCCACCGCCGCGGCGGACCATCTGATGGGCGAGGGCTACGCGCCCGGCCTGCTGGCCCGCGCGCTCGCCAGCCACCTCGCCGGCGACGACGAGGGCGCGGCGGGCGACCTGCACAAGCTGGTGGCGCTGGCCCCGGCCTGGGCCAACGAGACCGAGCTGATGGTGGCGCGCTTCTTCCCCGATCCCGCCATCGCCCGCCGGGTGCGGGCCGACCTCGCCGCCGCGGGCCTGCCCCAGCGCAAGGCCGAGGCCTCGGCCGCCCTGCCGCCGGCCGCCCACGCCACGCCCTGAAGCCATTCGCCTTCGCCGCGCTCACGGCGCCGCCGCGCCCGGCCGCACGGCCGGGGCGCGCGCCGAGCTTCGGTTCCCTCGCGGCGGCCGCGCGGCCCATGGCGAGGGCCGGCTGCCTGCCGCGCCGCTACCCCCCGGCGAAACGGTCGGTCGCGCGGACCAGCGCGTCGCGGATGCCCGGCTCGCTGAAGGCGTGGCCCGCCCCCTCGATCAGCTCGAAGCTGGCGTCCGGCCAGGCCTTGTGCAGTTCCCAGGCGTAGCGCGCCGGGCACGGCATGTCGTAGCGGCCATGGACGATGGCGCCGGGAATGCCGGCGAGCCGGCTGGCCTTGTCGAGGAGCTGGCGCTCCTCCAGCCAGCAGCCATGGGTGAAATAGTGGTTCTCGATCCGCGCGAAGGCGAGCGCGTAATGCGCGTCGGAATGGTGGGCGGTGAAGCCGGCGTCGGGCAGCAGGGTGATGGTCTCGCCCTCCCACAGCGTCCAGGCGAGCGCGGCCTCCAGCTTCGCCGCCTCGTCCTCGCCGACCAGCCGGCGGCGATAGGCGGCGATGAGGTCGCCGCGTTCGGCCTCCGGGATGGGGGCGAGGAAACGCTCCCACTTGTCGGGAAACATCTCGGAGACGCCGAAGCGGTAGTACCAGTCGAGTTCGGCGCGGGTGACGGTGTAGACCCCGCGCACCACCAGCTCGCTGACCCGCTCGGGGTGGGTCTCGCTGTAGGCCAGCGCCAGCGTCGAGCCCCAGGAGCCGCCGAACACCAGCCATTTCTCGACGCCGGCCAGCTCCCGCAGCCGCTCGATATCGGCCACGAGGTGCCAGGTGGTGTTGGCGGTGAGGTCGGCATAGGGTTTCGAGCGGCCGCAGCCGCGCTGGTCGAACAGCAGCACGTCGTAGCGCGCGGGGTCGAACAGCGAGCGGTGCACCGGCGAGCAGCCGGCGCCGGGGCCGCCATGCAGGAACACCGCCGGCTTGGCGCCCGGCGTGCCGCAGCGCTCGTAATAGACGGAATGGCCGTCGCCGACCTCCAGCCAGCCGGACTCATAGGGCTCGATCGGGGGGTAGAGGGAGCGCAGCTCGCGGGTCATGGGCCTGTTCGCGGAAGAGGGGCGGAAAGGGCGCGAGCAGAGCACCGCGGCGGGGCAAAGGCAACGGCCGGGGCGGCCCCGCCGGTGGGCCCGGGGGTTGGAGAGGGACCGGGCGGAGGCCGCAGCGGTGGGGGAGTAGTCCGGCTGTTGCGCCGCCGCATCAGGTGGGGCGCCGCGTCCCGCGATCACGGAAACGTTGGGCCGTGGCGGCGAATCCTCTCGCTATCACCGCGCCTTGGCGCATTCGCGGATTTGGAGGTTCATGTGATCGGACGGCGCAGCCTGGTGCTCGGAACGCCCTTCCTGCTGGCGGGGTGCGTGACCTCCCGCCCGCCGGACACGGCGGGGCCGAGCCTGCTCAACCCCTATTCCGTCATGTATGGCGCGATCACCACCGAGCCCTTCCCGGTGCCGGCCATCGACCTCAGCGAGGTCGACCCGCGCTTCCTGCGGCGCGAGGTGGACTATCCCACCCGCGAGCCCGCCGGCACCGTCGTGGTCGATGTCCGCGAGCGCTACGCCTATCTCGTCGGCGAGCACGGCCGGGCCATCCGCTACGGCGTCGGCGTCGGGCGGGAGGAGGCGTTCAACTTCAAGGGCACCGCCACCATCGCCCGCAAGGCGGCGTGGCCGCGCTGGACCCCGACGCCGGACATGATCCGCCGCGAGCCGGAGCGCTACGGCCCCTATGCCGGCGGCATGCCCGGCGGCCCCGCCAACCCGCTCGGCGCCCGCGCGCTCTACCTCTACCGCGACGGCCGCGACACCTATTACCGCCTGCACGGCACCACCGAGCCGCAGACCATCGGCACCATGGTCTCCTCCGGCTGCGTGCGCTTCATGAACCAGGACATCATCGACCTGTACGGCCGGGTGCCGGTGGGGAGCCGGGTGGTGGTGCTGAGTTGAGGGGGGTAGGGGCTGGCGGCTGGGATGTGTTACGCGCAGACTTGCCGCGTTAGGTTGCCGTACGAACAGCCGTTTTGGAGTCACGATTGATGGCGGATTGTAGCCCGAAGGGACTCCATCACACCGGCACGGGCGTTCGCCGCGAAAATTACACGTTAAGGCTGCGGGGACAACCTAGTCAACAACTGTAATTTTGGCTCTATTCCTCGGATTGATTCCTGGGGGCTTCGCCGTGCGTTTGCTCAACATCCATATCACCCAGTTCCGCCGGTTCGCCGATTTAACCATTCTGGATATTCCACCAACCGCGAAGCTGGTGGTGCTCGCCGGCCCGAATGGATCAGGCAAGTCGTCGCTCTTCGACGCTCTGCTTCTACGTTACCGCTTGGATACGCGATACGGCTGGAGCGGCGATACTAAATATTACAATCGGCCGGAGGATACTATCCGCAATATTAATGACAGGATTTCCGTCACAACCGACGCCAACAAAAGATTCGCCCCAGGAAACGTCTACATTCGAACAGCATACAGGAACGACCATGAATTTACTACCCATGCCCTCACTCGGCAAGGAGCCATTCTCGAGCGCCTGAGTCTAAGCCGGCTTATTGAGCCCGATGCCACGGTCAGCACCAACTACCAGCGCCTCGCCTCCCAAGCAATGGAGGACGTATTCGTCAACGAGTCGGCAAAGACGACTATAGGTGACTTTCGCGAAAAGCTGATCGGCGAAGTTAGGTCGCCCCTCAAACGGTTGTTTCCCGATTTATCCTTCGTCGGCATCGGCAATCCTCTCGACCAAGGCTCCTTTCATTTCGACAAGGGCGCCTCAAAGGGTTTCGACTATAAAAACCTCTCCAGTGGTGAGAAGGCTTCCTTCGACCTAATCCTCGATTTAGTGGTCAAGAAGAGGAGTTACCCGAATGCGATATACTGTATAGATGAGCCGGAAGCCCACATGAATGCTCGGCTCCAAGGCGCACTGCTTGGCGAAATCGTCGGGTTACTTCCTAGCGAATCTCAGCTCTGGATCGCGTCACACTCGATCGGGATGATGCGGAAGGCGCGCGAGATGTACGATGTCGACCCAGCGTCGGTGTCCTTCATAAATTTCAGTGGCCACGACTTCGATCAGGTGGTCACGCTCACCCCCAGCAAGCCTACTAGGGCCTTCTGGGAGGGGGTGATGCACGTCGCGCTCGACGATCTCACTGCGTTGGTGGCGCCAAAGTAAGTAGTAATATGTGAAGGCAATCCGACAGGCTCGGTAGCAGGAAAGAACACCGAGAGCGATGCTCGTATCTACGAAACGATCTTTGGCAACGAGATGGCCGACACCACCTTCATTTCTGCCGGAAATTCGAAGGAAGTGCAGAACGATTTCATAGGATTGGCGACCGTGCTTCCGAAGCTGGCCTCCGGAATGAAAATCATTCGCTTAATTGACCGGGACGACCATAGCCAAAGTGAAGTCGTCGCTTTTAAGAGCAATGGCATTAATGTTCTGAGCCTCCGGCATATAGAGGCATACCTCTACGATGACGAGGTGTTGACAGCTCTGTGCAACTCTGTAGAGAAGTCCGAGAAGACAGCGGACGTGCTCGCAGCCAAGGCTGCTGCTATCACCAACGTGGTGAACCAGGGCTATCCCGCGGACGATATTAAGAAGACCTCAGGCACCATCTATGTCAGTGCCAAGAGAATTCTATCGCTCACGCAGGTGGGCAACGACGCTGGCGCGTTTGCACGTAATACGCTAGCGAAGCTGATCAAGCCCGATATGGCTATCTATAAAAAGCTGCACATGGATGTGTTTGGCGTCTGACAAGACCTGAGTCTTCTTTCTTCCCGCTCCTGGACAGTCAGGCCGTTCGAAGTTTGCCCCAAAGTTTTTTCAGCGTTCGATGGGCATCATCACCCAATATCCGCTTCTCGCACCTAGCTGACGTGACCAACTCGCTACCGGACTGTCCCCTTCCCATCCCGAAACAAACGTCTGCCCCCAGCGCGGCGAGCTTCCGCTCGTGGCACAGGTGGCTCTCAGGCTGTCCGTCGGTTCCTAATGCGCAGCCAGAATCCCTCCCCCCAGTTCCCTACACGTAACCATCCGATAAAATCCTGCCTCCTTCCGGGTCTCCGCGGCGGTCTCTATTCTAGACCAACACCGATTTTGAGACCCTGAAGGAGCCCACCATGACCGCCCAACCCCGTCTCTTCGTCACCGGCGCCAACGGCCAGCTTGGCCGGCTGGTGCTGGCCGCGCTGGCCGCGAAGGTCGATCCCTCCCGCATCGTCGCCGGCGTGCGCGATGTCGCGGCGGCGGCCGATCTCGCCGCGCTCGGCGTCGAGCTGCGCGTGGCCGATTATGAGAAGCCGGCGACGCTGGAGGCCGCCTTCGCCGGTATCGACCGGCTGCTGCTGATCTCCTCCAGCGCGGTCGGCGCCCGCGCGCCGCAGCACGCCAATGTCACCGCCGCGGCCAAGGCGGCGGGGGTCGGGCTGGTGGCCTATACCAGCCTGCTCGGCGGCCCCGCCTCGCCGCTGCCGCTGAAGGCCGAGCATGTCGAGACCGAGGCGATGCTCGCCGCCTCCGGCCTGCCGCATGTGCTGCTGCGCAACGGCTGGTACCTCGAAAACTACAACGGCTTCATCCCCTCCGCGCTGGAGCATGGCGCGGTGGCCGGCGCGGCCGGGGAGGGCCGCATCGCCGCCGCCGCCCGCGCCGACTATGCCGAGGCTGCCGCCGTGGTGCTGGCGGGCGAGGGCCACGCCGGCAAGGTCTATGAGCTGGCGGGCGACGAGGCCTTCACGATGGCCGGCTGGGCCGCCGCGCTCTCCGCCGCCGCCGGCAAGAGCGTGGTGTACCGCGACCTGCTGGAAGCCGAATACCGCGCCTTCCTCGTCAGCGTCGGCCTGCCGGAAGGCCTCGCCGACCTGCTGGCGACGTCCGACGCCGGCGCCGCCAGGGGCGGGCTGTTCGACGACAGCCACACGCTGAGCCGCCTGATCGGCCGCTCCACAACCCCGCTCGCCGCCGTGCTGGCCGCCGCGCTGAAGGGGTGAGGCGCCGCCGGGCCGTTCCCGTTCCCCCGGAACCGCCCGGTCATGGGTCGGCCCCGCCGGGACGGGACGGCCGCCGGCGTGACGGATCGTCCCGCCGGTGCGGCAAAGGTCGTGCTGGCCCCGCGCGGCCGAAGCGGCTATGAGCGGGGCCACCATCCCCCGCCGGCCGCTGCCCGCGCCGGCCCCCGCCGCGGAGCCCGCCATGACCGAGCAGTACGATCTCGCCATCGTCGGCGCGGGCGTCGTCGGGCTCGGCCATGCCCTTGCCGCCCGGCGGCGCGGGCTGAAGACCATCGTCATCGACCGCGACGCCCGCGCCAACGGCGCCTCCGTGCGCAATTTCGGCTTCGTCACCGTCACCGGCCAGCAGCGCGGCGAATGCTGGCGCCGGGCGATGCGCTCGCGCGACATCTGGGCCGAGATCGCGCCGCAGGCCGGCATCGAGGTGGTGCATCGCGGCCTTCTGGTCGCGGTGCGCCGGCCCGAGGCGGTGCCGGTGCTCGAGGCCTTCATGGCCACCGAGATGGGCGAGGGCTGCGCCCTTCTCACCCCGGACGAGGCCCGCGCCCGGCTGCCGGCGCTGACCGGGGCGCTGTCCGGCGCGCTGTGGAGCCCGCACGACCTCCGGGTGGAATCGCGCGAGGCCATCCCGAAGCTCGCCGCCTGGCTGGCGGGGCAGGGCATCGCCTTCCGCCGCCTCACCGCCGTCACCGGGGTGGAGCCGGGCCGGGTCGACACCTCGGCCGGCCCGATCCACGCCGCGCGCATCGTGGTGGCGCCGGGCGACGACTACCACACCCTGCTCGAAGACCGCTTCGCCCTCTACGGCCTCACCCGCTGCAAGCTGCACATGCTGCGGGTGGCCGACCCCGCGCTGGGCCGGCTGCCCGGCTCGGTGATGACCGATCTCTCGCTCGGCCGCTATCTCGGCTATGCCGAGCTGCCGGAGGCGGCGGCGCTGAAGGCGCGGCTGGCGGCGGAGCAGGCCGAGCACCTCGCCCATGGCGTCCACCTCATCGTGGTGCAGTCGGCCGACGGCTCGCTGGTGGTGGGCGACAGCCACCATTACGACGCGACGCCCGACCCCTTCGCCCCCGAGGCGGTGGACGAGCTGATCCTCGACGAATACCGCGCCCTGTTCGGCGGCGCCCCCCGGGTGGTGGAGCGCTGGATCGGCACCTATGCCTCCGCGCCCGACCGGCTCGCCTTCATCGACCGGCCCGACCCCGCCATCCGCCTCGTGGTGGTGACCAGCGGCACCGGCGCCTCCACCGGCTTCGCCATCGCCGAGGAGGCGGTTGCCGAGCTGTTCGACTGAGCTGACTGCCACCCGCGAGAGGGGACCCCGCATGGCCTTGAAGGCGCTGATTCTGGACTGGGCCGGCACGGCCGTCGATTTCGGCTCGCGCGCGCCGATGGGCGCCTTCGTCGAGGCCTTCGCCCGGGTGGGGGTGACGATCTCCATCGCCGAGGCGCGCGGGCCGATGGGCCTGCCCAAGCGCGACCATGTCAGCGCGCTGCTCTACAGCCCGGCCATCGCCGCGCGCTGGCAGGCCGCCAACGGCGCCGCGCCGACCGAGGCCGATGTCGACCGGGTGCTCGCCATCTTCGAGCCGCTGAACGTCGAGGTCATCGAGCACCACGCCGACCTCATTCCCGGCCTGCTCGACGTGGTGGCCTTCGCCCGCGGCCAGGGCCTGAAGATCGGCTCCACCACCGGCTATACCCGGCCGATCATGGAGCGGCTGATGCCGCTGGCGGCGGCGGCGGGCTATGCCCCGGACAATGTGGTGTGCGCCGGCGACCTCGCCGCCGGCCGGCCCTCGCCGCTGATGATGTACCGCACCTTCGCCGATCTCGGGGTGTGGCCGCCCGCCGCCTGCGTGAAGATCGACGACACCGAGCCCGGCATCGCCGAGGGCCTCGCCGCCGGCACCTGGACGGTGGGGCTCGCGCTCTCCGGCAATGCGGCCGGGCTCTCCAAGGCGGAACTTGACCGCCTCGCCGCGGACGAGCGCGCCGCGCTGCGCACCGCCGCCACCGACCGGCTCGCCCGGGCCGGGGCGCATTTCGTGATCGACACCATCGCCGATCTCAGGCCGGTGCTGGAGGCCATCGAAGCCCGCCTGCAGGCGGGGCTTCGACCCTAGGGCTTTCGGCCCGCCTGCAGGCGGGCCGTGCCCATTGCCGTTGCGGCCCGCCTCCTCTAAACCGCGCCGGACACGCTTTCGAGGAACGGCGCCGACCATGGCCAAGGAAAAATCCAGCAAGCTCAAGGCCCGCCTGCCGCGCGGCCTTGCCGACCGCGGCGCCGGCGACCTCGCCGCCACCCGCGAGATGCTCGAGACCATCCGGCAGGTCTATGAGCGCTACGGCTTCGAGGCGCTGGAGACCCCGTTCATCGAATACACCGACGCGCTCGGCAAGTTCCTGCCGGACCAGGACCGGCCGAACGAGGGGGTGTTCTCGTTCCAGGACGACGACGAGCAGTGGCTCTCGCTGCGCTACGACCTCACCGCGCCGCTGGCCCGCCATGTGGCGGAGCATTTCGACGCGCTGCCCAAGCCCTTCCGCAGCTACCGCGCGGGCTGGGTGTTCCGCAACGAGAAGCCCGGCCCCGGCCGCTTCCGCCAGTTCATGCAGTTCGACGCCGACACGGTGGGCGCCCCCACGGTGGCCGCCGACGCCGAGATCTGCATGATGATGGCCGACACGCTGGACGCGCTCGGCCTTGCCGGCAAGTACGTCATCAAGGTCAACAACCGCAAGGTTCTGGACGGCGTGCTGGAGGCGATCGGCCTCGGCGGCGAGGCGAATGCCGGCCGCCGGCTCACCGTGCTGCGGGCGATCGACAAGTTCGACAAGGTGGGCGCCGCGGGCGTGCGCGACCTGCTCGGCCCCGGCCGCTGGGAGAACCCGGAGGCCAAGAGCGGCGACTTCACCAAGGGCGCCGGGCTGGATGAGGCGCAGAGCGATGTGGTGCTCTCGATGCTGCGTCCCGGCGGCGCGACCGGCATCGACAACGCGGCCTTTGCCGCGGGTGCCGGCGAACTCGCCGAGATCGGCGCGCTGGTGGAAGCCGCCGGCTATGGCGAACGGGTGAAGATCGACCCCTCGGTCGTGCGCGGGCTCGAATACTACACCGGCCCGGTGTTCGAGGCCGAACTGACCTTCGAGGTGACCGACGAGAAGGGCCGCCCGGTGCGGTTCGGCTCGGTGGGCGGCGGCGGGCGCTATGACGGGCTGGTGGGCCGCTTCCGCTCGGAGCCGGTGCCGGCCACCGGCTTCTCCATCGGCGTCTCCCGCCTCGCCTCGGCGCTGGGCTATCTCAGGGACGGGGCGGCGACGAGCTTCGGCCCGGTCGTGGTGCTGGTGATGGACCGCGACCGCGTTGCCGACTACATGAAAATGACAAGCCGGCTACGCAGCGCCGGCATCCGGGCCGAGATGTATCTGGGCAACCCCAAGAACATCGGCAACCAGATGAAATACGCCGACAGGCGCAACAGCCCCTGCGTCGTCATCCAGGGCTCGAACGAGCGCGAGGCCGGCGAGGTCCAGATCAAGGACCTGATCGAGGGCGCCCGCGCCGCCGAGGCCATCACCGACAATGCCGCATGGCGCGAGGCCCGCCCGGCGCAGTTCTCCTGCCCCGAGACGGAGCTGGTCGACAAGGTGCGCGAGGTCCTCGCCCGCCACGGCATCGGCTGAACCGGCGCGGGCGACCCGCCGGGCGTCGCTCGTGCGCGCCCGGCCCTTGACCGTCCGCATCGCTACGGGACGGCGTGAGCGCCAGCTCCCGGCCCGGCGGCGGCCGCCTGCGCCATGACGCCGGACAAGCGTCATGCCAGAAAATAATCCTAGACAAAAATCCTATCATCTGGAATTCTTGGCTCATCCGTC
>NZ_JAHBGE010000037.1 GCF_018390635.1 Ancylobacter lacus | reverse complement strand
CCCGATGGCGGATGTTATGGCTCACATCCCGCGACAGCTTCAGCCCCGCAACAACCGCGTCGAGATTCCAGGGGGGCTGCACGGAGTCCGGCCGGGGCGAAACGGCGTCACCGGACGCTGCCCCGAGCTCCTCGCCCACTTCCCCGCTGCCATTGCGAAACACCATTCCTGCCCCCGGCGGTTTCCCGGTCGACGTCTCCGCGTCGTCCCGCCAGGCAAAGGGGTCGCATGAGATTTACCAGTTGTCTAGTTAATTTATAGACTTTAAGATCGTGATTGAGGGTGCGAATGTGTCGTCCCCGGGTTTGCAGCGTGGCCGACTGCTCCCAGTTTTTCTGGATGGCCAAGGGCGGCCGGCATGGACATGCCGTCACCGGATCGCCCGCAGTGCGGCAGGATCTGCCGGGGAGACATTACATGAAGTTCGCCACGATCATCCTCGCCGCCGGCATCGCCGCGGCGATCCAGTTGACCGCGCCCCACAGTGCCCGCGCCGACGATCTCGCGACGATCAAGCAGGCGGGTGTCATCAAGATCGGCACGGAAGGCACCTATCCACCCTTCACCTTCCACGACACGGCGAACAAGCTGGTCGGCTTCGATGTCGAGATTGGCCAGGCCATTGCCGGCAAGCTGGGCGTCAAGGCCGCGTTTCTCGAAGGCAAGTGGGACGGGCTGATCGCCGGGCTGGATGCCGGCCGCTATGATGCCGTCATCAATCAGGTCGGCATCACCGAGGCCCGCAAGGCGAAGTACGACTTCTCGCAGCCTTACATCGCCTCGAAGGCGGTGCTGATCGTCAAGGACGGCAACGACGCCATCACGTCCTTTGACGCCCTCAAGGGCAAGAAGGCCGCGCAGTCGCTCACCAGCAATTTCGGCAAGCTGGCCGAGCAGTATGGCGCGAGCCTTGTCGGTACCGACGGCTTCGACCAGTCGATCCAGCTTGTTCTGAACGGCCGGGCCGATGCCACCATCAATGACAGCCTGTCCTTCCTCGACTTCAAGAAGCACAAGCCGGACGCGGCGGTGAAGATCGTCGCCGAGCAGAAGGACGCGGAGTATTCCGGCGTCATCGTGCGCAAGGGCAATCCCGAGCTTGTCGCCGCCATCAACAAGGCGCTCGATGAGATCAAGGCGGACGGCACCTATGCCCGGATCGCCGACACCTATTTCGGTGCCGACGTCTCGAAGTAAGGGCGGGTGCGCTCCCGCCCCGGCACATGGGCGGGAGCGTCCGTCGCCCTATCCTGTTGCGGACCGGCCCCGGCGGGTCGGTTTTCAAGCGCGGGCATCCGCGCCGGCTTCCGTGCGGAGGATCGCGTGCCTCACTGGCTCGACCTGATGTTGCAATCGCTCGGCCCGCTGCTCTGGGCCGCCCTCATCTTCACCGTGCCGCTCACGCTGCTGTCCTTCGTCTTCGGACTGACGCTGGGCTTTCTGACCGCGCTGGCGAGGCTCTACGGGCCGGCGCCGCTGGTCGCCCTCGCGCGTTTTTATGTCTGGATCATCCGGGGCACGCCGCTGCTGGTGCAGCTCTTCGTGATCTTCTACGGCCTGCCCAGCGCCGGGATCCTGCTGGACGCATTCCCGGCGGCGCTGATCGGCTTTACCATCAATGTCGGGGCCTACAGCTCGGAGATCGTCCGCGCGGTCATCGCCTCGATCCCCAGGGGGCAGTGGGAGGCGAGCTACTCCATCGGCATGAACTGGTCGCAGGCGCTGCGCCGTACCGTGCTGCCCCAGGCGATGCGGGTCGCTGTGCCGCCTCTGTCCAACACCTTCATATCGCTGGTGAAGGACACCTCGCTCGCCGCCGCCATTACCGTGCCCGAGCTGTTCCAGCAGGCGCAGCGCATCGTCTCGGTGAGTTATGAGCCGCTCATCATCTACATCGAAGCCGCGCTGATCTACCTCGCGTTGAGTTCGGTGCTCTCGATCCTGCAGGAGCGGCTGGAGCTGCGCTTCGCCCGGTCCGCCGGCGCCCTGGAGTCCGCCACATGATCCATCTGAGCGCGATCGAGAAGAGCTTCGGCGGCCTTGCCGTGCTGAAGCGGGTGAGCGTCAGCGTCGCCGAAGGGACCGTGACGGCGCTGATCGGCCCGTCAGGCTCCGGCAAGAGCACGCTGCTGCGCTGCGTCAACCTTCTGGAGATACCGGAGGCGGGCCGGCTGACCCTTGGCGGGGAGGTGCTCGACTTCACCGGCCGGCCGCCGGCGCGCGACGCGGTCCGCCGCATCCGCCGGCAGACCGGCATGGTGTTTCAGAATTTCCAGCTCTTCCCGCACCGCACGGCGCTGGGCAATGTCATGGAAAGTCTGCTCGTGGTGCAGAAATGGCCGGCGCCGAAGGCCCGCGCTCGCGCGCTCGAGCTGCTGGACAAGGTGGGGCTCGCCCACAAGGCCGAAGCGTGGCCGCTCCAGCTCTCCGGCGGCCAGCAGCAGCGTGTGGCCATTGCCCGCGCGCTCGCCTCCTCGCCGCGCGTGCTGCTCTGCGACGAGCCGACCTCGGCGCTCGACCCGGAGCTGGCGCAGGAGGTGGTCGACGTGCTCGCCCGGCTCGCCCGCGAAGGTACGACGATGATGATCGCAACCCATGATCTGCGCCTGGCGGCCAGCGTCGCCCACGAGGCGATCATGCTGGACGCGGGCGAGGTCGTTGAAGCGGGTGCGTCGGCCGAACTGTTCACCACGCCGCGGCAGGCACGGACGCGACGCTTCATTTCGACCCTGACGCCTGACGTCTCTCTCGCGCCGTCACCCGCGCGTCACGAGACGCACGAGCCCGGCGCCGCGTGAGGCCGGTGGCGGTCGCCGCACCGCGCCGACACGCGTGAACGTCCGCGCCTCGCGGCCGCCGCGGGCAGAGGCTCGACACGCCGCGCGCATCAAATTATCTATAAAAGATGAGCGCGAAATCCGAAGAGACCCTGGCCGCCCGCATCAGCCGTGCCCTGGCCGACCGTATCATCGCCGGTGACATCGAACCGGGTTCCCGGTTGCGTCAGGATCATATTGCCGAGGAGTTCGGCGCCAGCCACGTGCCGGTGCGCGAGGCATTCCGCCGGCTCGAAGCGCAGGGCCTCGCGGTCAGCGAGCCGCGTCGCGGCGTAAGGGTTGCCGCCTTCGACCTCGCGGAGGTCAAGGAAGTCGCCGAGATGCGTGCGGCTCTCGAAGTGCTCGCCCTGCGCCATGCCGCGCCGCACCTCACGCCGGCCATCCTAAACGCGGCGGAGGAGGCGACCCGCGCGGGCGACAATTCCCGCGATGTGCGCAGTTGGGAGGAGGCCAACCGGCGCTTTCACCGGCTGATCGTCGCTCCCTGCGGCATGCCGCGCCTGCTCGCGGCGATTGACGATCTCCATGCCGCGAGCGCCCGCTTTCTGTTCTCCGCCTGGCGCTCGGACTGGGAGGCGCGAACCGACCATGATCACCGCGCCATCCTCGCGGCGCTCCGCCGGGGCGATGTCGACCTCGCGGGCTCGACGCTGGCGCGGCATGTCCAATGGATCGGCCACCGTCCCGTCGCCAGCGCGAACGGCCGCAAGCGGGACGCCTTCGCGATTGTCGGCTAGGATTATCTACGAGAACGTTGCGAATCTTTGATCTTTGTGAATTAATAATAGATATACTCGGCCTACATCAAAACCCGGAAATTTCGCGGGTCGATGATATGGAA